>NZ_JBWKUV010000001.1:0-65345 GCF_059421025.1 Roseateles sp. GW821-FHT03B02
GCATCTAGAGGGTCGACCGTCGCGGCCTCCGTGATGGACCGGGTCGCCGGGTGACCTGCATCAGCTTTTTGGGAAGCTAGCGTTCTACCATTGAACTACACCCGCATGCGGCGCAGAGTTTACGTGATCATGCGCAACGGGCCGACGTGTAGGACAAGGCCGCGACATGCCCGCGCCTGCGCTCGACAGGCCCCGGCCAGCCCTAGCATGCCGCCCCATCGCACAACCGCCTCGTCTCAGGAGACCACCAATGAAGACCGCCGCACGACGCACCCTCACCTCCATCCTCATCGCATCCCTCGTCTTCAGCGGCATGGCGCAGGCCGCGCCGACGGCGCTGATCAGCACCGAACAAGCCGCCGCCGCGATGCAGCCGGCGCCCCGCACCGAGGCCCACGCGCGCCTGAACGCCGCGCTGGACCGCGCCGACCTGGCCGCCATGCTGCAGGCCCGCGGCGTGTCGGCCGATGAACTGCGCGCCCGCGTGGATGCGCTGACCGATGCGGAGGCCCAGCAGCTCGTCCAGCAGATCGACCAGGCACCCGCCGGCGCGAGCGACGTCGTCGGCGTGCTGTTCACCATCTTCATCATCCTGCTCGTGACCGACATCCTCGGCCTGACCAAGGTCTTCCCCTTCACGCGCTCAGTGCGTTGATCGCGCGGCTCGCCGGGGCGGCCGCCGCCCTGCTGCTCGGCGGCTGTGCCAGCCTCTTCACGCCGCCGCAGACAGCCGCGCTGCTGGCCGGCCCGCCGCCGGATCTGCCTGCACGCGCCGAGCGTCAGGAGGTGCCCTTCTTCCCGCAGACGCGCGACCACTGCGGCCCGGCCGCGCTGGCCACGGTGCTGGCCGATGTCGGCCTGCCCGCCGACCCCGATCGCCTCGCCGACGCCGTATTCCTGCCCTCGCGCGCCGGCAGCCTGCAGCTGGAGATGATCGGCGGCGCGCGCCGCCAGGGCGCCGTCGCGACCCGGCTGCCACGCGAGCTGGCGGCCCTGCTGCGCGAAGTCGCGGCCGGCCACGCGGTCGTCGTGCTGCAGAACCTCGGCCTGGACTGGCTGCCGCGCTGGCATTACGCCGTCGTCGTCGGCTATGACCTGGGCTCCCGCGAGCTCATCCTGCGCAGCGGCACGACGCGGCGCGAGGCCCTGCCCCTGCGCACCTTCGAGTACACCTGGGCGCGCGCTGGCCGCTGGGCCATCGCCGTGCTGCCGCCGGATCGGCTGCCCGCCACCGCCGGCGAAGCCGAGGCGCTGGAAGCCGCGCTCGGCTTCGAGCGCGCCGCGCCACCGGCCCGCGTGGCGCTGGCCTGGCGCACGCTGCTGGCCCGCTGGCCCGACAACCCGCTGGCCGGCATCGGCCTCGGCAACGCGCTGAATGCGGCGGGCGATGCAACCGGGGCGAGCGCCGCCTTCGAGGCCGCGGCCGCCCGCCACGACAGCGCCGTGGCCTGGATCAACCTGGCCCGACTGCGCCTGGACGCGGGCGACCGCACTGCCGCCCGCGCCGCCGCCTCCAACGCCGTGCGGCGCGCCGAAGCGGCCGAGCCGGCCTGGCGCGATGCGGCCCGCGCCACACTGGCCGCGACGGACCCCGTTCGCTAGGGCCCCGCGGCTATAAAGTCGCGCGCATGACGTCCCCCGCCATCTCCCAGCGTCCGCCCTCCACCCTGGCCGTCGCCTGGCGGCAACTTCTGCGGGACTGGCGCGCCGGCGAGTTGCGCCTGCTGATGCTGGCCGTGGCTCTGGCCGTCGCGGCACTGTGCGCGGTGGCCTTCCTGTCGGACCGGCTCGACCAGGGCCTGCGCCGCGACGCCGCCAAGCTGCTCGGCGGCGACGCCGTCGTCGCCAGCGACCAGCCGACGCCGCAGGCGCTCGTGGACCTCGCCTCCGAACTGCGGCTCGCCACGGTGCGCAGCGCCACCTTCCCCAGCATGGCGCGCGCGACCGAGGCCCAGGGTGGCGAGAGCCGCCTCGTCGCCGTCAAGGCGGTCGGCGCCGGCTACCCGCTGCGCGGCGACATCGCGCTGCGCGAGGCCCTGCCCGGCCGCGCTGGCGCGCCCGCGGCCGGCGAGGTCTGGGTCGACCCGGCCGTGGCCGACGGCCTGGGCCTCAAGCTCGGCGACACGCTGCTGCTCGGCGACAGCCAGCTCCGGCTGGCCGCGCTGATCGGGACCGAGCCCGACCGCGGCGCCGGCTTCATGAATTTCGCGCCGCGCGTCATGCTGGCCGAAGGGGACCTCGCGGCCACCCGTCTCGTGCAGCCGGCCAGCCGCATCACCTACCGCCTGGCCCTGGTGCCCGGCGCGGGCGCGGCGCCGGACGCGGTGAAGCGCTTTGCCGCGGCGGCGGAGCAGCTCGTCGAGAAGAACAAGCTGCGCGGCGTGCGCCTGGAGTCGCTGGAGTCGGGCCGCCCGGAGATGCGCCAGACGCTGGACCGCGCGGCGCGCTTCCTGCGCCTCGTCGCGATGCTGTCGGCCCTGCTCGCAGCGGTGGCCGTGGCGCTGGCGGCGCGCGACTTCGCGGCCCGCCATCTGGACGCCTGCGCGATGCTGCGCGTGCTCGGGCAGCCGCAGCGGCGCATCGCCTGGGCCTACGGGCTGGAGTTCCTGCTGGCCGGCCTGGCCGCCAGCCTGGCCGGCGTGCTGATCGGGCTGGCGCTGCATCAGGTGTTCGTGTCGCTGCTGGCGGGCCTCATCGACGTGACGCTGCCGCCACCCAGCATCTGGCCGGCGCTGCTGGGCCTGGGCCTGGGCCTGTCGCTGCTGCTGGGCTTCGGCCTGCCGCCGGTGCTGCAGCTCGCAGCCGTGCCGCCGCTGCGCGTGATGCGCCGCGATCTCGGTGCGCCCAAGGCCGGCTCGCTGCTGGTGCTGGGCGCCGGCGTGGCGGGCCTCGCGGCCATCCTCGTCGTGCTGGCCGGCGACCTGATGCTGGGCAGCATCGCGGCGGCGGGCTTTGCCGGTGCCGTGCTGCTGTTCGCGGGGCTGGCCTGGGTGGCGGTGAAGCTGCTGCGCCGGGTTGTGCCGAGCAACGTCAGCGGCGCCGGCGTGCCGCGCTGGCTGCTGCTGGCCACGCGCCAGGTGGCGGCGCGGCCGGGCTTCGCCGTCATGCAGGTGTCTTCGCTGGCCGTGGGCCTGCTGGCCCTGGCCCTGCTGGTGCTGCTGCGCACCGACCTCATCGACAGCTGGCGCCGCGCCACCCCGGCCGCGGCGCCGGACCGCTTCGTCATCAACATCCAGCCCGACCAGGGCGAAGCCTTCCGCCACACGCTTGACACCACCGGCGTGAAGGGCTACGACTGGTACCCCATGATCCGTGGGCGGCTGACGGCGATCAACGGCGAGGCGGTGCAGGGCCGCAAGTTCAGCGAGGACCGCGCCCAGCGCCTGGCCGAGCGCGAGTTCAACCTGAGCCACACGGCTGGGCAGCCGGCCCACAACCAGATCGTGGCAGGGAGCTGGGGGGCGGCCAAGCCGGGCGAGCTGGGCATGAGCGTCGAGGAAGGCCTGGCGCAGACGCTGGGCCTGAAGCTCGGCGACGAACTGGCCTTCGACATCGCCGGCCAGCCGGTGCAGGGCCGCATCACCAGCCTGCGCAAGGTGGACTGGTCGTCGATGCGGGTCAATTTCTTCGTGCTGTTCGAGGCGGCCAGCCTGCCCGACCTGCCGGCCACGCAGATCGCCGCCTACCGCACGCCCGCCACGCCGGCCGGTGCGAAGCTGGACCGCGAGCTGGCGCGGCAGTTCCCCAACCTGACGGTCGTCGACGTGTCGGCCCAGCTCAACCAAGTGCAGGGCGTGCTGGACCAGGTCATCCAGGCCGTGCAGTTCCTGTTCGGCTTCACGCTGGCGACCGGCCTGGTCGTGCTGCTGGCCGCCGTGGGCAGCACGCGCGAGGCGCGCACGCGCGAGTTCGGCCTGATGCGCGCGCTGGGCGCGCCGTCCTCGCTGCTGGCCCAGGTGCAGCGCGCCGAGCTGCTGGGCGTGGGTGCGCTGGCCGGCCTGCTGGCCGGCGGCGTGGCCCTGCTGCTGGCGGCGCTGCTGGCGCGCTTCGTCTTCCAGTTCGCCTGGCAGCTCAAGCCCTGGGTGCCGCTGGCCAGCGCCGTGCTGGGCGCCCTGCTGGCCTGGAGCGCCGGCTGGTGGAGCCTGCGCGGCGTGCTGCAGCGCCCGGTGGTGCAGACTCTGCGCGAGGCCCAGGCCGAATGAGCGCCGCGCCGGGCCGCCCCAGGCAAGCTCGCTCCCGCTCGGCAGGAGTGAGCCCGTGATGCCGGCCCGCGCGCTGACGGTGCGCGGCGCGGGCCGCTATCTGGCGCTGTCGGCGGGCATCACCCTCGTCTACTACCTGCTCGGGCGCCTGGGCTTGCTGATGGTGCTGCCGCCCTACCAGGTGGCGCCCATCTACCCGGCGGCCGGCTGGGGGCTGGCGGTGCTGCTGGTGCTGGGCCTGCGCTATCTGCCGGCCGTGGCCCTGGGCTCCTTCGTCGTGCAGGCCACGATGATGGCCGACATGAGCGACAGCGTGCTGCTGCTGTCCGCAGGCATCGGCTGCGGCGCCGCGGCTCAGGCGGCGGTCGGCACGCTGCTGATGCGGCGCTGGTGCGGCCGGCCGCTGGTGCTGGCGTCGCCACGCGAGATCGCCGCATACCTGGCCGCCGTGGCCCTGGCCGGCCTCATCAGCCCGAGCTGCGCCACGCTGATGCTGAAGGCGGCCGACGTCATCGCCACGACGCAGATGGGCCTGGTCTGGACGGTCTGGGCCACCGGCGACCTGATGGGCGTGCTGATCGCCACGCCCATCACGCTTGCGCTGATCGGCCACCCCCGCTCGGCCTGGGCGACGCGGCGCCTCAGCGTCGGCCTGCCCATGCTGCTGACGACCCTGCTCGTCGGCCTGGGCGTGGCGGCCACGGTCGAATGGGACCGCCAGCGCAACCGCGCCGACTTCACGCGCGAGGCGACGAGCGCGGCCCAGACCTTCGCCGGCCGGCTGCGCGAGCCGCTGCTGGCGCTGGAGGGCGTGCACGGCATGGTGAAGATCAAGCCGCGGCCAACGCGGGCGGAGTTCGCCCGCGCCACTAGCGGCTTCCTGACCGAAGACAGCCCGCTGATCGCGCTGGGCCTGGCGCTGCGCGTCGCGCGCACCGATGTCGAACGCTTCAACGCGGCGGCGGCGGCCGACGCCTTCCCCGGCACCTACCAGGCCCGCGACCGGCTGCGCGCCGGAGACCTGCGTCCGCCAGCCGACGAGGACATGCTGGCCATCCGCCTTATCGAGCCGCTGTCGCGCAACGCCCCGGCCCTGGGCATCAACGTGCGCGCCGTCCCCGGCGCGCGCGCGGCCGTCGAAAGGGCTGCGAGCCTGGGGCGGCCGGTGGCCTCTGCAGGCCTGCAGCTGTCGCAGGACAGGGAGGCGGCGGTCGGCGTGGTCATCTACCAGCCGCTCTACCGCGAGCAGGCCCAGCCCGGCGAGGCAGCGCTGGACGGCGTCGTCTTTGCGACGCTGAGGCCCGACATGCTGCTGTCGAGGCTTGCCTCAGGCTGGCCCGACTACCTCGGCGCCTGCCTAGTCGACCTCGAGCCAGGCGCCGCCTATCCCCGCCTCGGCGGGCGGCTGGGCTGCGAGGCCGTGCAGCGCGGCGCCGACGCGAACCTGCCGCTGGTCAAGATGCCGCTGGAGTTCGGCGGCCGGCACTGGGAGGTGCGCATCTACGACCTGCCGGGCATGCTGCCGGCGCCGGGCCGCAGTTGGGCCTTCGCGCTGGTGGGCCTGCTGGCCACGGCCATGGTGGGAGCGTTGCTGCTGCTGATGTCGGGCCGCACCCAGCATGTCGAGGCGCTGGTGAAGGAGCGCACGGCGGCGCTAGAGCGTGAGATCGCCAACCGCGCCCAGGGCGAGCGGGCGCTGAGCCAGAGCGAACAGCGCTTTCGCAGCATCTTCGAGACGGCGCCCATCGGCATAGCCTTCACCGACCTGAACGGCGGCTTCCAGGAGGTCAACGCGCATTTCTGCAACCTGGTGGGCTATTCGGCCGAGGCCCTCGCGGGCAGGCGCTCCATCGACGTGACCCATGCCGATGACCGCCGCGAGGACATCCGCCTGGCGCGGCGGCTGATGCGGGGCGAGATCCCCTTCTACCGGCGCGTGAAGCGCTACGTGCGACCGGACGACAGCATCGTGCACGCCCGCGTGCTGGTCAGCCTGCTGCGGGGTGCCGACGGCCGGCCGCACCGGCTCGTGGGCGTCGTCGAGGACATCACCGACCAGCTGCGCATCGAGGAGCTGGGCCGCGCCCGCGAGGCCGCCGAGGCTGCCAACCAGGCCAAGAACGAGTTCCTGTCGCGCATGAGCCATGAGCTGCGCACGCCGATGAACGCCATCCTCGGCTTCACCCAGCTGATGCAGATGGACGCCGCCGAGCCCCTGCCACCCGGTCAGCGCACCCGCGCCCAGCAGATCGCCCAGGCGGGCTGGCATCTGCTGGAGATGATCAACGACACGCTAGACCTGTCGCGCATCGAGGCTGGCTCGCTGCGACTGGAGCTGTCGGCGCAGGAGCTGCCGCCGCTGCTGGCCCGCGCGCTGGCCCTGGTGCAGGGCCAGGCGACGGAGCGCGGCCTGGCGATCAGCCAGCGCATCGACCCGGGCGCCGCCCATCTCGTCGGCGACGCCACACGGGTCACGCAGATCCTGACCAACCTGCTCAGCAACGCGATCAAGTACAACCGCCCCGGCGGCAGCGTCAGCATCGAGGCCAGCCGCCCGGAACCGGGCTGGGTCGAGATCGCCGTGCGCGACACCGGCCTGGGCCTGACGGCCGAGCAGCACGCCGCTCTCTTTCAGCCCTTCAACCGCCTGGGCCGCGAGCGTAGCGGCCTGCCGGGCACCGGCATCGGCCTGGTCATCAGCCAGCGCCTGGCCGAGATGATGGGCGGCAGCCTGCGAGCCGAGCTCGTCGGGCCGGCGCAAGGCCCCGGTGCCTGCTTCGTGCTGAGGCTGGCCGCCGCCACCGCGACGGCCTCGCTGCCGCCGGAGGCGGGCCCCGACGAGCCCACCGGCCCGCAGGCCGGACCGCGGCGGCGCCTGCTCTACGTGGAGGACAACCCGCTGAATGCCGAGGTCATGCGCGGCATCCTGGAACAGCGCCCGGGGATAGAGCTGGACGTGGCGCCGACGGTAGAGGCGGGCCTGCGCGCGCTGCGCGCCCGCCCGCCGGCCCTGCTGCTGCTCGACTGGCAACTGCCCGACGGCGACGGCCTGGCAGTGCTGCGCCAGCTGCGCGACCTCGGCAACCCGCCTCCGGTCATCGTCGTGTCGGCCAACGCCCAGCCCGAGCAGATCGCCGCCGCCCGCGCGGCCGGCGCCCGGCACTACCTGACCAAGCCGCTGGACGTGCGCGAACTGCTGGCGCTCGTCGACGAATTGTTGGCGGCGGGCCCCGACGCGGAGCGGGCAGAATGAGCCCCAGCCTCTCAACAGACAGCAGCGCCCGATGAGTTCCACCGACCTCGTTCCCAGCACCGGTGCCCAGGCCGTGCAGACCCTGGCACGAAACGATGGCCGCCAGTTCCTGACCTTCCGCATCGGCGAGGAGGAATACGGCCTGGACATCCTGCGCGTGCAGGAGATCCGCTCCTACGAGGCGCCCACCCGGGTGGCCAACGCGCCGCACTTCGTCAAGGGCGTCGTCAACCTGCGTGGCGTCATCGTGCCCATCCTGGACCTGCGGCTGCGCCTGGGCCAGACCGGCGAGTACAACGCCTTCACCGTCGTCATCGTGCTGAACGTGGCCGGCCGGGTGGTCGGCATCGTCGTGGATTCGGTGTCCGACGTGCTGGAACTGGGCGTCGACGAGATCAAGCCCCGCCCGGAGGTGCCGGCCGCCCTGGACGCCCGCTTTATCACCGGCCTGGGCAAGCTCGGCGAACGCATGCTGATCCTGCTGGACATCGAGGCGATGATCAAGAGCCCCGATTTCGGGCTGGTCGACTGAGCCTGACCCGTCGCCGGACGGGGTGCAAGTTAGCGCCCGCCCACTGTTTCACGCTGGGAAACATTGCATTCCAGCCAGCGCACCATCGCCCTTAGCACTCACGGAGCCAGAGTGCTAATATTCTTCTTGCCGCGGCATCCCAAGCTGCGGTTTAGCAAGGATTCAAGACGATGTCCGCTTCTTCTGCCATTGCCGTCCGCGACCCCTGGGCCCTCGTGCCCTCGCTGGGCAATCTGGACGCCTACATCTCCGCCGTCAACCGCCTGCCGCTGCTGACGGCCGAGGAGGAGTCCTCCGCCGCCCGCACGCTGCGCGACAAGGGCGACCTCGAAGCCGCCGGCCGCCTGGTGCTGTCGCACCTGCGCTTGGTGGTGTCCATCTCGCGCCAGTACGTCGGCTACGGCTTGCCCCAGGGCGACCTGATCCAGGAAGGCAACGTCGGCCTGATGAAGGCCGTCAAGCGCTTCGACCCCGACCAGGGCGTGCGCCTGGTGAGCTACGCCATGCACTGGATCAAGGCCGAGATCCACGAGTACATTCTGAAGAACTGGCGCATGGTCAAGGTCGCCACGACCAAGGCCCAGCGCAAGCTGTTCTTCAACCTGCGCTCGATGAAGCACCAGCTGAAGGCCGACCAGGCCGACGGCCAGACGCACCGCAACACACTCAGCGAAGCCGAGGTGGCCCACGTCGCCAGCACGCTGAACGTGAAACGCGAGGAAGTGCTGGAGATGGAGACCCGCATGTCGGGCGGCGACGTGGCCCTGGAGCCGCAGACCGACGATGAGGGCGAGAGCTTCGCGCCCATCGCCTACCTGGCCGACGAGAGCCATGAGCCCACGCGTGTCATCGAAGCCCGCTCGCGTGACGCGTTGGCCGGCGACGGCATCCAGCGCGCGCTCGAAGTGCTGGACCCGCGCAGCCGCCGCATCGTCGAGGAGCGCTGGCTGAAGGTGAACGACGACGCCTCCGGCGGCATGACGCTGCACGAGCTGGCGGCCGAGTACGGCGTGTCGGCCGAGCGCATCCGCCAGATCGAGGTGGCGGCGATGAAGAAGATGAAGAAGGCGCTGACCGAAGCAGCCTGAGCGTCCTCATCGCGCCGAGCAAAAGGCCCCTCGCGGGGCCTTCTTTCATTTCTTGCCGGCTTCAGCCAGCAGCAGCTTGATGTCGTCCGCCAGCGGCTGCGCACCGGACCCGTAACGCGCGTAAACGCGCACGCGGCCCTCGGTGTCGAAGATGAAGCTGGCGGCGGTGTGGTCCATCGTGTAGGTCTCGGGCGTCTTGCCCGGCACCTTGGCGAAGAAGACCTTGAACTCCTTGGCCGCAGCCTGGGTCTGTTCGGCACTGCCACGCAGGGCCACGAAGCTGGGGTCGAAGCTGGCCATGTAGGCCTTGAGCAGCTGTCCGGTGTCGCGCTCGGGGTCGATGGTGACGAAGAGGCCCTGCACCTTGTCGCCATCGGCGCCCAGGCTGCGCTTGACCTCGGCCACCTCGGCCATGGTCGTCGGGCAGACGTCGGGGCACTGGGTGTAGCCGAAGAAGACCACCAGCACCTTGCCCTTGAAGTCGGCCAGCGAACGGGCGCGGCCGTCCTGGTCGGTGAGGTTGAGCTGGCGGGCGTACTCGGCGCCGGTCAGGTCGATGCCCTTGAAGGCGGGCTTGTCCGGGCTGGCCTTCTGGCAGCCGACAAGGGCGAGCGCGACCAGCGCGGCGAGGGCGAAGCGACGGTTGCTCATGCGATGTAGTGGTCGATCAGGAGGGCTGCGAAGAGCAGCGACAGATGCCAGATGGAGAACCAGAAGGTCCGCCGCGCCAGCATCTCCGAATAGCCGCGCCACAGCCGCAAGGCATAGCCGCAGAAGCCCAGGCCCAGCGCGACGGCGCTGACCAGGTAGAACCAGCCGCTCATGCCCGTCAGGAAGGGCAGCAGCGTGGCGGCCAGCAGCACCCAGGTGTAGAGCAGGATCTGCAGCCGCGTGTAGTCGTTGCCGTGGGTGACGGGCAGCATGGGCAGGCCGGCGCGGGCGTAGTCCTCGGCGCGGTACAGCGCCAGGGCCCAGAAGTGCGGCGGCGTCCACAGGAAGATGATGAGGCAGAGCAGCCAGGCTTCGAAGCCCAGTTCGCCCCGCATCGCGGCCCAGCCCAGCACCGGGGGCATGGCGCCCGAGGCACCGCCAATGACGATGTTCTGCGGCGTCATGGGCTTGAGGATGACCGTGTAGATGACGGCATAGCCGACAAAGGTGGCGAAGGTCAGCCACATCGTCAGCAGGTTGACGTAGACGCCCAGCAGCGCCATTCCGACGCCGCACAGCAGGGCCGAGAAGGCCAGCGTCTGCGGGCGGCTGAGCTCACCCTTCGCGGTGGCGCGCCAGGCGGTGCGCTTCATGCGGGCGTCGATACCGTCCTCGATGAGGCAGTTGAAGGCCGCGGCCGCGCCGGCCACCAGCCAGATGCCGGCAACGGCCGCGAGCATGGTCAGGGCCTGCTGCAGATCGGGCAGGCCGGGCACGGCCAGGGCCATGCCGATGGCGGCGCAGAAGACGATGAGCTGGACGACGCGCGGCTTGGTCAGCTGGTAGAACTGCTGCCAGCGCGGGCTGTGCACGAAGGCACTGGCGGTGGACGTGGAGGCCATGATCAGGAAGGGTTGCGCCGCAGGCGCGCAAGCAGGGTGGTGAGCAGGCCCAGCATCACGGCGGCACCCGCCGTGTGGGCCAGGGCGGCAACGATGGGCCAGTCGAGCACGACATTGGACAGGCCGGAGGCGAACTGCCAGCCCGCCACCGCCACCAGCGCGCGTGCGGCTTGGGGGGCGGGCCCGCGCAGGCGCCATGCCAGCGCGAGCAGGGCCGCGAAAACGACGGCCGCGCCGAGGCGGTGGGCCGTGTGGATGGCGGCCAGCGCCTCGAAGCCGAGGTAGCCGCCGCCGGCCCGCTGGCCGAGTTCGCGCCAGAGCTGGAAGCCCTGGGCGAAATCCAGGTGAGGCCACCACTGGCCGCCGTGGCAGGTGGGGAATTCGTCGCAGGCCAGCACGGCGTAATTGGTGCTGACCCAGCCGCCCAGCGCCACTTGCAGCAGGGCCAGCAGCAGCACGGCTGCCGCGGCCCACCGCAGCGACGACGGCGCCGGGATGGGCCGGGGCCGGTAGGCCTCGTGCTGCCAGGCCAGCAGCATCAGCAGGCCGATGCCGAACAGCAGGTGCAGCGTGACGATGGCGGGGAACAGCTTCATCGTCACCGTCAGCGCGCCGAAGGCGCCCTGCACGCAGACCCACGCGAGGGTGAGCGTCGGCAGCCAGGGCGATGGCGCGGCCTCGCCCTGTTCCCGGGCCAGGCGCCGCAACCGCCAGCTCAGCACGGCCATGACGAGGATGAGCAGTCCCACGCCGCTGGCGAGGTAGCGGTGGACCATCTCGATCCAGGCCTTGCCATGCGTGACCGGCCCGGTGGGCATCGCTGTCTGCGCGGCCTCGATTTGGGCCTGCGCGCCGACGGGGCTGGCCGCGCTGTAGCAGCCCGGCCAGTCGGGGCAGCCGAGGCCCGAATCGGTCAGTCGCGTGAAGGCGCCGAAGACAATGAGGTCGAAGGTCAGGAACAGCGTCAGCAGCGTCAGCGCACGCAACCGCCCGGCCGGGGTGCTGGCACGCGAGCGCTGGCGCCACCACAGCAGCGGGCCGAGGGCGACCGCGCCGCCGATGGCGGCGACCTGGCTGAGGGGGAGGAGCAACTCGTTCAAGTTCAACTCAGCGGCCTGGCTTGTCCCAGCCGGCGCTGGCCTTCAGCAGCTTGTCGAGGTCGGCCTTGAGCTTCTTGGGCTCGGGGTCGCCCGGCGCGCGCAGCATCCAGCGGCCCATCGGGTCGACGACGTAGAAATGGTCGCCCAGCGCCTTGCCCGGCGCCGGCTTGAGCCAGGCGAGCAACCGGTCCTGCGGCACCCGCAGCACGGTGGCCTCGACGCCCTTCTGCTGGACGGCCGCCAGCACGGCGTCGCCCGGTGTGCCGTCATCGGGAATGAGCCAGAGCTTGTCGACACGGCCGCGCTCCTTGCCCAGCATCTCGCGCAGCTGGCGCTGCACGTAGAGCTGGCGCTCGCAGGCCGGGCCGCAGGCGGACGGCTGGACGACAGCCAGCAGCCACTGGCCGCGCAGCGAGTCGGCCGGCACGGCGCGGCCCTGCAGATCGGTCAGCGGCAGATCGGCCGGCAGTTCGACGGTGGGCGCGATCAGCTCGCCGTAGGCCGAGCCTGCGGGCTTGACGACGTAGAAGGTGAAGTAGGACGCGACGACGGGCGCCGCGCACAGCGCCAGCACCAGCAGCATCTTCCAGCGACCGGCGCGCTGCTGCGCAGCCGCACGCGGATCGGGCAGGCTGTGCACCGCGAAGCTCAGCGGTTCAGGGCTGCTGGCGGCGGAGCCGGGGGCGGAGGAGTTGGAACCAGACATAGAGGCAGAGGATCAGCGCGCAGAGCGCGAACCATTGGAAGGCGTAGCCGTAGTGTTTGTGCAGGCCCAGATCCGGCGCGGGCCAGTGACGCAGCAGACCGTCAGCCTCGGCGCCGGCCGTCTGCACGACGGTCAGGGGCAGCAGTCGCAGCCCGGACTCGGCGGCCAGGACCGCGGGATCGAGATTTTGCCGGATCGGGCCGGCCTCCCCCTCGCCGAGCTCATAAGCCCGCGACGGCGAAGCGGCGAGGCGGCCGATGACCTCGACTTCGCCGGCCGGCGTGGCCACGGCCGGCAGCTGGCTGCGGTTGGCAGGATCGCGCGGCGCCCAGCCGCGTTGCACGAGGACGGCCTCGGCACGGCCCGCCAGCCGCAGCGGCGTGACCACGTAGAAGCCGGCACGGCCGTCCATGGGGCGGTTGTCCAGCCAGACGGTGCGGTCGGCCACCCAGTTGCCGCGCAGCGCGACGCGGCGGTGCAGTTGCCGCTCACTGCCCAGTTCGCCGCTGGCAAGTGGCGGCAGGGCGGCCTCGGCGTCGATGGCGGCCTGCAGATCGATCTTCTGCTGGGCACGGTCGAGCTGCCAGAGGCCCAGGCGCGCGGTCAGCATGGCGCCCAGCAGCACGGCGGCCAGCAGCAGCCAGCGCCGGGCCGTCATGCCCGCTCCCCCGGTCGATAATCCTTCGCCATGAAATTCGTGATCCTGATCGCCTTCATCGGCATCCTCGGCGCGCTGGCGGCAGCCGGGGTCTTCATGCTGCGCAAGGGCCGCGGCGACGCCAAGCGCAGCCCCAACATGGCCCGCGCGCTGGCGCTGCGCGTGGCCCTGTCGGTGGCGTTGTTCCTAGTCATCCTGCTGAGCTGGAAGATGGGCTGGATACAGCCGACGGGGCTGCCGCTGCGGTCCACGAACTGATCAAAAAAAAGCGCCGCGACTGCGGCGCTTGTGTCTTGCGGGGTTGCCCGCTTACAGCCAGTAGACGACGACGTACAGGCCCAGCCAGACGACGTCGACGAAGTGCCAGTACCAGGCCGCGCCTTCGAAGCCGAAGTGGCGGTCGGCCGTGAAGTGGCCCTTCATCAGGCGGATGGTGATGAACAGCAGCATCAACGCGCCCACGCAGACGTGGAAGCCGTGGAAGCCGGTCAGCATGAAGAAGGTGGAGCCGTAGATGCCGGAGTTGAGCTTGAGGTTCAGCTCGGCGTAGGCATGGTGGTACTCGTAGGCCTGGAAGCCCAGGAAGGTGGCACCCAGCAGCACGGTGATCCACATCCAGGCGATGGTCTTGGCGCGATTGCCGGCGATCAGCGCGTGGTGGGCGATGGTCAGCGTGACGCCCGAGGTCAGCAGCAGGGCCGTGTTGATCGTCGGGATGGGCCAGGGTCCCATCGTGCTGAAGGCCTCGACGGTGCCGCCCGGCGCGGCGGTGAAGCCAGGCGCGGTGCTGGGCCAGATGGCCTTGAAGTCGGGCCACAGCAGGCCGTTCTCCAGGCTGCCCAGCGAGGGCACCGAGAACACGCGGGCCCAGTACAGCGCGCCGAAGAAGGCGGCGAAGAACATCACCTCCGAGAAGATGAACCAGCCCATGCTCCAGCGGAAGGAGACGTCGATGCGGTCGCTGTAGAGGCCGCCCTCGCTCTCGCCGATGGCATCGCGGAACCACTGCTGCAGCACGAAGGCCCACAGGGCCAGGCCGCCGAACAGCGAGTACATGCCCCAGCCGTGGCCGTTGACCCATTGGCCGGCGCCCAGGATGACGAAGAACAGGCCGGTGGCGGCCATCACCGGATGCCGCGAGGGCGCGGGGACGAAGTAGTACGGGGTTTTGCCCGGGGTTGTCGCTGCCGACATGTCGTTCTCCTAGTTCTCGCTCGTTCTGAACTTTGTTGCGGCGGGGCCGTCAGGCCGCTGCCACACCGCTGCCGATGACCCAACGGACCAGCAGCACCAGCATCAATACAAACAGGGCGGCACCAAGCACGCCCGCAATCACCACATGCACCGGGTTGAGCTTGGCCATGTCGTTCTCATGGTCACGCCCCCGGCGCACGCCGAAAAAACTCCAGGCCACGGCCGAGATCGTCTGGACAAGGGAGGCCTTGCGTCCCACCGCTTCCTTCAGATCCTTGCCGGCCTCGCTCACAGCGCGGCTCCCGCACCCTTGGGTGCTTCGCCGAGCTTGACCCCGCCCTTGCCCGCCACCTCGAAGAAGGTGTAGGAGAGAGTGATGGTCTTCACGTCCTTGGGCAGCTTGGGGTCGATGACGAACACGACCGGCCACTGCTTGCTCTCGCCCGGCTTCAGCGTGTACTCGTTGAAGCAGAAGCATTCCAGCTTGTTGAAATGCGCGCTGGCCTGCATGGGCGCATAGCTCGGGATGGCCTGCGCGGCCATGGTGCGGTCCTGCTTGTTGCGGAACTCGTACATGACCTGGCTCAGCTCGCCCGGATGCACCGTCATGTGGCGCACCGCCGGTTTGAAATCCCAGGGGCCGCGCGCGTTGGTGTCGAACTCGACCGTGATCTCGCGGCTGTAATCGACCTGGCCGTTGCCGTTGGCGATGCCCTTGGTCGCCAGCAGCGTCTGCCGCTCCGACAGCGACAGCACGTTGATGCCCAGCGCCTCGCAGATCGCCTTGTAGAGCGGCACCAGCGCGTAGCCAAAACCGAACATCAGCGCGACGACCACCGCCAGCTTCACGAAGAGCTGGCGGTTGTCCCGATGAAGCGCGGCAAGCAGGCGCATCTCAGTGGGCGAACAGCGTCATCTTGGCGATGAAGCCGAAGCCGAAGGCCAGGGCAATCGACAGCAGGATCAGACCCAGCCGACGATTGGCCTTGCGCTGCTCGGGCGTCATGACCTGATCCTCAACCGACGATCTTGGTAGCCGAAGCATTCAGCTTGGGCGGCTCTTCGAAGGTGTGGAAGGGCGCCGGCGACGGCACTTCCCACTCCAGGCCTTCGGCGGCTTCCCAGGGCTTCTGCGAAGCCTTCTCACCCTTGCCGCGCATCATCGGGACGACGACGAACAGGAAGAAGTAGACCTGCATCAGGCCAAAGCCGAAGGCGCCCACCGAGGCGATCTGGTTGAAGTCGGTGAACTGCATGGGGTAGTCGGCGTAGCGACGGGGCATGCCGGCCAGACCCAGGAAGTGCATCGGGAAGAAGGTGACGTTGAAGAAGATCAGCGAACCCCAGAAGTGGATCTTGCCGCGGGTCTCGGAATACATCACGCCGGTCCACTTCGGGCCCCAGTAGTAGACGCCGGCGAACAGCGCGTACAGGGAGCCGGCCACCAGCACGTAGTGGAAGTGGGCCACGACGTAGTAGGTGTCCTGGATCTGGATGTCGATGGGGGCCATCGCGCAGATCAGGCCGGTGAAGCCGCCCATCGTGAACACGAAGATGAAGCCCACGGCCCACAGCATCGGGGTCTCGAAGGTCATCGAGCCGCGCCACATCGTCGCCAGCCAGTTGAAGATCTTCACGCCCGTGGGCACCGCGATCAGCATGGTCGCGTACATGAAGAACAGCTGGCCCGTCACCGGCATGCCGGTGGCGAACATGTGGTGTGCCCAAACGATGAAGGACAGGATGGCGATGGAGGCCGTCGCATACACCATGGAGGCGTAGCCGAACAGGCGCTTGCGGGCGAAGGCCGGCACGATCTGGCTGATGATGCCGAAGGCCGGCAAGATCATGATGTAGACCTCGGGGTGGCCGAAGAACCAGAAGATGTGCTGGTACATGACCGGGTCGCCGCCGCCCGCCGGGTTGAAGAAGGCGGTGCCGAAGTGGCGGTCGGTCAGCGTCATCGTGATGGCGCCGGCCAGCACGGGCATGACGGCGATCAGCAGATAGGCCGTGATCAGCCAGGTCCAGGCGAACATCGGCATCTTCATCAGCGTCATGCCGGGGGCGCGCATGTTGAGGATGGTCACGATGATGTTGATCGAACCCATGATGGACGAGGCGCCCAGGATGTGCATCGCGAAGATGCCGGCGTCCATGGACGGGCCCATCTGCAGCGTCAGCGGCGCGTAGAGCGTCCAGCCCGCAGCAGGCGCGCCGCCGGGCATGAAGAAGCTCGACACCAGCATGATGGCCGCAGGGATCATCAGCCAGAAGCTGAAGTTGTTCATGCGCGCGAAGGCCATGTCGCCCGCGCCGATCTGCAGCGGGATCATCCAGTTCGCGAAGCCGACGAAGGCCGGCATGATGGCGCCGAACACCATGATCAGACCGTGCATGGTCGTGAACTGGTTGAACAGCTCCGGGTTGAAGAACTGCAGGCCGGGCTTGAACAGTTCGGCGCGGATGCACAGCGCCAGGATGCCGCCGATCATCAGCATCGTGAACGCGAACAGCAGGTACAGCGTTCCGATGTCCTTGTGGTTGGTCGCGAAGACCCAGCGGCGCCAGCCGTGCGGGGCATGGTGGTCGTGATGGTCGTCGTGGGCGTGGCCGTCATGGCCGCCGTGAACGCCGTGGGGCGGGAGCACTGCACTCATGTGATTTCCTCTGATTCGGCGTTCGGACTTACTTGCGGGCGGCGACCACTTCGGCCGGCTGCACCGTCTGGCCCGTCTTGTTGGACCAGCTGTTCTTCGTGTACGTGATCACGGCGGCGATTTCGGTGTCGCTGAGCTGTTTCCAGGCCGGCATGCCCTTGTCCATGCGGCCGTTCAGCACGACCTGGACCTGCTGCAGCTTGTCCTCGGCCAGCACGACGGGCGACTTGTCCAGCGCCTTGATCGGGCCGGCGCCACTGCCGTCGGGCTTGTGGCAGACCGCACAGTTGGCGGCGTAGACCTTCTCGCCACGGGCGACCAGCGCCGCCTGCTCCCAGACCTTGCTCGGATCGTCGGCCTTGGCGGCCATTTCCTTCTTCTTGCCATCCACCCACTTGGTGTAGTCCTCGGCGGACACCACCTTCACGTGGATGGGCATGTAGGCGTGTTCCTTGCCACACAGCTCGGCGCACTGGCCGTAGTAGTCGCCGACCTTCTCGGCCTTGAACCAAGTGTCGCGCACGAAGCCGGGGATGGCGTCCTGCTTGACGCCGAAGGCCGGCACCATCCAGGCGTGGATGACGTCGTTGGCCGTCGTGATGATGCGGACCTTCTTGTCCACCGGCACCACCAGCGGGTTGTCCACCTTCAGCAGGTAGTTGTCGACCGGCTCGGGGTGGCCGCTGTTGGAGGCCTCACGCTGCTCGGTGTCGAGCGTGGCCAGGAAGCCGATGCCCTCGCCCTCGCCCTTCAGGTAGTCGTAGCCCCACTTCCACTGGTAGCCGGTGGCCTTGATGGTCACGTCGGCGTTGGTGGTGTCCTTCATCGCGACGACCACCTTGGTGGCCGGCAGCGCCATGCCGATGACGATCAGGAAGGGCACCACCGTCCAGGCGATCTCGACGGCCACGCTTTCATGGAAGTTGGCCGACACCGCGCCCTTGGACTTGCGGTGCTTGAAGATGGAATAGAACATCACGCCGAACACCGCCACGAAGATGACGAGGCAGACGATCAGCATGAAGTTGTGCAACCACATCTGGTCACGGGCGATGTTGGTCACCGGCTCGTGCAGATTGATCTGATTGACGCCCGGGCCGCCCTTGAGGTCGTTCACCGCCAGGGCCGGGCCCGCTGCCAGGGCCATCGCCGCCGCGGCCCAGCGGCCCCAAGCGCGTGAGGCGCTCTGCACTCGTGCGTTCATCATCGTCATGGTTGTCACTTCGTTCTTAGAGGTGCGGGGCTTGCAATCCGGCTCTATAGCCTGATTTGCGACGCAAGTTCCGTGAGGAGAACCGGATTTGTGGCCGGTCCTTGATGCGGCGCAAGAGTTTAGCCCAGGCGTATCGCGGCCCAGGGCCAGGCCAGCCCCGGGGAATCACCCACATTTCAGGTCGATTCGCGCCCCTTGCGCAGCGAAGCGCGCATGGCGTCGACCGAAACATGCGTCTCCGCTGCGACAGTCAGCCGCGGCGCGGCCTTGAAGGCGTGGCCAAACACCAGCTCCAGCGTCAGCGCCAGCCGGCCTTCGTGATCCCGCAAGGTTTCTAGTTCGGCCAGCAACCGCTGCCGCCATGAGCGCGCGCGCAGGCCGGCAAACCGCGTCGGCGCCAGATTGCCGCCCAGCGCGCGCAGGTCGGCCAACAGGCTCTCGGGGCTGGCCCAGGTCAGGCGCAGCCGCTCCTGGTCCATGACGGGGTCGGCAAAGCCGGCCTTCAGCAGCAGGTCGCCGATGTCGTGCATGTCCCACCAGTCCGGTGCCGGCCGGCCCCAGCCGTTGCGGGCGTAGAGCGGGCGTAGTTCGACGAAGCTGTCCGGCCCCAGGCAGGAGAACATGACGAAGCCGCCGACCGCGATGCTCGACTGCCAGCTGCCCAGCAGCGTGGGCAGATCGGCAGCGGCGTGCAGGGCCATGTTGGACCAGAGCAGGTCCACTTCGGGCCGGGCGGGCAGGGCCTCGACCTGGCCCGTGGACGCGCCGCGCAGCCTGCCCCACCAGTTCCGTGACCGCGCTCGGGCGGCACGCGCGGCCAGTTCGGCATCGGCTTCATGCCACAGCATCTCGGCATTGGGATAGGCCTGCCGAAGCAGCACGGCGCTCGCTCCCAGGGCGGGCGAGGCATCCAGCACGCGGGCCGGCTGCAGCTTGATGTAGCCCAGGCGCTCGGCCATGCGCCCCGCCACCTCGGCATGCAGCCAGGGCAGCTGTTCGGCCCGGGCCAGGCGCCGGGCTTGGTGGCGCAGCGCGGCCGCATCGATATCCTGGGGCCGCGGCCCCTTGTTTGAAGTAGGGGTCGAGACCGGCTCACTCATGGGCTGGTCAGTATATTGAGGCGATGCCCGAACGCTCCCTGTCGGCGACGAAGCCCGCATTGATCGAGAAGGTGCTGCTGCGCTGCGCCGGCCAGTGCGCCGTCTGCCGCGCCTGGAGCCACCAGTCCATCTGCCCCGACTGCCTGGCTCTCTACGCCCGCCCCCAGCCACGCTGCTGGACCTGCGCGGCGCGGTTGCCGCTGGAACTTGCCGGCAGACCCCGGCCGCAATGCGGACGCTGCCTGCGCGATCCGCCCCCGCTGGACCGCACCGTCGCCGCGCTGGACTACCGCTTCCCCTGGGACGGCCTGCTGCAGCACTTCAAGTACCACCAGGCCCTGGCGCTGCGCGAGTGCCTGCTGGAGCGGCTGAACACGGCGCTCAGCGCCGCCGAGATCGATGCACCGGACTGGCTGCTGCCGGTGCCCGTGTCGGCCGAGCGCCTGCGCGAGCGCGGCTACAACCAGTCGCACGAACTGGCCAAGGCCCTGGCCCGGCGGCGCGGCCTGCGCTGCGACCCCGACCTGCTGCTGCGCGTTCACCACAACTCCGCCCAAGCCGGGCTGAAGCTGGAGGAACGCGCCGCCAATGTGCGCGGCGTCTTCGCCGTCGAACCGCTGCGCGCGGCACGGCTGCGCGGCAAGTCCGTCGCCTTGCTGGACGACGTGATGACCAGCGGCGCCACGCTCTACGAGCTGGCCGGCGTGCTGCTGCAGGCCGGTGTCATGAGCGTGCAGGCCTGGGTCGTCGCGCGCACGCCCGAGCCCGGCGATGAATGAGCCCCTCGCCCAGGCTGCCCTGCTGAACGCGGGCAGTCCGATCGGTCCCCCAAGGGGACGGCGATGCTCGCTGCATTGAGCCGCGAGCACATCGCCAGCGCGGGCCGGCTCGAGGCGGCCCGGCGCTCGGCCCGAATGCGGCACCGCGTTCGCGGCCGGCGGGATACTTCCGCCCATGTTCCACATCGTCCTCGTCCAGCCGGAGATCCCGCCCAACACCGGCAACGTCATCCGGCTCGCCGCCAATACCGGCTGCAGCCTGCACCTGATCGAACCGCTGGGTTTCTCGATGGAGGACCGGCTGCTGCAGCGCGCCGGCCTGGACTATCACGAGTACGCCCGCGTGCAGCGCCATGCCGACTGGCCCGCCTTCCTCGCCGCCGAGGCGCCGGATCCGGCCCGCATGTTCGCCTTCACCACGCGGGGCAGCCGACCCTTTGGCGAGGTGTCCTGGCGACCGGGCGACTGCCTCGTCTTCGGCAGCGAGACGGCCGGCCTGGCGCCCGCGCTACGCGACAGCTTCCCTGGCGAACAGCGCGTGCGCCTGCCCATGCGCGAAGGCCAGCGCAGCCTCAACCTCAGCAACAGCGTCGCCGTGGCCGTGTTCGAGGCCTGGCGGCAGAACGGCTACACCGGGGGCGGCTGACTACTCGGCGCGCGCGTCGCGGCCCATCAGCCGCTCGACGGACTCATGCGCCCGCAGCCGGCCCTCCAGCAGGGCCACCATGGCCTCGGTGATGGGCATCTCGACGCCCACCTCGCGCGCACGCGCCAGCACCGTCGGCGCGCTGTAGACGCCCTCGGCCACATGGCCCAGCCGGGCCAGGATGTCCGGCAGCGCCAGCCCCTGCGCCAGCATCAGGCCGACGCGGCGGTTGCGCGACAGATCGCCGGTCGCCGTCAGCACCAGATCGCCCAGGCCCGACAGTCCCATGAAGGTCTCGGCCCTGGCGCCCAGCGCGAGGCCCAGGCGCAGCATCTCGGCCAGGCCGCGGGTGATCAGCGCGGCACGCGCGTTCAGGCCTGGCGCGTCGGGGGCGGAGCCTGAAAGCCCGTCGCAGACGCCCACCGCGATGGCCATCACGTTCTTGACCGCGCCACCCACCTCGACGCCGACCGGGTCGCTCGACGTGTAGACCCGCAGCCGCTCGCCATGGAAGGCATCGACCGCGGCCTGGGCCAGCCCGGCATCCTCGCTGGCCGCCACCAGAGCCGTGGGCCGGCCGGCGGCCACCTCCTGCGCGAAGCTGGGGCCGGACAGCACGCCGACGCGCATGGCCGGCTGCAGCTCGCGCGCGATCTCGTGGCCCAGCCGGCCGGTGCCCGCTTCGAAGCCCTTGCACAGCCACAGCACGCGCTGGCTCGACGGCAAGGCCGCCAGCGCCTGGCGCAGGCCCGACATGGGTGTGCCGATGATGGTCAGGCCGGCGGCGGCATGAGCCACCGCCTCGCCCAGGTCTGCGCCCAGGCCGAGCGCGGCTGGCAGTTCGCTGTCAGGTAGGTAGGCCGCATTGCGACGAGTCGCCCGCATCTGCCCGATGGCCACCGCGTCGCGCCCCCACAGGCGCACGTCATGGCCTGCCTGGGCTGCCTGGATGGCCAGGGCCGTGCCCCAGGCCCCGGCGCCGAGCACGCTGATCTTCATCGTCGTCATGCGCGGAAGTGTCCCCCAAGTAAAACGCCCCGCACGGGGCGGGGCGTCGTCGGCGAGGGCGCCGGAATCAGTTGACGGCCTGGCCGCCCTGAGCGGCGCGCTGAGCCTGCTGGGCCTCGAACATGGCCTGGAAGTTCACTTCGGTCAGCAGCACGGGCGGGAAACCGGCGCGGGTGCAGACGTCCGACACGATGGCGCGCAGATAGGGGTAGACCATCTGCGGGCAGACGATGCCCAGGATGCCTTCGACCTGGTCCTGCGGCACGTTGCGGATCTCGAAGATGCCGGCCTGCTTGGCCTCGACCAGGAACAGCGTCTTGTCGCCGACCTTGGTGTTGACGGTGGCCGTCACGCAGACCTCGAAGATGCCGTCGGTGACGTTCTCGGCCGACAGCGTCAGGTTGATGTCGACCTGGGGCTGCTGCTGCTCCAGCAGGATGTGCGGCGCGTTGGGCTGTTCCAGCGACAGATCCTTCAGGTACATGCGCTGGATCTGGAACACGGGGGTGCCTTCTGCGGCGGCTTGGATCTCGTCGGCCATGGGACTCTTTCTAGCGGAGCGTCAAACAAAAGCCCGCAGGCGGCGCGCTGCGGGCGGTAGACAGATTATGGGCGAGGGCCTGTGACAGGCCGCCCGGGGCTTGCCCGGGCTTGAAATCACGCCGTCTGGAGCAAGGGCAGCAGGCCGCCCTTCTGGTCGAGGGCGATGAGGTCGTCGCACCCCCCGACATGCGTGTCGCCGATGAAGATCTGCGGCACCGTGCGGCGACCGGTCTTTTCCATCATGGCCTGGCGCTCGGCCGGGTTCAGGTCGACGCGGATCTCGTCGATCTGCTCGACGCCGCGCTGCTTCAGCAGCATCTTGGCGCGTACGCAGAACGGGCAGACCAGGGTCGTGTACATCTTCACGGAAGCCATCACCAATCCTTCAAGGGGTCAGGCGCTCTTCTCGACCGGCAGGCTCGCGTCCCGCCAGGCCTTCAAGCCACCCGCCAGCACCTGGGCCTTCTCGTAGCCCAGCTTGCGCAGCATGCCCGCGGCCCGACCGGCGCGTGCGCCGGTCGGGCACACCAACACCAGCGGCAGGGCCTTGTTGCTGGGCAGTTGCTTGTGGCCCTCGATCTGGCCAAAGGGGATGTTGCGCGAGCCCACGGCATGGGCCTGGGCGAATTCCGCGGGCTCGCTGACGTCGATCAGCACGCCCTTCTCGCGGTTGACCAACTGCACCGCCTCGGCGGGGCTGACCGCGGCGCCTTGCGAGCCTGACACCAACAGGGGCCAAAGCAGCAAGCCGCCGGAGACCAGGGCGGCGACAACCAAATACCAGTTCTGGAGCAGGAAGTTCAAGCAAGCATCCCGTGTAATTCAACGAAGCCGGTGATTATCGCCGGGTCCGATAATCCGGCGCCTTCCACCACCTGTGCACTGCCTGCCCATGTACAAGCTCGTCCTCATCCGCCACGGCGAATCGACCTGGAACCTGGAAAACCGCTTCACCGGCTGGACCGACGTGGACCTGACGCCCACCGGCGTCGAGCAGGCCAAGACGGCCGGCCGGCTGCTGAAGGAAGCCGGCTACGACTTCGACATCGCCTACACCTCGGTGCTTAAGCGCGCCGTCTGGACACTGTGGCACTGCCTGGACCAGATGGACCGCACCTGGCTGCCGGTGCGCCACGCCTGGCGACTGAACGAGCGTCACTACGGCGCTCTGCAGGGCCTGAACAAGGCCGACATGGCCAAGCAGTACGGCGACGCGCAGGTGCTGATCTGGCGCCGCAGCTACGACACGCCGCCGCCGGCGCTGGAGCCGACCGACCCGCGCAGCGAGCGCAGCGACCGCCGCTACCGTGGCCTGGACGAGAGCGACGTGCCGCTGACCGAGTGCCTGAAGGACACCGTCGCCCGCGTGCTGCCCTTCTGGAACGAGACCGTGGCCCCGGCCATCAAGGGCGGCGAGCGCGTGCTGATCGCGGCCCATGGCAACAGCATCCGCGCGCTGGTCAAGTACCTGGACAACATCGCCGACGACGCCATCGTGGGCGTCAACATCCCCAACGGCATCCCGCTGGTCTACGAGCTGGACGCCGACCTCAAGCCCATCAAGAGCTACTACCTGGGCGATGCCGAAGCGGCCGCCAAGGCTGCGGCGGCCGTGGCCAATCAGGGCAAGGCCTGATCCACCGCTGACAGCACCTCGTCGACGCTGGACCACTCGCCCGGTCCGCGTCGCATGAGGGTCACCGTCGAGCCCCACGGCGCCCAACGCGCCGCGTCCACCGGCCCCCAGATGCTCAGCAGCCGCGCGCCCACGCCCGCGGCCATGTGGGCCGGGCCGGTGTCGTTGGCGACGACGACGCCGGCCAGCTGCAGCAGCGCGTTGTAGACGCCCAGCGCCACCCCATCGAGGCGGATCGCATCGGGGTAGAGATCCATCGCCCCATGCACCTCGGCCGGCCCCGGCACGATGACGACGGAACGCCCGGCCGCGTGCAGCCGCCGCACGAACTCCGGAAACGCCGGCCAGCTGCGGTCCAGGAACTCCACCCGCCCGTTCGCGAATGGACAGATCAGCACGCAGCGCTCCGGCCCGACGCCATGCGCTGCCAGCAGCGCCCGCGCCTGCTCGCGCTGCGCCTCGCTGACCCGCATGCCGATGTCTTTCGGCGGCTCGGCCTGCACGCCCAGGAAATCGCAGGCCAGCTCCCAGTACTCGACCAGCGTGTGCCGCCCCTCACGCCGCGGCAAGCCGCGCTTGAGCAGCCAGGTGCGCCCATCGCCCGCATGGCCTTCGGCCCTGAGCCCGGCCAGGCGCGCATCCAGCGCCGCCGAGAAGGCATAGGGAAAGAGCAAGGCATTCGAGCGCTTGTCGAAGCCTGGGTCTTCCGCCCGGAACTGCCGCCGTAGCTCGCGCAGTTGCGCGATGCGTGACCTCAGCTCGTTGGGCCGCACATGCACGCGCCAGCCCTCGGCCTCCAGCAGCCCGCGAGCCCAGCCCTTGCCCAACAGTTCCAGCCGGTAGCCGTGGCTTTCCAGCAATCGCAGTGCGGGAATGCTCAACACCGTGTCGCCCACGAAGTTGCGCAGGCGAACGATCAGCGGACGGGCTTCTATCATCAGCATTTCTTTACAAGTGGCGCGGGATTCTCCACTCCATCCATGACTTCACTGCCTTCTTCCGCCGATGTGATCGCTGCCCATGACGCGGCCCTCGCCACCTCGCCCACCGCGGTCCAGGCGGAGGACGTGCGCGGCTGGGTGGCCGTCAACCATTTCCACAACCGCAGCCTGTGGGCCCAGGAGGACCTGGCCCGCCGCACACAGGCGCCGGATGCCGAGATCGTCGCCAACAAGCGCGCCATCGACCGCCACAACCAGGCCCGCAACGACGCCATCGAGCGCATCGACGAATTCCTGCTGTCGGCCCTGGGCCTCGTGGACCCGGCCACCATCGCCACCGCCCTGCCCCGCTCGACCGTGCCCGCGGGCGCGCGGCTGAACAGCGAGACCGCCGGCTCCATGCTGGACCGCATCTCCATCCTGGGCCTGAAGATCGCGGCGATGCGCGAGCAGACGCTGCGCACCGACGTGGACGAGGCGCACCGCCGGTCTTGCACCGAGCGGCTGCAACGCCTCATCCAGCAGCGCGCCGACCTCGGCGCCTGCTACGACGATCTGCTGGCCGACGCCCGCGCGGGCCGGGCCTACTTCAAGGTCTACCGCCAGTTCAAGATGTACAACGACCCGCGGCTCAACCCGGCCCTGGTCGCCGAGTCCAAGTGATCGCGCCTCGCTTCGCGGCCAACCTGGACTGGCTCTACACCGAGCACGCCTACCTCGACCGCCCCGCGGCCGCGCGTGCCGACGGCTTCGGCGCCGTAGAGCTGCAGCAGCCGCACCTGCACGACGAAACCGCGCTGAAGGCCGCGCTGGCCGACCTGCGTGTCGTCCTCATCAACGCCCCGGCCGGCGACTGGGCGGCCGGCGAGCGCGGCTACGCCGCCCTGCCCGGCCGCGAGGCCGAGTTCCGCGGCACGACGCTGCGCGGGCTGGACCTCGCCACGCGACTGGGTGCTGCGCGGTTGCATGTGCTGTCGGGTCTGGCGGACGACACGCCCACCCACCGCGACACCTGGCTGACCAACCTCGCCTGGGCCGCGGCACAGTCGCCGCTGCCGCTCGTCGTGGAACCCATCAACCGGCGCGACATGCCCGGCTACTTCCTGCACCGCCAGGCCCAGGCGCTGACGCTGCTGGCTGCACTGAACTCGCCACGCGTGCAGCTGCAGCTCGACCTCTACCACTGCCGCGTCGCCGAGGGCGAGTCGCTGACGCACCTGACGCGGGCGCTGGAACTTGGCGTGCTGGGCCATGTGCAGTGCGCCGGCGTTGCCGGCCGGCATGAGCCGGAAGCCGGCGAATACGCCGCCGAGTTCGCGCTGCTGGACGAGCGCCGCTGGCCCGGCGCCATCGGCCTCGAATACCGCCCGCGCGGCGCGACCTCGGCCGGGCTGGGCTGGCTTACAACCGCGCGCTGATCACGCTGCGCAGCGCCTCGCCGAGCGCGCGGCGGTCCTGCCCCTCGACCATCACGCTCGGCAGGATCTGCACGTCGATGCCCAGCCCGCGTGCCGACGCGATGGCCCACAGGCTCTGCACCAGCGAGGTGTCGCCGATGAAGCGGGCCGCGGTGCTGAAGCGCTCGCCCGGTTCGTGCCAGCGCAGCACGACGGGCAGCACCGGCGCGCCGGTCGACACCGCCGCCTGCAGCAGATTGGCGTGGAAGGGCAGCAGTTCCGGGCCGGCGCCGGTCGTGCCCTCAGGGAACACGGCCACGCAATCCCCCGCCTGCAACGCAGCCGCCGTCTGGTGCACGACGCGCAACGCGTCGCGCTTGCTGCTGCGCTCGATGAAAAGCGTGCCGACGCCTTCGACGAGGGTGCCCACCAGCGGCCAGTGCTTCACGTCGGCCTTGGAGACGAAGCGCGCCTGCGGCAGCACGGCATGCACGGCGGCGATGTCCAGCCAGGAGACATGGTTGGCCACCAGCAGATGCCCGTCCGGCAAAGCCTGTCCCTCGGTCTTCAGCGCGATGCCGAGGATGCGCAGCGTCTTGACCGACCACCACTGGATCAGCTGATGCCGCTCGGCAGCGGTCAACAGCTCGAAGCGGCGCCTGACGATCCACAGCCCGTGCAGCACATGCGGCACGAGGCGCGCGAGGCGCCAGACGGCCCTCATTCGGCCTCGTAGGCGATGTGGCCGGCGACCAGCGTGCAGCGCACCCGCGCCGGCAGCTCGAAGCCGCTGCGCGAGAACTCGAAGGGCGTGTGCTTGCCCTGGCTGGCGAGCAGCTCGGGCGTGACGGCCCAGCTGGCACCAGCGTCGAACACGCAGACATCGGCCACACCGCCCTCCACCAGCCGGCCAGCGCTCGCGGCGAGCGAGCCCAAGGCCGTGCCCAGCACGCGCACCGGCTCGGCGGTCACGACGGCCAGCGCCCGCGCCACCGGCAGGCTTGAGTCCTGGGCCCAGCGCAGGGCCAGGCTCAGCAGCAGCTCCAGGCCCGTCGCGCCCGGCGTGGCCTCGGCGAAGGGCACGGCCTTCTCGTCGACGGTGACGGGCATGTGGTCGGACACCAGCGCATCCAGCGTGCCGTCGGCCAGGCCGGCGCGCAGCGCGTCGCGGTCGCGGCCCTGGCGCAGCGGCGGGGTCAGGCGCATGGCGGAGTCGAAGTAGCCGATGTCGACGTCGCTCAAGTGCAGCGAATTGATGGACACGTCGGCGGTGACGGGCAGCCCCTCGCGCTTGGCGGCGCGCAGAATCTCGACGCCTGCCGCGCTGGAGATGCGGCAGAAATGGACGCGGGCGCCAGTGGCGCGCACCAGCTCCAGGATGGTGTGCAGGGCCACCGTCTCGGCGCTGACCGGCACGCCGGACAGGCCCAGCCTTGTCGCCACCGAGCCGCTGGCGGCCACGCCGCCGCCCAGCCAGGCGTCCTGCGGGCGCAGCCACACGGTGTAGCCGTAGGTGGCCGCGTACTGCAGCGCGCGGTGCAGCACCAGCGTGTCGCGCACGGGCGCCTCGGCCTGGGCGAAGCCGATGCAGCCGGCCTCGGTCAGCTCGGCCATCTCGGTCAGGGCCTTGCCTTCCAGGTTGCGCGTCAGAGCGCCGAGCGGGAACAGCCGGCAGCGGCTGAGCTTGCGGGCGCGGAACTTCAGCATCTCGACGAGGCCGGGCTCGTCCAGCACCGGGTCGGTGTCGGGCGGGCAAACCAGGCTGGTCACGCCGCCGGCGGCGGCGGCGGCGAGTTCGCTTTCCAGCAGTCCCTCGTGCTCATGGCCGGGCTCGCGCAGTCGCGCGCAGAGGTCCACGAGGCCGGGGGCGACGACGAGGCCGGCGGCGTCCACCGTGCGGTCGGCAGCGAATTCGCCGACATCACCGAGCTTGACGATGCGGCCGTTGGCCACGGCCAGGTCGCCCACGCGATCCAGGCCCGAGGCGGGGTCGATGAGGCGACCGTTCTTGATGAGGATCTTCATGCTTCGTTCCCCGCGAGGATGGCCATGACAGCCATTCGGACAGCGATGCCGAATGTCACTTGAGGAAGGATGACGCTGCTCTTGCCGTCCGCCACCTCGGACGCGATTTCCACGCCGCGGTTGATGGGGCCGGGGTGCATGACGATGGCGTCGGGCTTGGCCAGGGCCAGCTTGTCCGGCGTCAGGCCGAAATGCTTGAAGAACTCGCCGCTGCTGGGCAGCATGCCGCCGTTCATGCGCTCGTTCTGCAGGCGCAGCATGATGACGACGTCGGCGTCCTTCACGCCCTCGGCCATGTCGTGGCAGACGCGCACGCCCATGTCGCGCAGGTCGCCGGGCACCAGGGTCTTGGGGCCGACGGCGCGGATCTCGGGCACGCCGAGGATGTTCAGCGCGTGGATGTCCGAGCGGGCGACACGCGAGTGCACGATGTCGCCGACGATGGCCACCGTCAGGTTGCGGAAGTCCTGCTTGAAGTGCCGGATCGTGTACATGTCCAGCAGGCCCTGCGTCGGGTGGGCATGGCGGCCGTCACCGGCGTTGACCACGTGCACATGAGGCGCGCAATGCTGGGCAATCAAGTGGGGCGCGCCGCTCTCGCTGTGGCGCACGACGAACATGTCCGCGTGCATGGCGCTCAAGTTGGCGACCGTGTCCAGCAGCGTCTCGCCCTTGGCGGTGGAGCTGCGCGCGATGTCGAGGTTGATGACGTCGGCCGACAGGCGCTTGGCGGCGATCTCGAAGGTGGTGCGGGTGCGGGTGCTGTTCTCGAAGAACAGGTTGAACACCGACTTGCCGCGCAGCAGCGGCACCTTCTTGACCTCGCGATCGTTCACCGAGAGGAAGCTGCCGGCGGTGTCCAGGATCTGCTCGATGACCGCGCGCGGCAGTCCCTCGACGGACAGCAGGTGGATCAGCTCGCCGTGCTTGTTCAGCTGGGGATTTCGCTTGCTCAACATCACTTCACCTCGAAGCTGAAGCTGCCGGACTCGGTGCGAGCCAGGCGCAATTTCTGCTCGGCGCCGAGGGTGACCCGCGCCGCCGAGAAGGCCGGCTCGATGGGCAGCTCGCGGCCGCCACGGTCCACCAGCACGGCCAGCTGCACGCGCGCCGGGCGGCCATAGTCGAACAGCTCATTGATGACGGCGCGCGTCGTGCGGCCGGTGTAGAGCACGTCGTCGATGAGCAGGATGTCGCGGCCGTTGACGTCGAAGGGCAGCTTGGTGTGGTCGGCCTTGGCAAGCCCGCGCGAGCCGAAGTCGTCGCGGTGCAGCGCGCTGGAGATGGTGCCGCAGGGCAGCCCCAGGTCGGCCGCCAGCCGCTCGGCCAGCCAGGCGCCCCCGCTCCAGATGCCCACCAAGGCGGTGTCGGGCGTCAGCAGCCGCTGCACGCCTTTCTTCAGTTCGAGGTAGAGGCCTTCAGCATCTAGCAGCAGTTCACTCATGGGTGTTCTCTGAAAAACTGTTCAAGGATCAGTGCGGCGGCAGCGGCGTCCACGTCGTGTGCGCCCTGGCCTTCAGCTTCGACGCTGGTGTAGCGCTCGTCCACCTCGAAGACCGGCAGGTGGTAGCGGCCGGAGAGACGGCGGCCAAAGTTCTGCGCCTTGGCCGTCATCTCGTGCGGCGCGCCATCGGGGTGGCGGGGCACGCCGATGACGAGAGCGTCGGGCTGCCAGGTCTTGATCAGGGCGGCGATGGCGTCGAAATCGCCCCCCTTGATCGTGCCGCGCGGCTCGGCCGAACCGAGCAGGCGCGTGCCGCTGGCCACGCCGATGCGGCGCAGGCCGAAATCAAAAGCGAGAAAGGATTGAAGCGAGGAAGGCGCCATCACGGCCGCCATCACGCGTGCCCCGCGTCCGAGCTGAGCATGCGCGGATCGATCCCCAGTAGGCCCAGCGCCTTTTCGTAGCGCTGCTCCACGGGCGTGTCGAAGATGATTTCCGGCGTCGCGTCCACCGTCAGCCAGCCGTTGCGGCCGATTTCCTCTTCGAGCTGACCCGCGGCCCAGCCGCTGTAGCCCAAGGTGACGAGGATCTTGCGCGGGCCGGCGCCGTTGGACAGGGCCTCCAGCACGTCGCGGCTGGTGGTCATCTCCAGGCCGCCGGGCACGGCCAGCGTGGCGTTGTAGTGGCCGCCCTCTTCGTCCAGCGGCTCATGCAGCACGAAGCCACGGTCGGTCTGCACCGGGCCACCGTAGAAGACGGGGCTGTCGGCCAGGGAATCCGCCGGCGGGCTGAGCTCGACCTTCTCGAACAGATTGCCCAGCGTCAGGGAGATGGGCTTGTTGATGACCAGGCCCAGGGCGCCGTTGTCGTTGTGCTCGCAGAGGTAGACCACCGTGCCCGCGAAAGCCTCGTCGGCCATGCCCGGCATGGCGATGAGGAACTGGTTGGTCAGGACGATCCGGTCGGCAGGCATGGAAGACATTTTATTCTGGCGGTCATGACCACCCGAATCGACCGTGCCCTCGTCTGGTTTCGCCGCGACCTGCGCGTGGATGACCAGGCTGCCCTGTATCACGCGCTGAAGGCCGCGAAGCAGGTGTTCTGCACCTTCATCCTGGACCGCGACATCCTCGACGCCCTGCCTCGCGCGGACCGACGCGTCGAGTTCATCCTCGGCGCGCTGCAGGTGCTGGACGAGGATTTGCGCCGGCTCGGCGGCGCCCTCATCGTGCGGCACGCCGCGGCGGCCGAAGAGATCCCGCGGCTGGCCGCCGAACTGGGCGTGCAGGCCGTCTTCACCAACCATGACGATGAGCCGCAGGCGCTGGCGCGCGACGCCCGGGTGGCGGACCGGCTGGCGAGCTTCGGCGCCGGGCTGCGCACGTTCAAGGACCACGTCGTCTTCGAGCGCCGCGAGGTGATGACGGCCACCGGCGGGCCGTATGGCGTGTTCACGCCCTACAAGAACGCCTGGCTGCGCAAGCTGGACGGCTTCTACCTGAGCAGCTACCCGGTCGAGCGCCACGCCCGCTCGCTCGCGCAGAGCCCGCTGGCCGAGGGCGTGCCCACGCTGGCGGACATCGGCTTCCAGCCTGCCGGGCTGACGCCCCACGTCGGCCAGGGCAGCCGCGGCGCGGAGGCCCTGCTGGACGACTTCCTGGACCGCATCGACGCCTACGACCGCCAGCGCGACTTCCCCGCCGTGAAGGGCCCCAGTTACCTCAGCGTGCACCTGCGCTTCGGCACCGTCTCCATCCGCCGGCTGGCACGGCTGGCCCACGAGCGCATGGTGGGCGGCGACCACGGCGCGGAGGTCTGGCTGTCGGAGCTGATCTGGCGCGACTTCTACCACCAGGTCATGCACCACCACCCGCACGCGATGACGGCCGCCTTCCGGCCCGAGTACGACGCCATTGCCTGGGAAACCGGCGCGCACGCCGACGCGCTGTTCGCCGCCTGGTGCGAAGGCCGCACGGGCTACCCGCTGGTGGACGCCGCCATGCGCCAGCTGAAGACAACCGGCTACATGCACAACCGCCTGCGCATGGTGACGGCCAGCTTCCTGACCAAGGACCTGGGGCTGGACTGGCGGCGCGGCGAGGCCTGGTTTGCGCAGCAGCTGCTGGACTTCGACCTCGCCGCCAACAACGGCGGCTGGCAATGGGCCAGCAGCAGCGGTTGCGACGCCCAGCCCTATTTCCGCATCTTCAACCCGACCAGCCAGAGCGAGAAGTTCGACGCCGAGGGCCGCTTCATCCGCCGCTACTGCCCGGAGCTCGCGGGCCTGGATGCCAAGGCCGTCCACGCGCCGTGGGAGCGGGCGCCGCTGGCCATGCAGGGCGTGGACTACCCGCGCCCCGTCGTTGACCACGCCGTCGCGCGCGAGCGCACGCTGGCGCGCTACGCGGTCGTCAAGACGCGCGCCCTGCCGGAGCCGGCTCAGAAGTAGGTCAGCGTGACGTTGATGGTGTCGCCGTAGACGCCGGGAACGACCGTGGTCTGCCGCCCGGGGATGCGGCCGTGGACGTAGAAGTTTTGCGTGGGCGCCTGGCCCAGCACGTCCAGCGTGACGCCGGCGCTGATGAGCTGGGTGGCGCTGCTGCCGTCGCCCCAGACGGTGCTGTAGGACGCATCGGTGTAGAGGTTGTAGCCAGCCCGTTGCCGCCGCTCTTCATGCGCCGGTTGGCATAACTGCCGCCGCTGCCCGTGCTGATGGCAATGTTGAACGGAATGAGCAGCCCGGCCACGCCGCCGCAATCCACCTTGATGCTGCCCGTCGTGTCGGTGTTGCCGTACAGCAGCGGGTTGTAGTTGCCGAAGAGGACGTTGGTGGTGGCCAGCGTGCAGGTGCACACGGCCGGCAGGCACAGCGCCGGCGCCGGGCCGCAGCAGGCGAAGAGCAGGCAGAGTAGCGCGAGCGAGCGTTGAACCAGGCGTCGATTCATTGCCCTCTCCCCGAAGTTCAGCGGCAGTTCAGCACGCCCAGTTCCGGCAACTCGTCGCCGCCACGGGCGCGCGGCAGGTCGAGCTCGATGCGGCAGTGCCCGTCAGGCCAGTTTGCCACCTCACGGTTGCGGCCTTCCACCAAACCGGCGAGGTAGGCCCGCCCGTCCAGGCCGACGGGGAAGCTGCGCGCCATGCCTTCGAGCTGCAGCTGCGTGCCGGGCGGCAGCAGCTGGCCGAGGGCATCCAGCACGCACAGCGTGGCCGAGCGGCCGCGCTGCACGGGGAAGGCGATGCGCGCCGCGCTGCGGGCCGCCGGCGTGAGCTGGATCTCCAGCGCCTGCAGCTCCACGTCCATCGGCAGGCCGGCCGCGTCGATGCCGACGCGGTTGGGCTGGTAGCAACTCCCTGGACGGATTCAAAGCGCGCCGAAGGCGGTAGCCTGTGCCAGCGTGAGCAGGCCGCGCGGCGAGACGGCGTCGGCGGGAAAGAGGGCCATGCCGATCTCGATGCCGAGCAGATAGTCGCGGCCTTCGACCTGGAAGGGCTCGGCCATCAGCGCCGCCAGGCGGCGGGCATGGGCCGCGGCCTGCTCGGCCTGGTCGAGCCGCGTCTGCACGACGGCGAACTGGTCGGCCGAGCTGCGCGCGACGATGTCGGCCTCGGCGCTGGCCTCCATCAGGCGCAGCGCCACCTGGCGGGCCAGCGCGTCGGCGACGGCGGCGGGCAGCTCGGCCAGCCCGACCAGGCGCAGCACGTAGACGGCCAGGTCGATGCCGTCGCGCATGGCGCAGCGCGAGACCTGATCCAGCCGCTCGTGCAGCGCGGCCTCGTTGAAGAGGCCCGTAAGGCCGTCGCGCAGCTGCACGGCGGGCTTGTCGTCCAGCGTGGCGGGGCGGGTGGCGGCGAGCCCGGCGAGGTCGTCGAACAGCGTCTCCAGGCCGCTGGCCTTGTCATAGAAGGCGTCGGCGCCGGCGGCCAGGCAGGCACGGCGGTAGGCGTCCACGTCCTGGGCCGTCAGCACGGCGATGCGGCCGGCAAAGCCCGCGCGACGCAGCTGGGCCACCAGGCCCAGGCCGGAGCCGCTGGCCAGCGAGAGGTCCAGCAGCACGACATCGGGCTGTGTCCACTGGATCAGGGCCAGGGCCTGGCGCTCGCCAGCGGCCTCACCGACGACGCGCATGCCGGGCATGGCATCCAGCCGGCGCACCAGAAGGCGGCGGATGGAGGCGGAGTCTTCGACGAGGAAAATATTCATGGACGCAATCCTCGGCTTGCGTCGGTTTTGGCGGCAGCGGGTGATGCCGGCAGTGCGCCGGCGGCAACTCCGCGACCTCGTGTAGGTGAATTGCCTACACGCGCCCATGAGCGTTCAGGCCTCGGTCAGCCCATGCAGCACGCAGTACTTGGTCAGCTCGGTGTTGTTGGCCCAGCCGGCCTTCTCCAGGATGCGGGCGCGGTAGCTGCCCACGGTCTTGACCGACAGGTGCATGGCCTCGGCGATCTGCGCCGGCGTCTGGCCGGCCGCGATCAGCAGCATCACGCGGTGCTCCTGCGTGGACAGCTGCTCGTGCGGCAGCGCATCCGGCGCCTTGCCGCTGAGCAGGCCCAGCAGATGGTCGGCCATCGAGGCCGTGACATAGCGCCCGCCCTCGGACAGCCGCCGCAGCGCAACCCGCAGCTCCTCGGGCGCACGGTCCTTGGGCAGATAACCAGAGGCGCCCATCTGCAGCAGCCGCGCCGCGTACGCCGCCTCGGCATTGAGGCTGAGCACCAGCAGCGGTACGCCGGACAGCACGCGCAGCAGCCGGCTCGCGCCCTCGGTGCCGCGGGCATCGGGCAGGGAGAGGTCCAGCGTGACGATGTCGGGCCGCGCGGCGGCGATGCAGGTCAGCGCCTCGGCGATGGTCGGCGCTTCGTCGATCCGGGCATCGGGCCACTCCTGCAGCACCAGCTGGCTGATGCCCATGCGCATCAGCGGGTGGTCGTCGACGATCAGCAGCCTCACAGCCAGGTCTCCTCTTCATTGCGCGCCGCGGCGGCCGGCACGGGCGAGCACAGCGGCAGCCACACGCGCACGCGGACACCCCGATCGGGGGCGGGGCCAAAGTCGAAATCGCCGCCGGCCAGTTCGGCCCGTTCGCGCATGTTGCGCAGACCCGAGGCATCGGCACGCACGGCGCCGGGGCCGCGGCCGTCGTCGAGCACCTCCAGCTCATACCCCTCCCCGGCGCCGGCGCTCAGCGGACGCCCCGCCACGTGCAGCGTCTTCGCCTGGGCGTGCCTGAGCACGTTGGTGCAGGCCTCCTGGATGATGCGGAACAGCGGGCTGGCCTGCTCCGGCGGCAGCAGGCCGGCTTCGATCAGGGTCAGCCGCGTCGTCAGACCGGACTGGCGCTGCAAGGTCTGCAGATAGTGTTCCAGGGCCGCCTGCAGGCCCAGTTCGTCGAGCAGCGGCGGGCGCAGCTCGGCCGAGATCTGGCGCGCCGCGCGGATGGCTTCCTCGGCCATGCCCTGCAGTTCGTCGACCAGCGGTTCGCTGCGCGGCGTGAGCCTGGCGCGCAGCGACAGCGTCAGCATCTTGATAGCGGTGCCCACCTGGCCGACCTGGTCGTGCACCTCGCGCGCGAGGCGGCGGCGTTCGGCCTCGATGCCACGGTCCATCTCGACCGCGAAGCTGCGGATGCGCGAGAGCGCGTGGCTCAGCGCCTCGGTGCGCTGGGCCACCTGCTGTTCCAGGCCGGCGTTGGCGTCGCGCAGCGCGGCCTCGGCGCGGTCGCGCAGGCGCCGCTCGCGCAGCATCAGCGCAACCGCCACCGCGAGCATGGCGAGCCCGATGCCGGGCAGCGGCCGGGTGAGCCGTGTCGTGCGCTGCTGCACGGCACGCGTGGCTTCGTCGGCGGCGGCCACCGAGCGCTGCTGTTCCTGACTGAGCTGCTCGATCTGGAAGCGCAATTCGTCCATGACACGCTTGCCGTCGACATAGAACCCCAGGTCGCGCGTGAAGGCTTCGCCAGAAACGAGCCGGCGCTCGATGGCCGCGCGCGTCTGGGCCAATCGCTCGTCGATGAGGGCGTCCAGCCGCGCCAGCATCATCGCGTTGCGGCCCTGGCGGGGAATGCGCTCGCGCAGGCGAGCGCGAACCTCGCCAAGCGCGCCCAGCGCTTCCTCGTAAGGGCGCAGAAACGGCTGCTGGCCGGTGATGATGAAGCCCCGCTGGCCGGTCTCGACGTCCACCAGAAGCGTCAGCAGGCGCTGCAGCTCCGTCTGCGTGCGCAGGGCCTGGCCGCGCTCGGTATCGCGCTCCAGCAGCTCAGCAAGGCTTTGCGATGCGCCCACGGCCGTGCCGATGAACGCCAGGAAGGCCGTCATCAGGAGGCTCAAGGGAAGCCAGGAATAACGCATTTCGTCCCGCAGCGAAGCCACGAACCGTGGGCTCGCCGCTGGCGCGCTCGACCGCACCCAGCGATGACGACGGAAAGCCCACACCACCCCATACTCGGGCCGCTCGCCGGCGTCTATGGCGCACCAGTCGGGCGATTGAGCGCTAGGCTATGAGTGGCGGCGCGGAAAAGTCAAGTCCGGTCTTGCCGCGTGCAACGAACGTGTTAGCCCCGCCGGTGTCAGAACAGCTCGACGTCGCTCAGCTGGGTCGATTCCTGGATCGCGCCGCTGGCGACCAGGGCCGCGTAGTTGTGGACCTGGTTGCGGCCATGCGCCTTGGCGTGATAGACGGCTTTGTCGGCGCGCTCGAAAGCCCCCGCCGGGGCGTCGCCGGCGCGCACTTCGGTGAAGCCGATGCTGACCGTGATGCGGCCCACCTGGGGGAAGGCGTAGCGCTCGGTGTTCAGGCGCAGCCGCTCGAAGGCCTCGCCGGCGTGGATTTCCTCGTCGCAGCGCATCAGCACGACAAACTCCTCGCCGCCGAAGCGGTAGAGCAGGTCGTGGAAGCGGAACGAGCCGCGCATCAGCCGCGACAGCAGCAGCAGCACCTCGTCGCCGATCAGGTGGCCGAAGCGGTCGTTGACGGACTTGAAATGGTCGATGTCGATGACGCCCAGCACATAGTGCGGCGTGGCCGTCTCGTGGCGGCGGTCCTCGGCCTCGTACTTGAGGTCGTGCCTGGCCGGGATGTCCGAGAGCACCTTCAGGAAGCTCTCGTCGAAGGTCTTGCGGTTGAGCAGGCCGGTCAGCGTGTCGCGCTCGGAGTAGTCGAGCAGCCCCTGGAAGTTGTGATAGATCCGCAGCACGCTGCTAACCATGCGCTGCGCCCCCGTACCCAGGCGGCGCGTGGACAGGATCTCGATGACGCCGACGACGTCGCGGTCCGTCGCGATCGGGAAGAGGTAGAGCCACTGCCCGCCCTGGGCCACCTGCGTGACGCTGCGGCTGCGCATCGCCTCCAGGCGCAGCGGGTGCGAAGTCACCAACGGCAGCGCCTCGGGCTTGGCCCACAGCGGATCGGCCGAGGCGACGGCGTCGCCGGCGCGCAGATGGGCACGGGTCAGCCAGCGCTCATAGCCGGGCTCGCCGACGCTGCGGTAGATCGCGACCGACTCCGGCTCCAGCAGGTCGCGCAGCGCCATGACCAGCGTGACGTCCATGACGTCACGGTCACGGAAGCCGGTCAGCTCGGCGAGATGGTCGACAACCTGGGACATGACGTGCTCAGGCGGCCACGGCCCGATGGGTGTACTGCCGGATCAGTCCGAGCAGGTATTCCTCATCGTAGGGCTTGCCGAGGTAGTGATCCACGCCGAGCTGGGCCGCGTAGTCACGGTGCTTCTGGGCGATGCGCGAGGTGATCATGATGACGGGCAGACCGGCCAGGCGCGAGTCGGCGCGCATGTTGCGCACCAGGTCGAAGCCGTCCATGCGCGGCATCTCGATGTCCGACAGCACGACGGACGGCAGTTCGTCGCCGGAGAGCTTCTCCATCGCATCCAGGCCGTCCTTGGCCAGCATGACGCGCAGGCCGACGCGCTCCAGGAAGCGCTGCGTCACGCGGCGCACCGTCAGCGAATCGTCGACCACCAGCACCAGCGGCGCCTGCGATACCGTCTCGACGACCGGCGCGGTCTGCGCCGGCATCTGCGTCGACGACTGCGCCTGGGCATGGGCCGCGGCCAGGCGTGCCTGGGCGTCCACGCCGTACCAGTCGGCCAGCGCGACGACGTTGTAGATCAGCGCCACGTCGCCCGAAGCCAGCAGGCTGATGCCAGCCAGGCCCGGCACGCGGTTGAGCTGGGCGCCGAGGTTCTTGACGACGACTTCCTGGTTGCCGATGACTTCGTCCACGTGCAGGGCCAGCGACGCCTGGGCGCTGCGCACCAGCACGACGTGGGCATGACGGCCATGCGTGTGGCCACGCCCCGCGTGGCCGAGCAGCCCGCCCAGCCAGTAGAACGGCATCTCGACACCGCCATGCTGCAGCTTGCCGGTGGCGTAGGCGGCCTCGACCGCCTCGACCGGTACGCGCTGCACCGACTGCATCAGTGCCGCCGGCACGGCGACGACCTGATCGGCGCTCTTGAGCAGCACGATCTGCGTCAGTGCGGTGGTCAGCGGCAGACGCAGCAGGAAGCTGGTGCCCTGGCCGGCCGTCGACGAAGTCTCGATGCTGCCGCCCAGCGTGCCGACCTCGGCGCGTACGACATCCATGCCGATGCCGCGGCCGCTGAGTTCGGTGATCTGGCTGGCCGTGGAGAAGCCCGGCGCGAAGATCAGGCGCTTGAGCTGGGCATCGTCCGGTTCGGCATCGGGCGAGATCAGTCCGAGCTGCAGGCCGCGCTCACGGATGCGGGTGAGGTTGAGGCCGGCACCGTTGTCGGAGAAGTTCAGCAGCACTTCGTTGCCATGCTGGCTGACCTCGATGCGCAGCGTGCCGACCGGGTCCTTGCCGGCCGCGGCACGCACCTCGGGCGTCTCGATGCCATGGGCGACGCTGTTGCGCAGCAGGTGCTCGAAGGCGCCCGCCGTGCGCTCCAGCACCGAGCGGTCCAGCTCGGTCTGGCCGCCGGTGATCTCCAGCTTGACCTGCTTGCCGCTGTCGCGCGCCGCCTGGCGAACGACGCGGTGCATGCGCTCGCCGATGCTGTCGAAATCGACCAGGCGTGTGCGCAGCAGATCGTCCTGCAGCTCGCGCGTCAGCCGCGACTGCGCGGCCAGCTCGTCTTCGCCGGTCTGGACGTTGCGGCCCAGCGTGCGCTGCAGCGTGGCCACGTCGCCGACCGACTCGGCCAGCATGCGGGTCAGCTCCTGGAAGCGGGTATAGCGGTCAAACTCCAGCGGGTCGAACTCGCGGCCGCCCTGCTGCGCCATCTCCTGCTGGATGTGCATCTGGGCTTCGGCCTGCAGTTCCAGCTCGCGCAGCTGGGCGCGCAGGCGCTCCAGGTTGTCGTCCAGATCGAGCAGGGCGCTCTTCATCTGGGCGAGCTCGGACTCCATGCGCGCGCGCCGGATGCTGACCTCGCCGGCCTGCGTGGCCATGCGCTCCAGCAGGCTGCCGCGCACGCGCACCAGCGCCTGGCCGATGGCCAGGTTGTCGCTGCCGGCGGCGATCTCGGCGGTATCGGTGAAACGGCTCCAGTCGATTTCGCGGACGGGTTCGGCAGGTCTGTCGATGGCCGCCGCCGTCGGCACGGGCTGTGCCGGTGCCTCCGCGGGCAGGGGCGCAGACGCCTCGGCGGGCAGGCTGGCGGCGGGAATCGCTTCCGGCACCGGCGGCGGCGGGGCCACGACGGCATGGGCTGCAGGCGCCGGCGCCATCAGGCTGCGGCCCAGCTCCTCGAAGGCGTGCTCGAGCGCGTCGCCCTCATGCTGCAGCGTCTGGACCTGGCCGAAGTCGGCGCTGCCGGCACGCAGCAGCGCCTCGATGGCGGACTCCAGGTTGTGGGCTTGCTCACCCAGGCTCATCGCGCCGGCAAGACGGGCGCCACCCTTGAAGGTGTGCAGGGCCCGCATGCAGGCGTCGGAACGGCCCAGCTCGGCCGGATGGACCAGCCAGTCGCGCAGCGCAGCATGCAGCTGCTGCAGCAGGTCGCGGCCTTCCTCTTCGAAGATCGGATAGAGGTCGGGCTCGATGTTGTCGGGCAGGCCGGGCTCGGGCTCCACCTCTGCGACGGCCGCGACAGGCTCGGGCGTCGGCTCGGCAGCGGCGGCGAGAACGGGTTCGGGCAACGGCTCGGGCTCGACGGCGGACACCGGCTCGGGCGCAGGCTCGACCACCTCGGTCACCGCGACATCGATGAGCGCCTCGGGCAGTTCGCCCGCGCCCGTGTCGTGCCGGACGGGCAACGGCAGCGCCTCATCCAGCCCGGCGGCTGCGGTGAAGGACTCCTCCTGCGGCTCGTAGGCATGCAGGCGCTCGATGACGTCGGCGTCGTTGGACTTCAGGAAGCCGGCGGCGAACTGGTGCAGCAGGCGACGGATGTCGTCGGCGGCGCGCACGAAGAGCTCGGCATCGGCCTCCTCGTAGCGCACGGCGCGTTGCGCGCGCTCCAGGGCGTGCTCCAGCGCACGGGCCAGCGCTGACAGGTCCTCGTAACCGACCGTCGCCGCGTTGCCGGCCAGGGCATGGGCCTGCACTTCGCAGCTCTGCGGCACGGGCTCGCTGAGTTCGGCCGCCCATTCGGCCAGGCCGATGGACAGCTTGCGCGACAGCTCGTCCGCCTCGTTCAGGAAAATGTTGAACAGCGCGATGCTGATGCGCAGCGGGCCGATGACCTTGAAGCCCTCGTCCGGATCCGCCATCTCGGGCTCCGGCTCCGCCGGTTCAGCCTCGTTGTCGACAACCAGCCTGGGCAGGGTCAGCGTGACCTCCTCGGGCTTGGCGGGCGGTTCGACTGCAGGCTCGACCGGCGCGGCGACCTCGATCAGCTCGGGCTCGTCCAGGTTCAGCACGACGCCGAAATTGGCCAGCGTCGGCTCCTCCTGCGGAGGCTCGGGCAGGGGCAGGGGCTCGGTCGGCGCGTGGGCGACTTCGAAGCCCGCGGGAACCTCGTCGGGCAACTCGATGGCTTCGAGATCCAGCGTCACTTCGGGCACCGGCAGCGCGGCCTCGACGGCCGGCTCGCCCAGGTCGAGCAGGAAGTCCGGCTCCAGCGGGGGCCGGTCCTCCATCTCGGCGGGCAGTGCGGCGATGATGACCTCGGGCGCCGGCTCCGCCATGACCTCGGGGCCGCGCTCGACGGCCTCGGGCAGGGCCGTGGCGTCCAGCACCAGGTCCATGTCTTCGGCGCCCTGCGCGGGCGCGTTCAGAGGCAGCCACTCACCCTGCAGGCGCAAGGCATCGGCACTGCGGCGCAACGGATCGGGCAGGCTGCTGCCCGGCTCGGCACCAGCGATCTGGTTGCGCCAGTGGGCGAAATAGTCCAGCGCCTCGGTCGTGAAGCCGAGCAGGGCCTTGTCGGCCTGCGGCGTGGCTTCGGCCAGGCGGGCGTTGTAGAGCTGCTCACAGGCCCAGGCGCCTTCGCCGAAGGCGTCCAGGCCGACCATGCGGGCACTGCCCTTGAGCGTGTGGAAGGCGCGGCGCACGACCGTCAGCTGTGCATGGTCGGCCGGCTGCTCGCGCAGCTCGGCGAGCGCCGCGCGGGCGTTGCCGATGACCTCGTCGGCTTCCTCCAGGAAGATCTCGCGCATCTCCGGGTCGTCGGCAACGCTGGGCGCAGGCACGGGCGCTGGTGGCGTTGGTGCGGCGACCGGGGCCGGTGCGGCCACGACGGGCTGCGACAGGTCGAGATCGGGCAGACTGAGGTCGGGCAGGTCCAGCGCACCGAGGTCGACGCGCAGCGGCTGGGTGGCATCGAAGGCCGGGGCCGGGGACGGGGCCCGAGCCTCGGGTTCGAGCTCGACATGAAAGCCGCTGGCCTCGAAGTCGGGCAGCTCTACGGCGCCTTCGCGGCGGCCCATGACGGCGTCCAGGCGGCCGGTCGTCTCGTCGAACTGGAACATGCGCTTGGCCAGCTGGGGCTGGACGCTGAGCATGTCGATGAGGAAACCTAGGGCGCCGAGGTTGTTGGCCAGGCGCTCGAAGACGTCACGCGCGCCGGGGCGGTTGAAGTCGATCTCGGTGTTGGCCAAGCCGTCGACCTCGTCGCGCATGCGCACCGTGGCGTGGGCGGCCTGATCCAGGCCCAGCACGCTGAGCACGCCGCGCATGGCCTGCAACTGGCCCGGCACGGGGATGAGCAGCTCGCGCTGGGCCGGGCTGCGGAAATACTCGTCGCACTGCTTCTCGACTTCCGACAGGCTGGCGCGCAGCTCATGGACGACGCTGCCCAGTGTCTGGCGATCGGAGACCCGGCGATACAGGTCCTCCATCCAGTCTTCCAGCGGCTCGGCCGCCTGGCCATGGGCCACGGCCTCGACACGGCGGGCGAGGCGGCGCACACGATCGGCCTGCTCGGGCTGATCGAAGGCGGCGTCTTCCAGCGCGGCCTCCACATAAAGCAGGCTGGTGGCGACTTCCATCGCCAGCGCGGGCGGCGGCGTGGTGCGCGAACGCAGCGTCGCGACGACGGCGCGCTGCAGCGTCTGCGCCAGCACCTCGCCGCTGGGGAAGAGGCGGGTCAGGGATTCGGCCAGGGCGGCGAACTGCTCGTCCAGGCCCGTCAGGCGATGCTGATCGCCCTCGGCCGCGCTGGACCAGCTCTCCTTGGCCGCGAGCACGCGGCGCTTGGCCTGGGCCACCCAGGCAGGGTCGATGCGGCCGAGGCTGGCATCCTCGTAGTCGCCGGCCTGCTCGTCACTCAGGCGGTAGGCCTCGTGCACGGCCGTCAGGCGCGGACCGGCGCCCTTGGTGACGCGGCACTGGGCGCAGAAGAACAACAGGTCCTGGGCGAGGCGTTCGCGCGCCGGATCGGCCTGGTCACCCTGGCCGACGAGGCGCAACTCGTGCAGCAGCTTGGAGCCCAGGCGCTTGGTGTAGGCATCGCTGCCGAGCAGCTTCAGGGCCTGGCCCTCGAAGACGGCGGCGGCGAGCTGCCACAGCGTGCGCGAGCTACCCGCAGGCAGCGTGGCCGCCAGGCCCGCGCACAGGCCGGACAGGTTGGCCGCGTGTGCGGAGCTGGGCTCGCGCATGTGACGCAGCAGCGCCGCCTCGAAGGGCGCACGCACGGCCTCGGGCGAGCGCGGCAGCACCCCCGCCTCGGGCGAGATGCTGCGCCACGACCAGTCGAACTGCCAGAGATCCGCGGGGTGGATGCGCTCGGCCCCATTGAGCTGCTGCAGGTCGCGATAGCTCGGGTAGAGCGACAGCGACGAGGTCTTGTTGCCGGCCAGCAGGCGGGCGACATAGGCCAGCAGCGCGAAGTCGGCACGCTCGATGGTGTCGACGGTGCTGGCCTCGACCTCCAGAGGGTGTCCGGCCAGGCGCGTCACGGCCGCCTCGGCGGCGCGCAGCACGCTGGCGCCGGCCGGCAGGCCGACGAGCGACAGCACGCCGCTGACCTGGTGCAGCTGCGCCGCCGCCTGCTGCAACGGCAGGCTCGGCTGCGCGTCACCGCCGAAGGCGCTGAGGCGGTTGTCGCTGCCCTCGCGCACGAGGCGGCGCAGGGTCTTGTGCACCGACTCCAGGGAGCGGCGCAATTCCTCCTGCACCCACGCCAGTGGGCTGAGGTCGGCCGGGAGTTCGGAGTCTCGCAGGGAGCTGTCCATGCCTGGGCTTTCTTGCTCGGTGCGGCTGGTGATCAAGCGACCTTGAATCGGGACACGGAGGTGCGCAGCGCCTCGGCGGAGCGCGACAGCTCATGCACCATCTGGGCAGTGGAGCGCGTGCCCTCCGAGGTCTGCTCGGTCACCGCGAAGATGTGCTGAATGTTGGAGGCCACGTCGTTGGCGTGCGCGGCTTCCTGCTGCGCCTGGTTCGAGATCTGTCCGATCAGGTTGTCCAGCTGGCGCGACACGCTGTCGATGTCTTCCAGCGCCTTGCCGGCCGCGTCGGACAGTTGCGTACCTTCCACCACGCCGCGCGTCGAGCGCTCCATGGCGGCCACGGCGTCGTGGGTGTCGGTCTGAATGGTCTTGACCAGCGCGGCGATTCGCCGCGTCGCGTCGCCGGAGCGTTCGGCCAGCCGCTGCACTTCTTCCGCCACCACCGAGAAGCCGCGACCGGCTTCGCCGGCGGACGCCGCCTGGATGGCGGCGTTCAGGGCCAGCACGTTCGTCTGTTCCGTAATGTCCGAGATCAGCTCCGTGATCTCGCCGATTTCCTGCGACGACTCGCCCAGTCGCTTGATGCGCTTGGAGGTCTCCTGGATGGAGTCGCGGATGGCGTTCATACCGGCGATGTTGTTCTGCATCGCGGAGAGACCCTGCTCGGCGGCCTGACGGCTCTGGCGCGCCACCTCGGCGGTCGTCTGCGCCTGCGCGGACACCTCGGTGATTCGGCCCGCCATGCCCAGCACGGCCTCGCCAGTGGCGCGGATCTCGTGCAGCTGTTCCTTGGACGCAGCCAGCAGGTCGGTGGAGGTCTGGTCCACCGCGCCGGTCGTGTCCGTCACGCGGGCTGCCGTGGCCTGCACCTGCCCGACCAGATTGCGCAGCTCCTCCACCGTGTAGTTCACCGAGTCGGCGATGGCGCCGGTGATGTCTTCCGTCACCGTCGCCTGCTGCGTCAGGTCGCCTTCAGCGACGCTGGCCAGTTCGTTCATCAGCCGCAGAATGGCGGCCTGGTTGGCGTCGTTGACGCGCTTGGCTTCCTGCTCCTGGGCTTCGGCTTCGCGCTTCTGGGCTTCGGCGAGTTCCGCGCGGCGGGCCTGGTCGGCCAGGTACAGGCGCAGGAAACCGAAGGCGCCACCCACCAGGGCGGCCAGCGACAGCACCATCAGCAGGATGAGGCCGAAACCGGCGCCACCGGACTTCTCCAGGTCGGCCGCGGTCTGCTCCAGGCCTTTGCGCAGCGGTTCCGAGTCGTTCAGGATGGCCGTCTGGGCTTCACGCGCCGACACCAGGCCTTGTAGGTTGCCCAGAATGGCAGAGGCCTGCGTGCGGGTCTGCTCGTACTGCTTGAGCAGGGTCTGCAGGCGTTCCTTCAGCTGCGGATCGCGCGCGGCGTTCAGGCGCAGCTCGGGGCTGCCGCTGATCAGGGCCTCGGTGATGAGCTTGAAGGAGTTCAAGTCCTTGCCCAGCAGGAACACGGCCTCAGGACTCACGCCTTCCTGCGTCAGGAATTCGTTGGCGCTCTTGCCGATACGCTGGGTCAGCATGACGAGCTGGCCGACCGCGGAGACTTCACCCGCCGAGGAGCCGATCTGCAGGGCTTGCGAGGACACAGCCTCGGCGCTTTCCAGCAGGTCGCTGGATTGGCGGTTGATGGCGCGCAGGGCCTGACCCACCTGGGTCAGGATCTTTTCCTGGGCCTGCACGACCTTGCCGTTCTTCTCGGCGCGTTCGACCAGCGGCTTGATGGCATCCAGCGATGGCTGCACAGCAGCCGGCGCGACGGCCAGCTCACCTTCGCCGGTGCGCAGGTTGTTGACGACGCCGCTCAACGTGCTGACCGACTCGCGCAGTTCGGCGAAGGCGGCCGGGTTGCCGACCAGAGCAGCGGACACGGATTTGGCCATGCGCTGCGAGTGCATCAGCGCCTGGCCGGCGGCGCGCACCTGGGCGGCGCTGCGGTTGGAACTGGCCAACACCAGGCTGACTGAGGCGAAGGTACCGACGAAGCCCAGCACGACCAAGCCGGTCAACACGCGCTGGCGGTGGCGGCCGAAGAGCTCGGTCAGCTTCTCCGCGCCGGTGGCGGCCGGCGGCGGCAGCTGGGTGGGGTCCGCGGCCTGCGTCGTCGGCGCAAAGCTCATCGTGCTGCTGGGCGGGAACTCGCTGTTAGGGCCCGGCTCGGTCGGCACGGCCGGCGAGATGATGGACGGAGCCTCCGTGCGGGGGTAGATCTCGGTGCGCGCAGGGATCTCGACACCGGCGAGGGTGGAGTCGGCGTTGCGGGTGGCGTCGAAAGCGGCACCGGTGCGCGAGTCGATGGTCGTGTCGACACCCTCCGGCGGCGGAGGCAGCTCATCGGCTTCGGACTTTCCCCTGATTTTGTCCAGCAGGCTCATCTCACCCTCGTCCTTCAGTGTTTGTGATGTCCGCACGCAGGCGCGGACCGGAGCTCGAAAACGGATGAATGCATCACGCGACGATGTGCAGGAAGTTCTCCTGCCGCGCCAATGCTTCGAGATTGATCTCTTGCCAGTTGCGGCCCGCCTCGTCGCGGCGCAGCGCTCCGGCAAAGCGCGGCAGCGGCCCGGCGGGCTGCTGCGGCGCGAGCGGAAGTTGCTCGTCGCTGCGCAGGCCGGCCAGCCGGTCCACGAGCAGCGCACAGTTCAGGTTCAGGTCGCTGCCCAGGGAGACCAGGCGGCTCTGGGCGCTCACGGCGCGGCCGGGGGCAGGATCCCGCAGGCCCAGGTACACGGCCAGGTCGACCACGGTGAACAGACCGCCCCGCAGGTTGGCCACGCCGGCCAGCCAGGGCTTGGCATAGGGCACGGGCTTGATCGGCACGGGCGCGAAGATCTCGCTGGCCTGCTTCAGCGAGAACAACAGGCCGACGCCGGCGCACTCCACGGCCAGCCAGTTCGCAACGAGCGTCTGCTCGCGCGCCGCCTGCATGCGCTCGGCAAGGCGCTGCTGGAGCTCACGGAGTGCCGTCTTGTTCGCCATGCCGGATCAGCCCAGGGCCTTGATCTTGGCCAGCAGCTCTTCGGCCTTGACAGGCTTGACGACGTAGTCGCTGGCGCCCTGGCGCATGCCCCAGACCTTGTCGGTCTCCTGACCCTTGCTCGTGCACATGATGATGGGCACGCCGGCATAGCGCTCATCGCGCGTGATGGCGCGGGTCAACTGGAAGCCGTTCTGGCCGGGCATCACGACGTCCATCAGGATCAGGTCGGGCTTGGCTTCGGCCAGGCGCTTCATGGCCTCCTCGGCGTTCTCCGCGGTGCGGACGTTGAAACCGCGCTTGCCCAGCATTTCCGACAACGCGTGCAGCTCGGTCTTGGAATCGTCAACCAGCAGGATGTTTTGAATGCTCATGGCTTTGTCTCTCGGTAGGTGCTCGTCACGGCCGGTGCTGCAGCACCGCCTGAAGCAGCTGATCCTTGGTGAAAGGCTTGGTCAGATAGTCCTGCGAGCCCACCATGCGCCCGCGGGCTTTGTCGAAGAGGCCGTCTTTCGACGACAGCATGATCACCGGCACTCCCGAGAACTGCGGGTTGCGCTTGATGATGGCGCAGGTCTGATAGCCGTCCAGCCTCGGCATCAGGATGTCGCAGAACACGAGATCGGGATGAAAGTCGCCCAGCTTGGCCAGCGCATCGAAGCCATCCTCGGCCAGGGCCACCTCATGGCCGCCCTGCTTCAGGAAGATCTCCGCGCTACGGCGGATGGTGTTGCTGTCGTCGATGACCAGGATGCGGGTGGGACCTGCACCGGAAACTTGCTCGTTCAAACGTCGTCTCCTCGGAACTTCAGCTCGGGGCCAGGCCCTGTCGGCAGTCGGTGAGGCCGAGTCAGATGCGCACCATCTCGAAATCCTCTTTGCGCGCGCCGCAGTCGGGGCAGGTCCAATTCATGTCGACATCGGCCCAGGCCGTGCCAGGCGCGATGCCGTGGTCGGGATCGCCTGTTGCTTCGTCGTAGATCCATCCACAGATCAGGCACATCCAGGTACTGGGTTCGCTCACGGTGCTCAGGGTTTGCTCACTACAATCAAATCATTCTAGCCAGGGCCCGGGAGCGCAATGCTGAGGGCAAACGCCTGTGCCCAGGGCCTCGGAAGCGCCCATTTAGCGGCAGACTCCACGCTTTGCGGCAGCTCTTTGACCGCGCTCTGCCATGACCTCCCCATGAGCCCAACACCCCCTCCCGCCGACCCCGAGGTCGATGCCCCCCAAGCCGAACAGGAAAGCCCGCCGCCCGCCTGCGTGCTGAGCTTCAACGCCAGCGACGCCTCCGGCGCAGGCGGCCTGGCGGGCGACATCGCCACCATCGCGGCCATGGGCGCGCATTGCCTGCCCGTCGTCACGGCCGTGGTGCTGCGCGACACGGCCGAGACCTTCGAGCACGAGAGTCTGGACGCCGACACCGTCGCCGAGCAGGCGCGCCACATCCTGGAAGACGTGCCCATCACGGCCTGGAAGGTCGGCTTCCTCGGCAACGCCGAGGCGGTCAGCGCCGTCGCCGAGGTGCTGAGCGACTACCCTGACGTACCTTTGGTTACCTATCTGCCCTCGGTCGCCTGGATCGACGAGGACGAACAGCAACAGTATCTGGACGCGCTGCGCGAGCTGGTGCTGCCGCAGACGGCGGTTCTGGTGGGCAACCACAAGACCATGACCGACTTCCTGCTGCCCGACTGGGACAACGAGCGCGCCCCCTCGGCCCGCGAGCTGGCCGTGGCGGCGGCCCAGGCGGGTGCCCAGCATGTGCTGGTGACGGGCATCCAGCTGCCCAACCAGTACGTGGACAACGTGCTGGCCAATTCCCAGGGCCCCATCACCGGCGAGAAGTTCGAGCGATTCGAGACCGCCTTCGTCGGCGCCGGCGACACGCTGTCCGCGGCTTTGGCTGCCCTGCTGTCGGTGGGCGCCGAGCTGCACTCGGCCGTCAGCGAGGCTCTGTCCTTCCTGGACCAGTCCCTCGACGCGGGCTTCCGCCCCGGCATGGGCAACGTCATCCCCGACCGCTTTTTCTGGGCCCTGCCCGCGGCGGACGAGGAAGGCGGCGAGCCGGCCGACTTCGAGCCCGAACCCGAACCCGAGCAGCCGCCCAAGACGCCGCGCCGGATGCACTAATTTCCTGATCTCGTTCCATGGCCAGCAATTCAGAGCTCTTCGAGCGTGCCTCGCGCGTCATTCCCGGTGGCGTGAACTCGCCCGTGCGTGCCTTCCGCGCCGTCGGCGGCACGCCGCGCTTCATTGCCCGCGGCGAAGGCGCCTACATCTATGACGCCGAAGGCAAGCGTTATGTGGACTACATCGGCTCCTGGGGTCCGATGATCCTGGGCCATGGCCACCCGGCCGTGCTGGAGGCCGTGCAGAAGGCCGCCATCGAAGGCTTCTCCTTCGGCGCGCCGACGGAGCGTGAGATCGAGCTGGCCGAGGAGATCCTCAAGCTCGTACCGAGCATGGACCAGGTGCGCCTGGTCAGCTCGGGCACCGAGGCCACGATGAGCGCCATCCGCCTGGCGCGCGGCGCCACCGGCCGGCCCAAGTTCATCAAGTTCGAGGGCTGCTACCACGGCCACACCGACGCCCTGCTTGTGAAGGCCGGCTCGGGCCTGGCCACCTTCGGCCACCCGACCAGCGCCGGCGTCACGCCCGGCGCGGCGGCCGACACGGTCGTCCTCGAATACAACAACGTCGAGCAGCTCGAAGCCGCCTTCGCGCAGCACGGCCACGAGCTGGCCTGCGTCATCGTCGAGCCCATCGCCGGCAACATGAACTTCGTGCGCTCGTCGATGGCCTTCATGAGCGCCATGCGCCGCCTGTGCACCCAGCACGGCGCCCTGCTGGTGCTGGACGAGGTGATGACGGGTTTCCGTGTCGGGCTCGGCTCGGCTCAGGCGCACTACGCCAAGCTCATCCCCGGCTTTGCCCCCGACATCTCCGTCTTCGGCAAAGTCATCGGCGGCGGCATGCCGCTGGCGGCCTTCGGCGCCAGGCGCGAGGTGATGCAGCATCTGGCGCCGCTGGGTGGCGTCTACCAGGCCGGCACACTGTCGGGCAACCCGGTGGCCACGGCCTGCGGCCTGGCGACGCTGCGCGAGATCCAGAAGCCCGGCTTCTTCGAGGCGCTGTCCGCCAGGACGCGCCAGCTCGTCGATGGGCTGAAGACCGTCGCCGCCGATAACGGCGTGCCCTTCAGCGCCGACTGCGAAGGCGGCATGTTCGGCTTCTTCCTGCTGCCCGAGCTGCCGCAGAACTACAGCACCGTCATGACGACGGACAAGGAGCGCTTCAACCGCTTCTTCCACGCGATGCTGGATGCCGGCATCTATCTTGCTCCGGCCTTGTACGAGGCGGGCTTCGTCTCGGCGGCGCACAGCCCCGCCGACCTCGACGCCACCCTCGCGGCCGCGCGCACCGCCTTGCGCTGATCTTCCGACGCCCCTGCGGGGGCGACCCCGCCATGCATCTCCACATCCTCGGCATCTGCGGCACCTTCATGGGCGGCCTCGCGGCGTTGGCGCGCGAGGCCGGCCACAAGGTCACCGGCTGCGACGCCAACGTCTACCCGCCGATGAGCACCCAGCTGGAAGCGCTGGGCATCGAGCTCATCACCGGCTTCGGCGCCGAGCAGCTGGAGCTCCATCCCGACGTCTTCGTCATCGGCAATGTCGTCACGCGCGGCGAGCGCTTCCCGCTGATGGAAGCCATCCTCGACGCCGGCTTGCCCTACACCTCTGGCCCGCAGTGGCTGGCCGAGCATGTGCTGCAAGGCCGCCATGTGCTGGCCGTGGCCGGCACGCATGGCAAGACGACGACGACATCGATGCTGGCCTGGATCCTGGAGCACGCGGGCCTCAAGCCCGGTTTCCTGGTGGGCGGCGTGCCGCAGAACTTCGGTGTATCGGCGCGCCTCGGCGAGGGCAAAGCCTTCGTGATTGAAGCCGACGAGTACGACACCGCCTTCTTCGACAAGCGCAGCAAGTTCGTCCACTACCGCCCGCGCACGGCCATCCTGAACAACCTCGAACACGACCACGCCGACATCTTCCCGGACCTGGCCACCATCGAGACCCAGTTCCATCACCTGGTGCGCACCGTGCCCGCCAGCGGCCGCCTCGTCGTCAATGCCCGCGAGGAAGCCCTGCAGCGCGTCATCGCGCGCGGCTGCTGGAGCGAGGTGCAGCGCTTCGGCGCCAAGAAGGAAGAAGCCGGCATGCTGCGCGCCCGCGGCGAACCCCAGGCCTTCGACGTGCTGCGCGGCAGCCTGAAGGTCGCTCGCGTCGAGTGGAACCTGATCGGCGAGCACAACCAGCTCAACGCGCTGGCTGCCATCGCCGCAGCCGAGCATGTGGGCGTGACGCCCGAGCAGTCAGCCGCGGCGCTCACCGAGTTCCAGAACGTGCGCCGCCGTATGGAGCTGCGCGGCGAGGCGCGCGGCATCAAGGTGTATGACGACTTCGCCCATCACCCGACGGCCATCCGCACCACCATCAACGGCCTGCGCCGCCGCATCGCGCCGGCCGAACGCATCCTCGCCATCTTCGAGCCGCGCTCCAACACGATGAAGCTGGGCACGATGAAGGCCCAGTTGCCCTGGGCGCTGGAGGAAGCGGACCTGGCCTTCTGCAACCAGCAGGGCCTGAGCTGGGATGCGAGGGATGCGCTGGCGCCGATGGGTGCCCAGGCCGTCGTCGGCGCCGACGTGGATGAACTGGTGAAGGCCGTCGTCAAGGCAGCCAAGCCCGGCGACCACCTGCTGTGCATGAGCAACGGCGGCTTTGGCGGCATTCACGAAAAGCTGTTGCAAAGCTTGGCCGCCCGGGCCGGCTGAGGTCAGCCCTTCCCGTACAGCACCATCTGCGTACACCTGAACAAGGCCATGGTCTTGCCGGTGTCCTTGTTGGTCACCACCGCATCCCACACCTGCGTCGTGCGGCCCAGATGCACCGCCTTGGCCACGCAAGCCACCGTACCCTCGCGCGCCGTGCCGAGGTGGTTGGACTTCAGCTCCACCGTCGTGAAGCCGACCGCGCCTTCGGGCAGGCTGTTCACGCAGCCATAGCCTGCGCAGGTGTCGGCCAGCGTGACGACACTGCCCGCATGCAGGAAGCCGTTGGGTGCCATCAGCTCGGGCCGCACCACCAGCTCGGCATGGATCTCGCCGGGCAGCACCTCGGTGATGACGATGCCCAGATAGCCCGGAAGGTTCCGGGCACCGAATTGATTGAGTTGGTCGGAGGTTGACATCGCGGATCTCTTGAAGCGGCGGCCATGCTAAGACAACAAAAAAGGCCGGCATGAAGCCGGCCCTTTGACGAAGCGCGAAGCCCGATCAGCTGCGCACCAGCGATGCCTTCAGCATCGAGTTCAGCAGGTCCAGCGTCTCCGCCAGATGCGCGCGCGTCTCGACCGTCAGGCCCGGCTTGCTTGATGCCGCGCGCAGGTCATTGGCGAGCTGTGTCGCGTGGAAGCGGGCCATGGCGAAGGCGTCGGCATAGACCGTCGCGCCGTTCGTCGAGCGGTTCAGCTGGCCCTGCAGGCGGCGCAGGTACTCGCGCTGCAGGCTGCGGCGCATGCGGTCGATCTCGGCCCCGGTCTTCAGCTCGCTGAAGACGGCGCCCTGCAGCGTGCCGTAGACCTCGCTGAGCGACACCGCGCCCTTGCGCTGGGCCTCGGGCAGATAGTTGCCCTGCTCGATGAGACGGCGCGCCGTGTTGGGTGACAGCAGGCGGTCCAGCACGCGGCCCTGCAGCGCGGCCACGGCGTCCGGGATGGACAGCGGCAGGCCACGGTCCCACTCGTTGTAGTCCACCGTCTGAGTGACGAGGAACTCGGGCTTGAACTTGAACGAGTCGCTGGACAGCAGGCCGGCGGCGATGAAGCGCAGAGCCTCGCGCTGCTGGGCGTTGTCCACCGGCTTGAAGGCTGGGCCCGTCGAGACGCCCGGCACCGTGCGCTCGGCATGCAGGCCGCCGACGTACTTGCTGACGTTGTTGGCCGTCATGCCCAGCTGGCGGAAGCTCTCGAAGATGGAGCGGCGGTTGCGCTGCGGGTCGTCGCCCACATTGGCCGGGCGGGCCTGCACGCGTTCCCACAGCTCCTGGCTGAGCTTGAGGCGCTTCTTGGCGTAGGCCAGCGGGTCGTCGCCCAGGTCGCGCTGGTTGGTGCGCGGGTCGAAGCCGTCGTAGGGGCCGCCGACACCCTGGTCGATGTCGTCACCATAGGCCAGCTGCGGCTCGGTGGAGCGCGCGGCGATCTTGGCGAGCTCGGCCGCTTCCTGGTCCGCCGCGATGGGCTTGTAGGCGTACTCGATGGCCCAGTAGTCGTAGGCGCCCAGCGTGGTGTTGGTCAGGCTTGCCTTGGGCTCGCCCTTGAGGGGCAGGTTGTAGGCGTTGTAGTCCATCACCGAGTTGGAGATGCCGTGCGCCTCGGTGTAGGCCTTGTCCTTGAGCTGGGCCTGCGTGACGGTCGTGGACGAGCGGAAGTTGTGCTTCAGGCCCAGCGTGTGGCCGACCTCGTGCATGACCACGTCCTTGATGACCGCCTGGGCCAGGGCCTCGGCCTCGGGGCCGTTCATATCCATGCCGTCGCGCAGGGCGAGCAGGTCCAGCGCGAAGCCGAGCTCGTTGGCCTGGTCGGCCATGTAGCTGCACTGCTGCTCGGACAGGCGCAGGCTGCGCTCGCCCATCCAGGCACTAGCGGCGTGGTCGTGCTGGGCGTGGAAGCCCAGCACGTCGTCCGTCGCCAGACGGCGCGAGCCGCGGCCGAAGACGTCGCTCATGCCGATGTCGGCGTCGAGGATTTCGCCTGTGCGCGGGTCCTTGTTGCTCGGGCCGATGGCGAAGCCGACGTCGGCGCCGGTGAACCAGCGAATGGACGCGTGCGTCGAGTCCATGTTGTCCCAGTCGGCGTCGTCGGGCTGCTGCCTGGCCTGCACGGCGTCCTTGAAGCCGATCTTCTCGAAGGCCTTGTTCCACTCCTCGATGCCGGCCTTGACCGCGGCCCGGTACTTGGTGGGGATGTTCTTGTCCATCCAGTAGACGATGGGCTGCTTGGGCTCGGACAGCGCGGCGGCCGGATCCTTCTTCTCCAGGCGCCAGCGGGCGATCATGTGCACGCGCGGGTTGGCCTTGAGGTCGTCGCCGAAGTCGGCGTAGGCCTCCATGAAATGACCCAGGCGCGGGTCGGCATGGCGCACGGCGGCCGGCTGCTCCGGCAGCGCGCGGAAGCTGTAGACGAAGCTGAAGAACATCGAGCGCGGGTCCGGCGTGGCCTGGGGCGGCGTGGGCACGGGGACGGGCAGCGGCACCAGCGGCGGCGCGGGGATGCGCGGCGTGGCGAAGTGCACGCGCGAGGTCAGCGTGGAGATCTGCGTGTCGGCGCGCGTGGCCTCGATGAAGGAGTTGGCGCGGTCCGGCGCGAAGGGCAGGCGGTAGACCATCTCCAGGCGGGTGGAGTAGCCGGGGATGTCGCCCAGCAGCAGGCCGCTGGCGTCCACCAGCACCGACTTGCGGTCCGGATGCTCGGCACTGGCCACCGGCGTGCCGGCGATCAGGCTGGGCGAGAAGGCCTGCTCGATGGCCAGCTTGCTGGAGGGGTTGTCGGTGCGGAACTTGGTGTTCAGCGCGATCAGCTGCACCTGGTTGCCGATACGGCGCCACTCGGCCATCTCGTCGCCCAGCATCTGGCTGGCGTACAGGCCGCGTTCGCCCACGGCGTTGGCGACGTTGACGCTGAACAGGAAGGGCTTGTTGAAGGCCTCCTTGGGGATCTCGATCCAGACCTTCTCGTCCTTGCGCCAGATCGGGAACAGGCCGGGCTGCTCCTTGGCGCCCTTGATGACGTCGGCAAAGGGCTTGGGGGCCGTCGGATCGACGGGCGGGCGGGCGGCGGGCGCCGAAGCGGCGGCGGCCGGAGCTGCGGGGGTCTGGGCTTGCGCCAGGCCGGCAAGCGCGATCAGCGCGGCGGCAGCCAGGGCGGTACGGTGCATCGGGATCATGGGTGTGACCGAAGGAAACGAAAAGGCGGCACTGTGGCGGGCGGCGACACTCGCGTCAATCGGCGCCCACCCCCGTCGCCGGCGCACCAATTCACGCAAAAAACTTCCGTCATGGCCCTCACGCATCTGCTCTACCTGCACGGATTCCGCTCCTCGCCGGCTTCGGCCAAGGCGCGCCGCATGGCCGAATGGGCGGCAGCGCAACCCGGCCTCGTCTTCGCCTGCCCGCAGCTGCCCCCCTCTCCGCTGGATGCCATGGCCCTCGTCGCCGGCCTCGTGGCCGACTGGCCGGCCGAAGGCGCGGCCGTCATCGGCAGCTCGCTCGGCGGCTTCTACGCCACGTGGCTCGCCGAGCAGCATGCCCACCGCGGCTGGCGCGTCGCCGTGCTGAACCCGGCCGTCGACCCGGCGCGCGATCTGGCCCGCCACATCGGCACGCTGACGGCCTGGCACGACCCCGACCTGAAATTCGACTTCACGGCCCGGCACGTGGCCGAACTGGCCGCGCTGACGCCGCCAGCGCGGCTGACGACCGCATCGCGCTACTACGCACTGATCGCCAAGGGCGACGAACTGCTGGACTGGCGCGAGATGCTGGCCCGCTACGCTGGCTGCGATGGCGAGGTGCTGGAAGGCAGCGACCACGGCCTGACCGACTTCGAGAACCACCTGCCCAGCTTGCTCAGGCACCTGCTGGCGTAAGGGACAATCGGCCACTTATGTTTGCGCTGTTTGATGACGCCGGGAAGTTCCTCGCCGGCCGGGTGATGTCGGAGGCCGATGCCTCGCTGCAGGTCGAGCTGGACTCGGGCAAGCGGGTCAAGGTCAAGTCCGCCAATGTGCTGCTGAAATTCGAACAGCCGGCGCCTGCCGTGCTGCTGGCCGAGGCCCGCAAGCTAGCCGACGAGATCGACCTCGACCTCGCCTGGGAATTCGCCCCCGAGGGCGAGTTCGGCTTTGCCGACCTGGCCCGAGACTACTTCGACGCCAAGGCCGGCACCGTGCAGCAGGCCGCCGCCCTGCTGCGCCTCTACGACGCGCCGCACTACTTCCGCCGCGCCGGCAAGGGCCAGTTCAAGAAGGCTCCCGAGGAAACGGTCAAGGCCGCGCTGCTGGGCATCGAGCGCAAGCGCCAGCAGCAGCTGCAGATCGAAACCTGGGCCGACGAGCTGGCGGCGGGCAGCTGCCCCGCGCCCATCCAGGACCAGATCTACAAGATCCTCTTCAAGCCCGACAAGAACGGCCCCGAGTACAAGGCCGTCGTCGAGGCCAGCAAGCGCTCGCACAAGGCGCCGCTGGACCTGCTGCAGAGTGCCGGCGCCATCACCAGCGCCTACCAGTTCCACTGGAAGCGCTTCCTGTTCGAGAACTTCCCCAAGGGCGCCGGCTTCCCCGCGCTGACCGCGCCTGCGATCAAGGACGAGCTGCCGCTGAGCCCGGCTCGCGCCTTCTCCATCGACGACTCGCAGACCACCGAGATCGACGACGCCCTGTCGGTGCAGGGTCTGGGCACCGGCACCGTCGTCTTCGGCGTGCACATCGCCGCTCCCGGCCTGGCCATCACGCCCGACTCGGCCGTCGACAAGGTCGCACGCGAGCGCCTGTCCACGGTCTACATGCCAGGCTGGAAGCTGACCATGCTGCCCGACGACGTGGTGCAGGCCTACACGCTGATCGAGGGCCGCGACTGCCCGGCCGTGTCCATCTATTTCACGATGGACGAGGCGACGCTCGAGATCAAGACCCGGGAAACCAGGCTGGAGCGCGTGCACATCGCGTCCAACCTGCGCCACGACAAGCTCGACGGCATCGTCACCGACGCCTCGCTGTCCGGCGAGACGCCAGCCGACTACGCCTTCGCGCCGGAACTGGCCTTCTGCTGGCGCCTGGCCAAACAGCTGAAGGCCCAGCGCGAGGTCGTGCGCGGCAAGCCCGAGAACTTCAACCGGCCCGACTACAACTTCCGCCTCGCCGGCGAGCGCATGGAAGCCCCCAACGGCACGGAGTCGGTGGAGATCAGCGTGCGCGCCCGCGGCAGCTCTCTGGACCTCATCGTGGCCGAGGCCATGATCCTGGCCAACTCGGCCTGGGGCGGCTGGCTGGCCGAGCTGGGCCTGCCCGGCATCTACCGCAGCCAGGCCAGCCTCGCGCCCGGCATCAAAGTGCGCATGGGCGTCAAGGCGCTGCCGCATGCCGGCATGGGCGTGTCCAGCTACACCTGGGCCAGCTCGCCGCTGCGCCGCTACGTGGACCTGGTCAACCAGTGGCAGATCATCGCCGCCGCCCGCCACGGCAAGACGGCCGCGCTGGTGGCCCCCTTCAAGCCCAAGGACGCCCAGCTCTTCTCCATCATCTCGGGCTTCGAATCGGCCTACGCCGCCTACAACGGCTTCCAGAACGGCATCGAGCGCTTCTGGACGCTGCGCTGGCTGGAGCAGAACGCGACGACCGAGCTGACCGCCACCGTCATGAAGGAGGGCCTGGTGCGTGCCGACGAGCTGCCGCTGGTCTTCAAGGCCCTGGGCTGCGAGCCGCTGCCGCGCGGCAGCCATGTGAAGGTGCGCATCACCGGCCTGGACGAGATGACGCTGGACGTGCATGCCACGCTGGTCGAGCGGCTGGATGAGCCCGTGCACGACGCCGAGACCGAAGCTGACGACGAGGATCTTGAAGCCGCCGCCGCGCCGCTGGCCCTGGCCATCGACGTCAACGAGGGCGAGGCGGCCGAGGCCGCGACGCAAGCCTGAGCGATGCGCCGCCCGAGCACGCTGCAAATCGCGCTCGCGTTCTCGCTCGGCGTGCACGCCGTGCTGCTCAGCCTGCGCATCGCCGCGCCCGAGGCCTTCAACCGCATCTTCCAGGACACGCCGCTGGAGGTCGTCCTCGTCAACACCCGCTCCAACGAGGCGCCGACGAAGGCCCAGGCGCTGGCGCAGGCCAACCTGGCCGGGGGCGGCAACATGGAGGTCGGCCGCGCCACGTCGCCGCTGCCTCCGGCGCGCCACAGCGAGACCGGCGATGCCGCCGAGGCCCAGCACACCCAGATCACCAAGCTGCAGGAGCAGCAGCAACAGTTGCTGACCCAGGTGCGGCGCGAGCTGGCCCTGCTGCCGCCTCCCGACCCGCGCCGTGAGAAGAACGACCCGACGGAGCGCGCCCAAGCCGAGAAGCGCCGCCAGCTCGTGGACTTGCTCGCCGAGATCGAGAAGCGCGTCAACGAGGAAAGCGCCCGGCCGCGCAAGCGCTACATCAGCCCGGCCACGCGCGAAGTCGTCTATGCCCTGTACTACGACGGCCTGCGCCGCCGCATCGAGGAACGCGGCACGCGCGACTTCCCGGAGTACCGCGGCAAGAAGCTCTACGGCGAGCTGACCATGAACATCCACATCGACCACAAGGGCCGCGTCATCGAGACCGAGATCGTCGCCTCCAGCGGCAACTCCACGCTGGACAAGCGCGCCGTCGCCATCGTGCAGGCGGCCTCTCCCTTCGGCAACTTCAGCTCCGCCATGCTGCGCGGCGCCGAGGTGCTGGTCATCACGTCGCGCTTCCGCTTCACCCGCGACGAGGGGCTGGAAACGACTTTGCAGGGCAACCATGACTGACAGATACGCCGTCGTCGGCAACCCCGTCGAGCACAGCCGCTCGCCGGCCATCCATGCCATGTTCGCCCAGCAGACCGGGCAGGACATCGCCTACGAGCGCCTGCTCGCGCCGCTCGACGCCTTCGAGCCGACGCTGCGCGCCTTCGCCGCCGCGGGCGCCAAGGGCTGCAACGTCACCGTGCCCTTTAAGTTCGAGGCCTTCGCGCTGGCCGCGCGGCGCACCGAGCGCGCCGAACTGGGCGGCGCCGTCAACACGCTGCGCTTCGACGACGGCGGCTGGACCGGCGACAACACCGACGGCGCCGGCCTCGTCAACGACATCCAGCGCAATGCAGGCCGGCCGCTCGCCGGCCTGCAGGTGCTGCTGGTCGGCGCCGGCGGTGCGGCGGCGGGCGTGCTGGGCAGCCTGATCGCGGCCCGCCCGGCGTGCATCACCGTCGTGAACCGCAGCGTCGACAAGGCCGAGGCCCTGGTCGCGGGCCACGCACACCTCGGCGTTCCGCTGGCTGCCGCGACGCTGGCCGACGCGCCGGCCGCGCAGGACATCGTCGTCAACGCCACCAGCACCAGCCTGGCCGGCGCGGCCTCGCCGGTGGATGCCCGCGTGCTGAAGACCGACGCGCTGGCACTGGACATGATGTACGGCCCCAAGGCCCAAGGCTTTCTGGACTGGGCCGCCGCCCACGGCGCCGAACCGCGCGACGGCCTGGGCATGCTGGTGGAGCAGGCGGCCGAGGCCTTCTGCTTCTGGCGCGGCGTGCGGCCCGACACGGCGCCGGTGCTGAAGGCGCTGAGGGCCGCGCTGTGATGCGCCACGCCGGCCGGCTGCTCGCGGTCCTGGTGCTAGCCGTGCTGTGCCTGCAGCTCTGGTTCGCCGGCCGTATCGCGCTGATGCGCATCGTCGCGCCGCAGTCCACCAGCTTCCAGCGCAGCGAGGCCGTCCGCCTGCTGAGCGAGAAGCATCAAGTCGCCTGGGCCCAGCAATGGGTGGACGACGCCCAGTTGCCCGCCACGCTGAAGCGCGCCGTCATCGCCAGCGAGGACGATTCCTTTGCCGAGCATGGCGGCGTCGACTGGGACTCGCTCAAGGGCGCCTGGAAGAAGAACGAGAAGGCCCAGGCCCGCGCCGAGGCGCGCGGCAAGCCGACGGCCAAGGTGGTCGGCGGCTCCACCATCACCCAGCAGTTGGCCAAAAACCTCTTCCTGTCCGGAGAGCGCACGCTGCTGCGCAAGGGCCAGGAGCTCGTGCTGACGCTGATGCTGGAAGGCCTGCTGGACAAGCGCCGCATCCTGGAGATCTATCTGAACAGCGTCGAGTGGGGCGAGGGCCTGTTCGGCGCCCAGGCGGCGGCCCGCCACTACTTCCGCGTCGACGCGGCACGCCTCGGACCTTTCGAGGCCGCCCGCCTGGCCGTCATGCTGCCGGCGCCCAAGCGTTTCGAGCGCCAGCCCGGGTCACCTTATGTGCTGGGCCGCGCCAGCGTCATCGCCGGCCGCATGAACAGCGCGCAATTGCCATGAGCGACAGCGAAGAGATCGCCGCAGCGGCAGCCCGCCTCATCGTCGACGACGGCATGGACTGGGGGCCCGCCAAGCAGCGCGCCGCCCGCGACCTGGGGCTGCCGCGCGCCGCCCTGCCCGGCAACGACGAGGTCGAGGACGCCGTGCGCGAGTACATCGCCATCTTCCACGCCGACACCCAGCCGGCCGAGCTGCGCGCGCTGCGCGAGCTGGCCGCGCAATGGATGGCGCGGCTGGCCGAGTTCCGCCCCCACCTGACCGGTGCCGTCTGGCGCGGCACGGCCACGCGTCTGTCCAACGTCCACCTGCAGCTCTATTGCGACGACAGCAAGGCCGCGGAGATCGAGTTGCTGAACCGCGGCCTGAGCTTCGACGTTGCAGAAACGACGGCCGGCCGCGGGCGGCAGGTGGACATGCTCATCCTCGACGCGCCCTGTGCCGCCCTCGACGAGCGGGTGACGCTGTGTCTGACCATCCTCGATTTCGACGACCTGCGCGGCGCCCTCAGGCCCGACGCCCGCGGCCTGACGGAGCGCGGCGATCTGCCCGCCCTGGAAAAACTGCTGGAAGAAGCGACATGACCCCCATCTCCCGCCGCCTGATGCTTGCCGGCACCGGCCTCGGCGCTGCGGCGCTGGGCGCGTCCTTCGCTTGGCGCAAGCTGAATCCACCGGCGGCCTCGGCCGTCGCCCAGGCCTTCTGGGCGCGCCGCTTCCCCAGCGCGGACGGGGCCGAGCTCGACGTCGCCCGCTGGCGCGGCAGGCCTTTGCTCGTCAACTTCTGGGCTACCTGGTGCCCGCCCTGCGTGAAGGAACTGCCGGAGATCAACCAGTTCTACAGGGAAGCCAAGGGCAAGGGCTGGCAAGTACTGGGCCTGGCCGTGGACCAGGCCGAGCCGGTCAAGGCGTTCCTGCAGAAGACGCCGCTGGACTTCACCGTCGCGCTGGCCGGCCCCGAAGGGCTGGGCTTGGTGCGCGAACTCGGCAATCCGGCCGGCGGCCTGCCGTTTTCCGTCGTCTTCGACGAGACCGGCGAGATCAGCTGGCGTCGTTTGGGCGTCAGCAGGCTGGAAGAACTGCGCGCACTGGCATCGACCTGAGAATTTCCCTATCCAGCCGGAAATCGGCGCCAAAACGCGTAAAGTTCGCCCTTCCTCAATTTAGTGGCGACTCTCTAGACCTTCGGGCCCGCGCGTCGCCACGCGTTTGATGCAAGTTCTCGTCCTGCATGGCCCCAACCTCAACCTGCTCGGTACCCGCGAGCCCGAGGTCTACGGCGCGCAGACTCTCGCGCAGATCGACGCCGAACTCGGCACGATCGCCACGGATGCCGGCGCCACGCTGAGCAGCTTCCAGAGCAACCACGAAGGTGCTCTGGTCGACCGCATCCAGGCCGCGCGCACGGACGGCACGCGCTTCATCATCATCAACCCGGCTGCCTACACCCACACCAGCGTCGCCATCCGCGATGCTCTGGCAGCCGTGGCCCTGCCCTTCATCGAAGTTCACCTGTCGAACATCCACCGCCGCGAAGCCTTCCGCCATCACAGCTATATGAGCGAGCTGGCGGTGGGCGTCATCTGCGGCCTCGGCGCGAACGGCTACCGCCTCGCGCTGCGCCACGCCCTCGAATCGTTGGAAGCCGGCGCCTGACCTCAGGGTCGCGCGCCGTCTTTTCTCTTTCCCCACAACAACAACATCGCCTGGAGCCAAGATGGACCTTCGCAAGCTCAAAACCCTGATCGACCTGGTCTCGGAATCCAACATCTCCGAACTGGAAATCACCGAGGCCGACGGCAAGGTCCGCATCGTCAAGTCCGACCCGGCCGCTGCCGTGGCCATGCAGCCGGTCTATGCCCAGGCACCCGCGGCCCCCGTCGTCATGGCCGCCGCTCCTGCGGTCGCCGCCGCGGCTCCCGCCGCCGCACCGGCCGCAGCGCCCGCCGAGACCGGCCATGTCGTCAAGTCGCCGATGGTCGGCACCTTCTACCGCGCCTCCAGCCCCAACGCCAAGCCGTTCGCCGACGTAGGCCAGCAGGTCAAGGAAGGCGAAGCCATCTGCATCATCGAAGCGATGAAGATCATGAATGAGATCGAGGCCGACAAGTCCGGCACGATCACCAAGGTCTTGTGCGAGAACGGCCAGGCCGTAGAGTTCGGACAACCGCTGTTCGTGATTGAGTAAGGACTTCTGATGTTCAAGAAGGTCCTCATCGCCAACCGGGGCGAGATCGCTCTCCGGATTCAACGGGCTTGCCGAGAGCTCGGCATCAAGTCCGTCGTCGTGTATTCAGAGGCCGATCGCGACGCCAAATACGTGCGCCTGGCCGACGAAGCCGTCTGCATCGGCCCAGCGCCGTCGGCCCAGAGCTACCTCAGCATGCCGGCCATCATCGCGACGGCCGAGGTGACCGACGCCGAAGCCATCCACCCCGGCTACGGCTTCCTCAGCGAGAACGCCGACTTCGCCGAGCGCGTGGAGCGCAGCGGCTTCACCTTCATCGGCCCGACGCCCGAGTCCATCCGCATGATGGGCGACAAGGTCTCGGCCAAGCAGGCCATGATCCGCGCGGGCGTGCCCTGCGTGCCCGGCTCCGAAGGCGCACTGCCTGAGGACCCGAAGGAGATCATCAAGATCGCCCGCTCGGTGGGCTATCCGGTCATCATCAAGGCCGCAGGCGGCGGCGGCGGCCGCGGCATGCGCGTCGTCCACACCGAGGCAGCCCTCGTGCACGCCGTGCAGACAACGCGGGCCGAAGCGGGCGCGGCCTTCGGCAATCCCGAGGTCTACATGGAGAAGTTCCTGGAGAACCCACGCCACGTGGAGATCCAGGTGCTGGCCGACACCTTCAAGAACGCCGTCTGGCTGGGCGAGCGCGACTGCTCCATGCAGCGGCGCCACCAGAAGATCATCGAGGAGGCGCCTGCCCCCGGCATCCCCCGCCGCACGATCGAGAAGGTGGGCGACCGCTGCGCCGCGGCCTGCAAGAGGATGGGCTACCGCGGTGCCGGCACCTTCGAGTTCCTGTACGAGAACGGCGAGTTCTACTTCATCGAGATGAACACGCGCGTGCAGGTCGAACACCCGGTGACGGAGCTGGTCACCGGCATCGACATCGTGCAGCAGCAGATCAAGATCGCCGCCGGCGAGAAGCTGCCGTTCACGCAGCGCCAGATCGAGCTCAAGGGCCATTCCATCGAGTGCCGCATCAACGCGGAAGACCCGGTCAAGTTCACGCCTTCGCCCGGCCGCATCACGATGTGGCACCCGCCTGGCGGCCCCGGTGTGCGGGTGGACTCGCATGCCTACACGAACTACTTCGTGCCGCCCAACTACGACTCCATGATCGGCAAGATCATCGTGCACGGCGACACGCGCGAGCAGGCCCTGGCCCGCATGCGCATCGCGCTGAGCGAAACCGTCGTGGAAGGCATCCAGACCAACATCCCGCTGCACCGCGAGCTGATGGCCGATGCCAAGTTCATCGAAGGCGGCACGAGCATCCATTACCTCGAAGGCTGGATGGCTGCCCACAAGCGATGAGCAATCTCTTCGAGCTGGCCCTGGTCTGCCGCGAAGCAGACGTAGAGATCGTCAGCGATGCGCTGATGGAGATCGACGCCCTCGCGGTGTCGGTCGAAGACGCCGACGCGGACACCGACGCCGAGCAGGCCTTGTTCGGCGAGCCCGGCATGCCGGCGCCCAAGGCTGGCTGGGAACGTTCGGTCGTCAAAGCCCTCTTCCCCGACGAACCAGAGGCCACCGAGGCGGCAACGCTTATCCTGGCCCAGGACTGGGCCGACGACGTGCACGTGCAGGCCATCCAGGCCGTGCCCGAGCAGGACTGGGTGCGCCTGACGCAGAGCCAGTTCGCACCGGTCGAGATCACGCCTGAGTTCTGGATCGTGCCGAGCTGGCACCAGGCACCGCCCCAGGCACGGCGCGTCATGCGCCTGGACCCGGGCCTGGCCTTCGGCACCGGCACGCATCCGACGACACGCATGTGCCTGCGCTGGATTGCGACACATGCCCAGCCCTGGCCGCGCGTGCTGGACTATGGCTGCGGGTCGGGCATCCTCGCCATCGGCGCGGCCCTGCACGGTGCGCAAGACATCGACGCCGTCGACATCGATCCGGCCGCCATCACGTCCTCGCGCGACAACGCGCTCGCCAATGGCGTCAGCCTCCACCCCGGTATGCCCGAGCTGGCCCAGGGTGAATACCCGCTGGTCATCGCCAACATCCTGGCCACGCCGCTGAAGCTGCTCGCGCCGCTGCTCTGCGCCCACGTGGCAGCTGGCGGCAACCTGATCCTGGCCGGCATCCTGAGCCGTCAGGCCGACGAGCTGAAGGCCGCCTACGCGCCCTGGCTGGCCCTTGAAGTCAGTGACGAAGAGGACGGCTGGATCCTGATGACGGCCCAACGCCCGGCATGAGCCTCGCGACGCGCTGCACCGCCTGCGGCACGATCTTTAGGATCGTCGAGGATCAGCTGCGCGTTTCCGACGGTTGGGTGCGCTGCGGCCGCTGTGCCGAGATCTTCGACGCGCGGGAGTTGCTGTTCGACATCGAGCGCGACACGCCGCCGCCCTGGCCGGCGCAGTTCACGCCGGCCGCGGCTCCCGAACCACTGCCTCCTCCGCCGCCTCCACCATCACCCCCGCCGCCCGCTGCCCCGGTGACGCCGGCCTTCGACGCACCGCCGCCCTGGATGCCGCCGCCCGACCCCGAGCCGCGCATCGACGCGTTGCCGACGGGTTGGCCGTCGACGGACCTCGTCAGGCATGAGCCGCGCTGGGTGGACGACGGCAGCGTCGCGGCGCCGCTGCCTCCCCCGGAGGCCCCGGAGCCCGCGCCGGTGATGGCCGCCGAGCCGGCGCTCGCGCCCTCGATGCCCATGGCCATGCCCGAGTTCATGCGGCGCGCCGAGAGCAGCGCCCGCTGGAGCCGCCCCGGCGTCAGGCTGGCTCTGGCGGCCCTGTCACTGCTGCTGGCCCTGTTGCTGGCCGTGCAGGTAGCGCTGCATTTCCGCAATGCCATCGCTGCCCTGCACCCGCCGCTGCGCGCCTCGCTCCAGACGCTGTGCGAAGCGGCAGGCTGCGAGATCAAACCCTGGAAGCGCATCGAGGCACTGAGCATCGACGCCACTTCGCTGAACCCCATCGGCAGCGGTGGCTACAAGCTCAATCTGGCGCTGCGCAACAAGACGGGTGTCGATGTCGCAGCACCTTCTGTCGAGCTCAGTCTGACCGACGCCAGCGGCGCACCACTGGCTCGCAGGGTGCTCGGCCCCGAGGCCATGAGCCCGGCTCTCACGCAGGTCAATGCCGATTCCGAGCAGTCCCTGAGCCTGGTCTTCAGCACGGGCGGCCAGCGCATCAGCGGCTACAGCGTCAACATCTTCTATCCATAGCAGGCTGTCGAGTGGGCTCTGGCCCGCATGACTCGCGCTTCGGGTCGGGGTTTCGGAAAGCACCCAACAAAAAGCCCGGACCGAGAGACTCGGGCCGGGCTGGCTGGTGCTCGCCAACCGGGTGGCGAGCCACCCGGCTGACGATTCAGCAGATCGCCTGTTTAGGGCTTGTTGCCGGTCGGGAAGGGCCAGGCAGCTTGCGGGCTCAGCGCCGTCTTGGCAGCCGGCGCAGCGGCAGCAGCAGCGGGCTTGGCAGCAGCAGCGGGCTTGGCAGCAGCGGCAGGCTTGGCAGCGGCAGGCTTGGCAGCAGCCTTCTTCGGAGCCGCGGCCTTCTTGGCAGCAGGCTTCGCAGCGGGCTTGGCAGCGGCCTTCTTGGGAGCGGCAGCCTTCTTGGGGGCAGCGGCCTTCTTCGCCGGAGCAGCCTTCTTGGGAGCGGCTGCCTTCTTGGCCGGAGCGGCCTTCTTCGCCGGAGCGGCCTTCTTGGCCGGAGCGGCCTTCTTGGCCGGAGCGGCCTTC
>NZ_JBWKUV010000001.1:65443-1382079 GCF_059421025.1 Roseateles sp. GW821-FHT03B02
CTTCTTGGCCGGAGCGGCCTTCTTCGCCGGAGCGGCCTTCTTGGCCGGAGCGGCCTTCTTGGCCGGAGCGGCCTTCTTGGCCGGAGCGGCCTTCTTCGCCGGAGCGGCCTTCTTCGCCGGAGCGGCCTTCTTGGCCGGAGCGGCCTTCTTCGGTGCGGCCTTGGCCGGGGTCTTCGCAGTTGCCATGGTTTTCTCCTTGATCAAGTGGAAAAGTCACCGTCCCACACGGACCGGTCCGTGCAGATACGGTTATTCACCGTCCGAGAGTCGCTCAGGAGGAACGCCTCGGTACGGTGAATGGGATCGCCATGCAGCCCCGCCACCTCAAGGGTGTTGATGCGGGTTTCGCTCGGTGACTGCATTGGCCAGGTCTTGATCTTGTTGAGGCCGGGGGATCAGTCCCAGCTCAGCGCCCCGCCCGACTGGTACTCGATGACGCGGGTCTCGAAGAAGTTGCGTTCCTTCTTCAAGTCGATCATTTCGCTCATCCAGGGGAAGGGGTTTTCTTCGTTCGGGAACAGGGCTTCGAGGCCGATCTGCACCGCACGGCGGTTGGCGATGAAGCGCAGATAACCCTTGAACATCGAGGCGTTGAGGCCCAGCACGCCACGCGGCATGGTGTCCTCGGCATAGCGGTATTCCAGCTCGACGGCCTTGAGGAACAGCGCCTTGATCTCGGCCTTAAATTCGGCCGTCCAGAGGTGCGGGTTCTCAAGCTTGATCTGGTTGATCAGGTCGATGCCGAAATTGCAGTGCATGGACTCGTCGCGCAGGATGTACTGGTACTGCTCGGCCGCACCCGTCATCTTGTTCTGGCGGCCCATCGCGAGGATCTGCGTGAAGCCAACGTAGAAGAACAGGCCTTCCATCAGGCAGGCGAAGACGATGAGCGACTTCAGCAGTGTCTGGTCGGCCGCGGGCGTGCCGGTGACGAACTCCGGCTTCATGATCGCTTCGATGAAGGGGATCAGGAACTCGTCCTTGTCGCGGATCGACTTCACCTCGTTGTAGGCGTTGAAGATCTCGCTCTCGTCCAGACCCAGGCTCTCGACGATGTACTGGTAGGCGTGCGTGTGGATCGCCTCTTCGAAGGCCTGGCGCAGCAGGAACTGGCGAGCCTCGGGCGCCGTGATGTGGCGGTAAGTGCCCAGCACGATGTTGTTGGCGGCCAGCGAGTCGGCGGTGACGAAGAAGCCGAGGTTGCGCTTAATGATGCGGCGCTCGTCTTCGGTCAGGCCGTTGGGGTCCTTCCAGAGCGCGATGTCGCGGCTCATGTTCACCTCCTGCGGCATCCAGTGGTTGGCGCAGGTGGCAAGGTACTTCTCCCAGGCCCACTTGTACTTGAACGGCACCAGCTGGTTGACGTCGGTCTGGCCGTTGATGATGCGCTTGTCGGCAGCCTTCACGCGACGCGCGGTCGTGGGTTCACCGGACAGTTGGGGGGCGGGCATCGAGACGCTGGCAGCTCCGTGCGACGCTGTCGCCGAAGGCATGGCCGCGAGGGGTTTCGCGGCAGAGGTATCAGTGGACTTCAGGTCTTCGTCCCAATCCAGCATGGTTTGCTTCCTATCACTTCGAATTATCGGCAGTGCTGGTGCAAATCAACAAGAACCAGCAACTGCTATTTGCATCATTCGCGCAATCTTTGTTGCGCGAGGGCATCGAAAACAAGCAGCGCCAACTTGTCTATACATGTCGACGCTGCCGCTTCGATTACTGGCAGGCCTCGCAACCTGGGTCGTCGATGGCGCAGAACTTCATGTCCGTCGCCGGCAGTTCCGGCTCGACGGCGGCGACAGGCGCGGCCGTCGCAGCCATCACCGGCGCGGCGCTGTTGGACACCGCATTGAGCTGGCCCGAGCGCGTGACGGTGCTCTTCTCGGCCTGCGTGGCGCTGATGGTGCGCAGGTAGTAGGTCGTCTTCAGGCCGCGCTGCCAGGCAAGCTTGTAGGTCTCGTCGAGCTTCTTGCCCGACGCCCCGGCCATGTAGATGTTCAGGCTCTGCGCCTGGTCGATCCACTTCTGGCGGCGCGCGCCGGCTTCGATCAGCCACACGGTGTCGACTTCGAAGGCCGTTGCGTACAGCGCCTTGATGTCCTCAGGCACACGGTCGATGCGGCGCAACGAGCCGTCGAAGTGCTTGAGGTCCATGACCATCACGTCGTCCCACAGGCCCAGCGCCTTCAGGTCACGCACGAGGGACTCGTTGATGACGGTGAACTCGCCCGACAGGTTGGACTTGACCGAGAGGTTGCCGAAGCACGGCTCGATGGACGCGTCGACGCCGATGATGTTGGAGATGGTGGCCGTGGGCGCGATGGCGACGCAGTTGCTGTTGCGCATGCCGTAGGTGGCGATGCGGCCGCGCAGTGCGTCCCAGTCCATCGAGGTCGAACGGTCCACGTCGACATAGCCACCGCGGGCCTCGGCCAGCAGGTCCAGCGAGTCGATCGGCAGGATGCCGCGATCCCACAGCGAACCCTTGTAGCTGCTGTAGCGCCCGCGCTCCTCGGCCAGCTCCGTCGACGCCCAGTAGGCGTGGTAGCAGACGGCTTCCATCGAGCGGTCGGCGAACTCGACGGCGGCCTGGCTCGCGTAGGGCGTGCGCAGCTGGTAGAGCGCATCCTGGAAGCCCATGATGCCCAGGCCCACCGGACGGTGGCGCAGGTTGGAATCACGCGCCTTCTTGACGGCGTAGTAGTTGATGTCGATGACGTTATCCAGCATGCGCATGGCCGTGCGCACGGTCTTCTTCAGCTTGGCCTGGTCGATCTGGCCATCCTTGATGTGCTGGGCCAGGTTGACGGAGCCGAGGTTGCAGACGGCGATCTCGCTGTCGTTGGTATTCAGCGTGATCTCGGTGCACAGATTGGACGAGTGCACGACGCCGACATGCTGCTGCGGGCTGCGCACGTTGCAGGCGTCCTTGAACGTGATCCAGGGGTGGCCCGTCTCGAACAGCATCGAGAGCATCTTGCGCCACAGGTCTTTGGCCGGCATGCGCTTGAAAAGCTTGAGCTCGCCGCTGTCCGCCTTGCGCTCATACCCCACATAGGCCTCCTCGAAGGCCTTGCCGAACTTGTCATGCAGATCCGGGCAGGTGGAGGGGCTGAACAGCGTCCAGTCGCCGCCTTCCAGCACGCGCTTCATGAACAGGTCGGGAATCCAGTTCGCCGTGTTCATGTCATGGGTGCGGCGGCGGTCGTCGCCGGTGTTCTTGCGCAGGTCCAGGAACTCTTCGATATCCAGGTGCCAGCTTTCCAGGTAGGCGCAGACGGCGCCCTTGCGCTTGCCGCCCTGGTTCACGGCCACGGCCGTGTCGTTGACGACCTTCAGGAAGGGCACGACGCCCTGCGACTTGCCGTTGGTGCCCTTGATGTGCGAGCCGAGCGCGCGCACCGGGGTCCAGTCGTTGCCCAGGCCGCCGGCAAACTTGCTCAGCAGCGCGTTTTCCTTCAGCGCCTCGTAGATGCCGTCCAGGTCGTCGGACACGGTCGTCAGGTAGCAGGACGACAGCTGCGAGCGGCGCGTGCCGGCGTTGAACAGCGTCGGCGTGGAGCTCATGAAGTCGAAGCTCGACAGCACTTCGTAGAACTCGATGGCGCGGGCCTCGCGATCGATCTCGCCCAGGGCCAGGCCCATGGCCACGCGCATGAAGAAGGCCTGCGGCATCTCGATGCGCACGTCTTCGATGTGCAGGAAGTAGCGGTCGTACAGGGTCTGCAGGCCCAGGTAGTCGAACTGCAGGTCGCGCTCGGCCTTCAGCGCTGCGCCCAGCCTGGCCAGATCGTACTGACCCAGCTTCTCGTCGAGCAGCTCGGCCTTGATGCCCTTCTTGATGTAGCCGGGGAAGTACTCGGCATAACGCGCCTGCATCTCGGCCTGCGTGACCTCGCCGCCAATGATCTCGCGGCGGATGGTGTGCAGCAGCAGGCGGGCGGTGGCGCGGCTGTAGCCCGGGTCCTTCTCGATCAGCGTGCGCGCGGCCAGGATGGCAGCCTTGTAGACCTCGTCGATGGCGACGCCGTCGTACAGGTTGCGCTGGGTCTCGGCGAGCACGGGCTCGGGCTTCACGTCGGCGCCCAGGTTCTCGCAGGCCGAGGCGATCAGCGACTTCAGCGCGCCGAGGTCCAGCGGGCGGCGCTCGCCGCCGTCCACCACCATCAGCTGCGGCTCGGCGGCGCGGGCGGCTTCGCCTTGGGCGGCGCGCTCCTGCGCGCGGCGCTCGCGGTACAGCACATAGGCGCGGGCGACTTCATGGTGACCGCTGCGCATCAGGCCCAGCTCGACCTGGTCCTGCACGTCTTCGATGTGGAAGGTGCCGCCGCTCGGGCGCGACCGCAGCAGCGCGCGCACGACGTTCTGGGTCAGCTGCTCGACCGTCTCGCGCACGCTGGCCGAGGCCGCGCCGCTGGTGCCGTGCACAGCCAGGAAGGCCTTCATCAGCGCGACGGCGATCTTGCTCGGCTCGAACGAAACCACGGCGCCGTTGCGGCGAATGATCTGGTAAGCCTGGTAGGTCGTCAGCGTCGGGGCGGTGGGGGCTTGTGCGTCGGATCCAAACGCAACCGGCGATACCGGGGAAAGCGAGGCGGCGGGGGCGGCCTGGCCCGTGGCGGCTTCTTGCAGCATGAGGGGATCCTTTATCGAGAAATGACGGGCAAATGCGCGGCAGCAACCCGGGTCCGGGTCGGCGCGTCGCGCGTTGGTTCAGTTGGGGTATTTCGTCCCTGCCGGTCCACTGCCAAGCCGGCATTCCGGCTTGGGCCTCGGGTGCATTGCCGCTGCGGCCTGGCCACAGCGAACAGCGATTCCGAGGGGATGGGCATGGGGGTCGACTGGGTCAGCAGGATAACACGAAGGGACACTATATCTATGGCCCTCGCCCCCCTCAAGCACTACCGCTAGTGTCAAACCCTGGCCGGCGCTTGACCGGAAAAGCAGCCGGTCGTGCACCTTGCCCCGATCAGATCGGGGCTTGTCCGCCACGGCCCGCATGGGCATTGGGCTAGCGGGCTGAAGCGGGCCGCCAGCCCGCGCCGTTGCTGCATTTCGGCGCGCAACACCCGCCGCCAATCAGTCCTCGTGACGGATTCAAGCAGGGCAAATCCCGAGAGGGATTTTTCTCGCCTCAGCTGTCGCCGGCCGAGATCGCCAGCCGTGCCATGCGGTAGCGGATCTGCCGCAGCGACAGCCCCAGGCTGGCCGCCGCCGCCGTGCGGTTGAAGCGGTGCAGCTCCAGCGCGCGCAGCAGGATGGCGCGCTCGACCTCGTCGAGATAACGCGCCAGATCGCTGGGCAGTTGCTCCGGCAGCGACAGCCCCTCGGCCACTGGTTCGGCGGCCACCGGCGTTTCCAGCGAGGCGAACTGCGATTCGCTGCGGCTCTCGTCCAGCAAGGTATCGGGCAGGCCGAGGTCGTCGGCGTCTATCCACTCGCCACCGGCCAGGGCCAGCGCGCGGTGCAGCAGGTTCTCCAGCTCGCGCACGTTGCCGGGGAAGGCGTAGCGCGACAAGGTCTGCAGCGCGGCAGCCGTCAGCCTCGGCGCAGGCGACACGCCGGCGTCCTGGGCGATGCGGGCCAGCACCCGGGTGCTGATCAACCCCAGGTCTTCCAGCCGCTCGCGCAGCGGCGGCACGCGGATCTGGATGACGTTGAGGCGGTAGAACAAGTCCTGGCGGAAGCGCCCGCCGGCCACCTCGGCGCCGAGATCCTTGTGCGTCGCACTGAGGATGCGCACATTGATGGGTGTCTCCGCAGTCGCCCCCACCGGGCGCACCGAACGCTCCTGGATGACCCGCAGCAGCTTGCTCTGCATGGCCAGCGGCAGGTCGCCGATTTCGTCCAGGAAGAGCGTGCCGCCGTCGGCCGCCTGGAAGAAGCCCTCGCGGTCCTCGTTGGCGCCGGTGAAGGCGCCCTTGCGGTAGCCGAAGAACTCCGCCTCCAGCAGGTTCTCGGGAATGGCGCCGCAATTCACCGCGACGAAGCGCTGCCCGGCGCGCGCGCCATGGTCATGGATGGCGCGCGCCACCAGCTCCTTCCCGGTGCCCGACTCGCCCTGCACCAACACCGGCGCCATGCTGCGCCCCACCTTGTCGATCAGCGAGCGCACGGCACGGATGGCCGGGGATTCGCCAACCAACCGCAGGGCCGAGGCCGGCGCCGCGACCTCCTCCTTCGCCACGGGCGCCGGCTCGGCCGCCACGCGCCCCAGCGCAGAGCCCACGACGAGGCGGAACTGGCGCAAATCCACCGGCTTGGTCAGGTAGTCGTAGGCGCCGGCCTTCAACGCCTCGACGGCGTTCTCGGCCGAGCCGAAGGCCGTGATGACGATGGCCTTCTCCGGCCGCCCGGCCTGCTCCAGCCAGCGCAGCAGCGACAGGCCCGAGCCGTCGGGCAGCTTCATGTCGGTGATGACCGCGCTGTAGGTTCCGGCCTGCAGATGGTCCAGCGCCTCGGCCACCGAGCCGGCGCTGTCGATCTCGTAGCCCTCGCGCAGCAGCGTCAGCTCGTAGAGCGTGCGCAGGTCGGGCTCGTCGTCGACGACCAGCAGGCGCGGGGGGGGGGCAGCAGAAGTCATGCGGATTGAGGGGTGCGCAGTCGAACGCTGAATTCGTTGGCGGCCGCCTCGGATGCACGGCGGTAGTCGATGGCGGCGCCGTGGCGCTCGCACAGTTCACGGCAAATATAGAGGCCCAAGCCCGAACCGCGGCTGCGCGTCGAGAAGAAGGGCTCGAACAGATGGCGCTCGATCTCGGGCGGCACCGGGGCGCCGACGCTGCGCACGACCAGGTCCAGCGCATCGCCCTGCCGGGCCAGCACGACCTGGATCGCGCCGGCGCCGGGGTCGGCATGCCGGTGTGCGTTGTCCAGCAGGTTGACGAGCACGCGGCGCAGGTGCTCAGCATCGAACAGCCCCATCAGGCCGGGCGAGGCGATCTGCAGCCGGAGGCGGCTCGCATCGCCGGCCACGATGTTGTTGACATAGGCCCAGTCCTCGCAGGCCTCCTGCACCAGGGCGCTGATATCCAGGGCCTGAGTGTCGGGCTGCACGCTGGGCGCCAGCTCGCTGACGTCGTCGACCAGTCGCTTGAGCCGCTGCACATTCGAGGCCACCATCTGGGTCAGCTGCTCGGCGCGCGTGCCGCCCACGTCCTCGGCCAGCAACGCATTGGCCTGCGCGATGGCCGCCAGAGGGTTGCGGATCTCGTGCGCGATGCCGGCCGACACCCGGCCCATCGCAGCCAGCTTCTCCTGGCGGGTGCGCGCCAGCAACTCGCGGTTGTCCTCGACGAAGAGCACGCACAGCTCCTCGCTGCCCTCGCGCTGGCGCGTGAAGCGCAGGCGCAGGCGCAGGCTGCGGCTGGCGCCACTGGCCAGGGGCAGCGCCACGTCCACCTCCGCACCCGCGCCGCCCGCGCCACCGGCATAGGCGCTTTCCAGCGCCAGCACCAGAGGCTGCCAGTCGGCCCGGCCGCGCAGCTGCCAGCTCAGCTCGCCGCTGGCTGCGCCAAGCAGTGCGCGCGAGGCCGGGTTCATCGCCCGCACCCGGCCACGCCGGTCGACGACGAGCACGCCCTCCTGCATCTCGTCGATGACCAGACGGTTCAGCAGCTCCTGCTGACGGGCCAGCGCCAGGCTGCCGCGCGCGGCCTTTTCCTCGCGCGCCAGCCGCGCACTCAGCTCGCCGGCCAGCAGGCTGACGGCGAACAGACCGCTGCCCACCAGGCCGGCCTGCGTCGTCTTCAGGCCCACGTCCGCGCCCGACAGCAACGACCAGCCCGCCGCACCCAGCAGGCCCAGCGTCGCCATCGCCGCTGTGGCCAGCGCCAGCAGGCGCGGGCTCAGCACGGCCGCCATCAGCACGGGCATCACGAACAAAGCACCGTAGTTCACGCCGCTGGGGTCCAGCGCATGCAGCACGCCGAACAGGATCAGGTCGACGCCGATGGCGCTCCACCAGTGGGGGCTGCTGATGCGAGCCAGGCTGCGCGCCGACGCGCCGCGGCGCAGCTGGGGCAGCAACCACAGCGCCACCGCGGCGGCTGCATAGGAGGCGCTCAGCCCCAGCGTCGACGAGGCCGGCGGCGTGGACAGGGCCGCCGCGATCAGCTGGGCCGCGATCAGCGCCAGGCCCAGCGCCGCGCGGGCGGCCAGGAAGGCGCGGTACAGGCGCTCGAAGCTGGCGCTGCTCTCGGCCGGCTCGGCCGGCGTGGACTCGACGAACCAGCTGCCCTCGCCGGCGAGGCTGCTCACGCTCAAGCCTGGCCCTGGCGGGCTTCGAAGCTGGCCCGATGCGCCGCGCTGCAGAACATGCCGCCCTTGCCCGGCAGCGCCTCGTCCGCCGGCAGATGCACGCCGCACTCTGCGCAGCGCGACATGGCCTGCGGCGCTGCCGGTGGCGCGGGCGCGCGCGATTCGGGCTCGCGCGGCCGGCCGCGCCGGGCACCCAGCACGAGGAAGAGGCCGCCCAGCAGCAACAGCAGCAACAGGTATTTCAAGCACCGACTCCGTTGACCGCCCGTTGCAGGATGACCTCCAGCACGAAGCGCGAGCCGGCATAGGACAGCAGCAGCAGGGCCGCACCGGCGTAGAGCCAGCGCGTGGCGCGTCGGCCGCGCCAGCCATAGATGCGCCGGCCCACCAGCAGGCCAGTCAGCACGAGCCAGCCCAGCACGGCCAGCAGGTTCTTGTGGTCCCACTTCCAGGTCGGCGTGAACCACCAGCCGAGGAAGATGGCCAGCGACAGCACACCCACGCCCGCGGCCACGAACTGGAAGGTCAGCCGCTCCAGCTGCAGCAGCGGCAGGCCGCCAGGCGTGGCCTGCTTCTGGCGCAGCCGCGTCTCGGCCCGATTCATCAGCGCGGCGTGCAGCACGGCCACGCCGAAGAGCCCGTAGGACGCCAAGCCCAGCACCCAGTGCAGGGGCGCCCAGGGCGAGGCGGCGGTCGGCCGGCTCTCGCCGGGAAAGCTCCAGGCCAGCAGCACGGCGGCGGCGGCCAGCCAAGCAAGCACGCGGCGCACGCTGTGCAACGGCAGGAAGCGGCTTTCCACCAGATAGACGGTCAGCACCAGCCAGGTCGTCATCGAGAGCGCCGGCGCAAACCCGAAGCGCGCTCCCGGCGTGGCCAGCCCATAGCCGCTGATGTCGATGTACAGGGCGACGAACTGCGCCGTCCAGGCCATGGCCATCGGCGGCACCGAGCGCAGCGGGCGGCGCACCACCACGTCGCCCTCGGCGGCGCGGGCGCGCAGCAGCCCGACCCACACATAGCCCAGCAAGGCCAACGCACTGGCAATGGCCAGCACCAGACCCGGCCCGAGGCCTTGCGCGCCGGCAGCAGCGTCTCCGAGGGGAGCGGGCGATAAACTCATGGCTGCAGTGTACTTTTGGGTTCCGCGCGTTCTGCCGGTCCAACCCTCCCCAACGATGGCTTCCAACCTCACCGACCGCCTGAGTCGCCTCGTGAAGACGATGCGCGGCCAGGCCCGCATCACCGAGAGCAATGTGCAGGACATGCTGCGCGAGGTGCGCATGGCCCTGCTGGAGGCCGACGTGGCCCTGCCGGTGGTGCGCGACTTCATCGCCCGCGTGAAGGAGAAGGCGCTCGGCCAGGAGGTCGTCGGCTCGCTGAATCCGGGCCAGGTTCTGGTCTCGGTCGTGCACAAGGAACTCGCCGCCACCATGGGTGAGGGCGTGGCCGACATCAACCTCGCCGCCCAGCCGCCCGCCGTCATCCTTATGGCCGGCCTGCAGGGCGCCGGCAAGACGACGACGACCGCCAAGCTCACCAAGCACCTAATCGAGAAGCGCAAGAAGAAGGTGTTGACGGTCTCCGCCGACGTCTACCGCCCCGCGGCCATCGAGCAGCTGAAGACGGTCACCCGGCAGGCCGGCGGCGAATGGTTCCCTTCCGAACCCAACCAGAAGCCGCGCGACATCGCCCTGGCCGCGCTGGACTACGCCAAGCGCCATTTCTTCGACGTGCTGCTGGTGGACACCGCTGGCCGCCTCGCCATCGACGAAGCGCTGATGGCCGAGATCAAGGAGCTGCACGCGACGCTGAACCCGGTCGAGACGCTGTTCGTCGTCGACGCCATGCAGGGCCAGGATGCGATCAACACGGCCAAGGCCTTCAAGGAAGCCCTGCCGCTGACCGGCGTCATCCTGACCAAGCTCGACGGCGACTCGCGCGGCGGCGCGGCGCTGTCGGTGCGCCAGATCACCGGCGCGCCGATCAAGTTCGCCGGTGTCTCGGAAAAGATCGACGGCCTGGAGGTCTTCGACGCCGACCGCCATGCCGGCCGCGTACTGGGCATGGGCGACATCGTCGCCCTGGTGGAACAGGTCACTCAGAGCGTGGACCTGGCCTCGGCCCAGGCCATGGCCGAGAAGCTGAAGAGCGGCAGCGGCTTCGACCTCAACGACTTCCTGCAGCAGATCGCCCAGATGAAGAAGATGGGCGGCCTCGGTGGCCTGATGGACAAGCTGCCGCAGAACATGATGGGCAACAAGCAGCCGGGCCAGGCCGACATGGACCGCGCTGAGCGCGACATGAAGCGCATGGAAGGCATCCTGCGCGCCATGACGGCCAAGGAACGCGCCCAGCCCGCGCTGCTGATGGACGGCAAGAGCAAGGCCAGCCGCAAGCGCCGCATCGCCGCGGGCGCCGGCGTGCAGATCCAGGACGTCAACCGTCTGCTGAACCAGTTCGACCAGATGCAGGGCATGATGAAGAAGATGAAGGGCGGCGGCCTCATGAAGATGATGAAGCGCATGGGCGGCATGAAGGGCCTGCCGGGCATGTGACCCGGGAAGGCTGCCCGACAGTCTTCCGTCAGCGGCGACACAAGTGCTCACACTTGGTCCCAGGGTCGAGGGACAGCCGGGCATGGTCAAGCGCCGCCGCTGCCGATAGCGTCGCGCGCATGCTCAACCTCCACCTCCCCCGCGCCGTCGGCGCCTGGCTCGACAACCTGACCGGCCAACGCGACACCCATCGCGCCAAGCAGACCGAGGCCTCCGACACCGTCATGCACTGGCCGCCCACGGCGACGCGGGTGCTGGTGAGCGCGGAACGCCATGCCCACAAATGCATCGCGCAGGCCCTGGCCCTGGAGCACCCCAAGGGCTTCCTGCTCGCGCATGTGCCGCTGCACAAGCTGGTCAGCGTGCCCAAGCAGTATTCCTACCGCGAATGGTTGTCGCGCACGGGGCTGCTGACGGCCGACTTCGCGCTGTGCGACGAGCACGGCTATGTGCGCTCGGTGATCCTCATGCCGGTGGGCGAGGACCAGGCGCGCCAGTCCCGCAAGCGGGAGCGGCTGATGCGGGTGCTGGGCGCCACCGAGCTCAAGGTCACGCTGTGGGACCGGGAATGGCAGAACGACGCCAACGACCGGCTGCGCGACAGGCTCTTCCCCAAGACGCGCGGTGACGGCTACTACGCCGACACGCCGCACGCTGAACACTGACGCCCCTCGACCAAGGCTTGCGTTGGCCGGCCCTGCAGACCGCACTGCGGCCCGCGGCGCTGAGCCGCAAGCACACCGCCGGGCGGGCAGGCTTGGGGCGGTCCGGCGCCCGGCCCGCTTGCTATTCCAGCAACGCCCGCGCGAACTCGCGCGCGCTGAAGGTTTCCAGGTCTTCCAGCTTCTCGCCCACGCCGATGAAGTAGACCGGCACGGGCCGCTCGCGTGCAATGGCGGCCAGCACACCGCCCTTGGCCGTGCCGTCGAGCTTGGTGACGACCAGCCCCGTCAGGCCCAGCGCCTCGTCGAAGGCCTTGACCTGGTTCAGCGCGTTCTGGCCGGTGTTGCCGTCCACCACCAGCAGCACCTCGTGCGGCGCGCCTTCCTGGGCCTTGGCGATGACGCGCTTGATCTTCTTCAGCTCCTCCATCAGGTGGATCTGCGTCGGCAGGCGGCCGGCGGTGTCGGCGATGACGACATCGGCGCCGCGCGCCTTGCCGGCATTCACCGCGTCGAAGGACACGGCCGCCGGGTCGCCCCCCTCCTGGCTGATGATCTCGACCTTGGCGCGGTCGGCCCACACGCCCAGCTGTTCACGCGCTGCGGCGCGGAAGGTGTCGGCAGCGGCCAGCAAGACCTTCTGATCAGCCTCGGCGAGGTGGCGGGTCAGCTTGCCGATGCTGGTCGTCTTGCCGGCGCCGTTGACGCCGACGACCATCATCACCGTGGGCGTGAAGCGGCCCACCTCCAGCCCTTTCTCCAACGGTGACAGCAGCTCGGTAAGCGCGTCGACGAGCAAGCCGCGCACGGCCTGCGGATCGCTGGCCTTGACCTCCTTGACGCGACGCTTCAGGTCGTCGAGCAGGAACTGCGTGGCCTTGACGCCGGCGTCCGCCAGCAGCAGGGCCTCTTCCAGCTCCTCGTAGAGCTGATCGTCGATCCTGGTGCCGCTGAAGACGCCGGCAATGCTGCTGCCGGTCTTGCGCAGGCCGTTGCGCAGCCGGTCCATCCAGCTGGCGCGAGGCGCCGGCGCCGGGGCGGCAGCGGGGACAGGAGACGGTGCCGAGACGACGACGGGTGCCGGCACGGGTGCGGCGACGGGTGCGACCACAGGAGCCGGAACGGGTGCGACGACCGGGACGGCCGCCGGCGCGGGCTTGCTGGCGGGCTTGGTGACCCAGCCTTCGGGCAGCAGGGCCGGCGCCTCGGCAGCGGGCGCGGGAGGCGGGGGCGCCTTCTTGAAGAAACTGAACATAGGCCGCCATTTTCGCCTGCCCTCGCAACACCCCTCTGGCGGCCCTTTCTCGCACGCGCTTGATTTTTTGGCGCTGACAAACCGGGTGACACTGATTCAGGCTTCCCGCACTCCCGGTCCGCTATGCCCGCTGCCTTGCCGTTTGCACCAATGCCCCGCACCGCCGTCTGGCTGGCTGCGCTGTTGTCGAGCAGTGCCCTCCAGGCGCAGGATCTGCCCGGCCAGCTGCCCCCCACGGCCGTCAGCACACCGGCTCTCGCGGTCAAGTCCGTGGTGAAAGCCGAGCGGACCTTCCTGATGTCGGCCTTCATGGCCACCTCGCAGGACAAGCTCAGCCTGTTCACATCGAACGACGGCGTCACCTTCACGTCGCTGGGCTCCGAGGTCTACCAGCCGCCCCGGGACCTGCTGCGCGACCCGTCCATCATCCGGGCCACCGATGGCCTCTACTACATCGCCTACACGACCAACTGGTCGGGCTCCACCTTCGGCATCGCCAGGTCGGCCGATCTGAAGCACTGGACGCATTTGGCCGACGTACCGGTGAAGCTGCCCGGTGTCTCCAACGTCTGGGCGCCAGAGTGGTTCCGCGAAGCCGACGGCAGCCTGAAGCTGGTGGTCAGCCTGTCCAGGACCGGCACGCAAGGCCCCTTCGCCGCCTACTCCGTGAAGGCGCTGGATGCCGGCTTCACGAAGTTTTCCGACCCGGTGCCCATGAAGGGTCTGGAGAACAACACCATCGACACCTTCGTCATCCAGCACGAAGGCCGCTACGTCGCGTTCACGAAGAACGAGACCACCAAGTTCATCGAACTGGCGACCGCACCGTCGCTGGACGGCCCCTGGACCTTCGAGAAGACCGGCGACTGGGCCGGCTGGGGCGGACCGTCGGAAGGCCAGGCGCTGGTGCCCATCCAAGGTGTCGATGGCAAGCCGGGCTGGCGCATCTACTTCGACGACTACACGACCAAGCGCTACTGGTATTCCGACAGCTTCGACGGCCTGAAGACCTGGACGCCCAAGAGGGAGCTGGGCGGCGTGTCGGGCACGGTGCGTCACTTCACCGTGATCTCCGAAGAGACCGCGCAGCTGGAGCGCACGACGGCGCCGAGGAACAAGCCCAAGGCCATCGCCTGGGACCGCCACTCGCTGATCATCGACGGCAAGCGCGAGATGATCTTCGCCGGCGAGTTCCACCCTTTTCGCCTGCCCTCGCCCAGCCTGTGGCGCGACGTGCTGCAGAAGATGAAGGCGTCCGGCCTCAACGCCGTGTCCTTCTATTTCAGCTGGGGCTACCACTCGGCCAAGCCCGGCCACTACGACTTCACCGGCGTGCGCAACATCGAGCGCGCCATCCAGATGGCCGAGGAAGAAGGCCTCTACGTCATCGCCCGCATGGGGCCTTACGTCAATGCCGAGCTGACCGCCGGCGGCTTCCCCGGCTGGCTGCTGCGCCAGCGCGCCGAGGCCCGCACCGACGCCGCCGAGTACCAGGCCGCGGCCGACGAATGGATGACGCAGATCAACGCCATCCTGGCCCGCCACCAGATCACCAACGGTGGCGGCACCGTCATCGCCTACCAGCTGGAGAACGAGCTGTTCTCGGTCCAGCCCAAGAACATCCGCCACATGCAGCACCTGGCGGACAAGGCGCGCGCCGACGGCATCACCGTGCCCCTGTTCCACAACGCCGCCTCGCGCCTGCCGGACTGGACACCGAAGAACTCCACCGCGCCCTTCGCCAATCCAGGCCCGACGGACCTCTACGCCTTCGACGGCTACCCCGGCGGCGTCTGCAGCGTCGATGGCCAACCCGGCACGCCGGCTCCGGCACCGGACTGGGGCATCTACGGCAAGAACTATCCCAAGGTCGGGTCCCTGGCCTCGCCCAACACGCCAGGCTTCGTCGCCGAGATCGGCGCGGGCTGGTTCGACTACTGGGGCAGCAACGGCACCTACGAGTGTACGGCCCAGCGCCAGGGCGGCGGCTATGCGCGCGTGTTCTACGGCAGCAGCCTCATCAACGCGCTGACCATCCACTCCATCTACATGGCCTATGGCGGCACCAGCTGGGGCTGGCAGCCGGGGCCCATCGTCTACACCAGCTACGACTACGGCTCGCCCATCAGCGAAGCCCGCGTGATGCGCGACAAGGCCCTGGTGCTCAAGCAGATGGGCAGCTTCGTGCAGGCGGCCGCGCCCGTGCTCGCGCAGATGGACAAGGGCGAGGTGCTGGACCCCGGCAACGCCAAGGTCGGGCTGTATCACAACATCAACAAGGCTTTAGGCAGCCATGTGCTGCTGGCCCAGCACAACCAGCTGGCTGGAACGGAGGCCTTTGGCTTCAGGCTGCAGACCAGGGACGGCAGCTACCAAGTGCCGCAGGCTGGCAAGCTGACGCTCACCGGCCAGGACGCCAAGATGCTGCTGGCCAGCTACGCACTGGAGCGCCAGCACCTCGTCTACAGCACCAGCGAGCTGCAGACGCAATTGCAGCAAGGTCCGCGCGATCTGGCGCTGTTCTACGGCCGCCATGGCGACGACGGCGAGACGGTGCTGCGCTACGCCGCCCGGCCGACCGTGAAGCTGCTGCGCGGCCAGGCCCAGGTGAACTGGGATGCCAGGAGCGGCGACCTGCGGCTGAACTACCAGCACCGCGGCCTCATCGAAGTGCTGATCAGCGGCGCCGGCCGTGCGCCCCTGATGCTGCTGATCGCAGACGAGAAGACAGCGCAGGAGTTCTGGCGCCTGCAGGGCGTGCTGGTGCGCAGCCCCGCCCTCATCCGCTCGGCAGCCATCGACGGCAAGACCTTGAAGCTCAGCGGCGACACGACCATGCCCAGCACGCTGCGCGCCTGGGCGCCGGACAGCATCGACGCACTGAGCTTCAACGGCCACGCGGTCGCGACGGCGGCGCAGGATTTCAGCCTCAGCGCCCGCGCCGCCCTGCCCGGCCCCGACGCGATCACGCTGCCTGATCTGGCGCAGCTGACATGGACCCGCCGCTTCGACTCCCTCGAGGCCGATCCCAAGTTCGACGACAGCGCCTGGCGCCAGGCCGACGCCGGCGCATCCGCCGCCAACGTCTACACCGCGCCCGACAAGGGCCAGCCCGTGCTGGCCATGAGCGACTACGGCTTCCACCATGGCGACGTCTGGTACCGCGGCCGCTTCACGACGACGGACGCCAAGCCGCTGCAACTGGAGCTGTTCTTCGGCGCCGGTGGTGCCGGCATGATCCAGGTCTGGCTGGATGGCCGATTCCTCGGCCAGCAGGAGAACGACACCGGCCGCCCCTTCCCCGAGACGACCGACACCTTCAAGCAGTGGCTGAAGGACCTGCCCGCGGGCGAGCATGTACTCTCGGTGGTCGTGCGCAACAACTCGCACAACTGGGACCTGTTCGCCGACGACGCCCACAAGGAGGCGCGCGGACTGATCGCCGCGTCGCTGTCGCCGCGCGGTGGTCAGCGCTTCGCCACGCCCGTCGCATGGAAGATCCAGGGCAACAAGGGTGGCGAGGACATCGCCGACCTCGTGCGCGGCCCCATGAACAACGGCGGCCTGCATGGCGAGCGCATGGGCTGGCATCTGCCCGTCGACGCCGCCAAAACGCAGCCCGGCTGGGACACCACAACGCCCAACGCCGCACCGCCCGCCCCAGGCACCTACTGGCTGCGCACGAATTTCACGCTGAATCTGCCACAAGGCCACGATGTGCAGCTGGGCCTGGCCTTCGGGGACACGAGCAAGGCGCGCTCCGAGGTCGAGAACCGCGCACTGATCTTCCTCAACGGCTGGAACCTGGGCCAGTTCATCGCCCACATCGGCCCGCAACGCGTGTTCGTGCTGCCGCCGGGCATCCTGAACCCGAACGGCGACAACACGCTGACCCTGGCCGTCACCACCGACGGCCAGGCGGCCAACGCACCCGAAGCCGTGCGCCTGGTGCCTCTGGCCGTGGCCCGTGGCGGCGTGCCGCTGGAAGCCGTGGCCCAGCCGCGCAACCTGCAGCGATGAACGCCGCCGCCCGATTGAACGTGCTCGCCGCCGGCATCGCGCTGGCGCTGGTGGCCGGCACCGTGCTCGCCCAGCGCCAAGTGCAGCTGCTGGACAGCGGCTGGCGCTTCCAGAAAAGCGATCCCGGCGCAGCGATGAACCCCGCCTTCGACGACAGCGGCTGGCGCACCGTGCGCGTGCCGCATGACTGGAGCATGGACGAGCCCTTCCGTGCCGAGTTCGGCAGCGGCAACGGCTACGCCGCTGGCGGCATCGCCTGGTACCGCCGCAGCTTCACCATCGACGCTTCGCAGCAGGGCCGCGTCGCCCGCATCAGCTTCGACGGCGTCTACGACCACGCCCAGGTCTGGCTCAACGGCCACTACCTGGGCGGCCGGCCCTATGGCTACAGCAGCTTCCAGTTCGAGCTGACGCCCTACCTGAAGACCGACGGCAGCGCCAATGTGCTGGCGGTGCGCGTGGACCATTCGCGCCAGACCGACTCGCGCTACTTCACCGGCTCGGGGCTGTATCGCGACGCGCGGCTGGGCTTCACGGACGCGCTGCACATCGCGCCCTGGGGCAGCTACGTGACCACGCCCAAGGTCAGCGCAGCCCAGGCGGAGGTGAAGGCCGAGGCGGAACTGATCAATGCCGCCACGAGCGCCCGCCGGTTCACGTTGCGCGCCGAGCTGATCGCGCCGGACGGCCGCGTCGTCGCCACGCGCGACACACAGGCCCAGCTCGCCGCCGGCCAGCGCCAAACGCTCGCACAGACGCTGGCGGTGGACAAGCCCCGGCGCTGGTCGCTGGAGTCGCCCGTCCTCTACACGCTGCGCCAGACGGTGCTGGTCGGCGGCAAGCCCGTCGACCAGACCGACACGCCCTTCGGCATCCGCAGCTTCCGCTTCGACGCCGACACCGGCTTCACGCTAAACGGGCAGCTGCTCAAGCTCAAGGGCGTCTGCCTGCACCACGACGCCGGCAGCCTGGGCGCGGCCGTGCCAGTCGCCGTGCTGGAGCGCCGGCTGCAGCAGCTGCAACGCATCGGGGTCAACGCCATCCGCACCAGCCACAACCCGCCGGCCCCCGAACTGCTGGACTTGGCCGACCGCATGGGTTTCCTGGTGCAGGCCGAGGCCTTCGACGAGTTCACGCCGACCAAGAACAAATGGATCGCCGGCTGGAACGTCGGTGTGCCGGGCCGCCAGGGCTATGGCGAGGAATTCGCGCAGTGGAGCGTGCGCGACGTCGAGGACATGGTGAGGCGCGACCGCAATCACCCGAGCATCGTCATGTGGAGCGTCGGCAACGAGATCGACTATCCCAACGACCCGTTCTCCCACCCGGTGCTGGGCGCCAAGTACCGCCCCGCCGCGCCCCCGGCCAGCGACCTCGTGCGCTGGGGCAAGCCACTGGTGGACGCAGTGCGCCGCATGGACCCGACACGCCCGGTAACCGCGGCGATGGCCTCGGTCGAGATGAGCGATGCCGTCGGCTTTGGCGAGCTGTTCGACGTGGCCGGCTACAACTACCAGGAAGCCCGCTACGCGGCCGACCACGCCAGGTTCCCAAAGCGCGTCATCTACGGCAGCGAGAACCGCCACGACTACCGCGCCTGGGCCGTCGTGCGCGACACGCCCTGGATCAGCGCCCAGTTCCTGTGGACCGGCTTCGACTATCTCGGTGAAGCCGGCCGCTGGCCGCAGCGCGCGGCGGACTTCGGCCTTTTCGACCTGGCCGGCTTCATCAAGCCGCGCGGCGCCTTCCGCGCCAGCCTGTGGGCGACGGAGCCCGTCGTCTACCTCGCCGCCGCCACGGCTTCTGCCACGCAGATCGCCTCCCAATCCGGCCAGGGCACGCCGCTGCTGGACCAGCAGAAGCGCGCCAAGGTGGCCGAGCACTGGAACTGGCCAGCGGGCGAGTCCATGGTCGTGTCGGCTTACGCCAACACGCCCGAGGTCCAGCTGTGGCTGAACGGCCAACTCATCGGCACGCAGAAGGCTGCCGACGCGGTCGAAGGCATCCTGAGCTGGACCCTGCCCTTCCAGGCCGGCGAGCTGAAGGCCGTGGGTCTGAAGGACGGCAGGGCCGTCGCCGAGTTCAAGCTGGAGACGGCCACGGCCGCCACGCGCATCGAACTGAAGCGCGTCGCCGCGGCCAAGGGCGGCATCGAGCAGATCGCCTTCTTCATCGTCGACGCCCAGGGCCGCCGCGTGCCGGAGGCTGCCTCGCGCCTGCACTTCTCCCTCGAAGGCCCTGTCGAGGTCCTCGGCATCGGCAACGGCAACCTCGCGGACGTGGATGATCCGAAGGCTGCCGAGCACGCCGCCTACGAGGGCCGCGGCCTGGCCGTCCTGCGCCGCACCGACAACCACACCCCGGCGCGCCTGCGCGTCACCGCCCCCGGCCTCGCGCCGGCCGAGCTGGATCTCTAAAGAGCAGTACCCGGAGACACAACACCATGCCCAAGCAAGTCCTCCAACCTGTCGATTCCTCCCGCATCCACCCGCTGCTGGCCCACCACACGGCCCACCTCGGCGCGGACCGCGACGACATCCGCGGTGCCATCGATCGGCTGATCCACAACCTGATCAACATCGAAGACACCGACGGCAGGTTCCTGCTGCGCCTGGACGACGGCCGCGTGCTGGACACCAAGGGCTGGAACGGCTTCGAGTGGACGCACGGCGTGGGCCTGTACGGCGTCTACAAGGTCTGGGAACTGACCGGCGACGCGAAGGCCTGGGAGATCATGACCAGTTGGTTCGAGGCGCGCTTCGCCGAGGGCATGCCCAGCCGCAACATCAACACGGTGGCGCCCTTCCTGACGCTGGCCTACCTGTTCGACCGCACCGGCGAGCGCCGCTATCTGCCCTACATCGACCGCTGGGCCGAGTGGGTCTACCGCGACCTGCCGCGCACCGAGGAAGGCGGCTTCCAGCACATCGTCTACAACAGCGTGAACCACCAGCAGCTGTGGGACGACACGCTGATGATGTCGGTGCTGCCGCTGGCCAAGTTCGGGCTCTTGTTGGGCCGCCCGCACTACGTGGAGGAGGCCAAGCGCCAGTTCCTCGTCCACATCAAATACCTGGCCGATCGCAAGACGGGGCTGTGGTTCCACGGCTGGACCTTCGAGGACCGGCACAACTTCGCCAACGCGCTGTGGGCGCGGGGCAACTCCTGGGTCACCATCGTCATCCCGGAGTTCATCGAGCTGCTGAACCTGCCCGAGGGCGACGCCTTCCGGCAGTTCCTCATCACCACGCTGGAGGCCCAGGTCAAGGCGCTCAGCGCATGTCAGTCACCGTCGGGCCTGTGGCCCACGCTGCTGGACGATCCGACCTCCTATGACGAAGCTGCCGCCTCGGCGGGCTTCGCCTACGGCATCCTGAAGGCCGTCCGCAAGGGCTACATCGCGCGCGACTACGAGGCCTTCGGCGTGAAAGCGGCGCTGGCGGTGCGCAAGCACATCAACGAAGCCGGCGAGCTGACGCAGGTGAGCTTCGGCACACCGGTGTTCAACACGCTGCAGGAATACAAGGACATCCCGCTGACGTCCATGCCCTTCGGCCAGGCGATGGCACTGCTGGCGATGGGCGAGCTGCTCGTCCGCTTCATCTGAGGCCGCGATGCAGCTGCCGAAGAACCTGCACCCCGCCGCGCGGGAGCCGAACTGGATCAACTACTGGGGCTGGGGCAGCGGCGACATGCTGGGCGCCGGCGCCCAGGCCGTCATCACCGGCTGGCTGTTCTATTTCTTCACGACCTTCTGCGGCCTCAGCGCCGCCGAGGCGGGCATGGTGCTCGGCCTGCCGCGCCTGCTCGAAGCCATCACCTGCCCGCTGATCGGCTATGTGTCGGACAACCTGCGCCACACCTGGGTGGGGCGCAAGATCGGCCGGCGCAAGCTCTTCCTGCTGATCACCATCCCGCTGCTGCCCAGCTTCGCGCTGATCTTCCGCACCGGCCACAGCTTCACCTACTACCTGCTGGCCTTCGTCTTCTTCGAGCTGCTCTACACGATGTTTCTCATCCCCTGGGAAACGCTGGCGGCCGAAATGACCAAGGACTACAAGGCCAAGGCCAGGTTCGCCGGCGCCCGCATGATCGTGGCGCAGAGCTCGGCCATCCTGGCCTCCTACCTGCCCACGCTGCTCATCAACCAGTTCGGCGGCAAGGACTCGCCCGACACCTTCTTCTGGATGGCGGCGATCTTCGGCGTCATCTTCTCGGTTGTCGTCACCATCGTCGTGCTGACCACCTGGGAGCGCCCCTACGGCACGCGCGAGCAGGCCGTCATGTCGCAGACCTTCGGCGGGGTGAAGTTCGGCGTCTTGTGGGGCATCCCGCTGAAGATGTTCCGCGACCTGTTCTCCACGCTGAAGATCCGCGCCTTCCGCCAGCACCTGTCCATCTACCTGGGTGGCTATCTGTCGCAGGACATCTTCAACACCGCCTTCCCCATCTTCGTGGCGACGGTGCTGATGGGCGCGACGCTCGTCATCTCGCAGCTGATGACGGTCATGTACGTGGCCCAGCTGATCTCGGTGATGGTGGCCATCCAGATCGTCATCCGCACCGGCCCCGTGCTGGCCTACCGCCTGGCCATCGCCTTGTTCGGCGCGGCGCTGCTGCTCTACCTCGGCTTCTACCTGGTGCGCCCCGAAGGCTTCGAGGCGGGCTTCCAGGCCCTGGGCACCAACCTCTTCGCGGCGCTGAATCCGGCAAGCGGCAACTTGAGCCTGGCGTTCTGGCTCTTCGTCCCCATCCTGCTCGCCGGCCTGGGCCGCGGCACGCTGAACTTCGTGCCCTGGTCGGTCTACAACTACCTGCCCGACATCGACGAAGCCGTCACCGGCCAGCGCCGCGAAGGCATCTTCGCCGGCGTGATGACGCTGGTGCGCAAGATGGCCCAGAGCGCCGCCATCATCGCCAGCGGCTGGATCATCGACCTGGGCGGCTACATCTCGCCTAGGAGCCGCCCCGGCGAGCTCATCGTGCAAAGCCCCGAGGCCATCCAGACCATCACGGCGCTGATGGTCGGAGGGCCGCTGCTGATGATGGTGCTGGGCATGCTGGCCTCGTGGCGCTTCCGCCTCAACGCCAGCACGCATGCGGTGCTGGTGCATGAGGTGGAGCGCCTGCGCAACGGCGCCACCGAGGCCGAGAACGACGCCAACCGCCAGATCGTCGAAGACCTGACCGGCTGGTCCTACGACCGCCTCTGGGGCCGTGCCGGCCCCGCCCCGCAGTCTGAGCTGCCCCCCGTCCAACACGCCCGCCCATGACCGACTTCAGCCGTCGCCATTTCTTCAAGACTGCGTCCCTGCCGCTGGGCCTGACCGGCCTGGCCACAGCCGCCGCAGCGGCAGTGCCCGCACCGGCTGCCACTACCGCCGCCACGGACCCGGAGGCCCTGCGCTGGTTGGACAGCACCGCGCCCGAACTGATGCTGGGTGCGACCCTGGGCTTGCCCTGGCCGCGCGGCCAGCAGCAGAAGGCCCAGGCCTTCCACGCCGTGGACGCCCAGGGCCGCGCCCTAAGGCTGCAGACCTGGCCGCTGGCCCACTGGCCCGATGGCTCGCTGAAGTGGACGGCCCATGCCTTACCGGCAGGCATCGACGCCGGCGCGGCGCCCAGCATCCGCCCGGGCCCAGGCACGGCGGCAGCGGGCGCCACCGTCAGCGTCAAGGAGAGCGCCGACTTCATCGAGGTCGACACCGGCGTCATCCGGGCCCGGCTGCCGCGCAGCGGTGGCCAGCTCGTCAGCCGCATCGAACGCGATGGCCGCGAGATCCTGCGCGCCGCCACGCTGATCGCCCAGACCGACGACAAGCCCGATGCCGAGCAAGGTGCCGTCACCCAGACCCGCTTCGACAGCCGCATCACCAAACTCAGCGTCGAGCAGACCGGCCCGGTGCGCGCCGTCGTCAAGGTGGACGGCCAGCACTGCAGCGCCGCCGGCCGCGAATGGCTGCCCTTCTCGGTGCGCCTGTACTTCTACGCCGGCGCCGAGTCGCTGCGCGTGATGCACACCTTCGTGTTCGACGGCGACGAGCACAAGGACTATCTGCGCGGCATCGGCCTGCGCTTCGAGGTGCCCATGCGCGACGCGCTGCATGACCGCCATGTGCGCTTTGCCGGCGAGGCCGTCGGCAAGGATTACGGTCTTTGGGCCGAGGGCGTGCGCAACCTGACCGGCTTGCGCCGCGACCCCGGTGCCGCCGTCCGCGAGGCCCAGCTCGCCGGCCGCGCCACGCCGCCGCTGGAGCAGTGGGGGGCGCAAGTCCGCAAGCTGCACCACCGCATTCCCGCCTGGGGCGACTATTCGTTGAGCCAGCTCAGCGCCGACGGCTTCCAGATCAAGAAACGCACCAAGGCCGGCCACGGCTGGATTCCCGCCGCCTTCGGCAAGCGCGCGCCGGGCAGCGGCTACATCGGCGGCGCCAGCGGCGGCGTGGCCTTCGGCCTGCGCGACTTCTGGCAGCGCCACCCGACCCAGATCGACATCCGCCACGCCGTCGGCGACGCCGCGGAGGTCACGCTGTGGATGCACTCGCCCGAGGCACCGGCCATGGACCTGCGCTTCTATCACGACGGTCTGGGCATGGAGACCCACGAGCAGGAGCTCGAAGGCCTGGAGATGACCTACGAGGACTACGAGAAGGGCTTCGGCACGCCGGTGGGCATCGCGCGCAGCAGCGAGATCACGCTGTGGGCGCTGGCCTCAACCCCCACCCGCGAGCGCCTCGTGCAGATGGCCGCCGCCGTGCAGACCCCGCCCCAGCTCGCCGCCCATCCGTCGCGCTACCTGCAGGCCGGCGTCTTCGGCAAGCTGTGGAGCCTGCCCGACCGCTCGACGCCCGCCCGCCGGAAGATCGAGGACAAGCTGGACTTCCTGTTCGGCTTCTATGCGAAGGAGACGGAGCAGCGCCACTGGTACGGCTTCTGGGACTATGGCGACATCCGCCACACCTACGACGCCGACCGCCACGAATGGCGCTATGACGTCGGCGGCTTCGCCTGGGACAACTCGGAGCTCTCGCCCGACCTGTGGCTCTGGTACAGCTTCCTGCGCACCGGCCGCGCCGACATCTTCCGCTTCGCCGAGGCCATGGTGCGCCACACCAGCGAGGTGGACATCTATCACCTCGGCCGCTTCCAGGGCCTGGGCACGCGGCACAACGTGCAGCACTGGGGCTGCAGTGCCAAGCAGGCGCGCATCTCCACCTCGGCCTACCGCCGCTTCTACTACTACCTGACGGCGGATGAGCGCATCGGCGACGTGATGCGCGAGGTGCTGAGCGCCGACAGCAAGATGGACGAGGTCGACCCCGTGCGCAAGATCGCCGGCCGCGTCGACAAGGGCCCCTGGCCGGCCCGCATCGGGTTCGGCACCGACTGGGGCTCGGTCGTCGCCAATGTGCTGACGGAGTGGGAGCGCACCGGCGACGCGCGCTGGCGCAACAAGCTGCTGCGCGGCATGCAGGGCATCGCCGCCATGCCGCATGGCTTCTTCACCGGCAGTGGCGGCTATGAACCGACAGGACCGAACGAGGGCGCCTTCCACAACGTCAGCGGCGACAAGCTCAGCGCCAGCCACCTGAGCGCCGTTTTCGGCGCCGTCGAGATGATGGCCGAGCTGGTGGAGCTGATCGACGAACCCGAATTCAAGCGGGCCTGGCTGCAGTACTGCGAGCTCTACAACGCGCCGCGCGAGCAGCAGGTCAAGGCCCTCGGCGCCCCGCACGGTGGCGGCACGGTGCTGAGCGTGGGCCACTCGCGCCTGTCGGCCTACGCCGCGAAGCACAAGCAGGACAAGGCCCTGGCCCAGCGCGCTTGGCGCGAGTTCTGGGCCGACGACCCGCGCGGCCACAAGACGTTGAAGACCACGCGCATCGCCGGCCCGCTGGCGCTGAACCCGGTGGACGAAGCCCCGTGGATCAGCACCAACGACACGGCGCAATGGGGCCTGGCGGCCATCCAGAACCTGGCGCTGATCGGCGACCAGCTGAGCGACTGACATGAAGCGCCTCTTCCTCATCGCCAGCCTGATGGCAGCACCGGCCTGGGCCGTCGACCCGGCCCCGAGCTTCGACCTGACCGGCGCCGTGCCCGTCTACAGCCGCGAGCGCGGCCATGGCTTCGAGCCCGGTGCGCCGGCTAACGCCGCGAGCCAGCCCAGCTTCTTCTCCGTCGACCTGCCCGAAGGCAACTACCGCGTCACCGCGACGCTGGGCGGCGCCGACGCGAGCGACACGACGATCAAGGCCGAGCTGCGCCGGTTGATGCTGGACAGCGTCAGGCTGCCCGCCGGCAGCACCGAGACGCGCAGCTTCATCGTCAACGTGCGCACGGCCGACATCGCCGCCACGCCGGGCGTCGAGGCTGGCCGCGTCAAGCTCAAGGAGCGCGAGATCGCCAGCGAAGCCTGGGCCTGGGACCGCCGCCTGACGCTGGAGATCAACGGCTCCCGCCCGGCGCTGCGCCGTCTCGTCATCGAACCGGTCAGGGTGCCCACCGTCTTCCTGCTCGGCGACTCGACTGTCGCCGACCAGAGCGGCGAGCCCTATGCCAGCTGGGGCCAGATGCTCACCAGCCTGTTCAAGCCGACCGTGGCTGTGGCCAACCATGCCGAGTCGGGCGAGACCTACCGCGACTCGCTGGCGCGCCGGCGCCTCGACAAGATCCTGTCCGTGCTGCAGCCCGGCGACACGGTGCTGCTGCAGTTCGGCCACAACGACCAGAAACAGCAGAAGGACGGCAGCGGCAATGCCGAGACCTACAAGGCAGAGCTGCGCACCCACGCCGAGCGCATCCTGGCGCGCGGCGGCGTGCCGGTGGTCGTGTCGTCGATGGAGCGCCGCAACTTCGACGCCGACGGCCGCTTGAGGCCCAGCCTGCTGGAGTACGCCGACGCCGCCCGCACCGTCGCCCGGGACATGAAGCTGGCCTTCATCGACCTCAACGCGATGAGCCAGAAGTTCTATGCCGCGCTGGGCCCCGAGCGCTCCCAGGCCGCCCACCCGCTGAACAACGGCAAGCTGGACAACACCCATCACAACAACTATGGCGCCGCTCAGTTGGCGCGCTTGGTCGCTCTGGGCCTGAGGCAAGCCCGGGTGCCCGTGGCGAGCGAGCTACGTGATGATCTCGGCGCCATTGAACCAGGCAAGCCGCAGGCACCGGAGCAGTTCCGCGTCGCAGCCAGCCCGGGCTTCACGAACCAACGACCTCTCGGCGACTGATGCGAACCACCCTTGCGATCCTGGCGCTGGCCTGCGCCGCGCTGACTCACGCCCCCACCGCCGTCGCCGCACCGCCCCAGCCGGCCCTGGTCGCCGGCTTCTCGCCCGAGCGCCTGCAGCGTCTGGACGCCGCGATCGAAGAGCAGATCGGAAGCAAGCAGCTCGCCGGCGGCGTCATGGTGGTGCTGCGCGACGGCAAGCCCGTCGTCTTCAAGGCCTATGGCCAGCAGGACGTCGAGAACGCGAAGCCGATGCAGAAGGACACCATCTTCCGCATCGCCTCCATGAGCAAGGCGCTGACGACCGTCGCGGCCATGATGCTGTACGAGGAAGGCCGCTTCCTGCTCAAGGACCCGGTGGCGCGCTATCTGCCGGCCTTCGCCAACGTGCAGGTCGCCCTGCCCGGTGGCGGCACCGAGAAGCCGCGCCGCCCGCTGACCATCCATGACCTGCTGACCCACACCGCCGGCATGAGCTATGGGCCGGGCCCGGCCAAGGCAGCCTACGACGCCGCCGGCATGAGGGACTGGTATCTCGTCGGCAACGACGAGACGCTGGCCGCCTGGACCGATCGCATGGCCGCCCTGCCGCTGCAGGGCCAGCCCGGCGAGGCTTTCATCTACGGCTATGCCACTGATGTGCTCGGCCGCCTGGTCGAAGTGGTGTCCGGCCAGTCGCTGGACCGCTTCATCAAGGAACGCATCACCGACCCGCTGCGCATGCCGGACACCAGCTTCTTCCTGCCGCCGGAAAAGCTCGCGCGCCTGGCCAATGTCTACGGCCTGGAAGGCGGCCAGCTCCAGCTGATGGAGACACCGGCCAGGAGCGACTTCGTCGACGGCCCGCGCAAGCTGCTGTCCGGCGGCGCCGGCATGCTGTCCACAGCCGGCGACTACACGCGCTTCCTGCAGATGCTGCTCAACAAGGGCGAGCTCGACGGCGTGCGCCTGCTAGCGCCTCACACCGTGGCACTGATGACGGCCGACCATCTTGGCACGAAGTCCGGCGGCGACGCCGATGGCTTCGGCCTGGGCTTCTGGGTCAACGTGAAGCGCGGCGGCTTCAGGGAACTGGGCAGCGAAGGCGCTTTCGGCTGGGGCAGTGCCTATTTCCCGCAGTACACGGTGGACCCCAAGGAGCGCCTGGTCATCCTCTTCATGACCCAGCTGCGGCCCGCCGGCAACTCGACGCTGCATCTGCGCGTACGCAACCTGACCTATCAGGCACTGATGCGCTGAGGCGCTGACGCGCCCCCGGGCACCGTTGCCATCACAGCAATGCGTGGTTGAGCGCTCCCACGATTCCGATTCGACATCGCGCGCGCACGCGATCGATCACGTCCGTGAGCGTCTGCCCAAACGCTCATGCGGTTGAGTACACGCGATGAAGACCCCTGCCTAGAGTCCGCTCCCGGTCGACGGCTAACCGCCAAGACCGTGAACAACGACACAAACCAGGAGACTTCATGAACACGACTTGCTCGCGCCCGCCCTGGGCGCGCTGGCTGGCTGCGGCCCTGTTGGCCGCGGCGGCCCCCACCGCGATGGCGGCCTTCAGCATCACCACGGTCTGGGACGGCGGCAACGCGGCCAAGCCCCAGTACGTCGTCGATACCGATGCCGGCCTCGTGTTCAAGGTGCGCGCCTATGACAACGGCGCCAGCACCACCTCCTCGGGCGACATCTCCAGCCTCGTCTACAAGGGCGTGGAATACGCCGACCAGACCAAGGGCACGCAGCTGAACTCCGGCGCGGACTGGCTCTACACCAACGTCAGCGCGGTGGCCGTGAAGGCCGAACTCGTCGACGCCAACGGGGTGGCCACGCCGGCCGCCAGCAGCAACGGCGGCGTCGTCACCGGCAGCGACTTCATCAAGATCACGCTGACCAGCACCAGCACCAAGGGCGGCGTGCTGACGCACTACTACCTCGTCAAGAAGGGACAGCCCCACGTCCACATGGGCACCCACTTCACCGAGGAGCCCGACGTGCACGGCCTGGTGCGCTTCATCGCCCGCGTGCCCATCGCCAGGCTGCCCAATGGCGGCCCGGCCTCGACGGCCGGCGGCCTGGTCAGCTACGGCGGCCAGGACTTCTGGGCCGAAGACCTGCGCGGCACCAACGGCGCCATCGAATCGGCCGACATCTTCGGCTACGCCAGCACCGACCCGCGCTACGGCCAGTCTCGCTCCAAGCACTACTCCAACCGCCGCCTGAAGGACTGGCAGATCCTCGGCGGCACTGGCCCCGGTGTCGGCCTCTGGTTCTGGCGCGACAACCATGAGGGCGACTCGGGCGGCCCGTTCTACCGCAGCCTGCTGCAGCAGATCACCGACACGACCAACGAGCTGACCTACATGGTCAATTACGGCGAGGCCCAGACCGAGCCCTTTCGTCTCGGCATCCTGAACACCTACATCCTGATGTTCACCGACGGCGCGCTGCCAACGGTGAGGCCGGACACCAGCTGGTACGGCACGATGAACCTGGTGGGCTATGTGCCGCCGGTGGGCCGCGGCTCGGTCAGCGTGGCCGGCCTGACCGGCCGCGTCGCGGGCGTGCCCTACACCGCCGGCTTTGCCAACAGCAGGGCCCAGTACTGGGTCGACGCCGATCCCGTGGACGGCCACTTCACGGCCGAGGGCATGCTGCCCGGCACCTACACGATGACCATCTACAAGGGTGAGCTGGAGGTGCAGACGGCCCAGGTCACCGTGACGGCCAACGCGAGCTACGCGCTCAATCCCATCGCCATCACCGCCGACCCGGCCGCCACGCCGGCGATCTGGCGCATCGGCCAGTGGGACGGCACGCCGCAGGAGTTCATCAACGGCGACAAGCTGACCTTCATGCACCCGGGCGATGTGCGCATGGCCTCGTGGAATGTCGGCCCCTACGTGATCGGCACGTCCGTGCCCGCCACCGGCTGGCCGGCCTACCAGTGGAAGGACGTCAACAACGGCCTGCAGGTGCGCTTCACGCTCAGGCGCGGCCAGAACGCGGCGCCGCTGCGGCTGCGCGTGGGCCTCTCGGCCGACTTCGCCGGCGCCCGCCCGCAGGTCACGGTCAACAGCTGGACGTCGGCCATCCCCGCCGCGCCGCCCAAGGTGTCGCGCAACATGACCGTGGGCACCTACCGAGGCGTGAACCGCATCTACGCCTTCGACATCCCGGCCAGCCAGCTCGTCGTCGGCACCAATGTGCTGACCATCAACACGGTGAGCGGCACCGCCGGTGCCAAGTTCCTCAGCCCCAGCATCTCCTTCGACGCCATCGACCTCGTCGCCATTCCTTGAAGCCCCTCGTCCAGCCAGCCCGCTGGACGCGGGCTCGCCTGGCCGATCCCCCGAGGAGATGGCGATGCATGCGGCGTCAAGCCGCATGCACATCGCCGTCGCGGGCCGGCTTGGGGCGGCCCGGCGCTCGGCCCGAAATACAACTGAGTTCACCACCATCATGAAGACCCGACTGCTTTCCCTTCTCGCCACCCTGTTCGCCGCACCAGCCATGGCCGGTGTCGTGCAGACCACGGGCGTCGGCAGCGCCACCCCGAGTGCTCAGCATCTCACCTACGCCGCCGACTTCGAGGCCAACACCAGCCTCGCCAGCCCCTGGTCGGAAGGCGGCCTGCTATTCAGCCACACGGGCCTAGCCAACGACAACGGCGGCTGCGGCTACGCCGGCGGCGGCTGCGTAGACCTGGGCGCCGGCGAGACCTTCAGCCAGGCCTTTGCGGGCAACTACTTCGCGACCGCGGGCATGAACGCCTATCTGTCCATCCGCAGCACGGCGCGCGACCTCAACGGCATCGAGTTCGCCGTCGACTCGGGCTACGCCAACATCTACCTGATGTGGCAGACCTGGCTTGACGGCGTGCTGACCGGCAGCGGTCGCGTGTCGCTGGGTGCAGCCGGCATCGGCGGCGTGCTGGGGCTGAGCGATGCGACCGGCTTCGACGAGGTGCGGGTCTACGCCTTCGACAGCGCGACCGACACCAGTGGCTACAGCGCCCCGGCCATCGACAGCGTGCGCGCGTTCACGGTACCGGAGCCGGGCTCGCTCGCACTGGCTTCGCTGGCCGGGCTGGGCGTGGCCGGCGTCCGCCGGCGTCGCCGCTGATCCGGCAGCGCAGCCCCAGGACGAGAGGGCCGGCCTCTTGCGGGGCCGGCCCTTTTTGCCAGGGGATTCTCAGTGCGCGCCGGCGCGGGTCCGCCAGGCGTCGCGGTAGGCCCGCCAGCCCGGCGGGTTGAGCATGGCCACCGGTGCCGCCGCAGTGGCCGCGGGGGCGCTGTCGCCCCAGGCGGCCAGCAGCCAGGCGCCGCAGGTCGTGCCGCTGCTGTCGTCGGACACGCTCACGTCGCGCCCCTCGGCCAGCCCCGACAGCAGCGGGCCGAACCACGGATTGGCCGTGAACGCGCCTTCCACGACGACGCGGCCGCGGGCACCGAGGGCGTCCAGGCAGTGGTCGGCCATCAGCGCGACGTAGATCGTGGCCAGCGCGGCCTGCTCGGCCGGCGTGGCTGGCACCGGCCCCGTGATGCGGCCGGCCTGGCCTGCGAACGGCCCACCGGTCTCGGCGAAGCAAGGCAGGGCCATCGTCCGCTGCGCAATCAGGCGCTCGACATCCGCGGGCGTGAACGCCACCGGCTGCGCGCCGGCCAGAGAGCCGAACTCGCGCCCGCCCATGAAGCGGATGCAGGGCACGGCGTCACCGAAGACATTGCAATTGGCCAGCATGTCCTGGGCCTCCACCAGCGGGCGCGTGGCCGATCCCAGCGCCGCGGCAATGACCCAGGTGCCGGTGGACAGCACGGTGCAGGGGCCGCTCTGTTGCAGCGTCAGCAGATGGCGCAGCAGCGAGGCGTTGCTGTCGTGGATGCCGCAGACGATCTCGCAGTCGGCGGGCAGGCCGGTGTCGGCCGCCAGTTCCGGCCGCAGCGTGCCGAGACGCGCCCAGGCTTCGCGCTGCGGCGGGAACAGCGGCTGCCAGCCATGGCCCTCGACGAGCGACGACCAGCTGCGCTGGCGCGGCCGCCACAGGTCGGTGTGGCAGCCCAGCGAGGTGACCTCGCTGGCCGCCACGCCGCACAAGCGCCAGGCCCAGTACTGCGGGTACATCAGCACATGCCTGGCACGCGCGAACTCGGTGGGAAAGCGCGCTTGCAGCCAGTCCAGCTGGCGGCCCAGGTTCAGGCCCGCCGGCAGCTGCGGCGAGCCGCTCTCGTCGAAGGCCGGCCGCAGCGCGTCGTAGCGCGCCGCATCGGTGGCGTCGCCCGGCACGTGCTCGTAGTCGGGCACCGGCAGCACCAGTCCGACGTCGTCGACCAGCGCCGCCGTCGCGCCATGGGTGACGGGCACGATGGCGCGGACATGCGCCAGCGCCGACAGCTCGCGCAGCTGGTCCAGCATCCAGGCCCACAGCCGCTCGGTGTCATGGTGCGGATAAGGCCCGTCGCGGCGCACGGTGTTGGGCGTGCGCACCTCGGCCAGCGTCTTGCCAGCCGCATCGATCAGCGTGAGCTTGGCGTTGGTCTTGCCGATGTCGAGGACGACGGTGCCCGGGACCGCAGCGCTCAAGAGTTCAACCCCGCATGACGGTGGTAAGCGCCCGACTCCAGCACGGCCGCGTAGTCATGCGAGCTCATGGCCGAAGCCTCCACCACCCGAGGGTCCACCGCTTCGGGCTCCACGGTGATGACGCGCACGCCGTAATGCTCCAGCAGCTGCACGGCGCTGTCGGAGGCGCCGGTGTCGGTGATGACGGTGGACACGCGATTCAGCCCGCACAGCACCAGACCGGCCTTTCGTTGGAACTTGGAGCTGTCCACCAGCACGACGAGTTCCTCGGCCTGGCCGATGAGGCGCTTCTCGGCCTGGATCAGCAGCGGGTCGGCTTCCATCAGGCCCAGGATGCTCAGACCGTAGACGCCCATGAACATCTTGGCGGCGTAATGGTGCTGGGCCACGTCGTTCTCGAAGGGGCTGAGGATGACGTTCTGCTCGCGGTAGACCTTCCCGCCGGGCAGGATGATTTCGTTGTCGCTGGTGACGAGCAGGCGCTCGGCCATCAAAAACGAGTTCGTGAGAATCTTCAGCTGTTTCTCGACGAGAAATTCCGCCATCATGAAGGTGGTGGTGCCACCGTTGATGATGATGGTTTCGCCGTTATTGCACATCGAGGTGGCATAACGGGCGATGGCGCGTTTGGCCGCAGTATTCTGCTGGGCGTTGTTCTGAAAAGTCTCGCTGGACAGCGTGTAGGACTTTTTCTTTTGTTCCAGCCTTTGCGCACCGCCTCGGGTACGCGTCAGCTGGTTTTTGGCGGCCAGCCAGGAAATATCCCGGCGCACGGTGGCGGCGGATGCCGACAGCCACTCCATCAATTGCTGCACGCTGGCATGCTCGCGCTCGTCCAGCAGTTTCAGCAGACGCTTGTGACGCTTGTGATTGATCATGAGGATCACCTTTGTCGGGCGCCCCTTCGATGCCGGAGGCGACCGTTGTCTCGTCGTTATGGCACCCAGCCTCTGGAGGGCGGGCGTCGCTTGGCTTGGCGGCCCGGCTCGGGCCGGGTCCTTGATCGCAGCCGGTGAAGCGTAGGCCCCGGCCACCACAGCCACTTTCCCACTCATGCTCGGAGAACCGATCAAAGCCTGGGTGAAACGCTGTTCCAAGTGCAGATTACGTCAGGCCCATGACGAGGTCAATCAGCAAACGCTCACGGCCATGAGCGTTTCGTGAGCGGAGGCTTGGCGGCCGGCGCTTTCGATCATCCTTTTGATTTACTGCGGCAGCGCCGCGCATGGCGCCCGGTTTGAGCCCACACTGCGGCCCGTTTACACGATGAACCTGCCACAAAAGGCGGGCCCAGACCGCAAGCCGCGGCCCTGGCGATGGATGACGTACCGATTACAGGCAAGCTGATGACTGCAAATTCCCAAACTCCTGCGCAAACCCCTATCGTTTCCAAATGGGACGATGCCGTGGCAGCCAAGCTGAGCGAGCCCGAACTGCTGCTTTACCGTTCGAATCTGCTCGGTTCGGATTTGCGCGTGACGAATTTCGGTGGCGGCAATACCTCGGCCAAGGTCAAGATGCGCGACCACCTGACGGGCGACGATGTCGAGGTGCTGTGGGTCAAGGGCTCGGGCGGCGACCTGGGTTCGATCAAGCTGGATGGTTTTTCCACGCTCTACATGGACAAGCTGCAGGCGCTGAAAAAGCGTTATCGCGGCCTGGAACATGAAGACGAGATGGTGGATTACCTGCCGCACTGCACGTTCAACCTGAACCCGCGCGCGGCGAGTATCGATACCCCCCTGCACGCCTATATCCCGAAGGCGCATGTCGACCACATGCATCCGGACGCCATCATCGCCATCGCGGCCTGCGCCGACAGCCGCCGCCTGACCGAAGTGATCTTCGGTGGCCAACTGGGCTGGCTGCCCTGGCAGCGCCCCGGCTACGACCTGGGCCTGAAGCTCGAAGCCCTGGCCACCTCGCAGCCCAAGCTCAAGGGCATCATCCTGGAAGGCCACGGCCTGTTCACCTGGGGCGACACCGCCAAGAGCTGCTACGAGATCACGCTGGACATGATCCGCCTAGCTGAGCAGTGGCTGGGCGAGAACGTCAAGCAGCCGGTGTTCGGCGGCGTGAAGACCATCACCCTGCCCGCCGAGCAGCGCGCCGCGCTGGCCGCCAAGCTGATGCCCGCACTGCGCGGCCGTATCAGCGCCGGAGAGCGCAAGCTGGGCGACTTCAACGACAGCGCCGCGGTGCTGGAGTTCGTCGCCAGCAACGATTTGCCCAAGCTGGCCGCGCTGGGCACCTCCTGCCCCGATCACTTCCTGCGCACCAAGATCCGCCCGCTGGTGCTGGATTTCGATCCGAGCAAGCCCGACGTCGACGCGCTGCTGGCCGGCCTGGACCAGGCCCTGGAAGACTACCGCGCCGACTACACCGCCTACTACGAGCGCTGCAAGCGCGCCAACAGCCCGGCCGTGCGCGATGCCAACCCCGTCATCTATCTGATCCCCGGCGTGGGCATGCTGTCCTTCGCCAAGGACAAGGCCACCGCCCGCATCGCCGGCGAGTTCTACATCAACGCCATCAACGTGATGCGCGGCGCCAACGGCGTGGACACCTACGTCGGCCTGCCCGAGCAGGAGGCCTTCGACATCGAGTACTGGCTGCTCGAGGAAGCCAAGCTGCAGCGCATGCCCAAGCCCAAGAGCCTGGCCGGCCGCGTGGCCCTGGTCACCGGCGGCGCCGGTGGCATCGGCCAGGCCGTGGCCCGCCAGCTGCTACAGGAAGGTGCCTGCGTCATGCTGACCGACATCGATGCCGGCGCGCTGGCCGAAGCCCACGCCAACCTCGTGAAGGTGGCCGGCAAAGACGCCATCGCCACCGTGCAGGGCAACATCACCTCCGAGTCGGAAGTGGAAGCCGTGCTGTCGGCCACCGCGCTGCGCTTCGGCGGCCTGGACATCCTCGTGTCCAACGCCGGCATCGCCTCCGCAGCGCCGCTGGAAGACACGACGCTGGAAATCTGGCAGCGCAACCAGGACATCCTCGTCACGGGCTACTTCCTGGTCGGCCGCGGTGCCTTCCGTCTGATGAAGCAACAGAAGATCGGCGGCAGCATGGTCTTCGTCGCCAGCAAGAACGGCCTGGTTGCCTCCGCTGGCGCCTCGGCCTACTGCACGGCCAAGGCGGCCGAGATCCACCTGGCACGCTGCATCGCGCTGGAGGGCGCTGCCATCGGCGTGCGCGTCAACGTCGTCAACCCCGACGCCGTCATCCGCGGCTCGCGCATCTGGGACGGCAAGTGGAAGGAAGAGCGCGCCGCATCCAACAAGATCGACAGCGACAACATCGAAGAGTTCTACCGCCAGCGCAGCATGCTCAAGCTCAGCGTGCTGCCCGAGGACATCGCCGAAGCGGTGTACTTCATGGCCAGCGACAAGTCGGGCAAGAGCACCGGCAACGTGCTGAACGTGGATGCCGGCAACGCCGCCGCGTTCACGCGCTAACAATCGGCGCAGGAGACAACCATGACGACGAACATCATCGACGCCGGCCAGATCGAGCAACACAACGCCAGCCAGCGCGCCACGCTGCAGGCCGACTACGACGCGCTGGGCGGCATGCTGTCGCGCCGCGGCGTGGACATCGATGCGCTCACCGCCAAGGCCCAGACCTTTGCGGTCGCCGTGCCCAGCTGGGGCGTGGGTACCGGCGGTACGCGCTTCGCCCGCTTCCCCGGCAAGGGCGAGCCGCGCGACGTCACCGAGAAGCTGGAAGACTGCGCCGTCATCCACCAGCTCACCCGCGCCACGCCGGCCGTGTCGCTGCACTTCCCCTGGGACAAGCCGGCCGACCCCAAGGCCCTACGCCAGCAGGCCGACGAGCTGGGCCTGGGCTTTGATGCCGTCAACTCCAACACCTTCCAGGACCAGGCCGGTCAGGCTGCCACCTACAAGTTCGGCAGCCTGACGTCGACGAACAAGGCCTCGCGCGAGCTGGCGGTCCAGCACAACATCGACTGCATCGAGCTTGGCAAGACGCTGGGCTCCAAGGGCCTGACGGTGTGGGTCGGCGACGGCGCCAACTTCCCCGGCCAGAGCAACCTGCGCGGCGCGCTGGAGCGCTACATCGACTCCGCCCGCGGCATCTACGCCGCGCTGCCCGACGACTGGCAGATGTACATCGAGCACAAGCTGTTCGAGCCGGCGTTCTACTGCAGCGTCATCGCCGACTGGGGCACCAGCTTCGCCGTGGCGCAGACGCTGGGCGACAAGGCCAAGTGCCTGGTGGACCTGGGCCACCACGCGCCCAACACCAACATCGAGATGATCGTGGCGCGCCTGGCGCAGTTCGGCAAGCTCGGCGGCTTCCACTTCAACGACAGCAAGTACGGCGACGACGACCTGGACTCGGGTTCTATCGACCCCTTCCAGCTCTTCCTGATCTTCAACGAGCTGGCGGACTCGCAGGCCCGTGACGGCGCGGCGTTCAACCCGTCGTACATGCTGGACCAGTCGCACAACGTGACCGATCCCATCGAGAGCCTGATGAGCAGCGCCGTCGAAGTGCAGCGCGCCTTCGTGCAGGCCGCGCTGGTGGACCGCACCGCGCTCGTGGGCTTCCAGGAAAGCAACGACGTGCTGCAGGCAGCGCAGACGCTGAAGAAGGCCTTCCGCACCGACGTGAGCCCCATCCTCGCGATGGCCCGCCTGCGCTCGGGCGGCGCGATCGACCCGGTCGCGGCCTACCGCGCTGCCGGCTATCGCGAGCAGGTCGCGGTGAAGCGCCCGCCCAAGGCCGGCGCGAGTGGCTCCGGCATCGTCTGATGACGCGGGCTTGCGTGGAAGCGCAGGCCTACGGTGCACGCGGCGACGGGTGCACCCTCAACACCCGCGCCCTGCAGGCCGCCATCGATGCGGCAGCCCTGCAGGGCGCGGAGTTGCGTCTGGGCCCCGGCGTCTACCTGACAGGCGCCCTCTTCCTGAAAACCGGCATGACGCTGCGGCTGGAGTGCGGCGCCACGCTGCTGGGCTCGCGTGACCTGGCCGACTACCCGTTGCTGCCCACCCGCGTGGCGGGCATCGAGATGCGCTGGCCGGCGGCGCTGGTCAACATCTACGGCGAGCGCGACGTGGGCCTCACCGGCGAAGGCTGCATCGACGGCGACGGCAAAGTCTTCTGGGACACCTACTGGGCCCTGCGCGCCACCTACGAGCCGCGTGGCCTGCGCTGGGCGGCGGACTACGACTGCCAGCGGCCCCGGTTGATCCAGGTGTTCGAGTCGTCACGCATCCATGTCGGCGGCGGCCTGCTGCTGCGCCGCTCTGGCTTCTGGACGCTGCACCTCTGCTACTCGGAAGACGTGACGGTGAACGGCGTCGTCATCCGCAACAACGACGACGCGCACGGGCCGTCCACCGACGGCATCGACATCGACTCCTGCCGCCGCGTGCAGATTCGCCACGCCGACATCGCCGTCAACGACGATGCGCTGTGCCTGAAGGCCGGCCGCGACGCCGACGGCCTGCGCGTGGCGCGCCCTTGCGAAGACATCACCATCAGCGACTGCATCGTCCGCGAGGGCGCCGCGGGCCTCACCTTCGGCAGCGAAACCTCGGGCGGCTTTCGCCGCATCACCGCCGAGCGCATCGACGTGCATGCGAAGGTGCCGGTGGGCCTGCTGTTCAAGAGCGCGCCCACGCGCGGCGGCTTCATCGACGGCGTGAACATCCGCGAGCTGCGGCTGCACGGCGTGCCCGTCGTCCTGCGCGCGACGATGAACTGGAACCCTGCCTACAGCCGCGCCGCCATCCCCGAGGCCGAGCTGGCCAACGCCGCGGCCCACTGGCTCGCCATGGCCCGGCCCGTGCCGCCAGGGCAGGGACGCACCCATGTGGGCGACGTGCACATCCAGGGTCTGCAAGCGCGGGACGCGAAGGTCGCCTTCGAGGTGGACGCCGACGCCGAAGCGCCCATGCGCCACTTCCGCTTCAGCGGCATGGACGTGCAAGCCGAGCGCGGCGGCCATGTGATGGACGTGCTCGGCTGGCGCTTCGACGCCGATTGCCGCCTGCAGCTTGGCGCGCCCATCTCCGTGAACGCCGACGTCGCGCTGGCGGGCCTCGAAGCCGCACACTGGCAGGTGGAGCCCGGTCTGGCCCGGCGCGATGTGTCGGGCCTGAGCACGGCGCAGCAGGACATTCTCTGACGACAGATCTGGCCTCAGTGCCACAACACGGAGTGCTTCATGGGATCCGCATTCAGCTTCATGAGCGTCATCGCCTTCACCGGCTACATCGTTCTCATCATTTTTCTCGTCCTGCTCGCCGTTCGCTTCGTGCGTGCGCACGAACGCGGCGCGGCCGCACTGGAAGAGATGGCACGCCGCCTCAATGACCGCAACCCCGGCGCGCCGGGCTGAGCCCGCTTTCATGTGATCAGGAGACCCACTTCGATGACCGACGACATCCGCGCCTTCAAGATGCAGCTCAAACCCGGCGTGGTGGCCGAGTACCGACGCCGCCACGACGAGCTGTGGCCCGACCTGGCCGAGGCGCTGCGCGGCGCCGGCATCCATGACTACTCCATCTTCCTGGACGAGAGCACGCTGAGCCTGTTCGCGGTCCTCAAGCTCAAGCCCGGCTACCCCATCGACGAACTGCCCACGCTGCCCGTCATGCGCCGCTGGTGGGACTACATGGCCCCGCTGATGGAGGTGGAGCCCGACAACAAGCCGCGCCAATGGGACCTGCCCTCCGTCTTCCACTTTGCGGGCTGATCCTCGCCGCGCCGCTGCTGGCAGCGGCCTGGTGCGAGGCGCCGCGCAAGCTGGAGCAGGTCGCCGCTGACGACTTCCACGCCGGCCTCGCGCGCTGGCGGCTGGAGGCCGAGGACGCGCGCGCCCTCGTCAACGCGGCCAACGGCGTGCTGGACATCGCCACGCCGGCCGGCCTGTCGCTGTGGTGGCGCGAGCCGCTCTCCGGCGATTACGCGATCCGCTTCACCGCCGTGGCCCTGCCCGCGCCGGCCAGCGCCGGCGCGCATGCCGGCCGCCTCTCGGACCTCAACATGTTCTGGAACGCGCTGGAGGCCGACGGCGGCGCGCCCCAACCGCGCAGCGGCAAGTTCGCCAGCTACGACACACTGCCCGGCTACTACGCGGGCTTCGGCGCCAACGCCAATACGACGACGCGACTGCGCCTGTACACCGGCAGCGAGCGCCGCCTGCTGACCGGCTTCGCAGACGGTCCCATCGCCGATCCCGGCGAGCAGCCCATGACGCCGCAGACCCGTCTGCACGCCGGCAAACCGCTCAGCATCGAGATCGTTTCGCGTCAACCCACCGCCGCGGACCCCGTTCACCTTCGCTGGCGCGTCGACGGCAACGAGCTCTTCGCGCGCGCCGACGCCAATCCACGCCTGCACGGCTACTTCGCGCTGAGGACAACAGCGAGCCGATTGCAGATCAGAGACTTCCAAATATTCCGCTGCCAATGAAACACCTGCTCCCCGCGCTCAGCCTCGCCTTCAGTTCCATGACGTCGATCGCTGCTCACGCGGCGGAGCCTGTCAAGCTGAACATCCAGGCCGACAAGCCCGGCCCCGTCATCGCGCGCCAGATCTACGGCCAGTTCGCCGAGCATCTCGGCAGCGGCATCTACGGCGGCCTGTGGGTGGGCCCTGACAGCAAGATCCCCAACGTGCGCGGCTGGCGCAGCGACGTGGTGGGCGCACTCAAGGCCATCAAGATGCCCGTCGTGCGCTGGCCCGGCGGCTGCTTCGCCGACGAGTACCACTGGCGCGACGGCATCGGCCCGCAGTCGCAGCGCCCGCCGCGCGTGAACACCAGTTGGGGCGGTTTCATCGAACCCAACACGGTGGGCACGCATGAGCTCATGGACCTGGCCGAGCAGCTGGGCACCGAGGTCTACATCAACGCCAACCTCGGCTCCGGCACGGTGCCTGAGATGGCGCAGTGGCTGGAGTACCTGACCGCCGAGGGCGACACGGCGCTGGCCCGCGAGCGCCGCGCCAACGGCCGCGACAAGCCCTGGAAAATCCAGTACTGGGGCATCGGCAACGAGAGCTGGGGCTGCGGCGGCAACATGAAGCCGAGCTACTACGCCGAGCTCTACAAGCACTGGTCCACCTTCGCCAAGGCACCGCGCGGCAACCGGCCCAAGCTCGTCGCCAGCGGCGGCCAGGAGCTGGAGTTGAACTGGGTCGAGACGCTGAGCGCCGAGATCAAGGGCCGCATGGACGCGGTGACCCACCACCAGTACTCGCTGCCCACGCGCGACTGGAAGAAGAAGGGCTCGGCCGCCGGCTTCCCAGAGGCCGAATGGATCTCCACGCTGGCCGTGCCGCAGACCATCGACGGCTACCTCGCCAAGCATCGCGAGATCCTGGACCGCAACGACCCGGCCAGGAAAGTCGCCATCTACTTCGACGAGTGGGGCAGCTGGTACGACCCCGAGCCCGGCACCGACCCCGGCTTCCTGGTCCAGCGCAACACGCTGCGCGACGCGGTGCTGGCGGCCCTGCACTTCCATGTGTTCCACCGCCACGCCGACCGCTTGAAGATGGCCAACATCGCGCAGATGGTCAACGTGCTACAGGCCATGATCGTGACCGACAAGGAACGCATGGTGCTGACGCCCAGCTACTACGCGTTCGCGATGCACCTGCCGTTCATGGACGCGACGTCGCTGCCCGTGCAGCTGGCCGGCGTGCCCGACTACACCTTGGGCAAGTACAGCATCCCCGCGCTCAGCGCGAGCGCGGCCAGGGGCGCCGACGGCAAGCTCATCCTCAGCCTGACCAACACCAACCCCAACCAGCCGCTGCCGCTGCAGCTCGCCGTCGGCGGCCAGGGTGTGCGCGCCGCGATCGGCCAGCTGCTGACCGCCGCGACGATGGATGCCGAGAACCGCTTCGACGCGCCGGACCACGTCAAGCCCCAGCCCTTCAAGGCCGAGGCCAAGGACGGACGGCTCGTGATGACGCTGCCTGCCAAGTCCGTGCTGGTCATCGAGGTGCAACCATGATCCGTCGTCTCCTCTGCCTGCTGGCCCTCGTCGCCGGCACCGCCTCCGCCGCCGACGCGCTGCGCCCGCCGCTGCTGCTGACGGCCCGCAGCGCCGCACAGGACCTAGGCGGCAGCTGGACCTATTCCAAGGACTACTACCGCACCAGCCTGACCGACATCAACGGCTGGGTCGCCAAGTCGCGCATGCAGCGCTTCCGCGACGTGGACGTGGCGACCGAGGAGAAGAAGCCCGGCCCGACCTTCTTCGAGTTCGACCTCGACCGCGGCCCGACGATGGAACTGCCCGGCGCGTGGAACTCGGCCGTGCCCGAGCTGCGCTGGTACGACGGGCTGATCTGGTTCCAGCGCTGCTTCGATGCCGCGGTGACGCCGGGCCAGCGCAGCTTCCTGCGCTTCGAGGCGGTGAACTACCGCGCCATGGTCTACCTGAACGGCAAGGCCGTCGCCCAGCACGAGGGTGGCTTCACGCCCTTCGTCGTCGAGGTGACCGACACACTGCGCGCCGCGGGCAACCGTCTCGTCGTCGGCGTGGATTCCAAGCACGACGCGCAGACCATCCCCGGCGAGATCACCGACTGGGATCTCTACGGCGGCATCACGCGGCCGGTGCAACTGATCCAGACCCCCGCCACCTTCATCGACGACGCCACGCTGCGCCTGACCGACGACGGCCACCTCATCGGCAGTCTGCAGCTCAACGGCCCGCAGGCAGGCAACCAGGCGGTCAGCCTGCGCATCGTCGCGCTGGGCGTCACGCTGCAGGCCCGCACCGATGCCCACGGCGAAGCCCGCTTCGACACCGCCGCACCCGCATCGCTGAAGCGCTGGTCGCCCGAAGCGCCGACGCTCTACGACGTGGACTTCGAGATCACCGGCGGCGACCACGTGCGCGATCGCATCGGCTTGCGCACGATCGCCGTGCGCGGCAGCGACATCCTGCTGAACGGCCAGCCCGTCTTCCTGCGCGGCATCTCCATCCACGAGGAGGAGATCGGCCCCAACCCCGCGCGCCGCCTCGACGCCGCCGCCGCCCGCCGGCTGCTCGGCGAAGTGAAGAACGGCCTGCACGGCAACTACGTGCGCCTGTCCCACTACCCGCACAACGAGACCCTGCTGCGCGCGGCCGACGAGCTGGGGCTGCTGGTGTGGAGCGAGATCCCGGTCTACTGGACCGTGGACTGGGACAGCCCCGCCGTGCTGGACAAGGCCCGCCGCATGCAGGCCGAGACGATCTACCGCGACCGCAACCGCGCGGCCCTGGTGCTGTGGAGCATCGGCAACGAGACGCCCGTGGCCGACAACCGCACGCGCTTCCACGCCGCCCTCGCCGCCACCGTGCGCGCGCTGGACCCGAGCCGCCTCGTCAGCGCTGCGCTGCTGGTGGAACGCCAGGGCGACACCATCCGCCTGGCCGACCCGCTGCTGAAGGAGCTCGACGTCATCGCCGTCAACACCTATGCGGGCTGGTACGGCGACGACACGCTGGACGCCGTCCCCAGGCTGCGCTGGGAGCTGCCGGCGGACAAGCCCCTGCTGTTCTCCGAGTTCGGCGCCGACGCGCAGGCGGGTTTCCGCGACCCCGCGCTGCGCCGCAAGTTCAGCGAGGACTACCAGGCCGACTACTACCGGGCCACGCTCGCGATGGCCGCCCAGGTGCCCACGCTGCGCGGCCTGTCGCCCTGGGTGCTGAAGGACTTCCGCTCGCCGCGCCGCGAGCATCCGGTCTTCCAGCAGGGCTGGAACCGCAAGGGCCTGATCTCCGAGACGGGGCAGCGCAAGCTGGCCTTCGACGTGCTGGCCCGGCACTACGAGGCGCTGCCGAAATGAAGCACGTACTGGCGGCGCTGCTGATCGGGCTCGCGTCGACGGCGCAGGCCTTCGACGTGGCCATCACGGTGGACGACCTGCCGGTGCACGGCAAGCTGCCGCCGGGCGTAACGCGCCTGCAGGTCGCCCAGGCCCACCTCAGCGCGTTCGCGGCGTTCGGCGTCACCGAGGCCTGGGGCTTCGTCAACGCCAGAGGGGCCGAGGCCGAGGGCGACGCCGTGCTCGCCGCCTGGCGCCAGGCCGGCCACCCGCTGGGCAACCACACCTTCAGCCACATGAACCTGGCCAGGGCGGCGGCGCTGGATACCTGGACGGCCGACGTGGCGGCGGGCGAACCGCTGCTCGAAAAGCACATGGCCGGGGCCGACTGGCGCTGGTTCCGCTACCCCAATCTGTCGGTCGGTGACGGCGAGCGGCGCGACGCGGCGCTGGCCTTCCTGAAGTCACGCGGCTACCGCGTGGCCGACGTCAGCCTGGCCTTCTCCGACTGGGACTACACCGACGCCTACGCGCGCTGCAAGGCGGCGGGCGACGATGCCGCGGTGGCGGCGATGACGGCGCATTACCTGCGCGGCGTCGATGCCGGTCTGGCCCGGGCGCGCGCCGATTCGCAGGCCGTGTTCGGCCGCGACATCCCCTTCGTGCTGCTCACCCACATGGGCGCCTTCAGCGCCGCCACGCTGCCCGAGGTGCTGCGCCGGCTGCAAGCCGCGGGCGTGCGCTTCGTACCGCTGGCGCAGGCCCAGGCCGACCCGGCCTATGCCCGCTTCGGCGGCGGCAGCCTCATCACCCGCGAGGCCCGTGCGCGCGGCACCGGCCTGCCCGCGCATGCACCTGCCGACAGCCTGGACCCCAAGGCCTTATGCCGCTGATCCGCATCACCCTGGCCCTGCTGGCGGCGCTCGCCCTGCCAGCCCAGGCCGCCCGCGAGGTCTACAACTTCAACCCCGGCTGGCGCCTGCACGCCGGCGACGCCCAGGGCGGTGCCGCCACCGCTGACACCGAAGTCGCCAACCAGAAAATCGTCGACACCGACGCCGGCCGCGGCGTGCTGTCCATCGTCGAAGCCGAGTTCTACCGACTGCCCTGAACCATGTCTGCCTCCCTCCTCCACCGGCGCCAACTGCTGGCCGCCGCACTGCTGGCGCCGGCCCTGCCCGCCCTCGCCCAGACCCCGCCGGCCGCCTGGCCCAACCCGCTGGTCGCCCAGCGCGCCGACCCGCAGATGCTGCGCCACGGCGACTGGGTCTACCTGATGGCCACCGTGCCCGAGTACGACCGGCTGGAGCTGCGCCGCGCGCGCTCGGTCGCGGGCCTGGCGACGGCCGAGGCCCAGGTCGTCTGGCGCCGGCACGACAGCGGCCCCATGAGCCGCCACATCTGGGCGCCCGAGCTGCATCGCATCGACGGCCGCTGGTTCATCTACTTCAGCGCCGGCGAGGCGAAGGAGCCCTGGAAGATCCGCCTGTGGGTGCTGGAGAACGCCAGCGCCGACCCCTTGCAGGGCGAGTGGACCGAGCGCGGCCAGATCAAGACCGCGTGGGAAAGCTTCACGCTGGACGCCACGGTCTTCGAGCACCGCGGCAGGCGCTACCTGGCCTGGGCACAGACCGACCCGGCGAAGAAGAACCACAGCACCGACATCTACCTCTCGCGCATGAAGAGCCCCACCGAGCTGGAAGGCCCGCAGGTGCGCCTCAGCCAGCCCGAGTACGCGTGGGAGAAGGTGCGCCATAGCGTCAACGAGGCGCCCGCGGTGCTCGTGCACCGCGGCCGTGTCTTCATGACCTACTCGGCCGCCGGCACCGGCGCCGAGTACTGCCTGGGCCTGCTCTGGGCGGACGAGAGCGCCGACCTGCTGGACGCGAAGAGCTGGCACAAGTCACCCGGCCCGGTGTTCGTCAGCAGCCCCGAGAACGGCCAGTACGGCCCTGGCCACAACAGCTTCCTCGTCGAGCCGGACGGCACGGTGCTGAACGTCTTCCACGCCCGCAACTACCGCGACATCGAGGGTGACCCCTTGCGCGACACCGGCCGCGCGACGCGCGTGCAGCCGCTCGCCTTCACGGCCGACGGCATGCCCGACTTCGGCCTGCCGCTGAAGGAGACGCCATGACCGTGATCGCCTTGTCGGCGGGCGAGCCCAACGTCTTCGAGGGCCAGGCGCCCGACCGCATCTGCCGCCGCCCCACCCGTGCAGAGCTGCATGCCTACCCGTCGCCCGCCCCGGCGCGTGGCCGGGCCGTCGTCTACGCCGGCGGCGGCTATCTGCAGCTGATGCACGACAAGGAGGGCGTCGAGATCGCGCAATGGCTGAACACGCTGGGGCTGGATACCTACGTGCTGGTCCATCGCCTGCCCGGCCAGGACGGCCACCCCTTCGACATCGCGCTGCAGGACGGCCTGCGGGCGCTGGACCACCTCGCCACGCTGCCGCCGCTGCCGCTGCTGCACGTGGGCCTGTCCTCCGGCGGGCACCTGGCGGGCGTCATGGCCTGCCAGCGGGATTGCGCAGGCGCCGTGATCGCCTACGCGCCGATCAACGCCAACCACCGCGACCACAAGTTCCCGCCGGGCAAGCCCGACTTCACGCCGCCCGAGAAACAGGCCTTCTACGACGCCTGGCCCATCGGCATCGCCAGCGAGCCGCACGGCCTGCCGCGCTGCCCGGTGTTCCTGGCCTACGCGCTGCACGACCCCATCGTGCCGGTCGCCCATGCGCTCAACCTCGTCGCCACCGCGCAGCAGCGGGGGCTGGACGTGGAGGCCCATGTCTTCCCGCAGGCTGAGCACGGCTTCGCGCTGCGGGCCCTGGAGGGCACGCACGGCCAGTGGCCGGCGCTCGCCGCCCGATGGCTGGAGATCCGGCTGGGCTGAGACTTCGTTACCCTGCACGCCCATCAGAACCACGGGCCGCGCATGCTGGAAGCCATCAACACCTGGAGCGACTACCGGACCAAGGTCCGCGAGTTCGACGCCGTGCTAGAGCACGGCAAGGCCGTATCGGCAGCGCTGACGGGTATCACCCTGGGGGCGCCCCACGCCAGCTACGGCGAGCAGATCTTCGTCAAGCTGCTGGCGCACTGCATCGCGCTGCGGCGGCTGGCGCCCGCCCCGGCCCAGGCCATGCCCGGCGAGCCGTGGGACCTGCCCTCCATGAGCGCCGTGGCACGCTGCGTCATCGAAGCCCACGACGCCTTCGAGTACATCGCGGGGCAGACGGTCACGGAGGATGAGCGTGGCTTCCGCATCCGCCTGTGGGAGCTGCACGACGCGACGCGCCGCCTGAAGATCCTGGCCCGCATCGGCTCGACCGACCCGGCCGTCGCCGGCATCCGGGCCGACGCCGCGCGGCTGCAGCTGGCGCTGGAAGCGCACGAGCACATGGCCTCGCTGCCGGCCGAGCAGCAGCAGGCGCTGCGCCTGCGCCTGCGGCGCAACGACCCGCCGGACTTCCACCTGAGCCGGCATCAGCGCTGCGAGATGAGCGGCGTGGACGCCGACTGGCACGAGGCCGTCACGATGCAGCTTTCGCAGCATGTGCACACGCTGCCTTTCTCCGTCCATCAGCTGATGCACTTCCAGGCCGGCACGCCTGAAGCCCTGCGCCTGATGGCGCAGCCGCTGGTGTTCGCCCTGCCCTTCCTGGCCCGCACGCTGCTGGCCATGGACCAGCTGCTGCCGGGCCGCGCGCCGGCGCCGCCGAGCCGCACGGCGCGGACGATGGCGGCATGGCGGGGGCTGGCGGCACAGGGGACGAAAGACCTGTAGCCGCTCCGTGGTGATCAGGGCCGGCAGGCACCGGGCTGCAGCTCGGCGCCATCGAACATCAGGTCGGGCTGCAAGGCCCTGAGCTGCAGGCGCCAGGGGCCGGCGGCGCGCTCGGGCAGCGTCAGCGTGGCGGTCAGGCGGTTGGCCAGCACGCCCTGAGCCCAGGCCGCGTCCTGCGCGCCGCGCGGCCAGCGCAGTGCGTGGCGCTGGCCGTCGAACAGCAGCTCGGACTGCCAGGCCTCGCCGGCCTGCAGCGGATAGGTCGGCAACACATGAACACGCAGGCAGCTGGCGTCGCCGGCCGGGTCGCCCACCAGCGCCAGCGTGGCTCCCGGCTGCCGCGCGGCCAGCACACCCTCCCCCCGGCCCAGGCCGGGAACCAGGCGCCAACCTTCGGCCGCGGCGACAGACAGCGCGACGGGCGCTGGCTCGGCCGGCGCCACCGTTGCCAGATCGGCCGCGGCGCTGGCGAGGCCGCGCAGGGCATCGGGCGCCACACCGCCCAGGCCGGGCGCCGGCAGCAGCGGCGCCTGCAGGCGGTAGCCGGCCCAGAGCCCGTCAGCGGGCTCCTCGGCCAGCATGCCGGCCCAGCGGCCGGCGTTGTAGCGCGCGGTCAGGGCCTTCAGGCGCAAGTCCGCGCGCACGGCCTGCGCCGCCAGGCGGCGGGCACCGGCAGGGTCGCGCTCCAGCGTCGCGGCATAGCGCTCCAGCGCGAAGAAGCGCTCGTTGGCCAGCGCCGAGGCACGCAGCGGGTACTCGACGAGCTGGAAGAAGCCGTCGCGCTGCGCGGCGGCGATGCGGGGGCGCACGGCGTCCAGCGCGGCCAGCAGTTGTGCGAAGCGGCCCAGACGCTCGTTCACCACCGCCGCCGGGAGCGCGCTGCGGCGCGGCTTCTCGCCGGGCAGGTGGTACTGCAGATGCTCGGGGCGGCGCTCGAAGTTGAGGCGGTAGTAGCCGTCCCAGATCGCGCCCACGTCGGCGACGCCGAACAGCCGCAGCGCCAGCCCGCGCAGCCAGGCCGGCTGGCCCTGGGCGCGCACGGCAGCCGGGTTCCAGGCCAGCTCGAACCAGTGGCTGAGGTTGACCTCATGGGGCTTGATGTCGCCGGCGTTGGTCATCCACAGGCGCTGCGCGCCGGCGTCGAAGGCGCGGCCCATTTCCTCGGCCACCAGGGCGGGGGGCGTGGTGGACAGCCAAAGATAGGACAGCGGCGCGCCGAGGTAGCTCAGGTGGTAGTACACGCCGGAGCCGCCCGGGCGCTGCGCCTGCGTGGCGTCCGGGAGCTGGCGGACGTAGCCGAAGTTGTCGTCGGGCCAGACCAGGGTCACGTCGTCGGGCAGGGCCAGGCCGGGCAATAACGGCAGCACTTCCTTGTAGGGCACGAAGACCTGCGGCAGCGCGGCAGGGTCGCCCACATGCCGGGCCAGCAGCTCGCGCTGGTCGGCAATCACCCGGCCCAGCAAGGCCTGCTTCTCGGCCGCTGAGCCGGGGCCCTGCATGCCACTGTCGTGGATGCCGCGCATGCCCAGCGTGTAGAGGTTGTCGTAGCGGCCGTTCGTCTTCAGCCGCTCGGCCCAGTAATCGCGCACCTGCTCAGGATGCGTGGCGTAGTTGTATTGCTCGTGCGGCGCGCGCCACTCGGCCACGTTGTTGCGCAGCAGCGGCTCGGCGTGGGACGAGCCCATGACGATGCCGTAGCGCTGGGCCAGCGCCGCATTGCGCGGGTCGGCGTTGAAGGCGCCCGAGACCTGGTGCATGGCCGGCCACAGCGTGTTGGCCTTCAGGCGCAGCAGCAGCCGGAAGACCTGCTCGTAGGTGCGCGGGCCGAGGGTGCCGGCCTCGGGCTCGAAGGTGCGCGCGGCCCAGGGGAAGAGGCCCCAGTCCTCGTCGTTGATGAAGAGGCCGCGGTACTTCACCGCGGGGCCGTCATGCAGCGGGGCGTCGAGGCTGAGGTACAGCGGGCCGCGTCGGAGCGGCGCGACATCGGCCCACCAGTGCCAGGGCGACACGCCCAGCGCCTGGCTCAGGGTGTAGACCCCATAGGCCGTGCCGCGGCGGTCGGCGCCGGCGATGACGAGGGCCTGTTTCACGCCGGGCGCGGGGTCGCGCAGCAGGGCGATCTGGAAGCATTCCCAGCAACCCTTGAGTTGGCCGAGATCGAGCTTCGCGGCGTCGATGCGCGGGTGGCGGCCGGCCGTGCCGACCCAGATCTCCACCGCCCCCTTGCCGCCGGCACCGACGCGCAGGCCCAGGCGCTTCAGGTCGTCAGCCAGGTCGCGGGCGACAAAGGCTTCGAGCGGGTCGGCATCGGGCGCCGCGACGATGACGGCGCCGTCCAGCGGCAGGCTGCCGGGCGTGGCGCGCGTGTCGACGGACAGCCCTGCGTGCGCCGCGCCGGCCAGGCTCAACAGCAGGGCCGACAGCAGCGCGCGCATCAACGGGCCTTGAAGGCTGCGCGCAGGTCCGGCGGCGGCGCGTTGCGGTCCACGCTCAGCCAGCCGTCCTTCACTGTCAGCTCGGCCACCTGGATGACGGTGCGCTGGTGCCAGCGGTCGTCCGCTTTCGCCTCGGGCTCGCCGCCCTGGTGCGTGAAGTAGAAGAGGTAGGCGCGGCCGTCGACGACGGTGACGCCGGGGTGCTGGCCCTTGGCACGGTCGGTAGGGTGTTGGCCGATGTCGGCCAGCAGCCGCGCGGGCTGCTCCTCCCAGTTCAGCGCGTCGTCGGAGCGCAGCACCAGCAGGCCCCTCCACAGGTCGGCCACCAACCACCACTTGTCGGCGAACTGAAAGACGGTGGGGCCTTCGCCGGGCAACTGACTCACCGGGCCGCGCACGGTCCAGGTCTTGAGGTCGGGGCTGTCGGCCACCTTGAGCTTGCTGCCGCCCTGCTCGTCCTTGAACCACATCCGCCAGCCGCCTTGCGGCGCGCGGATGACGGCCGCGTCGATGACCTTGGACGAGCCCAGGTCCACGCGGCCGGCACAGGTCCAGGTGCGCAGGTCGGTGCTGGTCAGGTGCTCGATGCGGCGCTCACCGGTCCAGCTCTTGTGCACACCGGGCACGATGGTCAGCCACAGGTGGTAGGTACCGTCGAAGTCCTGGATCTCGGGCGCCCACAGCGTGGCGCCGGTGCATTCGGCCGGGAACTTCGCCTCGCCGGCGGCGCGCCAGTGGTTGCCGTCGTTGGTGGTGGCCATGCCGATGGGCGTGGCGTGTACCCAGCTGACGTCCTTGGGATCGCCCAGCCGCAGCGTGGCGCGGCGGTTGGTGTAGAACATCTCCCAGCGCTTCATGCCGCGGTTGAAGACCAGGGCCACGTCGGCCGCGCCGTCCAGCACCGGGTCGCGGTACAGCGGCCGCGGCGCGGGTTCGACGCCGGCGCAGCCCGTCAGCAAGGCAAGCAGGAGCAGGGCGACGAGCTTCATGGCGTGGTGATGGGCAGGTAGCGCGGCGGCTTCATGCCGTGGCCCAGGTGAAAACTGGTGTGCGGCGGCTGGTTGTAGCCGGCGTTCTGGTTGGCCACCTGCACGCGGTACTGCGGGTCGTGCATCAGCGTCACCAGCCGGTGTTCGGTGGGGAGGGCGGTCGAGAAGATCAGCAGCGCCGTGCTGTCCTCGTTGCGCCAGACGACCTCCTCGCGCCAGTCGCCGAACAGGTCGGCCGACAGCACCGGGTTGCCCTTGGTGCCGTTGTTGGACGCGGCACCGAACGCCTTGCCGTTGAGCAGGTTCTCGAACTTGAAGGCGGCGGGGTTCCACTTGTCGATGGACACATGGTCCAGCGATTCGCGCAGCAGGTCGCCGTCCCACCAGACGGCGAAGTTGTAGCGGTTGGGGTGCTTGTCGCTGATGAGCTTGCCACCCGCGCTCATCAGGCCGCCGACCGAGCCCCAGCATTCGGCGCCGGGCCAGGCGGGGTCGATGTCGAAGCAGACGCCGCGGCCGACGTCGCTGTTCTGGCCCGACATGCTCCACAGGAGCTTGCCGGTGGCCGCGTCGTGCATCTCCAGGCCGTGCTCGCCATAGCAGCGTGGCGTCTCGTGGACCATGAAGATCTGCTGGCCTTCACGCGCCGGGTCGAAGGCGCTGACGTGCAGCGCGTCGCCATGGCACAGGCCCGTGCTGTAGAGCAGCTTGCCGTGGCTGGCGATGGTGGCGGCGCCGTAGACGATGTCGTCACGGCCGTCGCCGTCCACGTCGGCCACGGCGAACCAGTGGGCGCCTTGGCCGGCGGCGGGCTTGCTCGCTTCGTCGCTGTCGCTGTCGAATATCCAGCGTGGGGTGAGCTTGCCGTCGCGCCAGTCCCAGGCCGCCAGCACGGCGCGGGTGTAGTAGCCGCGCGAGAACACGGCGCTGGGGCGCTGGCCGTCCAGGTAGGCCACGCCGGCCAAGAAGCGGTCCACGCGGTTGCCGTAGGCATCACCCCAGGCGCTCACGTCGCCGCGCGGCGGCGCGTAGGGCACGGTGGCCATGACGGCACCGGTCCGGCCGTTGAAGACGGTCAGAAACTCGGGGCCGGCCAGCACATAGCCGGCGGCGTTGCGGTAGTCCGCCTTGGCGTCGCCGATCACCTGGCCCGCGCCATCCACGGTGCCGTCCGCCGTCTTCAGCATCACCTCGGCCTTGCCGTCGCCGTCGAAGTCGTAGGCAAGGAAGCTGGTGTAGTGGGCACCGGCGCGGATGTTGGGGCCGAGGTCGATGCGCCACAGCCGCGTGCCGTCGAGCTTATAGGCATCGATCAGCGTGGGGCCGGTGTAGCCCTTGTGCGAGTTGTCGTGGGCGTTGGTCGGCTGCCACTTGACGATGAGCTCGTACTGGCCGTCGCCGTCGAGGTCGGCGGCAGCGCCGTCGTTGGCTTCGTAACGGTAGGCCACGCCGTCGGGCGTCACGCCGCCTTCGGGCTTTTGCAGCGGCACGCGCAGGTAGGGCTGGCGCCAGGGCACCACGGCGGCGGAGGCGGCCTGCTCGTGGCCGTCGACGACGGCGCGCACGGTGTAGAGGCTGTCGGCCCGCCCCTGGGCGTCCATGAGGTTGGTCAGCGCCTGCGGGTCGCGGCTGAGGCGCCGGCCGTCACGGTAGACGTTGAAGCGCACGCCGGCCGGCTCGGTGCCCAGCAGCCGCCAGCTAACGAAGACGCCGGACGAGGTCGTCAGCGCGACGACGCCGCGGTCGAGCCTCTCCATCTGCCTGGGTTGGGCCTGGGCCAGGCCGGCCAGCAGCGTGCAGCAGATGACAAGATGACGCAGAGGATTCATGGTGGCTGATAAAAAAACGGCCCCAGCAGGAGCGGGGGCCGGCGCGCGTGCAGCGCAACTTCGGAGGCCATGCCGGCCCGGAGGTCAATCAGGTCAGAGCTTGTAGCCCAGCGTGACGTAGTAGCGGCGGCCCGACCAGGCCAGCTCGTTGGGGCGGCTCAGGTCACCGGCGTAGGTCAGCTCGGCCTGGTTGGTCAGGTTCTTGGCTTCCAGGGCCAGCGTGAAGTTCTTCGTCGCCTTCCACTGGATCTTGGCGTCCAGATAGCCGGTCTTGTCGCTGAAGTTCGGGTTGCCGGACACGTCGTTGTTGCCGGTGTAGTACTTGTCGCGGTAGGCGTAGGCCAGGCGGGCGTTGAAGTTGCCGTCGTCGTACCACAGGCCCAGGTTGTAGGAGTTCTTCGACAGGCCGGGATACGGCAGGACCGAGTTGTCCAGCGGGCTGATGAGCTCATTGCCCTGGGCGTAGCTGAAGCTCATGCGGGTGTAGTTGGCATCCACGCCGAAGTTGGCCAGGAAGCCCGGCAGGAAGGACAGCGCTGTGCGGCCGGCCAGTTCGATGCCCCGCGTCTTGGCACCCTCGCCGTTGATGGCCTGGGTCACGTCGAAGATACGACCGTCGCCGTAGAAATTGACCCCCCGGTTCACGATGCCCTTGCGGACATAGGTGCCGATGTCGGTGCGGAAGGTGGCCAGGCTCAGCTGCGTGTCGCGGCTGGGGTAGTACTCCACGCTAAGGTCGTACTTGGTGGCGCGATAGGGCTTGAGGTCGGGGTTGCCGGCCGTGCAGTCGTCGGTGCCGTCGCCGCCGCGGGCGGGGTCGCCGCTGCCGGTCGTGCAGGTGACGTTGGGCGCCAGCAGGTCGATGGCCGGCCGCGCCATCACCTTGGCCGCGCCGCCGCGCACCAGCAGCTTGCCGTTGATCAGCTGCAGCGTGGCGTTCAGGCTGGGCAGCACGTCGTTGTAGCTGTTGCTGAGCGACACGACGGTGTTGCTGTTCACGAGCACCGAGCAGCTCGACACGGTGGCCGGGTTGCAGGTGCGGTCCGTGCGGATGCCGGTGGAGGTCACGTCGGTGCGGGTGTAGCGCACGCCGACGTTGCCATCCAGCGGCAGGCCGAGGACCTCGGTGCCCCAGTCCAGCCGCACATAGCCGGCCTTGACTTTCTCGGTGATGTCGAAGGCCGGGATCTGGGGATAGGTCTTGCCGTCGTTGCCGGGCGTGCTGTAAAGGTATTTGTGCGAGAAGTCGCTGGTGTCGAAGATGCCCGAGGCCGCGGTGGCCGCATAGCTCGGCGACGTCCAGTTGGCGGGCACGCCGGAGACGTCGCCATAGCCGCCCATGAAGGTGCCGGGCGACTTGGTGCGGATCGCGGTGACGATCTCCTGCATGCGCGCGCTGGTCACGTAGGAGGTCTTGAAGCCGCTGTTGATGTAGGTCTGCGCGTCGTTGGGACGCTGGGCCGTGCCGGTGTAGAGCGGGTCCCAGATGATGGTCTGGTTGACGTTGGCGGTGCGGGCGTTGATGTCCACCGCCTCGTCGGTGGCCGTCAGGCTGCCGTTGTTCTGCACCAGATAGCCGCCGCCGTTGTACTGGCGCGAGCTGGACTCGCGCATCTGGCCGCCGAACCACAGACTCTGGAAGAAGGCGTGGTCGAAGTTGTACTGGAAGTCCAGCTTGCCCTGGCGCTCCTTGTTCTGCGTGGCGGACGGGCGGTACTGCATCTGCGCCTGCACATAGGACGAGGCGTTGTCGGGGCTGTAGGCCGTCGGGAAGGTGAACTGCGGCAGGTGGTTGCCGTCGAGCTTGACGACCAGACCCGGCGCGTTCTGCGTGAGCACGATGTTGTTGCTCTCGCTCTTGTAGTCGGACTTGGAGTCGCCCAGCAGGCCTTCGACGCGCCAGCTGCTGTTCTTGAACTTGAAGCCGGCGGTGGTGTACTTAGAGTCGATGTCCAGCGCGAAGTCACGGGCCGAGGTGCTGAACGCGCCCTGGCCGCCCTGGCCGGCCACGTTCAGGCAGTTGCCCGCGGTGAACTGCGTGACGTGGTGGTTCTCCACCACCATGCCGGCCGGCGTGGTGGTGGTCGGCGCGGCCACACAGGTGCCGGCCGTCTGCACCGTGGCGTCGGCGCGGTAGACCGGCGCGTTGCCCGGCGAGGCCAGCCGCGTCACCGCCGAGAAGTCGGTGCCGTAGTTCATGTCGTTGAGCCGCTGGGCCTGCTTGTTGGCCTGGTAGCTCACGTAGGCGTCGAACTCCTTGGTGAACTGGTATTGCGCCGTCAGCTCGGCGGAGCTGCGCTTGTGGTCGCGCGTCCAGATGCCGTAGCGCGAGATGCGCGGCGAGTAGTCGAACCACTGGGACAGGCAGGCGTTGCGGTCGGTGGTGTTGGTCAGCGCGGCGCAGCCGGCCGAGGTCGTCACGGCCGCGGCGTTGGCGTTCAGGCTGGTGAGGGTCTTATCGGCCGAGAAGTCCCAGTCGCGCAGGAAGGCCCAGGAGGTGTTGCGCGAGAAGTCGCCGCGCGTGTAGATCTTGTCGTAGACGAGGTTGGCCATCAGGCCGAGCTTGCCGTCCAGGAACTTGTCGGCCAGCAGCAGCGTGCCGCGCGGCTGCAGCCCCCCGCGCAGGCTGCCCTGCTCGGCGGCCAGCGTGCCGGCGACGGTGGTCTTGGTGAAGTCCAGCGGCTTGCGCGTGTTGATGCGCACCGTGCCACCGATGCCGCCTTCGGTCAGGTCGGCGGTGGAGCCCTTGATGACGTCGATGGAGGCGATCAGCTCCGAAGCCAGCTCGCGCAGCTCGGCGCCGCGGCCGGCACCGCCGTTGGTGCCGAGCACGGACATGCCGTTGATCTCCACGCGGTTCAGGTCGGGCTCGACGCCGCGGATGGAGACCTGCGAGCCTTCACCGAACTGGCGCGACAGCTGCACGCCCGTGATGCGCGACAGCGCCTCGCCGACGTTCTTGTCCGGGAACTGGTCGATGTCTTCCGCGACGATGCTGTCGCTGACCGTCGAGCCGTTGCGCTTGCGGTCGATGGCGCTCTGGATGGAGCGGCGGATGCCGGTGACGGTGACGGTGTCGAGCTGCTGGGTCTTGGCCTTGTCGGCGGCCGCCGGCGCAGAGGCGGCCTCGGCCGGAGCTGCGGCCTGCTGGGCGTGAGCCTGGCCGGCAAGTGCTGCCGAAATGGCCAGGGCCAGCGGTGTCCAACGCGAAACCGGCGTGCCGCCGTGAATCTTCTTCAGCATTTTGTCTGTCTCCAGAATATCGACCAGGGAGGGCTCGAAATGGCGCTCCTTATTGCCCCGAAGACAGTCTAGGGGCCGGGTTTGGCGCTGTGTTCACACAACAGCAAAGAATCACGGCCTTGATTGCTTGAACTCCGCAGAAACCCTCGAACACGACGCAATCCGATCAAGTCGATGATTACTCTGCCTGGCCGCTGAGCGTTGAGTGCCCGTGGGCACTGGCCGCAGCGGCTTCCCGCCCGATACCTCGGCTTCGATTTCAAACATGAAAAAACCCGCTTGCCGCGGGTTTTCATTTGAGTATTTCAGATACTTATATTTAAATTATCGAAAGTTTCGCCAATATCGAAGTTCGACCACCGCCGATTCTCAAGGCTGGCGTTCCAACCAGGCCTTGGGCACCGGCACGATGCAGATATTCATCTCGCGCCCGTCCGCCGCCAGCAGGGCCGACTGGATCTGGATCTTCTTGCCGTCGGGGCTGAACGTGGGGTGCGGATGGTCGCGCGCCGTCGTCTTGTGGCCAGTCGTCAGCAGCGTCATTTCGCGCGTCCGGCGGTCGATCAGGTACAGGCTGCGGCTGAAGTCGTCGCCCACCGCAAAACGCCCGTCCGGCGAACCATGCACATGCCACAGCCCGCTGCCCGAGGGCGTCTGGCCCACCAGGCTCACCTCGCGCGTGCGCAAGTTGACGATGGCCAGGCCGGTCGGCTTCTCGCGCGTGCCGGCATCGCCCCAGGCGGCATCTTGGCCCGGGTTGGCGCCCTCCACGCCGGTGCCGGCCGGGCGGCCGGCGTCCGCGACGCCCGGGATGGCGCGGTGGCCCATGATGGCCAGCGCCACCTCGTCGCGGCCGATGACGGCCTCGTGCGTGACCCACTCGTAGGGCGCCTCGGGGTAGAGCGGGCGCAGGCCCGTGCCGTCGCCCTTCACCGTCCAGGTGCGCTGCGGCGACTTGCCGCCGGTCTCCCAGCTGAACACCAGCTCGCCCGGGTTCCACAGGTTGGCCTGGATGTGGCCGATCTGGAAGGGCACGGAGACGACGTGGCGGATCTCGCCGGTCTGCACGTTGATCTTGCCGATGGCGTGCGGGCCGGCGCCCATGCCGCGCGGGCCGAAGGGCGGCTCGATCTTGGCGCCCGGGGCCAGGCGTGCGCCGGCATAGGCCTTGCCCTGGATGCGGAAGTAGAACCACTGGCCGTCCGCGTCCAGCGCGTTGTCGCCCACGGCTTCCAGCTCGGGCGGCAGCGTGCCGATGACGCGCTGGTAGCTGCTGGCCGGCTTCATGACGCCCGCCCTGCTGTCGGCGAAGACGCGGTCCAGGTCCACCTCGACGGCCTGCATGGCCTTCGGCGCCCCCTTCCGGTCGGGACGCAGGAAGTAGAGCCGGTTGCCGCCTGACTGCGCGAGGTTGAGCATGCCGTCGTAGCCGCCCTCGGTGACCTGCACCATCTCGCCGCTGGCCTCATTGACGGCGATGGCCTCGCCCTTCACGCGGTTGGAGCGGAACACCAGCCACTGGCCGTCGGCCGTCCACTGCGGGTGGCTGGGGTAGATCTTGGAGTCGCCGCGCGGCTGCGTCGTCAGGAAGGTCAACGGCGTGCCGGTGACGGGGTCGTTGACGACGCGCTTCTCCGACGGGAAGCGCTGGCCGATCTGGGCCCAGGCGGGAGCCAGGGTCAGGCTCAGCACAAGGGCGATGAACAGTGAGGATGATGTGCGCATGACGGGATGCCGGTTCAGGGTGCGGCGACTCTAGGGCCGGTGGTGTCAAGGACTGTTGCCGGCGGCGAATCGCTCAAGAACTTGCGCCTTCGCACCCGGCCGGCGGGTCGCATCGCTCCTAGCATGCGCGCCATGATCGCTACGCCCACTCGCCGCTGCGTTGCGGCCCTGCTGCTCGCCCTGCCCTTGATGCCCGCCCAGGCGCAGGAGTTCACCGCCAGCACCGACCCCGCGCGCGCCCAGGTCACGCTGCCCGAGCCGGCGAAGCCCGAACTGCCGTCGCTGATCCTCATCGGCGACTCCACCGTGCGCAACGGCCGCGACGATGGCCAGGGCAAGGGCGCCGAAGGCCAGTGGGGCTGGGGCAACCCGATCGCCGCCTACTTCGACCTGAACAAGATCAACGTCGTCAACCGCGCCGTCGGCGGCCTATCCAGCCGCACCTACCGCAGCAGCGGCCACTGGGACCGCACCAGGCCCTTCATCAAAAAGGGTGACTGGGTCGTCATGCAGTTCGGTCACAACGACGCCAGCCCCATCAACGACAACAGCCGCGCCCGCGGCGTGCTGCGCGGCACCGGACCCGAGAAGGAAGACATCAACAACCTGCTGACCGGCAAGCCCGAGACCGTCACCACCTACGGTGCCTACCTGCGTGGCTACATCGCCGAGATCCGCGCACTGGGGGCCACCCCCGTCGTCGCCTCGCCCGTCATCCGCAAGCGCTGGGAGGCCGACGGCCTGAAGGTGACGCGCGCCGGCGGCAACTTCGCCGCCTGGGCGGCCGAGGTTGCAAAGCAGGAGGGCGCGGCCTTCATCGACCTCAACGAATGGGGCGCGCTTCGCTACGAGGCGCTGGGCAAGGCCGAGGTGGAAAAATTCTTCCCCGCGGACACGCCCCAGGAAACCGTGCACACCAACTGGCTCGGTGCGGCGGTCAACGCCCAGTTGGTCATCGCCGGCCTGATCCAGCACAAGCTGCTGCCCGATGCCGTCTACCTGCGCCGCTTCGCGCCCGATGGCAGCGACGACCGTCCCGTCGTCGATGCCCGCAAGGTCAGGGTCGAGGCCCCCCGCGACGCGAGGCTGCCCAGCCTCGTGCTGATCGGCGACTCCACCGTGCGCAGCGGCGGCCAGAACGGCGCCTTCGGCTGGGGCGAGCGCCTGGCCGCCTTGCTCGACACCCAGCGCGTCAACGTCGTCAACAACGCCATCGGCGGACGCAGCAGCCGCACCTTCTTCACCGAAGGTCGCTGGGCCTCGGTGCTGGAGCAACTGAAAGCCGGCGACTGGCTGCTGATCCAGTTCGGCCACAACGACGGCGCCCGCATCGGCGACCCCGCCGGCAAGAACCGCGGCTCCGTGCCCGGCATCGGCGAGGAGACCGTCGAGGACACCCGGCCGGACGGCAACAAGGAGGTGGTGCACAGCTTTGGCTGGTATCTAAAGCGTTACATCACCGATGCCCGCGCCAAGGGCGCCCAGGTCATCGTGCTGTCGCCCATCCCGCACAAGGACCGCTGGCAGCCCAGCCAGCCGCGCGATTTCGAAAACTACGCGGCCTGGGCCGAACAGGTGGCGCTCGCCAACGGCGCGCAGTTCGTCGACCTGACGATGCTCGTCACGCAGGCCTACCGCGCCGCCGGTGCCGAGCGCGTCGACGGGTTCTTCTCCGACGCCCGCACCCACACGAATGACGCCGGCGCCGTCTTCAACGCCGCCCAGGTCGTCGAGGGTCTGAAGCGCCTGCCCGGCCAGCCTTTGCGAGCCCTTCTTGCCAAGCCCTGAAAACTTCGCTTAGAATGGCGGGCTTAGGCGCTTTAGCTCAGCCGGTTAGAGCGACGGAATCATAATCCGCAGGTCCGGGGTTCGAATCCCTGAAGCGCCACCAGACAAAGCCAACGGGCTGCCCTTATCCAAGGGCAGCCCGTTTTCTTTTCTCTGCCCTACTTCCCCGCGGCGGAAAGCGCCGGGGCGAAACGCTGCTGCACCAGCGCCCCCACGCTCATGCCGAGCCGGTTGCCCACCTCCGTGGAGGTGCGGTAGTGCACGCCGTCGTAGATGCGCGCCATGCGCACCTCCTCCATGAAGGCGTCGACGCTGTCCCACTCGCGCACGGTGCCCGGCAGCGTCGGGCTGGCCGAGCTGAGGCGCGGCATGGGCCGGCCACGCATCTCCTCACTCAGCACCGCACCGAGCGCGCCCGACACGACGCAATGGGCGCAAGGGTATTCGGGGTGCATCGGCGTGGCGATGAAGGGCGTCCAGCCCGGGTCGGGCACGGTCTTGCTGCCGCCGGCCAGATGTTCGGCGCGGATGGCGGTGATCGGCCGCCAGAAGTTGTAGGCGTACTTGGCGTCAAAGACGGCGATCAATGCGTCGTCGATGGCCATGCCGGCCGCGGCGTAGAGGCGCGCGTTCTGCGCCACGGTCCGGCCGGGCATCTGGCCCACGGCCTTGAGCACCGGGTAGTAGACCATCGGCCGCGTTTCTTCCCAGAAGCGGGCAATGTCGGTCTGGGCCGCGGTGCGGGCCGTGCTGCTCTTGCCGCCCAGCATGCGCACCTCCTGCAGATCGCGCGCCCAGACCTCGCTGCCGAGGTCGGGCGGCGGGCCGGGCCGGAACTGGTCGGCCCGCGCCATCACCCAGGGCGTGCGTCGAGGCCATGTTGGCGCGGCGGGCACGATGGTGGGCACGTAGCGGCCCGGCGCCGTCTGCCACTGGTAGTTGTCGGGGCCGCTGGCACCGTCCGCGGCGGCGCGCGCGAGCACCTGGGCCGCCGCCTTCTCGCCGGCCGCGATGCCCTCGGCCCTGGCCGGCCCCTCGGGCACGCGGCTCAGCGCAGCCTGGTAGGCAGCGTCGACCGCGGCCTTTTCGGCCGGCATCAGGGCGGTCAGCGTCGCGCGGTTGGCGGCTGCGACGGCCGCATCCACCGACGCACCGGGCACCACCGCCAGTCGCGGCATCCAGGGCGCGTAGCGCGGCTCGATGCTGTTCACGGCCTCGAATACGGCCACCTGAACGATGGCCAGCATGCGATGCCCAGGCGCGCCCGGACCGACCTTGGCCACGGTATCGCAGGCCGTCTGGTTCCAGTCGCCGATGACGTCGGCCCGCGCCGACGCGCCGGCTGCACCCAGCGCGAGCACCAACAGCAGCTTGGGAATGGCACGCGAGAAAGCCATGTTCGTCTCCTCATCCAGCAGCACCGGACGTTGCCGCAGCCAACAAAGATAGGCGCAAGACGGTGCGGCAACATCGCGCAGTTGAGGGGACGGCGCCTGCAGGATTGCGGGCCGGGCCAGGCGCTGCACGCTAAAATTGCAACTTCCGCTGGCGCCTCGCGCCGCGGCCTCTCAGCGGCGCGAGCAAGCCTCGCGCCGTCTTCATTTCCGCAGCCACTGGACAAATACCATGTACCGCTGTGCCCTTGCGCTGGCCCTGGCCGCCAGCTGTCTGGTCGCCCACGCCCAGACGCACCGCTTCTTCACCCCCAACACCTTGCGCGGCGAACTCGTCGTCACCCAGCACCCCGACGTGCTGCTGAACGGCAAGCCCGCCCGCCTCGCGCCAGGCAGCCGCATCAAGGGCGACAGCAACCTGCTGCTGCAGCCCGGCGCCATCACCGGCCAGAAGCTCGTCGTGCACTACACGGTGGAGAACAGCGGCCTCATCATGGACGTCTGGGTGCTCAACCCCGCCGAGCTCGCCAACAAGCCCTGGCCCGCGACGCCGGCCGAAGCGGCCACCTGGGCCTTCAACCCCGGCAACCAGACGTGGGTGAAGCAATGAGCGAGGACACCTCCGCCAAGAAGGTCTACATCAAGACCTTCGGCTGCCAGATGAACGAGTACGACTCGGACAAGATGGCCGACGTGCTGGGCGCCGCCAAGGGCTACACGCCCACCGACGATCCCGAGCAGGCCGACCTCATCCTGTTCAACACCTGTTCGGTGCGCGAGAAGGCGCAGGAGAAGGTGTTCAGCGACCTCGGCCGCGTGAAACACCTGAAGGCCAAGGGCGTGATGATCGGCGTAGGCGGCTGCGTAGCCTCGCAGGAAGGCGCGGCCATCATCGAGCGCGCGCCCTATGTGGACGTCGTGTTCGGCCCGCAGACGCTGCACCGCCTGCCGCAGATGCTGGAAGCCCGCCGCGAACAGCGCCGTCCGCAGGTGGACATCTCCTTCCCCGAGATCGAGAAGTTCGACCACCTGCCGCCGGCCAAGGTCGAGGGCGCCTCGGCCTTCGTGTCCATCATGGAAGGCTGCTCCAAGTATTGCTCGTACTGCGTGGTGCCCTACACCCGCGGCGAGGAAGTCTCGCGCCCCTTCGACGACGTGCTGACCGAGATCGCCGGCCTGGCCGACCAGGGGGTCATGGAAATCAACCTGCTGGGCCAGAACGTCAATGCCTACCGCGGCAGGATGGGTGACACCGCCGAGTTCGCCGACCTGGCCCTGTTGCTGGAATACGCGGCCGAGATCCCGGGCATCCAGCGCCTGCGCTTCACGACCAGCCACCCCAACGAGTTCAGCCCTCGGCTCATCGAGGCCTACGGCAAGATCCCGCAGTTGGTGAACCACCTGCACCTGCCGGTGCAGCACGGCAGCGACCGCATCCTGATGGCCATGAAGCGCGGCTACACGGCGCTGGAGTTCAAGAGCATCGTGCGCAAGCTGCGCGCCATCCGCCCGGACCTGCGGCTGGCCAGTGACTTCATCGTCGGCTTCCCCGGCGAGACGGACGAGGATCACGCCAAGCTGATGAAGCTGGTGCACGACATCGGCTTCGACGCATCCTTCAGCTTCATCTTCAGCCCCCGCCCCGGCACACCGGCAGCCGCCTTGGAAGACACGACGCACTACGAGGTCAAGGTCAAGCGCCTGCAGGAGCTGCAGGCCGCCATCGAGGCGCATGCGCTGACCATTTCGCAAGGCATGGTCGGCCGGGTCGAGAAGGTGCTCGTCACCGGCAACGCCCGCAAGGACGCCTCTGAGCTGATGGGCCGCACCGAGTGCAACCGCATCGTCAACTTCGCCGGCTCGCCGCGGCTGATGAACCAGCTCATCGACGTGCGCATCACGACCGCCTTTGCGCACTCGCTGCGCGGCGAGGTCGTCACGACGGAAGAAGTGCTCAGCGCCTGAAGCTGAGCAGCCACCACTGCGGCAGGGCCACGCCGAGCAGCAGCAAGGCGTAGCCGGCCATGCGGCCGTCGCGGCCCAGCAGGATCAGGGCAGCGACGGCCGCCGCCATGCCCCCTGCCGCCCCCCAGCCCCACAGCCTTCGCCACGCCAGAGACTTCGCCTCCCGCCGCCACAGCCCCTTGATCGCCACCGCCAGCAGCGCCGCCAGCCCCCAGGCCGGGGCAAACAGGTTGGCGAGATGCCAGAAAGCGTCGAGCGGGCTCATCGGGAATTGATCGGTGTCAGGGGCCTGAAAAGCCGCGAATCCTACAATCCACATCCATGTCGGTCTTCGCTCTCGGCCTGAACCACAACACCGCCCCGCTGGACCTGCGCGGGCGGTTTGCGTTCACGCTGGAGCAACTGGCGCCCTCGCTCACCGGTCTGCGCCAGAAGCTGCCCGGCGCGCCCGAGGCCGCCATCCTGTCCACCTGCAACCGCACCGAGGTCTATGTGGCCGCGCCCTCGGCCCAGGTGCAGCCGGCCATCGCCTGGCTGGCGCAGACGGGCGGTGTGGAGGCTGGCGCGCTGCGCGAGCATGCCTACGTGATGCAGGGCAGCGCCGCCGCACGACACGCCTTCCGCGTCGCCAGCGGGCTGGACTCGATGGTGCTGGGCGAGCCACAGATCCTCGGCCAGATGAAGCAGGCCGTGAAGGAAGCTGAAGCCGCCGGCGCTTTAGGCACCACGCTGCACCAGCTCTTCCAGCGCAGCTTCTCGGTCGCCAAGGAAGTACGCAGCTCCACCGAGATCGGCGCTCACTCCATCAGCATGGCCGCCGCCGCCGTGCGCCTGGCCGGCCAGCTCTTTGAAGACCTGGCCCAGACCCGCGTGCTCTTCGTCGGCGCCGGCGAGATGATCGAACTGACGGCCACCCACTTCGCCGCCCGCACGCCACGCCACATGGCCGTGGCCAACCGCACGCTGGAGCGCGGCGAGAAGCTGGCCACCCACTTCGGCGCCGAAGCCTTGCGGCTGAGCGACCTGACCGAGCGCCTGCACGAATTCGACATCGTCGTCTCCTGCACCGCCTCCAGCCTGCCCCTCATTGGCCTGGGAGCCGTCGAGCGCGCGCTGAAGAAACGCAAGCACCGCCCGATGTTCATGGTCGACCTGGCCGTGCCGCGCGACATCGAGCCCGAGGTCGCCCAGCTGGACGACGTCTACCTCTACACCGTCGACGAGTTGGCCCAGCAGGTGCAGACAGCCGGCGAGAAACGCCAGGCCGCCGTCGAGCAGGCAGAAGCCATCGTCGAGACCGGCGTACAGAGCTTCATGCACTGGCTGGACCAGCGCCACACCGTGCCGTTGATCCAGGCCCTGCACGCGCAGACCGATGACTGGCGCGCCATCGAGATTGCCCGCGCCCGCAAGCTGCTGGCCAAGGGCGCCGACGTGGACGAGGTGCTGGACGCCCTCTCCAGGGGCCTGACGCAGAAGCTGCTGCACGGCACGCTGGCCGAGCTGCACGCCAGCGACGGCGAGCAGCGCCTGCAGCTGGCGCAGACCGTCTCGCGTCTCTTCCTGCGCGGCAAGCAGTCCTAGCGGCGCTCACCGCCGCCGCCCCGGCGCTGATCCCGCGCCGCCCCTGACTGCCTTCCGAATAGCCGCCCATGAAAGACTCCCTGCGCCAGCAGTTCGACCGCCTCGGTTTCCGCCTCGCCGAGCTGGACGCCCTCCTTGCCGACGGCGGCATCGCCGCCGACATGAAGCGCTACCGCGCGGTGACCCGGGAGCAATCCGAGGTATCCGGCCTCGTGGAGCGCTACCACCGCTACCAGGCCCACGAGGCCGACCTCGCCGCCGCGCGCGAACTGCTGGCCGAACCGGAGATGGCCGAGATGGCACGCGAGGAAATCACGGCCAACGAGGCCGCGCTGGCCGCGCTGGACCAGGAGCTGCAACTGGCCCTGATCCCCAAGGATCCCGACGACGAGCGCAACGCTTTCCTGGAAATCCGCGCCGGAACGGGCGGCGACGAGTCGGCGCTGTTCGCCGGCGACCTGGCGCGCATGTACCTGCGCTTTGCCGAATCCCAAGGATGGCGCACCGAGATCCTGTCGGAGAACGTGTCGGACCTGGGCGGCTACAAGGAGCTGGTCGTGCGCGTCGAAGGCGATGGTGTCTACGGGCGCCTCAAGTTCGAGAGCGGCGGCCACCGCGTGCAGCGCGTGCCGGCGACCGAAACCCAGGGCCGCATCCACACCAGCGCCTGCACGGTGGCCGTGATGCCCGAGCCCGACGAGGCCGAGGCCATCACGCTGAACCCGGCCGACCTGCGCATCGACACGTTCCGGGCCAGCGGCGCCGGTGGCCAGCACATCAACAAGACCGACTCCGCCGTGCGCGTCGTCCACCTGCCCACCGGCATCGTGGCCGAATGCCAGGACGGCCGCAGCCAGCACAGCAACAAGGCCAAGGCGCTGCAGGTGCTGCAGGCCCGCATCCAGGAGAAGGAACGCAGCGAGCGCGCCGCCAAGGAGGCCGCCACGCGCAAGGGCCTGATCGGCACGGGCGACCGCAGCGACCGCATCCGCACCTACAACTTCCCGCAGGGCCGGCTCACCGACCACCGCATCAACCTGACGCTCTACAAGCTCGGGCAGATCATGGACGGCGACCTGAACGACGTCATCCAGGGCCTGCTGGCCGCCCGGGCGGCCGAGCAACTGGCCGAACTGGAAGCCGGGCGCACATGACGGTCGACGAGGCGCTCGCCCTCGCCCGCCAGCTCGGCATCGAGCGCGGCGACGCCCAGACGCTGCTCGCCCACCTGACCGGCCAGACCCGCGCCTGGCTCGTCACCCACGGCGACGCATCCGTTGCTGGCGCCAACGCCGCACTGCAGCGACTGGCCGCCGGCGAACCCCTGGCCCACCTGACCGGCTGGCAGCCGTTTCACGGCCTGCTGCTGCAGGTCACGCCGGCCACGCTGATCCCGCGGCCGGACACCGAAACCCTGGTCGACTGGGCGCTGGAACTGCTCGCCACCTTGCCGGGCGAGCCGGCGGTGGTGGACCTCGGCACCGGCAGCGGCGCCATCGCGCTGGCCATCAAGGCCGCCTGCCCGCGCGCCCGGGTCACGGCCGTCGACCTCAGCGCCGACGCCCTGGCCGTGGCCCGCGGCAACGGCGAGCGGCTCGGCCTGGGCATCGACTGGCGCCACGGCAGCTGGTTTGCACCGCTGGCGGGCGAGCGCTTCGAGCTCGTCGCCAGCAACCCGCCCTACATCGCCGGCGACGATCCCCACCTGCCGGCGCTGCGCCACGAGCCGCTCACCGCGCTGACGCCGGGCGGCGACGGCTTGGCCGACCTGCGCACGCTGATTGATGCGGCGCCGCAACACCTGGCGCCCGGGGGCTGGCTGCTGCTGGAACACGGCTGGGACCAGGCCGATGTGGTAGCGCAACAACTGACCGCCCGCGGCTTTTCCGAAACCGCCCTGCGCCGTGACCTCGCCGGCCGCCCCCGCGCCAGTGGCGGCCGCTGGCCCGGCTGAGGGCGCGCTTGCCGGTCCGCGAACGCCTCCCGAGTTTGCGTGATCTTTTGCCCTCAGTTCTTGCTGCACCAAGCCCCCCGGCCGGCGTAGTATCGAATCCCGGTGCCCCCCGCTGCACCGCGCAGGAGACGATCATGGCCCGCCTTGCCAGCGCTGCAGTTCTGAGCCTCTCTGCCCTGTTTGCTGCTTCGGCCTGGGCCGACGGCGACGCCAATCCGCGCTGGCAGGCGCGTTTGCAGTTGAGCGCGGCCGACAGCGGCTCCGACATCACGCCCCATCTCGGCGGCTCCCGCGTCCTCAGCGCCAACCTGCTGGGCGACTACTACCTCACCAGCTCCGGCTTCACCAGCGTGCGCGGCGGCCTGCGCGCCACCGGTGGCCTGCTGCTGGGCCCGCTGTCCATGTCGCAGAGCAGCGGCGGCCTGGCCCTGAGCAGCGGCCCCATCGCTGCCGGCCGGCGCAGCCTGTCGCTGAGCAGCATGGACGCCTACACGCTGGAGCCGAGCGCCAATCTGTCCTATGTCGGCATCGGCTACACCGGCCGTGTCCACGGCAGCGGCCTCGCCTTCAGCGCCGACCTCGGCCTGATGTCGGGCTCGTACAGTGGCCTGCGCCTGGGCCGCAGCAGCGCCCAGGGCTTCGAGGACGCGATGCGCGATCTGCGCTTCAAGCCCCTGCTGCAACTGGGTCTCGCGTACAGCTACTAGGGCCGCTCCGGCCGAGTCCCGGATAATTCGGGTTTCCTCATAGAACCCGAGATCCCCATGAGCGACGTTCAGCAACGCATCGATGACCTGGTTAAGTCCAACCGCGTCATGCTCTTCATGAAGGGCACGGCCCAGTTCCCGATGTGCGGCTTCTCCGGCCGCGCCATCCAGATCCTGAAGGCCGCCGGCGCCACCGACATCAAGACCTTCAACGTGCTGGAAGACGAGGCCGTGCGCCAGGGCATCAAGGACTACGCCAACTGGCCCACCATCCCCCAGCTCTACATCGGCGGCGAGTTCGTCGGCGGCTCGGACATCATGATGGAGATGTACGAGTCGGGTGAACTGCAGCAGGCCCTCGCGGCGGCTTGATGGCCCAGCGGCTCGTCGTCGGGCTGACCGGAGCGACCGGTGCGGCCTACGCGCTGCGCCTGCTGCGCCGCTCGCGCGAATTGGGCGTCGAGACGCATCTGATCGCCACGTCCGCCGGCATCCTGAACGCCCACCACGAGCTCGGCCTGGACCGCTCCGCATTGGAAGCCGAGGCCAGCCACGCCTACGCACCGGGCGACATCGGCGCCTGCATCGCCAGCGGCAGCTTCGCCACCGCAGCGATGGTCGTTGCGCCCTGTTCGATGAAGTCCCTGGCCGCGATTGCCCACGGCCTAGGCGACAACCTGCTGACCCGGGCTGCCGACGTGACGCTGAAGGAGCGTCGCCGCCTCGTCCTGATGGTGCGCGAGACGCCGCTGAACCTGGCCCACCTGCGCAACATGGTCGCCGTGACGGAGATGGGCGGCATCTGCTTCCCGCCGCTGCCGGCCTTCTATCTCCACCCGAAGTCCATCGACGAGATGGTGGCGGAGACGGTCGAGCGCGTGCTCGAACTGGCAAGCATCAGCCAGGCCCGGCCCCAGGCCTGGGCCGGGCTGTAGCGCCCCTCAGGGCTTCTGCACCACCAGGCCGCGGCGTTCCAGCAGCGGCTTGATGTCGGGCTCGTGGCCGACGAGGTTGCGGAACAGCACCATTGCATCCTCGCTGCCGCCGCGCGACAGCAGCTTGGCGCGCAGCGCATCGCCGTTTGCACGCTTGAGGCCGCCGTTGGCCTTCAGCCATTCCACCGTGTCAGCGTCCAGCACCTCGCTCCAGATGTAGGCGTAATAGCCGGCCGAGTAGCCGCCCATGATGTGGCTGAAGTAGGGCAGGCGGTAGCGCGGAGGCACCGGGCCGAAATCGATACCCTCCTCCTTCAGCACCCTGGCCTCGAAGGGCACGATGGCGTCAGCCGCCGGGCTCTCGCCGGCCTTGAGCTGGTGCAGGCGCTGGTCGACGATGGCCGCCGACAGGTAGGACACCGTCGTGTAGCCCTGGTTGAAGCGCTTGGCGCGCGCCACCTTGTCCAGCAGCTCGCGCGGCATGGGCGCGCCGGTCTGGTAGTGCCTGGCGTAGCTGGCGAGCACGCTGGGCCAGTCGGCCCAGACCTCGTTGACCTGCGAGGGGTATTCGACGAAGTCGCGCGGCACGCGGGAGAGGCCCGGGTACTGGCCCTTGTTGAACATGCCATGCAGCGCATGGCCGAACTCGTGGAACAGCGTGTTGACCTCATCCCAGGTCAGCAGCGTGGGCTCGCCGGCCGGCGGCTTGGGGATGTTGAGGTGGTTGGCGACGACGGGCTGCGTGCCCTCCAGCGGGTTCTGGCCCACATAGGCGTTCATCCACGCGCCGCCGCGCTTGGATGGCCGAGCATAGAGGTCGGCGATGAAGATGGCGAGCTGCTTGCCGTCGGTGTCGAAGACGTCGTAGGTGCGGACGTCGTCGCGGTAGACCGGCAGGTCGGTGCGGCGCTTGAAGCTGATGCCGTAGAGCTGGTTGGCCGCGAAGAACACGCCTTTCTCCAGCACGCTGGTCAGCTCCAGATAGGGCTTGAGCTGGCTCTCGTCGAAGCCATACTTCGCGGCGCGCAGCTTGTCGGCGTAGTAGCTCCAGTCCCAGGCCTGCAGCGCGAACGTGGGCTGCCTCTTGGCGGCCTGGTCGGCGTCGATCATCTTCTGCAGCTCAGCGGCTTCCTGCCTGGCCGACGCGACCGCGGCCGGCGCGAGCTGGCGCAGCAGCGCATTGACGGTATCGGCGGACTTGGCCGTCTCCTCCTCCAGCACGAAGGCCGCCGGCGTGACATAGCCCAGCAGCGCGGCGCGCTCCGCCCGCAGCGTCATCACGCGCGACAGCGTGGCCCGCGTGTCGAACTCGTTGCCGCGCGCACCGCGGGCCACCGAGGCGCGGTGCAGGCGCTCGCGCACCGCGCGGTTCTGCAGCTCGGTCTCGAAGGGCTGGATGGTGGTGTTCAGCAGCGCGATGACGTATTTGCCTTCCAGGCCACGCTTCTTGGCGTTATCGGCCGCAGCGGCAATCTGCGCGGAGCTGAGGCCGGCCAGCTCCTCGGTGCTGTCGACGACGATGGCCGAGTCGTTGACCTCGGCCAGCACCAACTTGTTGAAACGCGCGCCCAGCGTTGCCAGCTCGCCGTTGATGGCCTTCATGCGCGTCTTCTGCTCGTCGTTCAGCTGGGCGCCGGCGCGCACCATGTCGCGGCGGTAGCGCTCGATCAGGCGCTTGGCTTCGGCATTGGGCGCGGCCTTGTCGCGCGTGGCGTAGAGCGCCTCGACACGGGCGAACAGCCTGGGGTTGAGCAGCACGGCGTCGCGCTGGGCGGCGAGCTTGGCGGCGTAGTCGCCCTGCAGTTGCTGGCGGGCCGGGTTGGCGTCGGCGCCGAGCAGGCTGAACAGCAGCGTGGCCGTGCGCCCGAGCAGACGGCCGCTGCGCTCCAGCGCGACGATGGTGTTGTCAAAGGTGGGTGCGGCGGGGTTGTCGGCGATGGCCTGCACCTCGGCCAGTTGCTCGGCCATGCCCTTGTCCAGCGCCGGACCGAAATGCTCGTCGCGCACCTTGTCGAACTGCGGGTACTGCAGTGGCAGCGGACTGGGAGCGAACAGCGGGTTGTCAGCCGCAGGCGCCTGGGCCCAGGCGAAACCGCCGGCAAGCAGCGTGGCGATGAGGAGCGGCTGGAGGCGGCGTGCAGCGGACATGGTCATGTCGGGTGAGCTGTCTTGTGGACGAAGTCCGGCAGCCTACCGCGACCGCCTCGCGATGCCACAAGGCACGCCGGGTAAGCCCTGAAGGCTTTACCGGCCGTTCACGTCTCGCCGGCCAGCAGCCACTGCCGCCGTGCGCCGAGCACCGCGTTCGGATACTCCGGCCGGCCGCGGCTGCCGTTGTAGCGGCCGAGAGCCAGCGACATGTTGCCGCGTTCCATGTCGAGGTAGTGGCGCAGGATCACGCAGCCGAAGCGCAGATTGGTCTGCACGTGGAAGAGCCGCGAGGCGTCGCCGTCGCCGATGGCCCGCGTCCAGAACGGCATGACCTGCATGTAGCCGCGCGCGCCGGCAACGCTTATCGCGTATTTGCGAAAGCCGCTCTCCACCTGCACGAGGCCCAGCACCAGGCTGGGCTCCAGGCCCGCGCGCTTGGCCTCGTACCAGACGGTCTCCAGGAACTCGATGCGGATCTGCGTCTCGGTCTTGCGCTTCTTCAGTCGCTCGCTCATCTCGCCCAGCCAGCGCAGATAGGCCATCCGGGCGTCGACCTGGTGAGCCTCGAACTTCGGCCGCGGCGGCGCGCTCTGCGCGATGGAGGCGCTCAGCGCCGAGCGGATCGAATCCGCCAGTGGCTCCTCGACCTGGGCACCCGCCCGCGCTGCCAGCGGCGAGGCGAGCAGGCTCAGCAGCGCAAGCCGGCGCTTCAAAGCTTGAGCAGGCCTTTCAGGTGGCCGACGATGTCGCCCACGGCCACCTTGGTGGCGCCCTCGTCACGGCGGCCCTGGTACTCGACCTGACCTTCCTTCAGGCCGCGGTCGCCCAGCACGACGCGGTGCGGCACGCCGATCAGCTCCCAGTCCGCGAACATCGCGCCGGGGCGCTCGCCGCGGTCGTCCAGCAGCACGTCCACACCCAGGGCCTTGAGCTCGTCGTAGAGCTTGTCGGCGGCGGCCTTGACGTCGGCGCTGCGATCCGCGCCGATGGGGCAGATGACGACGGTGAAGGGCGCGATGGCATCCGGCCAGATGATGCCGCGGGCATCGCTGTTCTGCTCGATGGCGGCGCCCAGGATGCGGGTCACGCCGATGCCGTAGCAGCCCATCTCCATCAGCTTGGGCTTGCCGTTCTCGTCCAGGAAGGTCGCGCTCATCGCGGCCGAGTACTTGGTGCCGAGGTAAAACACATGGCCCACCTCGATGCCACGCTGGATCGCCAGCACGCCCTTGCCGTCAGGCGAGGGGTCGCCGGCGACGACGTTCCGGATGTCGGCGACGACGTCGGGCTCGGGCAGGTCGCGGCCCCAGTTCGCGCCGGTGAAGTGGAAGTCCACGTCATTGGCGCCGCAGACGAAGTCGGCCATGTGGGCGACGGTGCGGTCGGCAACGATCTTCACGTCCTTGGCGCCGATGGGGCCGAGGTAGCCGGGCTTGCAGCCGAAGTGGGTGTCAATCTCGCCGACGGTCGCGAAGCGGAAGCCGCCCTTCAGGCCTTCGACCTTGCCGGCCTTCACTTCGTTGAGCTCATGGTCGCCACGCACCAGCAGCAGCCAGACCTGGGTCTTGACGATGCTGCCGTGCTGGTCGAGTTCGTCGGTGGCGAGCACCAGGGACTTGACCGTCTGTGCCAGCGGCAGGCCCAGCAACTCGGCGACGTCGGCGCAAGTGCTCTTGCCCGGCGTGGGCGTCTTGGCCAGCGCCTGCGTCGCGGCGCCGCGCGTGGCGGTCAGCGCCACGCCTTCGGCCAGCTCCATGTTGGCAGCGTAGTCGCTGGTGGGGCAGTAGACGATGGCGTCCTCACCCGTCTCGGCGATGACCTGGAACTCGTGCGAGCGGTCGCCGCCGATGGCGCCGGTGTCCGCCGCCACGGCGCGGTACTGCAGGCCGAAGCGGTCGAAGATCTTGCAGTAGGCCGCGTACATGTTGTCGTAGCTGCGACCGGCGGATTCGACGTCACGGTCGAAGGAATAGGCGTCCTTCATCGTGAACTCGCGGCCGCGCATCAGGCCAAAGCGCGGGCGGCGCTCGTCGCGGAACTTGGTCTGGATGTGATAGAAATTTTTCGGCAGCTGACGGTAGCTGCGCAGCTCCTGGCGGGCGATGTCGGTGATGACTTCCTCGCTGGTGGGCTGCACGACGAAGTCGCGGCCATGACGGTCCTTCACGCGCAGCAGCTCGGGGCCCATCTTGTCGAAGCGGCCGGTCTCCTGCCACAGCTCGGCGGGCTGGATGACGGGCATCAGGCACTCCACCGCGCCGGCCGCGTCCATCTCCTCGCGAATGATCTTCTCCACCTTGCGGATGACGCGAAGACCCATCGGCATGTAGTTGTAAATGCCGGCACCCAGGCGCTTGATCATGCCGGCGCGCATCATCAACTTGTGGCTGGCCACTTCCGCATCGGCGGGCGCTTCCTTGAGGGTGGAGATGAAGAACTGGGAGGCTTTCATGGGCAGACCGGACGTAGGACAGGCAAAGCCTGGCAATGCGAAAGCCGGGTGAAAACCCGGCCGAAGTCACGACAAAACAGGGAGAAATCTTCGGGTTAGCGAGGGCGCTACCGCGACTGTGGCCCGATGCAATAATCGAACCAACTAGAGATTTGAGGTTGATTATGCTCGACCGTGAAGGCTTCCGCCCCAACGTCGGCATCATCCTGCTCAACCAGCGCAACGAGGTGTTCTGGGGCAAACGCATCCGGACGCATTCGTGGCAGTTCCCGCAAGGGGGCATCAAGCACGGTGAAACGCCTGAGCAGGCGATGTTCCGAGAGCTCCATGAGGAAGTGGGGCTCACGCCAGAGCATGTACGCATCATCGCGAGGACGCGCGACTGGCTGCGCTACGAAGTGCCTGAGCACTTTATCCGGCGCGACGCCCGCGGCCACTACCGCGGGCAGAAGCAGATCTGGTTCCTGCTGCAGATGGTAGGGCGCGACTGCGACATGAATCTGCGCGCCACCGACCATCCCGAGTTCGACGCCTGGCGCTGGAACGAGTACTGGGTGCCGCTGGAGGCGGTCATCGAGTTCAAGCGCGGTGTCTACGAGATGGCACTGACCGAACTCGCGCGCTACCTGCCACGCATCAACCACCACAACCGCTATCTGCGCGCCGGCATGCGGCCGGCGCACCGCGAGCGCAACAGCGGCCCGATGCCGTTGGATGCCGGCAGCGGCTCAATGCCGCTGGAAGCGACAGCGACACCGCCCGAGGGCGAGCCGCAGGGCTAAGTCAGCGCAGGACGAGATTGTCGCGATGAATGAGTTCGGGCTCGGCCGCATAGCCGAGCAGGGCCTCGAACTCCGACGACGGCTTGCGCGCGATCAGACGCGACTCGGCGCCCGAGTAGTTCGCCAGCCCACGCGCCAGCTCGGTGCCGTCCGGCGCCAGCACGGCGATGACGTCACCCCGGTGGAAGTCGCCCTGCACCTCGGTGACCCCGATGGGCAGCAGGCTCTTGCCTTCGGCGCGCAGCTTGGCCACGGCGCCCGCGTCGATGTGCACCGCGCCGCGCATCTGCAGGTGATCCACCATCCACTGCTTGCGCGCCTGCAGCTTGGCCGTGGCCGCATGCAGGGCCGTGCCGATGGTCTCGCCGCGCGCCAGACGCAGCAGCACGTCGGGCTCGCGGCCCCAGGCGATGACGGTGCCGGCACCGCTGCCAGCTGCGCGTTTGGCCGCCAGGATCTTGGTCAGCATGCCGCCGCGGCCAATGCTGGAGCCGGCACCACCGGCCATCAGCTCCAGGTCCGGGTCGCCGGCCTGGGCGTTGTCGATGAAACGGGCGTTCGGGTCCTTGCGCGGGTCGGCCGAGTACAGGCCGCGCTGGTCGGTCAGGATGACCAGGGCATCGGCTTCAACGAGATTGGCGACGAGCGCACCCAGCGTGTCGTTGTCGCCGAACTTGATCTCGTCGTTGACGACGGTGTCGTTCTCGTTGATGACCGGCAGCACGCGGTGCGCCATCAGCGTCAGCAGCGTCGAGCGCGCGTTCAGGTAGCGCTCGCGGTCGGCCAGATCGGCGTGGGTCAGCAGCACCTGGGCGCTGTGCATCCCATGCGCGCTGAGCTGGCTCTCGTACATCTGCGCCAGCCCCATCTGGCCGACGGCGGCAGCCGCCTGCAGTTCGTGCAGTTCCTTGGGCCGTGTCGTCCAGCCCAGACGCTTCATGCCCTCGGCGATGGCGCCGCTGGAGACCATGACCAGCTCGCGCCCTTCGCCCGCCAAGGCCGCCAGCTGGCGGCTCCAGTTCGCGATCGCCTCGGCATCCACGCCGCGGCCCTCGTTGGTGACGAGGCTGGAACCGACTTTGACGACGATGCGGCGCGCGCTGGAGAGCAGGGTCATTCTGTGGCGTTGGGGGACTCGGGCGAGTCGAAACGGACGTCGCGCTCCTCGATCACGCGCTGCTCGGCGGCGACGTGGTCGTAGATGGCGTGAATCAGCGGCTGGCAGCCTTCGCGCGTCAGGGCCGAGATCTCGAAGACCGGGCCCTTCCACTTGTAGCGCTTGACGAAGTCCTTCACCCGCGCGGCACGCTCTTCCTCGGGCACCATGTCCAGCTTGTTCAGCACCAGCCAGCGCGGCTTGGCATGCAGCTCGGGGTCATACTTCTTCAGTTCGGCCACGATGGCCTTGGCTTCCTTGACCGGGTCGACTTCGGGGTCGAACGGCGCCAGGTCGACGACGTGCAGCAGCAGACGCGTGCGCTGCAGATGACGCAGGAACTGGTGGCCCAGGCCGGCACCTTCCGCAGCCCCCTCGATCAGGCCAGGGATGTCGGCCACGACGAAGCTCTTCTCCGGCGCGACGCGGACGACACCCAGGTTGGGATGCAGCGTCGTGAACGGGTAGTCGGCGATCTTGGGCTTGGCGTTGGAGATGGCCGTGATCAGCGTGGACTTGCCCGCGTTGGGCTGGCCCAGCAGGCCGACGTCGGCCAACACGCGCAGTTCCAGCCGCACCTTCTTGATCTCGCCCGGCCAGCCCGGCGTCTTCTGACGCGGCGCACGGTTTGTGGAGGTCTTGAAGTGCAGGTTGCCGAAGCCGCCGTCGCCGCCCTTGCACAGCAGGATGCGCTCGCCGGGCTCCAGCAGCTCGCCGATGACAGACTCGGTTTCGAGGTCTGTGATGATGGTGCCCACCGGCATGCGCAGCACGATGTCGTCGGCCGCGGCGCCGAAGCAGTCCGAACCCCGGCCCGCCTCGCCGTTGCGCGCCTCGTGGCGACGCGCGTAGCGGTAGTCGATCAGCGTGTTGAGGTTGCGGTCGGCCTCGGCCCAGACGCTGCCGCCCTTGCCGCCGTCGCCACCGTCCGGCCCGCCGAAGGGAATGAACTTCTCGCGGCGAAAGCTCGCGCAGCCGGCGCCGCCGTTACCGGCGGCGACATCGATGGTGGCTTCGTCAACGAATTTCATGGCGGGCAGCCATCGTAATGGCTCGGTTGGAACCGGCCCGCCGTCGTGTGGCGCGCCAGACTTCAGAAATGACAAAGCCCCGGGTGTGCCGGGGCTTGGGTGTCAGGCGATGCGCTCGCCTGCAACGGCTGGCTTAGGCGGCCAGCGGCGTGACGACGACCGTCGAACGGTTGCTCGCACCCTTGACGGTGAAGCTGACGTGGCCATCGACCAGCGCGAACAGCGTGTGGTCCTTGCCCATGCCGACGTTGACGCCAGCGTGGAACTTGGTGCCGCGCTGACGCACGATGATGGAACCAGCGGAGATCAGTTCGCCGCCGTAAGCCTTGACGCCCAGCATCTTGGGCTTGGAGTCGCGGCCGTTCCGTGTAGAACCGCCGCCCTTTTTCTGTGCCATGTTTAGCTCCTAGAAATTAGCGTAAGAAGGGAGGGGTCAGCCGTTCACCGCGCTGATTTCCAGCTCGGTGTAGTTCTGGCGATGGCCCTGGCTCTTCTTGTAGTGCTTGCGACGGCGCATCTTGAAGATGCGAACCTTGTCGTGCTTGCCGTGGCTGACGACCTTGGCGCTGACGGTGGCGCCAGCAACCAGCGGCGCGCCGACGGTCAAGCCGTCACCGCTGCCAACTGCCAGCACCTGGTCGAGGGTGACCTCGGCGCCAACTTCCGCGTCGAGCAGCTCGACCTTGATCTTTTCGCCAGCAGCAACCTTGTACTGCTTGCCGCCGGTTTTGATGACCGCGTACATGTGGAACTTCCTTTCGCACCCTGAGGTGCATTCACCTGGCTCCAGCAGCGCTGCGCTTCGTCTTCACGTTGCGCCGCCGCCCTCGCCGGGCCTTTTTGTCAGTTTTATGGACTTCAGTCTCCAGCAAGGCGCACGCCAGGGACGCACGGATTGCGAAGAGCCCACGAGTATACCCGGAGCTTTGCCCTATAGGCAATGCCCTCTGCCGCCACGTCCGCTGCAAGCCCAACGACAAACGTCAGAGCCGCCGGCTCACGGGGAGCAGCGGGCGGTCTTCCTATAATCCCGGATCCCTAGCTTGAGAGTCCAGAGTGCGCGTCGAGACTGCCTCGCCCCCATCCCAAGTTGCCGAGGTACTCGCCCTGCTGGCCGCCGAAATGGCCCAGGTCGACACCGTCATCGCCCAGCGCCTGAGCTCAGATGTGGCGCTGATCGATCAGATCGCGCACTACATCGTGCATGCCGGCGGCAAGCGCATGCGCCCCAAGCTCGTGCTGCTGTTCGCGAACGCGCTGGGCTTCGACCAATCCGCACGCTTCGAGCTGGCGGCGGTCGTCGAGTTCATCCACACGGCCACGCTGCTCCACGACGACGTCGTCGACGAGTCGTCGCTGCGTCGCGGCAAGCCGACAGCGAATGCCTTGTTCGGCAATGCAGCCAGCGTGCTGGTCGGCGACTTCCTCTATTCACGCGCCTTCCAGATGATGGTCTCGGTCGACCGCATGCGCGTGCTGGAGGTGCTGGCCGAGGCCACCAACGTCATCGCCGAGGGCGAGGTCCTGCAGTTGATGAACATGCATGACCCGGACATCACGGTGGAGAGCTACCTGCGCGTGATCCGCTTCAAGACCGCCAAGCTCTTCGAGGCCAGCGCCCGGCTCGGCGCCGTGCTGGCCGATGCCACGCCCGAGGTTGAGGAAGCCTGTGCCGCGTATGGCCGCGCGCTCGGCACCGCCTTCCAGCTCATCGACGACGTGCTTGACTACGAGGGCGATGCCCACGAACTCGGCAAGAACATCGGCGACGACCTGCGCGAAGGCAAGACGACGCTGCCCCTGCTGATCGCGATGGAGCGCGCAACGCCAGAGCAGCGCGCCCTGCTACGCCATGCCATCGAGGAAGGCGAGCAGGAAAAGCTGCAGGAGATCGTCGCCATCGTGCGCTCGACCGGCGCACTGGAGTCCACGCGCGAAGCAGCCCGCACCGAGGCGCGGCATGCAGCCGACTGCCTGAAGCTGCTGCCACCCAACAAGTGGACAGAATCTCTGCTAGAATTCGCAATTCAGTCGGTTGAGCGCCACTCCTAGAGTCACTCAACACAAGACATCGGGGTGTAGCTTAGCCTGGTAGAGCGCTACGTTCGGGACGTAGAGGCCGGAGGTTCGAATCCTCTCACCCCGACCAGAATTTCTTGTACATCAAACGAAGCCTCGCAATGCGAGGCTTTTGTACTTCTGGCCGTTTCTGTTCCAGGTCTGTTCCACGCAAACAGGTTTGGCGGCACAAGACGACGCCGCCGGCTAAAGCTTTTCGCCTAGCGAACCCGCCCTCAAGCCATCTCGAGCCCCGCGTCGAGCAACTTGACGAAACCGCAGCCTGTCGGCGCCTCTAGATCTTGGCTCGACGCTTGTCGGCGTACATCTGTTTGTCGCTGCGCTGCAGGAGGGACTGGATGGATTCACCCGATTGCGCCTGCTCGATGCCGACGCTGATGCTGACCCGCAGCCCCTGCGCGAGGGCGTCCCAGTCGTGGTCGCGGACCGCAGCCTTCATCCGCGCACAGATTTGCTGAGCGTCCGCGAGTGCTGCGCGCTCGAACAGCACCACGAACTCATCACCAGCAAGGCGCGCCACAAAATCTCCGGACCGCACCGAGCTGGACATGATGTCGGCCACAACCTTCAGCACTTCGTCGCCGACATGATGCGTGAAGGTGTCGTTGACTTGTTTGAAGCGGTCCACGTCGACGAGCGCAAGGCAGGTTTTATGCTCGATCCGCTGGCCGGTTGAACCATGGGCCGACAACTTTCTGTCGAGAGCCCTCCTGTTTGGAATTCCGGTCAAGCTGTCTTCGAGCGAAAGCTGTTCCAACATGCGAGATTGGGACTCAAGGCGAACGATGTGGTCCGCTGATGCCCGCGCTTCCAGCTGCCACTCAACCACCTGTGCGCGGCTTGCGAGCGCTTCAACCCGGTTGGCTTCGCTCCGCTTCACCAATCTGGTCAACTCGTCGGCTTCAGCGCCTCTGTCGCCGAGCGCGCGGTGCAGCGTCGCAACAACCAGATGCCCAAGACGCGCAAGCTCCTCGTGCTCTGCGTGCGAGGAGGTGGCAACCATCTCGTTGGCGAGGTTGACCGCCATCACGAGGTCGCCATTCGCCCACGCGACCTCTGCTTGCAGCCACCGGCGCATGCCCGTCAGCCAGGTGGTCTGTCCAAACTTTCCTTCCCAGGCTTCGCACCACACAAGCTCTGCGGCGGCTGACGCCATGCGGCCTGTCCAGGCGCCAGCGAGCCCATTGAACACGTGCGACAGGGTCCTGGCGGTGACGGTGTTGCCAGGCATGAGGCTCTCGTCGCCATAGGCATCAATGACCTCGGCGCAACGCTGGAGTCGCGCATCCAGCATGACGCAGGACGGAGCGACCTGGCCTTCGAATCGCACCACCGCGTATCGGAACGCCTCAAGGAAGGCAAGATTCAGCAGAGGCTGCAGCGGGCTCGCGAGCGGCTCGACGGCCCTGGCCAGAGCCACTGAACGTTCGAATGCCGCCTCTGCACGGGTCCAGTCCTTGCACCAGAAGTACGCCGTGCCCAAATAGTTGTGCGCGAGCGGCTGAATGTGGGACGGCGCCAGCCCTTCGGATAGCGAGACCGCGAGCAACGCACTCTCAACGGCTTCGTCAACACGCCCGAGACTTGTCGCGGTATGGGAATGGGTAGTCAGCGCCATGACCTCGTAGGCAACGTCCATTTCCTGACGCAGGAGATGGGCGGCGCGCTGGCTGCTGCAATGGGCTCCGCGCAACCGCGACAGTTGTCGGTCGCAATGCGCCAGGCAAGCGAGCGCCCGGCCTTCGTACAACCTGTCCCGCCGGAGTTGGGCAGCTTCAAGAACAGAGCGCGCCAGGAACGTCGCCTGCTCCGCGTCGCCGACTTCCAGGGCCTCGTGCGCTCTGTGCAGCGCAATGTCGTCGTTGCTTTCGGTCATTCCGCCTCCCAACGGAATTGCAGCGCCTGCCTGCGGCAGGTCGGCTGCGTTTTTTAGCACGACCGACCTGGCAAGCCTGTCTCCGGGCATACGACAACTCACGGGACAGCCGCACCTCCATGCAGTCCTCGCGAGGACGTCGCCACCAGCCCGCCGAGCGCGTTTCAACACCGAAATGGCGCAGGCCTGCCAATTGCCGTCGGTTCTTGAAGCAGCACGTGCGGGGCTTCGGAACAATGCTCTGCTTGGCCGCCCCAGCCAGCACCAGCAGCCGGCTCGGTTGCCACTCAGGATGAAACGGCTCGCTCCTCAGACCGCTCAAGCTGAGGCCGCGACCCTCGGCCTTGCTGCCCGCAGATGCGGCAGCACTGCCGTTGGCGACCGGCTGCTCTCGCCGGCCGGCAGGATCTCGCCATCGAACCGCGGAGCAAGGCCCTGACGAGCGGCCGCCGGCACGCGAAAAACTTCACGATGCCCAGGGCCGACAGGTTTGCCTCTTCAACCGTCCATGACTGGCACAATCGACGGACTTCGCTCCCTCCGTCGCCGACGCAACTGCCTGTGGAAACCACGCTAGCCGAGCCGCTTCAGTCCGCCCTGTCGGGGGTCGCGCGCATGCTGGTGCATGCCGGCAAGCTTCAGGCCAAGGCCGCCGAAGACCTGGTCAAGCAGTCGCGCGAAAAAAAGATCAGCTTCGTCAACGCGGTGATCGCCAGCGGCCAGGTGTCGCCGGCCGATCTGGCCCACACGCTGTCGAGCGCCCTGGCCCTGCCGCTGCTGGACCTGTCGGCGATGGACCTGCAACGCATGCCGCAGAACGTCATCGACGCGAAGCTAATGCAGCAATACCAGGTCGTGGCGTTGTCACGGCGCGGCAGCCGGCTCTTTGTGGGCGGAGCTGACCCGACCGACCTCGAGGTCATCGAGCGTATCAAGTTCGCGACGCAGTTGCAGCCGGAATGGGTCATCGTCGAGCACGACAAGCTGGCCAAGATGCTCAGCACGGCCGGCGCCAGTGCAGCAGAGGCGCTGGAGTCCATCGCTGGCGGCGAGTTCGACTTCGACATCGCCGAGGAGGACGCCGCGCCGCAGCAGGAGGCGGCCGAGCTCGCCGACGTCGAGGACGCGCCTGTCGTTCGTTTCCTGCAGAAGATGCTGGTCGACGCCATCAATCTGCGCGCCTCCGACCTGCATTTCGAACCCTACGAATTCCACTACCGCGTGCGCTTCCGCGTTGACGGCGAACTTCGCGAGATCACGCAGCCGCCCATTGCCATCAAGGACAAGCTGTCCTCGCGCATCAAGGTGATCTCGCGGCTGGACATCGCCGAACGCCGCGTGCCCCAGGACGGGCGCATGAAGCTGAAGTTCGGCGCCAAGTCCATCGACTTCCGGGTCAGCACGCTGCCCACGCTGTTCGGCGAGAAGATCGTCATCCGTATCCTGGACTCCTCCTCGGCCAAGCTCGGCATCGACGCGCTGGGTTACGAGAAGATCGAGAAGGAGCGGCTGATGGCGGCCATCTACCGGCCCTACGGCATGGTGCTAGTGACCGGGCCGACCGGCTCGGGCAAGACGGTGTCGCTCTACACCTGCCTGAACATCCTGAACCAGCCGGGCGTGAACATCTCGACCGTCGAGGATCCGGCCGAAATCAACCTGCCGGGCATCAACCAGGTCAACGTCAACGACAAGGCCGGGCTGAACTTCTCGGCGGCGCTGAAGTCCTTCCTGCGCCAGGACCCGGACATCATCATGGTCGGCGAAATCCGCGACCTGGAGACGGCCGACATCGCCATCAAGGCCGCACAGACGGGCCACATGGTCATGTCGACGCTGCACACCAACGACGCGCCCAAGACGCTGACGCGCCTGCTGAACATGGGCGTCGCGCCGTTCAACATCGCCTCCAGCGTGCTGCTGATCACCGCACAGCGCCTGGTGCGGCGGCTGTGCGAGAACTGCAAGGCGCCCGCCGACTACCCACGCGAGGCCCTGCTCAAGGCCGGTTTTGTCGATGAGGATTTCGACGGCAGCTGGAAGCCCTATCGCGCCGTCGGCTGCAGCAATTGCACAAATGGTTACAGGGGCCGCGTCGGCCTTTACCAAGTGATGCCCATCACCGAGGACATCCAGCGCATCATCCTTTCCGAGGGAACGGCGATGGACATCGCCGAACAGGCCAAGAAGGAAGGCGTGCGCGACCTGCGACAGTCGGGCCTCGTCAAGGTCCGGGTGGGCGTCACGACGCTCGAAGAAGTCCTGTCGGCCACCAACGAATAACAGTCGCGAGGAGAGCGCATGGCCACCGCCACCGCTGCAGCAAAAGGCGTCAAGGATTTCGTCTTCGAGTGGGAAGGCAAGGATCGCAACGGCAAGATCGTCAAGGGCGAGTTGCGCGCCGGCGGCGAAGCCATGGTCAGCGCCACGCTGCGCCGCCAGGGCATCCTCGTCAACAAGGTCAAGAAGCGCCGCTCCAGTGGCGGCACGTCCATCAAGCAGAAGGACATCGCCATCTTCACGCGCCAGTTGGCGACGATGATGCGCGCCGGCGTGCCGCTGCTGCAGTCCTTCGACATCGTTGCCCGCGGCGCGACCAACCCGCGCCTGACGCGGCTGCTCAACGACATCCGCCAGGACGTCGAGACCGGCACCAGCCTGTCCTCGGCTTTCCGCAAGCATCCGATGTACTTCGATGCGCTGTACTGCAACCTCGTCGAGGCCGGTGAGGCGGGCGGCATCCTGGAAGCCCTGCTGGACCGGCTCGCGGTCTACCAGGAGAAGACCGTTGCCATCAAGAACAAGATCAAGTCGGCCCTGACCTACCCGGTGGCCGTCATGGTGGTGGCCTTTGTCGTCGTCGCCGTCATCATGATCTTCGTCGTGCCCGCCTTCGAGGACGTGTTCAAGTCCTTCGGCGCCGACCTGCCGGCGCCGACGATGATGGTCATCGCGATGTCCAAGTTCTTCGTCGCCTACTGGTGGGCGATCTTCGGCTCCATCGGCGGCGGCATCTACTTTTTCCTGCAGAGCTGGAAGCGCTCCGAGGCGATGCAAAAGCGCATGGACCGACTCCTGCTGAAGGTGCCCGTGTTCGGCGACCTGATGTTCAAGTCGGCCATCGCGCGCTGGACGCGCACGCTGTCGACGATGTTCGCCGCCGGCGTGCCGCTGGTCGAAGCCCTGGACTCGGTCGGGGGCGCCTCGGGCAACGCGGTGTTCGCGGAGGCCACCGAACAGATCCAGCGCGACGTCTCGACCGGCGCCGCGCTGACGACCTCGATGCAGGCCACCGGCATCTTCCCGACGATGGTGCTGCAGATGTCGTCCATCGGCGAGGAATCGGGCTCGCTGGACCACATGCTGGGCAAGGCAGCCGAGTTCTACGAGGACGAGGTGGACGAGGCCGTCAAGGCGCTGTCCAGCCTGATGGAGCCCTTCATCATCGTCATCCTCGGCGGTCTGATCGGCGGCATCGTCGTGTCGATGTACCTGCCCATCTTCAAGCTCGGCTCGGTGGTCTGACGCCGCACGGGCGCGGGGCCAAGGCGGCCGCGCCCGTCCACCATGGGAAGGCGGTCAGACTCCCGCCTGTCCCGCCCCTTCATTTCACGCGCCCGCCATGCCTCTTGCCTCCATCGACTGGTCCGTCTGGCTCTCGCCCTGGGTACTGGGAATCCTGGGCCTGTGCATCGGCAGCTTTCTGAACGTCGTCATCCACCGCATCCCGCTGATGCTGGAGCGCCAGTGGCTGCACGAGTCCGCCGCCCAGCTGACCGACGCGGATGCGATGGCGCGCGTCATCGGCGTGCCCAGGACCGAGACGCAAACGCTGGCCAAAGCCGTCGACGCCTATGGCACCAAGATCGAGGCCCTGGCGCCCTTCAGCATCTCCAAGCCGCGCTCGCGCTGCCCGCACTGCGGCCATCAGCTGCGCTGGCACGAGAATCTGCCCGTCGTCGGCTGGCTGCGCCTCGGCGGCAAATGCGCCGCCTGCAAGGCGCCGATCTCCAGGCGCTATCCCCTCGTCGAGGCCGTCACGGGTCTCGCCTTCGCTGCCCTCTCCTGGCGCTTCGGCGCTCAGCCGACGACGCTGCTCTGGTGCGGCTTCGTTGCCGCGCTGATCGCGCTGGCCATGATCGACTGGGACACGACGCTGCTCCCGGACGCCATCAACCAGCCCCTGCTGTGGGCCGGCCTCCTGGCCGCGCTCATGGGCTGGACGATCCCGCTCGACAAGGCCCTGATCGGTGCGCTCGCCGGCTACCTGTCGCTGTGGTCGGTCTACTGGCTATTCAAGCTGGCCACCGGCAAGGAGGGCATGGGCTATGGCGACTTCAAGCTGCTGGCCGCGCTCGGAGCCTGGCTGGGTTGGCAGATGATCCTGCCCATCGTGCTCGGCGCCTCAGCCATCGGCGCGATCGTCGGCATCGTTATGAAGATGAACGCCGGCCTGCGCGAGGGCCGCTACGTGCCCTTCGGCCCCTTCCTGGCTGGGGGCGGGCTGGTCGTGCTGTTCGCGGGCCAGGCCACCGTGCTGGGCTGGCTCGGCTGGGCATGACGGGATGCGCGCGGGCCTGACCGGCGGCATCGGCAGCGGCAAGAGCACGGTCGCCGGCTTTCTGCGCGAGGCAGGCGCCACAGTCGTCGACACCGACGCGATCTCGCGCACCCTCACCCTGCCCGGCGGCGCGGCCATGCCGGCGGTCGCCCGCGAGTTCGGCACGGACTTCGTCGCCGCCGATGGCGCGCTGGACCGCGAGCGCATGCGGGCGCTGGCCTTCTCCGACGTCGGCGCCAAACGCCGCCTGGAAGCCATACTGCATCCCTTGATCTCGGCCGAGGCGCTGGCCCAGGCTGGGGCGGCCACGTCCCGGCTGGTCGTCTTCGACGTGCCGCTGCTGGTGGAGTCAGGCCGCTGGCGATCGCGCGTCTCGCGGGTGCTCGTCGTCGACTGCTCCGTCGAGACACAGATCGCGCGCGTGCTGCAGCGCCCGGGCTGGACCCGCGAGCGCGTTGGCGGCGCACTCGCCGCTCAGACGACTCGTCAGGCCCGCCGTGCGGCGGCCGATGCGGTGCTGCTGAACGACGGCCTCCCGCTCGCCACGCTCAGAAACGAGGTCATGCGCCTGGCCGTGCGCTGGGGCTGTGAAACAATCGCGGCGCCCTGACTGAAGTTGCCGCCGTGGTCCTGTACGAGTACCCGTTCAACGAGAGCATCCGCACGATGCTCCGCCTCGAACACCTGTTCGACCGCCTCGGTGCCCTGATGGCCCGCGATACCGCGCTGGATCATCATTTCGCGCTGGTCACCCTGTTCGAAATCCTGGACGTCGCCTCGCGCGCCGACCTGAAGAGCGACCTGCTCAAGGAGCTCGAAAAGCACAAGGTCCAGTTCAATGCCTATCGTGGCAGCGCCGGCCTCGACGAAGCACGGCTGGACGAGGTCGTCGCCCGCATCGACGGCGCCTTCCAGCGCCTGAACGCCGTGGCCGGCAAGACCGGCGTGGCCCTGACCAGCAACGACTGGCTGATGAGCATCCGCAGCCGCATCAGCATTCCCGGCGGCACCTGCGAGTTCGACCTGCCTGCCTACTACAACTGGCAGCAGCTGCTGCCGGTGCGCCGCCGCAAGGACCTGATGGGCTGGGCCCAGACGCTGATGCCGCTGGCCGAAGCCCTGCAGGTGCTGCTGGGCCTGCTGCGCGACTCGGGCACGCCGCACAAGGTGGCCGCCACGGCCGGCCAGTTCCAGCAAAGCCTGCCGGCGGGCCGCGTCTACCAGTTGCTGCGCATGCGCATCGACCCCAGCCTCGGTCTCATCCCCGAGATCTCGGGCCACCGGCTGATGGTTTCCATCCGCCTGATGCGCCAGGACGAAGAGGGCCGCCTCAAGCTAGCCCAGGAAGACGCCGGTTTCGAGCTGGCCCTGTGCGCATGAGCGGCGAAGCCAAGCCGCGCATCGTCCGCTGCCCGCAGTGCGGCGGCGACAGCGTCTTCTCGCCCAGCAACAAATGGCGGCCGTTCTGCAGCGAACGTTGCCGCCAGATCGACCTCGGCGCCTGGGCCAGCGAGAGCTTCCGCGTGCCGGCCACGCCGCCCCAGGACCCCGACGAGCTCGGGCCCGGCGGCGAGCCGCTGATGCACTGATCAGGCGTTCAGCAGACGCCTGGACACTAGCTCGCGCCGCGCGCTGGCGGCATCGGTGAACAGGAAGGCCTGCCAGTCGCGCGCCAGCGCCGCATCGACATTGACCGGATGGTCGTCGAGGAAGAGCAGCTCCTGCGGCGGCACGCCGAAATGCCGCTCGGCCATGCCGAACATCTCCGCACTGGGCTTGATCTGCTTGACGCGGCCGGAGAACAGGCCGGACTCGAACCAATCGGCAAGCGGATAAGTCTTGCTGAGGTGATCGGCAAACGGCTCCGGCATGTTGGACAGGAAGTGCAGCGTGTGGCCGGCAGCGCGCAGATCGCGGATCAAGACGAGGGTGGCCGGGATGGGCATCAGTTCGTCCGGCACGGCGCGCACGACGGCAGCCACCTCGCCCTGCGGCCAGCCGGTGCGTGCGGCAATGCGGCGCACGACCTCGTCGGCGCTGACCAGCCCCTGATCGAACAAGCCCCAGTCGCCGCCGTAGTTCTGGAAAAAGGTCGCCGCGGCGGCCGCACCCTGCTCCAGCGTCTCGATGCGGTGCGGCCACAGCCGGGCCAGGAAGCTGGCCGGATGCCAGCGGAACAGCACGCCGCCGAAGTCGAAGACGATCCTCATGCCGACACCAAGCGGGCCAGCAGACCGGCCGTCGAACCGTCCAGGCCGGCTGCATCGCCCGACTCAAGGCGCGGCAGCAACTGGTTGCATAGCGCCTTGCCCAGCTCCACGCCCCACTGGTCGAAGCTGTTGATGCCCCACAGCGCGCCGGTCACGAAGACGCGGTGCTCGTAGAGCGCGATCAGCGCCCCCAGCGAGCGCGGCGTCAGCGCGTCCAGCACCAGCGTTGTGCTCGGGCGGTTGCCGGGAAAGCTGCGATGGCGGGACAGGACATCGCGGTCCAGCGTGGCAGAGGCGGTGGGCGCCTTCTCGGCCAGTGCCTCGGCGGCGGTCTTGCCCTGCATCAGGGCCTGGCTCTGCGCGAGGCAGTTGGCCAGCAGCTTGCGGTGCTGGTCGGCCAGCTTGTCGGCCAGTTCACCGCTGGCACCATGGTTGGGGCGCTTGACGGCGATGAACTCGACGGGGATCACGTCCGTGCCCTGGTGCAGCATCTGGAAGTAGGCATGCTGGCCGTTGGTGCCGGCCTCGCCCCAGACGACGGGCGAAGTGCTCAGGCGAAGCGCATTGCCGTCCAGGTCCACACCCTTGCCGTTGCTTTCCATCTCCAGCTGCTGCAGGTAGGCCGGCAGGCGGCGCAGGCCCTGGTGGTAAGGCGCGACGCTGCGGCTCGTGAAGCCATGGAAGTTGCGGTACCAGATGTCGACGAGGCCCAGCAGCACCGGCAGGTTCTGCGCCAGCGGCGTGCTGGCGAAGTGCTGGTCCATCGCATGTGCGCCAGCCAGCAGCGCGCGGAAGTTGTCGGCACCGACGGCAATGGCGATGGGCAGGCCGATGACCGACCACAGCGAGTAGCGGCCACCGACCCAGTCCCAGAAGCCGAAGGCCGTGTCGATGCCGAAGGCCGCTGCGGCCGCGGTGTTGCTGCTGGTGGCGACGAAGTGGCGCGCGATGTCCGTGCCACCGGCGGCCAGGAACCAGGCCTTGGCAGCCTGGGCGTTGGCCAGGGTCTCCTGCGTCGTGAAGGTCTTGGACGCGATGACGAAGAGGGTGTGCGCGGGATCGAGGGCGCGGAGCACGGGCGCCAGATCATGGCCGTCGACGTTGGAGACGAAGTGCAGCTTCAGGCCCGGTGCGCGGAAGGCTTCCAGCGCCTGCACGACCATCGCCGGGCCGAGGTCGCTGCCGCCGATGCCGATGTGCACGACGTCGGCGATGGCGCCGCGTTCGCCACGCCGCACGCTTTCGGCAAACGCCAGCATCGCGTCCAGGGATGCCTGCACCTCGGCGTTGAAGGGCGCCTCGCTGCCAGCCGGCGCGCGCAGCGCCGTGTGCAGCACCGCGCGGCCTTCGGTGTGGTTGACCGGGTCGCCTCGCAGCAGCGCGTCGCGGCGCGCCTCCAGGCCGCAGTCGCGGGCCAGCTTCAGCAGCAGGGCCAGCGTGGCGGCGTCGATGCGGTTCTTGGACAGGTCGGCAAAGACTTCAGGCGCCTCGAAGGACAGTGCGCCGAAGCGGCCTGCGTCGGCCTTGAAGGCCTCGCGGATGTCGAAGCCGCGACCGCTCGCGGCACCGTCTTGGTCGAAATGGGCCTGAAGTTCAGCCCAGACGGGCGAGAGGTCGCAGCGTGTCGTCATGGTCAGGCGGCTTCGATGAGCTTGTCGAGCTTGCCGGCGTCTACGGCGAACAGACGGATGCCCTCGGCCAGCTTCTCGGTGGCCATGGCGTCCTCGTTCAGCGCGAAGCGGAAGGCGGCTTCGTCAAGCTTGACGGCCGGCATGGCAGCGGTCTTGGCCGGATCGAGTGCGCGCTCCAGCTTGGCATCGGTCGCCTGAAGCTGGGCCAGCAGATCGGGGCTGATGGTCAGCAGGTCGCAGCCGGCGAGCGCTTGGATCTGGCCGATGTTGCGGAAGCTCGCTCCCATGACCTCGGTCTTGATGCCGTGCTGCTTGAAGTAGCCGTAGATCTGCGTCACCGACTTGACGCCTGGATCGTTGACGCCCGCCATCGTGGCCTCGTCCCAGCTCGAACCGGCCGACTTCTTGTACCAGTCGTAGATGCGGCCCACGAAAGGCGAGATCAGCTGCACCTTGGCTTCGCCGCAGGCCACGGCCTGCGCGAAGGCGAACAGCAGCGTCAGGTTGCAGCGGATGCCCTCGCGCTCCAATTCGGCGGCGGCCTGAATGCCCTCCCACGTGGAGGCAAGCTTGATCAGCACGCGCTCGCGGCCGATGCCCGCAGCCTCGTACAGCGCAATGATGCGGCGCGCGCGCGCCAGGCTGGCGGCCTTGTCGAAGGACAGCCGCGCATCGACCTCGGTGGACACACGGCCCGGCACGACCTTGAGGATCTCCAGGCCGAAGCGAACCAGCACGTGGTCGACGATCTCGTCCAGCGGCTGGCCGCGGTGGGCGTCGACGGTGGCCTTCAGCAGTGGCGCGTAATCCGGCGATTGCACGGCCTTCAGGATCAGCGAAGGATTGGTCGTCGCGTCACGCGGGGCGAACTGAGCCAGTTGCAGGAAGTTGCCTGTGTCGGCAACGACGGTGGTGAAGGCTTTGAGCTGGTCGAGCTGGTTCATGGTCTGCCTGTCTTCGGGTCGACTGGATTGACCCGACGAAGAAACTGCTGCATAGTATTTCACGAAACTTAGTTACACAACGGTTAGCGCTCCTGCGGAAGCGCTGGCCTGGAGACCCCGCTGATGTCCTTCGATCTCGTGTTCTTTGGTGGTACCGGCGACCTGACGTGGCGCAAGCTGATGCCTGCACTCTTCCAGGCCTTCCGGCACGGCAAGCTGCCCGAAGGCGGTCGCATTCTCGCCGTCGCGCGTGACGAGCAGACCGATGAGCGCTACCGCGAATGGCTGAAGGAGCGCTTTCGCGAGGTCGAGGCGGGCAAGCGCCCGAGCGACGAGGAGTTCGAGCGCTTCGCCGGGCTCATCCACTACCGCCGCATGGACCTGTCCCAGCCCGAGCATTACCAGGGGCTGAAGGACTGGCTGGATGCGCGCGATGCCGACACCGTCGTCCTCTACCTTGCCACCAGCCCGCATCTGTTCACCGGCATCTGCCAACAGCTGGGCGCCGTGGGCCTGAACCACGACAAGGTGCGCGTCGTGCTCGAAAAGCCGCTGGGCCACGACCTGGCCAGCGCCCAGGAGATCAACCGCACGGTGCGCTCGGTGTTCGCCGAGCGCCAGGCCTTTCGCATCGACCACTACCTCGGCAAGCCTTCGGTGCAGAACCTGATGGCCTTGCGCTTCGGCAACGCGTTGTTCGAGCCGCTGTGGCGCCGCGAGAGCATCGCCAACATCCAGATCACGCTGGCCGAGCAGCTCGGCGTCGGCACGCGCGGTGCCTTCTACGACGGCACCGGCGCCCTGCGCGACATGATCCAGAACCATGCACTGCAATTGCTGACCATGATCGCGATGGAACCGCCGGCCAGCAACGACGCCGACGCGATCCGCGACGAGAAGCTCAAGGTGCTACGGGCGCTGAAGCCCTTCACGCGCGAGTCGGTGGGCCGAGACGTCGTGCGCGGCCAGTACCGCGCCGGCATGTGCGGCGGGCATCCCGTGCCCGGCTATCTGGAAGAGGTCAAGGTGCCGGCGGACAGCCCCTGCGAGACCTTCGTGGCTCTGCGCACCGAGGTCGAGAACTGGCGCTGGGCCGGCGTGCCCTTCTACCTGCGCACCGGCAAGCGCCTGGCCGCGCGCGACGCCCAGATCGTCGTCAACTTCCGCCCCGTGCCGCACCAGATCTTCCCGGGAGCCAGCCTGCCCAACCGCCTCGTCATCAAGTTGCAGCCCGAGGACGGCCTGGAGCTGCAGCTTCTGGCCCAGAAGGGAACCGGCCACGGCGAGCAGCTGACGCCGGTCACGCTGGACCTGGACTTCGACAAGGCCTTCGCGGCCCAGCGCGTCGGCGCCTACGAGCGCCTGCTGCTGGAAGCCATCGCCGGCCGCCTGAACCTGTTCGTGCGCAGCGACGAGCAGGAGCAGGCCTGGCGCTGGGTCGAACCCATCCTCGACGCCTGGGCGGCCGATGGCAACGGCCCACGCCCCTATGCCGCCGGTTCCTGGGGCCCGGCCGCCGCGAGCGCGCTGGTGGCGCGTGACGGCTTCAGCTGGGCGGAAGAGCAATGAAGGCCGCAGCGCTGGGCCGCCCCAAGCAAGGCTGCGCCCTGCTGGAGGGCCGCGAAACCTACCCGTTGAGCGGGGAGTCAACATGAGCATCCTCGAACGCGTGAAGGCGGCCCTGCCCGCCCTGCCCCCGGCCGAGCAGCGGGTCGCCAAGCTGCTGCTGGCCGATGCGCGCAGCTTCGCCAGCCTGCCGGTCAGCGAGCTGGCGGACCGCTCGCACGTGTCCAAGCCGACGGTGGTGCGCTTTTGCCGCAGCGTCGGCTACGACGGCCTGGCGGACTTCAAGCTCAAGCTCGCCGGCAGCGTCAACGAGGGCGTGCCCTTCGTCCACCGCGCGGTGGACGAGGACGACAAGCCGCAGGACATCATCGTCAAGGTCGTCGACAACGCCGTCGCCGCGCTGCTGCATTACCGCAACGACGCCGCCAGCCATGCCTTCGAGCGCGCCATCGACGCGCTGGCCGACTCGGCGCGGCACGGCCGGCGCATCGAGTTCTACGGCGTCGGCAACTCCGGCATCGTGGCTCAGGATGCCCAGCACAAGTTCTTCCGCCTCGGCGTGAACACCGTCGCCACCAGCGACGGCCATGTGCAGCTGATGAGCGCCACGATGCTGCAGCCGGGCGACTGTGCCGTCATCATCAGCAATTCCGGCCGCAGCCGCGACCTGCTGGACGCGGCCGAGATCGCGCGCAAGAAGGGCGCGACCATCATCATCATCACGGCCAGCGCGTCGCCGCTGGCGCAGCTGGCGCTGGGCCCCAGCCAGATCCTGCTGGCGGTGGACCACCCCGAGGACTTCGACCGCTACAGCCCCATGGTGTCGCGGCTGCTGCACCTGATCGCGGTGGACATCCTGACGACGGGTGTGGCGCTGCGCCTGGGCCAGCACCTGCGGCCCGTGCTGCAGGAGATCAAGAAGAACCTGCGCGCCAAGCGCTACGCGGGCTGAGACGGCTCAGGCCGCCGTTGTTGGCGGCCACAGAAGCTCGGCGACGCCGTAGACGCGGGCCAGTTCGCGCAGTTTGTCGGGCGCATCGCTCAGCTTGAGCGTCGCGCCCTGTTCGCCGCACTGGCGCGCGGCCGACAGCAGCAGGCTCAGCGCCGACGAGTCGAAGTCCGTCAGCTCGGCAGCCGACAACCTCACCTCGCGCCCGGCCGCGGCCAGCACCTGGGCAGCCTCGGCACGCAGGGCCGGCGACATCTGCGCCCAGGCGGCGCGTGCGCCGTCCATGCGCAGCCGCGTGGGCAGCTTCAGGCCGCTCAAGATCAGCCCTTGGCGGTGGCCGGAGCGCTGGCCTTGGCGTTCTTGTCGGCCAGGCTCTTGATCAGGCCGTCGATGCCGTTGGCGCCGATCTCCTGGGCGAAGCTGTTGCGGTACTGGTCCGCCAGCCAGATGCCGAGCACGTTGACGTCATAGATCTTCCAGACGTCGCCGGTCTTCTCCAGGCGGTAATCGAGCTGGATGGGGTCACCCTTGCCGCGGATCTCGGTGCGCACGACAACTTCGGTGTCGGTCGGCTGGGCGCGCAGGGGCTTGAGGCCGATGGTCTGGTCCTTCACCTGGGTCAGCGCGCCGGCGTAGGTGCGCACGAGCAGGGTCTTGAACTCGGCCTGCAGCTTGCCCTGCTGGTCGGGCGTGGCCTGGCGCCAGAAGCGGCCGACGGCCGAGGCCGTCATGCGCTGGAAGTTGACGTGGGGCATCACCTTGGCGTCCACCAGGGCAATGATCTTGCCGATGTTGCCGGCCTGGATGTCCTTATCGGCCTTGACGGCCTCGATGGTCTCCAGCGAAAGCTGGCGGATCAGCTGGTCGGGTGCGCCGGCATCGGCCGCATGGGCGGCATGCACGAGGCCCAGGCCAAGGGAGGCCACGGCGAGCAGGCGGCGCAGGGAAGTCAGCAAGGTCATGGTGTCGCTTTCTCTGAACGGGACCGACGCTCAACGCGCCAGCCCGGACTTTGGTTCACCGCGTCGCCGCTGAGGCGGGTTCGGCGGGTTTTTTCACAGTGGCGACCGGCTCCGGGGCCGCCGGGGAAGAAGCGGCCGAAGCGGCAGCGGTCGGCGCCGAGGCGCCGCTGCCAGGCACCAGCACCTCGACCTCTTCGTCATCATCGAAGCTGCCGCGCCGCTGAAGATAGGCATCGCGGTAAAAGGTGTATTTGTCCAGCGCAATGCCTTCGAGCATGTCGCCAGCACGCAGGAAGTTGGCGCGCGCGTTGACGATGTTCAGCGAGGTGATCAGCACCTTCTTGCGGCCGTCGTCGAACACCACGGACGGCGAGGCCTGCCAGTCCACCGGCAGCGCCAGCGAGTCGCGAACCGATGAGGGGCCGAACAGCGGCCAGACGATGTAGGCGCCCGTGCCCATGCCCCATTTGCCCAGCGTCTTGCCGAAGTCCTGGCTGTTCTTCTCCAGGCCGGCCTCGGTGGCGACATCCAGCACGCCGACCAGGCCGAAGGTGGAGTTGACGGCAAAGCGCATGCCCTGCTCCACCCCCGCCTTGAAGCGCCCCTGCAGCAGCAGGTTCACGGCCGACCAAGCGTCGCCGATGTTGCCGAAGAAGTTGTCGATGCCGGTGCGGATGGGCGCCGGCACGATCTCGGAGTAGGCCGTCGCCACGGGCTTGAGGACGTTGGCGTCCAGGCTCTCGTTGAAGGCGAAGACCTTGCGGTTCCAGGATTCCCAGGGGTCCAGCTTCTGGCCCTTGGAGCCCATGACCTTGTCGACCGCCCGCTCGATGCGCGTGCCCACGCCCTTCACGGTCTGGCAGCCCGCCAGGCCGAGCACGAGGGTCAGCAGCGCCAGGGCACGGAGGAGGCGGCTCACGGCTTGCCTCCCGGTGCCGGCGCGGTACTGCCCATGTCCGACGCCTTGCTGTTAATGAACTGGCCGATCAGGTTCTCGAGCACGACGGCGCTCTGCGTCTGGCGAATCACGTCGCCGGCGGCCAGGTTCTTCTCGTCGGCGCCGGGCTCCAGACCGATGTACTGCTCGCCCAGCAGGCCTGCGGTCAGGATCTTGGCCGAGCTGTCTTTGGGGAAGAGCGTGGCCTTGTGCAGGTTGAGCACCACCTTGGCCTGAAAGGTCTTGTCGTCGAAGCTGATGGACTCCACGCGGCCCACCACCACGCCGGCGCTTTTCACCGCCGCACGCGCCTTCAGTCCGCCGATGTTGTCGAAGCGCGCCGACACCTGGTAGGTCTCGTCGAAGTTGAGGCTCAGCAGATTGCCCGCCTTGAGCGCCAGGAACAGCAGGGCCGCGCCGCCGATCAGCACGAAAAAACCCACCCAGGCGTCGTATCGAGAGGATTGCATCCTTCCTTCTCCCTAAATCGAAAACATCAGCGCGGTCAGCATGAAGTCCAGCGCCAGCACGGCGAGGGACGCCAGCACGACGGTGCGCGTCGTGGCGGCCGACACCCCCTCGGGCGTCGGGCTGCAGGTATAGCCCTGCAGCAATGCCACGAAGGTGACGGTCACGCCGAACACCAGGCTCTTGATGACGCCGTTGCCCACATCGGCGAACACATCCACGCCGCCTTGCATCTGCGACCAGAACGCACCGGCGTCGATGCCGATCAATGGCACCGCCACCAGCCAGCCGCCGATGATGCCGACCGCCGAGAAGACTGCCGCAAGTAAGGGCATCGCGATGAAACCGCCCCAGAAGCGCGGCGCGAGCACGCGCTGCACCGGATCGACGGCCATCATCTCCATGGCGGTCAGCTGCTCGCCGGCCTTCATCAGGCCGATCTCGGCCGTCAGCGAGGTGCCCGCCCGGCCGGCGAACAACAGCGCCGAGACGACGGGCCCCAATTCACGCACGAGGCTGAGCGCCACCAGCAGGCCCACGGCCTCCGCCGAACCGTAGCGCTGCAGCGTGTAATAGCCCTGCAGTGCCAGCACGAAGCCGACGAACAGCCCGGACACGCCGATGATGGACAGCGAGCGGTTGCCCAGATAGAAGACCTGCTCGCGCACCAGGCCGAAACGCGCCAGCGCCCTGGGCGAACGCGCCAGCAGACCGAGGAACAGCCGCGCCGCGGCGCCGACGTCGACGAGCGTCAGGCGCAGGCCCGCGCCGATGCGCTTGGCCAAGCCCATCATGCCGACACCCCGAAGTCCTCGCCCACCGGCCGGGCCGGCTGATGAAAGCGCACCGGCCCGTCGGCCTCGGCGCCGACGAACTGGTGCACCAGCGGGTCGTCGCTGTGGCGCAATTCCTCGGGCGTACCCTGGGCCACGACGCGGCCGTTGGCGATCATGGCCACCTCGTCGGCGATCTCGAAGGTCTCGTGCAGATCGTGCGACACGATGATGCTGGTCAGCCCCAGCGCGTCGTTCAGGTCGCGGATCAGCCGCGCGGCCACCCCCAGGGAAATGGGGTCCAGGCCGGCGAAGGGCTCGTCGTAGAGCACCAGATCAGGGTCCAGCGCGATCGCGCGGGCCAACGCGACGCGGCGCGCCATGCCGCCCGAGATCTCGCTGGGCAGCAGGTCGCGCGCGCCCCGCAGGCCGACGGCGTTGAGCTTCATCAGCACCAGGTCGCGGATCATGGCCTCGGACAGATCGGTGTGCTCGCGCAGCGGGAAGGCGACGTTCTCGAACACGCTGAGGTCGGTGAAGAGTGCGCCGAACTGGAACAGCATGCCCATGCGCCGGCGCACGGCATAGAGGCCGGACAGATCCAGCGGCGCCAGGTCCTGACCGTCAAACAGCACCTGGCCGCTCAAGGGTCGCAGCTGCCGGCCGAGCAGGCGCAGCACGGTGGTCTTGCCGCCGCCCGAGGTGCCGATCAAGGCCAGCACCTTGCCGCGTTCGAGCTTGAGGTTGACGCCATTCAGGATGACGCGGTCGCCATAGCCGACGCTGACGTTACGCAGTTCGATCAGGGGTGCGGTTGCCGGAGGGTTCACGCGGGCGGGCCGGAGCCAGGCGGAAGAAAGGGCGCCATGATAGGGGAAACACCAAGAGCCCCCGGGTTGGCACTGGGGAAGGCTGACGTCATGACGATCCATGCTCCTGGCGGAGATCCGAATTCGCCCCCTGAGGCGTTACGTCTGCTTGCGTTCATCGACGCCTGGAAACCACGTGGCGGGCGTGCAAGCGTGCGCCAGTTCACGAATCGCGGCCGGGCCGCGACCAGCGTTCGCCGCTCCGCGACGAGCGGTATCGCGCCCATCGCGACCGACACCAAAATACCTGCCACTGCCATGCAAAGCGCCATCATGCCCCGCACTCTCCGACTCACCGCCGCCCGCACCGCTCAAGGCTTCACGCTCATCGAGTTGATGATCACCGTGGCCATCATCAGCATCCTGGCTGCCGTGGCAGTGCCGCAGTACAAGGACTACGTGACGCGTGGCCGCATTCCCGATGCGACCTCCGGCCTGTCTTCCAAGCAGGTGCAGATGGAGCAGTTCTTCCAGGACAACCGCACCTATGTGAACGCGCCGGCCTGTGCCAGCGACACCACGACAAGCAAATACTTCGACTTCGCCTGCACCGCCGGCAGCGTCACGGCCAGCGCCTACGTGCTCACGGCCACGGGCAAGAGCTCCATGGCCAACTTCAACTACACGGTGAACCAGGCCGGCGCCAAGTCCACCACGGTGCCGACGGGCTGGACGGCGTCCACGACCTGCTGGGTCACCAAGAAGGACGGCTCGTGCTGACCGTCAGCCCGCAGCGCGGCGTCAGCCTGATCGAGGCCATGGTGGCCCTCGTCATCATGGGCGTGCTGCTCGCGGTCGCGGCGCCGAGCTTCGGCCCGTGGATCGCCGGCACGCGCATCCGCTCGACCGCCGAAGGCCTGCTGGCCGGCCTGCAGTACGCCAAGAGCGAGGCCACGACGCGCAACACCCAGGTCCGCTTTCAGCTGACCACGACGCTGGATGCCACCTGCGCGCGCAGCACGAACACCGCGAACTGGGTCGTCGACATCGTCGACGCAAACGCCGCTGCGGATTCCGTCGAGGGCCAGTGCAACGCGGCCCCGAGTGACACCGTAGCGCCAAGCATTCTTCAAGTGCGTTCCGCCACCGAAACCGGTCGCGGCGTCGTGGTGGCCGCCGACGCCGCCCAGGTTGTCTTCAACGGTCTGGGCCGCCAGGTGCCGATCAGTCCGGCCACGACAACGGCCGCCGTCACCATCGACATCACCCCCGCCACCAGCGTCGGCCGATGCGTCGCCAACGGCGGCAAGGTGACCTGTCTGCGCATCGTCGTCTCGACCGGCGGCCAGGTGCGCATGTGCAACCCCACCGCCGCCTCGGGCGACCCGCAAGCATGCTGAACTCCCGCCGCCCCCAATCCGGCGTCATGCTGCTGGAAGTGCTGATCGCGCTGCTGATCTTCGCGCTCGGCGTGCTGGGCCTGGTTGGCCTGCAGGCCAATGCGATCAAGCAGTCCGGCCAGGCCAAGTACAGGACGGACGCGACCCTGCTGGCCAATGAGCTCATCGGCCAGATGTGGATCACCAGCCGCGATTTCGCGACGCTGAACGCGGCCTTCACCAGCAACGCCGGCGGCGGCCCCGGCTACCTGGCCTGGAAGACCAAGGTCGCGGCCGAGCTGCCCGGCGCCGCCACCTATCCCCCGACAGTGACGTTCACCAGCGTCGCGCCGCTGAACGCCATCGTGGGCGCCGCCAGCGCCGTGCCCGTCGGCCTGACGCCGAGCACGCGCGTGACCATCACGATGCGCTGGAAGGCACCCGGCGAGCCCGCCGCGGACCCCGCCCACAGCTTTGTGCTGACCAACGAGATCAAGTGATGCGCCGCCCCTCCTCCCAGCGCAGTGCCCGCGGTTTCAGCCTCGTCGAGCTGATGGTCGGCATCGTCGTCGCGATGGCCGCCGTCATCGTCATCACGCAGATCTTCAAGGTCTCCGAAGGCCAGCGACGCAACACCACCGGCGGCGACGACGCGCAGACGACTGGCGCGATCGCCGTCAGCCTGCTGCAGCGAGACCTGCGCCAGGCCGGCCAGGGCTTCAGCAACACGCACATGCTGGACTGCAGCCTCAACCTCGGCAACGGCCGCAGCATCGCGGAGCTGGTGCCGGTCTTCATCAACCCGCCGGGCATTCCCGACGGTGACAACGACACCGACATCCTCGTCGTCAGCTACGGCTCGGGCTGGGGCTCGCCGGAAGGCAGCCTGATCAATTCACAGCCCGGCGCGGCGACCTACTCCGTCACCGCACCGCAGGCTTTCCAGGTCGGCGACCGCGTTGTCGCCACTCCCCAGAACCGCGCCGCGCCCTGCACGCTGGACCTGACCAGCCTTGCCACCGCCCCCGCGGCGACGAACGTGACCGTGGCCCTCGGCACGCCCAACGTGTCCAACGGCACACTGTTCAATCTCGGCCGCACGCCGCGCTTCGTCGCCTACGCCGTGCGCTCCGGCCGGCTGACGAGCTGCGACTTCCTGACGCAGAACTGCGCCGACGCCGCCCCGGTCAACTGGACCGAGGTCGCCGACGGCGTCGTCAGCCTGCGTGCCGAGTATGCGAAGGACACCAGCGCGACCCGGGATGCCGCCGTCGACACCTACGACCAGACCGCGCCGACGACCTGGTGCGGCTGGTCGCGCGTCGTCGGCCTGCGCCTGGCCCTCGTCGCGCGCAGCCGCCAGGCCGAGACCAGCAACGTGGCCGCCAGCGCCCCGAGCTGGGCCGGCTCCGCGCCGATCACGCTGAGCTCGACCAACGCCGACTGGCAGCTCTACCGCTACAAGACCTTCGAGACCACCGTGCCGTTGCGCAACATCCCCGGCGCCACGGACGTGGCATTCGCGACATGCCCGCCATGAACACCCGCTTCACCCACTCGTCCCGCCAGCACGGCCTGGTGCTGGTGCTGGCCCTCATCGTGCTCGCCGCGATGTCGCTCGCGGCCATCGGCCTGATGCGCGGCGTGCTCGGCAGCAACCGCGTAGCCGGCAACCTGGCCTACCAGCAGGCCGCCTTGCAGGCTGCCGACGTGGGCGTCGAGACGGCCATCGCATGGCTCGAGCAGAAGACGCAAGAGCTGGAGCAGCGCAATGCAGCCCCGGCACCGATGACCCCGGCCAACAAGCTCTTCAACAACATCGCCCAGAGCGCGACCGAAACCTACAGCTACATCGCCACGCGCGCCGACCCGCCCGCCAACCAGACCTGGGAGGGGTTCTGGCAGACGCTGGTGACGGCCAACGTGGTCAACGCCCTGCCCGCGGACGCCGCGGGCAACCAGGTCTCGTTCGTCATCCACCGCCTCTGCGCCAACGCGGGCGAGCCGACGGTCAGCCGCTGCGAGGCAGTCCCCGTGCTGCCGGCGGCCATCCAGACCAGCAGCAAGTCCAGCAGCCTCAAGCTTAAAGAGGCCAGCCAGGTCTATTACCGCATCACGGTGCGCGTGCAAGGCACGCGCAACGCCACCAGCTTCATCCAGGCCATGGTCGCCATCTGAGCGGCGCCGCCCCGAACAACGACGAGGTCATCATGCAGTCCCACCTGCCCCGCCCCCTGCTCCGCGCTGCGCTGGCCGTCCTGCTCGCAGGCCTGGCGCAACTGGCCGCCGCCGCCGTCACGGACGTCTCCCAGGCCCCGCTGATCGTGGCGTCACCCGACGCCGTGAAGGCCAATCTGCTGTTCATCATCGACGACTCGGGTTCGATGAACTTCGACTTCCTGCCCGACCACATCAACGGCGACGGCAGCCCCGACCCCGCCTTGTGCCGCAGCAGCGGCGCCACCCCCGTCAACAGCGGCAACTTCGCCAACACCTGCTGCATCGGCGGCAACAGTTCGGCCGCCTGCTGGACCGGGGCGCCTCCCTTCGGCAGCCTGCGCGGCCAGCCGCCCTTCCTGGCGGCCGGCTTCAACGGCCTGGCCTACGACCCCACCGTCTATTACAAGCCGCCCGTCATGGCCGACGGCAGCTACTGGCCGAGCCAGACCCGCAGCAACACGACGGGCTGGACCTCGGTCAAGAACGACGCCTACAACATCCAGAACACGAACAGCATCAACCTGACGACGCAGTACCCCGACACCGAATGGTGCGTGGACAACACCTGGGCCGACTGCCTGCGCAACGACAACTACGTGCTGCCCGGCACCGTCAACGGCAAGAACTACACGACCTTCCACGCGGTGGTCGCCACCGGCTCGGGATCGGTCGCCACCGGTGCGCCGGACAACGCCTCCACCGCCGCACGCTCCTTCGGCCCCCACTACTACACCATCTCCGCGGCCGAATACTGCGACGGCATCGACCTGCGCCGCTGCCGGTCCTCGGCGGGCGGCGTCTACATCTATCCCGCGCCGGTGCGCTGGTGCCAGTCCGACGCCGACGCCCGCGCCACCACGCCGGCGGACGCCGCCTGCCAGGCCACGCGCAACGGCACCTTTTCCTACGCCCGCTTCCCGACCAAGTTCTTCAACGCGGGAACGGCCGGCTCCGCCGAGGTGCGCTCCAGCACGACCTTCACGATCACCTCCAACCCGAGCTGCAACGTCTCGGTGACCGCGGTGACCGTCAACGGCGTCAACCTGCTAGCCGCGGCCACGACGGCAAGCAACAAGAACAACACCGTCGGCACCCAGATCGCGGCGCAGATCAACGCCCGGACGACCGGCCTGCCGACGGGCTCGTCCACCGCCTACACGGCCGGCACGACCAACAGCGGCAAGACCGTCACGATCACGGCACCGGCAGGCGTCAACACGACCGCCACCGTGTCCTTCACCAAGACGCCGGCGAACTGCACGCTCCCGCTGGACAACAACAGCCCCGCTTTCAGCGGCTACGCGGCCGCCGTGACGGCCGTGCCCGGCACCTATGGCGGCAGCTTCCAGCGCGTCGACATCGTCTCCACCCGCACCACCTACCCCAAGGTAGCCGCCCGCACAGACTGCACGACGACTGCCGGCACCTGTAGCTACGACGAGGAGATGACGAATTTCGCCAACTGGTGGACGTACTACCACTCGCGCATGCAGTCCATGAAGTCCTCGGCCGGCCTTGCCTTCGGCGCCATCGGCAGCAACCGGCGCGTCGGCTACATGAGCATCAACAACAACACCAGCACAGACTTCCTCAACCTCGACACCTTCGAGAACACTCAGAAGACCGACTGGTTCACCAAGCTGACTGCTGCTCGCCCCAACAACTCCACGCCGCTGCGCACGGCACTGTCCAAGGCCGGCAAGCTCTACGCCGGCAAGTACAACGGCACCGCGCTGAACGGCGTCACCGTCGTCGACCCCGTGCAGTACTCCTGCCAGCGCAACTTCACCATCCTGTCCACCGACGGCTTCTGGAACGAGACCGCAACGCCCACCAAGCTCGACGGCACGAACATCGGCGACCAGGACGGCAGCAGCACCTTCAAGCGCCCGGTCTATGACGGCAACGCCACCGCCAACACACTGGCCGACGTGGCGGCCTACTACCTGAACACCGACCTGCGCACCGGCGTCACCGGCTCGGTCGACTGCAAGAGCGGCAGCGGCACCAATGCCGACGTGTGCGGCAACAGCGCCAACCTGGCGATCAAGCCCGACGAGATGCAGGTCATGAAGACCTTCACCCTGGGTCTTGGCGCATCGGGCTATATGCAGTTCTCGCCCAGCTATCTGACCGATACCAGCGGCGACTTCTATTCCGTGAGGGAAGGCGTCGCGCCCAATGCGGCTTCCGGCGTGTGCAGCTGGCAGAGCAGCGGTGCCTGCAACTGGCCCGTCCCCATCAGCAACACGCTGACAACCATCGACGACCTCTGGCACGCAGCCGTCAACGGCGGCGGCACCTATTTCAGCGCCTCCAATCCGACGACGCTCTACACCGGCCTGGCAAGCGCGATCAAGTCGCTCGACGGCCAGGTCGGCGCTGCCGCGGCGGCCACGACGAGCAACCCCAACGTCTCGGCCGGCGACAACCAGGTCTTCGTGTCCAACTTCAAGTCCTCGGAGTGGTCGGGCGAGCTGAAGAGCGAGCGGCTGGACGTCGACACCGGTGCGGTCAGCAGCGGCTCCGCCGACTGGTCGGCCCGCGACCAGCTCGACGCCAACAACTCGCGCACCATCTACATGTTCTCGTCGGGCGCCACGAACAAGCTCAAGTCCTTTGACTGGGCATCGCTGAGCGGCAGCGAGCAGGGGTATTTCTCGCAGTCCTACGTCACGGCCACTGGCCGCGCGCTGAGCCAGTTCTGCGCCTTCGGCCCCTACTGCCTGTCGTCGGCCGACCAGACCACGGCCTCCGGCGCCAATCTGGTCAACTTCCTGCGCGGCGACCGCACCAACGAGGGCGACCTCATCGATCCGACCAAGTTCTACCGGCAGCGCACCCACCGCCTCGGCGACATCGTCAATTCCGAAGCGGTCTACGTCTCGAAGTCCCTCGTCAACTACACCGACACGGGCTACGACACCTTCAAGGCCACGGTGGATTCGCGCCAGGGCATCGTCTACGTGGGGGCCAACGACGGCATGCTGCACGCCTTCCGCGCCGACACGGGCGTGGAGCTCTGGGCCTACGTGCCCACGGCCGTGCTCGCCAACTTCTACAAGCTCGCGGACAAGCAGTACGCGACGCAGCACCAGTACTTCGCCGACGGCACGCCGGTGGTCCAGGACATCCTCGTCGGCGGCCAGTGGACCAGCCTGCTCGTCTCTGGCATGGGCGCCGGCGGCCGCAGCTACTACGCACTGGACGTCACCAACCCGAGCGCGCCCAAGGCGCTGTGGGAGTTCACCGACAACAACCTCGGCCTGACCTTCGGCAAGCCCGAAATCGGCAAGCTGCGCGACGGCACCTGGGTGGTGATATTCGCCTCGGGCTACAACAACGTGTCGCCGGGCGACGGCGTCGGCCGCCTCTACGTCGTCAATGCCGCGACCGGCGCCCTGATCCGCACCATCAGCACCGGCGCCGGCAGCACGACCACGCCCTCGGGCCTGGCCCATATCCGCGCCTGGGTCGACAACAGCGACCTCGACAACACCATCCAGCGCGTCTACGGTGGCGACAACTCCGGCAACCTCTGGCGCTTCGACGTCAACGACAGCGTCGGTGCCGCCGGCTACGACGCCCAGCGCATCGCCACGCTGAAGGACAAGACCGGCGCTTCGCAGCCTGTCACGTCGCGCCCCGAACTGGGCCAGGTCGGCAGCTTCGCGATGGTCTTCGTCGGCACCGGCCGCTACCTCGGCCAGACCGACCTGACCGACGTCAGCCCGCAGAGCATCTACGGCATCAAGGACAAGCTCGACGCCACCGACATCGGCGACCCGCGCCTGGTCACCAACGCCTTCGTCGAGCAGACGCTGACGGCCGGCACCTGCCCGACCGGCTCCAACGCCTGCGCTGCCGGCCAGGTGGTGCGCACCAACGGTTCACCCAACCCCGTCAACCTGGCCACCAACGGTGGCTGGTTCGTGGACCTGCCCGAGACGCGCGAGCGGGTCAACACCGACCCGCAATTGGCGCTGGGCACGCTGGTCGTCAACTCCAACGTCGTCGACTCCGGCAACATCTGCACCGTGGGCGGCAGCAGCTGGGCCAACTTCTTCGACTACCGCACCGGCGCCGCCGTCGACTCCGCCAAGAACGTGGCCAGCGTGTCGCTGGGCAATGCGGTGGCGACACGGCCGGCCCTGATCAAGCTGCCCAACAACAAGGTCATCAGCATCACGCGCCTGTCCGACGACCGCACGGTGTCCTCGCCCACGCCGACGCCCAGCAAGTCCGACGCGACGCGCCGCCTGTCGTGGCGCGACCTGCTGCAGCAGTGAGGCCCGTGCGGCCGTGAAGGGCGGCAAGCCGGTGCTGGTCAGCGCGACGCTCGCGCTGGCCGCACACGCCGCCCTGCTGCTGGGGCCGCCACACGCCGGCCGCGGCGGCGCATCCCAGGCGCCGGCCGTTGCGGTGCGCTATGTCGCCGAGCCCCCCGAGACAGCGGTGCCGGAGCCCGGCCCGCAGGCCATTGCCGCGCCGGCCGACGAGGCGCCGCATCCGCAAGCTGCAACTGCACCCGCGGCCATCAGGCCGGAGGCTTTCGCGCCGGATGCCGAGCCACCCAGCTTCGACGAAGCGGCGTCGCCACGCATCGGCTTCCCGGATGCGCCGATGCCTGCCGAGGGCGTGCAACTGCGCGCCTATATCGAACTGGACGGCGATGGCAGCCCGCGCCTGATCAGCATCGCCAGCCCGCCCGGCCAGGCGGCGCCATCGCCGGGCTTCCAGAAACTGGCGGAATACGGCCTCCGGCAGACCCGCTTCAAACCCGGCCTGGGCCCGGCCTACTGTCTGTGGATCCGGTTCGAACCCGACGCTCCCGCGCCGCGGCTCGCATGGCTGCCCGGCGCGGCGCGCGACGTCGCGCGCTGCCTGACCGGTGCGATGCCGCCGCCACGCGAACTCGACAACGCAGCGGCGCCCTGACGCTGCGCGCTCAGCGCGGCAGCGTCGTCGAGCCCATCAGGAACTCGTCCACCGCCCGCGCGGCCTGTCGGCCTTCGCGGATGGCCCAGACCACCAGGCTCTGGCCGCGGCGCATGTCGCCGGCAGCGAAGACCTTGTCGACATTGGTCTTGTAGGCGCCGGCGCCTTCCGTCGCGGCCTTGCCGTTGCCGCGGGCATCCTTGTCGACGCCGAAGGCCTCCAGGATGGTCGCGACCGGCGACACGAAGCCCATTGCCAGGAAGGCCAGGTCAGCCTTCAGGACCTGCTCGCTGCCTTCGACCTCGGTCATCTTGCCGCCCTGCCATTGCAGGCGCACGGTCTTGACACCGGTCAGCTTGCCCTTCTCGCCGATGAATTCCTTGGTGGCGATGGCGAACTCGCGCTCGCAGCCCTCTTCGTGGCTGGACGAGGTGCGCAGCTTGATCGGCCAGTAGGGCCAGGTCAGCGGGCGGTCTTCCACTTCGGGCGGCTGGGGCAGCAGCTCGAACTGGGTCACGCTCTTGGCGCCGTGCCGGTTGCTGGTGCCCACGCAGTCGCTGCCGGTGTCGCCGCCGCCGATGACGATGACATGCTTGCCGTCCGCGCGGATCTGGTTCTTCAGCTTGTCGCCGGCGTTGACCTTGTTCTGCTGGGGCAGGAACTCCATCGCAAAGTGGACACCGGCCAGGTCGCGGCCAGGCACCGGCAGGTCGCGTGACTGCTCGGCACCGCCGGTCAGCACGATGGCGTCGAACTGGCTCTTCAGCTCGTCGGCAGAGATGGTTTCCTTGGCCCAGTTGGTGACCTTGCTGCCTTCGGGCAGCGCGGCAACCATCACGCCGGTGCGGAACTCGACGCCCTCGGCCTTCATCTGCTCGACGCGGCGGTCGATGTGGGACTTCTCCATCTTGAAGTCCGGGATGCCGTAGCGCAGCAGGCCGCCCACGCGGTCGTTCTTTTCGAACACCGTGACGCTGTGCCCAACGCGCGCCAGCTGCTGGGCCGCAGCCAGACCCGCCGGGCCGGCGCCGACGACGGCAACCTTCTTGCCCGTCTTGACCTTGGGCGGTTGGGCCGTGACCCAGCCCTCGGCCCAGGCGCGGTCGATGATGGCGTGCTCGATGGACTTGATGCCCACCGCGTCGTCATTGACGTTCAGCGTGCAGGCCGCCTCGCACGGGGCAGGGCAGATGCGGCCGGTGAACTCGGGGAAGTTGTTGGTGCTGTGCAGAACGGTGATGGCGTTCTTCCAGTCCTCCGGCCGGCCCTTGTAGACCAGGTCGTTGAAGTCCGGAATGACGTTGTTGACCGGGCAGCCGTTGTTGCAGAACGGCGTGCCGCAGTCCATGCAGCGGGCGCCCTGCTGCTTGGCCTGGTCGACGTTCAGGCCGATGACGAATTCCTTGTAGTTCTTGACGCGAGCGGTGACGGGCTCGTAGCCCTCTTCCAGACGCTCGTACTCCATGAAGCCGGTGACTTTTCCCACGACGGTGCTCCTCAGACTTTCGCAGCTGCAGGCGCCTTGGCCTGAGCGATGGTGGTGGCGGCTTCCTTGGCGGCGTTGATCTCGCCCAGGGCGCGGCGGTATTCGTTCGGGAACACCTTGACGAACTTGGCGCGCGACTCGGCCCAGTGGTCGAGGATGTCGCGGGCGCGCTGGCTGCCGGTCCAGCGGTGGTGGTCCTCCAGCAGCTTCTTCAGGATGGCCTCGTCGGTCTGCGCCTCGCGGTCCACGCCGTCGACGGCCTTGGTCTTGTGCCAGATGGCCTTGTCGACGCCGGCTTCCTGCTCCTGCGCCGTCATCAGCTTCTCCAGCGTGACCATGCTGGTGTTGCAACGCTTGGCGAAGTGGCCGTCCTCGTCATAGACATAGGCGATGCCACCACTCATGCCGGCAGCGAAGTTGCGGCCGGTCTTGCCCAGCACGGCGACGGTGCCGCCGGTCATGTACTCGCAGCCATGGTCGCCCGTGCCTTCAACGACGGCCGTCGCACCCGACAGGCGCACCGCGAAGCGCTCGCCCGCCACGCCGCGGAAGAAGGCCTCGCCACGCGTCGCGCCGTACAGCGCGGTGTTGCCGACGATGATGTTCTTGGTCGCGTCGCCACGGAAGTCGATGCTAGGGCGCACGACGACACGGCCGCCGGACAGGCCCTTGCCGGTGTAGTCGTTGGCGTCACCGATCAGGTAGAAGCTGATGCCCTGGGCCAGGAAGGCGCCGAAGCTCTGGCCGCCCGTGCCTTCCATCTGGATGAAGATGGTGTGATCGGGCAGGCCTTCGGGCTTGCGGCGGATCAACTCGCCCGAGAGGCGCGCACCGACGGAGCGGCGCACGTTGGTGACCTCCTGCATGAACTGCACCTTCTCGCCCTTCTCGAAGGCGGGCAGGCACTTCTCGATGAGCTTCACATCCAACGCGCGGTCCAGGCCATGGTCCTGCACATCGTTGTGGATGCGCGCGACGTCGGCCGGCACGTTCGGGCGATGGAAGATGCGGGCGAAGTCCAGGCCCTTCGCCTTCCAGTGCGAGATGGCTTTCTTGGTGTCCAGCCAGTCACTGCGACCGATCAGTTCGTCGAACTTGCGCACGCCGAGCTGGGCCATGATCTGGCGCGCTTCCTCGGCGACGAAGAAAAAGTAGTTGACGACGTGCTCGGGGCGGCCGGTGAACTTCTTGCGCAGCACCGGGTCCTGCGTGGCCACGCCCACCGGGCAAGTGTTGAGGTGGCACTTGCGCATCATGATGCAGCCCTCGGCCACCAGCGGCGCGGTGGCGAAGCCGAATTCGTCGGCGCCCAGCAGCGCGCCGATGACGACGTCGCGGCCGGTCTTCATCTGGCCGTCGGCCTGCACGCGCACACGGCCGCGCAGGCGGTTCAGCACCAGGGTCTGCTGGGCTTCGGCCAGGCCCAGCTCCCAGGGCGTGCCGCAATGCTTGATGGAGCTCCACGGCGAGGCGCCGGTGCCGCCGTCATGACCGGCGATGACGATGTGGTCGGCCTTGCACTTGGCCACACCGGTGGCCACCGTGCCCACACCGACTTCGGACACCAGCTTGACCGACACGTCCGCCTTGGGGTTGACGTTCTTCAGGTCGTGGATGAGCTGGGCCAGATCCTCGATGGAGTAAATGTCGTGGTGCGGCGGCGGGCTGATGAGGCCGACGCCGGGCACCGAGTGGCGCAGCATGCCGATGTACTCGGACACCTTGCCGCCGGGCAGTTGGCCGCCTTCGCCGGGCTTGGCGCCCTGGGCCATCTTGATCTGGATCTGATCGGCGCTGACCAGGTATTCGGTCGTGACGCCGAAGCGGCCCGAGGCCACCTGCTTGATCTTGGAACGCAGGCTGTCGCCGTCCTTCAGCTCGTAGTCGGCTTCCATGATCTTGTGGCCGAGCACGTCACCGACCTTGCTGCCGCCGGTGATCTTGATGCCCTTGAGCTCGTTGCGGTAGCGGGCCGGGTCTTCGCCGCCCTCACCCGTGTTGCTCTTGCCGCCGATGCGGTTCATGGCGACGGCCAGCGTGGCGTGGGCTTCGGTGGAAATGGAGCCCAGCGACATGGCGCCGGTGGCGAAGCGCTTGACGATGTCGGCGGCCGACTCGACCTCGTCCAGCGGCACGGCCTTGGACGGATCGAACTTGAACTCGAACAGGCCGCGCAGCGTCATGTGGCGCTTGCTCTGGTCGTTGATGATCTGGGCGTATTCCTTGTAGGTCTCGAACTTGCCGCTGCGCGAGCTGTGCTGCAGCTTGGCGATGGCGTCCGGCGTCCACATATGCTCTTCGCCGCGGGTGCGCCAGGCGTACTCGCCGCCGGTCTCCAGCATGCTGTCCAGCAGCGGGTCGTCGCCGAAGGCCGCCTCGTGCATGCGGATGGCTTCCTCAGCCACCTCGAACACGCCGATGCCACCGACCTGCGTGGCCGTGCCGCGGAAGTACTTCTCGACGAAGTCCGCCTTCAGGCCGATGGCCTCGAAGATCTGCGCGCCACAGTAGGACATATACGTCGAGATGCCCATCTTGGACATGATCTTGGACAGACCCTTGCCCACCGCCTTGATGTAGTTGTAGCGGGCCTGTTCGGCGCTCAGCTTGGCCGGCAGCTCGTCGCCCATGGCCTCCAGCGTTTCCAGCGCGAGGTAGGGGTGGACGGCTTCGGCGCCATAGCCGGCCAGAACGGCGAAGTGGTGGACCTCGCGCGCGGTGCCGGTCTCGACGACCAGGCCAGCCGTGGTGCGCAGGCCTTCACGCACCAGGTGGTGGTGGACGGCGGACAGGGCCAGCAGCGCGGGAATGGCGATGCGGTCGGCGCTGAGGTGGCGGTCCGTGATGATGAGGATGTTGTGGCCGGTCTTGATGGCGTCCACGGCCGAGGCGCACAGCGAGGCGAGTTGTGCCTCCACGCCGGCGCGGCCCCAGTCGCGCGGGTAGGTGATGTCGAGCTCGCTGGGCTTGAACTTGCCGTTGGTGGGCGCCTCGATGCCGCGCAAGCGCGCCATGTCGTCGAAGTCCAGAATGGGCTGACTGACTTCGAGGCGCATCGGCGGGTTGATGGCATTGATGTCCAGCAGGTTCGGCTTGGGGCCGATGAAGCTGTTCAGCGACATCACGATGTTTTCGCGGATCGGATCGATCGGCGGGTTCGTGACCTGGGCGAACAGCTGCTTGAAGTAGTTGTAGAGCGGCTTGTTCTTGCTCGACAGCACGGCTAGGGGCGAGTCGTTGCCCATCGAGCCGATGCCTTCCTCGCCGTTGGCGGCCATGGGGGCGAGCAGGAACTTGATGTCTTCCTGCGTCGTGCCGAAGGCCTGCTGGCGGTCCAGCAGCGTCGTCACGAAGCCGGGGCGGACCGCGTCGGGGACTTCGATGTCGTCCAGCTTGACGCGGACGTTCTCGATCCACTGGCGGTAGGGGCGCGCGTTGGCGAACTGGTTCTTCAGTTCCTCGTCGTCGACGATGCGGCCCTGCTCCAGGTCGATAAGGAACATCTTGCCGGGCTGCAGGCGCCACTTCTTGACGATCTTGCTCTCGGGAATGGGCAGCACGCCCGACTCGGAGGCCATGACGACGAGGTCGTCGTCGGTGATGCAATAGCGGGCCGGGCGCAGGCCGTTGCGGTCCAACGCGGCGCAGACCTGGCGGCCGTCGGTGAAGGCCATGGCGGCCGGGCCGTCCCAGGGCTCCATCATGGCGGCGTGGTACTCGTAGAAGGCGCGGCGGCGCTCGTCCATGCCTTCGTGCTGCTCCCAGGCTTCCGGGATCATCATCATGGCGGCGTGGGCGAGCGGGTAGCCGCTCATGGTCAGCAGCTCGATAGCATTGTCGAAGGTGGCCGTGTCGGACTGGTGTTCGAAGCTGATCGGGTAGAGCTTCTTCAGGTCGTCGCCCAGCACCGGCGACTTCATGACGCCTTCGCGGGCGCGCATCCAGTTGAAGTTGCCCTTGACCGTGTTGATCTCGCCGTTGTGGCAAACCATTCGGTACGGGTGGGCCAGCGGCCACTCGGGGAAGGTGTTGGTGGAGAAGCGCTGGTGCACCAGGGCGATGGCCGAGACGACGCGCGGATCGGCGAGGTCCAGGTAGTACTTGCCAACCTGGTCGGCCAGCAGCAGGCCCTTGTAGATGACCGTGCGGCAGCTCATCGACGGCACGTAGTACTCGCGGCTGTGCGTGAGCTTCAAGGCCTGGATAGCGCTGGAGGCGGTCTTGCGGATGACGTAAAGCTTTCGCTCCAGGGCGTCGGGCACGATGATGTCCGGACCGCGGCCAATGAAGATCTGGCGGATCACCGGCTCCTTCTCGCGGACGGTGGGCGACATCGGCATGTCGCGGTCCACCGGGACGTCGCGCCAGCCGATCAACACCTGGCCTTCGGCCTTGACGGCGCGGGCGAGTTCCTGCTCGCAGGCCAGACGGGAAGCGGCTTCCTTGGGCAGGAAGATCATGCCGACACCGTACTCGCCGGGCGGCGGCAGGTTGATGCCCTGCTTGGCCATCTCCTCGCGGTAGTACTCGTCCGGGATCTGGATCAGGATGCCGGCGCCATCGCCCATCAGCGCGTCAGCACCGACGGCGCCGCGGTGGTCCAGGTTCTCCAGGATCTTCAGCCCCTGCTGGACGATGTTGTGCGCCTTGTGCCCCTTGATGTGGGCGACAAAGCCAAGGCCGCAGGCGTCCTTCTCATTCGTCGGCCGGTACAGCCCGTGCTCGGCAAGGTCTTGGATCTCGGACTGAATCTGCGCGGCGTGGCTCATGGCGCCCTCCTGGAACACAACAGGGCGGAAGCGTACTGCAGCGCAGCAAATGCGGCAACTTGATTAAAATGGGGTCGGAGTCGATTTAAAAAATTCAGCCGTCAATATAAGAATAAATTGGGGTCATAGTCGAGCGGGCGTTACTCGTCCGACGGGATCTTGGGCGCTGCCTTGCGCGGCCGCCCCCTGGGCCGCCTCGTCACGACGCGCTCATGGTCGATGGCGAGGGGTTTCAGGAAGGCCTCGCTACCAACAGGGCGCCCCCGCAGGGCCGCTTCCGTGAATTCCAACTGCTCGCCCGCAGGCACGCCCTGGGCGATGAACTCACGGTAGGCATGCTCGCGCTCGAAGGGTGTGTTGCCCATCGACCAATAAAGCTCGTGCTCGGTGATCAGCGCCTGACGCCCCAGCCCGAGGTGATGGGCCGCGCTGGACCAGGGCCACTGGGAAGGTTCGACGCACAGGCCGGCACGAACGGGGTTGAGTTCGATGTAGCGCATGCATGCGAGCAGGTGCCGCTCACCCTCGATCAACCCCACTCTGAAACGCCCCTCCCACAGCGTACCGCTGCGTTGGTGTCGGGCGTTGAACCAGCCGACGTAGCGCCGCCCCAGCGCCTGCATCATGCGGCTGAGCGCCTCCGACGAGGGTGGCGTCAACAGCAGATGGAAGTGGTTGTCCATCAGCACATAGGCATGGATCGCCACCGCGTAGTGGGCGGACACCTCACCCAAGAAGGCGAGCAGTTGCTGGCGATCCAGATCGCTGAAAAAGATGGCCTGGCGGTTGTTCCCGCGCAGGATGAGGTGATGCGGCTGACCGGGCAGGATCAGGCGGGGGAGTCTGGCCATGCGAAGCACCTTCGTCGATGTCTGGAAAAGACTCAGAGTAATCAACTCCGACCCCATTTTTAAATTCTCAGAAGAGACTTTTCCCCGTGAGTCGCTGGTGCTCGCGGATTGCGAACCGATCCGTCATGCCCGCGATGTAGTCGGCACATGCACGTTCGCGGTCCTCGCGGGCCGCAAAGTCTGCAGGCATCTGGCTGCCATCGCTCGAATAGGCAGCAAAGAGATCGCGCAAGACCTGCTCCGCACGCGCCCGCGTGGACTGCACCTGCGCATGCCGATACAGATTCGCAAAAAGGAAACGCTTGAGCGCCGTGCTCTTGCGGCGCATCTCGGCGCTGAAGCGCAGCAGGGGCTTGTCGGCGTGGCGCACCGCCTCCGGGCTGGCCGGATCGGCGTCGGCCAGCGTCAGGCGCGTCGCGTCGATGATGTCGTAGACCTGCGCCGAAAGCATCCGCCGTATCGTCTCGAACAGCAGCCGCCTGCCAGCCAGCGCCGGGTGGGCCTCAAGGGCGGCACGCCAGTGTTCGCGCACAAGCTCCACCTCGATTAACTGCTCCAGTTCGATGAGGCCCGATCGCACGCCGTCATCCACGTCGTGCGCGTTGTAGGCCACCTCATCGGCCAGATTGCAGAGCTGGGCCTCGAGGCTGGGCTGGCCGCCATGCAGGAAGCGGGTCGCAATGCCGCCGGGCTCGGCCGCCTCGATGAGCTCGGCATGCCGCTTCGAGCAATGCTTGAGGATGCCCTCGCGGGTCTCGAAGCAGAGGTTGAGTCCGTCGAACTCTGGATAGCGCTGCTCCAGGCTGTCAACGACGCGCAGGGACTGCAGGTTGTGCTCGAAGCCCCCATGCTCCCGCATGCAGTCGTCCAGCACGTCCTGGCCGGCATGCCCGAAGGGCGTGTGCCCGAGATCATGGGCGAGTGCCACCGCCTCCACGAGATCCTCGTCCAGACCCAGGCTGCGTGCGATGGAGCGCCCGAGCTGAGCCACCTCCAGCGAATGCGTCAACCGCGTGCGGAACAGGTCGCCCTCATGGTTGAGAAAGACCTGGGTCTTGTAGACCAGGCGGCGGAACGCCGTGCTGTGGATGATGCGGTCACGATCACGCTGGAATTCGCTGCGTGTCGGCGCCACTGGCTCGGGCAGGCGCCGCCCTCGACTGCGCGCCGGATCTGCGGCAAACGGCGGGCGACCGGGCGCGGGCATCAGGCCGCTCCGTGGGCACTCAAGACTTCAGCGATGAGGGCGTCGGGCACGGGGTGCAGGCCCGCCTGGCCCAAGGCCTCGATGAGGACGAAACGGATCGCACCGGATTCGGCCTTCTTGTCCACGCGCATCAACTGCAGATAGCGCTCAGCGCCCAGTTTGGGCGGCTGCGTGGGCAAGCCGGCGCGTTCAACCAGAACGCGCAGGCGCTCCACGAAGGCCGCCGGCATCAAGCCCATGCGCTGCGACAGATCGGCCGCAAGGACCATGCCGCAGGCCACCGCTTCGCCATGCAGCCACTGGCCGTAGCCAAGCCCGGCCTCGATGGCATGCCCGATGGTGTGGCCGAAGTTGAGTATGGCGCGCAGGCCCTGCTCGCGCTCGTCCTGCCCCACCACGTCGGCCTTGATCTCGCAGCTGCGTCGCACGGCGTAGCCGAGCACGGCCTTGTCGCGGGACAGCAGGGCATCCAGGTTGTCCTCGATCCAGCACAGAAACCCGGCATCCGCGATCGGCCCGTACTTGATGACCTCGGCCAGACCGGCGCGCAGCTCGCGGTCCGGCAGGCTGTCCAGCGTGTCGAGGTCAGCGATGACGCGCTCGGGCTGGTAGAACGCCCCGAGCATGTTCTTGCCCATCGGATGGTTGATGGCCGTCTTGCCGCCCACCGACGAATCAACCTGGGCCAGCAGCGTGGTGGGCACCTGCACGAAAGGTACGCCGCGCATGTAGATGGCGGCCGCGAATCCGGTCATGTCGCCGATGACGCCCCCGCCCAGCGCGAACAGCACGGTCTTGCGGTCCAGCGCCTCGCCCAACAGGTGATCGCAGATGCGGTTCAGGCTGGCCCAGTCCTTGTGCTGCTCACCGTCGGGCAGCACGACGAGGTCCACACGCGGGTAGACGGCCAACAGCTGTTCGCGCAGCCGAGCGGCGTAAAGCGGCGCGACGGTCTCGTTGCTGACAACGACCGCGGCGGCGGCCTTGGGCAGGCCCTGCCAGCTGGCGCCTTCATCGAGAAGCCCGGCGCCGATGCGGATCTCGTAGTTGCGGCTGTCGGGAAGCTGGATGCGGACGGTATCGGTGGCAGGCATGCGGCCGAGTGTAAAAGGCGGCCCGAGGCCGCTGCCTCCGCTTCCCATCAAGCCCGCGTCAAAGCGGCTCCGCACCCACCGTCGCCGCGACGCGGCTGGGGTCCAGCAGGCCGGCCAGCTCCAATTGCATCAGCGCCATGTTGACAAGGGCATGCACCGAAGGCCGGGCGCTCTCGAGCACGTAATGGGCACAGCGCCGGTAGAGCGGATCGCGCTGTTGATGCAGCTCGCGCAGCCTGGCCAGTGGGTCGCGCACTTGCAACAGAGGCCGCGTCGTGTCGTGGCGCAGGCGGCGGTACAGGTCTTCGGGCGTGGAGCGCAGATAGAGCACCGTCGCGCCCTCGCGCAGCAGCTCGCGGTTGCGCTCGCGCAGCACGGCACCACCGCCCGTGGCCAGGACTCGCCCCCCCGGCCGTGCAATCAGGTCGGCAATGACCTCGGTCTCCAGGTCGCGGAAGGCCTCTTCGCCATGGCGCTCGAAAAACTGCTTGATGCTGCCGCCGATGCGCTGCTCGATTTCGTGGTCCGAGTCGACAAAAGGCACGCCGATCTGGCGTGCCAGTTGTTTGCCGACGGTGGATTTGCCACCGCCGGGCATGCCTACAAGGGCAATCAGCTCACTTGGGGTCGGTGCAGCTGGTGGAGATGCCATAGGGGCTGACAGCAAACGCCGGCGGCGGCGATTCCGTGTTGATGGCGTCAGAGGAAACTGGCAACCAGATATAGGTGTACAGATAGTCGGAAATGCTGGCCGGCGCGGCCTGCGACGGCAACAGCACAGGAACGCCCAGCGGGTAATAAGCAGGCGGGCTGAGAACGCCGGCCGCGGTCACCGTGATCTTGTACTTGACCCAGCTCGCCAGGCTCTTCGGGTATTCAAGCTGCAGCACCGCAACACCGTTCGCATCGGTCTTGGTGGTGCCAACAAGCGTGATGGACAGGTCAGACTTGCGCGGGTCGAGCTGCTTGTTGCCGTTGACGTCCTCGCCGTTGTCGATGACGCCGTTGCGATTCAGGTCTTCATTGGCGCAGGTGGCCGACAGGATGCCCTTGACTCCGAGGCTGGCCTGCAGCGCCGTCTCGGCCCGCTCCCAGTGCTTGGAGACGGCATTCCACTCCCAGTAACCCTTGCCATAGCCACCCAGGTCCACCGACGGCGTGATCTGCACGTCGGCCTTCGGATTGCCGGCTGAGTCGACAACCAGCACCACGTACTTCTTGACATAGGTCAGGCCAGAGGCACCGCTACTGACCGTGTTGTCCGTGCCGATGGAGATCGAGACCGGGTTGGAGACGATGGTGAGCGTGGTGGTCAACAACTGGCCGCCAGCCGCGGTGCATGTGGCCACGGTGTCGGTCGCCGCAAAGTCGCTGACCTTCCAGCAAGCCTGGATCGTGACGCCATTCGTCGGGCTGCTGACGGCACCAGGCGCATAGGTCGTCGACGCGGCCCCCGAGGCATCCGAAAGGACGGTGTTGACGCCCGATCCGACGATGCCGGTCTGGTTGTCACCCGTCACGCCGAACAGGACGCGAACGTTGGGAATGGGTGCATTGCTGCCATCCCGGAAGAAGGCGTTGACAGCGACCTGATTGCTGGTGCGATCGGTGTTGACCGACACCACGTTGGCCGACAGGTTCAGCGCCGACGACACCGGCGTCTTCGCCGTCGGAACCGTCGTGGTACCACCAGGGATCGTCACCGTCACCGCGGAACTGGCGCCACCCGCCAGGGCGTCGATCCTCAGACTCGTGCCGGGGGTGTTCGGCGCCGTGTAGTCGAACTTGAAGCCACCGTTCAGATTGGTCTTGCCGGACTTGCTGGCGATGCCGCTGCCGGAAACACTGATCGGCACATCCGCCATCGGATTGCCGTTGACGTCGGTCAAGGTGTACTGAACGCTGCCTGCGGCACCTGCCGCAACGACGGCAGGCACCGGACTGGCCTGGCTGAACTGGGCGCCCGTGACCTCGAAGGCCGACGTGCGGACGAAAGTACCGCTCGTCGCGGTCACGTAGACCGTGCGGTTGGTCCGGTCCTGGCCGATGCTGATGGTGCCGCTCACCTGACCGCTGGTATTGGTCTGGCTGGAGGCACCCGAGATGAAGGCACTGGTGTCGGAAACCGCCAGTTGAACTGGAATGCCCGACAAGGCGTTCCGGTTGGCATCGACCGCGGTGGCAGTCGCCGTGACGGTCCGGCTACCCGAATTGTCGATGTTCGAGGCGCTCAGCACCAGCGTCAGGTCGCTGGCCTGCGGCGTGGTCGACGAGGGGCTCTGAACAATGTTGAAGCTCACTGCGCGCGTGACCGTGCCCGACGTGACGGTGACCGTGACCGGCCGCGTCGAAGCGTCGGAGCCCTGCACCACCGTGGCGGTCAGCTTGCCAGATGCGGAATCGGTCGCCGAGCCTGCCGGTGTCACCACCGCATTGGCGTTGACGGTGAACGTGACCGGGACGCTGCCCACAGCGACGCGGTTGGCATCGATGGAGGTCACCGTTGCGGTCACCGAATCCGACCCGGAATTCGTCATCGTGCTCTTGCTCAGCACGACCACCAGATCCGCTGCAACGGCGCTGGCGGCATTGGACGGAGAGGATGCGGTCGGGTCCGGCCCTACCACGGGCGTGCCCGCGCCGCCGCCGCCGCCGCCACAGGCGGTGAGCGCCGCGACTAGCAAACCACCCAGGAGTGCCCGCGTCGCGCGCCAACTCCAGATATCAAACTTCATCATGTCTATTCACTCCCATGTACCGCTACAGCAGTGCGGACACATCGTCAAAAAGTAGATCTTCAGCGCACGGTGGCGCGCTCGTTGACCACCTTGGGTGTCAGGAAGATCAGGAGTTCAGTCTTGGCCGTCGTGCGGGTCTTGTTCTTGAACAGGTTGCCCAGCACGGGCACATCACCCAGCAGTGGCACCTTGTTCACCGTCTCGCCCTCGTCCTGGGTGTAGATGCCACCGATGACGACGGTGCCGCCGTTCTCGACCAGCACCTGCGTCTGGACATGCTTGGTGTTGATGGCATAGCCCTGCGGCGTCAGCGTGCCGCGGCTGTCCTTGTTGACGTCCACGTTCAGGATGACGCTGCCTTCCGGCGTGATCTGCGGCGTGACCTCCAGCTTGAGGTTGGCCTTGCGGAAGGCGATGGACGTCGCACCGCTGGCCGTGGCCACCTGGTAGGGCAGTTCCTCGCCCTGCTCGATCAGGGCCTTGACCTGATCGGCAGTGATGACGCGCGGGCTGGACACGACCTTGCCCTTGCCGTCCGATTCGAGCGCCGACAGTTCCAGGTTCAGGAAGCGGTTGGCCGTGGCGCTGAACAGGGAGAGGGCCACGGTCGCCGCCGTGCCGTTGCTGAAGGCATCGGACGACACGTTGGCAGGCAGATTGATGAACTGCGTGTTGTTGTAGTTCGCCGCCACGCCCTGGTTGGTCTGGCTGCCGATCCCGCTGTAGTTGCCGCCCACGGTCACGTAGTTGCCGCCACCGACGCTGTAGCCGGGGATGCCGCCCTGCTGGCCGCGCACGTCGTTGGCACCGAGCTTGATGCCCAGCGCACGACCGAACTTGTCGTTGGCCTCGACGATGCGGGCCTCGATCAGCACCTGGCGCACCGGGATGTCGATCTTGGCGATCATGGCCTGGATCTCTTCGAGCTTGCTCGGCACGTCGGACACGAAGAGCTGGTTTGTGCGCGGCTCGAAGATGACGCTGCCGCGGGCCGACAGGATGCGCGTGCCCGAGCCCGAACCGCTGCCGCCGCCGCTGCTGGAGCCGATGCTCTGGCCGGTCAGGCCCTTGGCGATGTCCTCGGCCTTCACATAGTTGAGCTGGAAGGACTGGTTGCGCACCGGCTCGAGCTGCGCGATGGCGGCCTTGGATTCGAGGTCGAGCTTCTCCTTGGCGGCGAGCTCGTCCTTGGGTGCGATCCACAGCACGTTGCCGGACTTCTTCAGGCCCAGGCCCTTGGCCTGCATGATGATGTCCAGCGCCTGGTCCCAAGGCACGTCCTTCAGGCGCAGCGTGACGTTGCCCGTCACGGTGTCGCTGGTGACGACGTTGAAGTTCGTGAAGTCGGCAATGACCTGCAGCAGCGCGCGAACCTCGATGTTCTGGAAGTTCAGCGACAGCTTGTCACCGGCATAGCCCGGGCCCTGGGTCAGCTTGTTCGGGTCGATCTTCTGCGGCCGCACCTCCAGCACGAACTGGTTGTCGCTCTGGTAGGCGCTGTGCTCCCAGTTGCCGCGGGGCTCGACGACCATGCGCACACGGTCACCGATCTGGGTCGTCGTGATCATCTGCACCGGCGTACCGAAGTCGACCACGTCGACCTTGCGGCGCAGGTTCTCGGGCACGCTGGAGCGCAGGAATTCGACGACCAGATTCTGGCCCTGCTGCTGGATGTCCACGCCCACCTGGTTGCTGGGCAGGTTCACAACCACGCGACCTGCGCCGTCGGGGCCGCGGCGGAAGTCCACATCTCGCAGCGCCTGCGGTGCGGCATTCAGGCTTTGAGCGAAATGCACCGGCTCGCTGCTGGCCTGCGCCGGCGCAGCTCCCGTGTCCAGCACGACGACGAGCGCGTTGCCTTCCAGCTTCGCCCGGTAGCCCGAAGCATTGCGCAGATTCAGCACGATGCGCGACCGGTCCCCGGCCTGCGCGACATTGGCCGAACGCAGATTGCCCTGGTTGATGTCGACCTGATTGCGCCCGATGCCGTTCACGACACCCGGCAGATCGATGGCGATGCGCGGCGGCGCCTGGATGGTGAAGCCCGCCGGCAGTGCCGCCAGCGGCTCGCTCAGTTCGATGCGCACGACGTCGACACCAGCCTGCTGACTGGAGTTGATCGAGCGTATCTGCGTCTGCGCCCATGCCGCAGGCGTAGCCAGCAGCGCGAGTGCGAATCCCAGCAACCAGCCACGGCCCATCGACTTGCTCTCCTGCGTTGTCCTGTTCATCGTCCCTTCTCCTGTAGCTGGAGGGTACTGGTGCGCTCGATCCACTCGCCCGCAGCGTCCTGGACGACTTCTCGCAACGTGATTTCGGTTTCGCTGATCTTGGTGATGCGGCCGAAGTTCTGACCGAGGTAGTCCCCGGCCTTGACCTGGTACAGCAGGTTGTCGACGCGCAGCAGCGCATAGCGCCGGTTCTCACGCGTCAGGCTGCCGACCATGTTCATGCTGTCCAGCGGATAGGCCTCCAGCGGCTCCTTGCGGCGGCTGATTTCGGCCGTCAGCAAGGAGTTGGGCTGAGCCGCCTCCTGCTTGATCGCCACACTGAGCTTCTGCGGGCTGAAGGGGTCCACGCCAGCGGTGGATTCATAGGGTTGCGGCAGGAATTTCTTGGGCGGCAGCAGGGGCGCGACGGTGGCCTTGGCCTCCTTGCGCTGCTGCTCCATCCACTGCCGCAGTTCATCGATATCACTGCCGCAACCAGCGAGCAGCAGGGCGCCCGAGAGCGGAATCAGCAGGCGCTTCATTTCTTGCCCCCAGCCTTGGCCGCGGACTTGCGCTGCTCGGCCACCTCGGCGGAGTCGAGATAGCGATAGGTGCGCGCCGTCGCCTCCATCGTCAACGGGCCGTTCGCATCCCGCGGGCCGTTCGGCGCCACGACGATGAGGTTGTGCAACGTGACGATGCGCGACAGATTGGACACGTCGGCCGCAAATGCACCGATGTCGTGATAGCGGCCCGACACCTTCACCGCGATCGGCAATTCCGCGTAGTAATCCTTGATCAGCACCTGCCCGGGTCGGAACAGCTCGAACTGCAGCCCGCGGCCGACGCCGGCACTGCTGATGTCGGACAGCAGCGAATCGATCTCGGCCTTGCCAGGCAACTGCTTCTCGAGCTGGGTCACGTACTCCTCGACCTGGCTTTTCTGCTTGCGCAACTCAGGCAGGTTGACGGCCTGGGCCAGCTTGGCCTGGTAGTCCTGACGCAACTGGGGTTCGCGGTCGCGCTCGGCGTCCAGGCCCGCCTGGACGTCGGAGAGCAGGAAGGCGTAGCCTGCCGCGATGACGGCCAGCATCACCGCGAGCGCAGACACCAGCTTGGGCAGCCAGGGCCACTGGCCCGGCTCCTTGGGGTTGAGCCCCTGGAACTGGCCCGACAGCTCGGCGAACCAGGCGTTGAGGTCGATCTTGGATGTGGAGGTGGCCATGGTCGGTCAGCTCTTCTTCGGCGCGGAAGCACCCTGGGCGGCGTCGCGCGGCGGGGCCTTGATCGAGACCTTCATCGAGAAGTCCAGCAGGCGGCGCGCGTCACGCGTATTCGTCGTGACGGTGGCCAGCTTGACTTCGATGAGGTCGGGCTTGTCCAGCCACTCGGAACTGCGCGACACGTTGCGCAGGAACTCCGAAACACGCTCGTTCGTCTGCGCGATGCCGCTGATGGTGACGACCTTGCTGTCCTGGCGAATGGCCGTCAGATAGATGCCCTCGGGCGCCAGCCGGGCCACGTCGTTCAGCAACTGCACCGGCGTGTTGCGGTCGGTCTGCAGATCCTCGACGGCACGCTGGCGCGACTTCAGCGACTCGATCTCGGTCTTCAGATCGGCGATGTCCTTGATCTGCGCCTCCAGGCGCGTGATCTCGCTCTGGATGTACTGGTTATGCGACTGCTGTTCCGTCGTCAGGAACTGCAGCAACACATAGAAGGCGCCGACCACGCCCGCGCCCGCCAGGGCTGCCACACCCAGGCCGGCAAAGAAGGCTGCCTTGCGCCGCTTGCGCCGCTCTTCGCGGTAGGGCAGCAGGTTGATCAGGATCACTGGAAGAACCTCCGCATCGCGAGGCCGCAGGCGGTCAGATAGGACGGCGCCTCACGACGCAGCTTGGGCTCGCGCACCGCCGAACCCATGCCCATGTTCTCGAAGGGGTTGACTACCATGCAGGCGAAACCGGTCAGGTCGGTCACGCGCTCCTTGAGCCCGGGCAGCGTGGCCGTGCCACCGGCCAGCATCACGTAATGCACCTTGTGATGCGGCGTGCTGGTGAAGAAGTACTGCAGCGCCCGGCCGATCTCCTGCGACAAGCTGTCGACGAAGGGGTTGAGCACGCTGGTCTCGTAGTCTTCAGGCAGCTCGTTGGCCAGCTTCTTCTGTTCGGCCTCCTCGAAGGAGAAGCCGTACTGGCGCGAAATGAGCTGCGTCAGCTGCGAACCGCCGAAGGACTGGTCACGGTCATAGAGCAGCTCGTCGTCCCGCAGCACCTTGAGGCTGGTCGTGTCGGCACCGATCTCGAACAGCGCGACGAGCGCGTCCTTGCCCTCGCTGGGCAGCGCGGCGATGAGGCGCCCCATGGCCATGCGCGAGGCGTGGGACTCGATGTCCAGCACGACGGGCCGCAGGCCGGCGGCCTCGGCTAGGCCTTGGCGGTCCTGCACGCGGTCCTTGCGCGACGCAGCGATCAGGACCTCGACGTCGCCCACCGAGGTCGGGCTCGGGCCGATGACGCAGAAGTCGAGGCTCACCTCGTCCAGCGAGAACGGGATGTACTGGTTGGCCTCGGCCTCGACCTGCAGTTCGAGCTCTTCCTCGCGCAGGCCGGCCGGCAGCATGATCTTCTTGGTGATGACGGCCGACTGGGGCATGGCCAGCGCGGCGTCACGGGTGCGTGAGCCGCTGCGAGCGACGACGCGCCGCACGGCATCAGCGACCTCGTCGAATTTCTCGATCTGACCGTCGGCGATCCAGCCCTTCTCGAAAGGCTCGCTGGCAAAGCGCTCCAGCACGAATTCGCCGCTCTTGGTCTGGCTGAGTTCCACCAGCTTGACGCTGGAAGAACTGATATCCAGGCCAATCAGGGGGGGGTGCTTGCGACCCAAAAGTGCGTCAAGTATTCCCATGCCCTTTGTCCCCGACACGCGAGTTACGTATCGGACTATTAATAAGTTACTTGAATGCTAGCAGCAAAGCCGTTGACAGCGAACGAAATTCCGGCGCGAGCTGGTAACGCCACGTTGCTAAACATACACGATTCGACTGACTTGCAAGCTCCTGAAAAACACATGGGATGCGGTCGTTTGGCACGGCGTTTGACGGGACACTTCGCTTAAAAGGCTGTTCAACAGCCCTTCCTATAATCCGCCGCCTCCTCCCAACGCGCTTCCGGGCGCGCCCCGCCGGCTCATGAATGACAAGCCCCGATCCGCTGCGTCCAGTTCTTCGTCCGCCGGCCCCTCCCCCTCGTCAGCCCGCCTATCCCGACTGAGCCCGCGCCTGGGCCGTTGGGCACTGTGGGGCCTCGGCCTGATCGGCGGCGGCATTGCGGCCGTCGCGCTGCTGGTAGCGCTGGCCCTGGCATTGGCCTACCCGAACCTGCCCGACATCAGCGGGCTGACCGACTACCGGCCCAAGCTGCCGATGCGCGTGCTGTCCAGCGACGGCGTGCTGCTGGGCGAGTTCGGCGAGGAACGCCGCAGCTACCTGCCCATCCAGCAGATCCCCAAGGTCATGCAGGAGGCCGTGCTGGCTATCGAAGACGCGCGCTTCTACCAGCATGGCGGCGTGGACTACCTGGGCGTCATCCGTGCAGGCCTGGCCAACGTGGGCGAGTCGCGCAGCCAGGGCGCGTCGACGATCACGATGCAGGTGGCGCGCAACTTCTACCTGTCCACCGAAAAGACCTTCACGCGCAAGATCTACGAGATCCTGCTGGCGCTGAAGATCGAGTCGGCGCTGTCCAAGGAGAAGATCCTCGAGATCTACATGAACCAGATCTTTCTGGGCCACCGCGCGCACGGCTTCGCGGCAGCCAGCGAGATCTATTTCGGCAAGACCCTAGACAAGCTCAGCGTCGCCGAGGCCGCCATGCTGGCCGGGCTGCCCAAGGCGCCGTCGGCCTACAACCCCATCAACAACCCCAAGCGCGCCACCATCCGCCAGCAGTACATCATCGAGCGGATGTACGAGACGGGTTACATCACCGAGGAGCAGCGCGACGCGGCCAAGGCCGAGAAGCTGCGGATCCGGCCGGTGCAGGAGTCGGTCTCGCATGCGGAGTTCGTGGCCGAGGCGGCGCGCCAGCTGATCTTCAGCCAGTACGGCGACGAGGCCTATTCGCGTGGCCTCAATGTCTATCTGACGCTGAACAGCGCCGAACAGAACACCGCCTACCGTGCGCTGCGCCGCGGCATCCTGGACTACGAGAAGCGCCAGGTCTACCGCGGCCCCGAGGCCTATGCCGACCTCCCCGGCGATACCAAGGAGCTGGACACGCGCATCGCCGAAGCCTTGATCGACCACCCCGCCAACGACGAATTGCTGGCGGCCGTCGTGCTGGAAGCCGATCCCAAGAAGGTCACGGCCGTGCTCCAGAGCGGGGAGACCATCGCCATCCTCGGCGAGGGCCTGAAGCCCGCCACCTCTGGGCTGTCCGACAAGGGCAATCCAAAGACCCGCATCCGCCGCGGCGCCGTCATCCGCGTCGTCAAGGGACCCAAGCAGAAGGACGGCGGCGAATGGACCATCACCCAGCTGCCCGAGGTCGAAGGCGCCTTCGTGTCGCTGGATCCGAAGACGGGCCAGGTGCATGCCATGGTCGGTGGCTTCGACTACGCCAAGAACAAGTTCAACCACGTCACCCAAGCCTGGCGCCAGCCGGGCTCCAGCTTCAAGCCCTTCATCTACTCGGCCGCGCTTGAGAAGGGCTTCACGCCGGCCACGGTCGTCAACGACGCGCCGTTGTTCTTCGACGCCGGCACCACCGGCAGCCAGCCCTGGGAGCCCAAGAATTACGACGGCAAGTTCGAAGGCCCCATGCCGCTGCGCACGGCGCTGGCCAAGTCCAAGAACATGGTCTCCATCCGCGTGCTGCACTCCATCGGCGTGAAGTACGCGCAGGACTGGATCACGCGCTTCGGCTTCGAGGCCGAGAAGCATCCGGCCTATCTGACGATGGCGCTGGGCGCTGGCTCGGTGACGCCGATGCAGATGGCCCAGGGCTATGCGGTGTTCGCCAACGGCGGCTACCGCGTCAGCCCGCAGCTGATCGCCAGGATCACCGACAACAAGGGCCGGCAGCTCTACGAAGCCCTGCCCATGACGCTGACCGACGACGCCCGCGCCATCGAGCCGCGCAACGCCTTCCTGATGAGCAGCCTGCTGCAGGAGGTCACGCGCAGCGGCACGGCCGCTCGCGCCCAGGCGACGCTCAAGCGCCCCGACATCTACGGCAAGACCGGCACCACCAACGACTCCATGGACGCCTGGTTCGCCGGCTACCAGAAGGATCTGGTCGCCATCGTCTGGATCGGCTATGACCAGCCGCGCAAGCTCGGCGACCGCGAGACCGGCGGCGGCCTGAGCCTGCCGGTCTGGATCGAGTACATGGGCTTCGCGCTGAAGGGCAAGGCCGTCGACGAGATGACGCCGCCGGAGGGCATCGTCAACGTCAACGGCGAGTGGTTCTACGAGGAATACACCAGCGGCAGCGGTGTGCGCGAACTGGCCAACGAACCCAATGTGCCGGGCACGGCCAGCGAGGACGAGAAGAAGTCCATCCTCGACCTGTTCAAGCGTTGAGCGTCGTCAGGCGCTGAAGCTCAGCGCCCGACCGGCCTGCTCGCTCGCGCTGCGGGAGAGCCGAGCACAGAATTCCTGGCCCTCGCGGTCCACCCACTGAGAGCCGTCCCACTTGAAGTGATAGCCGCCCGAGCGCGCCGCCAGCCAGATCTCCTGCAGCGGCGGCTGGGTGTTGATGACGATTTTGCTGCCGCCCGGCATGCTGAGCTCCAGCAGGCCGCCCGTGCGGTGGCTGTCGATGTCCACCACGTCCTCATCGAGCCAGACGTCGATCTGCGCCTCGATGCGGGCGAGCAGGGCGTGGGCCTTGGCATGGTAGTCGGCGTCGGACAGGGACATAAACTGGACGGATGAAGAAGACCGCCGTCAGTGTAGGTGGGCGCATCGTCGCCCTGCTGATCACCCTTACCGCCCTTGCGGGTTGTGGGCAGAAGGGGCCGTTGACGCTGCCCAAGCCGGCGGGTGCAGCCTCCGCGGCGCCCGCGCCGGCACGCTGATCAGACCGCCCTGCCCTCCTGCACCGCGTGGCAGGCCACGCGCACGCCCTTGATCTCCAGCAGCGCCGGCCGCTCGGCCTTGCAGCGCGCATTGGCCAGCGGGCAGCGCGGGTGGAAGCTGCAGCCGCTGGGTGGGTTCAGCGGATTCGGCACCTCGCCCTGCACCGGCGTGCGGGCACGGCCGGTCATGTGGATGTCGGGAATCGCGTCCAGCAGCATGCGCGTGTAGGGATGACGCGGCCGCGCGAACAGCTCGGCCTTGTCCGCCACCTCGACCAGACGGCCGAGGTACATAACGCCCACCTGGTCGGCCACATGGCGCACGACGGCCAGGTTGTGCGAGATGAAGAGATAGGTCAGGCCCCGCTCGCGCTGCAGGTCCTTCATGATGTTGAGGACCTGGGCCTGCACGGACACATCGAGCGCCGAGGTCGGCTCGTCGCAGACGAGGAACTCGGGCTGCGTGGCCAGCGCGCGCGCGATGGAGATGCGCTGGCGCTGGCCGCCCGAGAACTGGTGCGGAAACTTTTCTGCGTCCGCCGGATTCAAGCCCACCGAGCTCAGCAATTCGCCAACGCGCGACCTCGCCTGCACGTCGCTCTTCACCAGCCCATGCTCACGCAGCGGCTCGGCGACGATGTCCAGCACCTTCCAGCGCGGGTTCAGCGAGGCGTACGGGTCCTGAAAGATCATCTGCATGCGCCGGCGCAACGGGGCCGCGCCGGAGCCGGCCAGCGTCTTGGCGATGTCTTCGCCATCGAAGCGCACCGCGCCGCGCGTCGCACCGTAAAGGCCGACGAGCAGCCGCGCGACGGTGCTCTTGCCGCAGCCGCTTTCGCCGACCAGGGCCAGCGTCTTGCCGCGCTCGATGGCAAAGCTCACGCCGTCCACGGCATGCACGAAGGCCTTGGGCTTGCGCTCGACGACGCGGTTCAGCCAGGGCGGCGAGACGTCGAAGATCTTGACGAGGTCCTGTACCTCGACGAGAGGGGCGCTCATCGCGGGGCCTCCTGGGTAACGGGCGTCCAGCAGGCCGCGCTGGTGGCGCCGACCTGGGCCAGTTCGGGCCGCTCGCTGCGGCAGCGGTCGAAGACGCGCGGGCAGCGCGGGTTGAACGCGCAGCCGGTCGGGATGGCCGTCAGGCGCGGCATGGCGCCGTCGATCTGCAGCAGCCGCTCACGGTCCTCGTCCATGGCCGGGATGGAGCCCATCAGGCCCACCGTGTAGGGATGGGCGGGCCGGTGGATGACATCGGCCACCGGCCCGATCTCGGCAATGCGGCCGGCGTACATGACGGCGACGCGGTCGCAGGTCTCGGCGATGACGCCCATGTCGTGGGTCACCAGCATGACGGCCGCCCCCTGCTCGCGGCAGACCTTCTTGAGCAGCGCGATGATCTGCGCCTGGATGGACACGTCCAGCGCCGTCGTCGGCTCGTCGGCCACAATGAGCTTGGGGTTGGCCGCCAGCGCCAGCGCGATGACGACCCGCTGCCGCATGCCGCCGGAAAACTGATGCGGGAAATGGTCCACCCGCGCCTCGGGCGCCGGGATGCCGGTGGAGGCGAGCAGCTCGATGGCGCGGGCGCGCGCCTGCGAGGCCGTAAGGTCCAGGTGGGTGGTGATGGTCTCGGTGAGCTGGCGGCCCACCGTGTAGAGCGGGTTCAGCGAGGTCAGCGGGTCCTGGAAGACGGCACCGATCTCGCGGCCGCGGATGCGACGCAGTTGCTCATAGGGCAGGATGTCGATGCGACGGCCTGCCAGCTTGATCTCGCCGGCGGAGATGCGGCCCGGCGGGTCCAGCAGGCCGATGATGGCCGCGCCCGTCAGCGACTTGCCGGCGCCGGACTCGCCGACGACACCGAGGATCTCGCCCGGCGCGATGGAGAAGGAGATGTCGTCCAGCGCCAGCAGCGTGCCGCGGCGGGTCGGGAACTCCACCCGCAGGTGGCTAACTTCGAGCAGGGGAGCAGTCATCGCAGACGGGGGTTGAGCGCGTCGCGCAGCCAGTCGCCAAGCAGGTTCACGCTGAGCGTGATGAGGATCAGCGTCAGGCTGGGCCAGGCGGTGATCCACCACTCGCCCGAGAACAGGTAGTCGTTGCCGTTGCGGATCAGCGTGCCCAGGGACGGACTGGTGGCCGGCACGCCGACGCCCAGGAAGGACAGAGTGGCCTCGGTGATGATGGCCGAGGCGATCTGAATGGTGGCCAGCACCAGCACCGGGCCGAGTACGTTGGGTAGGACATGGCGGCGCATGATGCGAAAACCGCTGACGCCGATGACGCGGGCGGCCTGCACGTATTCCTTGTTGCGCTCCACCAGCGTCGAGCCGCGCACGGTGCGCGCGTACTGCACCCAGCCCGTCAGCGCGATAGCGAGCACCAGCACGACGAAGGCCAGCATGTCGGGCGCATGCGGAAACAGGCTGCGGCCGACGCCGCTGATCATCAACGCCACGAGGATGGACGGGAAGGACAGCATCACGTCGCAGATACGCATGATGAAGGCGTCGGTGCGGCCACCGACGAAACCGGCCAGCAGGCCGAGGCTGACGCCGATCACGATGGACAGCAGCACCGAGGCGATGCCCACCAGCAGCGAGATGCGGGCGCCGTACATCAAGGCTGACAGGATGTCGCGGCCCTGGCCGTCCGTGCCCAGCCAGTACTTGGGCTCGCCACCAGCCACCCAGGCAGGCGGCTTGAGCGAGTCCAGCAGCTCCAGCGTCGCCAGGTCGAAGGGGTTGTGGGGCGCGACGAATTCCGCGAACAGCGCACAGGCGAAGCAGACCAGGGCGATGACGGCCGCCAGCACCGCGACCGGCGAACTGCGGAAGGAATGCCAGACGTCGCCATCGAAGAATGCCTTGAGGGCCGACGACGAGACGGTGGGATGGGGCTTGGCGTCGACAGCCATCTTCAGTGCGCCTTGCCTTCGACGCGCAGGCGCGGGTCGACGGCGAAATAAAGCAGATCGACGCCGAGGTTGATGACGACGAAGATCAGCGAGATCAGGCAGAGGTAGGCCGCCATCACGGGGATGTCGGCGAACTGCACGGCCTGGATGAAGAGCAGGCCCATGCCGGGCCACTGGAAGACCTGCTCGGTGATGATGGCGAACGCAATCAGCGAGCCGAGTTGCAGGCCGGTGATGGTAATGACCGGCACCAGCGTGTTCTTCAGCGCATGGCCGAAATAGACGCTGCGATCGGTGAGCCCGCGGGCGCGCGCAAAGCGGATGTAGTCGGTGCGCAGCACCTCCAGCATCTCGGCACGCACCAGCCGCATGATGAGCGTCAGCTGGAAGGCCGACAGCGTGAAGGCCGGCAGGATCAAGTGCAGCAGCCCATCGCGCGTCAGCAGGCCCGAGGTCCAGGTGCCGAAGGCGACGACCTCGCCGCGGCCAAAGCTCGGCAGCCACTTGAGCTCGACCGCGAAGACCCAGATCAGCACGATGCCGATGACGAAGTTGGGCAGGCTGACGCCGAACAGCGTGCCCGTCATCAGCAATTGCGCACTCGCCCTGCCACGCCGCAGCGCCGCGTAGACACCCAGCGGAATGCCCAGGCCGAGCGCGATCAGGCCGGCTACGAGGGCGAGTTCCAGCGTCGCCGGGAAGCGCTCGCCGATCAGGGTCGAGACCTTGCGCCCCTGGCGCAGGCTGATGCCGAACTCCCCCTGCGCCGCGTTGGCGGCGAAGCGGGCGAACTGCACCGGGAAGGGCTGATCCAGTCCCAGGTCCTTGCGCAGCGCGATGCGCTGCTCCTCGGTCGCGTCCTGGCCCAGCAGGTTGGTGACGGGATCGCCGACGTACTGGAACAGCATGAAGGCGATGAAGGCCACCGACAGCATGACAACCAGGGCCTGGACCAGGCGGCGAAGAATGAAGACCAGCATGAAGACGTTTAAGCGGGCGCGTCACTGCGCCGCGCGAAGGCGGCATGATGGCTGAAGCTTGCAGGCTCAGGCCTACAGGAAAAGCCCTAGCGTCGCAGGCGCGGCAGCCACCAATGAAAACGGGCCGCTGAAGCGGCCCGTCGGGATATCGGGCGGGGCGTCAGGCCCCGCATCAACATCAGAAGCGGTGACGCAGACCCAGCATCGCGCCGCCACGCTTGCCAGCGCCGTTCTGGAACAGAACTTCGCCGCTCAGCTTGGTGTAGTCCACTTCGAGGTAGGCATCGGTACGCTTGGAGAAGGCGTAGTCGACCACGACGGCGAAGAAGTTGGCCTTGGAGGTGTTGTTGGCGTTGGTCGAGAAGCCCAGCGCATTCGCCAGCGCGGTGGCGTACGGGGCCGCCAGGCTTTGCGTGCCGTAATGCTTCTGCTTGGTCAGCCAGGCGGTGGCGCCGACGTTGAGCTGAGGGGTCAGCTGATAGGTGGCACCGAACGACACCATGGTGCGGGTCTTGATGTCGGCGGCGTCGCCGGTAAACACGGCGCCCAGCAGGCCGGCCGTGTAGCTGCCACGGGTGGCCATCGAGTTCGACAGCGACGTGCCGGCCACGGAGGCGGCGAAGGCGCTGGACTGGCTCAGCAGGGCAAACGGGTTCTCGAACTTGTTCTCGGCCCAGGCCGCATGGACATACAGCGGGCCGTCCGTGTAGGAGCCACCGAGGGTCGTTGCCTTGATCTTCTTACCGGTCTTCTCTTCGGTCGCCTGCAGGTAGGCGCCACCGAGGCCGAACTTGCCGTCGGAGTAACGCACCAGGCCACCGACCGTCTTGTTCGGCAGCGTGCCGCCGTTCTCGCCGGCGCTGACCTGGACTTCGCCGTACACGTTGCCGACCTGGACGAGGTACTTGACCATGTTGTCCTGGCGCGCAAGCAGCGACATGCCGATCTCGGGCTTGTATGCCTCGATGTACGGCGAGTAGCGGAAGGACGCGTAGGTCGACGTGTAGATGTCGAACAGGATGTTGTACTGGCGGCCCAGGCGAATCTGGCCGAAGTCGTTGGACTGCAGGCCCACCCAAGCCTGGCGCCAGAAATCGCCGGCTGCAGCAGTACCGGTGTCCGAGTTCAGGCGGTGCTCCATGTTGACCAGCGCCTTCAAGCCGCCGCCCATGTCTTCAGTGACATTGATGCCCAGGCGGCTCTGCGACATGCCACCCGGCGTCAGCGTCTTGGTCGCCGTATTGGAGTTGGCGTTGCTGGTGTAACGCACTGCCGCGTCCACGATGCCATACAGGGTCACGCTGGACTGGGCCCACGCGGCGGAAGTGCTGGCGGCCAGAACGGCGAGTGCCAAGGATGCTTTTTTCATCAAGGTTGTCTCCTGCGAAGAAAAGTGAACCAGTTGATTCTCAGCGAAGCGCCATGCCACAACGCCAGGCCTGTTGTGGATTTCCCACAGCAATTCCCCTGTCTCGCACGGGACAAATGAAAAGCCGCCCGAAGGCGGCTTTCGTACTGAAGCGGCGGCCCTGAGGCCGCGCGACATCAGAAGCTGTGGCGGATGCCGACGTCGTAGCCCGAGGACTTCAGGCCATTGGCGGTCGCAGCCGGAGCGCCGCCGACGGCGAAGCGCGCGGCACCGGAGTTCTTCAGTTGCGAGAACGTCGTGTACAGGGCGGTGCGCTTGGACAGGTTGTAGATGTAACCCGCAGCGAACAGCTTGGCATCGCCGATGGCGGTGAAGGCCGTGACGTTGGTGATGCCAGCCGTCGTGGTTTCGGCAGCGGCATTGGCCTTGGCGTCGGTGTACGAAGCCCACAGCTGACCCTGGCCCAGCGGAGCCGTCACGGAAGCCGTGACGATCTGCTGCTTGCGCGCCTGGTACTTGGACTCCGTGTAGGACAGCGACGGGCGAACCATGCCGAAGTCGTACGCGCCACCCAAGGAAGTCAGCTTGAACTTGCTGCCGTCAATGGCGTTGGACGTGCTGGCGTAAGCGCCGGACACATGCAGGGGACCCTGCTTGTAGCCAAGGCGGAACGACTGGCCCTTGTTGGTGCTCGTGCCTTCACCGGCCGACACGTCGACGCCGCCGTAGAAGCCGCCGAGGTTGCCCGGCAGCGAGTACGAAACCAGGTTGTCGGCACGGCCGAACGAGGTGCCGTTGCCGCTGCCCAGGTTGCTGTAGACGGCGCTGACGCTGCCCAGACCGGTGAACGAGGTCGGATCGAAGTCTTCGAGGTGCAGGCGCGAGACGGTCTTGTTGCGACCCAGGCGCACTTCACCGAAATCACCGGCCAGGCTGACCGTGGCACGACGGCCCCAGAAAGCGCTGCCGCCACCAGCGACGCCGGTGTCGGTGTCGACTTGGGATTCCAGCCAGAAGCCAGCCTTCAGGCCACCGCCCAGATCTTCGGTGCCACGCACGCCGAAACGGCTGGTGTTCAGGCCACCGGAGTCGAGCTTCTTCACCGTGAGGCCGCCGGTCTTGACGTACTTCACGTCGGCATCGATGACACCGAACAGCGTGACGGACGATTGCGCGACGGCGGCGCCGCCAGTCAGGCCCAGAACGGCCAGGGCAATCAGAGCTTTTTTCATTCAATACTCCTAGGTATTCATCCGAGCCGGGGCTGGGACAGCGCAGCGACTCACCTCCTGTGAGGAAGTTCGCGTATTCCACCAGAGCTCGGGCCCCCTCGGGAATTCACGGATATGAAATTGTGTGTTGTCGTTGCGGAGTCACAACGTCATGACCACTTCACGCGCTCTTCATCGAAACATTGATTAACTGAATGCAAAACGAAGCAAGCAATTCGCAACGTCGGGTGCCGAGTTTGCCGGACAGGGTTCTCGGCGCGCTGGACGCCGGGCTGCGCACGGTGTTCGCTCCCACCCGCGCCGCGCGCCCGTCTCCGGCGAAGGTCCAGCCGCCGGTCGAATTGACAGCTGCCGACCGGCAACTCGCTGGCGCGCTGATGCGCGTCAATCACGTCGGCGAAATCTGCGCCCAGGCCCTGTACCAGTCGCAGGCCCTGTTCAGCCGCAGCGAGCCGCTGCGCCGGCATTTCGAACAGGCGGCCCAGGAGGAACTGGATCACCTTGCCTGGACGGCCGAACGCATCGCCCAACTGGGCGACCACACCAGCCATCTCGCCCCGCTGTGGTGGGCGGGCGCCTTCGCCTGGGGCAGCCTGGCCGGCCTGGCCGGCGACAAATGGAGCCTGGGCTTCGTCGTCGAGACGGAGCGCCAGGTCGAAGCCCATCTGGCCTTGCATCTGCAACGCCTGCCCGAGACAGATGCGCCGTCTCGCGCCATCGTCGACCAGATGCGGCGCGAAGAGGCCGAACATGCCGATGCCGCCCTCGCTGCGGGCGCGCAATTGCTGCCAGCGCCCGTGCCCGACCTGATGCGCGCCGCGGCCAAGGTCATGACGACCGTGGCCCACCACGTCTGATCAGACCTCGACGACCTCGAAAGACGTGCTGATGGCCGAGGTCTTGGCCAGCATGGCCGTGGCCGAGCAGTATTTCTCGTGGGACAGCGCCACCGCCCGCTCGACGATCTCGGGCTTGAGCGCCTTGCCGCTGACGACGAAATGGAAATGGATGGCCGTGAAGACCTTGGGATCGCTCGTCGCGCGCTCCGCCTTCAGCACCACCTTGCAGCCACGCACGTCATGGCGGCCGCGCTTGAGGATGAGCACAACGTCATAGGCCGTGCAGCCGCCCGTGCCCGCCAGCACGGTCTCCATCGGCCGCGGCGCCAGGTTGCGGCCACCGCCATCCGGCGCGCCGTCCATGGACAGCACATGGCCGCTGCCGGTCTCGGCGACAAAACTCATGCCACTCGGGCCTTCCGGGCCCAGCCAACTGACGGTGCATTCCATGGTCATCTAGAGGCAAAGCTCCAATTCGTTCACAGAAAATATATTGCAGCGCAGCATAACCCGGCGCTAAACTGCTCCCAAGCGAAAACGTTTTCGCACCGATTGTCTCCTCCACCGCCTCCATGGTGGATTCAACCCGAGCTTGCAAAAGCTCGGGTTTTTTTTCGCCGAAGGCAGGCTGCAGCTCCGCGTGAAGGGTCTCCCCTATCATGCGGCGCCGCAACAAGACTGTTTGGAGACCCGATGAGTTCGCCTTCGCGACGCCGCCCGTCTGCCGCCAAGGCGACGCCTCAGGTGCCCGCGATGCTGCCGCCCGGCAGCAGCTATCTGCAGCGAATTCTGAACGCGCGCGTCTACGAAGTCGCCCGCGAAACCTCGCTCAGTCCCGCCCCCAAGCTGTCCAGGCGCCTGTCAAACAAGGTCTGGTTCAAGCGCGAGGACGAGCAGGACGTCTTCAGCTTCAAGCTGCGCGGCGCCTACAACAAGATGGCCCACCTGTCGGCCGAGCAACGCGCGGCGGGCGTCATCTGCGCGTCGGCCGGCAACCATGCGCAGGGGGTCGCGCTGTCGGCGAAGAAGCTGGGCTGCCGGGCCGTCATCGTGATGCCGGTGACGACGCCCCAGGTCAAGATCGACGCCGTGCGCGGCCATGGCGGCGAGGTGGTGCTGTTCGGCGAGAGCTTCACCGACGCCTACGGCCACGCCAAGGAGCTCGAACGCGAGCAGCGTCTGACCTTCGTCCATCCCTTCGACGACCCCGACGTCATCGCCGGCCAGGGCACCATCGCCATGGAGCTGCTGCGCCAGCACCCGGGCCCCATCGACGCCATCTTTGTCGCCATCGGCGGCGGTGGCCTGATCTCGGGTGTGGCAGCCTACGTCAAGGCGCTGCGGCCCGAGATCAAGATCATCGGCGTGCAGACGACCGACTCCGATGCCATGCTGCGCTCCGTCAAGGCCGGCAAGCGGGTCACCTTGACCGACGTCGGCCTGTTCGCCGACGGTACGGCCGTCAAGCTCGTCGGTGAGGAGACCTTCCGCATCGCCCGCGAGCTGGTGGACGACTACATCGTCGTCGACACCGACGCCGTCTGCGCCGCCATCAAGGACGTGTTCGAGGACACCCGCTCCATCCTGGAGCCCTCCGGCGCCATGAGCGTCGCCGCCGCCAAGCAATACGTGGCCCGCACCGGCGCCAAAGGCCAGACGCTGGTGGCCATCACCTGCGGCGCCAACATGAACTTCGACCGCCTGCGCTTCGTCGCCGAGCGAGCCGAGGTGGGCGAGCACCGCGAAGCCCTGTTCGCCGTCACCATCCCCGAGGCGCGCGGCAGCTTCAAGCGCTTCTGCGAGCTGCTGGGCCCGCGCAGCGTCACAGAATTCAACTATCGCATCGCCGATGCGCAGGTGGCCCACGTCTTCGTCGGCATCGCCATCTCCAAGCCCGACGAGGCCGCCAAGCTCGCCCGCACCTTCACCAAGGCCGGCTTCGAGACGCTGGACCTGACCAACGACGAACTCGCCAAGGAACACATCCGCCACATGGTCGGCGGCCGCAGCGAGCTGGCGCGCCACGAGCGCCTGTACCGCTTCGTCTTTCCCGAACGGCCGGGCGCGCTGATGCGCTTCCTGTCCAGCATGCACCCGGACTGGAACATCAGCCTCTTCCACTACCGCAACCAGGGCGCGGACTATGGCCGCATCCTCGTTGGCATCCAGGTGCCCAGGGGCGACGCCGGCGCGCTGCGCCAGTTCCTCGATGGCCTGAACTACCCCTTCGAGGACGAAACCGCCAACCCGGTCTACCGCTTGTTCCTGGGTTGAGTTGAAATGCAGGGTCTGACAACGCCTGCGCCATGACCGTCGCCCAACAGTCGCTGATCTCCCCTACCGCCAACCCGGAGCTGGAAAAAGCTCTGCGTGATCGCGTCGACCGCCGCTCGGCCATCGCCGGCGGACTTGGCGAACTGGAGCCGCTGGCCGTGCGGCTTGGCCTGGTGCAGAACAGCCTCACGCCGCGCTTCCGCGACCCGGTGCTCGGGCTGTTCGCCGCCGACCATGGCATCGTCGTCGACGGCGTCGGCGCCCAGTGGGGCCGCGCCACCAAGGATCAGGTGCAGATGGCCTTGCACGCGCAGCTGCCGGTGTCGGTGTTCTCGCGCCTGCAGGGCCTGCACCTGACCGTCGTCGACTGCGGCGTCGCCGAGAACCTGCCGCCGCACGCCCGCCTGCTGGCCCGCAAGGTCGCTCATGGCACGCGCAATGCGCGCACGGCGCACGCGATGAGCGTCGACCAGGCCCACGCCGGCGTGCGCGTCGGCATGGAGATCGCCGACAACCTGCCCGGCAACGTGCTGGCCTGTGCCGGCATGGGGCAGGGCTCGGCGGAATGCGCCGCCCTGCTGCTGGCGCGCTTGTCCGACCAGTCGGTGCGCGACTTCGTCGTTTCGGGCCCGACCATGCGCCAGGACGACCTCGTCCACCTCCTCGACGTGCTGCACGGCGCCCTCGCCCGCCACCGCGATGCCCGTGAACCCATGGACGTGCTGGCGGCCTTCGGCGGCCACGAGATCGCCGTCATGGTCGGCGCCATGCTCGTCGCGGCCAGCAAGCGCAGCCTCATCATCGTGGACGGCATCGCCGCCTGCGCGGCCCTAAAGGTCGCGTCGCTGATCTGCGCGCCGGTGACCGATTACGCCGTGTTCTGCCGCAGCCACGTGCACCGCGGCCTGGACGAAGCCCTGGCCCTCTTCCATGCCTCGGCCCTGCTGGAGCTCGGCATGGACAGTGCAGACGGCACCGGCGCCGCCCTGGCCTGGCCGATGATCCGCGCCGCGGCGGCACTGCTGACCGACCTGCACGAGGTCGCCGAAGCCCGCGTCGCCTCGCGGCCCGACCTCGGCACCAGCATCCCGACGCTGGGCGCCTGAGCCGCCCGCCTCAGCGCTGCTGCTGCGCTTCCTCGCTCCTGACGGGAGGCGAAGCCGGCGGCGCGCCATAGACCGACGGCATGGTGGCCGGCACCGGCGCCGGCATGGCCGCGGGCGGGTTGCCACGCAGCGGCACACCGGCAGCGCCGGCATTCGGATTGCCTCCCAGCACGACGTTCGACGGCGCTGCCGGCGGCAGCGAGCCCGTCGCCGGCGCCGCAGGCGGGCTGATCTGCAGCACCTGGCTCGGCACCTGGCCGACCACGCCGAGGCTGGCACTGCGCGCGTCCACGCGCAGCAGGCGCAACTCCCCGTCGACGACGGCGCCCACGCGCACCGTGCGCGCCACCCCATCCACCTCGATCAGCGCCACGCCCTCGCCGGACTCGGCGGCGCGGGCACTCCTGGGCGCGACGACACCGAGCAGCCGCAGCCGCGTCGACACCGCCACCTCGGGCTCGGCCACCGTCTCGGGCGCCGTCACGCCGAGCAGCCGACTCAGGTCCACCTGCGCCGATCGGCCTTCACCGGCGGGCAGCACGGACGCCGGCATCGCCAGCGGCCGCGAGAACAGCTGCAGGCCCCAGTAGGCCACCGAGCCGCCCAGCAGCAGCCACACCGAAAACGCCATGAATCGAGCAAGCATCGGCCCATTATGATGGCCCGCTCACCGCAGCTCCGTGCTCCCACGCCCCCAGACATGCGCCGTCCCTCCCCTGCCCGCGGCTTCACGCTGATCGAACTGCTGGTCGTGCTCGTCATCATCGGCGTGCTCGCCGCCCTCGTCGTGCCCAACGTGCTGGACCGTGCCGAGGACGCCCGCGTCACCGCCGCCCGCACCGACGTCAACAACCTGATGCAGGCGCTCAAGATGTACAAGCTCGACAACCAGCGCTACCCCAGCGCCGAGCAAGGCCTGGACGCACTGGTGCACAAGCCCACCGCCGGCACGCCGCCGGCGAACTGGAAGCCCTACCTGGAAAAGCTGCCCAACGACCCCTGGGGCCACCCCTACCAGTTCGCCAACCCCGGCGTGAAGGGCGAGGTCGATGTCTACAGCTTCGGCGCCGACGGCCGCGCCGGCGGCGAAGGCCGTGACGCTGACATCGGCTCCTGGCAGTAAGCCGCGCGGTTTCACGCTGATCGAGCTGCTCGTCGTGGTGGCGCTCATCGCCATCACTAGCGCGACCATCACGCTCGCACTGCGCGACCCCGCCGAGCTGCAGCTGCAGCGCGAGGCCCAGCGCCTGGCCGCCCTGCTGGAGACGGCGCGCGCCGAGAGCCGCGCCTCGGGCCTGGCCGTGCGCTGGATCCCCAAGGGCATCAAGACCGGCGACGACTTCCGCTTCGAGGGCCTGCCGCGCACCATCCAGCTGCCCACGCGCTGGCTGGGCGAGCCGGTGGCCGTGCAGATCGAGAACGCCACGGCCGCCAACCCCGGCCTCACGCTGGGCCCCGAGCCCGTCATCCCGGCCCAGCGCCTGCGCCTCGTGCTGGGCAGCCAGCGCCTCGTGCTGGGCACCGACGGCCTGGGGCCCTTCGACGTCGTCGCGCCTCAATGAAGCAGCACCCCGGCCGCGGCTTCACGCTGATCGAGGTGCTCGTCGCCCTCGTCATCGTCGCGATCGCGCTGGGTGCCGGCATCAAGGCCGCGGGTGCGCTGGCCAACAACGCCGAGCGCCTGACCCAGGTCAGCGCCGCGCAGTGGTGCGCCGAGAACCTGCTGACCGAGCTGCGCCTGACCCAGCTCTCCCAGCAGCAGTTGCCCGACATCGGCGAATCCCCCTTCGCCTGCGAGCAGCTCGGCCGCAGCTACACCGGCAAGCTCAAGGTCAGCCCGACGCCCAACCCCAACTTCCGCCGCGTCGATGCCGCCGTCGCGGACGACCGCGGCACGCCCTTGCTGAACCTGTCCACCATCATGGGCCGCTGAACATGAAGCAGCGCGGCTTCACCCTCGTCGAAGTCCTCGTCGCCCTGGTCGTCATGGCGACCATGGCGGCCATGGCCTGGCGCGGCATCGACGCCCTGGTGCGCAGCCGCGAGATCGCCCAGGCCCACCTGGCCCAGACTGCGCGGTTGCAGACCGTCATGGCGCAGTGGGAGGTGGACCTGCGCGCGCTGCAGGACAGCCACAGCCCCGTGCAGCCGCTGGCTTTCGACGGCGGCAATCTCGTGCTGACCCGCCAGGCCACGACCGGCCTGCAGGTCGTCGTGTGGAGCCTGCGCGAGGGCAGCCTGTGGCGCTGGGAGAGCCCGGCCCAGCGCACCGTGCAGGACCTCGCAGACCAGCGCCAACGTGGCCTGCAGCAGCTCGCCCAGCGCAACCCCGCGCTGCGCGCCTTCGACGGCGTGGCCGGCTGGCAGTTCTACTGCTACTGGGGCAATGCCTGGAGCAATTGCTTGTCCACCGGCGACCAGGGCCCGCAGAAGAAGAGCAACCCCACGCCCGGCGGCCTGCGCATCGCGATGCAGTTCGCCGAAGGCAGCGGCCTGACCGGTACGCTGACGCGCGAGCTGGAGGTCACCGTCCGATGAAGGTCACCAGCCAACGCGGCGCTGCGCTGTTGACCGCGATGATCATCGTCACGCTGATCGCCAGCCTCGCCGCCGGCATGGTGTGGCAGCAGTACCGCGCCGTGCAGATCGAGGCCGCCGACCGCGCCCGCGCGCAAAGTGCCTGGATCCTGCAGGGCGCGCTGGACTGGGCGCGCTTGATCCTGCTGGAAGACGTCAAGGCCGACCGCAGCAAGCCCCCCGCCAGGGACCACCTCGGCGAACCATGGGCCGTGCCGCTGGCCGAGGCGCGGCTGTCCACCTTCCTCGCCGCCGACAAAAGCGCCGCCAGCGACGACGACGGCCCCGAGGCCTTCCTGTCCGGCAGCATCGAGGACGCCCAGAGCCGCTACAACCTGCGCGCGCTGCTGGGCGGCGCCAAGGTGCCCGAGCTGGAGCAGCGCGTGCTGGAGCGGCTGTGCAGCCAGGTCAACGCACCGCCGGGCACGGCTGGCGTCATCATCGCGGGGCTGCGCGAGGCTTTCCCAACCCCGCCCAGCGGTGCCAGCGCCCCGCCCAACGAAAGCGGCCCGCTGCAGCCCGCCGGCCTCGACCAGCTCTCCTGGCTGGGCCTGGACACCGACACGATCAAGCGCCTGCAGCCCTACGTCGTGCTGTTGCCCAAGACCACACCGGTCAACCTGAACACCGCGCCGCGCGAGGTCATCGCGGCGCTGTTCGACGGCGTCGACCTGGCCACGGCCGAGCGCCTCGTGCAGGGACGCAAGGCCAAGCCGCTGCAGGACGTGGCGGCCGACGCCGCGGCCTACCTGCCCGCCGCCGCGGCCGCCCAGGCCACGGCCACGCGCGCGGCGGTGACCTCGTCCTTCTTCGTTGTCACCGGCCGGCTGCGCCTGGATGAACGCCAGCTCGAACAGCGCTCGCTGATCGAGCGACAGAACATGACCATGGTGGTGCTGGCCCGCGAGCGCATCAGTCAGCTGCTGGATCGGTGATGCCACGAACTCGAACCCGGCTACAGATCCTCACCCCGCGGCCCGGCCCGGCGCCGGGAACGTCATCACCCCCTCCTAGAATGCGCCGCGCTTCAATCTGCCCATGAGCACCCTGCTGCTGTTCCTGCCCCCGCGGACGCGCCTGCGCGCGCCGGGCCGCGCCGTGCCCGATCTGCCGCTGCGCGAGTACGACTACGTGCTGACACCCGACGGCCGCCAGATCGGCGCGGAAGGCCGCGCCGCGCCGGCCGCGCTGCCGGCCGCCGACAGCGTCATCGCCGTCGTCGCCGAGTCCGACGTCAGCTGGCGCCGCGTCGAGCTGCCGCGTGCCGGCCGCCAGATGCGCGCCGCGCTGGCCGGCAAGCTGGAAGAGGTCCTGCTCGACGAGCCCGACGCGCTGCACTTCGCGCTGGAGCCCGACGCCCTCGGCGGCGACAGCGCCTGGGTGGCCGTCACCTCCCGCCCCTGGCTGGCCGAGCACCTCGCTCAGCTCGAAGCCGCCCAGGTCTTCATCGACCGCGTCGCGCCGCTGTCCTGGCCGGACGAACTGGCGCGCGGCCATTTCTTCGAAGCCAACGGCGACAGGAACGACGGCAGCAGCGTCGCGCTGCGCTGGAGCCACACCGACGGCGTGGCCACGCTGTCACTGGAAGGAAGCCTGGCGCGCCAGTTCTTTCCGCCCGGCCTCGTGCATGCCGCGCAGTGGACGGCCACGCCGCCGGTGGCCACGGCCGCCGAGCGCTGGCTGGGCACCACCGTCACCGTGCAAACGCCGGCCCAGCGCGCCCTGGCCGTCATCGACAACGCCTGGGACCTGCGCCAGTTCGAACTCGCACCGCGCGCCCGCGGTGTGCGCGCGCTGCGCCTCGTCACGCGCGAGCTGATGCGCAAGCCCTGGCGCCCGGTGCGCTGGGGCCTGGCCGGCCTGGCCGTCGTCCAGCTGCTCGGCCTGAACCTCTGGGCCTGGCACCAGCACCGCGAGCTCGCCGCACGCCGCGAGGCCGTCACGACGACGCTGACCGCGGCCTTTCCGCAGGTGCGCGCCATCCTCGACGCGCCGGTGCAGATGCAAAAGCAGCTCGACCTGCTGCGCGTCAGCGCCGGCAGCATCGGCGAGCAGGACCTCGAAGCCCTGCTCGGCGCCGCGGCGACCGCCTGGCCGGGCGACCGCCCGCCCACCGAGGCCCTGGCCTTCGAGCCCGGCCGCCTGACCCTCTCGGCCCAGGGCTGGAGCCCGGCCCAGATCGACAACTTCCGCACCCAGTTGCGCAGCGAAGGCTGGCAGCTGGACGCCAGCGAAGGCAAGCTGACCCTCAGCCGTGCCACCACCCAGGGACGCAGCTGATGGCCCGCCCGAACAACAACGACCAGAGCCTGGCCACCCAGGCCCGGCAGCTCAAGGCCCAGGCCCTGGCGCAGTGGCAGGCCATGGGCGAGCGCGAACGCCTGGCGCTGGGCAGCGTTGGCGTGCTGCTGGGCCTGCTGCTGGCCTGGAGCGTGCTGCTCGCGCCGGCCCTGCGCACGCTGAAGACCGCGCCCGCCGAACTCGAAAGGCTGGACCTGCAGCTGCAGCAGATGCAGGCCCAGGCCCAGGAGGCCAGGACGCTGCGCGCCGCGCCCGCCGTGCCGCCGGCCCAGGCCCAGGCGGCGCTGACGGCCTCGGTCGAACACCTGGGCCCGGCCGCACGGTTGAACCTGGCCGGTGACCGTGCCGTCGTCACGCTCAACAGCGTGGCGCCCGAGGTGCTGCAGGGCTGGCTGGGCGAGGTGCGCTCTGCCGCGCGTGCACGCCCGGTCGAAGCCCAGCTGACCCGCGGCCCCAAGGGCTACGCCGGCACCCTCGTGCTCAGCCTGGGGAACAACTGATGGCCTGGTTCAAGAAGAGCGCACAGGCGAGTGACTCCGTGCTGGGAGGCGCCAACGCCAGCGGCCGCGCGGTACGCCACCGCACGCCCAGGCGGTGGAGCATCGCCGGTGCCCTGATCGGCGTCATCGGCGCGCTGATCGTCTTCGCGCCGGCGAGCTGGCTGGCCCGCGCGCTGGCCTCGGCCACCGGCGAGCACCTGCTCATCGTCGATACGCGCGGCAGCGTCTGGAACGGCTCGGGCGTGCTGGTGCTGACCGGCGGCGCCGGCAGCCGCGACGCCTCGGCCCTGCCCGGCCGGCTGCACTGGAATATGGCGCTCAAGGGCCTCGGCCTGCAGCTCGCCGCGCGCCAGGACTGCTGCATCAACGGCGAGCTGCTGCTGGGCATCAAGCCCGGCCTGGGCCGCATGGAGGTCAGCGTCGACACCAAGGCCGACTGGCTGGCCCGCGTGCCGGCCGGCCTGCTCGCCGGCCTGGGCACGCCCTGGAACACGCTGCAGCCCGGCGGCTCGCTGCGGCTGTCTGCGCGCGAGCTGCGGCTGGAATCGGTGCAGGGCCGCTGGCGCCAGTTCGGCGAGCTGCAGCTGGACCTGCTCAACCTGTCCTCGCGCGTGTCCACCGTCGCGCCGCTGGGCAGCTACCGGTTCACGGTGACGGCCGACGCCGCCAACCCCGGCGTCAGCACGCTGCGCCTTTCCACGCTGGAAGGCGCGCTGCAGCTCTCGGGCGTGGGCGTGCTCAACAGCGGCGGCAAGAGCCGCTTCACCGGCGAGGCCGGCGCCGCGCCGGGCCGCGAGGAAGCGCTGAACAATCTGCTGAACATCATCGGGCGCCGCCAAGGGGCACGCTCCGTCCTGACGATCGGATGATCATGAATCCCCAACGCACCGCCACCGCTGTCGCCGCCCTGCTGCTGGCGACCAGCAGCGCGCTCGCCCAGCCCGACAGCGCCACCGCGCAGCGCGGCCGGCCGGCCGGCCCGGCCGTCAAGGCCAGCTCGCCCGTCACGCTGAACTTCGTCAACGCCGACATCGAGGCCGTGACCCGCGCCATCGGCGTGATGCTGAACCGCCAGATCATCATCGACCCCCGCGTGAAGGGCACGATCACGGTCTACAGCGAGCAGCCGGTGTCGGTGGCCGAGGCCTACCGCAACTACCTCGCGGCGCTGCGCGGCCTGGGCTTCACGGTGGTGGAGGCGGCCGGCTTCCTGAAGGTGCTGCCCGAGCCCGACGCCAAGCTGCAGGCCGGCTCGGTGGCGGTGGAGACCAGCAACACCCGCGGCGACCAGATCCTCACGCAGATCTTCCGCGTGCAGCACGAGAACGCGAACAACCTCGTCGCCGTGCTGCGCCCGCTGATCAGCCCCAACAACACCATCAACGCCAACCCGGGCAACAACAGCCTCGTCATCACCGACTACGCGGACAACCTGAACCGCATCGCCAAGATCATCGCGGCCATGGACACGCCGGGCAGCAGCGACATCGAGATCGTGCCGCTCAAGCACGCCGTCGCCGCCGACCTCGCGCCGCTGGTGCAGCGCCTGGCCGATGGCGGCACCGCCGTCGGTGCCGCCGTGCCGGGGCAGGGCAGCAGCGCCGTCAACGTGCTGGTGGACCCGAGGGCCAACGGCCTCATCCTGCGTGCCAGCAACCCGGCCCGCCTGGCGGCGGTGCGGGCCATGGTCGACAAGCTGGACCAGCCCAGTGTCGACGGGGGCAACAACATCCGCGTCGTCTACCTGAAGAACGCCGACGCCACCAAGCTCGCCACCGTGCTGCGCGCGGCCTTCGGCGCAGCCGCGTCGGGCGGCAGCGGCGGCAACGCGTCCGGCAGCACGGGCAGCCTCACCGGCAGCAATACGCTGGGCAACACGGGCCAGTCGCTGACGGGCGCGACGGCCACCAACGCCGGCAACACCGGCGGCATGAATTCGGCCGCGGCCACCTCGCCGCTGAGCCAGTCGGCAGCGCCCTCCACCGGCGGCTTCGTGCAGGCCGACCCATCCACCAACTCCCTCATCATCACGGCGGCCGAGCCGCTGTACCGCCAGGTGCGCGCCGTCATCGAGCAGCTCGACGCGCGCCGCGCCCAGGTCTACGTCGAGTCGCTGATCGTCAAGATCGACAACACCAAGGCCGCGCAGTTCGGCGTGCAGTGGCAGAACCTGTTCGGCAGCAAGGGCGACAGCAGCATCACCGGCGCCGGCACCAACTTCGGCACGGGCTTGGCCAACATCATCAACGCCACCGGCGCCGTGGCCAACGGCACCTCGGGCGTGACCACCGCGCTGGCCAGCGGCTCCGCACCCTCGGGCCTGAACATCGGCCTGCTGAAGAAGTTCGGCAGCGTCTACACGCTGGGCGCCGTGGCCAACTTCTTCGAGAGCCAGAGCGGCGCCAACGTGCTGTCCACGCCCAACCTGGTGTCGCTGGACAACGAGGAGGCCCGCATCGTCATCGGCCAGAACGTGCCCTTCGTGACCGGCTCCTACGCCGGCGCCACCACCACCGGCGGCACGGTCAACCCCTTCACCACGGTCGATCGCAAGGACGTGGGCCTGACGCTCAAGGTCAAGAGCCAGATCGGTGAGGGCGGCACAGTGCGCATGGTGGTCTACCAGGAGAACTCCTCCGTCGTGCCCGGCAGCAACGGAACCACCGGGCCGACGCTGGACAAGAGCGCCATCGAGACCAGCGTCGTCGTCGATGACGGCGACGTCATCGTGCTGGGCGGCCTGCTGAAGGACGAATACACCGACGGCGACGACGGCGTGCCGGGCCTGTCCAAGATCCCCCTGATCGGCAACCTCTTCAGCAGCAAGAACCGCAAGCGCGTGAAGACCAACCTGATGGTCTTCCTGCGCCCGGTGGTGATGCGCTCGGCCGACAGCGCCAACCAGCTGACGCTGGACCGCTACCAGAGCATCCGCGCCGTGCAAGAGGGCGCCCAACCGCAGAAGAGCCTCATCCTGCCCGACACCGGCGCCCCGGTGCTGCCGGACGCCAAGGCCGCATCGCCCACCAAGGCCCTGCCGCAGTAACCCCAAGTCCATGGCCGCGACCCGCCACCCCCTGCCCTATGCCTTCGCCAAGGCCAACACCGTGCTGCTGGAGGACGACGGCAGCCTGCTGACGTTGTGGGCGCCGCCCGAGGTGGGCTGGGCGACGCTGTCCGAAGTGCAGCGACAGTATGCGGTGGACCGCCTGGAGTCCGAGGCCGCCGCGTCGCTGGCCGAGCGCATCAACGCGGCCTACGCTGGCAGCGAGAGCAGCGCGGCCGTGGTGGTGGGCGAAGTCGAGAGCGCGGTGGACCTCTCCCGCATGATGCAAGACCTGCCCGCCGTGGAAGACCTGCTCGAAGCCGCCAACGACGCGCCCATCATCCGCATGCTCAACGCGCTGCTCACGCAGGCGGCCAAGGACGGCGCGAGCGACATCCACATCGAGCCCTACGAGCGCAGCAGCTCGGTGCGCTTCCGCGTGGACGGTACGCTGCGCGAGGTGGTGCAGCCGAACCGGGCATTGCACGCGGCGCTGATTTCCCGGCTCAAGATCATGGCCGAGCTCGACATCGCCGAGAAGCGCCTGCCGCAGGACGGCCGCATCTCGCTGCGCATCGGCGGCCGCGCCATCGACGTGCGCGTGTCCACACTGCCTTCGGCCCACGGCGAGCGCGCGGTGCTGCGACTCTTGGACAAGAGCGAATCCAAGTTCACGCTGGAAGGCCTGGGCATGGACGGCGCGGTACTGAGCGCCTTCAAGAAGCTGGTGCAGCAGCCGCACGGCATCGTGCTCGTCACCGGCCCGACCGGCTCGGGCAAGACGACCTCGCTCTACGCCTCGCTGCAGACCGTGGACACCAGCACGACCAACGTGCTGACGGTGGAAGACCCTATCGAGTACGAGCTGCCCGGCATCGGCCAGACGCAGGTGAACGGCAAGATCGACCTGACCTTCGCCAAGGCCCTGCGCGCCATCCTGCGCCAGGACCCGGACGTCATCATGATCGGCGAAATCCGCGACTACGAGACCGCGCAGATCGCCATCCAGGCCTCGCTCACCGGCCACCTGGTGCTGGCCACCCTGCACACCAACGACGCGCCCAGCGCCGTCACGCGCCTGACCGACATGGGCGTGGAGCCCTTCCTGCTCAGTAGCTCCCTGCTCGGGGTGCTGGCCCAGCGCCTGGTGCGGCGCCTCTGCCCTGTCTGCAAGAAGCAGGACGAGGCCGGCCACTGGCACCCGGTCGGCTGCGAGGCCTGCGGCCACACCGGCTACAAGGGCCGCACCGGCGTCTACGAGCTGATGGTGGCGGACGACGCCGTGCGCAGTCTCATCCACAACCGCGCCGCCGAGAGCGAGCTGCTGGCCGCCGCCCAGGCCGCCGGCCTGCGCTCGATGCGCGAAGACGGCGAGCGGCTGATTGCGGCCGGCGTGACCTCGCTCGAAGAAGTCCTGCGCGTCACGCGGGACTGATCCACCGTGCCGGCCTACAAGTACGAAGCCCTCACCGACGCCGGCCGCCAGAGTGGCGGCCTGATCGAGGCCGACAACCCGCGCTCCGCCCGTGCCGCCGTGCGCGCTCTGGGCCTCACGCCGCTGTCCATCGAGACCGTGCAGCAGCACGGCGCGCAGGAAGGCAGCCGCTTCACGCGCCGCGTCTTCAGCCCGACGGCCCTGGCCGTGTGGACGCGCCAGCTGGCCGGCCTCGTCGGCTCCAGCCTGCCCATCGAGCGGGCCCTCACGGCCCTCGCCGATGAGAGCGAAGACAGCCGCCAGCGCGAGCTCATCAGCCAGCTCAAGGCCGAGGTCAATGCCGGCTCGGCCTTCGCCCGCGCCCTGGCCGCCGCGCCGCGCGAGTTCGACGAGGTCTATCGCGGCGTCGTGGCCGCCGGCGAGCAGAGCGGCGCGCTGGGCCAGGTGCTGGAGAAGCTCGCCGACGACCTCGAAGAGCGCCAGGACCTCAAGGCCAAGCTCGTCGGCGCGATGGCCTACCCGGCCATCGTGTCCTTGATCTCGGTGCTGATCGTCATCTTCCTCGTCACCTATGTCGTGCCGCAGATCGCGACCGTGTTCACCAGTTCCAAGCGCACGCTGCCTGCGCTGACCATCGCGATGCTGGCCTTCAGCGACTTCGTGCGCGCCTGGGGCTGGGCCATGCTGGCGGCGCTGATCGCCGGCGGCGTGGCGCTGCGCTACGCGCTCAAGGCGCCCGCCTTCCGGCTGCGCTTCGACGCCGCCATCCTCGGCCTGCCGCTGCTCGGCCGGCTCGCCCGCGGCTACAACGCGGCGCGCTTCGCCGGCACCCTGGCCATGCTGGCCGGCGCCGGCGTGCCCATCCTGAAAGCGCTGCAGGCCGCGGCAGAGACCCTCTCCAACCGCGCCATGCAGGCCGACGCGCTGGACGCCCTCGTCATGGTGCGCGAGGGCGCGCCGCTGGGCTCGGCCCTGGCCGGCAAGAAGCGCTTCCCCGGCATCCTGGCCATGTTCGCCCGCCTGGGCGAGCAGACCGGCGAACTGCCCGACATGCTGGGCCGCGCCGCCCGCCAGCTCAGCGTGGAGGTGCAGCGCCGCTCGATGGCCGCGGCCACGCTGCTGGAGCCGCTGCTCATCGTCGCGATGGGTGCCGTCGTGCTGCTGATCGTACTGGCCGTGCTGCTGCCCATCATTCAATTGAACACCTGGGTCAAGTGAGGCGCCCCGCCGCCAGCTCGCTGGGGGTGCTGGCCATCAGCGCCACCGTCGTCGCCTGGATGGGCTGGCGCTGGTGGCCGCACTGGGGCCTGGCATTTGCTGTGGAGGACGCGCCGCTGGGCTGGTGGCAGGCCTCGCTGCTGATGGCCAACGCCACCGCGGCGGGTGCGCTGGCCTGCGTGCATGCCGCCGTAGGCAGCCGGCGCAGTGCCGTGCGCGGCTGGGCGCTGCTGGCGATTGCCATCGTGGCCGCCGCGCTGGACGAGCGCTTCATGGCCCACGAGGCCGTGCAGGACTGGCTGCAGTTCGACCTCGGCTGGCCACACCGCTGGGCCCAGGGCGTCATCCTCGTCTACGCCATCGGCGGCCTGGTGCTGCTGCGCGTCGTCTGGATCGAAAGCGGCCGCACGCTGCGGCGCTGGACCGTCGCGGCGCTGCTGGCCGGCGCCGCCGCCATCGCGCTGGACCTGGCCTTCGACACCGTCGCGATGCAGATCGTCGAGGAGTGGCTGGAAGCCCTGGCCGAGACGCTGCTGCTGGCCGGCCTGTTCAGCGAACTGGGCAGCGCGGCGACCCTGAGGCGCTGAGCGGCGGCGGCGTGTCCCAGGCCTCGCGCGGCTGGGCGATGACGACCTCCGTCCAGGCCCGCAGCCCCCAGGCCTCGCCACGCTTGACCATCGGCTGCATGCCGGCGCCGTCGGGCTCGGCCTCCAGGTCGGCCGAGTGGAACTCGTAGCGGCTGGCGCGCAGGCGCAGCGGCGGCAGGCCGGGCGCTGCGGGCAGGGCCAGGCGCAGCTCGCCGCGCTGCGCCTCCATCTCACCCGGCCTGGCCGCAAGCCGCTGCACGCTGGCGCCCGCCGCCCAGGCCGGTTCCGCCAGCGCCAGCAAGGCCCACACGGCCGGCTCGGCCGTGCCGGGCCAGCGCAGCTCGATCCAGCTTTCACAGCCGGCCCCCACGCCGCCCCAGTGCAGGCGGTGCAGCCGCGCCTCGCTGATGCCACCGGGGCTGACGAGCCACACCCGTGGCGCGCCGGCGGGCGTGTCGAACGCGGCGCGCACGACAACCTCCGCGTATTCCTCCGGCGCTGGCGCCTCGCGCATGCGCAGCTGCACGCCCCAGCCCAGCGTCTTGGCGACGACCATCCATTGGGCCGCCAGGCCGTCGTCCAGCCCCAACCGCGCGACCGTCTCGCCGCCCTCGCGGCGGTAGCTCGCCACGCCGTCCTTCACCGCCGGGCCGGCCACCACGAAGGCCGTGGGCGTGGCCGGCTTCAGCTCGGCCACCGACTGCCAGCGCGGCTCGCGCGCAGCGGCCTTCGGGTCAGCCGGCCAGCCCTGGGCGGCGACCCAGGCGGCCAGCGGCGCGCGGGCCCAGTCCGGCAGCGCCACCGGCTGCTGGGAGGCGGGCAGGAAGGCGTCATGGTTGCCGGCCCGCGCCGGCGACCCATGGAACTCGGGCCACCAGGGCCAGACCTGTCGCAGCCCCACCAAGCTCAGCGCCCCCACGCCCGGCGGGTTCTGGCTGCCATGGTTTCTCAGGGTCGACACGAAGTCGGCCTGGGCCTCGGCCAGCGTCGCCGCAGGTGCGGACGCGGTCAGCACGCCGCCCAGCAGCAAGGTCAGCAGCCGCCTCATGTGCAGGTCACCAGGTTGTAGCGCGACAGCACGCGCCACCAGCCCTGCTCGTTGGCTTCGAGCTGGTAGAGGTTCTGGGCATACCAGCCCGCGGCCTGGCGCATGCCATCCGGCCGCCAGGCCTGGGCCAGCGCCCGCGCCGGATCCAGCCAGGGCGCCTGGCCGACCTCCTGGTCCTCGCTGACGACGGTGCGCAGGTCGACCACGCTGTCGCCGTCCAGGTCGATACCGGCATCCACGCGATGCGTCAGCGTGCCCATGAAGCCGGGGCCGCTCAGCCGCGTCTCGCGCTGCGGCAGCACGCGGGCACGTGCGGGATCCACGGCGGCCGTCGTCGCGAACACGGCGAGGATGGGCGACCGCGCGGGCTGGGCCAGCACGATCTCGGCCTGGCTGCTGAAGTCCTCCGGCTTGTCGCTCGCGCCACAGGCGTCGCTGCCATAGCTGGCGTTGCGCAGCACGCCGGGCAGCAGCCCCTTCTCGGTGGCGATCCAGACCGGCAGGCGCAGCGTCAGCGCGAGTTGGTCCACGCGCCCCCGCCCATTGGTCAGCGAGCCGCTGAGGTCGGCACGCTCGCCGTCGCGCCAGCTCGCCTTCACCGCCAGGCCGCGCGCCTTGGCGATCTCGTACAGGTCGGCCAGGGCCGCGGCACTGCGCGCGTCGTAGCGGACGCTGTAGACCACGCCCTCGGGGTCGCGGGTGCGCAGACGGCTCACCAGGGGCCCGCCGGCAAAACCCGCCACCAGCATGTCGGGCTTGAAGAAGGACGCGCCCGGTGCCCGGCCGCCCCAGCGGCCCAGGCCCATGGCCGTCATGCGCGCGGGGTCCAGCCTGAACTCCTTGCTGCTGCGCGCGGCGATTTGCACGTTGATGGCGGTGCTGGGCGGATGGGCCAGCACCTCGGCGGGGGCCTTGCCGAAGTCGCGGCTCAGCGCCGCGCGCATGCTGCGCGACTGCTCGAACTCGGCCGCGACGAGCTTGCGCATGGCCGGCGCCTCGGGGTCGCCTTGCCCATCGCCGCGGATCTTCAGCTGCTCCAGCAGGCCGGCGTGGTCGCCCCAGGCATGCAGCGACGGCGTCAGCGCGAAATGCCTGCGCAAAGCCGCAAGCTGGGCCGTGGCCGTCGCCAAGCCGGGCTTGGCCACCAGCGTGGCGCGCGCGAGGTCGGCCTCGGCCTGGGCCAGTGCGGGCGATGGCTCGGCCGCCGCCTGGCCGGCAGCCATGGCCAGGCCGATCGCGCCGCAAAACTGTCCGATCTTCATGATCCTCCCCGAGTGGACAGGCGGCATTGTGAAGGCCGTGCGCCGCGCCAGCTGTCTATCATCGACCGCCATGCCTGCCACGCTCTCCGGTCAGCTCGTCGTCGCCATCTCCTCGCGCGCCCTCTTCGATTTCGAGGCCGAGAACCAGGTCTTCGAAGCCGGCGACGACCATGCCTACATGGCCCTGCAGCAGCAGCGGCTGGACGAGCCGGCGCCGCCCGGCGTGGCCTTCTCGCTGGTGGAGAAGCTGCTGGCCTTCAACGCGGGCGGTGCGCCCCAGGTGGAGGTGGTGGTGCTGTCGCGCAACGACCCCATCTCGGGCATGCGCGTGTTCCGCTCGGCCCGGCATTACGGTCTGCCCATCGAGCGCGGCGTGTTCACGCGTGGCGCGTCGCCGTGGCGTTATCTGCGGCCGCTGTCGGCCCAGCTCTTTCTCTCCACCAACGAGGCCGACGTGCGCCAGGCGCTGCAGGCCGGCGTGGCCGCCGCCCGCGTGATGCCTGAGGCGGCACGCGCGTCGGCCGCCCACCCGAAGGAGCTGCGCATCGCCTTCGACGGCGACGCCGTGCTGTTCTCGGACGAGGCCGAGCAGGTCTTCCAGCGCGACGGCCTGGCGGCCTTCCAGGCTCACGAGACCTCGCGCGCCCACCTGCCGCTGCCGGCCGGCCCGTTCAAGCCGGTGCTGGAGGCCTTGCACCGGCTGCAGCAGGCGCCGGGCGGCGGCATGAGGGTGCGCACGGCCCTCGTCACGGCGCGCAGCGCGCCGGCCCACGAGCGCGCCATCCGCACGCTGATGGACTGGCAGATCGAGGTCGACGAGGCCATGTTCCTCGGCGGCCTGGCCAAGGGCGAGTTTCTGCGCGAGTTCGAGCCCGACTTCTTCTTCGACGACCAGGCCGGCCACATCGCCAGCGCCGCGGCCCATGTGCCGGCGGGGCATGTGGCGATGGGCGTCGCGGCGGACTGAAATAAAAAACGGCCCGCAAGGGGCCGTTGATCGGTTGCAGCCGGCGGATCAGCCGCGGCGGCGGCGGGCGATGAAGCCGACGGCGCCCAGGCCGGCCAGGAGCATGGCATAGGTGCCGGGTTCCGGCACGGCGGCGGTGACGCTAAGGCTGAGGTTGTCGATGGCCAGGCCATGGTCGTTGCCGGCGTCATTGACATCGTTCCAGCGGATCCACAGCGTATCGCCGGCGGCCCAGGTCGTGTTGACCGTGCCACCCAGGCCGGCGCTCAGGCCGGCGCCGTTGCCGTTCACAGCCGCAGCCGTTGCGGTGTTGACCAGCGAATTCACTTCGAAGGCCGCGGGCGCCGAAACCCAGACTGCAGTGGCGAAGCTGCTGCCGAAACCGTATTGCACGGTGAGCTTCTGCGCGGTGACATTGCCGCCGTTGCGCCATTGTTCGCCGTCATAGCGCAGCGTGAAGCTGTCCAGGTTACTGCCGCTGGTGTTGGTGAGGGACAAGACCAGGGTGGGATTCGCCACGGTGCCGCTGGCGGCGGTGCCCAGCGCCCGCTCGGCGGTCGTGCCGAAACTGTAGACGGCGCCGGCGTTGTCGGTGCCGGTGCTGGCGCGGTAGGTGGTGAGGGCAGTCGCGCCGTTGAACAGGCTCCAGCCCGCGAGCGTCGAGTCGTTGATCCAGGCGTTGGCGGTGCCTGTGGCCGACAAGCTGTCAAAGCTTTGGCTGTACGTGAACGCCGCGCTTGAAACCGAAATAGCGGCCTGGGCAGACATGGCGGCCGCGAGAGCGGCCGAGGCGACGAGAAGCTTGGAAGACATGTGCAATTTCTCCGGGCGGATGACAAGACCGGCGCGACTCTACTAACCCGTCAAAAACGGTCAATGACAGTGACCCGCTATTTCACCCGCCCCCCCGCGATCCCGGGGGAGGGTTTGTCACATCAGGGCAGCAGCTGCACCGCCATGCTGCGCTCCACGCACCACAGCAGCGCCAGCACCGCAATGGCGCCCGAGCCGCCCGGCACGATCCAGCGCCGATAGGCCGGCTGCCGGCGCAGGAGCAGGGCCAGCGGCAGCAGCAGCGCGACGACGGCGAGCTGCCCCAGCTCCACGCCGACGTTGAAGCCCAGCAGCGGCAGCACGAGTTCCCGCCCGCGCAGGCCCAGGTCCTTCAGCGGCCCGGCAAAGCCGATGCCGTGCACGAGGCCGAACAGGCCCACCATCAACCAGCGCGGCCCGGGCACGAAGGGGCGCAGGTTGTCGAGCGCAGCGAGCAGCACGGTCAGCGCGATCAGCGACTCGACCGCAGCGGTCGGCGGATCGATGGCGCCGCTGGCGGCCAGGCCGAGGGTGACCGAGTGGGCCAGCGTGAAGGCCGTGACGAGCTTGAGCGTCTCGGCCAAGGCGCTGCGGGCGCTGTCGCGCGGCGCCCAGCCGCCGCCGTCATGCAGCCAGACAGCCACTAGCAGCAGCGTGACGAGGAAGAGCACATGGTCCAGCCCGCCGGCGATGTGGGCAATGCCTTGGGCGACGAAGCCTGCCAGCCCCCGGCTCTCGGTGCTCAGGCGTTGCGGGCCAGCGCCGGGCACCAGCACCAGGGGGGCGCCCGCCGCGCCGACGAGACGCGCCAGGCCGCGGTGCGCGGCATCGGTGCGCGCGAACAGGCGGTAGTCGATGGCCAGCTCGTGTACGGTGGCCGGGCAGCGCCAGTGGCTGACGAGGACGGCGTGCATGCCGTCACTGTGTTCTTCGAGCTGGGCCGGGGCACGGTCCTGCGGGGTGCAGGCGGCGCCGTCGGCGGTGAAGCGCAGGCCCTCGGCGGCCAGGGCCTCGATGGCCGGCCAGCGCGCGCGCACCTCGCCCCAGCTGAGCTGGCCGTCGCCGTCGGTGTCCAGCGCGAGGTCGCGGTCAAGGTCGCGCAGAGCGATGTCCAGGCGCTGCTCCACGGCCGCGCCGCCCTCCCCGTCAACGCGGTAGCTGACGTAGGCCTCGCTGGCCTGGTGGGCCTGGGCGGCCCCGCCGAGCAGCAGCGCCAGCCACAGCAAGCAACGGATCAAGGCAGGAAGCTCCGGTCGTGAACGGCGAGGCGAGCATCCTGCCAGCCTTTGCCGCGCAGCTCGCGGGCCAGGGCCGCACGCGTGGCGTCTCCGTCGCGGCCGGCGGCCTGGGCGGCACGCAGCAGCAGCAGGGCATCGGCGGGCTCGCGCTGCAGGGCCCAGTTCAGCCGCGCCAGGCGCAGGGCCTCGCGCGGCTGTGCCTCCACGTCGAGGGCGAAGCGGGCCTGTTCGCGCGCATGCTTGCCCGGCTCGCGGCGGTCTGCGGCCGCGAGGCGCTCGCGCAGGCGGGCCGTGGCGGCCGAAGCATCTCGTCCCAGTTGGCGCAGCGCGATGACCTGGCGGAGCAGCAATGCATCGGCCTCGGCGTCGGCGCTGCCTTCGACCACAGCGAGGGCCTCGGCCGCGCGCTGGCGGGCCAGCAGCCAGTCGGCCAGCGCGGCGCGGGTGTAGACCTCGTCCTCGCCGGCCAGGGCCGTGCGGTAGAGGGCCGGCGCCGCGGCTTCGTCACCCAGGCGCTCGGCCAGCTCGGCGCGCATCAGCGCCAGCCACGGCGCGATGGTGCGGCCAGGACTCAGCTGGGCCAGCGTGCGCGCCGCGGCCCGGCCCTCGCCGGACAGGCCGGCCAGCTCGGCCAGGCAGGCCGCGGCGGGCAGCGCTGCCAGCGGCCGCAGCTGCTCACACAGTGCGCGGGCCTCGGGAAGCTCGGCGCGCAGCTGGTGCAGGGCGGCGGCGTCGAGCAGCGCCTGGGCGCGGTGTTCGGGCGCGAGGTCGCCACGCATCAGCAGGCCTTGCAGCTGGGCCAGGGCCACGTCGAAGGCGTGCCGCGCCTGCAGCACGCGGGCGCGCAGTAGCACGACTTCGGCCGGCGCATCGACCCGGGTCCACCATGGTGCCAGCGCGGCCTGCGCGGCGCCGAGCTCGCGCGGGTCGCCATGCACGCGGGCGCGTTGCAGCGCCGCGCGGGCGGCGGCCGTCGCGAGCGGCAGCTGGGTCGGGTCGCGCGCCAGGGCTGCACGGCGGGCGCGCTCGGCGGCATCGACGCGGTAAGGCAGCCGCTGCACGATCTCGGCATCGTCCTTCGGCACGAAGGGCTCGGCCGTGACGGCCAGCGGCAGCGCCAGCAGCAACGCGATGAGTCGCTTCACAGGCTTTGCGGCTCTTCGGTCTCGCTGGCCGCGACGTCCACGGACGGCAACGTCAACGCCTCGCCCGTCTCGTCGTCGCCCTTCTGCACCTTGAGGTAGCCCACCAGCGCGCTGGATGAGCCCACGGCGCCGTCGGGCAAGGCGGTGATGACGACTGGCGGCGGCGGGGGCGGCGGCGAGTCGATGACGATGGCGTCGTCCCCGCCGCCGCAGGCGGCCAGCACGAGGGCGGCGCCGGTGGCGGCCGCGGCGGTCTTGCGGGTCAGCATGGCGGCCTCCTTCACTTGGTGCCCGGGATGGGCGTGTTGAGGTAGGGGAAGGCCGGCAGCAGCGGCACGACGGCCTGGTCCACCGCGTCGTGCAGCTTGAAGGCGGTGGCGCCCAGCGGCACGGCGGCGGGCTTGCAGGCGGCGCCGAAGCCGAGCTTGTCGGTGTCGCCGTTGGCCACGCACAGGCCGCCCATCACGGCCACCAGCGAGATGTCGACCACGTCGTCCTTGGGCCGGCGGCCGTTGGGGAAGCCGGCGTTGTCGCTGCCGCCGGCCAGGATGTTGCCGACGATGCCCAGCCGGTTCTGCTGCGCGAAGGGCACGGGCTGGATGGCGGTGTTCAGGCGCAGCATTTCCGAGGCCGTGACCGCTGCCGGCTGGTTGACGCCCTTGATGCCGGTCAGGAAGGTGGTGACCAGGTCCATGCGCGGGAAGTTGGTGGGTGCCGTGTTGGGCAGGGCCAGCGCGATCTCCAGCAGCGCCGGCAGCGTCGGGTTGGTGACGTAGTCGGCGAACTGGGCGTCGTCCTTGGGTTTGGACGCGTTGAACCTGTCCTTGTCCTTGAGGCCGATGACGACCTCGTTGACGAGCGGCATGCCCAGCCGCGAGACCTGCACCCAGGCGCCGCCGGCCTTCTCGCTGGCCTGGTGGCCGCTGGCGGGCTTGGGGTCGAGCAGGCGGCCCTGGCGCAGGCTGGCCGTCGTCCAGCCGCCGATGACGTCGTCGTTGGCGGACTTCAGGCAGTCCTTGTGGATCTCCAGCGCCAGCGTGGTGACGTTCTTGTCGCCGATGGTGTTGGGCGCGGCATTGATCAGCGCGGGGTCGGTGATGACGGAGACCGGCGCGTTGACGAGGTCGAAGATGGTGCCGAGGTTGACGGCGAAGGGGTCCTGGCGCTGGCCGACGAAGACCCGGGCCGGCGTCGCGCAGCCCGGGATGGCGACGGGGTAGACATGCTTGGCAGCGTAGCCGGCGTAGTCGGCGATGGTCTTCTTGCCGATGTTGTCGACCGGCTTGTCGAAGCTGGTGGCACCGGTCGTCGCGTGGGTCACGGCCTGGGCCGTGCCGCTGCGGCGGTCGCCGCGCACGACGGTGAGCGTGTAGCTCTCGTTGAGCTGCAGGTTGGCGTCCCTCACGTTGGCCACCGCGCCGGCCTGGATCAGCGGGATGTTGACCGACTTGCCGCCGACCGTCAGCGCCACGCCCTTCCCGTCTCCTGCCAGCTTGTTCTTGAAGCGGAACTGGAAGCTGATGTCTTCCTTGGCGTCGCCGTTGTTGTCGATGTGGATCTCGTACAGCGCGTTCGGGTCCATCGAGAAGTAGTTGGGGCCGCCGTAGCCGTCCTGCAGGGGCTGGTAGTTGGCGATCAGCGTGACCATGCCGTCGCGGCCGGCCTCGTAGCTGCGGAACATGTAGAAGTCCGTCGCGTCGACCTTGGGCACGGTCGTGATGAAGGGCGCTTCGCGGTGGCTGGAGGCCTGGGCCGCAACGGCCAGGCAGAGCAGCGCGGCGCCCAGGGCGCTGCGGGTGAGTCGAGCTTGCATGGAGGCATCCTGAGTGGCGATGCCGGCTTGGCATCTGCGCGGTGTTACGTCGCCAGCCCACCCCTCGGATTCACCCGATGTGACGAATCTCCCCTCGCCCCCCTAGCAACACAATGCCGGCTCTTCGAGGAGATCAATCCCATGTCCCGCTTTCGTTTCGCCGCGCTCGCGGCCGCCCTCTGCGCCACGAGCGCGGGGGCCGGCACCAGCGGCTTCTACCGCCAGCCCGCACTGCATGGCGAACAGGTCTATCTGGTGGCCGAGGGCGACCTGTGGCGCGTCGGCAGCCAGGGCGGCGAAGCCCAGCGCATCACGACGCACGCCGGCCAGGAGAGCCAGCCCGCCGTGTCGCCCGATGGCCGGTGGCTGGCCTTCACCGGCCAGTACGACGGCGGCACCGAGATCTACCTGATGCCCGTGGCCGGCGGACCGCCGAAGCGCCTGACCTGGGAGGGCGGCGGCATGCGTGTGTGGGGCTTCACGGCCGCGGGGGAAGTGCTCTACACGGGGCTCGACGCCCGCCCCGGCAGCCAGCTCTTCGCCATCGACGTGAAGACCGGCCGGCGTCGCCAGCTGCCCGTGGGCCAGGCCAGCGACGCCGCGCTGAGCGCGGACGGCCGCACGCTCTACTTCACGCGCAGCGGCCTGCGCGGCGACAACGCGCGCCAGTACCGCGGCGGCGCCATCGCGCGGCTGTGGGCGCTGGATCTGACGGACAAGGCCGAGGCCCGGCCACTGATCGCCGAGGGCAACAACGACCGTCGGCCCATGCCCTACCGCGCGGGCGGCACGGAGCGCATCGCCTTCCTGTCGGACCGCGACGGCACGGTGAACCTGTGGTCGGTCAATGCCCAGGGTGGCGACCTGCGCCAGCACACGGCCCACAAGGGCTGGGACATCCGCCACGCGTCCATCGACGGCACGCGCGTCGTCTACGCACTGGGCGCCGACCTCTATCTCGCCGACCTGACGCAAGCCGCCGCGCCGAGGAAACTCGACGTGAGCCTGGGCGGCGACTTCGACCAGCAGCGCGAACGCTGGATCAAGAAGCCGCAGGACTTCCTCACCGACACCGCCTTCGCCCCCAACGGCGAACGCGTGCTGCTGGCCGCGCGCGGCCATCTCGCCACGCAAGGCGTGCAGGCGCTGCGCCGCGCCGAGCTGTCCCAGCCGGCCGACGGCCGCTGCAGAAAGGGCGAGTTCAGCAGCGACAGCAGGAGCGTCTTCGCCGTCTGCGACTTCAGTGGCGAGACAGAGATCTGGCGCTTCGCCGCCAACGGCAGTGGCCAGCCCGAGCGCATCACACGCGGCGCAACCACCCAGCGCCGCGACCTGCTGCCCTCGCCCGACGGGCGCTGGCTGGCCCACACCGACAAGGAGCACCGCATCTGGCTGACCGACCTCAAGGCCGGCACGACGCGCGAGATCGCCCACGGCAGCCTGGGCGAGCCGCCCGAGCTGCAGGGCTGGAGTCCCGATGGCCAGGCCCTGGCCTGGACGCGCTCGCTGCGCCACGCCGACCGCAGCCAGCTTCAGCTCTACGGCACGGCCGACGGCCGCACCCACACACTGACCAGCGACCGCTACGACAGCCCCGCCGCCGCCTTCAGCCCCGACGGGCAGTGGCTCTACTTCGCCTCCAGCCGCAACTTCGCGGCGACCGGTGGCGGCAGTCCCTGGGGCGACCGCAACACCGGCCCCTTCTTCGGCTTCCGCAGCAAGCTCTACGCATTGGCGCTGCAGCCCGACCTGCGATCCCCCTTCGCATCCAGGGACGAGCTGGAGACGGCCGCCGACAAGGCGCCCGGCGAGCGCAAGCCCGATGACAAGGACGCGAAGAAGGCCGACGAGAAGAAGGGCAAGCCAGCCATCGTCTTCGACGGCCTGGCCGCGCGGCTGCACGAGCTGCCGGTACCGGCTGGCAACTACCGTGGCCTGCGCGTGGATGGCAAGCGGCTGTGGTTCCTGGACCGCGACCTGGACGGCAAGAGCCAGCTCAAGTCCATCGCCATCGACAACCAGGGCGGCCCCGCCGAGACGCTGGCGCAGGACGTGCGCAGCTACGAGCTCAGCGCCGACGGCAAGAAGCTGATGCTGGTGCGCAACCAGGCCGGCGCCGCGCCCGAGGTGCTCATCGTCGAGGCCGCGCCCAAGCTGCCGGCCGATCTCGCCAAGCTGCAGGTGCGCTGGGGCGACTGGCAGATCGCCACCCAGCCGCGCGCCGAGTGGAAGCAGATGTTCGCCGACGCCTGGCGCATGCAGCGCGACTATTTCTACGACGCCGCCATGCACGGTGTCGACTGGCCGGCCGTGCGCGCCAAGTACGAGCCGCTGGTGGACCGCGTGACCGACCGTTTCGAGCTGGCGGAGCTGATGGCGCAGATGGCCGGCGAGCTGGGCGCCCTGCACAGCCAGGTCGGCGCGGGCGACACCCGGCCGGCGCCGGACGAGCCGGGCCTCGCCGGCCTGGGCGGCCGCTTCTCACGCGTGCCGGACGGCTGGCGCATCGACGCCATTTACGCCTTCGAGGCCGAGCTGCCCTCCGAAGCGCCGCCGCTGGCGGCGCCGGGCCTGGGCCTGAAGGTGGGCGACGTCGTCACCGCCGTGAACGGCCGCCCGACGGCCGACGCGCCCCACCTGCTGGAGCTGCTGCGCGGCCAGGCCGGCCGCCAGGTGCTGCTGGACCTGAGGCAGGGCGACGGCAAGGCCGTGCAGCGCATCGTCACACCCGTGGCCCAGGCGCGCGAGAACCAGCTGCGCCTCAACGACTGGCGCGTCAGCCGCGCCCGCGCCGTGGAGCAGGCGTCCCAGGGCCGCATCGGCTATGTGCATCTGCGGGCGATGGGGCCGGCCGACATCGCCGACTTCGTGCGCGAGTTCTATGCCGCCGGCGACCGCGACGGCCTCATCGTCGACGTGCGCTACAACAACGGAGGCAGCATCGACAGCTGGATCCTGGAGAAGCTGCTGCGCCGCGCCTGGGCCTTCTGGCAGACCCGCTCGCCGGCGGGCTCGCCGGTCTACGGCAACATGCAGAACGCCTGGCGCGGCCACACCGTGGTGCTGATGAACGAAGACACCTACAGCGACGGCGAGACCTTCGCCGAGGGCTTCAAGCGGCTGAAGATCGGCCCGGTGATCGGCAAGCGCAGCTCGGGCGCGGGCGTGTGGCTGTCGGATCAGAACCGCCTCATCGACAACGGCATCATGCGGGCCGCCGAGAGCGGCCAGATCGACCCCGAGGGCCGCTTCATCATCGAGGGCGTCGGCGTGACGCCGGACGTCGAGGTCGACAACCCGCCGCGCGCCACGGCCCTGGGCCAGGACGCACAGCTGGACGCGGCGATTGCGGAGCTCAAGCGACGCATGGCCGCCGAGCCGGTGCGGGAGGTGAAGCCGGGGCCCTATCTGCGGCCGGTGAAGCCCTGACCCGTCAGCCCAGCAGCACGCGCGCGAACTTGCGCTTGCCCACCTGCAGCACATGCTCGCCGGCGTCGAGCTTCAGGCCCTTGTCCGACAGCACCTCACCCGAACGGCGCACGCCGCCCTGCTCGATCATGCGCAGGCCTTCGCTGGTGGACGCGACAAGGCCGGCGGCCTTCAGCACCTGGGCGATGCCCATCGGCGCGCCGGTCAGCTGCACCTCGGGGATCTCGTCCGGGATGCCGCCCTTGGCGCGGTTGTTGAAGTCGGCCTCGGCCGCGTCCGCCGCCGCTGCTCTGTGAAAGCGCGAGGTGATCTCCTTGGCCAGCATCACCTTGGCGTCCTTGGGGTTGCGCCCGCCCTCGACCTCGGCCTTCAGTGCGGCGATCTCGGCGATGGACTTGAAGGACAGCAGCTCGAACCACTTCCACATCTGCACATCGCTGATGGACAGCACCTTGGCGAACATGGTGTTGGCCGGCTCGGTGATGCCGATGTAGTTGTTCTTGGACTTGGACATCTTCTCGACGCCGTCCAGGCCCTCCAGCAGCGGCATGGTCAGGATGCACTGCGGCTCCTGGCCGTACTCCTGCTGCAGGTGGCGACCCATCAGCAGGTTGAACTTCTGGTCGGTGCCGCCCAGCTCCAGGTCGCTCTTCAGCGCCACCGAGTCATAGCCCTGCATCAGCGGGTAGAGGAACTCGTGCACGGAGATGGGCGTGCCGGCGGCGAAGCGCTTGGTGAAGTCGTCGCGCTCCATCATGCGGGCCACGGTGTAGCGGCTGGCCAGCTGGATCATGCCGGCCGCGCCGAGCGGCTCGCTCCATTCGGAGTTGTAGCGGATCTCGGTACGCGCCGGGTCCAGCACGAGCTTGGCCTGGGCGTAGTAGGTCTCGGCGTTGGCCTGGATCTGCTCTTTGGTCAGGGGCGGGCGGGTGGCGTTGCGGCCCGAGGGGTCGCCGATCAGCGAAGTGAAGTCACCGATCAGGAAGATGACCTGATGGCCCAGATCCTGCAGCTGGCGCATCTTGTTCAGCACGACCGTGTGGCCGACGTGGATGTCGGGCGCCGTCGGATCCAGGCCCAGCTTGATGCGCAGCGGCACGCCGGTGGCGGCCGAGCGGGCCAGCTTCTTCGTCCACTCGGCCTCCGGCAGCAGCTCGTCCACGCCGCGGCGGGTGATGGCCAGGGCCGCCAGGACGGCATCGGTGACGGGGAATTGGGGAGCGTCGGACATGCGCATCGGGCCCGGCAACGAGCCGGGCCAAAGTGTTAAGTTATTGATCCATCGGGGTAAACCGGCATGCCGCGTAGGCTGGAGCCGTTAGAATTCACCCTTCGTATCGGGGGTGTTGCATCAACACAACCAATCAAGGGATTTTAAGGGCCGCCCACGAGCGCGCCCCTCGCGTGGAACCGGCACAGCCGGGATTGCCCCTGCGACAACCCCGGAACCGTTAGCGTGACCGTTTTCCAGCAACGTCTTCAGCAAGTTCAAGCCGGCCTGCGGCGCACCGAAGCCTTTGCCGCCCGCCACCCGCGCGCGCTGACGGCCTCGGTCGTCGGCCTGTTGAGCTGCTTCGCCGTGACGGCCTTCGGCATCGCGCCGCTGGCCCCCGATGCTGCCGAGCTGCCCAAGCGCACGGTGGTCGAGCCGCTGGCCGCGCCCAGCATCGAGGCCCAGCTCGACGAACTCGCCGCCCACAGCATCGGCCTGGCCCGTGCCGAGGCCACGCGCTCCAGCGACACGCCGGACAGCCTGCTCAAGCGCGCCGGCGCCTTCGATCCGGCGGCGGCCGCCTTCCTGCGCACCGACCCGCTGGCCCGCCGCATCTTCCAGGGCCGCGCCGGCAAGATGGTCCACCTGACGGCAGACGCCGCCGGCCAGGTGCAGAAGATCGTCGCGCGCTTCCCGGCCGAGAAGGTCGAGCAGCAGCAGAGCCACTTCACGCGCCTGACCATCGAACGCGACGGCAGCCGCTTCACGGCCCGCACCGAGACCGCGCCGCTGCAGGCCCAGGTGGCCCTGGGCAGCGGCAGCATCCGCACCTCGCTGTTCGCGGCGACGGACGACGCCAACATCCCCGACGCCATCGCCTCGCAGATGGCCGACATGTTCTCCGGCGACATCGACTTCCATCGCGAGCTGCGCAAGGGCGACCGCTTCAGCATCGTCTACGAGACGCTGACGGCCGACGGCGAACCCGTCACCTGGGACGGCGGCGTGGGCCGCCTGCTGGCAGGCGAGTTCACGAACAACGGCCGCACCTACTCCGCGGTCTGGTTCAAGGACAACGCCACCGGCAAAGCCAGCTTCTTCGGCTTCGACGGCACGAGCAAGCGCCGCGCCTTCCTGGCCAGCCCGATGGAGTTCTCGCGCATCACCAGCGGCTTCGCGATGCGCTTCCACCCCATCATGCAGACTTGGCGCCAGCACAACGGCGTGGACTACGGCGCGCCGACCGGCACGGCCGTGCGCTCGGTGGGCGACGGCACGGTCGAGATGGCCGGCTGGCAGAACGGCTTCGGCAACGTCGTCAAGATCCGCCACGGCGGCGACCGCGAGACCGTCTACGCCCATCTGAGCAAGATCGACGTCAAGAAGGGCCAGCGCATTGAGCAGGGCCAGCGCGTCGGCGCCGTCGGCATGACCGGCTGGGCCACCGGCCCGCATCTGCACTTCGAGTTCCACGCCGGCGGCCGGATGATGGACCCGCGCTCCATCGCCCGCGCGTCCGAGGCCGTCACGCTGCCGGGCTACGCGAAGTCGCAGTTCCTGCAGACCGTCGCCAGCGTGAAGACACAGCTGGCCGTGGCCGAGACCATGGACGGCGTTTCCGCCGCCGAATAAGGCCGGTGGCCGCGCTCTACATCGGCTTGATGTCGGGCACGTCGCTCGACGGCACCGACGGCGTGCTCTTCGATGCAGACGCCCTGGTCGTGACCGGCCATGTGCACATCCCCTTCCAGCCTGCGTTGCGCGACGAGCTGCTGGCGCTGAACTCACCCGGCGACAACGAACTGCACCGCGCCGCGCTGGCGGCCAATGCCGTCGCGCGCAGCTATGCCGACGTCGTCTCGCAGCTGCTGGAGGCCACCAGCATGCGGCATGAGCAGGTCGCCGCCATCGGCGCCCACGGCCAGACAGTGCGCCATCGGCCCGGCGGCTTCGAGGGCTACACGACGCAGTTGTTGAACGGCGCACTGCTGGCCGAACAGGCAGGCATCGACGTGATCTGCGATCTGCGCAGCCGTGACGTCGCCGCCGGCGGCCAGGGCGCACCGCTGGTGCCGGCCTTCCACCGTGCGGTGTTCGGCGCCGCAGGCGAGGACACCGCCGTGCTGAACCTGGGCGGCATCAGCAACCTCAGCCTGCTGTTCGCCGACGGGCGCACCGGCGGCTTCGACTGCGGTCCGGCCAACTGCCTGATGGATGGCTGGATCGGCCGCCACCGGGGCCAGGCCTTCGACGCCGGCGGCGCCTGGGCCGCCACGGGCCGCGTATCGCCGGCACTGCTGGCGACGCTGCTGGCCGAGCCCTTCTTCGCGCTGCCGCCGCCCAAGAGCACCGGCCGGGATCTGTTTCACCTGGGCTGGCTGCAGGCCAGGCTCGTTCCGGGCCTCGCACCGGAGGACGTGCAGGCGACACTGCTGGAACTCAGCGCGCGCTGCGTGGCCGATGCGCTGAGAGCGCAGATGCCGGGCGCCACGAGGCTGACCGCCTGTGGCGGTGGCGCGCTCAATGGCCGCCTGATGCAGCGCCTGGCCGATCTGCTGCCCGGCGTCACCGTCGAGTCCAGCATGGCACGCGGCCTGCCTGTGGACCAGGTCGAGGCGGCCGCCTTCGCCTGGCTGGCGATGTGCTTCAAAGCAAGACGGCCGGGCAATCTGCCGGCCGTCACGGGAGCCGCAGGGCTCCGGGTTCTCGGGGCCTTGTACCCCGCCTGATCCTTCAGACCGAGAAGCTCGACCCGCAGCCGCAGGTCGTCGTGGCGTTGGGGTTCTTGATGACGAACTGGGCGCCCTGCAGGTCTTCCTTGTAGTCGATCTCGGCACCCATCAGGTACTGCAGGCTCATCGAGTCGATCAGCAGCGTCACGCCGTTCTTCTGCATCTGCGTGTCGTCGTCGTTGACGGCCTCATCGAAGGTGAAGCCGTACTGGAAGCCCGAGCAGCCGCCGCCCTGCACGAAGACGCGCAGCTTCAGCTCCGGGTTGCCTTCTTCGGCCACCAGATCGCGCACCTTGTCGGCGGCGCTGTCGGTGAACACCAGGGGCACGGGGATGTCGGTGGGGGTATCAAGCACGGCGCTCATGGCGGGCTCCTGTGAATCTGTGCAGAGACGAATATGGGGATTGTCGACGCAAAAACAAAAGGCCGCATGAAGCGGCCTTTTGTGATGTCGAGCAAGGCGTGATTAACGCTTGCTGAACTGCTTCCTGCGACGGGCGCCGTGCAGACCGACCTTCTTACGCTCGACTTCACGCGCGTCACGCGTGACGAAGCCGGCGCGGCTCAGTTCGGGCTTCAGGGTCGCGTCGTAGTCGATCAGCGCGCGGGTGATGCCCAGGCGCAGGGCGCCGGCTTGGCCAGATTCGCCACCACCGTGAACGTTCACCTTGATGTCGAAGGCTTCGCCATTGTTCGTCAGCAGCAGGGGCTGCTTGGCGATCATGATCGAGGTCTGACGACCGAAGTAGGTGTCGATGGACTTGCCGTTGACGACGATCTGGCCCGTGCCCTTCTTGATGAAGACGCGAGCAACCGACGACTTGCGGCGACCAGTACCGTAATTCCAATTTCCGATCATGGCCGTTCCTTAGATCTCGAGAGCCTTGGGCTGCTGGGCGGTGTGCGGGTGCGAGGGACCTGCGTAGACCTTCAGCTTCTTGACCATTGCGTAACCCAGCGGGCCCTTGGGCAGCATGCCCTTGACGGCCTTCTCCAGCGCGCGGCCGGGGTGCTTGGCTTGCATGTCCTTGAACTTCGTGGCGTAGATGCCGCCAGGGAAGCCAGAGTGACGGTAGTACACCTTGTCGGTGGCCTTGTTGCCCGTGACACGGAGCTTGTCGGCGTTGACGATGACGATGAAATCACCGGTGTCCACGTGAGGCGTGTAAATGGCCTTGTGCTTGCCGCGCAAACGGAGTGCCACTTCGCTGGCAACACGTCCGAGCACCTTGTCGGTGGCGTCAATCACAAACCACTCGTGCGTCACTTCGGCCGGCTTGGCGCTGAAGGTCTTCATGAGAGTTGCTTTCGCTGTGCCGGCCCCCAAATGAGATACCGGCGATGCATGGCTGAATACTGCCCGGCCTCGGTGCTGCTTCTGAGCGCAGCCTCTCGACACGGTTCTTTCCCGCAGCCTTTTGACGGAAAAGCCCACGAGTGTACCAGCGCCGCCAGTGGTTTGAAAAGGCCCGACGCGTTAACCTTGCCATACCCGCAGGCCCGCCATGCCCAAGTCCCCACCCGCCCCCTCTGACCCGCCCGCCGAGCCCGCGGCGGACTGGGACCATGAGCTGTCAGCATTTGGCCCCGACCCCAACGCACAGCCCGCGGCACCCGCCGGGGCTGCCGGCCCGCTGGCGAGCGCCCGCGCCGCACTGGAACGGCTGTCGACCTGGGTGCCGATCCGCTCCCTGGCCCGTCGCCACCGCCGCCGCATCATCGAGCACCTGCTGACCCTGGAGCCGCAGGACCGCTATCTGCGCTTCGGCTACCCGGCATCGGACGAGCAGATCCGCAAATACGCGCTGAGCATCGACTTCGGGCGCGACGAAGTGTTGGGCATCTTCAATCGCCGTCTGCAACTGATCGCCCTGGCGCACCTGGCGTATGGCCAGGTACTGCCGGGCGAGCCCGCGCGCTCGGTGGCCGAGTTCGGCGTTTCCGTGCTGCCGCTGTCACGCAGCCGGGGCCTGGGCCGGCGCCTGTTCGACGCGGCCGCCCTGCACGCGCGCAACCGCGGCATCGACACCCTTTTCATCCATGCGCTGAGCGAAAACCGCCCCATGCTGCGCATTGCAGCCGCTGCCGGCGCCATCGTCGAGCGCGATGGCGGAGAGTCCGCGGCCTGGCTGCGCCTGCCGCCGGATACCGTGGGCTCCCAGGTCGAGCAGGCGCTGGAGCGGCATCTGGGCGAACTGGATTTCCAGTTCAAGCGCCAGGCTCAGGTCTTGAGCGAGTTCGTCGACAGCGTCGCCGAGGTCAAGGCCCATTTCGACTCGTCGGGACGGGCCGCGAAGCAATAAATGATGGGTAAACAGCCGTTTTTCTGACCCTGCTCCCCCTCAGGCCCGGGGGAATCGGGACTAGCGAGTAATGTCTTTTAGGGACGTTGAGCTACATTGCCCGTCCATTGTGCCGAGGGATCGGCGCTGCCGCCGAACTCCTCGAGGGACATGCCGTACGCCATTTATTGGATCGCCGCCCTGGCTGTTTGTGTGCTGGGTCTGGTCATCAGCCTGATCTGGGCCTTGCGGCGGCCGGCGTACGCCAATAAAGGCTTGCCGGCGGAGTGGTCGCTCACGGCACGGCCGGTGTTCACGACCGATGAGCGGCGCGTCTTCCGCCTGCTGCGCGAGGCCCTGCCCCACCACGTCGTGCTGTCCAAGCTGCCGCTGGTGCGCTTCTGCCAGCCGACCGAGGCCAAGGAGGTGCGCTACTGGTTCGACCTGCTGGGCGCCTCGCACGTCACTTTTGCCGTCTGCAGCCCCAACGGCCGTGTGCTGGCCGCCATCGACCTCGAAGGCGAGCGGGGCGTCACGCCGCGCAGCCTGCAGATCAAGCACGCGGTGCTCTCCGCCTGCCGCGTGCGCTACCTGCGCTGCGCAATGGACCAATTGCCCAGCGTTGCCGAACTGCAGCTCCTCGTGCCCCAGGGCAGCAACCCGCGCGGCCCCCTGCCGGCGCCGGCCGCCACGCCGGGCCTGTCGCGCCGCCGCAGCAGCACCAGCGAGGACGAGTTCGGCAGCGACTGGGGCCAGTTTTCCCAGCCCCTGCCGCTCTGGCAGGACGCCAGCGTCTTCGGCGGCAGCGAGGGCTACGGCGAGCGCTACCCGCGCGCACCGGCCCAGCCGTCGCCCCCCCAGCCGCAGCGCCGCCTGTCCTCGCGCAACCTCGACACGTCGCGCTACAACCCGCGCAGCCTGCCGGTGCTGGATGACGCCGACGACGAGGCCATGATGGACGACATCGTGGGCGTCGTCGTCGACGCACCGCGCTACGCCACCGAGCGCCCCCGCCGCAGATAAGGCGGACCATCCCGGCGACACTCGCCGGATGCATCACGCGACCCCTGACCTCAGCTTCGGCGACCTGACGCCGGAGTTCATGCTCGACGCCCTGGACGCCGCCGGCCTGCGCGCCGACGGCCGGCTGCTGCAGCTGAACTCCTTCGAGAACCGGGTGCTGATGCTGCACCTGGAGGACGGCGGTGCGGCCGTCGCCAAGTTCTACCGCCCGGGCCGCTGGAGCGACGCGCAGATCCTGGAAGAACACGCCTTCGCCGCCGAGCTGGCCGCCGCCGAGGTGCCCGTGGCCGCACCCTGGCCGCTGGCCGGCGGCTCCACCTTGTTTCACTACCAGGGCCAGCGCCTGGCCGTCACGCCGCGCCAGGGCGGCCGGGGGCCGGAGCTGGAAGACCCCGAGGTGCTGCGCTGGATCGGCCGGTTGCTGGCCCGGCTGCACGGCGTGGGGCGCCAGAAACCCTTCGCCGAGCGCCTCACCTGGGCCAGCGCCGCGCCCGCACAGACGGCGCGTGACTGGCTGATGGCCAACGACGCCCTCCCGCCCGAGATTGCCCCCGCCTGGGACGATGCCGCCCAGCGCTGCATCGGTGCCATCCAGGCCGCCTTCGACAGCCTGCCCGACCTGCAGCTCACGCGTCTGCACGGCGACTGCCATCCCGGCAACATCCTCTGGACGCCCGATCGCGGCCCGCACTTCGTGGACCTCGACGACGCCGTCACCGGCCCCGTCGTCCAGGACCTGTGGATGCTGCTGCCAAGCTCAAGTGAAGAGCCGGAGGCCTCGCGCCAGCTGCTCAACGCCGTGCTCGACGGCTACGAGCAGATCGCCGAATTCGACGACCGCGAGCTGCGTCTCATCGAGCCGCTGCGCACGATGCGCATGATCCACCACAGCGCCTGGCTGGCCCGGCGCTGGGGCGACCCCGCCTTCCCGCTGGCCTTCCCCTGGTTCGGCACACCCAACTACTGGCTGGACCAGGTCGCCAAGCTGCGCGAGCAGCTGGAGGCCATGAAACCCAAGGACGCCCCGCCGACCCTCGCGCGGGACGAGGACGTGGTGGACTTCGACGGCGACGGGTTCTCCTAACGCCAGCTCGCCGGCGTCTCGTTGGTCGCCACCGCCACATCGGCGCGGCTGGCGTCCAGCGGGCGGATCTCCAGCGTCAGGCCGAACTGCAGGCAGGGGTTCTCGGCGGCAATCGCCGCGGCCTGTTCCAGCGTCTCGGCGACGATGAACCAGTAGCCGCCCACCCACTCCTTGGTCTCGGCAAACGGCCCGTCGGTGACCAGCCCCTTGCCGACGATGCGACAGCCCGGCTCCAGCCGGCTGCCAGGCTTGAGCCGGCCTTGGGCCACGCCCCGCTCGTACCAGACGTAGAAGGCGTCGATGGCGGCCTGCACGGCCTGCGGGTCGGCACCCTCGTCCCATTGGCCGCGGGACAGCACCAGATAGTCGTTCATCGGCATGTCGGGGTCTCCTGAAATCAAGCGTCAAGGCAAGGGGCTGGTCAGCACCACCGCATAGCCGTCGGGGCCGCGCAGCCAGAACTCCCAGTTGCCGTTCTCGCTCCAGCGCTAGGGCTGGCGGGTACGTCATGGACGCAAATCAACGCGGCAAGTTGCATGGCGACTCTCCGGCGGGGGCGTCGAATGCTAGCGGCCGGGCCGGTTCAATTGGCGGAAAATACTGGATATAAATACAGTATTGTGCTCTCATTCAAGCTCCCGCTTCTTCCCCGCTTCGCCTGCTACGGCCATGTTGCCCGCCTCTGCCAACGCACCCGCCCACTCGCTTGCCCCGGGGCCCTTCGCATCGGCCGACGCGGCGGGCCGGCTGGTGCTGGCGCCCCATCTGGAAAGCCGACTGTGGCGCGGCAGCAGCCTGAGCCGCAGTGCCGACCCCGTCCTGCCCAGCGGCTTTGCCGCCCTGGACGCCGAGCTGCCCGGCGGCGGCTGGCCGCTGCGAGCCGTTACCGAGCTGCTGACGCCGCAATTCGGCGTGCTGGAGTGGCGCCTGCTGGCATCGACCCTGCGCAGGTGGTGGGCCGGGCAGGCTTTGCCAGCCGTCAGCCCACGCCGTCGCCAGCACCTGACCGCACCGGCACTGCGTTCGCTGCTGCTCGTGAACCCGCCATACATGCCCCATATGCCAGGGCAGCGCGCCCTGGGCCTGCCCCCGTCAGCGTTGATCTGCGTTGCAGCCACGACGCCGGCGCAACAACTCTGGGTTACCGAGCAAGCCATCAAGTCCCGCATCGCCGTGATGGCCTGGCTGCCCGAGGCGAGGCCCACGCAGCTGCGGCGGCTGCAGGTGGCCGCGCTCGGCTCGGACACACCCACCTTCCTGCTGCGCCCTTGGGCAGCCCAGGACCAGTCCTCGGCGGCTCCATTGCGCCTGCTGCTGCAACCCGACGGGCGCTGGAAGCTGCAAGTGCGCGTACTCAAACGCCGCGGCCCGGCCCATGACGGCTGGCTCAGCCTGCCCAGCATCCCGCCTCAGCTGGAAACCGTGCTGACGCCCCGCATGCGCGCCGCCCTGCCTTCCATCCTGCCCAAACGCTCGGCGCCCCGCATCGAGGTCAGCCGGCCTACCCATCACCATGCACTGGCTCGCCCTGTTGTGCTCGACGACAGCCTCGCCTGATGAGGCTGCCGCCGCAGCGGCCCAGCTCCCGGCCCTGGGCTGGCTGGCGCTGCATTTCTCGCCGCGGGTCGCTCGCCTGGAGGAGGCCATCGTGCTGGAAGTCGGCGCCAGCCTGCGCCTGTTCCACGGCACGCGCGCGCTGCACCAGCGGCTGCGCAATGAGGCCGAGGCAGCCGGGCTGGCGCTGGGCCGCATGGCCTGGGCCTGCACCAGCCTCGGCGCGCTGGCCGTGGCCCGATCCGGTTCAGCCAGCACGCCGCGCAGCCTGAGCCAGCCTCTGGCCGAGCGGCTGGATCCACTGCCACTGGAGATGTTGTCCGCCGCCCGGCTCCACAAGCCCATGCTGGCCCGCCTGGGCTGCAACACGCTGGCGGACCTGCGCAGACTGCCGCGACCGGCCATGGCCAGGCGCTTCGGCCCAGACCTGCTGACTGCGCTGGATCAGGCCTATGGCGAAGCCCCTGAAGCTCATGAATGGCTGATCCTGCCCGAGCGCTTCGATGCACGGCTGGAACTGCCCTGGCGCGTCGAGGATGCCCCTGCGCTGGGCCGCTTCGCAGATCAACTGCTGCAGCAGCTCTGCGCCTGGCTGGCTGCCCGCCATGCCGGCATCCGGCATTTGCGCCTGGCCTGGGCGCATGACGCCATGCGTGCCCGTGGCATCGGCAGCGGCGGCCATCTCGATCTGGCCACGACCGACCCGACTCGCAGCTTCCGGCATCTCAGCCGCCTGCTGGCCGAGCACCTGGCCCATCAAGTCCTGGCGGCACCGGCCGGTGAACTGCGACTGAGCGTTGACCACGTGATGCCCATGGCCGAGCCCAGCGCCAGCCTGCTGCCGGGCACGGCACCGCAGGAGCGCGAGTCCCTGCATCAGCTGGCAGAGCGGATCACCGCGCGCCTGGGCCCTGAAAGCGTGCTGGTGTGCCGCCTCCGAGAAGACCATCGGCTGGGAGTCATGCAGGAATGGCAACCGTGGCCAGGCGCTCCCTCCAAGGCGCCGGTACGCCTGCCGCCAGGCCCACAACCCACCTGGCTTGTGGACCCGCCGGAGGCCTTGCCGCTCTCGGCCCAGGAGCAGCCACTGTGCGACGGGCCACTGAAGATCGTCGCTGGCCCGCATCGCATCGAAAGCGGCTGGTGGGATGGGCAGATGTACGTGCGCGACTACTACATCGCCGAAAGTGCAACGCGTGGCGTGTTGTGGATCTATCGCGAGAGGCTCCCTGCCCGCGGCGGATGGTTCCTGCACGGGATCTTCGGATGATGGGCCTGACACCCCCCTATGCCGAGCTGCACTGCCTGACGGCTTTCAGCTTCCTGCGCGGCGCTTCCGAACCTGCCGAGCTCGTCGAGCGCGCCGCCACGCTGGGCTACGAAGCCCTGGCCATCACCGATGAATGCTCGCTGGCAGGCGTCGTGCGCGCCTATGCGCAGCGCCGCCGCATGCTGCAGGACAACGCCGAATCCCGCCCGCCACGACTGCTGATCGGCAGCGAGTTCCTGGTTCGCGACGACGCCGGCACACCCCGCTTCAAGCTCGTCCTGTTGGCACAGAACCTGAACGGCTACGGCAATCTCAGCCAGTTCATCACCATGCTGCGGCGTGCGAGCCCCATCAAAGGCGAATACACACTGCACTGGCATCAGATCGCTCCCGAGCGCCTGGCCGACTGCCTGGCCCTGCTCGTGCTGCCGCGCGACACCGCTGAAGACGACGAACTGCTGGAGCCCGCGCAATGGCTGCAATGCCATTTCAGCGGCCGCGCCTGGATCGCCGTCGAACTGTTGCGCGACATCGGCGATGCGCTATGGCTGCAGACGATGCAGCAGCTCTCGCAGATCACCACCCTGCCCCTCGTCGCCGCTGGCGACGTGCATTTCCATCTGCGCTCGCGCAAGCCCCTGCAGGACGTGATGACCGCCACGCGCCTGGGCCGGCCCGTCGCCGACTGCGGCTTCGACCTGCAGCCCAATGCCGAGCGCCATCTGCGCAGCCGCCTGCGCCTCGCCCAGCTCTACCCGCCCGAGCTGCTGGCCGAAACGCTGAACGTGGCCGCAAACTGCAGCTTCCAGCTCGACGAGATCAGCTATCGCTATCCCAGCGAGGTCATTCCGCCAGGCATCACGGCCACCCAGCATCTGCGTGCGCTCACCTACCAAGGCGCGGCCCAACACTGGCCCGATGGGCTGCCGGACGAATGGCGCGGCCGCATCGAGCACGAACTCGAGCTCATCGAAGAGCTGCGCTACGAGCACTACTTCCTGACCGTTGCCGACACCGTCGGGTTTGCGCGCCGCCAGGGCATCCTCTGCCAGGGACGCGGCTCGGCGGCCAACAGCGTCGTCTGCTATTGCCTCGGCATCACGTCGGTCAATCCGAGGGAAAGCACGCTGCTGTTCGAACGCTTCATCAGCCGCGAGCGCAACGAGCCGCCGGACATCGACGTGGACTTCGAGCACGAGCGCCGCGAGGAGGTCATCCAGTACCTCTACGACAAGTACGGCCGGGAGCGCGCGGCGCTGACCGCCGTCGTCACCTGCTACCGACCCAAGAGCGCGATACGCGATGTAGGCAAGGCCTTGGGGTTCAGCGAAGAGCAGCTCGACGTGATGAGCCAGGACCACAGCGGCTGGTCCAGCCAGGTGCTGCCCGAGGAACACCGCATCGCGCTGCTGCACAAGCTCGGCCTGCCGCAAGACGATCCGCGCCTGCAACAGCTCATCACGCTCGGCCGCCAGCTCAATGGCCTGCCGCGCCACCTCTCCCAACACGTGGGCGGCTTCGTGCTGACCGACGGGCCGCTGGAACGCCTGGTCCCCATCGAGAACGCGACGATGAAGGACCGCAGCGTCATCGAATGGGACAAGGACGACATCGACGAGCTGCGAATGATGAAGGTCGACGTGCTGGCGCTGGGCATGCTCACGGCCATCAGGCGCTGCTTTGACCTGCTCCAGCCGATGCGCCGCAGGACCTACTCGCTGGCCAGCATTCCGCAGGACTGCACTAAGACCTACGACATGATCTGCGCGGCCGACACCATCGGCGTCTTCCAGATCGAATCACGCGCCCAGATGTCCATGCTGCCGCGGCTGCGGCCTCGCAACTACTACGACCTCGTCATCGAGGTCGCCATCGTGCGGCCGGGGCCCATTGAGGGCGGCATGGTGCACCCCTTCCTTAAAAATCGAGCGCTGCCCGAAGACCAGGTGGAGTACCCCAGCGAAGCCTTGAAGGCCGCCCTCTGGCGCACCCGAGGCGTGCCCATCTTCCAGGAACAGGTCATGCAGGTGGCCATGATCGCGGCGGGGTTCTCCGCAGGCGAGGCCGACGAGTTGCGCCGCGCCATGGCCGCCTGGAAGCGCCCTGGCGTTCTGGAGAAGTACTACGACAAGGTCGTCGACGGCATGCGCGCGCGGGGCTACACCGACGACTTCGCCAAACGCATCTTCGACCAGATCAAGGGCTTCTCCAGCTACGGCTTCCCCGAGTCCCACGCCGCCAGCTTCGCCCTGCTCACCTACGTCAGCTCCTGGCTCAAATGCCACGAGCCCGCGGCCTTCCTGTGCGCCCTGCTGAACTCCCAGCCGCTGGGCTTCTACACGCCCAGCCAGCTGGTGCAGGACGCGCGCCGCCACAAGATCGAGGTACGGGCCATCGACGTCAACCACAGCCACAAGGACAGCACCCTCGAACACCGCGACGGTGAACACCAGCCGGCCGTTCGCCTGGGCCTGTGCCTCGTCGGCGGCCTGGGCAACGAAGCCGCCGACCGCATCGAGCAGGCCCGGGCCCGCGACGGCGCCTTCGCCCACCCGCAGGACCTCGCCTTCCGCGCCCGCCTCAACCAGCAGGACATGCAGCAGCTCGCCGCCGCCGACGCCCTCACCTCACTCGCCGGCCATCGCCGCCAGCAGGTCTGGCAGGCCTCGGCCCTGCACGCGATGCCGCAGTTGCTGCAGGGCAGCCTGCTGCCCGAGGACGACCTCGCCCTGCCCGCCGCCGCCGAAGGCGAGGAAGTGCTGTGGGACTACGCCGCCACCGGCCTCACGTTGCGCCGCCATCCGCTGGCCCTGCTGCGCCCGCGCCTGGCCCGACAAGGGCTGCTCAGCGCCAGCCAGCTCGACAAGGTGAAGAGCGGCCGCCACGCCAAGGCCTGCGGCATCGTCACCGGCCGGCAGAAGCCCCAGACCGCCAAGGGCACCCTGTTCGTCACGCTGGAAGACGAGACCGGCAACGTCCAGGTCATCGTCTGGAACAAGGTCTACGAGGAGAACCGCGGCACCATCCTCGGCGCACGGCTGCTGGCTGTCGAAGGCATCTGGCAGCGCGGCGACGGCGATGTGCGCCATCTGCTGGCCCGGCGCTTCACCAACCTCAGCCCGCTGCTGGGGCGGCTGCCGACCGAGAGCCGGGATTTCCGTTGAGGATGCCTCGGGGAAAAGCCTAGATCGCATCGGCCCGCCCGACTTGACACTGCCCCCGCGTAGACGCAACCGGAGGCAACATGACCCACGCACTCGGCAGGCTGTTGGGCGTCCTGGCAATCGCGGCGCTGCTGCTGATGGGAAGCGCGGCTCGGGCCCAGGCGCCCCAGACGGTAGCCAGCAAGCAGATCGCCGCGCAGGAAACCCTGGAGAAGGGCGCCAAGAAGGCCACGGAGGAGGCCAAGAAGGACATCTACCAGCTGCTGGTCGGCGTGATCACCGTCGTCACCGCGCTGACCGGCCTGCTGCCCAAGATGCTCGATTCCGCCTCGCTCGTGTCGCGCCGCCGGCGCGACCTCCAGCGCATCGAGGACCTGACCTCCCTGATGCAAAAGCTCCATGCGGAAATCCACCTGAGCGAAGCCACGCTGCAGCACCTCAAGACCCAGATCGAGGCCGAACTGATGACGGCGGCGACGGGCCTGGAGCGCGCCCGCATCCAGCACAGCGCCATCCAGCATCAGCTGCACCAGCGCCGGCAGGACCTGAGCTTGCAGCGACGCCTCTTCCTGCTCTTCCAGCCCCTGGGCCTGCGCTCGGGCGTGGCCCATTTCCTGACCTACCTGGTGCTGTGCCTGGGCGCGACGATGACGTACGTCTCCGGCCTGGATGCCGACGACACCTTCCTGATCAGCACGCTCCTCGACAACAAAGGCTGGATCTTCCCGCCTCTGGCCTGCGCACTGGCCTGGCCCCTGCAGCGCTGGGCCATGGCCGAGCGCCAACGCTGGCGTGACGCCTACCCCGACTCGCCGCCGGAGGACCTGGGGCTGCCGCTGTGGCAACGCCAGTCGCTGATCTTCCGGCCGGTCGGGTGGCAGGCCTGGACCGCGCATCTCCTGACCTACCTGATCTACATCGACCTGCTTTCCGAGCTGATCACGGCGCTGACCGACGGCGAGACCACCTTCCCGGTGCTGTTGCTCACGACGCTGGCGATTCTCGGCCTGCTGGCGCCCCTGCGGACCTGGGCCCTGACGCAGCGCTGGCGCACCCTGAAAGCGCGCCAGGCCGCACCGGCGGACGCCCCCGCGCCGGCGCTCGTGGCCGCCTGAGGCGCGCCGGCACGGGACCGCCAGCACCCGCCGGCCAGTCGGATTTGCCAGGCCGCTCGGGCACGCCCGCCGCCCAGGGTGTAAGTTGCGGCCGTCCCGGCCCGACCTACCCCTGCCTGCAGATCCGAGAGCCCTTCATGCTGATCCGAACTCCCACCCCTCACGAGCCCCTGTCCAGCGAAATCACGCCCCGCCGTGTCTACCTCAACCGCCGCGAGGCCATGGCCGGACTGGGCCTGGCCGCCGCCTCGCCGCTGACCCTGGCGCAAGCCGCCGCAGGCGGCGGCAAGCTGCCCAGGCTGCCGGGCGTGCGCAGCGCCGTGGCCGGGGCCATGGTGCTGGACAAGGCCACCAGCTACGCCGACGCGACCTCGTACAACAACTTCTACGAGTTCGGCACCGACAAGTCCGACCCGGCGCAATACGCCCACACCCTCAAGCCGCGGCCGTGGACGGTCAGTGTCGAGGGCGAGTGCGCCAAGCCCGCGCGCTTCGACCTGGACGCCCTGCTCAAACTCGCGCCCATGGAGGACCGCATCTACCGGCTGCGCTGCGTCGAGGGCTGGAGCATGGTCATCCCCTGGGTGGGCTATTCGCTGGCCGAGCTGATCAAGAAGGTGGAGCCCACGTCCAAGGCCAGGTATGTCGAGTTCACCAGCCTCGCCGACAAGGCGCAGATGCCCGGCGTGCGCTCGGGCGTGCTGGACTGGCCCTACGTGGAAGGCCTGCGCATCGACGAGGCCATGCACCCGCTGGCCATGCTGGTGTTCGGCATGTACGGCGAGGTGCTGCCCAACCAGAACGGCGCGCCGCTGCGGCTGGCGCTGCCGTGGAAGTACGGCTTCAAGTCGGCCAAGAGCATCGTGAAGATCCGCCTCGTGGAGAAGGAGCCGGTGTCGAGCTGGACCAAGGCCGCACAGCAGGAGTACGGCTTCTATTCCAACGTGAACCCCAACGTGCCCCACCCGCGCTGGAGCCAGGCGGCCGAACGCCGCATCGGCGAGGACGGTCTCTTCGCCAAGAAGCGCCCGACGCAGATGTTCAACGGCTACGAGGCCCAGGTCGGTCAGCTCTACGCGGGCATGGACCTGAAGCGCAACTACTGATGAAGGCCGCGTTGACGCGCGCGCTGCTGCACCCAGCGGCGAAGGTGGTGCTGTTCCTGTTTTGCCTGGGCCCGCTGGCCTGGCTGGTCTACGCGGCCGCCACCAACCAGCTCGGCGCCAACCCCGCCGAAGCCCTGATCCGCCGCCTGGGCGACTGGACGCTGCGCGGCCTGTGGCTCACGCTCACCATCACGCCGCTGCGCGAGCTGACCGCCTTGGCGGCGCTGGCGCGCTTTCGGCGCATGCTGGGCGTGTTCACGTTCAGCTACGCCAGCCTGCACCTGCTCGCCTACGGCTGGCTGGACATGGGCCTGGCGCTGGACGACATCGCCCGCGACATCGCCAAGCGCCCCTTCATCCTGATGGGCTTCACGGCCTGGGCGCTGATGCTGCCGCTGGCGGCCACCAGCTTCAACCGCGCCATCAAGGCCCTCGGCGCCAGGCGCTGGCAGGCGCTGCACAAGGCTGTGTACGTCATCGCCGTCATCGCGCTGCTGCACTTCATCTGGATGCGCGCCGGCAAGCACAACTTCGCCGAGCCGGCGGTCTACGGAGCCCTCCTCGCGCTGCTGCTGGGCTGGCGGGTCTGGAAGAGGCTGCGCGGATAATTTTTGGCTTTCAGCCCTGCCGCGCACCATGACCAGCCCCCTCTCTCTCGACGTCGCCATCCTCGGCGGCGGCCCCGCCGGCTGCAGCGCCGCGTCCTGGCTGGGCCAGCTGGGGCTGACGACGCTGCTGGTCGAGCGCGAGCCGCAGCTCTGTGCCTCGCTGGCGGCGCTGGACTTCCCGCAGGACTGGGTGCTGGGCGAGCCCGCCACCCGCCTGTGCGACCTGGCCGTGCAGTACGCCGTTCAGGCTACGGCCACGCCGGGGCTCACGCTGCGGCTGGGCGCCCAGGTCGAGTCCGCCCGCCACTCGCTCGACGGCTGGACGCTGCAGCTCGCCGGCGGCGAGCGCGTGCAGGCCCGCGCGCTGCTCGTCGCCACCGGCCTGCGCCTGCTGCGCCCGACGCGCTATTTCGCCTCGCCCCACCCCCGCGTGCTGGACGCGGCCTCGCTCACCACCCAGCGCGCCACGCTCGCACCGGGCCGCGTGCTGCTGCTGGGCGCAGGCGACAACGCGGCCGAGAACGCCCTCTTCCTGGCTGAGCGCGGCTTTGCCGTGACGGTGTGGACGCGCGGCGGCTGGCGCGCGCAGACGCATCTGGTGGAACGCATCGAGCACCACGCCGGCATCAGCGTGCGCCTGTCCACGCCGCTGCCCGAGGCCCTGCTGCCGGACGCCGACGGCGTGAGCGCGGGCGCCGAGCGCTTCGACATCGCCGCCGTGCTGCTCGGCTTCGAGCCCGAGCCCTCGGCCTTCGCGCTGCTGGACGAGCACGCCCGCCAGCGCGTCTTCGTCGCCGGCGACGCCAGCGGCCGCTGGCACCCCTGCGTGCAGACGGCGCTGGCCGACGGCGTGCAGGCCGCCAAACAGATCGAGCAGGCCCTGCGCCCGCAGGCCGCGGCCGCACCGCAGCGCCACAACAACCGCCAGGTCATCCACCTGCAGGGCCTGCGCTTTCGGGCCAACCTCGGCGTGCTGGACTTCGAGCGCACCGGGCCGCAGCCCATCCAGGTGGACGCCGAGGTCAACCTCGGCGCGCTGCCGGTGGTGGCGCGCGACGCCGACATCGGCCATGTGCTGGACTACCGCCGCGTGCGCACGGCCATCATCGACGAGTGCACCGCCGAGCACACCGACCTCGTCGAGGCCCTGCTGGGCAAGCTGTGCAACCGGCTCATGAGCCTGCCCGGCGTCGTCGGCGTGCGGCTCAAGCTGACGAAGCTTGAGATCTTCCCGGACTGCGAAGTCGCCATCAGCACCGAGCTCGGCGCCTGGTGAACATCACCTTTGACCTGGGGCAAACAGCGCACCCAAGGTCTTGAAGCAAATTAAGGACGCTCACGCTCGCCGCGCCGAGCATTCGGGTCGTCCATGCTTACCTCGACACCTCACGCCAGTTGCTGCGCCAGCCTCCGCCAGACCCTGCTGCAGGGCTGGCAGCAGACGTTCCCGCTGCACGCCTCGCCCTTCCGGCAAATGGCCGCGCGCAGCGGCGCCACGCCGCGCGAGTTGCTGAGCCTGTGCCAGGAGCTGCACCGCAACGGCGCGCTGCAGACCATCCAGCCCTGCTGGGGGGAGGGGCTGCGGCGCGAGCGCTGGCGCCTGGCCTTCCAGCCGGGCGCCGACGACGCGCCGCTCGCCGCGGCACTGGCGACCCTGCCCGGCTGCTTCCACATCGAGCGCTGTGAGCCGCAGGCCGGCATGCCTTCGCTGTGGGCTGAGATCGAGGCCCTGGACGACGAGGCCCTGGCCCGCCAGCTCCGGCAGCTGCCCGACGCCCCCGTGGCCCGGCTGAGGCTGCCCGCGTCGGCCGCCGACGCCCTGCCCTGCGACGCTCCCGACATCGCCAGGCACCTCGAAGAAGGCCTGCTGCTGTGCTCCCGTCCCTTTGCCCAGTGCTCCAAGCAGCTGGGCTGCAGCGAGTCCCGGCTGCTGGCCAAGCTGCAGGCCTGGCGCCGCGGCGGCCAGCTGACCGGCATGGCCTTGAAACCCCCGCCCACGCGGGTGCCGCAGCCGGGCATGCTGGCGCTGTGGAAGCACATCGAGCCCACGGCCGAGACCCTCGGCCGGCTGCAGGCCCACAGCAACGTGGACCGCGTCTTCACCGCACCCGGCACGCCGGCCTGGCCGTGGCAGCTGAGCCTGGTGCTGCACGCCGCACCGCAGCTGGCGCTGGACCAGCTGCGCGAGATCGTGGCCCACGCGGGCCTCGTCATGCCCGACGTCAGCGCCCGCCTGCTGATCGAACAGCCACGCGACCAGGCCCTGCTCTTCCTCACGGACCACTGCGGCACCTGAAGCCGCGGGCCGCGCCCGCGCCGCCGTCCGACGGCCTGGCCGGGAAAGCGCATAGAGTGCGGCGCCAGGACAACCCGGGAAGCCCGCCATCGCCATGCACAGACCCTTCCTCGCGCTTTGCGCGGCCCTGCTGTTCACCGCCACGACCACCAGCCAGGCGCTCGACGATGCATCGGCGCTCTTCGAGCGCTTGCCCGGGAAGTGGGCCCCCTTGCAGGACGGCAAGTACGACTGCGGCGACGCCCAGGTCATCGCCTTCTCCAAGGATCGCTCGACGGCGACGTTCACGTTCACCAAGCCGTTCAAGAACGATGACGGCCAGACCGTGTCCGCCGCCGTCTACAAGGTCTTGCGCGTCAAGGGCCAGAGCATCACGCTGTTCCTGGACGGCGAGAAGCGCGAGACCCCGGGCAGCGACCCCATCGTGTGGACGCTCGTGCTGATCCGGGACGACGCCTATGTGTGGCGCCAGACGGACTGGGGCGCCGGCGAATCCACCATCCCCTTCATGCGCTGCACCGGCCAGGTGTGAGGCGTGCGGCGCGACGGCGCCGTCACGCGGTCACGCCGGCGTGCCGACCGAGATGCCCGGCGTCAGCAGCCGCTCCATCAGCTGGCGCACGCTGGTGATCTGGCTGCCGAAGGGCAGCACGCCACGGCCACGGAAGAAAAGGCCCTTGGCCATCTCGCCGCGCAGCGCCGCGGCCAGGCGCTGGTCGATGCAGAACTGGCCCCAGCCCTTGAGGCCGTCGCGCAGGCCGCACTGGCTCAGGCAGTCGAAGGCCATCGTGCAGCGCTGCTTGAGCTGCACCACCGCCTGCAGGCGTTCCTCGGCCTTGAGGTATTTCTTCAGCCAGGGCGTCATCACCGCGCGCGCCGGCAGGCCGGCCACGCTGGTGAACTCGACGAGATCCTCGTCGCGCGCCTCGGCCAACACCTGCTTGAAGTTGGGGTGGGCATCGCATTCCTCGGTCACGACGAAGGCCGTGCCGAGCTGGGCCGCATCGGCGCCCAGGGACTGCAGGCGCTGGATGTCCTCGCAGGTGCGCACACCGCCAGCGGCGATCAGCGGCACGCGGCCCTCCATGCCGGCGTCACGGATGTGCTGGCGCACGGCGGGCAGCACGGTCTCGAAGTCGAAGCGCGCATCGCCCAGGTCGGCCACCTTGGCTGCACCCAGATGCCCGGCGGCATGGCCCGGGTGCTCGATGACGATGGCGCTGGGCAGGCGCTGGCGGCGCTCCCATTTCTTCCACAGCAGGGCCACGCCGCGGGCGTCGCTGAGGATGGGCACCAGAGCGGTGTCGGGGTGGTCCTGGGCCAGCTCGGGCAGGTCCAGCGGCAGACCGGCGCCGCAGACGATGGCGTCCACGCCCTCCTGCAGCGCGGTGCGCACCGACGCGGCGTAGTCGCTCACCGCACGCATCACGTTGACGGCCAGCAGGCCGCGGCCGCCGGCAATCTCGCGCGCCTGGCGGATCTCGCGCGCCAGCGCCTCCTGGTTGGCCTGCTCGATGACGGGCTTCTTCCTCTCATCGCTGTCGCGCAGGTTCTCGCTGCGCGCCATCAGGTCGGGATGGTGGCGGCGCAGGTCCACCGAGGCGATGGTGCCCCAGGCGCCCTGGGCGGCCACGCTGCCGGCCAGCCGATGGGCCGAGATGCCCACGCCCATGCCGCCCTGCACGATGGGCAGCAGTTGGCGACCGGCGATCTGCAGGGGCTGGAGGCCGGCCGTGGCCATGCGGTCGAGGAGCGAAGGAGTGGTCATGGCGTGGTGGATGAAGGGCGGAAAGAGCGATGCTGGGGCCAGGGGCGCCGCAAAGCTTTGATCTGATGCAAGGTCTGGCGGATTCGTCAGCCACCCAGCACATGCATGTCGGCGCGCTCGGGCTGCGAGAGGCGCAGCTTTTCGCGCTGCTCGGAGTAGGCGTCGGCGCGTTGGGCCCAGATGCCGGCCAAGCGCTCGCGCAGCTGGGTCTCACCACCCTGGGAAGCGCGCAGCAGCGGGCGCAGGTCATGGCCCTGGGCGGCGAACAGGCAGGTGAAGAGGCGCCCGTCCGCCGTGAGGCGGGCGCGCGTGCAGTCGCCGCAGAAGGCATGGCTGACGCTGCTGATGAAGCCGATCTCGCCGGCGCCATCGGAATAGCGCCAGCGCTGGGCCGTCTCGCCGCCGCGTGTGGCGGGCAGGGGCTGCAGCGGCCAGCGAGCGGCGATGCGCGCGCGCAGCTCGTCGCTGGGCAGCACCTCGTCCATCTTCCAGCCGTTGTGGCAGCCGGCGTCCATGAACTCGATGAAGCGCAGCACCATGCCACCCCCGTAGTGCTCGCGGAAATGCCCGGCCAGCGGCAGCGCCTCGCCGTCATTGACGCCGCGGCGCACCACCATGTTGACCTTGATGCGCTCGAAGCCCGCACGCTGCGCCGCCTCCAGCCCGCGCAACACCTCGGCGACGGGAAAGCCAACATCGTTCATGCGCTGGAAGACGGCGTCGTCCAGCGCGTCCAGGCTCACCGTGAGGCGACTCAGGCCGGCGTCGCGCAGCGCCTGGGCCTGGCCGGCCAGCAGGCTGCCGTTGGTGGTCAGCGCCAGGTCGGGCGGCGTTCCGTCCAGCGTGCGCAGGCGGCCAAGCTGGCGCACCAGGCCGGCCAGGTCGCGGCGCAGCAGCGGCTCGCCGCCGGTCAGGCGCAGCGTGCGCACGCCCAACGCCAGGGCCTGGCGGGCGACCTGCACGATCTCCTCGAAGTTCAGCAGCTGCGCCTGCGGCAGGAAGCGGTGACCGGGGCCGAAGCGGTTGCGCGGCATGCAGTAGCTGCAGCGGAAGTTGCAGCGGTCGGTGAGCGAGATGCGCAGGTCGCGCCAGGGGCGCTGGCGGCGGTCGCGCAGCGTGCCGTGCAGCGGCGCAGGCTGGGGCAGCACGCGGGGCATCCAGAGTAAAGGGGCTATAGGGGCGGTCCTCGCGTCCATGCCGGCATTCTGGGCAGCCGCCCTGCCCCGGCCCATCCGGCCATGGCAGGACCGCGCCGCGGCCCACCTACTCCCTTTGGCGTATGCCATCGTCGTTCGCCCGCCGCGCACGCCGGCGCAGCGGCGCGTTAGTGTGTCGGCCATGAACATCGAGCATTTCAACGACCTGCTGGCCATGGCCCGCGCCCAGCCCGAGCCGCAACGGCTGCTGATGGTCTTCACCACGGCCGAATGCGAACCCGATGCCACGCCTGAGCAGCGCGCCGCCCATGCCGCGGGCGAAGGCGGCGTGCTGCGCCCGCTGATGTGCGTGGACAAGGACCCCGCCGAGCTGACCGACTTCGACGCCCTGGCCGCCGAGGCGCGCCAGGCCGGCCCGGCTTGGCAGCTGGTGTTCACCGCCGCGCTGGCCGGTCGCACGACGGCCGCCGAGATCCAGCGCATGCTGGAGTTGCTGATCAAGCGCGTGGAAGCGGGCGAGTTCGGCGGCCTGCTGCCGTTCAACCCCGCGGGCGAGGCGGTGTTCATCGGCTGAGGCACCCGCTCACGCCGCGGGCGCGCTCCACAGCGGCCCGATGGCGTCCAGCGTGTTCTTCAGGATCAGGCCGTACTCGGTGTCGCCCTCCATGACGAGGGCACCATCGAAGAACAGGCGGTCGGCGTCGTCCTGGCCGCGCAGCAGCCGCCACAGCGCATCGGCGCGGGCGCGCAGGCGCAGATGCGGCGCACCGCCCTCGCCCGCGGCGCGGAAACCGCGCGCACCGAGCTGTAGGCGCACGCGGGCGCCCAGCTCCCGAAGCTCGATCTCGACCGTCCGGCCCTGCAGGGCCTGGCGCTGGGATGCGTCCAGGCGCGGCAGCAGCAGGCGGTCCAGCGCGAGGGCCAGCAGGGTGGAGGGCGGCCGGCTGGGCAGGCGGGCGACGCGCTCGCGCCAGGATGGCGGGAGGCTGGGCAGTGCGGTGTTCATGCAGCCTCCGCAAGACCCGGCTGGCGGCGCGCGAAGCCGTCCACGAGGCGGCCGGGCAGCGGCAGCGCGCGCAGCTCGGCCAGCGCCTCGCCGGCATCGGCGCCCCGCGCGAACACGGCGTCGAACAGTTCGACGACGCGGCCGAAATGCGCGCCGCAGGGCGACAGCCGCAGCAGGCTCACGCCGGCCTCGCGCAGCGCCGGGCCGTGGCCGATGAGGCATTGCAGCGCGGCACTCTGCGTCTGGATGCCGTTGAGCGCGAGGAAGTCCTCGCCCTCCCCCGTCTTCAGCAGCAGCCCGTCGGCGTCGTCGCGGCAGCGGAACTGGCAGTCGTCCTTCTGCAGCCGGTGGTGGCGGGCCGTGAAGCAGCGCGCCGAGAAGGCGAGCGGCAGGCGACCGAAGGCCCAGACCTCGGTCTGGATGGACGACGGCTGCGGGTTGATGCGGCCCACCGCGTCCAGCGACAGCTCCACCGGCGCGACCCAGCGGTCGGCGCCCAGGGCCGCGTGCTCGCCCAGCGCCGCGGCGTTGTAGATGTTGAGGTGCGGCCCCAGCGTGAACGGCCGCCGGCGCGCGCGGGACAGCACCTGCAGCGCGGCGGCGTCGCCCGCCTCGACGGGGAACTCCTCCTGCTCGCAGACGCGGCGCAGCGTGCGCAGTTCAGCCTCGCTCATGACCAGGGCCATGGTCGCCAGGCGCACGGCCTTGCCGGCGGCGCGCAGCTCGCGGGCGATGGCCAGCCAGTCGTCGAACCTGATCTCGTTGCGCCGCGAGCAGACGAGCTCGCCCAGCACGATGCTGCGCACCGGCGCGTCGGCCAGGTCGGCGTAGAAGTTCAGCAGCGCTTCGCGCGGCCACCAGTACAGCAGAGGGCCGATGGAAAGCTCCATCATCGTGTTCATCTCCAGGGGCGGTCGTAGGCGCCCAGCGTGTGTTGCTGGCCCTCGGCCCAGCGGGCAAGCTGGCCGTCCCAGGCCGGCTGCACGCTGTAGCGGCCGCGGCCCTCGAAGGCGGCCCAGGCGGTGTCGATGGCAGCGCGCCAGACCTTGGTGACCTCGGCCACGTAGGCGGGGCTGCGCTGGCGGCCCTCGATCTTGATGGCGCTCACGCCCGAGGCGATCAGCTGCGGCAGCAGTGCCAGCGTGTTGAGGCTGGTGGGCTCTTCCAGCGCGTAGTCGCGCGTCAGGCCGCCCACCTCGAAGCGGCCCTTGCACAGCGTCGGGTAGCCGCGCGGCTCGCCGGGGCGGTAGTGGTCGATCAGCACGCCGCCCAGGCGGGCGCGCACGCCGTCGGCCGCCTCGTCCCAGCGCACCGCCGACGGCGGCGAGCAGACGCCGGCCGTGTTGGGCGACTGGCCCGTGGCGTAGCTGGACAGCGCGCAGCGCCCCTCCACCATCACGCACAGGCTGCCGAAGCCGAACACCTCGACCGGCACGGGGCAGTGCTTGATCAGATGCTGCACCTGCTGCAGCGTCAGCACGCGGGGCAGCACGGCACGCTCGATGCCGTAGCGCTGGTGGTAGAAATCGATGGCCTCCCAGTTCGTCGCCGAGGCCTGCACCGACAGGTGTAGCCGCAGCTGCGGGTGGCGGCGGTGGGCGTCGGCCAGCACGGCGCTGTCAGCCACGATGAGGGCATCGGCACCGAGCTCGGCGGCATGGTCCACCGCGCGCTGCCAGGGCGCGGTGTCGCGCGCGTCGGCGAAGGTATTGAGCGCCATCAGCACCTGGCGGCCGCGGCGGTGGGCCAGCGTGACGCCTTCGCGCACCTGGGCGGCATCGAAGTTCAGGCCGGCGAAGTTGCGCGCATTGGTGGCGTCCTTCAGGCCCAGGTAGACGGCGTCGGCGCCGGCATCGATGGCGAGCTGCAGCGCACGCAGCGAGCCGGCCGGGCAGACGAGTTCAGGCTTGCGCGGCGGGCGGGATTCGAGCGACATGCCGGCAGCTCAACCGCCGCTGCAGCCGCCGCTGCCGCCACAGCCGCAACCGCCGCCCTGGGGCACGGGCGCCACGGCCTCGCCGGGCGCGGCGCGGCTGATGCGGATGCGCCAGTAGCCGGGGTCGGCCTGCACCACCTGCCAGCCGAAGGACTGCGGGCGGTAGGCATGGAACTGCATCAGCAGGCCGCGGGGTTCATGGTCATTGACCAGCTCGAAGGCCTCGCCGTCGGCAAGGGCATCGAAGCATTGGAAGGCAAGCTGGTGGCGCTGCGCGGGCGCGAGCGGGCGGAGGTCGTGGAGGGCATTGTTCATGGGCCGTCAGCCTAGGGCTGGCGACTCCGCAGCGCCTTGAACCAGTTCAAGACAGCGGCACGCCGCTGGCGTCCAGGCCGCTGTCGTCGTCGCCGAAGCGGTAGGGGCCGGTGCCGGCGTTGTCCGCTTTCGAAGCGGGCACGAAGGCGCCGACGCCGACGTCGAAGACGTGCACCTCGCCGTCCTCGATGACGTAGTGCCAACCATGCAGCGTCAGCTTGCGGGTCTCGACCTGCTCGCGCACCATGGGGTAGTCCATCAGCCGCTCCAGTTGCAGCACGACGGCGCGCTGCTCGGTGCGGCGCATCACCTCGGGGCCAGGCTCGGCCACCGGCAGCGCGGCCTCGCGGCCCAGGTCCAGCCAGCGCGCGAGGTTCTGCGCGGCCGGCGCCACCTCACCGTACAGCGCGCGGATGGCGCCGCAGTGGCTGTGGCCGCAGACGATGATGCGGCGCACCTGCAGGTTGAGCACGGCGTACTCGATGGCCGCTGCCGTGCCGTGGAAGCCCTGGCTCTGGTCATACGGCGGCACGAAGGCGCCGACGTTGCGGACGAGGAACAGCTCGCCTGGCCCGGCGCCCGTCAGCAGATAGGGGACGAGGCGCGAGTCGGAGCAACCGATGAAGAGCGTCAGCGGGTGCTGGCCGTCGTCGACGAGATGCCGGAACAGCGAGCGCTGCTGCGGGAAGGCATCCGTCTGGAAGCGGCGCAGGCGTTCGAGCAGCTCGTCGGGCATGGACCTACTGTACGAGGGGCGAGCTCGCCTTCTGGAGCTCGACGCCTTCCAGCCGCGCGTCGGCCGCCAGCGTCTGCAGGTACTGGCGCAGCGCGCTGATCTGGTGCAGCTGGCGCATGCGCTGGGCCACGGCCTCGCGCACCTGCTCGAAGGCCGGCAGCTGGCCCGGCTCGCGCGCGTCGATGGCGGCAATGTGCAGGCCGAAGCGGCTGTGCAGCAGGCGCGGCAGCACGCCGATCTCGCTGCGGCCGAACAGCTCCTTGGCGAACTCGGGCGCGCAGTCGTCGGCGGTCAGCCAGCCGAGCTGGCCGCCCTGTGCGCCGCTGGGGCAGTTGGACAGGGTCTTGGCCGCCTCCGTGAAGGCGGCCACGTCGCTGGCGCGCAGCGCGATCAGGTGGCCTTCCGCGCGCTGGCGCAGCAGGCCCACGTCCACGCCGGGCGTGACGGCGAACAGGATGTGGCGCACCTGCACGCGCTCGCCCCGGGCGTACTGGCGGGCGTTGGCGTCGTAGTGGCGGCGGCAGGCCACGTCGTCGGGCTCGGGGCCGGCCAGCTCGCGGGCAAGCAGCTCCTCGATGGCCTGGCTGGCCTCCTCGCTGACCGCGCCCTCGACGGGTGCCGGGTCGTCCGTGGCGAGCAGGCCCAGTTCCATGGCGCGCTGGCGCAGCAGCTCGGTGCAGGCGCGCTGGCGCAGCGCCTCCTCGTCCAGCGCCTCGTCGGCGGCGGCGATCGCGATGTCGTTCACGAAAACCATGTTCACCTCACTTGGGCAGGTTCAGGCGGCGCGAACGCACCACCTGGTAAGGCCTGAAGACGTAGAACACCGAGGCCAGGCCGCTCCACACGTGCACGAGGCGGCTGAAGGGGAAGAGCAGGAAGATCGTCATGCCCAGCACCATGTGGACCTTGTAGGGCCAGGCCAGGTGCACGAGGCCGCTCGCATCGGGGTTGAAGGTGACGATGCGCTGCGCCCAGTCGGACAGCACCAGCATGACCGTGCCGTCGGCGTGCGCCAGCGAGAACGGCAGCGTGATGAGGCCCAGGCTGAGCTGCACCCACAGGATCCACAGGATGGCGAGGTCCGTGCGGTGGCTGGTGAGGCGGATGCGCGGGTCGGTCATGCGGCGCCAGATCAGCATGGACAGGCCGATGAAGCAGAACGTGCCCGCCACGCCGCCGGCCACGATGGCCAGCATCTGCTTGTTGGCCGGGCTGATGAAGTGCTCGTAGACGGCGTGCGGCGTCAGCATGCCCACCGAGTGGCCGACGAAGAGGAACAGGATGCCGGCGTGGAACAGGTTGCTGGCCCAGTTCATGCCACGCTTGCGCAGCATCTGGGAGCTGTCGCTCTTCCAGGTGTACTGGTCGCGGTCGAAGCGGGCCAGGCTGCCCATCAGGAAGACGGCCAGGCAGATGTAGGGGTAGACGACGAACAGGAAGTTGTGGACGGCGTTCATGCCTGGGCTCCCGGTTGATGCGCGGACGGCTTGCGCACGATGTGGATGGGTTGCGGCTGCTCGGGCCGCGACTGGCCGGCCGACGAGCAGCCACCAAAGGCTTCGGGCTCGGCCCAGTCCTCGTCGAGCTCGGGCTCGGGCGGAATCTCGACGGCCTCGGCGCGCTCGCCGGCCAGCTCCAGCACCGCGGCCAGCACGCTGGCGTAGGGGCTGTGGCGGCGCTGCAGCGCGCTGAAGATGGCGCGCACGATGTGGGCGATCTCGGCGAGGAAGTCGCGCGCCTCGCGGGCCGGCTGCGTGCTGGCGAACTCCAGCACGACGGCCAGGTGGTCGGGCAGCTCGCCTGGCGCGAGGAAGAGGCCGGCGCGCTCGTAGGTCTGCTGCAGGTCGATCATGGCCGGGCCGCGCTCGCGCGAGTCGCCGTGGATGTGCTCGAACAGGTGCAGGGCCGTGCCACGGCCGCGGTCGAAGAGGTCGACGAAGTCGGCCTCGACCGCGAAGGGGTCGTCGCGCTGCAGGCGCTGCAGCAGCGCGCACAGCTCTTCCAGGCGGGCCGGCGTCAGCGCGGCCTCGGCGCGCAGGGCCGGCACGAGTTCGGGGATGGCGGCGCGGAACTCCGCGTCGGGGTAGCGCAGCAGCGCGGCGAGCACGCGCAGGCTGTGAGGCGCAGCGGTCAGCTTGTTGAACATGGCGGCCGTCCTCACAGGGTTGCCTTGATGGGAATGGTGCGCTTCTTCTCCGAGCCGAACAGGCTGGTCTCGGTGACACCCTCGGAGCAGCCGTTGCCGAAGCTGAAGCCGCAGCCGCCGCGCACGTTGAAGGCGTTCTCGGCGTACTCGCGGTGCGTCGTCGGGATGACGAAACGGTCTTCGTAGGCGGCCAGCGCCATCACGCGGTACATCTCCTGCACCTGGGCCTCGTCGAGACCTGCCTGCTCCAGCACGGCCAGGTTCTTTACGCCGTCCACATGCACGCCGCGCTGGTAGGCGCGCATGGCCAGCATGCGCTCCAGCGCACCGATGACGGGCACCGTGTCGCCCGCGGTCAGCAGATTGGCGAGGTATTGCACGGGGATGCGCAGCTGCTGCACGTCGGGCAGCTCGCCGACCGCGCCGAGCTGGCCGGCGTTGGCGGCCGAGCTGATCGGCGACAGCGGCGGCACATACCAGACCATGGGAAGCGTGCGGTACTCGGGGTGCAGCGGCAGCGCCACCTTCCAGTCCACGGCCATCTTGTAGACGGGGCTGTTGCGCGCGGCTTCCAGCCAGTTCTCCGGGATGCCGTCCAGCCGCGCCTGCTTGATGACGGCGGGGTCGAAGGGGTCCAGGAAGAGGTCGAGCTGGGCCTGGTAGAGGTCCTTGTCGTTGGGCGTAGCCGCCGCCTCGGCGATGCGGTCGGCGTCATACAGCAGCACGCCGAGGTAGCGAATGCGGCCCACGCAGGTTTCCGAGCAGACGGTGGGCTGGCCCGCTTCGATGCGCGGGTAGCAGAAGATGCACTTCTCGGCCTTGCCGCTCTTCCAGTTGTAGTAGATCTTCTTGTACGGGCAGCCCGACACGCACATGCGCCAGCCGCGGCACTTGTCCTGGTCGATCAGCACGATGCCGTCTTCCTCGCGCTTGTAGATCGAGCCCGAGGGGCAGCTCGCCACGCACGCCGGGTTCAGGCAGTGCTCGCACAGCCGCGGCAGGTACATCATGAAGGTGTTCTCGAACTGGCCGTAGATGTCCTTCTGGACATCATCGAAGTTCTTGTCCTTCGAGCGCTTGCTGAACTCGCCGCCGAGGATTTCCTCCCAGTTCGGGCCCCACTCGATCTTCTCCATGCGCTGGCCGGTGATGAGGCTGCGCGGGCGGGCCGTGGGCGCATGCTTCATCTCGGGGGCCGACTGCAGGTGGTCGTAGTCGAAGGTGAAGGGCTCGTAGTAGTCGTCGATCTCCGGCAGGTTGGGGTTGGCGAAGATCTTCATCAGAAGCTTCCACTTGCCCCCCTGGCGCGGCTCCAGCTTGCCGTCGGGCTTGCGGATCCAGCCGCCGTTCCACTTGTCCTGGTTCTCCCATTCCTTGGGGTAACCGATGCCGGGCTTGGTCTCGACGTTGTTGAACCAGGCGTACTCGACGCCGGGACGGCTGGTCCAGACGTTCTTGCAGGTGACGGAACAGGTGTGGCACCCGATGCACTTGTCCAGGTTCAGCACCATGCCGATCTGTGCGCGAATCTTCATTTGATTGCTCCTCGCGTGTTCAGGGGTTTTCGCCTTGCGACTGGTAGGCCGCGGCGAGGTGGTCGTCACGCGGGGTGTCGAGCCAATCCACCTTGTTCATCTTGCGCACCACGACGAACTCGTCGCGGTTGGTGCCGATGGTTCCGTAGTAGTTAAAGCCGTAGCTGTACTGGGCGTAGCCGCCGATCATGTGCGTGGGCTTGGTGACAATGCGGGTCACCGAGTTGTGGATGCCGCCGCGCACGCCGGTGATCTCGGACCCAGGCGTGTTGATGATCTTTTCCTGCGCGTGGTACATCAGCGTCATGCCGGGGTTCACGCGCTGGCTGACCACCGCACGGGCCGCGATGGCGCCGTTGACGTTGAACAGCTCCACCCAGTCGTTGTCCTGGATGCCGGCCGACTTGGCATCGTCCTCGCTGAGCCAGATGACCGGCCCACCGCGGTTGAGCGTCAGCATCAGCAGGTTGTCGCTGTAGGTGCTGTGGATGCCCCACTTCTGGTGCGGCGTGATGAAGTTCAGCACGATCTCGCGATTGCCATTGGGCTTGATGCTCTGGATCTCGCCCGTGGTCTTCAGGTCCACCGGCGGGCGGTAGCTGCTGAAGCCCTCACCGAAGGCGCGCATCCAGGCGTGGTCCTGGTAGAACTGCTGGCGGCCGGTGAGGGTGCGCCATGGGATCAGTTCATGCACGTTGGTGTAGCCGGCGTTGTAGGAGACCTTCTCGCTCTCCAGGCCGCTCCAGGTCGGCGAGCTGATGATCTTGCGCGGCTGCGCCTGGATGTCGCGGTAGCGGATCTTCTCGTCCTCGCGGTGCAGCGCCAGGTGGGCGTGCTCACGGCCGGTCGCGCGGCCTTGCGCCTCCCAGGCCTTCACGGCGACATGGCCGTTGGTCTCAGGGGCCAGCTGCAGGATGACTTCGCAGGCGTCGATGTCGGTGACGATGCGGGCCCGGCCCTCGCCGTTCACGCCGTTGAGCTCGCCCAGTTGGGCCACCTCGGTCTTGGTGTCCCAGCCGATGCCCTTGCCACCGTTGCCCAGCTTGTCCAGCAGGGGGCCGAGCGACGTGAAGCGCTCGTAGGTGGCCGGGTAGTCGCGCTCGACGACGGCGATGGTGGGTGCCGTCTTGCCGGGGATGAGGTCGCACTCGCCCTTCTTCCAGTCCTTCACGCCGAAGGGCTGGGCGAGCTCGGCCGGCGTGTCGTGCATCAGCGGAGACATGACGACCTCCTTCTCCACGCCCAGGTGGCCGATGCAGACCTTGCTGAAGGCCTTGGCGAAGCCCTTGTAGATCTCCCAGTCGCTCTTGGCCTGCCAGACCGGGTCCACGGCCGCCGACAGCGGGTGGATGAAGGGGTGCATGTCGCTGGTGTTGAGGTCGTTCTTCTCGTACCAGCTGGCGGTGGGCAGCACGATGTCCGAGTAGAGACAGGTCGTGCTCATGCGGAAGTCCAGCGTCACGACCAGGTCCAGCTTGCCCTGCGGCGCCTTGGCGTGCCAACGCACCTCGTTGGGTTTGGCGTCGTCGTCGCCCAGGTCCCTGCCCTGCACGCCGCTCTCGGTGCCCAGCAGGTGCTTGCAGAAATACTCGTGGCCCTTGCCGCTGGAGCCCAGCAGGTTGGAGCGCCAGACGAACATGTTGCGCGGCCAGTTCTGCGGTGCGTCGGGGTCTTCGCAGCTCAGCTGCAGCGAGCCGTCACGCAAGGCCTGCACGACGTAGTCCTTGGGCGCCAGGCCGGCGGCGGCCGCGTCCTTCACCACCTGCAGCGGGTTGGTCTTGAGCTGCGGAGCGCTGGGCAGCCAGCCCATGCGCTCGGCGCGCACATTGCAGTCGATCAGGCTGCCGTTGAACTCGGCGCGCTCGGCCTCCGTGGCCAGCGGCGACAGCACTTCATCGACGTTGAGCTTCTCGTAGCGCCACTGGTCGGTGTGGGCGTAGAAGAAACTGGTGCTGTTCATCTGGCGCGGCGGGCGCACCCAGTCGGTGGCGAAGGCCAGCGGCACCCAGCCGGTCTGCGGGCGCAGCTTTTCCTGGCCCACGTAATGCGCCCAGCCGCCGCCGCTCTGGCCGATGCAACCGCACATCATCAGCAGGTTGATGACACCGCGGTAGTTCATGTCGCAGTGGTACCAGTGGTTCATCGCGGCGCCGATGATGATCATCGACTTGCCGTTGGTCTTGTGCGCGTTCTCGGCGAACTCGCGGCCCACGCGGATGACCTGGGCACGCGGCACGCCGGTGATGGCCTCCTGCCAGGCCGGCGTGTAGGGCGCGTTGTCGTCGTAGCTGGCGGCACCCGAGCCGAAGCCGCGGTTGATGCCGTACTGCGCAGCCTGCAGGTCGAAGACGGTGGCGACCAGCACCTCGCCGTCCGGCGTCTTCAGCGTCGTGGCCGGCACGCGGGCGCAGTGGCTGACGCCGTCCTGCTGCGGGTTGGGCGTGAAGTGCTCGCTGGCGCTGCCGGCGAAATAGGGGAAGGCCACATCGACGATCTCGTGCGCCTGCGCGCCGTCCTCGACCAGGGAGAGCTTGAGCTTGACGTCGGCGCCGCTGCCGGCCTCCTTGGCTTCCAGGTTCCACTTGCCGGTGTCATCGCGGCCTTCCGAGCCCCAGCGGAAGCCGATGGAGCCGTTGGGCAGCACGAGGCGGCCGCTGTCGTCATAGGCCAGCGTCTTCCACTCGGGGTTGTTGCTCTGGCCCATCTGGCCTGCCAGGTCGCTGGCGCGCAGGTAGCGGCCGGGCACGCGGGTCTTGCGGCCGTCGGGCAGGGTCTGTTCTTCCAGAAGAACCAGCAGCGGCAGGTCGGTGTAGCGGCGCGCGTAGTCGTCGAAGTAGGGGCTGCGTTCCTTGAAATAGAACTCGTTGAGCGCGACGTGGCCCATGGCCATGGCGAGCGCCGCGTCGGTGCCCTGCTTGGGGTGCAGCCACAAGTCGGCCAGCTTGGCGACCTCGGAGTAGTCGGGCGTCACGGCCACCGTCTTCGCACCCTTGTAGCGCACCTCGGTGAAGAAGTGCGCATCCGGCGTGCGCGTCTGCGGCACGTTGCTGCCCCAGGCGATGATGTAGTTGCTGTTGTACCAGTCGGCCGACTCGGGCACGTCGGTCTGCTCGCCCCAGACCTGCGGGCTGCTGGGCGGCAGGTCGCAGTACCAGTCGTAGAAGCTCATGCAGACGCCGCCGATCAGGCTGAGATACCGGCTGCCGGCGGCATAGCTGACCATGGACATCGCCGGGATGGGCGAGAAGCCGATGACGCGGTCCGGGCCGTGCTGCTTGATGGTGTAGACGTTGGCCGCGGCGATCAGCTCGTTGACCTCGTCCCAGGTGGAGCGCACGAAGCCGCCCATGCCGCGCACCTGCTGATAGTCGCGGCGGGCCGATTCATCGCCCTGGATCAGCGCCCAGGCGTCGACGGGGCTCTTGGACACGGCCAGCGCCTCGCGCCAGCGCTTGAGCAGCCGGCCGCGCACCATCGGGTACTTCACGCGGTTGGCGCTGTAGAGATACCAGCTGTAGCTCGCGCCCCGTGCGCAGCCGCGCGGCTCGTGGTTGGGCAGGTCGGCGCGGGTGCGCGGGTAGTCGGTCTGCTGGGTTTCCCAGGTGACGATGCCGCCCTTGACGTAGATCTTCCACGAGCAGGAGCCGGTGCAATTCACGCCGTGGGTGCTGCGCACGATCTTGTCGTGTGCCCAGCGGTTGCGATAGGCGTCCTCCCAGGTGCGGTCCTCGCCGGTGCTCACGCCGTGGCCGCCGGCAAAGACCTCCTTGGGCAGCTGGAAGGCGGTCAGTCGATCCAGAAAGTGGGACATCGATTTCTCCGTTAACAGGACAGGGGGGCGTTCCGTCGGCCGTAGAACCACCAGCAGATGGCCATGCAGCTCAGATAGAACGCTAGGAAGCAATACAAGGCAGCCGCGGGACCGCCGCTGAGCGTGATCGCGCTGCCGAAACTCTTGGGAATGAAGAAGCCGCCGTAGGCACCGACGGCCGAGCACAGCCCCAGCGCCGCGGCGCCATGGGCCTGGGCCTCGGGCACCGAGCCCTGGCTGTGCTGGGCCTCGCGCAGAAAGCCCAGCGGCACCATGCGGAAGGTGCTGCCGTTGGCGACGCCAGCGGCCAGGAACAGCAGCGCGAAGCTGCCGACGAACAGCGGCGCACCACGCTCGGCCCCCAGGCTGGCGAGCACGCCGATGACGCCCAGGGCCATCACGCTGAAGCAGACGAGGCTGATGCGCGCGCCGCCGAGGTCGTCGGCCAGCCAGCCGCCCAACGGCCGCGCCAGCGCGCCCAGCAGCGGCCCGATCCAGACCAGCTGCAGCGCGCCGCCCAGGTCGGGGAACTGGCTGCGCAGCAGCAGCGGATAGGCCGCCGCAAAGCCGATGAAGCTGCCGAAGCTGCCCAGGTAGAGCCAGCTCATCAGCCAGCTGTGGCGGTGCGTGAAGAGCTGGGCCTGCTCGGCGATGCTGACGCCGTCGGACGGCAGATCGTCCATGCCGAACCAGGCCGCCGCGCTGGCCAGCACGATGAGGGGCAGCCACACCAGGCCGGCGTTGGCCAGCCAGACGCCGCCCGACTGAGCCGGCAGGCCGAAGAGATCCACGCCGATGACCACCGGCACCGCCCACTGCACCAGCCCCACGCCCAGGTGGGCGAAACCGGCCCCCAGGCCCAGCGCCGTACCCTGCTCGCGTGCCGGGAAGCAGGCGCTGATGTGGGCCATGCCGCTGGAGAAGTTGGCGCCGCCCAGACCGCACAGCAGCGCCAGCGCCACCATCCATTCGTAGGGCGTGGCGGGGTCCTGCACGGCCAGCGCGATGCCACCGGCCGGCAGCAGCAGGCTGGCCGTGGAGAGCGCCGTCCAGCGCCGCCCGCCCACCCAGGGCACGGCGAAGCCGTAGAAGATGCGCAGCGTGGCGCCGCACAGGGCCGGCAATGCGCTCAGCCAGAACAGCTGGTTGGTGGTGTAGCGAAAGCCCGCCGCCGGCAGGTGCACGACGAGTACCGACCACAGCATCCACACTGCAAAGGACAGCGCCAGCGCGGGGATGGCGATGCAGAGGTTGCGCAGCGCCACCGCCCGGCCATGGCCGGTCCAGAAATCCGGGTCTTCCGGATTCCAGGGCAGCGGGAGGGAGAGGGTCTTGTGCACGATCGTCATGCTCCGCGCTGGGGGCCTGGCTGCCCATCCACCGCCGGTCGGGTGTGGGTGGCGCGGAAGGAGGAGGCCCGCGAGCATGGGCATCGTTCTTTCGGACGAGGGGCCGCTGCGGGCTGGGCGCAGGCGGCGGGGCAGGTCTGATGCTCGCGTCCCCCGGCCACATCCGATCTTCAAAAAGGAAATCGCGCCCTGTTGGGCGCGATTTGCACAGGGTCTATGCAGGGTTACGGGTTCTTGATCTCCGCACCACCGCGCAGGTAGAACCACCAGTTCAGCACCAGGCAGACGGCGTAGAAGGCCGCGAAGCCGTAGAAGGCCTGCTGGGGCGTGCCCGCCTTGATCTGCTCACCGATCAGCACCGGCGCGATGAAGGCGCCGTAGGCGGCGACGGCGGAGGTCCAGCCCAGCACGGGGCCGGCCTGGGTGCGGTCGAAGATGACGCCCACGGAGCGGAAGGTGGAGCCGTTGCCGACGCCGCTGGCCGCGAACAGCAGCACCATCAGGCCCATGAAGGCCGGGAAGTACTGCTCCGGCGTGGCCGAGCCATAGGCCTGCTGCATGACATAGCCCACCGCGGCCGATGCGAACACCATCACCGCCGAGATGACCTGGGTGACGATCGAGCCGCCCACCTTGTCCGAGATCCAGCCGCCGATGGGCCGCACGGCGGCACCAACGAAGGGGCCGATCCAGGCGTAGGTCAGCGCGGACGGCGCGTTCGGGTTCTTCAGCGTGTGGGTCAGGACACCCGCGGCGTCGGGCACGTGCTGGAAGCCGAAGATGACCGTGATCGCCAGCGGCAGGGCCATGGAGAAGCCGATGAAGCTGCCGAAGGTGACGACGTACAGCGCCGTCAGGCTCCAGGTGTGCTTGTTCTTGAAGATGGCGAACTGCTTGGCCACGTTCTCCTTCATTGCACCGAAGGCGGCCAGGCGCATGACGAGCAGCGCCGCGATGATGTCCAGCGGGATGGCCACCCACATGTTCAGCAGCCCCAGGCCGGTGGGCGCCGGCAGGTAGAGGTAGAGCATGCCGATGGACGGCACGAAGGCGAGCGAATACAGGTAGGTGATCTTCAGGAAGGCCACCAGCGGCGAGCCGCTCTGCGGCGTCACCGTCTTCAGGTTGTTCATGCCGAACCAGCACAGGATGGCCAGCGGCACCAGCGACAGCACCCAGGCGAAGCCGGCGTTCTGCACCCAGGTCTGGGTGCCGGCCGGAATCTTGCCGAAGATCCAGCCGCTGGCCTTCACCAGCGTCATCGAGTCGCCGCTGAGACCGAACAGGCTGACGGTCATCACGAGCGGGATGACGATCTGCATCGTCGTCACGCCGAAGTTGCCCAGGCCCGCGTTCAGCCCCAGCGCCGTGCCCTGCAGGCGCTTGGGGAAGAAGGTGGAGATGTTGGACATCGACGACGCGAAGTTGCCGCCGCCCACGCCCGACCACAGCGCCATCAGCTGGAAGGCCCACAGCGGCCAGTCCTTGTGCTGCAGCGCCACGCCGGTGCCGATGGCCGGGGCCAGCAGCATGGCCGTGGTGAGGAAGATGGTGTTGCGGCCACCCGCCATGCGGATCAGGAAGGAGGCCGGGATGCGCATCGTGGCGCCCGAGATGCCGGCGATGGCCGTCAGCGTGAAGAGCTCGGCCTGGGTGAAGGGAAAGCCCAGGTTGAGCATCTGCACGGCGATGATGCCCCACATGCCCCAGACGGCGAAGCCGCACAGCAGGGCCGGGATGGAGATCCACAGGTTGCGGTAGGCGATGCGCTTGCCGGTGCTGTTCCAGAAGGCGTCTTCCTCCGGGCGCCAGTCGGCGATGTCGTTCTTGCTCATGTTCTTTCCTTGTTCGGATCAGGCGGGTTGGACGCCGTGGCCCATGACGTCGGTGCGGCGCACCTCGGTCCAGTACATCCAGATCAGCGAGACCCAGACGACGCCGTACATCAGCATGAAGGCGCTGGAACGGACGCCCGTGAGGTCCAGCAGCGCGCCGAACAGGATGGGCAGCACGAAGCCGCCCAGGCCGCCGGCCAGGCCCACGATGCCGCTGATGGCGCCGATGTTGCCGGGGTAGTCGTCGCTGATGTACTTGAAGACCGAGGCCTTGCCGAAGGCGAAGGCCACGCCCAGCACGCCCATCAGCGCGGTGAAGGCGTACACGTTCAGGCCGATGTGGAAGGTCTTGGCGCCGGCGGTGGTCACCACGGTGAAGTCGGTCTGCGGGTAGCTGAGCAGGAACAGGCAGATCCAGCTCACCCACATCACCCACCACGTCACCTTGTGGGCGCCGTACTTGTCGGACAGCAGGCCGCCGATGGCGCGCAGCACGCCGCCGGGCAGGCTGAAGCAGGCGGCCAGCAGCGCGGCCACGCGGATGTCGAGGCTGTACTCGCCGACGTAGTACTGCACCATCCACAGTGCCAGCGCAACATAGCCGCCGAAGACGATGCTGTAGTACTGGCAGTACTTCAGCACGCGCGGGTCCTTCAGCGCCTTGAGCTGCTGGCCGAAGCTGACGTTGCTGGTGACGAGGTGGGCCGGGTTGCTATAGCTGAACAGCCAGAACAGCACGACGGTGCCGGCCATGATGGCGGCGTACACCTGCGGCACGATGGCCCAGCCGAAACTCACCAGCAGCACGGGCGCCACGAACTTGTTGACGGCCGAGCCCGAGTTGCCGGCACCGTAGACGCCCATGGCCATGCCCTGGCGGCTCTTGGGGAACCAGCGCGCCACGTAAGGCGTGCCGACAGAGAACGAACCACCCGCCAGGCCCACGAACAGCCCGATGACGAGGAAGTGCCAATACTGCGTGGCATCGGCCATGGCCCAGATGGCCGGCACGGTGGCGAGCATCAGCAGGGCCATGACGATGCGGCCGCCGTAGCGGTCCGTCCAGATGCCCAGGGGCACGCGCACCAGAGAGCCGGTCAGCACCGGCATGGCCGTGAGCAGGCCGAACTCGGTGGCGTTGAGGCCGAGCTGCTTCTTGATCGGGATGCCGATGACGCCGAACATCATCCACACCATGAAGCAGACGGTGAAGGCCAGGGTGCTGACGATCAGGACCGACCAGGCCTTGCGGTCGATGGGGGCTGCGCTCATGCAGATTCCTCCTCAGTGACGATGCACCCACTGTCCCGCGCGCGGCGCGCGCTGCCCATTCACCGGAGGATCAGCGGGGCACCGGCCGCTGGGAGGACGAGGGTCGGGGCGGCCTCGTTCTAAAGAACTACGCCTCTGGCGACGTCTGGATGGGCGCAGGAGGGCTGGCGGGCCTGATGCTTCGTTGCTCGGGCTTGCGTTGCATTCGGTGTTCGCCGCGAAAACCCGCTGGCGGCAGGCCGGGGCATGGGGGAGTCCAGTTGCGCAGGTAAAGGGGGAGGGACGCGCAGCGGCCCGGGGGACACGAAGCAACTGGGCTCCCCCATGTCCCGGCCCCAACCCATCGGTGCAACGGCTTTGAACTACGCCCGCTGCTGCGTCACCAGCACCGCCGCCTGCACCCGCGAATCCAGGTCCAGCTTGCGCAGCAGATGCTGCACATGGATCTTCACCGTGGTCTCGGCGATGCCGAGTTCCCGGGCGATCTGCTTGTTGGAGTCGCCCCGGGCGATCAGTTCGACGATCTCGCGCTCGCGGGGTGACAGCGTGCCCAGCGGGTCGGGCGGCGGCGCGGCGGCCGTGGAAGCCGCCTCGGCCTCGTGGCGGAAGGCCGTGGCCAGCTTGCCGGCCATCTCGGCGCTGAAGCTGGACACCCCGCGCGCCGCGCGTTCGATGGCCTGAGTCAGCTCCTGGTTGTCGGCCGTCTTCAGCAGATAGCCGCAGGCGCCGGCCCGCAGCGCGGCGCCGAGGTCGGCTTCGGATTCGCTCATCGTCAGCATCAGCACCTGGACACCGGGCGCAGCGGCCTTCAGCGCCGGCAGGGCCTGCACGCCGGCGACGCCGGGCAGGTGGTTGTCCAGCAGGATGACCTGGGGCCGCAGCTCGGCGGCCAGGCGCTCGGCGGCGCCCGCGTCGCCGGCTTCGCCGACGACCTGCAGTTGCGACTGCGTGGCCAGCAGCGCGATCAGGCCGCGGCGGAACAGCGTGTGGTCGTCGACGACGAGGACGCGGATGGGATCGACGGAACTCATGGCTGGGTCGGTTCGTATTCGGGGAGGGAGACCCGCACCAGCGTGCCGCGGCCGGGTTGGGATTCGAGCGCCACCGCGGCGCCCACCTTGGCGGCACGCTCGCGCATGATTCGCAAGCCCACATGGCTGTCGTCGGGCGCGCCTGCGGCAGCGTCGAAGCCGCGGCCGTCGTCGCGCACATCGATCTGCCAGTGCGGCTGGTGCGTCAGCTTCACCTGCACCTGGCTGGCCTGGGCATGCTTGCGCACGTTGGCCAGCGCTTCCTGCACGACGTGCAGCAGTTGCACCTGCACGTCGGCCGGCAGCGGTGCGCCGTGGCCGTCGACCTCCAGCTCGGCCTGCACGCCGCTCTGCAGGCGGAACTTCTGCAGCGTCTGCTGCAGCGCGGGCAGCAGGTCGTCGCCGTCGGTGCGGGTGCGGAAGTGCATCAGCAGCGCGCGCACGTCGGCTGTGCATTCCCTCAGGCCCAGCTCCAGCTCGTCGACGAGACGGTCCGCCGCATCGGCCTTGCCGCCCTGGCGGGCGTCCTTGAGCAGCTGCAGCTGGATCTTCATGAAGGCCAGGCTCTGGGCGATGGAATCGTGCAGCTCGCGGGCCAGCATGCCCCGCTCCTCGGCCACGGCGGCCTCGCGCTGCAGGGCCTCGTTGCGCAGGCCGTCCATGGCGCTGGCCAGGTGGCTCGCCAGGCTGTCCAGCAGCTCGCGATCGGCCTTGCTGGGCCGGGGCATGTCGCGGAAGAGCAGATCCACTTCGCCCATCACGCGGCCCTGCACATTCAGCGCCACCGCCGTCACGGCGACGAAGCCGGCCTTGACGCAGTGGGAGTTCGCCTCGTCCTCGCGGGCGATGGGAATGACCTTGGCATCCGTCGCGGCGCTGCCGCAATGGCAGTCGCCTGGTGCCAGGCAGCGCTCGGCCTCGGCCATCGCCGGGGGCAGGCCTTGCGAGGACAGCAGCACCATGCGCTGCTGGCTCGGATCCAGCCAGCGCAGCGCCACCGCGTCGGCGCGGGCTGCGCGGCGCATGCGCTCCGCAAAGCCGGCGGCCAGGTCGCGCTGGGACGAGACGCCCGCGGCGAACGACGTGGCCTCGTAGAGCGTGGCCAGGCGCTGCTGCTCCAGGCGCAGGTCGGCCGTCTTGGCACGCACCTCGTCCTCCATGCCGCGGTAGACGGCTTCCAGCCGCTGCGCCATGCGGTTGAAGCCGCGGGCGAGGTCGCCGAACTCGTCCTGCGAGTCCTCGGCGATGCGGGTGCCCAGCGTGCCCTGCTCCAGCGCCTGCAGGCCGCGGCGCAGGCGGTCCACCGGCGCGAACACGACCAGGTGAGAGGCATACAGCAGGACCATGGCCGCCGCGATGGCCAGCCCGACCAGGACCAGCTGCACGCTGGACAGCAGGGAACTCCAGCCCGCCATGCGGGCCTCGACGGCGTCGACGAGGAAGTCGATGCGCCGCACCAGCGCCTCGGCCTGCGCGCCACTGGGCACCGGCAGGCCGTCGGGCGCGGCCGACTTGAGCTGCTGCCATCCCTCGCGCACGCCGCGCCAGGCCTGCAGCGTGCGCTCGTCGCGCGGCAGGAAGAGGGGTCGCGCCGGATCGCCGTCCACCAGCAACTGCAGCGAGGCGTCATAGGCCTGGACGAGGCTGCGCACCGGCTCGCTGCCGCCCGCCGCGCCCTGGTGCGCCAGGCGCCAGGTCTGCATGCGCAGCCGCCCGGCCTCGTTGACCGCCGCGGCGCCGCCTTCGAGCTGCCAGCCTATCCACAGCGTCAGGCTGATGGACGCCAGCGCGATGCACAGCAGGACGGCACCCAGGATGCCGACCTTGGTGGCGAGACGCGCGCGATTCCAGCCCTTGGACATGCGGCGGATTCTGGTCAGCCCAGCCCGGGAGCGCTTGACATCGCGCAAGGTTCGCGACGAATCACTCCGCTACCGTTCCCGCCTGCCCGGCGGGCTCGGCCGCTTTTTCCCTGGCGTCCAGGCCCCAGTCCATCCAGTCCTCGCCGAAGAGCTCGCTCGGGTGGGGCGTGGCCACCGAGCCGTTGCCGCACTGCCGGGAATCGGACGGGCAGTAGCGGTCGCAGCCCCAGCAGATGCGCCCGGGGTTGGCCGGCCGGATAGGGAACTTCTTGGTCACTGGGGCACTCCTCGGCCTGCGGCCTTGCCAGGCCGGAGACCCGGCGCGGCGCTCATTGCAGCGCCAACGCAGCGTCCGGCACCGCCCGCAGCGCATGCTGGCGCTGGCGCTGCTGGACCGGTCGGACCATAAAAACGGTGGGGTCGCGCCCGCGCTCCAGCAGCAGCGTGCGTACGCGCGCCTGCCAGAGTCTGCCCAGCGCGCGCTCGTCCTGCACGGTCGCCTTGCCCGAAGACAGCAGCGCGACGAGGGCGTCCAGTTCCGCTTGCCCGGGCAGCGTCGCCGTGTCCACGCCCACGTCGACGGCAGCATGGGTGTCCAGCCGCGTGAAGCGCAGCGCCAGCACCAGGTCGGGCTTGCTGCGGATCAGGCCGGCCCGGCTGAAGCGCCCGCCCAGGCCCTTGAAGCCGGAGCTGCCCGCCGCGCCGGTGAGCATCTGCACCACGGTCGCCACCACGCCACTGCCGCCGGTGCGCACGTCGTCGCGGAACTCCACCTTGAGGCCGCCGCGCTGCGGCAGGCCGTCGGGGTAGAGGTGCTCCAGCGCCAGCCAGGTCAGCCAGTAGGCCGACGCGACGGCCACGCAGGCATGGCCCGTCAGCCGCACGGCGTCGCCGAAGCCGTATTCGAGGACGCCGTCCTCGGCGCAGCCCAGCACGCGGGCCAGTGGGTCCTGCACCCGCAGGCGAGGCACTTCGTCGAAGTAGTCAGGCAGTTTCATGAGGGTCTCGTCGAGATCAGCCGGGGCGGCCGTCGATGCGGGGGCGGGACAGCACGGGCCAGTAGCGCACGGCATAGAGGCCGAAGCCGGCCGACCACAGCAGCGCGGAGGCCAGCGCCGCATGGACGATCTGACCGGGCGCCGCCAGGGGAAGGATCACGCGCACGGCGGCCGCCGCGGCGATCAGCAGATAGCAGGCGACTTCGAAGCGGTCCGCCTTCAGCGGACGCCCGGTGTGGCCGCGCGCGGTGCGGGTCATCATGCCGATGACGAGGCCGCCAACGGCGCCCACCGTCAGCGCGTGCGTGGCCAGCGACGGCATCAGCCAGCCCGCTTCGGCTAGCGCGCGCAGCAGCAGGTGCACCGGCACCCACAGATAGGCCAGGTGCAGCACCCACACCAGCGGTGCGCGCCGCGTGCGCCAGGGCCGCCACAGCGCCCAGCGCCAGGCATGCGCGATGCCGACGGCCACGGCCAGCACGGCCAGCGGCGCGCCCTGCAGCCCGAGCACGTCGGCCGCCAGCAGGGCCAGCACGCCGCCGAGGGCCGCCTTCTCGACCCGCGGCTCGCGCGCGGCACCGGCGCCCGGCACGCCGTTGTTGGTGAACATCGGGATGACGCGCCCGCCCATGACGGCCAGAATGAAGAGCACCACATCCAGCGCCACCTGGATGCCCAGCCAGCCCGGCACCACGACGATGCCGAACTGCGCCAGGTGCACGCAGCCGGCGGCCAGCGCCAGCAGCACCAGCAGGCCGACGAAGAAGTAGTTGCGCCGGTTGCCCGCCTTCAGGAAGGGCACGGCCAGCGCGACGGCGGCGGCCAGCGGGAAGGCGACGTTGGCCAGGGCCGCGGCCAGCGCCCAGGGCGTCAGCACCAGCACCCGCGCCGCCACCCAGAGCAGGGCCAGCGCGGCGAGCTTCCAGCCGGTCGGCGTGGGTTGGCCGGTCCAGTTGCCGCCGGCCGTGAACAGGAAACCGACGATGACCGCCAGCGTGAAGCCGAACAGCATCTCGTGGGCATGCCAGATCGGCCCGGCCAGGTAGGCGTGGCCCAGCAGGCCCGAGAACTGCAGCGCCCACAGCGGCACCGACAGCGCCGCGAACACGCTGGCCAGCAGGTAGAAGGGCCGGAAGCCCAGCGCGAACAGCGCAAAGCCCGCGCGCGCGCCGCCCGGGGGTTCGTCGATTCTCAGCAGGTGCGTCATGTCTTTGAAATCCGTTGCAGGGGCGCCAGGCCGGCACGCCAGGCGACGGCGGCGCCGGCCACCGTAAGCGCAAACGCCGCGATGGCCAGCGCGTTGCCGGCGGCGCCAAGGGCTGTCAGCCGGGGGCTGAGCAGGCCGCCGAAGAGGCGCAGCGCCAGCGAGGCGTGCAGCAAGGCCAGCGGCAGGTAGAAGGGCCAGCCGAACGCCAGCTTCACGCGGGCGACGGCGGGCAGGATGACCGGGGCATGGCCCAGCACCATGCTGAAGACGAAGCCCAGCGCGAGGCCGTGCAGGGCTGCGTCGCGCAGCGGCAGGCCCAGCGCCGCGCCGGCCCAGGCCAGCCCGGCGACGGCCAGCCAGGCATAGCCGGTAAGCAGGCACAGCGCCATGTAGCGGCTCAGGCCCGCGGCGCGGACGGTGCGGCGCGCGATGTCGAAGACAGCCAGCCAGCCGGCCAGGGCGACGAGCGAGAGCCCGTAGAACAGGCCACCCCAGCCGGGCGCCAGGCCCGACAGCAGCGCACCACCGGCCGCCGCAGCCAGGATGGCCAGCAGGGCCGGCCCGGCCACGGCATGGCGGCGCATCAGCCGGGTCATCTCCAGCCGCTCCGCGGCGATGGTGAAGACGAGAAAACAGAACCAAAGCGGCACGACCGCGCCGGCCAGGACGCCCAGCGCATGCGCCAGGCTGCCGGCGGCCCAGGCCCCGGCCCCCGCCAGCAGCAGCAGCGTGTGGGCAGCTATCTGGCGGCACACCACGGCCAGGTTCACGCCGACGAAAGCCAGCGACGCTGCCGCGGCCAGCCACGCGGCGGCATCCGGCGCGCCCGCGAGCAGCGCCACGCTGGCGAGGCCGGAGGCCAGCGGGCCGGCAAAGGCCGCCGGGTGCTTGACCGCCACGGCGCGCTCGATGGCGATGACGGTGCCCATGAAGGCGCAGATCATCAGGAAGGCGTGGGCGGAGACGGCGGCGCCCGCCGCCACAGGCACCGCCACGCCGGCACGCACGAGGCCGCCGGCGATGCCGGCCACCAGCGCACCCGCGACGAGGACCGCGAAGGCCAGTCGTGTCAGCAGCCTGGGAGAGCGTCGCATCGCCGGCCCCTACCAGCCCATGAAGGCCTTGGCCCGGTCGCTCATGCGGTCGGTCGTCCAGGGCGGCTCCCACACCACCTCGACATGAATGCGCTGGTCGGCCGGCACGACCTTGTCCAGTTCCGTGCAGGCGTCGTCGACGATGACGTCCACCACCGGGCAGGCGGCCGAAGTCATGGTGAGCAGCACCTTGACGCGCTCCGGCGTGACGGCCACGCCATAGACCAGGCCCACGTCGACGATGGACATGGCCACCTCCGGGTCCACCACGCGGCGCAGCGCCGCCAGGATGGGCTCGCGCAACTCGTCCGGGCCTTCGTAGGGATAGGGCAGTTCGGTCACGCGACGAGGCCCGCCTCGGCCGGCGCGACGAAGCGCAGCAGTTGCACCAGCGCCTGCCGGTTGGCCGTGATGTCGGCCAGCGTGTAGCGGTCCAGCACGGCGTGGAAGGCTTCCACCGCCTCGGCCAGCACGCCCTTGAGGCGGCAGTGGCTGACGATGGCGCAGTGGCTGTCCTGCCGTGCCGAGAAGCACTCGGCCGGCAGGTCCTGGCCCTCGGTGTCGCGCACCACCTCGCCGACGCGGATCTGCGCTGCCGGCAAGGCCAGCGTGAGGCCGCCGCCCTTGCCGCGCACCGTGGCCACCCAGCCGCGCTTGGCCAGGTGATGCACGACCTTGGTCAGGTGGTTGGCCTTGATGTCGTAGGCCGCGCAGATCTCGCCCACCGTGGCGCGCCGATCGGGATCGGCGGCCAGGTACATCAGCACGCGCAGGCTGTAGTCGGTGAAGGCGGTGAGCCTCATCTGTCAATCCTTTCAGCGTCCACGGGCCGGCGCGGTGCCTGCCGCCGGCAGCCTGTCCGCCGCGCGGCGGCGCAGCAGGAACAGGGCATACACGGCGAGGAAGACGCTGCCTGCGGCGAACAGGATGTCGCCCGGCACGCGCAGCCACACCAGAGTCTCCATCACGGGCGAGTGGATGATCTCCGGCGAGCGGGCGAACCACAGGCCGGTGGTGATGCTGTGATAGGCCTGATAGATGCCGGCCGGCAGCAGCGACAGGAAGACCATCATGGCCAGGCCGATGTTCAGGCTCCAGAAGGCGGGCTTGAGGAACTTGTCGGCATGCAGCGCACGGTCATACAGGCCACGCAGGCAGAACAGCATCAGGCCGATGCCCAGCATGCCGTAGACGCCGAACAGCGCCGCGTGGCCGTGGGCCGCCGTCATGTTCAGGCCCTGCACGTAGTACAGCGAGGCCGGCGGGTTGATGGCGAAGCCCAGCAGACCCGCGCCCACCGTGTTCCAGAAGCCCACGGCAACGAAGCTCATGATGACCCACTTGTAGGCGCCCAGCCAGGCCACGCCCTTGGAGCGGCGATAGGTCTGCAGGGCTTCCAGGCCGATGAGGGTGAGCGGCACCACTTCGAGGGCCGAGAACACGGCGCCCACGGCGATGACCGAGGTGGGCGTGCCGGTCCAGTACAGGTGGTGCAGCGTGCCCAGGATGCCGCCGAACAGGAAGACGATGGTCTCCGCAATGATGGCGCGGTTGGCCGAGGCGGCGCGCACCAGGCCCAGGTTGGTGAAGATCAGCGCGACCACGGCGGTGGCGAACACTTCGAAGAAGCCCTCCACCCACAGGTGCACCAGCCACCAGCGCCAGTACTCGATCATGGAGTAGTGGGTGTGCTGGCCCCAGGTCAGCGACGAGGCGTAGAAGCCGCCGATGCAGGTGGCCGACAGGAACACCATGGCAATCAGGCCACGGGTTTCCGACGGGCGCTTGAGCGCCGGCCACAGCGCGCGGCCGAGCAGGAAGACCCAGAACAGCAGGCCGACGAAGAGCAGGATCTGCCAGAAGCGGCCCATGCTCGTGAACTCCAGGCCCTGGTTGCCGAACCAGAAGCTGAAGTCGACGCCGCGGTGCTGCAGCGTGCCCAGCCAGCCGGTGATCGTCGAGCCGAGCACGACGATGATCAGCGCCCAGAACAGCAGGTCCACGCCCAGCTTCTGCAGCTTGGGCTCGGCGCCCGACAGCAGCGGCGCGACGTAGAGGCCGGTGGCCAGCCAGGCGGTGGCGATCCAGAACACGCCGATCTGCGTGTGCACGGTGCGGCTGATGGTGTACGGCAGGATCTGCGCCAGCGGCAGGCCGAAGAAGGACTGGCCCTCCACCGCGTAGTGCGCGGTGACGACGCCCATGCCGATCTGCAGCAGCATCAGCGCGATGACGATGAAGAAGTACTTGCGCGTGGCCTTCATCGACGGCGTGGCCTTGGCGCCCAGCAGCGGGTCGGCCTTGGGCACGACGGCGTCGTCTTCGTCGCCGCCTTTGTGCAGCCAGAGCATCGCTGCAATGCCGCCCAGCAGCAGCACGATGCTGGCCATTGACCACATCGCGGCCGAGGTGCTCATGGTGTTGCCAACCATCGGCTCATGCGGCCAGTTGCTGGTGTAGGACAGGCCGGCTTCGCCCGGGCGGTCCGTCGTGGCGGCCCAGGACGACCAGAAGAAGAAGGCCGTCAGGGCCTGGCGGCGCTCGGCGTCCGGCAGGGTGTCGGCGGTCATGGCGTACTGGTCGCGCAGCTTGTCCAGCTTGGGGTCGCTGCCGAACAGGCCGTCGTAGTGCGACGCCACCGCGCGGATGGCCTGGGCTCGGGCGGCGCTCACGCGCACCTCGCCGCTGGCCTCGTCGTAGGTGTTGCGGCGCATTTCCTCGCGTACGGCCTGGTCGACCGCGGCGCGCTGAACGTCACTCACGGGCAGGCCACCTTGCTGCTGCTCGGCCAGACGCTTTTCTTTCAGCGCCACGGCTTCGCGATGCAGCCAGTCGGCCGACCAGTCTGGCGCCACATAGGCGCCGTGGCCCCAGACGGTTCCCAATTGCTGGCCGCCGGCCGACATCCAGGCCTGCTGGCCGAACTGGATCTGCTCACCGGTGAACAGCAACTCGCCTTCGGCCGTGACCACCTTGCTCGGGATGGGCGGGGCGGATAGATAAATCTGCCAGCCCAGGTAGCCCAGGGCACCGAACGACAGGACGAAGATCAGGCCCAGCCAACGCCAGAGCCTCTTGGTGGATTTCATGATGGTTCCTTCTCGAATGCTCTTGAAACGGCGCTCAGGCCCCGCCGCAGGCGCCGCAGCAGCGGCCGTCGTTGTGGGCCGCCGGGGCTTTCGCCAACCGCGCCAGCCACAGGCCGTCGCCCGGCTGGCTGACGTCCCAGCTCAGTTGGCCGGGCAGGTGCCGGCCGAGCTTCAGCAGCAGGGGCTGCGGGTCTGCGTCGTCGATGAATGCCGCCGAGCCGCCTGCGGCCAGGCCCCGCAGGAGCTGGTCGACGAGGCCGGGGCGCGACTCGCGGGCAAACGCGCGCAGGTCGACTTGCTGGAGGGTGTTCGGTGCCATGGCTTCCTTAATATGCATTTTGAATGCATGAATGTTAGAAACCAGCTCCGACCGGCGATTTGACGTACATCAAACCGACCGACGAAGCCGCCCGCCGGGCGCGGTCCCGCGCGGTTTGGGACAATGGCAGGATGTCTGAAGTCCTCGCCCCCATCTCCCCCGCCACGCCCAGCGCCGAAGAACTCGCCGCCGACCTCGCCGCGAAGAAGGCCGCGCACGAGATCAACAAGCTCTCCAAGCGCCTGCACCGCCAGGTGGGCCAGGCCATCACCGACTTCAACATGATCGAGGACGGCGACAAGGTCATGGTCTGCCTGTCGGGCGGCAAGGACAGCTACGCCATGCTGGACATCCTGCTCAACCTGCAGCAGCGCGCGCCTGTTCGGTTCAGCCTCGTCGCCGTCAACCTCGACCAGAAGCAGCCCGGCTTTCCCGAGGAGGTGCTGCCCAACTACCTGCGTTCCCGCGGCGTGGATTTCCACATCGAGAACCAGGACACCTACTCCATCGTCAAGAAGCTCATCCCAGAGGGCAAGACGACCTGCAGCCTGTGCTCGCGCCTGCGCCGCGGCATCCTCTACCGCGTGGCGGGCGAGCTGGGAGCCACCAAGATCGCGCTGGGCCACCACCGCGACGACATGGTCACGACGCTCTTCCTGAACATGTTCTTCGGCAGCCGCCTGAAGGGCATGCCGCCCAAGCTCGTCAGCGACGACGGCAGGAACGTCGTCATCCGGCCGCTGGCCTATGTGAAGGAGCCCGACCTGGTGCGCTGGGCCGAGCACCGCGAGTTCCCCATCATCCCGTGCAACCTGTGCGGCAGCCAGGACAACCTGCAGCGCGTGCAGGTCAAGGCCATGATCAACGAGTGGGAGAAGCGCTACCCGGGCCGCATCGACAACATCTTCACGGCCATGGGCAACATCGTGCCCTCGCACATGATGGACAAGAAGCTCTTCCCCTTCGAGACCATGAAGGCCACGGGCCAGGCCGAGCCGGATGGCGACATCGCGTTCGACGACGACGAGTCTTGCGCCACGCCGTCCCCCACGGCTTCGGTGATCACGCTGCAACGCTGATTTACACAGGGGCAAAGTCGGCGCGTCAGAATGACTGCAGCTCATCCACCGGAGATGCCGTCATGTTGAACCGCCGCCTTGTCCTCGTCACCGCCGCATCCGCGGCCCTGGCCGCCTGCAGCGGCCCCTACACCGTTTCCGCCGACGTCTCCAGCTACGGCGCCTGGCCGGCCGGCCGCAAGCCCGGCAGCTACGCCTTCGACCGCCTGCCCTCCCAGCAGCAGAGCGAGGAGGCCGTCAAGCGCCAGACCACGCTGGAAGACGCCGCCCGCGCCGCGCTGGAAAAAGCCGGCTTCAAGCCCGCAGCCGACACCAAGAGCGCCGACGTGCTCGTCACGCTGGGCGCCCGCGTCACCGCCTACGACCCCGTGCCCTGGGACGACCCGCTGTGGTGGCGCTGGCGCGGCCGGCTGATCTCACCGCGCTACGGCTACGCGCCGGGCTGGAGCGGCTTCGGCTGGCGCCACGACCCCTTCTTCGACCGCCGCTACGACCGCGCCGTGGCCCTGCTGATGCGCGACCGCGCCAGCGGCGAGGCCTTGTTCGAGACGCATGCCAGCAACGAGGGCATGACCGCGGGCAGCGATGCGCTGCTTACGCCGCTGTTCGACGCGGCCCTGGCCGAGTTCCCCCAGGTCAACCCGAAGTCGCACCGCGTGTCCGTGCAGGCCGTTCGCTAGCGGAAACGTCACGCCTGCCTGCCCATAATCGTGGCTTCGTTCAAAAACGCAGTCGCAAGGCAGGCATGGCGCTCAACATCGTGATCATGGCGGCGGGCAAGGGCACCCGCATGAAGTCCGCAACGCCCAAGGTGTTGCACAAGCTCGCCGGCCGCTCGCTGCTGGCCCATGTGCTGAAGAGCTGCGAGCCGCTGGCCGCCGCCGCCCGCATCGTCATCACCGGCCACGGCGCGGAGCAGGTGGAAGCGGCCGTCACCGCCGACGGCATCTCCTTCGTGCGCCAGATGCCCCAGCTCGGCACCGGCCACGCCATCCAGCAGGTCGTGCCCGTGCTGCAGGGCGAGGGCACGACGCTGATCCTGAACGGCGACGTGCCTCTCATCGAGACGGGCACGGCCAAGGCCCTCATCGACGCCTGCGCCGGCCACGCGCTGGTGCTGCTGACGGTGGATCTGTTCGACCCCACCGGCTACGGCCGCATCATCCGCGACCCCGACGACGACGGCGTGCTCGCCATCGTCGAGCACAAGGACGCCACGCCCGAACAGCGCCTCATCCACGAGGGCTACAGCGGCATGATGGCCGCCCCCACCGGCGCGCTGAAGCGCTGGGTCGGCCAGCTGACCAACAACAACGCCCAGGGCGAGTACTACCTGACCGACATCGTCGCGATGGCCGTCGCCGAGGGCCTGCCAGTGCTGGGCATCAAGGCCCACAGCGAGATCGAGGTGCTGGGCGTCAACGACCCGGTGCAGCTCGCCCAGCTGGAGCGCGCCTTCCAGGCCCGGCAGGCGGAGGACCTGATGCGCGCCGGCGTGCGTCTGGCCGACCCGGCCCGCTTCGACCTGCGCGGCGCGCTGGTGCACGGCCAGGATGTCGAGATCGACGTGAACTGCGTCTTCGAGGGCGCGGTGGAACTGGGCGACGGCGTGCGCATCGGCGCCAACTGCGTCATCCGCAACGCGAAGATCGCGGCCGGCGCGCGCATCCAAGAGTTCACCCACATCGACGGCGAGAAGCAAGGTGCCAGCGTCGGCGAAGGTGCGTTGGTCGGCCCCTTCGCCCGCCTGCGCCCCGGTGCCCAGCTGGGCGCCGAGGTGCACATCGGCAACTTCGTGGAGGTCAAGAACTCGACGCTGGCCAAGGGTGCCAAAGCCAACCACCTCGCCTACCTCGGTGACGCGACGGTGGGCGAGCGCGTCAACTACGGCGCCGGGTCCATCACCGCCAACTACGACGGCGCCAACAAGCACCGCACCACCATCGGCGACGACGTCCACGTCGGCTCCAACTGCGTGCTGGTGGCCCCGGTCACGCTGGGCAGCGGCGCCACCATCGGCGGCGGATCGACCATCACCAAGGACGTCAACCCCGGCGACCTCGCCGTGGCGCGCGGCAAACAGGTGGCGCTGAGCGGCTGGACCCGCCCGACCAAGAAGCGTTGAATAGCGCCGGCCTTGTGACTTAGTTCCCGCGATTGCGTCACGAGGCCCGGTTCCGGGGGAGGCGTCCTGCCCCGGCACGCCGTTACGATGACCCCGACTCACGAATGCCGCAGTAGCCCATGGCCCACGAACTCGACTTTGCCGCGCTCTCGCTTGACGATGCCGTCCCGGCCGATCTCGGCGCCTATGAGATCGCCCAGGCACGCAGCGAAGCGGATGCCCGCAACCGCGCGCTGGAGCTGAAGGCCCAGGCCTGCGACAACGCCGCCGACGCCTGCTGGTACCTGGCGCGCAGCCTCGGCGCCGCCCGCGACCTGCCGCAGAACGGCGAAGCCAGCCTCGAGTTGCTGTTCCAGCTGATCGGTGCCCTCGCCGACCTGCCCACCGACGTCGCCAGCGCGCCGCTGCCCGAGGTGCAGGGTGGCCGCGACGACGGCATCGCCGAACTCTGCCTGCAGCTCGAAGCCGCACGCGAGGTCACGGAAGACGCGTTGATCGACGCCGAACTGGCCCCTGCCCGCACCCAGCACTGCCACTGAGCGGCAATGCCCAAGCAAAAGGCGCCCCGCGGGGCGCCTTTGTCATGGTGGCGTCGACATCAACCGCCGTTGCTGATCGCGCTGCGGTCCAGCGAGGCCACCGGCGGCAGCGTCAGCCGGTTGTCCACGGCCTTGACGCCGCTCGTGCTCGCAGCCACGACGGTGGCACGCTCGCGGGCCTGGGCATCGGGCGCCCGGCCTTCCAGCTTCACGACACCATGGTCGGTGCTGACCGCGATGGGCACCGCCGCCAACGTCGCGTCGGCCGCCAGCGCCTGGCGGACCTGGATGGTGATCCCGGCGTCGACAGGGTCAGGCGCGGCCGGCGTCTGCTGGGCCTGGGGCGGCGAGACAGGCACAGCGGCAGCCTCCGGCGGCGCGACGGCGGGGGCCGCCGGCACAGGCGCCACGGGTTGCGGCGCAGCCTGGGCCAGAACTTCCGGCTGCGGCATCAGCGTGCGGACGGCCGGCGCAGGCGCCTGCGCCTTGGGCACCGGCGCGGCGGCCACGGCGGCGGCCGGCGGCGCGCTGGTTGGCAGCGCCTTGACCGTGCGCGTCTCGGCGGGAGCCGGTGCCGCCTCAGCGGGCTTGACTGCCGGCAATTCGGCCGGCACGGGCGCCGCTTCCTGCGGCGCGGATGTCACCACGCCCGTGCCGGGCGGAGCGGCCCGCAGTGCGGCGTCTTCGGGCGAAGGCGTGACCTGCCCGACGATGACGGGCGTGGCGGGCTCGGGGTGCGTGGTGCTGCGCGACATCAGCACCGCCCCGCCGATCAGCAGCACGCCCACGCCGGTACCGATCACCCAGGGCAGCGTCCCGGAACGCGGCGTGCTGGCCACGGGCCGGACAGCCGGCATGGCGGCATGGGAGGCCGATGCGGGCATTGGCGCCGCGCTGCGCGGCAGCGGATCGCCTTGCAACGGGGTGTGGGCGGAGACGGGCTTGGCGCCGGCCTTCGGGCCTGGCTTTGGCGACGATGTCCTGACGGGGGCGGCCACATCATCGAAATGATTGGCCCAGCCGTCGGCATGCATGGATTTCGGAAACTTCATCACTGCCTCCTGTTGTCGGGATCGACGGGTTCGTGATGAATCGATTCTTGGGGCGCCGGCGCCCCCGCCGTGCCGGCGCGCGTCACCTCCGCTTGTAGGACAAGGCAGCGCGCCCGTGCGCAGTTGTGAGGGCTGTGACAGCGCTAGAAGCCCTGCACCGGCAATGCGCTGCCACGCTGCAGCCAGTTGCGCGGCGAGTAGCGGCTGGCGGCGTCCGTCACGTGCAGCGTGTAGGCATGGCGCGACTTCTCGGACCGGTTGGCAGCCGAGTAATGCGGCAGCAGGCCGTGGAAGACCACCAGCGATCCCGCCTCCACCTCCAGCGGGACGGCCTGCTTCGAGTCCGCCGCGGGCCAGGGCGTCGCGTCGACCTGTTCCATCCAGGCTTTGCGGCCCTCGCGCACGAAACGCTCCCGCAGCACGCCGCGCGCGCCACGGTGGCCGCCCGGCTCGGTCCACAGGCAGCCGTTCTGCAGCGTCGCGTCCTCCAGCGCGAACCAGAAGGTCGTCACCGTGATGGGGTCGCTCTCGAAGAAGCTGGCATCCTGGTGCCAGCGCACCTCGCCGCCGATGCCGGGCTGCTTGAAGATGAACATGCTCTGCCAGACCTGCGGCTTGTCCAGCCCCAGGGCCGCCGCCACGCCGCGCAGCGCCTCGCCCTTGGAGAAGGCGCTGAAGACCGGGTCCAGGTCATGCATCGCATGGCCGATCTTGTTGATGGCCAGTTCCTTGGGCACGCGCAGCCGGCCCTCGGCATCGAAAGCCTCCTCCTCGAAGAAGCAGCGCACCTGATCGCCGCTGTCGAGGAAGTAGTCGTCCACATGGCGCTGCTGCTCCTCGGTCGTGAAGACGGGACGTTGCTCGCCGGGGTCGAAGGCGTCGACGATCTGCAGCGCGCGCTCGCGCAGCGCGGCAATGTCGGCAGCCTGCTTGAAGCCGGGGATGACGAGGAAACCTTGTTCGGCGTAGACGGAAGCGAGGGCAGCGTCGATCTTCATATGCATGCGGGAAGGAGTTGTGCGGATTGTGTGGCCGGCGCAGGGAGCCCACAGTGCGGCCACTTCACCACCCCGGGAGACTCCCGATGAAAGCGCTCAAGGTCCTGCTCGTCGCCATCGTGCTGCTGATCGCCGTGTGCCTGGCCGGAGGGCTGATGCTGTCGCCCAAGTTCACGGTGTCCCGCACGGCCACCATCAACGCCGCGCCGGACAAGATCTACGCCCTTATCGCCGACCCGCGCGGCTGGAAGCAGTGGAGCGCCTGGAACCAGCGCGATCCGGCCATGGCCATCGAGTACAGCGGCCCGGCCTCGGGCGCCGGCGCCGTCTGGGCATGGAAGAGCAAGAGCCAGGGCGACGGCCGCATGACCTTCACCACCGCCGAGCCGCCCAAGCGCCTGGGCTACGACCTCTTCTTCCCCGACTTCGGCACCACCTCCACCGGCGACTTCCGCCTCGACGCCAACGGCGGCGGCACCCAGGTCACCTGGACGATGAACGGCGACATGGGCGCCAACCCCGTCTACCGCTGGATGGGGCTGTTCATGGACAAGATGGTGGGACCGGACTTCGACGCCGGCCTGGCCAACCTGAAGGCGCTGGCCGAGAAAGGCTGACCATGGATGCCCCCCGGGAACGGGGGGGCATCGCTGCAGTCACCCCTTGACCCCGCAGAGCCGCGGGAGCAACGTCACGCGCCCATGCCCCGGCACGTCGGGCGACGTGCCCCTCCTCCTGGAAAGGAAGCACCATGATGACCCTCCTGCGCTGCGCCAAGGCCTGGCTCGCTGCCCTGTTGCTCGCGCCAACGCTGCTGCTGGCCGCGCCCTACGAAGTGATCGGCGCCATCGGCACCAGCCAGACCGGCGGCCCCTTCCTCACCAACCTCGGCAACGGCACGACCCGATGGGTCACGCCCCTCGACTGGACCAACAACAACGCCTTCACGACGGGGCCGCTGTTCTTCATCGCGGCGAGCCAATGGGTCAACGGCTCGCCATCGAACACCACCGCCATGCAGTGGGACGACGCGGCCGGCCTGTTCCGCAAGGGCAACCTGACGGCCGAGGCCGACAACGAGGACCGCTTCATCAATCTGTCCGACACCGACATCAGCTTTGCGGCGCTGAACCCCATCTTCGGCATCGGCGCCGGCGCCAGCCTCGCGGCCTTCAGCCTCGGCTCGTTTGCGCCCGGCCAGACGCTGAGCGCGGACATCAACTTCGTGCTCTCCAACGCCATCGGCGAAATGTGGTTCAACGGCTATATCGTGCAGCAGCGGCTGCCCCTGCCGGGCAGCCTGCCCCTGGTCGCCATCGCGGCGCTCGCGCTTTCGGTGACGCGCCGCACCAGGCATTGAATCCCGTCAGCTCGGCTCCCAGACCAGCGCCAGCGCCAGGGCCGCCTCGGTGACTGCCCGGCCCAGCGCCGTGCCGGGGTCGGGCCGCCTGAGCCGAGGCACGCCCCGGCTCAGGTCGACGCTGCCGACGACCTGCCCCTCGTGCAGCAGTTCGTAGCCCACCGGCGCCGCCGTGGCGAAGGCGCTGCCCTCGAGCCGGTGCACCGAGCGCAGGCCCAGCATCAGGGCATCGTGCCGGTAGCTGCCCTCGCGGGTCTGCTGGCCCCACTGCACCCGGCCCTCGCCGATCTGCAGCACCGCGTTGGACGCGCCCTGCCAGCGGCAGTTCAGCGTCCAGGGCTTGGTGGCCAGCGCCAGCACACCGGCCGTCACCTCGGTCTGGCGCGCCGTGCAGTCGGCCGCGCTGTCGCCCGCCGCCGTCGTCCAGGTGTAGCGCAGCGGCGCGCGCCCGCTGGCCAGGGTGTCGAAGAGGGACAGCCGGTCCGCGCCGCGCTCGTAGCGCACGCGCTGGCCGGCCAGCTCGAACGCCCCGCTGCGGCCCCAGCCCGGCTTGCCGAAGGACTCCTCGGCCACCGCGGCCAGCGACGCGGGCTGCGCCATGCGCGCCTCGCGCACGACGCCACAGCCGGCCAGGCCGGCCAGGCTGGCCAGCACCACAGTTCCACACAGCCAGGGATATCGCATGCGCCACCTTCTCGTCGGTCGATGGCGGCACTCTAGGCGGCAAGCCGGCGCATGCCGGTCCTCACCCATGACTGCCGTCATGCCCGGCGCCAACGGGCTCAGCGCGGCGCGGGCTCCCAGACCAGGGCCAGCGCCAGGGCTGCTTCCGTGACGGCACGCCCCAGCGGCGTGGCCGGGTCGGGGCGGCGCAGGCGGGGCACGGCGCCGCTCAGGTCCAGGCTGCCGACGACGGCGCCCTGGTGCAGCATCTCGTAGCCCACGGCCGCCGTCTGCGGCTGGGCACTGCCTTCCAGCAGATGGGCCGACCGCAGCCCCACCGTCAGCTCGCCGCGACGGTAGGCTCCTTCGCGGCTGAGCCTGCCGCGGCGCATCTGGCCCTCGCCGATCTGCAGCATGGCCGCGGGCGCGGCACCCCAGCGGCAGCTCAGCACCCAGGGCCTGCTGTCGGTCAGCCGACCGTTGGCGCTTTGCTCGGGCGTCCAGGCCTCGCAGACGGCGGCGCTGTCGCCCGCCGGGCCGGCCCAGTTGAAGCGCAGCGGCGGGCGCGTGCTCGCAGGCAGGGCCTCGAACAGCGCCAGCCGCTCCATGCCGCGCTCGTAGCGCACGCGCTGACCATGCAGCGTGAACTCGCCCTGCCGCCCCCAGGCCGGCCGGCCGAGGCTCTCCTCGGCCACGCCGGCCACCGTCGGGGCCTGGGCCATGCGCGCACCCGGCGGCGCCGTGCGCGCGCCTTCGTCCTGTCGCAGGGCGGCACAGCCGGCCAGCAGCGCCGGGAGGACGAGGGTGACGAAGCGTCGTGACAGCATGCAGACGGGTCGGAGTGGAGGGCGGCACGCACTCTAGAGGGCAACGCCCCGCCCGGCCGGTGCAATTGCAAGCGATGGCGTCGCACCGCGACCCCGCCCAACAGATTGTTACCTCCGCCGCCCGTCGCGGCGGGCTGCAGCCGGTCAACGGCAAGCTGCGGGCGGTCGGGAGCGGGTCGCAGCCACCCCTTGCGGGAGGGCATGCTGCGGGCCAGCACGACAGCCCGAAACTCCGCCCATGCCAACCACGACACGCCGCCTCACGCTCGCCGCCCTGGCCTTGCTCGCCGAGGGCCTGCACCTCGGCTGGGAAGCCGGCCACGGCGGCATCGTCACCCACCACCTGATGCAGCGTGCCGATCTGCCGGGCCTGTCCAACGCCTGGGGCCTGCTGGTACTGCCGATGCTGGCCGCCTGGGCGGCGGGCCGACTGCCGGTGCCGGGTGCGCCGGCGCGGCGCTGGGGCCCCGTGGCCCTGGGCTTTGCGCTGCCGCTGCTGCTGGGAGCGGCGCTGTCGTTGGCCTTCAGCCTGCATGCGCAGGCCACGACCGAGGCCTTGTTCTTCGGCCTGCTGCTGCTCGCGCTGCTGCTGCCGGCCCACCGGCCGGAAAGCCTGCTCGGCTTCGTGCTGGGCATGAGCTGGAGCTTCGGTGCGCTGCTGCCGATGTTCATCGGCGCGGCCATCGCGGGCCTGTCCTGGCTCGCCCGCGGCGCGGCACGCCGGGTCTGGCACGCGGTGAAGCCGGCATGAGCGCCGCCACCGTCGGCCGCCGCGAGCTCTGCATCGCCGGCCTGTGCTATCTGGCCATCATCGCGCTGGGCCTGTGGACCGAGGCCTGCGTGCGCGGCACGCTCGTGGTGGCCGGCGACGCCGCAGCCACGGCGCAGCGCATCGCCGCCCACCCCCAGCTGTGGCGCCTGGGCCTGGCCGCCGACCTGCTGATGCAGGTGCTGGACCTGCCCGTCATCGTCGTGCTGTGGCGGCTGCTGCGGCCCGTGAACGAGCCGCTGGCACTGACGGCGACCGGCCTCAACCTCGTGCAGACCGCCGTGCTGGTGGCCAACCGCGTGCAGTTGCTGGCCTCTCTGGAACTGCTGACCAGCCCGGCCCTCGGCGCCGCGCTGGTGCCGGCGCAGCGCGAGGCGCTGGCGATGCTGGCCGTGCAGCTGCATGGCCAGGGCTTCGGCATCGGTCTGATCTTCTTCGGCTTCGCCTGCCTCATCCGCGGCGGGCTGATCCTGCGCAGCGATCGGGTGCCGCGCCTGCTGGGCGGCCTGCTGGCCGTGGCGGGGCTGGCCTATCTCGTCAACAGTTTCGCGCTGCTGCTGGCGCCGGACCTTGCCCGGCTGCTGTTCCCCGCCGTGCTGGCCCCGGCCTTCGTCGGCGAGCTGGTGTTTGCGCTGTGGCTGACGGTGGGCAGGCCGCGCGCCGTCCCGTGATGAAATCGCGCGACTTCAGGAGGCTTCCATGAAACGCGTGACCGGCATCGGTGGCATCTTCTTCAAGTCCCGCGACCCCGCGGCCCTGGCCGAGTGGTACCGGGTGCACCTCGGCGTGGACGTGCAGCCCTGGGGCGGCGCGGCCTTCAGCTGGGTCACGCCCGACAACCCCGGCGGCGTCGGCACGACGATCTGGACGCCCTTCAAGGCCGATACCGAGTACTTCGCGCCGAGCACGGCACCCGTCATGGTCAATTACCGCGTGGCCGACCTGCACGGGTTGATCGCGGCGCTGCGCGCCGAGGGCTGCGAGGTCGTCGGCGAGCCGCAGGACTCGGAGTACGGCAAGTTCGGCTGGGTCATGGACCCCGAGGGCAACAAGATCGAGCTCTGGGAGCCCCCGGCCGGTCAATAGCCGCGCGTGGGATCGGAGGCGCCGGGCTCGGGCGCGGAGGCCGCATCGCCGGCGGCCGCCGCCGGCAGGCCGATGCGCGCGATCGCCAGCTCGCCCGCGAACTCCGAGTAGAACCAATTGCCATCCTGCTCCACGAGGCCCTCGGCGGGCGGCGCGAGCTGCGTGTTGGGCTGGCCCTTGAGCGCGACCGCCATCGTCGCGGCCCACACCGGCAGGGCCAGGCCGCCGCCGCTCTCGCGCTCGCCGAGCGACCTGGGCTGCGGATAGCCTATCCACACCGCACCGGCTCGCGTGGCCTGGAAGCCGCAGAACCAGGCATCGACGGCGTCGTTGGTGGTGCCCGTCTTGCCGTAGAGATCCCAGCGGCCCAGCATGGCGCTGGCGCGCGCCGCCGTGCCCTCGCGGGCGACCGCAGCCAGCAGCTGCGAGGTCATGAAGGCATTGCGCGCGCTGACGGCCTGCCGCGGCTTGGGCGGGTCGGCCTTCCAGATCACCTCGCCCTGGGCGTCCTGCACGCGCTGGATCAGCCAGCCGGTGGGCAGCTGGCCTTCGTTGGCAAACGCCGCGTAGGCCTGGGCCATCTGCAGCGGCGTGACCGAGCCGGTGCCGAGCGCGATGGTCAGGTTCAGCGGCTGCTTGTCCTCGTCGAGCCCGAAGCGGGCCGACCACGCGCGGGCGCGTTGCGGGCCCAGCGCCTGGGCGACGCGGATGGTGACCATGTTCTTGGACCTGGCCAGGGCCTGGCGCAGCGTCAGCGCGTCCTCGTACTGGCCGTCGTAGTTGCGCGGCGCCCAGTCGCCCTGCTCGAAGGGCTGGTCGCTGACCAGCGTGCCGGCCCAGCCGCCCTGCTCGATGAGCGCCGAGTAGATGAAAGGCTTGAAGGCCGAACCCGGCTGGCGCCAGGCCTGGGTGGCGGAGTTGAACTGGTTGCGGGTGAAGTCGAAGCCGCCAACCAGCGCGCGGATGGCGCCGGTGGCCGGGTCCAGCGTGACGACGGCGCCCTCGGCCTGCGGCGTCTGGCTGAGCTGCCACTGCTTGTTGGACTCCAGAACGCGCAGCACCGCACCGCGCTTGAGGGCCTGCAGCGGCCGCATGGCAGCGCCCCTGAGCGCGATGCGCTCGCCGTCGGCCAGCACCAGCTCGGCCGCGCCCTTGTCGACCTTGAGCAGCACGGCGGCGCGCAGCTCGCCGAGGTCGGGGTGGGCGTCGAAGGCGGCGTCCAGCGCGTCGTCCTGGGCCTCGCCTTGCGGCAGCTCCACCGTCGCTTCCGGCCCGCGGAAGGGCTGGCGGCGCTCCAGCTCGAACAGGGCATGGCGCAGCGCCTCCTGGGCCGCCGCCTGTTCGGCGTAGAGCAGCGTCGTCGTCACCGTGAGGCCGCGCGTATAGACGTCCTCGCCGAAGCGGGTCAGCATCTCCTGACGCACCATCTCGGCGGCATGGTCGGCAATGCCGGACAGGCGCTTGGGGCGCTGGATGTTGAGCGGCTGCTCGCGCGCCGCCCTGGCCTGCTCGGCCGTGATCTGCCCCACCGCCACCAGCCGCTCCAGCACGACGGCCTGGCGGCGCTTGGCGCGGCCGAGGTTCTGCACCGGGTTGAAGCCCATGGGGTTCTTGGGCAGGCCGATCAGCAGGGCCATCTCGCCCGTCGTGAGCTTGTCCAGCGTCTTGCCGTAGTAACGCTCGGCCGCTGCGGCGAAGCCGTAGGCGCGGTTGCCGAGGAAGATCTGGTTCATGTAGATCTCGAGGATCTGCTCCTTGCTCAGCGCATGCTCGATCTTGATGGCCAGCAGCGCCTCGACGGCCTTGCGCGACCAGCGCTGCTCCTTGGTCAGGTAGGTGTCGCGGGCGAGCTGCTGCGTGATGGTGGAGGCGCCGTGCAGCGGGCCGCTGTGGGTCAGGTTGCGGAACATCGCGCGCACGATGCCGCCGAAGTCGATGCCCGAGTGCGCGTAGAAATCGGCGTCCTCCACGGCCAGCAGCGCGTCCTGCATGGGCTTGGGGATGTCCTTCAGCGCGACGAAGCGGCGCCGCTCGGCGCCGAACTCGCCCAGCAACTGGCCGTCGGCGCTCAGCACGCGCAGCGGCTGGTGGGGCTGGTAGTCGGTCAGCACGTCCAGCGCCGGCAGCTGCTGCCACAGGAAGATCGCGACGATGGCGCCGACGAGCATGAGAAAGAGGGGCAGGCCCAGCAGGGCCATCAACCAGGGGCGGGCCAGCATGGCCTGGACAAGCGCGGAACGAGGCAGCACGGGTGAGGATTTCTTCGGTGTTCAGGCCCGGCCGGCGGCGCGGGCGGCATGAGACGACAGCTGGGCCGTCAGGGCGGGCAGGCGCATCTCGTCTCCTGGTTCGACTGGGCCGCAGCTTAGCGCCACGGCGGGCACGCGTGCCCTCGTGCCGTAAGTCATGGTGCCGTCGCGCCGTCGGCCGCGGCCGCGGCTTCGTCGGGTGATCCGCAGGCTTCGTCCGGCGGTGGCTGACCGGGCGGCCGGCGATCTCTAACTTTGCGCCATCGCCAACCCCATGGAGATCGCCATGAAGACCCTGCTGCCCCTGCTGCTGCTCGCCGCCGCCCCCTTGGCCCTCGCCGCCCCGGCCAATTGCCCCGATGCCGGCGCTCAGCTGACCGAGTACCTCGCCAGCGCGAAGCAGCGCGTCGGCCAGGACGGCGAGGTGCGCGTCGAGTTCGAGGTGGACGCCCACGGCCGCGCCCAGTTGCTCGCGCTGGACGGCTCGCGCGTCTACCGCACGCCGGTGCGCATCGCGATGCAGTCGCTGGACTGCCAGCGTGGCACGCCGCAGCGCTACGTCCTTAACATCCGCTTCGCCGACCCCACGCCCGTGACGGCCGCCGCCGCGGCCTCGGCCACGCTCGCGCAGGCAGTCCGCACCGACGCCCGCTGACCCCACTTCATGCCGCCCTCGCCCGCGCCTGTCACCCGCCCGCTGCTGCGCCGCCCGGCGCTGGCCGTGGCCGCCGTGGTGTGCCTGGCGCTGGCGGCCGGGCTGATGCTGCCCGAGCTGGTGAACTGCAAATTCGCCAGCGAGGACGGGGGCTGCCGCGCCGCCCACCTGCCGGGCAGCAATGCCTGGCTGGCCGTCGCCGTCATGCTCTACAGCATCTGGCTGGGCGCCGTGCTCAGCCACCCCTGGCTGCCGCGCTCGCCGCAACTGCGCAGCAGCGGGCTGGCGGCGCAGATCGTGCTGCTCGCGATGCTGAGCACCTTCGTCGGCATGCTGGGCCACCGCTTCGGCGGGCCCGACATCTTCTTCTCGCCCTACAACGTGCAGGTGCAGCTCATCCTGTCCAGCTGCGCCTGCCTGGCGCTGGAATACCACCAGCGCGGCCGCCGCCGCGAGGCGGATGCCGAGTCCCTGCATCGCAGCGAGCAGGCCCAGGCCGGCCAGCTCGACGCCGCGCGCGCGGCGCTGCTGCAGGCCCAGGTCGAGCCGCATTTCCTCTTCAACACCCTGGCCCATCTGCGCCGCCTGGCCCGCACCGACGCGCCTGCCGCACGCGCCATGCTGGGCGACCTGCGCCGCTACCTCGCTGCCGCCCTGCCCGAGCTGCGCCAGGCAGAGACGCCGCTGGCCCGCGAGCTGGAGCTGGTGAGTGCTTTCCTGGCACTGCACCAGCGACGCATCGGGTCCGACCGGTTGACGCTGCGCTACGAGATCGCGCCCGGGCTGGACGAGGTCATCGTCCCGTCGACCTGCCTACTGACGCTGGCCGAGAACGCCATCAAGCACGGCATCGGGCCGCAGGTGGAGGGTGGCGAGATCTGCGTGCGGGCCGAGCCGGACCGCGAGGCCGCAGGGCTGCTCCGTCTGGAGGTCGCCGACACCGGCGCCGGCATGGGCAGCGGCAGCGGCAGCGGCACGGGCCTGGCCACGCTGCGCGCGCGCCTCGCGGCGGCCTACGGTCCGCAAGCGCGCCTGAGCCTGCACATCAACCAGCCGCGCGGCCTCGTCGCGCGCGTGCAGCTGCCGTGGCGATGAAGCTCGACCTGCACCCCGGCGACATGCGCTGGATGCTGCTCGTCGGCGCCGCCACGCTGATCGCCAACGGCACGCCGCTGGGCAACAGCATGCCCGGCAACGACCTGGTGAACGCGCTGACCTACAACGTGCTGCAGTTCGGCGTGCCGGCCGTGCTGCTTGTGCGCCTGGCCGATGCCTTGGTCGACGCGCGCCGCCTGCCGGCCTGGATGGCCTACCCGGCCGTCGTGCTGACGACGGTGATCGGCGGTGTCTGGGTCATCGCGCCGGCCCTGTACCCGCTGCTGGGCAAGGTGGACTGGTGGACGGACGAGGCCAACTACGCGCTGGCGAGCACCACCTTCGTCTGGCATGCCCTGGGCGTGACCGTCTACGTGCAGCTGCGCTTCTCCCAGCGCGCGCAGGCCCGGCTGGCGGCGCTGCGCGACGCGGCCGCCCGGCGCGAGCGCCAGCTCGCCGCGACCCAGCTGCTGGCCCTGCAGGCCCGCGTGGACCCGGTCCTGCTGTCCGAACGCCTGGCTGCCATCGATGCCGAACTGGAGGCTGAGCCGCTGCGCGCCCAGGCACGGCTGGCCGCGCTGATCGAGCTGCTGCGCGCCCTGCAGCCCCACGTCGAGGCCGAGGTGTCGACGCTGGCGCGCGAGATCGCCGCGCTGCGCGCCTACGCGCGGCTGGTCAGCGCCGACGCCCAGCACACCGAGAGGCTGCACCTGGCCAACCTCGCCGATCCCCCCGACTGGCCGCTCGCGCCCATGGTGCTGCTGCCCCTGGTGCGGCCGCTGCTGGACGAGGGCACGACGCTGTGGAGCCTGTCGCTGCAAAGCGGCGCCGGGCGGGCGGAACTGCGGCTGCGCGCGCTGGGCCCCGACCTCACGCAGACCCGGCTCGCGGCCGAACGCGTGCCCCTGTCCGCGCTGTCCCGCCGGCTGCAGGCCGTGCACGGCGAGGCGGCGTCGCTGGACCTGTTCATCGAAGATATGCCGCTGTTCAAGCTGACCTGGCCCACGCCGACCTGACCTCGACATGACCCGCGTGCTGATTGCCGAAGACGAAGCCCTACTCGCCGCCGAGATCCGCGAGGAGCTGCTGCGCCAGTGGCCCGAGGCCCGCGTCGTCGGCATGGCGCGCGACGGCCACGAGGCGCTGCGCCTGGTGGAACAGCTGGCGCCCGAGGTCTGCTTCCTGGACGTGCAGATGCCGGGCCTCTCCGGCCTGGAAGTGGCCCAGCTCATCGGCCGTCGCGCCCACGTCGTCTTCATCACAGCCCACGAGCGCTACGCGGTGCAGGCCTTCGACGAGGGCGCAGTGGGCTATCTGCTGAAACCCCTGGACCCGGTGCGCATGGCCAAGACGCTGCTGCGGCTAAAGGAGCGGCTTGCGCAGCCCCCCGCCGACCTCGGCGGCCTAGCCGCCCGCGCGGCGCCCGCTGCGAGCGTGGAGCCGCTGCGCTGGATCACCGTGCAGCGCGGCCGCGAGCTGCAGCTCATCACGGTGGAGGACGTGGCCTATTTCCGCGCCGACCACAAATACGTCGCCGTCGTCACGGCCGACAGCGAGGCGCTGATCTCGGTGCCGCTGAAGGAGCTCGTCGCGCGCCTGGACGGCGAGCACTTCTGGCAGGTGCACCGCTCCACGATCGTCAACGCGCGGGCGATCAAGTCGGTCAGCCGGTCCCTGAGCGGCAAGCTCAGCATCGCGCTGAAGGACAGGCCGGAGACGCTGGAGGTCTCACCGGCCTACGCGCACCGCTTCAAGCAGCTCTAGCCCTTGAGGCCGAAAAGCTCGGCGGCATTGCCCCAGGCGATGCGCTGGGCGACCTCGCCCGGCAGCTGACCGAGCCAGCTGCGGTATTCCGAGAAAAGACCCTCGTAGTGCTGCCAGCGTTGGGTGACCCAGGTGTCGGCGCCGATCAGAAAACGCCCCGGATGCTGGACGAACAACGTGCGCCAGTCATCGCTGAGCCGGCCATCGACGGTGATGCCGGGCCGGTAGGACAGCTCGCCGCGCAGCCCCGGGTGCCGGGCCAGCAGTTCTCTCACGCGCGACACGGGCTCGCCGGAGATGCCGGTATGCGCCCAGATCAGGGACGCTCCCGGCGCATGGCCCAGCAGCTTGTCCACGGCCACGTCATCCACATGGGCCAGCACGGTCAGGCCGCGCTCGCGGGCCAGCTTCATCAGCGCCACGGCCGTCGGCCCATCGGCATTCGCGCTGTCGTAGAGATGGAACTCGCCCAGGCCGCGGAAGGGGCCGGCCGGGCTGCCCTGGGCGAGCAGCGCCAGCCCCATGCGGCGGATGCTGTCGTCGGCGAACCAGCCGGTGTAGTCGGCCCGGTTGCGGTAGAGGCGGACGAACGGCACCCACTGCGGCCCGGCCTCCGCCACCAGGCGCAGCGTGCCGTCGTTGGGCCGGCTGTTGACGAGGGCACCGCGCACGCCGGCACGGGCCATGCGAGCCAGCACATCGGCCGGCGGGTGCGGGGCCTGGGCGTCGTCGTTGTAGTGCAGGTGGGCGTCGAAGACGGGGCCGGCGTAGTCGGCGGCGCGGGCCGGAACCGGCAGGCCGGCCAGCAGCAGGGCGCGGCGCTTCACACGGCCCTTTCCGCCGCGGCGATGAGGCGGCTGACGCGCGACACCGACAGGCCCAGCTGGCCGGCCAGCTCCGTCATCGCCACGCCGCCCTCGGTGTGGGCCAGCCACAGCGCCTGCTCGCGGATGCCGCCGGCCCGCTTCATCCACTCGCCGAAGCCCGGTCGGGCCGTGCGCCGGGGCGCCGTGGCAGCGGCCCGCATGCGCGCGGCGAAGTCGGCGTCACCGAGAAAGATCTGCCCGCGCAGCCGCCCGGGCCAGAGCTGCAGGCCGGGATCGGAGGCGACGAGGCGGGCATAGCGCTCGCCGGCCAGGCGGTGCTGGCCGGGCGTCGTCGCCGGGCGGCCGAGCAGGTGGCCGTGCAGGCCGTCGATGTCCAGCCATTCGGGCGCGGCCTCCATGCCGGCCAGCGCGCGGAAGCTCGAACCCGCCCAGTCAGCCGCGCCGCGGGCCAGGCCCAGGCGTACCGGGTTGAGGTCAATGTAGCGGCAGGCATCCAGCAGGTAGCGCTCGCGGTCCACCAGCACGGCATGGAAACGCCCACGGAACAACGGCCCGCTGGCACCGTGGCGGCGCTGGTGGTGCTGGGTGTAGACGCCGTTCACATGGCGCATCAGCTGCGAGAGATTGGCGCGGCGGGTGAACAGCAGCAGGTGGTAGTGGTCGGGCAGCAGCGCATAGGCCAGGGCCTGGGCGTCGAAGCGGTGCAGGGCCTGGGCCAGCAGCGCGCGCATCTCGGCGCGGTCGGTGTCGTCCACGAAGGCCTGCTGCCCGCTCTCGGACGGGCAGTGCGCACCGATCAGATAGACGGCGCCGGCGATCTCCAGGCGGGCAGGCCTTGCCATGCGCCACCTTAAGTCTGGCCGCCCGGAATGGCAAGATGGCGGTCTGCCGGCCATCCTCCCGCCTCATGAAGACCCATCAGCTCGAAATCCAGAAGTTCAAGGCCGCCGCCAACAACCTGCAAGGCCAGGTCGTGTTCAAGGTCGATGCCCTCGTGGCGCCACGCACGCCCGTCGACGGCATCGAGCCCAGCAGCCTGCTCGTGATGACCGAGCAGAACGCCCGCGTGCTGATGGCCCTGCTGAAGACGCAGCTCGCCGAATTCGACAGCAAGAAACCCAAGAGCCGCCACGGCCGCCACGGCTGAACCGGAAGACAACCCATGCAGTACCCCCACTACAACCCCGCCTCCGACAACCGCCCGCTGGCCGACGAGGAGCTGAACGATCTCGACGAACTGCTCGCCGCGCTGCCGACGGAGGACGCGATGAACATCGAGGCCCTGGACGGCTATCTCGCCGGCCTGTTGCTGACGCCCGGCCGCCAGCTGGCCGAGCTGCCCGGCGCCGACTGGCTGCCGGTGATCTGGGGAGGCGACGGCGCAGGCGACGACCATGCCCCCTTCGTCAGCGGCAAGCAGCGCAAGAAGGTCGTCATGCTGGTGCTGCGCCATCTGCACTCCATCGCCACCGCCTGGGCCCAGCGTCCGCAGGGCTGGGAGCCCATCTTCAGCTTTGCCGACGGCGAGGACGAGGACACCGAGTACGCCGACGCCGAGGACTGGGCCGCCGGCTTCCTGATGGCCGTGGACGGCGCACCCGAGGCCTGGGCGCCCTGGTTCGACGGTGCCGAGACCGGCCCGCTGCTGGCCCCGATTGCCGCCCTGGGCGGCGAGGATGGCCCGCTGGCCGAAGGCTCCGCTGCCGAGCGCGATGAGGCCAGCCGAAAGATTCCTGACGCCATGCTGGCGCTGTGGGCGATCCGCCAGAAAAGCTGACCCCCTCAACACAGGTAGCACGCCGGCGCCGGTTTACGTCAAACTCGGGCCATGCTCCACACCGTGCTCGCCGCTCTGGGCCTCGCCGTCTGCATCGCGCTGGCGGTGCACATGGCCCTGCCCTACCGGGCACGCGCACGGGTGGATGCGGCCATGGCGTGGCTGGTCGCCTGGCTGCGGGCACGGATCGACCGTCTGACCGGCTGGCGCCGCCGCCAGCGCCAGACACGCGCCGCGGCGCTGGAAGCCGAGCGTGTCATCCGCCGGGCCCGCGAATCGGCGCAGGGCGACGCGCGGCTGGACGGCGAGTGGGACGGCAACGTCTACCGGCCCAAGAGCTTCGAGAAGCCCAAGAAGCCGCACTGATCAGTCGGCGGACTGCTGCAGGCGCCACATCTCTGCGTAACGGCCGCCCCGGGCCAGCAACGCGTCATGCCGCCCGCGCTCGACGATGCGGCCCTGCTCCAGCACGATGATCTCGTGCGCGTCCACCACTGTCGAAAGCCGGTGGGCGATGACCAGCACGGTCTTGTTCTGGCCCACCGACTCCAGCTCGGCCTGGATGGCGCGCTCGTTGGTCGAGTCCAGCGCCGAGGTGGCCTCGTCGAAGATCAGGATGGGCGGGTTCTTCAGCAGCGTGCGCGCAATGGCCACACGCTGCTTCTCGCCGCCCGACAGCTTGAGGCCGCGCTCGCCGACCATGGTGTCGTAACCCAGCGGCGTGGCGGCGATGAAGGCGTGGATGTGGGCGGCACGCGCCGCCCCCTCGACCTCCTGCTGGCCCGCCCCCGGGCGGCCGTAGGCGATGTTGTAGGCCACGGTGTCGTTGAAGAGCACAGTGTCCTGCGGCACGATGCCGATGGACCGGCGCAGGCTGGACTGCGTGACGGCGCGGATGTCCTGGCCGTCGATGCGGATGGCCCCCGAGTCGATGTCATAGAAGCGGTACAGCAGCCGCGCCAGCGTGCTCTTGCCCGAGCCGCTGGGGCCGACGACGGCCACCTTCCTGCCCGCCGGGATCTCGAAGCTGACGCCATGCAGGATGGGGCGCGCCGGATCGTAGGCGAAGCGCACGTTGTCGAAGACGACGCTGGCGCCGCCCACCTGCAGGTCGGTTGCGCCGGGCGTGTCGGCCACCTCGCGCTCGCGGTCCAGCAGCCGGAACATCTTCTCGATGTCGGTCAGGCTCTGCTTGATCTCGCGGTAGATCACGCCGAGGAAGTTCAGCGGGATGTAGAGCTGGATCATGAAGGCGTTGACCATGACAAGGTCGCCGAGGCTCATGTGGCCGTCCACCACGCCCTGCGTCGCCCGCCACAGCATCAGCACCAGGGCCGTGGCGATGATGAGCTGCTGGCCGGTGTTGAGCAGGGACAGCGTCGTCTGGCTCTTCAGCTGGGCACGGCGCAGCTTCTCCAGGCTCTCGTCGTAGCGGCGGGCCTCGAAGTCCTCGTTGTTGAAGTACTTGACCGTCTCGTAGTTCAGCAGCGAGTCGATGGCCTTGCTGTGGGCCACCGAATCCAGCTCGTTGAGCATCTTGCGAAACTTGGTACGCCACTCGGTGACGACGACGGTGAAGGCGATGTAGACGACCAGGGCTGCCACCGTGATGCCGGCGAACCAGACGTCGAACTTGACGCCCAGCAACGTCAGCACGAGCACCACCTCGATCAGCGTCGGCACGATGCTGTACAGCGAATAGCTGATCAGCGAATGCACGGCCCGCGTGCCGCGCTCGATGTCGCGCGTCATGCCGCCGGTCTGGCGCTCCAGGTGGAAGCGCAGACTCAGGTCATGCAGATGCCGGAACACCTGCAGGGAGATGCTGCGCGCCGTGCCCTCGGTGGCCTTGGCGAAGATCAGCTCGCGCAGCTCGGTGAACAGCGACGTCGACAGCCGCAGCGCGCCATAGGCCAGCAGCAGCCCCAGCGGCACCACGAGCAGGGTCTGGGGAGATCCCGGCTTAAGGTCCAGCGCGTCGATGAGGTGCTTGAGCAAGATGGGCACGCCCACATTGCTGAGCTTGGCGCCCACCATGAAGGCCAGCGCCAGGCCCACGCGCCAGCGGTAGCGCCACAGATAGGGCAGCAGGCGGCCGACCGTGCCCCAGTCGCCTTGCGTGGCGGGAGCGGTGCCCATGGCTGGCACGGAGGATGCTGATGTGAGGGATCTCAAGCGCAGGACCGAGAATGTGGATCGATGAATTGTTGCAAGTAGAAGCGATGACCCAGGATTCAAGCCCCGCTCAAACCCAGCCCCATCCCCGCGAGCTGGTGCTGCGCGTGATGCCCATGCCCGCCGACGCGAATGCCAACGGCGACATCTTCGGCGGCTGGATCATGGCCCAGGTGGACATCGCCGGCTCCATCCTGCCGGCGCGCCTATCCCGCGGCCGCGTCACGACGGTGGCCGTCAACGAGTTCGTGTTCAAGCAGCCGGTCTCCGTCGGCGACCTGCTGAGCTTCTACGCGACGGTGACCCGTGTGGGCCGCACGTCCATCACCGTGCACGTGGAAGTGATGGCTGAGCGCGACCCGGAAAACCTGCACGTGGTCAAGGTGACCGAGGCCAACCTGACCTACGTGGCCATCGACCGCGAAGGCAAGCCCAGGCCGCTGACGATCTGATCGGCCAGGGCTTCGGCCCACAGCGCATAGCCGGCGGGGCCCGGATGGAAGCCATCCTCGGCCATCAGCCCGGCCGCGTTGCGCTGCATCGATGCGGGCAGCAGCACGACTCTCCGGTCGGCATGGCTGGCGACGCTGCGGGCCAGCGCCGCATTGAAGCGCGCCGCCTGGCGCCCGAAAAACCAGCGCAACGGCTGGGGCAGCAGCGGGAAGGCCTGCATCGGTGGCGCACCGCAATGCAGGCTCAGGCGCACACGGGCCCGCGCGGTCGCGAGCGCGTGGATGCCGTTCAGCGCATCGAGCGCCCGGCGCGGCGCGATCTGATCGACCACGTCGTTGACGCCCAGGGCCGTGATCAGCACGTCGGCCGGCGCCACCTCGCTGGCCTGCAGCTGGGCAAGCGCCTGCTCGCTGCGATGGCCGCTGGTGGCAATGAGCTGCCAGCCCACCGGCTGGCCCAGACGCGTCGCGAGGGCTTGCGCCAAGCGGCCAGCCAGCGCTTCGTTCTGGTGCGGGGCCCCGACACCGGCCGCGGAGGAATCGCCCACGATGAGCAGGCGCAAGGCGGAGCCTTCGGCCGTGCGCGGCCCGGCCGCCTCAGGCAGGCGCAGCGCCGTCGCGCGAACGCGCCGGCCCTGCAGGATCAGCAGCGGGCCGAGCGCGATCTTCGTCAGGGTCAGGAAAATTTGGAGAAGTCCGGTGCGCGCTTCTGGAAGAAGGCCTGGAAGGCCTCCATCGCCTCGGGGCTGCGCAGGCGGGCGCCAAAGATGGCGGCCTCGCGCGTGATGGCGGCCTTGACGGCGTCGCGCTGGGCGTCACGGATCAGCTTCTTGCTGTCGCGCACGGCACCGGGGGCCAGCGTGTTGAAGCGCTCGGCGATGCGGCGGGCGTGGTTCAGCACTTCGCTGCCCGGCAGCACGCGGTTGGCGATGCCGCATTCGACGGCCTGCTCACCGGTGAAGGGATCGCCCAGCAGCAGTTTCTCGGCCGCACGGCGGTTGCCGATCAGCTGCGGCAGCACGACGCTGGAGGCAAACTCGGGCACCAGGCCCAGCGCCACGAAAGGCATGGCCAGGCGGGCTTCATCCGAGACAAAGACGAAGTCACAGTGCAGCAGCATGGTCGTGCCGATGCCTATGGCGGCACCGGTCACGGCGGCGACCACCGGCTTCGTGCTGTCCACCAGCGCATGCATGAACTGGAAGGTCGGCGCGTCTTCGCCGCGCGTCGGGCCGGCCATGAAGTCTTCGAGGTCGTTGCCCGAGGTGAAGATGCCGGGCTGGCCGGTGATCAGCACGGCGCGCACGGCCGGGTCGGCGTCGGCCGCGCGCAGCGCATCGGCCATGGCCTGGTACATGGCCTGGGTGATGGCGTTCTTCTTCTCGGGGCGGGCGATCTCGATGGTCGCGACGCCGTTGACGGTGTAGCTCTTGATGGTCATGACGGGGTCCTCAAGCGGTTGCGGTCTTGGCGTGGAACTGGGTCCAGTGGTTCGCCAAGTGCATCAGATGGGCTCGCTCGTACTGCGGCTTGGTCAGCTCGCCGTAGGCGAAATGAGGCCGCAGCGTACCGTTGAATTGGGCGAAGGCGTCCATCGCGGCCAGGAGACGGTTCACCGAGGTCTTGAGCGCCTGCGAGGCGTCCAGGGCCGGCGCGCCGGGAATGGGCTCGTCGAGGCTGTGGCTCATCTCGCCGCGCGCGTTGAAGACCGCAAAGGCGGCCGAACCAATGGAGGAACGGAACCAGGCGCCCTTGAGCGCCGGAAAGCCCTGCATCGAGAACTCGATGCTCTGGGCGAGGTGCTGCAGCACCTGACTGAGATTCCAGGGGTTGCCCTGGACGACTTTCTCGCTGAACAGCAGGTCCAGCACGGCCTGCTGGGCCTGCTGCCAGCTGGTGAAGGTGTCCAGCCTGCCTGAACAGGCGGCGAGCGGCGTCGCCGCGAGCAACACCGTGGAGGTCTTGAGCGCGCGGCGACGGTTCATGGTTTACAGCCTTTCGAAAATGCCTGCAGCGCCTTGGCCGGCGCCAACGCACATTGTGACCATGCCGTACTTGCCACCAGTGCGACGCAGACCGTGGATGACCGAGGCCGCACGGATGGCGCCGGTGGCGCCCAGCGGGTGGCCCAGGGCGATGGCGCCGCCGTTGGGGTTGACCTTGGCACGGTCCAGCTCGATGCCCTTGCCGTCCAGGTCGTTCAGCACGGCCAGGGATTGGGCAGCGAAGGCTTCGTTCAGCTCGACCCAGTCCAGGTCCTTGGCCGACAGGCCCGCCATCTTGAGCGCGGCCGGGATGGCTTCGATGGGGCCGATGCCCATGATCTCGGGCGGCACGCCGCGCACGGCGAAGGACACGAAACGGGCCAGCGGCGTCAGGTTGTAGCGCTTGAGGGCCGCTTCGCTGACGATGATGAGACCGCCCGAACCGTCGGAGGTCTGCGAGCTGTTGCCGGCGGTGACGCTGCCCTTGGCGGCGAACACAGGCCTGAGCTTGGCCAGTCCTTCCAGCGAGGTGTCAGGACGGGCGCCTTCGTCGAGCTTGACGGTGCGGGTCTTGGTGTTGACGCTGCCGTCGGCCAGGTTGGGCGTGCGCTCGATGACGTCGAAGGGCGTCATCTCGGCGTCGAACCAGCCGGCCTGCATGGCGGCCACGGCGCGGCGGTGCGATTCCACCGAGAAGGCATCCTGGGCCTCGCGGCTGATCTTCCATTGCGCAGCGACCTTCTCGGCCGTCAGGCCCATGCCGTAGGCGATGCCGATGTTCTCGTCACGCTCGAAGATCAGCGGGCTCAGGGACGGCTTGTTGCCGCCCATGGGGATCATGGACATGGACTCGACGCCGCCGGCGAACATCACGTCGGCCTCGCCGACGCGGATGCGGTCCGCGGCCATCTGCACGGCGGTGATGCCGGAGGCGCAGTAGCGGTTGATCGTCACGCCGCCGACGGTGGGACCGAAGCCGGCCAGCACCGAGGCCACGCGGGCGATGTTCATGCCCTGCTCGCCTTCGGGGAAGGAGCAGCCGACGATGGCGTCTTCGATCGCCTTGGCTTCCAGGCCCGGGGCTTGCGCCAGGGCGGCCTGCATGACCTTGACGAGCATCTCGTCAGGGCGGGTGTTCTTGAAGTAGCCGCGGCCGCTCTTGCCGATGGGCAGACGGGTGGCGGAGACGATGTAGGCGTCTTGGACTTGCTTGCTCATGTTTGTTCCTTTCAAGCCTGGGGCTTCTCTTTGGGCACCCAGGCCCAGACAAATTCACACTCGATCGGCTCGATGCCGGCTTCGTCGGTCACGGTCACCGCGACCTTGACCTCACCTTTGGTTTCGTTGGCCATCGCTTGGCGCTGCGCCGCCGTCAGGTGCGCCTTGGCGATGAGGCCGCCGGTGGCGCGCTTCTTGAAGTTCACCTGCAGCGACTTGCACAGCGGCAGGCAGTCGTCACGCACATTCATGCCCACCACCATGCCGGTGGCGGTCTCGGCGAGCAGCGACATCGCGGCCGCATGCACGCCCTTGATGTGGTTCTGCACCGGGCGCTTGTTGGCGACGCGGATCTCGCTGCTCTCTGGCGTGAGAGCAATGAAATCGAGCGATGCCGTGCCGGTGAAGGGCACGGCACGGCGCAGCGCTAAGTTGCGCGCGGCGCCCCGCAGCGGGCCGGGCAGGCCGTCCAGCTTGGCGAGGGTGCGTTGAAGCCGGTTCACGGTTGATCTCAGTTGCGGACGGGCTTGCCGGTCTGCAGCATGCCCATGATCCGTTCCTGCGTCTTGGGGTTGTCGAGCAACGAGCAGAAGTGCTTGCGCTCCAGGGCCATCAGGTATTCCTCGGTGACCAGGGAACCCGCCTCGACCTCGCCACCGCAGACCACGTCGGCGATCGCCGCGGCCAGGTGGTAGTCGTGGGCGCTGACGAAGCCGCCGTCGCGCATGTTGGCAACCTGGCCCTTGATCGTCGCGATGCCGCTGCGGCCGGCGACCGGGAACATGACCTTGTGCGGCGGCCGGTAGCCGGCCTCGCTCATGCCGAGCGCGGTGGCCGTGGCCACGTGCAGCAGCTCGTCCTTGTGCGGCACGATGACGTCGCTGTCGAGCAGGAAGCCGTTCTTGCGCGCTTCGTGGGCCGAGGTCGCGACCTTGGCCGTCGCGGCGGTCAGGAAGCCGTCCTTCAGGAAGCTCAGGATGTCCGCACCGGCATTGCCGGCAGCGGCCATCTCGGCGGCGCGGCGGGCGATATAGGTCAGGCCGCCACCGCCGGGCACCAGGCCCACGCCGACTTCGACCAGGCCGACATAGCTCTCGACGTGGGCGACTCGGCGGGCGCAGTGCACGGCCAGCTCGGCGCCACCGCCCAGGGCCAGGCCACGCATCGCGGCGACGACAGGCACATTGGCGTAGCGCAGGCGCAGCATCATGTCCTGCAGCTTCTTCTCTTCAGGCGCGATGCCCTTGCTGCCCATCTTCATGAAGACGGGCATCAGGCTCTCGAGGTTGGCGCCGGCCGAGAACACGTCGTCAGGCGACCAGATGACCATGCCCTTGTAGTCGGCTTCGGCAATCTCGACAGCCTTCAACAGGCCTTCGGTGACGGCCGGGCTGATCAGGTGCAGCTTGGCGGTGATGGAGGCGATGACGACCTTGCTGTCCAGCGTCCAGACGCGCACTTCCTCGTTCCTGAACAGCTCGGTGCCCGACTTCAGCGGGTCGGCAGCGCCGGTGCCCAGCAGCGACTCGGGGAAGGCTTGGCGGGCATAGACCGGCAGCTCGCTGCGCGGCTTGAACTTGCCTTCAGCAGCGCTCCACGAGCCCGCAGGGGTGTGCACGCCACCGGCTTCGGCGACCGGGCCTTCGGTGACCCAGGCCGGCAGCGGCGCGCTGGACAGGGTCTTGCCGTCGGCGATGTCGGCCGAGATCCACTCGGCGACCTGCTTCCAGCCAGCGGCTTGCCACAGCTCGAAGGGGCCTTGCTGCGTGCCGAAGCCCCAGCGCATCGCGAAGTCGATCTCGCGGGCCGTGTCAGCCACGGTGTTCAGGTGCACGGCGGCGTAGTGGAAGCTGTCGCGCAGGATGGCCCACAGGAACTGGGCTTGCGGGTTACTGCTCTCGCGCAGCAGCTTCAGGCGATCGGCCGGGGCCTTCTTCAGCATGCGGGCGACAATCTCGTCGGCCTTCTTGCCGCCGGCGACGTACTCACCGGTGGCGAAGTCCAGGCGCTGGATGTCCTTGCCGACCTTCTTGTAGAAGCCTGCACCGGTCTTCTGGCCCAGGGCGCCCTTCTGGATCAGCCCAGCCAGCACGGCCGGCGTGGCGTAGGTGCTGTAGAAGGGGTCGTCCTTCAGGTTGTCCTGCATGGTCTTGACGACGTGAGCCATGGTGTCCAGGCCGACGACGTCCGCGGTGCGGAAAGTACCCGACGACGCGCGGCCCAGCTTCTTGCCGGTCAGGTCGTCGACGACGTCCACGCTCAGGCCGAACTTCTCGGCCTCGATCATCGTGGCCATCATGCCGGCGATGCCGACGCGGTTGGCGACGAAGTTGGGCGTGTCATGGGCGCGCACGACGCTCTTCCCCAGCGACGTGGTCACGAAGGCTTCGAGCTGGTCGAGGATTTCCGGCTGCGTGGTCGGCGTGTTGATCAGCTCGACCAGGGCCATGTAGCGCGGCGGGTTGAAGAAGTGGATGCCGCAGAAGCGCGGCTTGATTTCTTCGGGCAGCACTTCGGAGAGCTTGGTGATGCTCAGGCCCGAGGTGTTGCTTGCCACGATGGCGTGTGGGGCCACGAACGGCGCGATCTTGGTGTACAGGTCGAGCTTCCAGTCCATGCGCTCGGCGATGGCCTCGATGATGAGGTCGCAGCCGCGCAGCACCTCGAGGTGCTCTTCGTAGTTGGCCTGCTGGATCAGCGCGGCTTCGGAGGCGTCACCCAGCGGCGCGGGCTTGAGCTTCTTCAGGCCGTCGACGGCCTTGGTGACGATGCCGTTCTTGGCACCTTCCTTGGCGGGCAGGTCGAACAGCACGACCGGCACCTTGCAGTTGACGAGGTGGGCGGCGATCTGCGCGCCCATCACGCCGGCGCCGAGCACGGCGACCTTGCGGACTTGGAATCGACTCATGGGTTCTTGCTCCTAAAGATTCTGATGAACTTGCGGGACTGACCAGGCGGGCTTGCCCGGCTGCTCTGTCCCCAACTGATTTGTCACTCGACGCGAATCCACGTCTGCGTGCGGTAGAAGGGGCCGATGTAGCCGCGCATCTCCAGTTTCTTGCCGCCCTCGATCGGCTTGAGCCGCGTGCGGTAGGTCTTGCCATTGTTGGGGTCGAGGATCTCGCCGCCACCCCAGGTGCCATCGCCCTCGCCCTTCACGCCGCGGATGATCTGCAGGCCGACGACCGGCTTGTCCTTGCGGTCGTCGCTGCACTTGTCGCACTTGCCGTCGACGGGGTCCTTGGGGTCCAGCAGCTTGTCGATGCTGCCGATGAGGGTGCCCCCCTGTTCGCTGATGCGGACCAGCGACTTCGCGGTTTTGCCGTCGTCGTCAATGGTCTTCCACAGGCCCACGGGTGAAGTCTGCGCGAAGGCAAACGCGGGCAACAGCAGGGCAGCAGCGAACAGGAATTTCATCGGGGCATCCTTGTCATCGAGCGGGCTCGAGAAGATTTAGAACAGGGCTTCTTCCATTTCCATCAGCGGCGCCAGGCCCGCACGGCAGGTGCGGATCAGCGTCGCCGTCTCGGGCAGCAGCTTGGCGAAGTAGAAGCGCGCCGTGGCCAGCTTGGCGGTATAGAACGGGTCGCCGCTGTCCTTCTTGGCCAGCGCGATCTTGGCGGCCTGGGCGAAGAAGAAGGCGAAGGTCATGTGGCCCACCACGCGCAGGTAGTCCACGGCCGCGGCACCCACTTCGTCGGGGTTGCCGAAGGCCTTCATGCCGATTTCCTGCGTGAGCTTGTTGACCTTGTCGCCCAGGTCGGCCAGCGGATTCACGAACTCCTGCATGGCCTCGTTCGTGCCCTCTTCCTCGATGAAGGCGGCGATCTTCTTGCCGAACTTCTTCAGCGTGGCGCCGTTGTTGCCCAGCACCTTGCGGCCCAGCAGGTCCAGCGACTGGATGGTGTTGGTGCCTTCATAGATCATGTTGATGCGCGCATCGCGCACGAACTGCTCCATGCCCCACTCGTGGATGAAGCCGTGGCCGCCGAACACCTGCATGCAGTGCGACGTGGCAAGCCAGCCGTTGTCGGTGATGAAGGCCTTGATGATGGGCGTCAGCAGCGCGACTTCGGCCTCGGCGTCCTTGCGCTCTTCCTCGTCGTCGCTCTTGAGCGCCTTGTCCAACTGCAGCACGGTGTAGCCCTGCAGCATGCGGCCGCCTTCGGCAAAGGCACGGGCCGTCAGCAGCATCTTGCGCACGTCGGGGTGGACGATGATGGGATCGGCCGGCTTGTCCGGGGCCTTGGGGCCGCTCAGGGCGCGCATCTGGATGCGGTCCTTCGCATACGCGACGGCGTTCTGGTAGGCCACTTCGGTCAGGCCCAGCGACTGGTTGCCGACGCCCAGGCGGGCAGCGTTCATCATGACGAACATGGCGGCCAGGCCCTTGTTGGGCTGGCCCACCAGCGTGCCGACGGCGCCTTCCAGCACGATCTGCGCGGTGGCGTTGCCGTGGATGCCCATCTTGTGCTCCAGGCCGGCGCAGAAGACACCGTTGCGCGAACCCAGCGAGCCGTCGGCATTCACGTTGAACTTCGGCACCACGAACAGCGAGATGCCCTTGCTGCCCTGCGGCGCATCCGGCAGGCGGGCCAGCACCAGGTGGATGATGTTCTCGGCCATGTCGTGCTCGCCGGCCGAGATGAAGATCTTGGCGCCGGTGATCTTGTACGTGCCGTCGGGCTGGGGCTCGGCCTTGGTGCGCAGCATGCCAAGGTCAGTGCCGCAGTGCGGCTCGGTCAGGCACATCGTGCCGGTCCATTCGCCGCTGGTCAGCTTCGGCAGGTAGGTCGATTGCTGCTCGTGCGTGCCGTGGGCGTGCAGGGCCTCGTAGGCGCCGTGCGACAGGCCCGGATACATCGTCCAGGCCTGGTTGGCCGAGTTCAGCATCTCGTAGAAGAACTGGTTCACCAGATGCGGCAGGCCCTGGCCGCCGAACTGCGGGTCGCAGGAAAGTGCCGGCCAGCCGCCCTCAACGTACTGCTTGTAGGCTTCCTTGAAGCCCTTGGGCGGCTTGACTTCGTGGGTGGTCTTGTCGAGCACGCAGCCCTCGGCGTCGCCGCTGAGGTTGATGGGGGCGATGACTTCGGCGGCGAACTTGCCACCCTCCTCGAGCACCGCGTTGATCGTGTCGGCGTCGATGTCGGCATGGGCCGGCAGCATCTTCAGCTCGTCGACGACGTTCAGCAGCTCGTGCATGACGAACTGCATGTCACGCATGGGCGGGGTGTACTGGGGCATCGGGGTACTCCTGGGACTACGGTGGGGGTGATGAATCGGTCAGCGCTTGATGGCGCCGGTTTTGGCAGCCTTGCGGCGCTGCTCGATGTCGAGGCCGGCCGGCGTGGCATAGAACTGGATGGTTCGGTCGAAACCGAGACCGGCACGCGCCAGCGCGCCGGGGATGCGCATGAAGCGCGCGTCGTGGTGCAGGGACAGGATGAGGCCGTGCAGCTCGAAGCAGATCTGCTCGACGTCGGCATCGGCCTTCAGGTGGCCCTCGGTGATGGACAGCTGGATGGCCTTCTGCAGCGCCGCATGCCAGGCCTTGACCATGCCCACCAGCGCGTCGCGCACCGGGCCAGGCCGGTCGTCGAACTCGACGGCGCCGCTGATGTAGATGCAGCCGGAGTCCACCTCGACGGACACGCGCCGCACCCAGCGCTCGAACATGGCCCGCAGCCTCGGCAGACCGCGCGGCTCGCGGATGGCGGTGAAGAAGACTTCCTCTTCGAACTTGGCGTGATACTCCGTCACGACCGCGATCTGCAGTTCCTCACGTGAGCCGAAGTGGGCGAAGACGCCAGACTTGCTCATGCACGTCACATCAGCCAGCGCGCCGATGGACAGGCCTTCCAGGCCCATGTGCGAGGCCAGTCCCAGCGCGGCTTCGAGGATGGCCGCACGGGTCTGCTGGCCCTTCTGCAGGGAGCGCACGACGCGGGCCGGCTTCGCAACGCGCAGCGGGGCGGTTTTCTTGGCGGGAACAGGCAGCGTGCTCACGGACGGACCAGGCAGGAATAAAACGAACGATCGTTCTATTTTGCAGGTCGCTTCCGTGACAACGCCAGCGTTACACGTCGATTTCCTAGGGTGATGTGCCTAAAACTGCCGCCACCCTAGGGAACACCCGGAGCCATTGCCGTCATCGTCGCGCGCTTGAGCGCTGGCCCGGTTCTCGCTAGGCTCTCGGTCGGAGGTGAAGCCCAGTGGATGTTCTCCAGCTCGATGTCTCCGGTCGACCGCAAGCCTGGATCACGACGCGTGAAGCGGCGGTGATCTACGCCAGCGACGGCGTCGCATGGACGCTGGGCGACCCCTGCCAGGTGCTGCGCGGCGGCCTGCAGCGCATCACGGGCCGCCAGTCCCGCATCGAGGTCCATCCCATCATCGCGGTGCGGGGGGCCGTGCCGAGTCGTGCCTGGCGCCAGGCCCCGGCCCTGACCAACAGCAAGCTGTTCGTGCGCGACCGCTTCGTCTGCGCCTACTGCGGCCACCGCAGCCTGCCGGAAGACCTGACCCGCGAGCACATCCAGCCCACCTCGCGCGGCGGCCAGGACACGTGGATGAACTGCATCACCGCCTGCCGCCCCTGCAACGGCCGCAAGGGCAACCGCATGCCGGAAGAAGCTCACATGAGCCTGCTCTACCTGCCCTATGTGCCCAGCCTGCACGAGGACATGATCCTGCGCGGCCGCCGCATCCTGGCCGACCAGATGGAGTTCCTGCTGGCAAGCGTGCCGCGCAGTTCGCGCCTGCACGGGTAAAGAGTTGTAGCCGCCCGGGACGGGCGGTCAACGGCGGGACAATTGGATACGTTGGGCGGCTGTTCTGCCCAAGGAGTATTCGAATGTCCAAGCTCATGACTTCCCTCACCCTGGCTGCCGCCCTGGTGCTCTCGGCCTGCTCGACAACCAGCCCCGATGTCGTCCAGCGCGGTGACGCGCAGCGCCTGTCGCAGGTGCAGGACGCGACCGTGCTGTCCTCCCGCCCGGTCACCGTCGATGGCACGCAAAGCGGCATCGGCGGCGCTGCCGGCGGCGTGACGGGCGCCATCGCCGGCAGCTCGGTCGGCGGCCGCCGCGAAGGCGCCGTCGTCGGCGTCATCGGCGCCGTTGCCGGTGCCGTCATCGGCAACGCCATCGAGCGTTCCGCAACCAAGGAAGATGCGCTGGAAATCATCGTCCAGCTGCGCAACGGCGAGCGCCGCGCCATCATCCAGGCCAAGGGCACCGAAAGCTTCAACAGCGGCGACCCCGTCGTCCTCGTGACGACCGGCGGCAAGACCCGCGTGACCCGCGCCCCGGCAGTCCAGCCCGCGGCGGCATCCGCCAGCAACGGCTGAGTCCGGACCGAGGACAGACAATGGCGGGCTACTCTGCCCGCCATTTTTCATGTCTGCTCCCGACGACGAACCCCTTTATGAAGCGCGCCTGTGGCGCGACAACGGCTGGACCGCCCAGGTCATCAAGAACGAGGACGACGAGGGCTGGGCCGTCGCCATGTTCAAGGCCGGCGAAAGCGAGCCGGCCCTCGTCGGTCCCTGGACCATGGGGCGCGACAAGAAGAACCCCAAGCCCCTGGACGTCAACGCCTTCAACACCCTCGTGAAGACAGCCTCAGAGGTCATCCGCCGCCACGAGCAGCAGCTGCACGCCCAGCTGAACAAGGCGCTCTACGTCGCCCGCGACGGCAACTGGCTGAAGATCTCGCTGGAGATCGTGCCCGCCGAGGACGATCCCTACGCCTGGCTGCGCGCCCATGACGCCGCCGGCGAGCAACTGGCCCAGGTCAAGGTCGCGGCCGGCTACAGGCTCAGCCAGGGCGCGGCCGAGGCCTGGGTGGACGCAGGCTTCGAGCGCCCGGCCGGGCGCGACTGACTCCAGGTCCGAAAGCGGCCAGACGTGCCCCGGCGCCGTCTGAAGAATGGCGTTCATCCCATCCCAAGGAGCACGCCATGTCCTTTCGCATCACCGGGCTGTCCGCCCAGCCCTTCAGCCACCTCTTCGGCCTGAGTGACATCGAGCTCGCCCGCCACGGCGCGTTGCGCCTGACCACCGGCGAGGGAGACCGCCACCCCGACCGCATCGAACTGCGCCTGGCCCGCCCAGGCGAGGCCGTGCTGCTCGTCAACCACGAGCACCAGGGTGCCGACACCCCCTACCGCTCTCGCCATGCCATCTTCGTGCGCGAGCACGCCGAGACGGCCTTCGACGCCGTCGACAAGCTGCCACTGATGCTGCGCAGCCTGATGTCGCTGCGTGCCTTCGACGCGGGCGGCATGATGGTCGATGCCGACGTCGCCGAAGGCGACGCGGTCGAGGGCCTGATCGAGCGCCTGCTGGCCTCGCCGGAGGTGGCCTATGTGCACGCCCACTACGCCCGCCGCGGCTGCTACGCGGCGCTGATCCAGCGCGCCTGAGCGCTCGCTGCCTAGGCCAGACCCGCGACCACCACCGCCGCCGCATCACGGGGCAGCGTCATGGCCCGCTGTCCGTCCGGCGCGATGACGACGCTGGCGCCGAAGCCCTGCGGGCCGGGCAAGTTCAGGCCCTCGGGCCAGTTGCTCTGCAGCACCCAGGCGCCCAGGACGCGCGCCAGGGTCTGGGCAGCCTGGACGTAGGCCGCGCACCACGCCTGCTGCTCTGCATCGCTCTCGCCGATGTAGCTGGGCCAGAAGACCACGCGCGTACCGTCCGCCGGCCCTGCATCGAGCTCGAGCAGCAGCCGGTCGAGATCCAGCACCTCGCGGCAGATCACCGAGGTCACCTGCAGGCCGCCGAGCGCCGTCCAGCCGCGCGCGCCGCCGGGCGCAAAGAATGTCGCTTCGCTGGGCGTCAGCCCGCGCTTGTGCACGCGGCCGAGTTCACGACCGGCAGCGTCGATGTAGACATGGCTGTTGAACACCCGGCCGTCTTCGCCCAGCGTGGGCATGCCGATCGCCGCGGAGATGCCCAGCCGGGCGCAGGCCGCCCGCAGCCGGGCCTGGGCATCGGCCAGCGCCACGGCATCGAGCAACTCGGGCAGGCGACGATGAAAGCCGGTCAGCGCCAGTTCGGTGCAGACGCAGCCCGCGGCACCGGCTGCCGCGGCGGCCTCCAGCGCTGCAAGGGTTTCGGCGAGGTTGCCTTCGAGCGTCCAGTGCATGCGCGGCTGGGCGATGGCCCAGCGCAGGGCGGTCAAGCCGCGATCTCGAAGCTCAGGCCGGCGCGCTCGTGCAGCCGGCGCACCAGGGCCAGGCCCATGGCGCTGCCGGGAGTCCAGACGCCGCCCGGCGTGGCCTCGCGGCCCACGTCGCGCACCAGGCACAGGGCGGCCTCGCTGATGAGCTTGCAGGTCGAGCCGTAGCCGGGGTCGCGGTCGCCCTTGACGACGGCGCGCAGCGTCTCGCCGCCCGCCGCCTTGCCCGTGAACCAGACCTCGTAGCGCCCCGCCTCGCGGGCCGCCTTGTCCGGCCCGTCGCCGGGCTGGGTCAGCACGAAGCGGCGCAGCAGGGCCCGCGTCGGGCCGAAGCCCAGGGCCAGGTTCTGCAGCTTGGTGAAGCGCGCCAGTGCGACGGCCTTCCTGCGACCCTTGTCGCCCTGGCCGGGCTTGCCGGTCAGCAGCTTCTCGCTATAGATGAAGCCCTGCCCCCAGGGGTGGCCGCGCAGCGCGTTGCTGCGGTGGACGTTCTTGGTGTTGATCGTTGCCATGACGAAAGGGCCGGCCCAGGCATCGGCCCAGTCGTCATAGTCGGCGCCCTGGTCGTTCGGCTGCCGAGGCCCCTTGAAGCCGCCGGCCAGCGCGAAGGGGTTGACCATCAGCTTCACGAGCCCCGGATCGCGGCGCACGGCCTCGATGGTTTCCATCATGCTGGCGAAGGTGCCGCCAGAGAACGTGCCCTTGAGCCGGGCGACGCGGCCGCGCACTTCGGGCAGCGGCGCGCCGAAGCGCCTTTGCGCTTCGGCCTGCAGGTAGACGACGCCGAGGTCGAAGGGGATGGAGTCGAAACCGCAGGAGAAGACGATGCGCGCGCCGCTCTTCTGCGCGGACGGCGCCAACCTGTCGATCATCCTCGCCATCCACAGCGGCTCACCGCAGAGGTCGACGTAGTCGGTACCGCCCTCGGCGCAGGCGGTGGCCAGGGGCTCGCCGTGCAGCTGGTAGGGACCGACCGTCGTGATGACGCAGCGGGTGCGTGCGACCAGGGCCTTCAGTGCCGTGGCATCGGCCGCGTCGGCCTTCAGCAACGCGACGGACGGTGGCAGATGAAGCTCGTCGCGCACCTGGCCGAGCTTGTCGAGATTGCGCCCCGCGATGGCCCAGCGAGCGCCGTCGGCGCCGCTGAGGTGCAGATATTCGGCAACGAGGCGGCCCGTGAAGCCGGTCGCGCCGAACACGATCAGATCGAATTCCCTGTCTTTCACTTTGCACCCTTCGCGCTGCGCGCTGTCCCGCCCAGCGGGAGCTGAGCCCTTTCGGGCGGCCGGGCAGGGTTCACTCCGCCCTGCCCTTCATCGCCAGCCAGTCGCTGCGCAGCAGCGACAACGCATGGCAGTCCACATACTCGCCGGCCACGAAGACGATGCCGCGCTGAATGCCCTCGTGCCTGAAGCCGCATTTCTCGGCCACTCGCCGAGAGGCGTGGTTGTGCACCGACATGCCGCAGGACAGGCGGTTCACCGGCCAGTTCTCAAACAGATAGTCCACCAGCAGCGCGGCCGCCTCGCTGGCCAGCCCCTGGCCGCGCATCGCGACGTCGGCCATCGTCCAGCCGATCTCGCGCGCCGTCGTGTAGCGGGCCGCGGCGAAGTGCACCACGTTGCCGATGACGCTGCCGTCAAGCAGGTGACAGATCAGCAGGCGCTCGGCATCCTCGTTGGCGAAGCCGTTGTCCTTCCAGCGCTGCTCCACCGCATGCGGCGTCATCATGCGCGAGCCCAGGAAAGGCCCCTGCACCTGCGGATCGCCCACAGTGCGCTTGAGCCAGGGCAGGTCTTCTTCGGTCACGTAGCGCAGGCCGACGCGTCGTCCTCTGAGCATGGGTTCGATCCTTGAAGCAAAAAGCCCGGCCGAAGCCGGGCCCGGGGTGAGTGTCGCGCCTTAGAAGTGGATGCCGCGCATCATCTGCTGCAACGCGATGGCCTCCGGCGACAGGCCGCCGCTCTTGCCCTTCTCGCCCTTGGCCGCATCGCTGTCCGGGAACATGCGGAAGGTCGTGTTCATGACGATCTGCGCAATGCGCGGTGCTGCGGCGTGCAGCATCTCGCCCGAGATGCCCAGGCGCGTCGCGATGCGCACCGGCTTGTTGATGCAGGCCTGGGCGATCATGTCGCCCGCTTCTTCCGGCGACAGCGTCGGCACGTTGTTGTAGATCTTGGTGGGCGCGATCATGGGCGTGCGCACCAGCGGCATGTTGATGGTGGTGAAGGTGATGCCGGTGTCGGCGAACTCGCTGGAGGCGCAGCGCGTCCAGGCGTCCAGCGCGGCCTTGGAGGCCACGTAGGCCGAGAAGCGGGGCGCATTCGTCAGCACGCCGATGGAGCTGATGTTGACGACGTGGCCGCGACGCTTGGCCGCCATGCCGGGCAGCAGGCCCATGGTGACGCGCAGGCAGCCAAAGTAGTTCAGGTCCATCGTGCGCTGGAAATCGTGGAAGCGGTCGTAGCTGCTCTCGATGGCGCGGCGGATGGAGCGGCCGGCGTTGTTGATGAGGAAGTCCACGCCGCCGAAATTGGTGGTGCACCAGTCGATCAGCGAGGCGCAGCCGGCCTCGTCGGCGATGTCGCAGGCGAAGGCGTGGATCTGCGCGTTCTTGCCGGCCTTATCCTTGATCTCGGCCACGGCCTCGTCGAGCTTGATCTGGTCACGCGCGCAGATCAGCGTGATGGCACCCGCCTCGGCGAACTTGATGGCCGCGGCCAGGCCGATGCCAGATGACCCCCCGGTGACGAGCACGACCTTGCCGCCCGTCGCGCCCTTCAGCGAACGGTCGATGAAGAGGGCCGGGTCGAGGTGACGCTCCCAGTAGTCCCACAGCCGCCACGCATAGTCGTTCAGGTCGGGGCAGGCAATGCCGCTGCCCTTCAGCGCGGCCTCGGTGTCGCGGCAGTCGAAGCGCGTGGGGTAGTTGATGAAGGTGAACATGTCCTCGGGGATACCGAGGTCCTTCATGACGGCGTTGCGGATGCGGCGCACCGGCGCCAGCGCCATCAGGCCCTTCTTGACGCTCTTGGGGATGAAGCCCAGCAACGCCGCGTTGATGAAGAGGTTCATCTTGGGCGCGTGCGCGGCCTTGCTGAAGATGTCCAGCACGTCGCCCACGCGGTAGCCCTTGGGGTCGACGAGGTGGTAGCAGCCTTGGCTCTTCGTGACCTTGTGCGAGATGTGGTCCAGCGCGTCGACGACGAAGTCCACCGGCACGATGTTGATGCGCCCGCCCTCCAGACCGATGCTGGGCATCCAGGGCGGCAGGATCTGGCGCATGCGCTGGATCAGCTTGAAGAAGTAGTAAGGCCCGTCGATCTTGTCCATCTCGCCGGTGGTGGAGTCGCCCACCACCAGCGCGGGGCGGTAGACCGTCCACGGCCGCTTGCACTCCTTGCGCACGAGCTTCTCGCTCTCGTGCTTGGTCATGAAGTAGGGGTGATCGAGGTTCTCGGCCTCGTCGAACATGTCCTCGCGGAACACGCCTTCGTACAGGCCCGCGGCGGCGATGGAGGAGACGTGGTGCACATGGCCCGCGTCGATGGCATGGGCGAACTCCACCATGCTGCGCGTGCCCTCGATGTTCACGGCCACCTGCGACTCTTCGTCGGCACCCAGGTCGTAGACGGCGGCGAGGTGGTAGAGGTGGTCGATCTGGCCCTTCAGGCTCTTGATGACGTCGCCGGCCACGCCCAGCTTCTTGCTCGTCAGGTCGCCGTAGACGGGGATCGCACGGGTCTTGCTCGCGCCCCAGTAGGCCAGCAGATCGGGCAGCTTGCCCGCGCTCTCTTCGCGCATCAGGAAGTAGACCGTGCTGCCGCGCCGCGCCAGCAGCTTCTTGACGAGCCGCTTGCCGATGAAGCCGGTGGCCCCGGTGACGAAATACTGCATACGCGTCTCCTGCTTGTGGATTGAGTGGGTCTCGGTCGATTCTTCCCCATCGCCGAAAGCGCTCCGCTGCGCACTTTCCCCAGGGGCCATCGTAGAGCGCACTCACTAGGAATCGCCGTGCTGGAGCGGGATGCCGCCGCTACAGTGGCATCGGCAATTCGCAAACTCGCAAGGACACCCAAATGGTCAAGAAGCTCCAGAAGATGGCTGACAAGAAGAAGGCTGCAGCAGCCACCGGCTTCCCGGCTGGCCTGCTCGACGGCGCGATGGCCCAGAACGTCAAGGACAGCGCCCAGCAGATCTGGGCCGCTGGTCTCGCCTCCTTCGCCAAGGCCCAGGGGGAAGGCTCCAAGGTCTTCGAGGCCCTCGTCTCGGAAGGACTGAAATTGCAGAAGAAGACCCAATCCGCCGCCGAGGAAAAGCTTAGCGCTGTGGCCAGCAAGGTCAGCGGCATGGCCGGTGACGTCGGCTCCAAGGCCGGCCAGCACTGGGACAAGCTCGAAAGCATCTTCGAAGCCCGCGTCGCCAAGGCCCTGAAGAGCCTGGGCGTGCCCTCCGCCGGCGACGTGGACAGCCTCATCAAGCGCATCGACGCGCTGGCCGTGTCGGCCGGCCTGAAGAAGGCGGCACCGGCCAAGGCGGCCAGGAAGGCCGTCGTCAAGAAGGCCGCAGCCGTGAAGAAGGCGGTTGCGAAGAAGGCCCCGGCTGCCAAGAAGGCCGTCGCCAAGGCCGCTGCGCCCGTGAAGGCCGCCGTCAAGACCGTGGCGAAGAAGGCGGCCCCGGCCGTCAAGAAGGCCGCGGCGCCCGCCAAGAAGGCTGCACCGGCCAAGAAGGCTCCGGCCACCAAGAAGGCCGCAGCGCCCGCACCGGCTGCCGCCGCCACCGAGACGGCAGCGCAAGCCTAAGCAAACCCACCTCTGACCATGCGCCAACCGAGAATCGGCTTGGCCTTGGCGGGCGGAGGCCCACTGGGCGCCATCTATGAAGTTGGCGCCCTTTGCGCTTTGGAGGAGGCCGTCGAAGGCCTGGACTTCACCGCCTGCGACGGCTACATCGGCGTCAGCGCCGGCGGCTTCATCGCCGCGGGCCTGGCCAACGGTATGACGCCGCGCCAGCTCTGCGCCGCCTTCATCGAGAACAGCGCCGAGCCGCCGGACCGCTTCGACCCCGCCGACCTGCTGGAACCCGCCTGGGCCGAGTTCGGCCAGCGCCTGCGCCTGCTGCCCGCGCTGCTGGTGCACGCCGTGCGCGAGGTGCTGCTGGAAGGCCGGTCCGTGCTCGGTGCCATCGAGCGCCTGGGCCGCGTGCTGCCCACCGGCCTGCTGTCCAGCGAGCGCTTCGGCGAGGCGCTGACCCGCGTGTTCGCCGTGCCCGGCCGCACCAACGATTTCCGCGAGCTGCGCCGCCCGCTGGTGCTGGTCGCCACCGACCTCGACAGCGGCGACGCCATCCCCTTTGGCACGCCGGGCTGGGATCACGTGCCCATCTCGCGCGCCGTGCAGGCCAGCGCCGCCCTGCCCGGCCTGTTTCCGCCGGTGGAGATCGACGGACGCCACTTCGTCGACGGTGCGCTGAAGAAGACGCTGCACGCCTCCGTGCTGCTGGATCGCGGCCTGGACCTGCTGATCTGCCTCAACCCCCTGGTGCCCTACGCCAGCGACCGCCACACGCCCACGCGCGAGGACCGCTCGCGCCGCGCCCGCGAGCTGGCCCGCAAGCTGGGCCGCCCCGGCGGCCGCTGGCTGCAGCCGGGCATCCCGCGCCTGGTGGACGGCGGCCTGCCGCTGGTGCTGTCGCAGACCTTCCGCTCGCTGATCCACTCGCGCCTGGCGCTGGGCATGAAGGGCTACGAGCTGACGCACCCGCAGACCGAGATCGTGCTGTTCGAGCCCGACCCGCGCGACGCCGAGTTCTTCATCGCCAACACCTTCAGCTACCGCCAGCGCCGCCACCTCGCCGAGCACGCCTACCAGGCCACGCGCGAGCTGCTGCGCAAGCGCGCCGAGGTGCTGAAGCCCCAGTTCGCCCGCGCCGGCCTCACGCTGCGCGAGGACGTGCTGGCCGACCGCGAAGCCCGCCTGCTGCCCGCACCGGGCGAGACGCGCACGGACCGCGCGCTGCGCACGCTGCGCGGGTCGCTGAGCGTGCTGGAAGCACGCGGCAAGAAGAAGCGCTAAGCGTCAACGAGACGCCGCGTGATCGCGGTGCGCAGCGGCGGCAGATGCCGTGCTGCGTCGATGACGGCGCGGCGCAGCGCCAGCACCGGCGCGCGGTCGTCGGTGAAGAAGCGCACCAGCGCGTTCGTGCCGGCGTACAGCGGCCCGGCCGCGCGGCGGTGCTCGGCCTCGTAGGCCAGCAGGCCGCCCATCTCGCCAGGGTCGCGCGCCGGCTCCAGCCGCTTCGTCAGCGCCTCGATGCCATAAAGGCCGAGGTTGTAGCCATGGGCCGTCACCGGGTGCATGCCCACGGCCGCGTCGCCAATCAGCGCCAGCCGCGGCGCCACGAAGCGCTGCGCCCACACGGCCACCAGCGGGTAGACGTGGCGGGCGCCGTCCACACGCATCGCGCCCAGACTCCCCTCGGCCGCGGCTTCGATGGCGGCCGCCAGTTCGACTTCGTCCATGGCTGCCAGGCGCGGCAGCTCGGCGTTGGCCACCGTCCACACGGCCGAGCAGCGCTGGCCCGTCTTGGGCAGCAGCGCCAGCGTGTGGCCCTCCAGGAAGCATTCCTGGGCCACGCCCTCGTGGTCGCGCTCGTGGGCCAGCGGCACCAGCAGCGCGCTGCGGCCGAAGTCGTGGTGCCGCGCCCCGATGCCGGCCAAGCGGCGCAGCGGCGAGAAGCGGCTGTCGGCCGCGACGACCAGTGGGGCCTCGTGGCGCTCGCCACAGCGCGTCTCCACGGCGGCGGCCTGGCCCTCGCGGCAGAAGCCGGTGACTGCGCGGCCGCAGCGGATGTCGATGCCGCGCTGCTGGGCGCCGGCCCAGGCCGCAGCACGGATGCGGTGGTTGGCCACCAACCAGCCGAGGTCTTGCCCTTCGGACGCGAACGGCAGCGGCGTGCGCGAGCCGCTGGAGCGCACGCTGGCGCGCTTCAGCGGCGCGATCTCGTCCAGCCGCTCCCACAGCCCGAGGTTCTCCAGCACGCGGCGCGAGCGATGCGTCAGCGCGATCTCGCGGCCGTCGTCCACCGGGGCGGCCAGCGTGGCGGCGTCGGCCTGCTCCAGCACGCGCACGGCCAAGCCGCGGTCGTGCAGGGCACAGGCCAGGGCTAGGCCGGCCGGGCCGGCGCCGCAGATCAGGACTTGAGGCGAGGCTTCAGGCGAAGTGGCGGCAATTTCATTCATGGCCGCGCAGCCTACGAGGCGATGCGCGGCGCCGCCTTGACGCACATCAGGCCGGGTCGGATTCCGCCTCGGGCTCTTCCAGCGTCTGCAGCTCCACCAGCCGCCGGTACAGGCCGCCTTCCAGCGCCATCAGTTCCTCGTGCCGGCCGCGCTCCTGCAGGTGGCCGTGGTTGAGCACGAGGATCTGGTCGGCCGCGCGGATGGTGGACAGCCGGTGTGCGATGGCCACCACAGTCACGCGCCCGTGCAGGGCCGTCAGCGCCTCGCCGACGCGCTGCTCGGTGGCGCTGTCGATGTTGCTGGTGGCTTCGTCCAGGAACAGGATGCGCGGCGCGCCGGCCAGGGCCCGGGCCATGGCCAGCAGCTGCTTCTGGCCGGTGGACACGCGGGCGCCGCCTTCGCCGAGGCGGGTGTCGTAACCCTGAGGCAGGGCCAGGATGAAGTCATGGGCGCGAGCGGCCTTCGCTGCGTCCTCCACGTCCTCGTCCGTGATGCCCGGCCGGCCCATCGCGATGTTGTCGCGCACGCTGGCCGACATCAGATAGGGCTCCTGCGGCACCAGGCCCACCGCGTCGCGGAAGGCGGCGTCGGGCACGGCCGCCAGCGGCTGGCCATCGACCGTGATGCGACCGGCCTGCGCCGTGTAGAAGCGCAGCAGCAGCGACAGCAGCGTGCTCTTGCCACTGCCCGTGTGGCCCACGATGCCGACGAAGCTGCCGGCCGGAATATCCACGTCCACTCCGTGCAGCACCGGCCGCGCGGGGTCGTAGCCGAAGGTGACGCCCTCGATGCGGATGCCGCCGTGCGCGATGGCGCGACCGTCCTGGGCCGGCGCGCGATGCTCGTCCTCCTCCAGCAGCGTGCGCACGCGCGATGCGGCCACCATGGCCTGCTGCAACTGCCCGAACTGCATGGTGATCTGGATCAGCGGTTCGACGACGCGGGCGATGTAGCTGAGGAAGGCATAGAGCAGGCCCACTTCCAGCCCGGACAGCTCGCGCCGCCCGAAGCTGTAGATGACGGTGACCAGCAGCAGCACATTCATCAGGTCCAACGCCGGGCGCAGCAGCCAGGCGTTGGCGCGCAGCTCGGCGATGCGCGAGAGGCGATGCTCGGCATTCGTCACCTCGAAGCGCGCCCCGAAACGCCCGGCCGCGCCGCTGGCCTGCAGCACGGCCATGCCGGCCATGCTCTCGGCCATCTGCGCGTTGATGTCGCTGCGCAGCTGGCGGGTGCGCGCCACAGCCGGCGCGGAGAGCTTCTGGTAGCCCAGGATGATCGCCACCATGGCGGGCACCAGCGTCGCGACGATGAGCATCAGCCGCCAGTCCAGGAAAGCCATCGCCACCAGCGAGCCGGCGACGACGATGGTCGAGTCCAGCATCACGTAGAGCACCTGGCGGTAGAGCTGGTTGACGGCCTCGGTGTCGTTGGTGACGCGGCTGACGAGCTGGCCGGTGATGGCCTTGTCGAAGAAGGCCATGGGCAGGGCCAGCACGTGCGCGTAGACGCGCTCGCGCAGGCGCAGCACCGAGCGGCGGGCGACGCCGGCCATGCGCGACAGCTGGGCGTAGCGGATCCACGTCGCGGCCCAGCCGGTGAACAGCATCAGCGCCAGCAGCGTGGCCATCTCGCCGAGCGCGTAGCGGCCGGGCAGTAGGTGGTGGTCGATGTAGCGCTTGCCAAGGATGGGGCCCAGCACCTCCAGGCCTGCGGCAGCGATGAGCCAGGCGCCACCCCGCAGCAGATGCGGCCGCTCGGGCCGTGCCGCGTCCAGCAGCAGGCCGACGCTTTTCCACGGCTTCTCGTTCGGCTTCTCAGGCGGCTTCAAGGCTGGCCTCGATCTGTTGATAGCGCCACTGCGCCGCATACCAGCCGCCGAGTTCGATCAGTTGCTGGTGGGTGCCGCGTTCGATGACATGGCCCTGCTTCAGCACGACGACCTCGTCGGCGTCCATCACCGCCGACAGCCGGTGCGCAATGACGATGACGCTGCGGTCTGGTCGCGCCGAGCGCAGTTCGCGCAGGTGGGCGAGGATGTCCGTCTCGGTGCCGGTGTCGACGGCCGACAGCGCATCGTCGAGCACCAGCAGCGGTGCGTCGCTCAGCAGCGCACGCGCGATGGCGACGCGCTGGCGCTGGCCACCCGACAGCGTCACGCCGCGCTCGCCGACCTCGGTCGCATAGCCGTCGGGCAGGCGGGCGATGTCGTCATGCACGGCGGCCAGGCGCGCCGCCGCTTCGATCTCTTCGCGCGTGGCGCCGGGCCGGGCCAGCGCGACGTTGTCCGCCACCGAGGCCGAGAACAGGAAGGGCTCCTGCGGCACCCAGGCGATGTGGGCGCGCAGCGTGCCCAGCGGCAGCTCAGGCAGCGCGACGCCGCCGAGCGTCAGCCGGCCGGCATCGGGCTCGGCTTGGCGCAGCAGCAGCCGCACGAACGTGGACTTGCCCGCGCCGGTGGCGCCGACGATGCCCAACGTGCGGCCCGGCAACAGCGTGAGGTCCACGCCCTCCAGGGCCGGCCGCTTCGCGCCGGGGAAGCCGAACGCCAACCCCTCGGCACGCAGCGTCGTATCGGCAGGCAGCGCTGCCCTGCCCTCGTCGGCAAGCGTCAGCGGCGCGTCCAGCACCGGTGCTAACCGCCCCCAGGCGGCGCGGCCGCGCTCCAGCAGGGCCAACACCCAGCCGGCGGCGAACATCGGCCAGATCAGCTGGCCGAGGTACATCGTGAAGGCCGTCAATTGGCCGATGCTGATCTCGCCGCGCGCCACCAGCCAGCCGCCTGCAGCCAGCGCGATGGCCGTCGCGGCGCTCAGCGTCATGCCGACCGCCGGCTCGTAGGACGCCTCCCAGCGCTGCGAACGAAAGCTCGCCTCGGCCGCGCGATCGGCCAGTTCGACGAACTGCCGCTCGCTGCGCGCCACCAGCCCGAGAGCGCGCACCGTGCGCACGCCGGCCAGGCTTTCCTGCACCTGCTGGTTCAGGCCGCTGAAGGCGCCGAGCGAGTCCTGCGCGGCCTGGTGCAGATGCCCCGAGATCCACCAGAAGGCCAGCGCCATCAGCGGGAAGGGCACGAGGGCCGCGAGGCCCAGGCGCCAGTCGATGCCCAGCGTCATCATGGCCAGCACGAGGATCAGCGTCTGCGTGCCGTCGAAGCCTGCCAGCATGGCCTCGCCGGCGGCCTGCTCGACGGTGTCGATGTCGTTGGTGGCCAGCGCCATCAGGTCGCCGGTGCGCTGGGCCTGGAAATAGGCCGGCCCCTGCAGCGCCAGCCGCTGGAACAGCCGCGTTCGCAGCCTCGAGCCGAGGCGGAAAGAGGCCTTGAAAAGCGTCAGCCGCCAGCCGGCGCGCAGCAGGTAGATGGCGAGGCCGGCCGCGACGAGCAGGCCGAGTTGCCTGAGCAGCGCGGGACCCTGCAAGTTCCCAGCCACCAGCGCATCGACGACATGGCCCACCTGACGCGGAATCCACACGGTCATCAGTGCGATGCAGCTCAGCATGGCGCCGGCCGCGGCGTAGGCGCGCCAGTGCTCGCGCACGAAGGCGGCGAGCATGCGGGCCAGGCTCACCGCTTGCTGATCAGCCACAGGCCACCCCAGGTCAGCAGTCCGTTCAACAACAGCAGTTCCAGCCCGATCTGATAGCCGCGCCAGGGCTGGCCGAAGTCCAGCACCGCGCACAGCAGCGGCGCGGCGACGCAGACCGCCACCAGCGCCTTGCCCGACACCGCCCGCGGCGTGAACAGCGCGAAGGCGAACAGCCCCAGCAGCGGCCCGTAGGTATAGCCGGCCAGCTTGAGGATGAGGTAGATCATGCTGGCACTGTCCAACGCCTTGAAGCCCAGCACCATCGCCAGGAACAGCAGCGCGAAACCAAGGTGCACGCGCCGCCGGGTGCGCGCGTCCTCGCGCGGGATGTGCAGCAGGTCCAGGCAGGTGCTGGCCGTCAGCGCCGTCAGCGCGCCGTCGGCACTCGGCAGCAGGGCCGAAACGAGCGCCAGCACGAACACCGCCTGCACCCAGGCCGGCAACTGCTGCATGACGACGGCGGGGAAGAGCGCGTCGCCCTTCACCGCCAGGCCCAGCTCGCGGGCGTAGAGCGTCAGCAGACCGCCCAGCAGCAGGAAGGCGCCAATGACGAGCACCAGCAGGCCGGCCAGCAGCAGCAGGTTCTTCTGGGCGTCGCGCAGCTTCGCCACCGACAGGCTCTTCTGCATCATTTCCTGGTCCAGTCCCGTCATCGCGATGGTGATGAAGGCACCAGCCAGCAGGGCCTTCACCGAGAAGTCGCGGGAGAGCGGGTCGGTCACCCACACGCGCGACAGGCCGGCCGAATCGAGCTGCGCGAAGGCGTCGGGCCGCCAAAGCAGCGCCGTGCAGACGACGAGGCCGGTCAGCATGCCCAGGGTCTGCAGCGTGTCGGTCCAGACGAGCGCCTTGACACCGCCCTCCACCGTGTAGAGCAGGATCATCGCCAGCACGACGGCCGCGCCGAGCGCGAAAGGCAGCCCCAGGGGGCTGAGGATGAGCGTGTGCAGCACCTGCACGACGAGGTAGAGCCGCGCCGTGGCGCCCACGGTGCGCGACAACACGAAGTAGGCCGAGCCCAGCCGCCGCGCCGCGAGGCCCAGGCGCTCGCCGAGCAGCTCGTAGATGGAGGCTACGCCGAGCCGGTGGTAGTGCGGCAGCAGCACGAAGGCGATGGCCACGTAGCCGGCCACGTAGCCCAGCGTGACCTGCAGATAGCTGAAGCCGCTGGCCGCCACCGAGCCCGGCACGCTGATGAAGGTGACGCCGGAGAGCGACGTGCCGATCATGCCGAAGGCCACGACGGGCCAGGGGCTGGCGCGACTGCCGACGTAGAAGCCCCCTGCTCCGGCGCCGCGCGACGCGCGGTGCGCCAGCGCGAGCAGGACGAGGAAATAGGCAAGAACGCCGATCAGCAACAGGGCGGGAGACATGGCGCTGCATGATGCCCGAGCGCCCCAGGCCCGGCGCCGGTCCCGGCCATGAAAAAAGGGGCCCGAAGGCCCCTTTGGCGTGATGCCCGAGAACGGCAGCGATCAGGGATAGCTGATGGTCAGCGTGTAGCCGCTGCTGGCGCTGGCGCCGCTGTAGCTCTGCACCTTGATGTAGACGGTGCGCGCTGTCGTGCCATTGGTGTAGGTCAGGGATTCCGACGCCGTCGTGCCCTCGGACGAGGCCAGGCCGGAGCCGCTGGACGTCACCAGGTAGAGGTCGTAGTCCACGCCGCTGGGGCCGCTCATGTCGACGCGGATCTTCTGGCCCGCCGCAAGGTTGACCTTGAAGTAGTCCTTGTCGGAGGCCGTGCTGATGAAGCCGTTGACCGTCGTCGCCGCGCCGACGGCGTTGGCCGTGGCGATGCTGCCGTTGGACTCGGTCTCGGCAATGACGCTGCCGACGTTGCTGACGCCGAAGCTCACCGCCGTCGCCGAGCTGCTGTTGCCGGCGGCATCGAAGGCCTTGGCGATCAGGCTGTGCGTGCCGTTGGCCAGCGTCCTCGAATCGAGCGTCATGCTGTAGGGCGAGGTGGTGACGCTGCCCTTGAGCGAACCGTCGACCCAGAACTCGACGTTGGTCACGCCGATGTTGTCGCTGGCCTGGGCGGACAGCGTGATCGTGCCGGTATTGCCGGTGACGCTGCCGCTGACCGTAGGCGGCGTGGTGTCGCCGCTGACCACCGTGCCCTGCGTGACCCAGATCGGCGCGGACCACAAGATCTTGCCGTCGTCCTGGGTCAGCTTGGCGTAGTAGACATGCTGGCCGTTGGCAGGCGTGTGGCTGTAGGTGGCGCTGTTGGCCAGCAGCGTCATCGCGCCGTTGCGGCCGGGCACGCCCTCCCAGATCTCGACCAGGGAGACCGTGCGGCCGGCGGTGTTGGCGAAGCCCACGTTCAGGTTCAGCGCGCCGCTGTTGCTGATGCGGGAGCCCATGATGGCGCCGTTGGCGCTGAACACCAGCTGCGAGTTCTTGTCGTGCGTGGCGAACGCGCGGCGGGCCTTGAGCGCGTCGATGAAGCTGGCCTGCGTCAGCGGCGTGCCGTTGGGGATCAACACGGCCGTGCGGTTGGTGTAGGAGGCACCCCAGTTCGCGCAGTGGTTGTCCTGGTTGGTGGCAGGCGCGACGTGGAAGCCGCGCTCCAGGATCTTGCGGAAGGATGCCTCGTAGCCGGAGCCGGGTTGCTGGCTCTCGTTCTCGACGTTGGAGAACGCGCTGGTGTTGGAGATTTCCGCCAACACCATGACCTCGTCACCATCGGCCGTGTAGCCGAAGTCCACGCCGTTGATGATGAACTGGCCGGTGGTGTCGGGATGGTTGAACTGGCCGACCTGGCCCGCCGCACGCATCACCGCGTAGAGGCTGGCGTAGTCGTTCTTGGCGATGAAGCGGTGGCCGTAGAGCTGGTTGCTGGGGTCGTACTCCCAGGAATAGAGCTCGTTGCTGACGAAGATGTTCAGGTGGCCGCCGTTGCTGATGACGCCCCATTCCATGCCATGCGTGGCCAGGAAGCCGGGGTTGCTGGCCGTGAAGCTGTCAGCAGTGGCCACGCTGGACGTGTAGCGCGCCTTGGCGGTCGCGGCGGAGATGGTGCCCAGGCTCGAGCTGCCGTCGTAGTAGTGGTTGTGATCGGTGTTGGCGAAGAAGTCCAGGCCGCGCGCTTTGGCGTAGGGGAAGGCCGAAGCCGGGCCGTACTCGCCACTTTGCGCCGCCTGCGAGGAATTGCAGCTGGCGACCGCGCCGCCGCCATCGGAGTCGTTGGTCTGGCCGTGCAGCGAGCCGTAGTAGACCGTGTAGGGCCAGCTGGCGATGGCCGAGGCGGCCAGGGCTTTGGCGCGCGGCGCATCGCCCTGGCCCAGCTGCCGGCCGAGGGCCATGGCGCGGTAGGCCGGCATCTTGGCGGCCGGTGGCGTGCCGAGAACGAACTTGAACGACATCTCGTGCGGCGAGTGGCCGGCCTCGGCGGCCAGCAGCGCCTGGGCGCGCGCCTCGGCGCTGCCTTCGGCCTTGGCATCGGCGTCGGCCGCCGACGCGAGCAGCCGCGCTTCGTACACACCGTCGGCCAGCGCGCTGTCGCTGCCGCGTCCGGCCCAGTCGAAGTTCAGGCGCACCGGCTGGCCCTTGTAGAGCTCGACGCCGGCATAGCGCTGCACGACGCGGCCGTTCGGCGCCACCAGCTCCAGCTGGTAGGCCAGCTGCTCGCCGTCGGGCGCGCCGAGATAGCTCAGCACCACGCCGAAGCGGCGTGCGCCGGTGGGCAGTTCGCTGGTGAAGGGCACCACCAGCTCGGCCTCGAACTCGTGGTGGTCGGGATATTTGGCGCTGGGGTGAGCGGCTTGCGCCTTCGACAGGGTGTCGGCGTCGCTGGCCTGGATGGTGGCGCCGACGGGCGCCTCGGCGCTGCCACAGGCGGCCAGCAGCAGGGGCAGCAGGGCGGCGCTCAACGCCTGGAGGGTGAAGCGGGATGCAGTCACGGCAATCTCACGAAGTGGGTTGAACGAGGAGGCCGGAAAAGATCAGCGGCCCGCGCGGCGGCGCACGACCATCGAGATGGCGGCCAGGCCAGCCAGCATCAGCGCATAGGACTCGGGCTCGGGCACCGGCAGGGACTCGGGAATGGCCGTGCCGCTCAACAGAACGTTGTCGTAGCGGATGGTGCCCGTCGTTGCGTAGTTCGAGCCGGTGCTGGCATTGGTCGCCACATAGGACGTGGTGCCGGACTTCCAGGAAGCCACCAGGCGGATGCCGAACGACTCGTTGTTGTCGGCGGCGCTGATGCCGCTGAAATCGAAGGTCCGGCCGGTGACGAAGCTGGGATTGGCGCCGCCGTTGGGCATCTCAAAGGTCGTGGCGGTGATCCAGTCGCTGCCATTGACCGTGTACTGCAGCGTGCTCCAGGCCGACGCGGTGCTGCTGTTGCGTTGCGCAAAGCTCAGACTGATGCCGGTATAGCCGGTCGTATCGATCATGAATTGCACGCCGCTGCCCAGGTTGCCCGTGCCCTGGGCAGCGTAGCCGCTCGTGTTGATGGCGGAACCCGTCACGCCGCTGGTGATCGAGACGAAGCTGATGCCGCCCAGCACGCTCATGCTGCCGCCGTTGGCCGTCTGCGTCGCCTTGGGCAGCGTCGCGCAGGGGCTGGCGCAGGAATAGCTGTTGAAGTCCCAGAGCCCGATGGTGTCGGCTTGGGCATGCAGGCTGAGGCTGGCGAGAGCCGCAAGGGCGAGTAGGCGAGTTTTCATGGCTGTTGCTGTGGTGGCGTGAACGGAAAGGCCGGCAGACCCGTGGGATCTGGCAAAGGGTGCGAGCGTAGAGAGGCTTTTTTTACGGATTAGGAAAACAACCCTGACGCCGACACGCACCAGATTCGCGCGGCATTGGCTGGACGCTCGGCAAACCACTGTCCGGATTGAGAAAAACAGCCTTGGCGGGGTGCCAGCGAGGGGCTTCGGACCCCCGCGACCCAGGGGGATTTTTCGTTGCCGATATGAGACGGGCGCGCGGCCGAGGCAGGCGTCCTCGCGTCGGGCTCCCCCTGAGCGCGGTGGGGCGGGCTGTCATGTCCAGTCACTAGCATCGGCGGCCACTCCGGCACTTCCTTGGACACGTCATGAAATTGCGCGCCCTGCTCCCCTTTCTCGCCGCGGCTCTTGCCACCCCCGTCGCACTGGCGTCCACCAGCGGGATCGTCATCAGCCAGGTCTACGGCGGCAACGGCAACGTCTACAAGAGCGACTACGTCGAGCTGTTCAATGCCGGCAGCGCACCGGTATCGCTGAATGGCATGTCGGTCCAGTACGCCAGCGCCACGGGAACGGGTAACTTCGCCGTCGCGGTGGCCTTGCCGAGCGTGATGCTGCAGCCCGGCCAGTACTTCCTCGTCAAGCTTGGCCCGGCGAGCACCTCCACGGGGGCCGACCTGATCACCCCCGACGCGACGGGCACGACCGACCTGTCGGGGACCAACGGCAAGGTCATCCTGGCCAGCCAGGCCACGGGCATCGGCTGCAATGGCGGCTCCACCGCCTGCTCCGACGCGCAGAAAGCCCTGATCGTCGACCTGTTGGGCTACGGCACGGCCAGCTTCTTCGAGGGCACGGCCTCCGTCGCGGCCACCAGCACGACCGCGCTGGCCCGTGCGGCCAACGGCTGTACCGACAGCGAAAACAACAGCACCGACTTCGCCCGCATCACACCCGCGCCGCGCAACACCAGCAGCCCACTGAACCTGTGCAGCGGCGGTGGCGGCGGCAACGCCCCCATCGTGCCGAGCTGCCCCGACCAGGTGGCCGTCTCGGGCACGGCCGGCAGCTTCACCGTCAGCGCCAAGGACGCCGACAGCCGCGTGATGACGGCCACCGTCGTCGGCAGCCTGCCCAGCGGCGTGGCGCTGGACACCTTCGTCGCCTCCTCCGGCGACGACGTTGCCGCGACCCAGTCCTTCAACGTCTCCAACACCCTGGCCGCCGGCACCTACAACCTCGGCCTCAAGTGGGACAACGACGAGGCCCAGACGGCCAGCTGCAGCTTCAAGCTGTCGGTCAGCGGTGTCGTCAAGATCCCCGCCATCCAGGGTTCGGGCGCCAAGAGCCCGATGGACGGCACCAGCGTCACGACGGGCGGCATCGTCACCAAGCTGCTCAACAACGGCTTCTACCTGCAGGACCCGGACGGCGATGGCGACCCGGCCACCTCCGACGGCATCTTCGTCTTCACCAGCACGGCGCCGACCGTGGCCGTGGGCGACCGCATCACCGTCTCCGCCAAGGTGCAGGAGTACGCCATCTCCACGAGCGCGGCCAGCCAGGCCAACCCGCTGACGGAGCTGAGCAGCGTCACGGCCATCAGCGTCGTCAGCACGGGCAACCAGTTGCCGCTGCCGGTGGAGCTCAGCCTCGCCTCGCTGACGAGCCAGGCCGACATGGAGCGCTATGAAGGCATGCTGGTGCACGTCACCGATGCGCTGACGGTGAACCAGACCAACTTCGTCGGCACCTGGGGCCAGCTGACCGTGTCGGCCGGCGGCCGCACCCTGAACCCCACCAACGTGCTGCGCCCCGGCGCCGCGGCGCTGGCCCTGCAAACGGCCAACCTGGCCCGCAGCGTCGTGCTCGACGACGGCAGCGCCAGCAAGTTCCCCAACCCCACCCCCTACCTCTGGCAGGACGGCACGGTGCGCGCCGGCGACACGCTGGCAGGCGTGACCGGCGTTGTCGACTTCGGGCCTTCGACCGACTCCACGACCGGCCCCCTGTCGTACAAGATCCATCCCACGGCAGCCCCGGTGTTCGCCCGCCCGATCGCCCGCCCGGCCACGCCGCCGGCCGTGGGCGGCAACGTGCGCATCGCCAGCTCCAACGTCCTGAACTTCTTCACGACGTTTGTCGATGGCAATTCCATCCCGGGCAGCGGCTCGACCTGCCTGGTCAGCTGCCGCGGCGCCAACAACCTCGGCGAGTTCAACCGCCAGCGCACCAAGATCCTGGCCGCGCTGTCGGGGCTGGACGCCGACGTCGTCGGCCTGATGGAGATCCAGAACAACGGCAACTTCGCGGTGCAGAACCTCGTCGACGGCCTCAACGCGATGATGGGCGTGAACACCTATGCGGCCGTGCCGCTGCCCACCGTCATCTCCGCCGGCGGCTCGGGCACGGGCACCGACGCCATCCGCGTGGCCATGATCTACAAGCCGGGCAAGGTGGCCCTGATCGGCGCCTCCATGGCCGACACGAACTCGGTCAACAACCGCCCCACCTTCGCCCAGGGCTTCGTGCTGCCCAACGGCGAGAAGTTCGCCGTGGCGGTCAACCACCTGAAGTCCAAGGGCAGCTGCGGCAGCGGCGCCAACGGTGACACCGGCGACCTGCAGGGCTGCTGGAACCTGCTGCGCCAGCAGCAGGCCCAGCGCCTGATCGACTGGCTGCCCACCGTCAAGGCCACGGCCGGCACCGAGAACGTCATCATGCTGGGCGATTTCAACTCCTACGCCCAGGAAGACCCGATCAACCTGCTGACGACCAGTGGCATCGTCGACCTGGTCGGCTTGTTCGACCCGGCCGACTACAGCTACGTCTTCGACGCCAACGCCGGCCGCCTGGACCACGGCCTGGGCACGCCGTCCATCGCCGCCAAGGTGACGGGCGCGACCAGCTGGCACATCAACGCCGACGAGCCGGAATGGATCGACTACAACACCGAGGACAAGGCCGCCGGCAACGACTGGTACCAGCCCAACCAGTTCCGCGCCTCCGACCATGACCCGATGCTGATCGGCCTGAACCTGGTGAAGACCATCACGGCCGCCCCCGGCCAGGCCATCACCGGCACGCCGGGTGACGACGTCATCGAAAGCGGCAACGGCGCCAACCTGATCACCGGCGGTGGCGGTGCCGACCAGTTCGTCTACGCAAGCATGCTGCATGCCGGCGACGTCATCACCGACTTCAAGCCCGGCATCGACAAGCTGGTGCTGACCCGGCTGCTGGCCTCTCTGGGCATCGCGGTCGCGGACCCGCTGACCAGCGGCCACGTGACCTGCTCGGCCTCGTCGGGCGGCGCCGTCATCAACGTCGACGCCGACGGCAGCGCCGGCCCGCAGCGCCCGCGCGCCCTGCTGCAACTGCGCAACGTCGGCTGCGCCGCCATCGGCGCGTCCAGCTTCAAGTTCTGATTCCCGAGAGGACCCCAGCCATGATCCGCAACACCCTCCTCGCCGCTGTCCTCGCCAGCGCCGGCATCGCCGCCCAGGCGGCCACCGTCGTCGTCAACTTCCAGAGCTCGGGCTTCGACGGCGGCAGCCTGGTCGGCCAGAGCTTCAGCGGCCAGTTCAGCTTCGACGACAGCCTGCTGTCCTCCAGCACCTGGACCCTGCCCCTGCTGAGCCTGAGCTTCAGCTTCGGCGGCCAGAGCTTCACCCTTGGCCAGGCCGATGCGGGCACCGCCGCCGCGGTCTTCGACGGCGGCAGCCTGGTCGGCGTGAACGCCGTGTACTCGGCCGGCGTGCCCAGCGTCGAGCTGTCGGCCGGCTTCGGCGCACCCTATGCCTTCTATCAACACAGCGTCAGCAACTACGGCTATGCCGACCTGAGCTTCTCCACGGCCGCCGTTCCGGAACCCGAGAGCTACGCGCTGATGCTGGGTGGCCTGGGTGTCGTCGGCTTCCTGGCCCGTCGCCGCAGGGCCTGATCTTTCCCGACACTCCCGACAACGGCTCGCTTCGGCGAGCCGTCTTCCTCAGTACGTCCGCCCGCCCTTGAACTGGGCGTGCTGCCGCCGAGAGAGCGTCGTGCTGCGGCTCATGGCCTCGAAGCTGACGCGCGCATGGGCGTGCATGACGGCCAGGCCCAGCGCGTCGGCGGCGTCCTTGCCCGGGATGCCGGGCAGGTTCAGCAGCCGCTGCACCATGGCCTGGATCTGCTCCTTCTTCGCCTGGCCGTGGCCGACGATGGCCTTCTTCATCTGCGTGGCGGTGTACTCGCTGACGAGCAGGTCGGCCGACACCAGCGCCGCCAGTGCCGCGCCGCGCGCCTGGCCCAGCAGCAGCGTGGACTGCGGGTTCACGTTGACGAAGACGATCTCCACCGCCGCGCACTGCGGCTGGTAGCGCGCCGTGACCTCGCGGATGCCGTCGAACAGGATCTTGAGCCGCGCCGGCAGGTCGCCGGTGGCGACGGCGTTGGTCTTGATGGTGCCGCTGGCGACATAGGCCAGGCGCGGGCCGTCGGCATCGATGACGCCAAAACCGGTCGTCTGCAAACCCGGGTCGATGCCGAGGATGCGCATCAGCGGTAGCCCAGCGGCAGCTGGAAGTACCAGCGCACGGAATGGAACAGCACCGGCGCCGCAAAGCACAGCACGGCGATGCGGTCCAGCAGCCCCACGGCGCCGGTGATGGAACTGCGGTTGCCCCAGTAGCGCACGCCGGCATCCTTCTTCAGTGCCTTCATGACCAGCCCGCCGAAGCCGGCCGCGCCGGCCGTCACGAAGGCCATCGCCAGCGCCTGACCGGCCTTGAAGGGCGTGATCCAGAACAGCAGCAGGCCGGCTAGCGAGCCCGTCAGCGTACCGACCCACCAGGCCCGCATCGAGAAGCTGCGACTGATGTGCCGTGCCACCGGGCGGCGGCGCAGCGAGCGGCGTGCGATCTCCTGCGCAATCTGCGAGGCGGCGACGACCATGACGAGGAAGAACAGCAGGAAGGCGCCGCGGCCCGTGAAGCCCGGGAAGTCCAGCAGCAGCAGGGCCGGCGCATGCGACAGACCGTAGACGCAGACCATGACGCCCCACTGGATCTTGGCGTTGCGCTCCAGGAAGGCGCGGGGGTCGTCGGCCAGCGCGCTGACGATGGGCAGCGCGAGGAAGCCGTAGACGGGCAGGAAGACGGTGAAGAGGTCGAAGAAGCGCGTGCCGCAGATCATGTACTGCACCGGCAGCAGCACGAAGAAGGCGACGATCAGCGTGCGATGGTCGCTGCGCTGGGTGTGCACCAGGGTGATGAACTCGCGCAGCGCCAGGAAAGAGAACAGCGCGAACAGCAGCGTGGCACCCAGCGGCCCGGAGATCCACGCCACCCAGAACATGCAGCCGCCGATCCAGGCCGCGCGCAGGTCACGGCGCACACGCTCCCAGGTCAGCTGGGAGGCGGCGCGCTCGTCCTCGCTGGCGCGCTCGCGCAGCGAGTTCAGGAACAGGCCGACCGTCAGCAGCAGCAGGAAGCCGAACAGCACGACGAAGAGCAGCGCCACCTGTTCGCTGGAATTGAGTTGCTTGAGCCAGGCCACCATCAGTCGGCCTCCGCCGGGCGGCCGACCTGCTCGGGATCGGGCCGCTGCTCCATGACGGCCTCGCGGGCGCGGCACAGGAAGTCGGCCTTGCTCTCGCCCTCGCGCAGCTGGATGGGCGCGCCGAAGGTGACCGTGCACAGGATGGGCACGGGCACGACCTCGCCCTTGGGCATGACACGCTGCACGTTGTCGATCCAGGTCGGGATCAGCTGCACGTGCGGGAACTGCTCGGCGAGGTGGTAGATGCCGCTCTTGAACGGCATAGGGTTGCCCTTGCTGGAGCGCGTGCCCTCGGGAAAGATGACCAGGGAGTCGCCGTTCTGCAATGCCTCCACCAGCGGCTCCAGCGGGTCCTCGTCGGGGTTGCTGCGCGTGCGGCTGACGTAGATGGCGTTGAAGACCGAGGTGGTCAGCCAGCGCCTGAAGGCGCTCTTGGTCCAATAGTCACGCGCGGCAATGGCGCGCGTCTGCGCGCGCAGTTCGTGCGGAAAGGCCGCCCAGATGAGGACCAGGTCGAAGTGACTCTGGTGGTTGGCGATGTAGATGCGCTGCTCCGCCATCGGCGGGCAGCCCTTCCAGTGGCCCTGGGCACCCGTGATGAGGCGGGCGATGAAGGCGAGCAACTGGCCGGTGAAGGCGGCTAGCGTCATGGGCGGGATTATCGCGGTCCGCCCAGGACGCCAGGATCACCAGTCGCCGCCGCCGCCACTCCCGAAGTCGCCGTCACCGCCGCCGCTGTCCCAGCCGTCGCCGCTGCCGAAGTCGAGGCTGCGGCGGCTCAGTTCATCGGCGGCGCTGCCGGCATCGCTGTCGAAGCTGCCGGGGATGATGCCGCCGCCGGCCGCGCTGCCGCCGTCGCGCGGCTGGCTGCGCTCGTCATGGCCGCCGTGTAGCAGCTTCTCGGCCAGCATGCCGGCCGCGACGCCACCGGCCGCTGCCAGGCCCACGCCCATCAGGCCGGGGCCGCCGGACATCGGCGCCTGCGGCATGCCAGGACCGTAGCCGCCGCCCATGCCGTAGCCGCCGGTGGTTGCCCCGGCATAGGCCGGCTGGCTCTGCACGGCGGTGCGGTTGCGCATCCAGCGCACGGCCAGCGCGATGAAGACGACCACGCCGACAACCAGCAGCCAGACCGGCACGCCGCCGCTCCCGCTGTGCTCGACCGGCGCGGCACGCGGCGGCGGCGCCGCCGGGTCGAGCGCGGCGGGCAGTTGCGTCGACGAGCGCGCGGCCTGCTGGCGCTGCAGCAGCTGCTCGAAGGCACTGAACTTCGCGGGGTCGGTGAACTTGATCGCCGGGTCCAGCGCACGGGCCCGGCTGGCATGCTCGGCGGCCTCCTTGAACTGGCGTTCGTGGGCCAGGATCTCGGCCAGCACGTAATGGGCACGGGCGCTGTCGGGCTTGGCTGCCAGCACCTCGCGCATCATCTTCTCGGCGCCGGCATAGTCGCCGCGCTGGGCGGCGGCCTGCACCTCGTCGACATTGGGCAGGGCCTGGGCCGCGCCCAGCCAGAGCGCGGACAGCAGGGCCATGCACAGCAGCAGGAATCGGGGGAACTTCATCGGAGCACTCCTTGAACCGCCGCCCGCTCGTCGAGCGGGCAGGCAGATGGCAGTTTGCGCTCTGGATCTGGCGGCTGGCCGTCCGGTTTCAAGGCCTTGCCTGCAGGACGGGCGGCGTCACGGCCACCGCGTAGACCGGGTCGACGTAGATCTGGCCGCCGAACAGGAATTCCCGGCCGCCGACCTTGCTGAAACCGAAGCGCTCGTAGAAGCGCACGGCCCGGACGTTGCGGTCGTAGACGCCGAGCCAGAGCGTCCGCGCGCCCTGCCGGTGAGCCTCGGCATGCACGGCCTGCATCAGCAGCGCGCCCAGGCCCCGGCCGATGAAGCACTCGCCGAGGTAGAGGCGCCAGAGCTGCACGGCCGGGCCGCTGACGCAGTGCGGCGGCGCATCGCCCTTGACGACGGCATAGCCCGCCAGCTGCGCATCCACCCAGGCCAACAGCGTCGTGCAGGCCGGGTCGGCGAGGACGCCGGCCATGACCTCGGGCCGGAAATGCTCGGCGACGTAGTCGGCGATCTCCTGCGCGTCGCTGAGCTCGCGGTAGGTGGCGGCGAAGGCCTGGGCGGCAAAGGCGGCCAGCCCTGCGGCGTCTTCGGCGGTGGCGGGTCGGATGGCAGGCGTCGACGGCATGCCGACGATTTTCCTGCGTCTCAGGCGGCGCCAGCCACCTGGTCGATGACCTCGGGCCGGCGCACCTGGGCCTGCATCATTTGCGCGGCCTTCTCGCCGATCATCATGGCCGGCGCGTTGGTGTTGCCGCTGATCAGCGTGGGCATGATGGACGCGTCCACCACGCGCAGGCCCTGCAGGCCGTGCACGCGCAGCTCGGCATCGACCACGGCCATCGCGTCCGCGCCCATCTTGCACGTGCCCACCGGGTGGTAGATGGTGTCCACGCGCTGGCGCAGCAGGGCCTCGATGTCGGCGTCGCTGCGGGCGTCGGCGCCCCACATCTCGCGGCTCCAGTGCTGGTGCAGCGAGGGTTGCTGCAGGATGGCCCGCGTGAGCTTGAAGCCGGCCACCATCTGGGCCAGGTCGTCCGGGTGCTGGAAGAAGGCCGGGTCGATCAGCGGTGCGGCGTTGACGTCACGACTGGCCAGGCTCAGGGTGCCGCGGCTCCTGGGGCGCAGCAGGCAGACGTGGCAGGACATGCCATGGCCCCAGCCGAGCTTGCGGGCATGGTCTTCCACGGCGGCGACGACGAAGTGCAGCTGCACGTCGGGCCGCGCCTGATCGGCCGAGGTGCGCAGGAAGCCGCCGCCCTCGGCGAAGTTGCTGGTCAGCATGCCGCGCTTCTCGGCGCGGTAGCGGCGGATAGCGCGCCAGAAGGCCAGGCCACCGCCGAGAGACAGGCCGAAGGTGTCCAGGCTCTTGCTGCGCAGGCCGAAGACGAAGTCGGGGTGGTCCTGCAGGTTGGCACCCACGCCGGGCAGGTGGTGAAGCACGTCGATGCCATGCGGCTGAAGCTGCGCCGCGTCGCCCACGCCCGACAGCATCAGCAGCTGGGGCGACTGGATGGCGCCGGCCGCCAGCACCACCTCGCGCCTGGCCTGCAGCCGACGCAACACACCGCCCACCTTGACCTCCACGCCCACCGCACGGCGGCCATCGAAGAGGATGCGCTGCACCTGGGCGTTCGGGGTCAAGCGCAGGTTGGGGCGGCCCAGGTGCGGCCGCAGGTAGGCGCGCGCGGCGTTGCAGCGCTCGCCGCGATCCTGCGTGACCTGGTAGATGCCGATGCCTTCCTGCACCTCGCCGTTGAAGTCGGCGTTGATGGCGTGGCCCGCCTCGCGGCCCGCGGCCACCCAGGCCTGCTGCAGCGGGTTGTCGCTGCGCAGCTGGCTGACCTTGAGCGGGCCGTCCCGGCCGTGCAGCGGCGCGCCGAAGCTGTCGTTGCCCTCGCTCTTGATGAAGTGGGGCAGCACGTCGTCCCAACCCCAGCCGGGGTTGCCCAGCGCCGCCCAGTGGTCGTAGTCCTCGCGCTGGCCGCGGATATAGACCATGGCGTTGATCCCCGACGAGCCGCCCAGCATCTTGCCGCGCGGCACATAGCCGCGGCGGCCGTTCAGGCCGGGCTGCGGCACGGTCTCGAAGGCATAGTTGTGCAGCTTGCTGGGCACCATCAGCACCGCGGCGGTGGGCACGTTGCCCAGCCAGTTGTTGACGTCCGCGCCGGCCTCCAGCACGAGGACGGACGTGGCGGGGTCTTCGGTCAGGCGGCCGGCCAGGGCCGAACCCGAGGAGCCGGCGCCGATGACGATGACGTCGTGGACTTCGTCGAAGCGTGGGGTGTCGTTCATGGCGTGTTCAGACGATGCGCTTGAGCAGCGCGAGCAGCCGCTCGAAGGTGGCGCCGTAGGGCGGCTGGAAGAGCCGGGTGCCGGCGAAGCGCGACTGGAAGAAGATGGGCTTCTCGTTGCTGAAGGTGCGAAAGCCCCACTCGCCGTGGTAGGCCCCCATGCCGCTGGCACCGACGCCGCCGAAGGGCTGCTCCTCCTGGCCCAGATGCCAGATGCAGTCGTTGATGGTGACGCCACCGGCATGGGTCTCGCGCATCACGCGGTCGCGCACGGCGGCATCGCTGCCGAACCAGTACAGCGCCAGCGGCCGCTCGCCGCGGTTGATGTGGGCAAGCGCCTCGTCGACGCGGTCGTAGCCGACGATGGGCAGCAGCGGGCCGAAGATTTCCTCCTGCATGACGCTGGCCTCGGCTGGTACGTCCAGCAGCAGCGCAGGAACGAGGCGGCGGTCCGACGGCGTTTCGTCATGGCTGCGCAGCACGCGCGCGCCGCGATCGGCGGCGTCGTCGATCAGTCCCTGCAGGCGCGCGTGATGGCGCGGCGTGACGATGCTGCTGTAGTCGGCATTGCCCTCGATGCGCGGATACATGCGCCTCATCTCCGCCAGGATGCGCTGGGCCAGGGGCTCGACCATCTCCCGGGGCACCAGCACGTAGTCCGGCGCGACGCAGGTCTGGCCGGCATTGAAGAGAGTGCCGAACGCCAGGCGCGACGCGGTCAGGGCCAGGTCGCAGCTGCGGTCCACGATGGCCGGCGACTTGCCGCCCAGCTCCAGCGTGACCGGCGTCAGGTTCTTCGCCGCGGCCAGCGCCACATGCCGGCCGATGGCGGTGGAGCCGGTGAAGAATAGGTGGTCGAAGGGCAGCGTCGTGAAGGCCTTGCCGACCTCGGCGTCACCGGTGATGACCTGCATCTCCTCGGGCGCGAAGTGCTCGGCCACGAGGCGCGCCATCAGCTCAGCAGTCGCCGGCGTCAGCTCCGAGGGCTTGATCAGCACGCGGTTGCCGGCCGCCAGCGCGGCGACGGCGGGCTCCATCGCGAGGTAGTAGGGGTAGTTCCAGGGCGCAACGATGCCGACGACGCCCAGCGGCTGGCGCATCAGCACGTTGTGGCCCGGCATGAAGTGCAGCGGCGTCTCGACGCGCCGCGGTTTCATCCAGCGGCGCAAGCGCTTGATCGCGTGACGGGCGCCGGCCTCGACGGTGAAGAGGTCGGCCAGCAGCGACTCCTGGCGGGCGCGGTGGCCGAAGTCCTGTGCCATGGCGGCTGCCAGGGCCTCGCCGTGCTGGCGGGTCATGGTCAGCAGGCGCTGCAGGCGGTCGCGCCGCACCGCGTAGGTGGGCATGCGTTCGGCCTCGAAGGCGCGGCGCTGCGTCGTCAGCGCGAGATGCAGACGTTCCTGCAGCGCGATGTCCATGGGTCTGTCTCCGGTGCTTTTGGCTATGCACCGAGGCTAAACCCAAGCGGGGCCCCCACCATCAGGGGAGGCCCTGGACTAGAGGAACGCGTCTAGTCGCGCGGGTGACACCTCATCATGGCCGATGCCGCGAGACGGCATCGGTCCTTCGATGGGCGTCGGACAGTCCTCAATGGACTGTCCTCGGTCCCATGTCAGTGACGGAAATGGCGGACGCCGGTGAGCACCATCGCGATGCCGCGCTCGTTGGCTGCGGCGATCACCTCGTCGTCGCGCATGGAGCCGCCCGGCTGGATGACGCAGGTCGCGCCGGCATCGGCCAGCACGTCCAGCCCATCGCGGAACGGGAAGAAGGCGTCGCTGGCCACGGCCGAGCCCTGCAGCGTGAGGCCGGCGTGCTGGGCCTTGATGGAGGCGATGCGGGCAGAGTCCAGGCGGCTCATCTGGCCGGCGCCCACGCCCAGCGTCATGCCGCCGCCGCAGAAGACGATGGCGTTGCTCTTCACGTACTGGGCGACGGTCCAGGCGAACATCAGGTCGTCGAGCTGCTGGGCCGAGGGCTGCAGCGTGGTGACGACCTTGAGGTCCTCGCGCTTCAGGAAGTGGTTGTCGGCTGTCTGCAGCAGCAGGCCGGAGCCCACACGCTTGCTGTCGCCGGCGTTGCGGCCCTGGTCCCAGGGGCGCGCGCCGCCCGGCGGCAGCGCGATATGCAACAGGCGCACATTGACCTTGCCCTTGAAGATCTCCAGCGCCTCGGCGCTGAAGCTCGGGGCCATCAGCACTTCGACGAACTGCTTGCTGACCAGCTGGGCAGCCGCGCCATCCACCTCGCGGTTGAAGGCGATGATGCCGCCGAAGGCGCTGGTGGGGTCGGTCTTGAAGGCCTTGCCGTAGGCCTCGGCCGGGTTGGCGCCGACGGCCACGCCGCAGGGGTTGGCGTGCTTGACGATGACGCAGGCCGGCGTCTCGAAGCTCTTCACGCATTCCCAAGCGGCGTCGGCGTCGGCGATGTTGTTGTAGCTGAGTTCCTTGCCCTGCAACTGCTTGCCCGTGACGAGGGATCCAGGCGCCGGGAACAGGTCGCGGTAGAGGGCGGCAGTTTGGTGCGAGTTCTCGCCGTAGCGCAGGTCCTGCACCTTTACGAAGGTCGAGTTCATCTGCGCGGGGTACTCGGCCTTGGAGCCGTCTTCATTGAGCGCCGACAGGTAGTTGCTGATGGCTGCGTCGTACTGGGCGATGCGATTGAACGCGGCAACCGAGGCGGCGAAACGGGTCTTGTCGCTGGTCTTGCCGTGGGCCCTGAGCTCGTCGAGCACGGCGGCGTACTGGGCCGCGTCGGTCAGCACCGTCACGTCCTTCCAGTTCTTGGCCGCGCTGCGCACCATGGCCGGACCGCCGATGTCGATGTTCTCGATCGCGTCCTCCAGCGTGCAGCCGGGCTTGGCGACGGTCGCCTCGAACGGGTAGAGGTTGACGGCCAGGATGTCGATGCGCGTGATGCCGTGCTTGTCCATCGCTGCCACGTGCTCGGGCACATCACCGCGGGCCAGCAGGCCGCCGTGGATCTTGGGGTGCAGCGTCTTCACGCGGCCGTCCATCATTTCCGGGAAGCCGGTGTGCTCGGCGACTTCGGTGACAGGCAGGCCGTTGTCGGCCAGCAGCTTGGCGGTGCCGCCGGTGGACAGCAGCTTGGCGCCGAGGGCGTGCAGCTCCTTGGCGAATTCGAGGATGCCGGTCTTGTCGGAGACGGAGAGAAGTGCGGTGATGGCCATGATGGAGGTCAGAGGTTGTGATCGGTCAGCTTGCGGCGCAGCGTGTTGCGGTTGATGCCCAGCCATTGCGCGGCCTTGCTCTGGTTGCCGCCGGCTTCGCGCATGACGATCTCGAACAGCGGCTTTTCCACCAGCTTGATCAGCATCTCGTGCATCGAGTGCGGCTCCTGGCCGTCGAGGTCACGAAAGAAGGCTTCGAGGTTGTCGCGCACGCAGGCGTCGATGGGGTTGGGCGGATTGGTGTTCTTCTGGGCGCTCATGGCAGGAAAGGCAATCAAGCCGCGCAGGCTTCGTCGGCCTGCGCGTCTTCGTCGTTGGCGGCCGCGGTGGGCGGCAGCCGGTCGTGGGTCTGGCCGAGTTCATCGAACCAGTCGCGGAGCGCCTGCAACTGCTCTTCGCAGCGCTCCAGGGTGTTCATGTGCTGGCGGAAGGCCTCGCCGCCGGGCAGGCCGCGCACGGCCCAGCCGATGTGCTTGCGCGCGCTGCGCACGCCGCTGAGTTCGCCGTACAGGCTGTAGTGGTCGTGCAGGTGCTCGGTCAGCACGTCGCGCGCCTCGGCGACCGTCGGTGCGGGCAGGTGCTCGCCCGTCGCCAGGAAGTGCGACACCTCGCGGAAGATCCACGGCCGGCCCTGCGCGGCGCGGCCGATCATCAGCGCGTCGGCGCCGGTGTAGGCCAGCACGTCGCGGGCCTTCTCGGGCGAGTCGATGTCGCCATTGGCGACGACGGGAATGGCCAGCGCCGCCTTCACGGCGGCGATGGTGTCGTACTCGGCCAGACCCCTGTAGCCCTGCTCGCGCGTGCGGCCATGGATGGTCAGCATCGCAATGCCCGCGGCTTCGAAGGCGCGCGCCAGGCGCAGCGCATTGCGCTCCTCAAGACTCCAGCCGGTGCGCATCTTCAGCGTGACAGGTACACCGCGCGGCGCACAGACCGCCACCACGGCCTCGACGATCTCCAGCGCCAACGCCTCGTTGCGCATCAACGCCGAGCCCGCCCACTTGTTGCAAACCTTCTTGGCCGGGCAGCCCATGTTGATGTCGATGATCTGGGCGCCGCGGTCGATGTTGTAGGCGGCAGCCTCAGCCATCATGGCCGCGTCGGTGCCGGCGATCTGCACGGCGATGGGGCCGGGCTCGCCGCGGTGGTCGGCGCGGCGCGAGGTCTTGAGGCTGCCCCAGAGCTCCTTGCGCGACGTGACCATCTCGCTGACCGCGTAGCCCGCACCCAGGCGCCGGCAGAGCTGGCGGAAGGGCCGGTCCGTCACCCCCGCCATCGGCGCCACGAAGAGCCGGTTGGGTAAGGAGTGGGGGCCGATTTGCACGAGGGGTCTGCTTAAAAAAGAGGCGAGATTGTAGCCATCCGGTCCGGACGACCCGGCCCACAATGCCGGCATGGAAGCTTGGCTCTCGCAGTTCATCGGCAGCCTGCTCGCTGCCCTCGCCTTGCCGCAGGTCGGTCTGGTTGCTGTCTTCATCATCACTTTCATCTCTGCCACGCTGCTGCCGCTGGGCTCGGAGCCGGCCGTCTACCTCGTCGTCAAGGCCGACCCCGGCATGTTCTGGGCCGTGATCGCCGTGGCAACGGTCGGCAATACGCTGGGCGGTGTGACGAGCTGGTGGGTGGGCTATGGCGCCGAGAAGGCCGTCGAGGCGGTCCAGCATCACGCGCCCTCGCATTCGCGGGCGCTGCAGTGGCTGCAGCGCTTCGGCCCCAAGGCCTGCGTGATGAGCTGGCTGCCCGTCGTGGGTGACCCGCTCTGCGCCGTGGCCGGCTGGCTGCGGTTGCCCTTCTGGCCCTGCGTGGGCTGGATGGCGCTCGGCAAGTTCCTGCGCTTCCTGCTCTACACCGTCGCCCTTCTCTGGCTCATCCCCGAAACATGGTTGCAATGACTACTCCCGCCTACCAAGACCTCGCCGCCCGCCAGCAGCGCCAGCACCGCCTGGGCCACCTGCAGGCCATCGCCCAATGGGACCAGGCCGCCAACATGCCGGCCAAGGGCAACGAGGCGCGCAGCCTGGCCCTGGCCGAGATGGACGGCCTGCTGCACCAGCTCGCCACCGACCCCGCCCTGGCCGGCCTGCTGGACGCCGCCGCCACCGAGCCGCTGGACGACAGCCAGCGCGCCAACCTGCGCGAGATCCGCCGCGCCTGGCGCGCCGCCAACGCGCTGCCGCAGGCGCTGGTGGAGGCCAAGAGCCTGGCCAACAACCGCTGCGAGCATGCCTGGCGCAGCCAGCGCCCGGCCAACGACTGGGCCGGCTTCGTGCCCAACCTGCGCGAGGTGCTGGCCATCGCTCGCCAGGAGGCGGAGCTGCTGTCGCAGAGCGCAGGGCTGTCCAGGTACGACGCGCTGCTGGACAACTACGAGCCGGGGATGCGCGGCGCGGACGTCGAGCGTGCCTTCGCGCCGCTGCGACAGTGGCTGCCCGGGCTGATCCGCGACGTCATCGAGAAGCAGTCGCGCGAGACGGTCATCCAGCCCATCGGCCCCTTCCCCACCGCCGCGCAGAAGGCGCTCGGCCTGGACGCGATGAAGCTGATGGGCTTCGACTTCGCCGCCGGCCGGCTGGACGAGAGCACCCACCCTTTCTGCGGCGGCGTGCCCGAGGACGTGCGCATGACGACGCGCTACCGCGAGGACGACTTCCTGCCCGCGCTGATGGGCGTTATCCACGAGACCGGCCACGGCCGCTACGAGCAGAACCTGCCGCGCGAATTGCTGGGCCAGCCCATCGGCCGCGCCCGCTCCATGGGCATCCACGAAAGCCAGAGCCTCTCCTTCGAAATGCAGCTGGGCAGCCACCCGGCCTTCGCCGGCCTGCTCTCACCGCTGCTGGTGAAGCATTTCGGTGGCCAGCCCGCCTTCGAGCCCGGCAATCTGCACAAGCTGCTGACGCGCGTGCAGCCCGGGCTGATCCGAGTAGATGCCGACGAAGTGACCTACCCCGCCCACATCCTGCTGCGCTTCGACATCGAGCGTGCGCTGATCGAGGGCGAGGCCGAGGTGGAGGACATCCCCGCGCTGTGGGACGCGAAGATGGCCGCGCTGCTCGGCATCGACACCCGCGGCAACTTCAAGGACGGGCCCATGCAGGACGTGCACTGGCCGGCCGGCCTGTTCGGCTACTTCTCCTGCTACACGCTGGGCGCGATGTACGCCGCGCAATGGTTCGCGGCGATGCGGGCACAGCAGCCACAGCTCGACGCGCAGATTGCCCGCGGCGAACTCGGCGGCGTCTTCGACTGGCTCTCCAGCCACGTCTGGCAGGCCGCCAGCCGCTACGAAACGCCCGAGCTCGTGCGGCGCGCCAGCGGCGAGACGCTGAACCCGGCACACTTCGAGGCGCATCTGCGCCAGCGCTACCTCTGAGGACAGCCTGCCGACAGCCAGGACTGTCGCTTACGCGCAAAAAAAGAGGGCCGCTCCAGCCGGAGCGGCCCAAGCTACTTCGAACGATCTCTCTTTCCAAACCAACACGCTTCCCCGGCCCCCCGGCCATCTCCACGCGTGGCGCCCGGGTCTGTTGCTATTCCCCGGACTCAGCCGCTGCAACTCGAACAGCGACCGTGATTGCATTCTGGGCACATCCCGCGGTCCTCGCATCCCCGCAAGCCAAGGGGACGCCGTGGCCGGGCGTGACGCGCGTCACAGCAGCAGCGCCAGCCGCTCCAGGATGAGCACACCGAAGAAGGCCAGGCCGGCGATCAGCGTCCATTTCATGATGACGATGCCGAGCCGCCGCCAGCGCGCCTGGCCGGTGGCGATGGACAGCGCGAAGCAGACGACGGCCGCGAACAGCAGCAAGCCGACGATGAGGCGGGCGATCAGCATGCGCTCACATCCTCACCAGGCGGGCGCCAGTTCGGCAAAGCCCTTGGGCGCCTCCCGATCGTCGGCGAATGTGACGACCTCGTAGGCCGACTCGTCGGCCAGCAGCGCGCGCAGCAGCTTGTTATTCAGCGCATGCCCGCCCTTGAAGGAGGTGTAGGCCGCCAGCAGCGGCATGCCGGCGACCTGCATGTCGCCGATGGCGTCGAGCATCTTGTGCTTGACGAACTCATCGTCGTAGCGCAGGCCGTCGGCATTCAGCACCTTGTAGTCATCCACGACGATGGCGTTGTCCATCGAGCCGCCCAGCGTCAGGCCGCGCGAGCGCATCAGGTCGATGTCGGCGGCCATGCCGAAAGTGCGCGCACGGGCGATCTCCTTCTTGTAAAGCCCGGAGCCCATGTCGAAGACGAACTGGCTGCCGGTGGCGGCCACGGCCGGGTTGTCGAACTCGATCTCGAAGCTCAGCGTGTAGCCGTGGTGGGGCGCCAGCTTCGCCCACATCAGCTTCTTGCCCTCTCCCTGGCGCACCTCGACCGGCTTGGTGACCTTTAGAAAGCGTTTGGGCGCGTCCTGCATGACGATGCCGGCTGACTGCAGCAGGAAGACGAAGCTCGCCGCCGAGCCGTCCAGCACCGGCACCTCATCGGCGTTGATGTCGACGACGAGGTTGTCCAGCCCCAGGCCGGCGCAGGCCGACATCAGGTGCTCAATGGTCTGCACTTTGGGCGCACCGGGGTCGCCGCCGGGGCTGATCGTCGTGGCCATGCGGGTGTCGCTGACCGACATGACGCTGACCGGAATGTCAACCGGCGGGCAGAGGTCGACGCGGCGGAACACTATGCCGGTGTCGACCGGCGCCGGGCGCAATGTCAGCTCGACCTTCTGGCCGCTGTGGATGCCCACGCCAACGGCGCGCGTGATCGACTTCAGGGTGCGTTGCTTGACCATGAACCAATTGTCCCGGATCAGGCACCGCCCTTGCGCTCAACGGGCAATCGCAGCGAGAGTCTGGTGCCATTTCCCGGCGAGGAATCGATGCGCAGCTTGCCGCCCAGGCGCTGGGCGCGCTTGATCTGGCTCTTCAGACCGCGGCCGTGCTGGATGGTCTGCAGGTCGAAGCCGGCGCCATCGTCCTCGACACGGATCTCGACATAGCTGCCATGGTGGCGCGTGACCATGCGCACGCGGCTGGCGCGGGCATGCTTGAGCACGTTGTTCAGCGCCTCCTGCATCAGCCGCAGCACATGCAGCGCGTCGGGCGGCTCCAGCCAGGCCAGCGGCGGCAGGTCCTGCACGTCCCAGTCGAGCTTGAGGCCGCCGGTCTGCAGGCGCTTGCCCAGGCGGTAGCGCATCGTTGCCAGCAGCGAGACGAGGTCGTGGCCCACCGGCTCCAGCGAGTCGATGACCAGGCGCAGGTCGTCCACGCATTCGCGCAGCACCTCCACGCACTGCTCGTGCGACATGCTGCCCTGCTCCATCGCCACCAGCGCCGACAGCAGCGACGAGCCCAGGCCGTCGTGCATGTCGGCCATGATGCGCTGGCGCTCCAGCAGCAGGGCCTGCTGGCGTTCCACCTCGCGCAGCTGGGCGTTCTGGGCCTGCAGCACTGAGACCTGCTCGTCCAGGTTCTCCTGCAGCTGGCTGTTCTCGGCCTGCACCTGCTCGACGGCGCCCACGTAGCGGCGCTGCACCGCATGCAGGAAGCTGAGCATGACGGCCAGCGTCGCGAACGGCATCAGGAAGACATGCTCGGGCCAGGCCCAGCCGGCCAGCACCGCCAGGTCATGCGCGCCGATGACGACACCGACCACCAGGGCCAGCGCCATGATGCGCAGCTCGGAGCGACGCTCGCGCCAGGCGAGCCAGGCCACCCAGGCCGTGCCGATGGCAGCGACACCCGCCGTCACGGTGTACTGCGTGATGACCATGTCGAGCTGGCGCAGCCACAGGGGCATGCTGAGCAGGCTGACGATGGCCACGCTGGCCGTCAGGGCCCATTCCAGCCACGGCAGGCGGCGGTTCGCGAAGCGCAGTGCGAACAGCAATGCCGTCGACATGACCCAGCCCATCGAGGCATGCGTGGCCCACCAGAACCAGTCCTGGCCCGCCGGCGACAGCGGCGGCGTGACGTAGTAGTGCAGATTGCGCACCATCCAGGCCGCGGCACCGAGAGCGAAGAGGCCGTAGATGGCCTCGTCCGGCCGGCGCAGCCACAGCGTCAGCGCGAACAGCCCCAGCACGGCCAGCGTCAGGCTGACGGCCTGCGGCAGGCCGGTCTGCGCTCGCACCCGCCACAGCCAGCGCTTCTCCAGCAGATCGCGCGGCCCGACCCAGATGCGCGACACCGCGTGATAGCTGCCCGCGGGCACCGGCAATGCGACCACCAGATCCAGCCCCTGCGCGCCGATGCCAGGCAGGGGCAGCCAGATCGGCTGCACCCATTGCTCACGCTCGGCATGCTGGTTGTCGAGCAGGACCTGCCAGCCCTTGTCCGTGCGCGCCAGCACGGCAGCCGACAGGGTCACCAGGCGCGGCAGGTACAGGGCCATGGCCTCGTCGCCACCGGCCGGCACGTGCACGCGGTACCAGCGCATCTCGTAGCCGAGCGCATCGTTGACGATGGCCGCGCCGGGCCGTGCACGCACATCGGGCATGACCACCGGCCGCCAGGTCGTGGCGCCTTGCGGCGGCAGCAGCTCGTCCGGCAGCTCCAGGCGCTCGCCGCCAGCCGTCGTGTGGTGGCGCAACGCCGCCCACCAGGCATCGAGCTGGGCGCGTGACCAGGCGCTCGTTGCCAGCTCGGCGGGCGAGGCGTCGTCGCTGGCGACGCGCGCGCTGGGCTGCGGCAAGCGCTGCGCCTGCAGGGGCAGGCAGCCGCCGATCAGCAGCGCCAGCAGCCAGACGCGCAGCGTGACGGCGAGCTCACGCATCCCTGCAACTTCTTCTAGGCGTTGACATGGGGCGCGAGCATGCCACAGGGGGTACCCCCATCCCATCGCGGCGCCCGGCAGCGCCGGCGCGGGCATTCAGCCGGCGTCGACCGGCAGGTGCTTGCGCGCGGCCTCGCGCAGCTCGCGCGACAGGCGCTCGTCCCCCACGGCGCGCGACAGCAGCAGCGCGCCCACCAGCGTCGACAGCATGGCCAGGGCCTGCTCGCGGCGCTCGGCGTCGTCGGCACCGGGCATCTGGGATTGCAGCGTCGCCGCCAGGCGCTCGACCCCGCCGGCAAACACCTCGCGCACCGCCGGCCCGCCGCGCGCCGCGTCGCCCGCCAGCGCGACGAGGGCGCAGCCGGCACCGGCATGGTCGCGATGGGCATCGGACAGATAGGTCTTGACCCAGGCCGCCAGGCTGCGGTCGGTCTGCTGCTTCCACTGCTCGCGGTTGGTCTGCAGCGCGCGGGCGCAGGCCTGGGCGGCGAGGTCGTCCTTGGAGGCGAAGTGGCCGTAGAAGCCGCCGCGCGTCAGGCCGGCGGCCTGCATCAGGTCGTTCAGGCCGATGCCGTCGAAGCCGCGCTCGCGGAACAGCTGGGCGGCGTTGTCGAGGATACGTTCGCGGTTCTCCTCGGCCTGGGCGCGGCTGACTTTCATCGCGGTCTCCTGGGGTCTTTGCGGTGGGGGCTTGACGCATTTTATATGTTGATCGACATTTATCTCAATCATGTCGTTTGACATGAATAAGCCGATCTCGGAAGGATTCGCCATGAAGCTCAAGAACGCCGTCGTCTTCGTCACCGGCGCCAACCGCGGCCTGGGCCGTGCCTTCGCCGAAGCCGCGCTGGCCGGGGGCGCCGCCCGGGTCTACGCCGCCGCGCGCGACCCGGCCTCCATCGACGTGCCCGGCGTCGTGCCCGTCGCGCTGGATGTCACGGACCCCGCCCAGGTCGCCGCCGCCGCCGAGCAGTGCAGCGACGTGACGCTGCTCATCAACAACGCGGGCATCTCGCGCCAGGGCCGGCTGCTGGCCGACGACGGCATGGCCGCCGCCCGCGCCGAGCTGGAGACCAACTTCTTCGGCCCCTGGGCGCTGGCCCGCGCCTTCGCGCCGGTGCTGTGGGGCAATGGCGGCGGCGCGGTGCTGAACGTGCTGTCGGTGCTGAGCTGGGTGACGCTGCCGGGCGTGGCCACCTACAGCGCCTCCAAGGCCGCCGCCTGGTCGCTGAGCAACGGCCTGCGCAACGAGCTCAAGGTCCAGGGCACGCAGGTGACCAGCCTGCACGTGGGCTACATGGACACCGACATGACGCGCGGGCTGGACACCCCCAAGGCCGCGCCGGCCGACGTGGCCCGCCTGGCACTGCTGGGCGTGGAGGCCGGCGCCTTCGAGGTGCTGGCCGACGACCTCAGCCGCCAGGTGAAGCAGAGCCTGTCCAGCGCCGCCCCGGCCTATGCCGGCTGACCGGGAGATCGCCATGGCCACCTCTGCCGCCCTGCACGCACCCCTGGCCGCCCATGCCGACGGCCATCTGGCCGCAGCCCGCCACGCCTTCTCGGCGCCGGAGCGCGTCCCGCTGAGCGCCGAGGAGCGCGCCGCGCTGGCCCACGCTGCCGAGCCGCCGCTGCGCCACGAAGGCCTCAAGCTCTCGCGCTGGACGCTGGGCACCGGCCCGCGCGTCGTCCTCGTGCACGGCTGGAACAGCCGCGGCGCGCATCTGCTGGGCTTCGCCCGGCCGCTGGTCGAGGCCGGCTTCTCGGTCACGCTGTTCGACCTGCCCGGCCATGGCGACTCCGGCGGCCACGCGGCCAGCGTCGTCCACGCCGGCCGGGCCCTGCGCGCGGTGATGAACGACATCGGCGCCGTCGACGCCGTGATCGGCCATTCGATGGGATCGGCAGCGGCGCTGCTGGCTTTCGCGCAAGGGCTGCGGGTCAGGCGCAGCGTGCACCTGGCCGGCCCGTCATCGCTGACACCCATGGTCAAGGGCCTGGCGCGGGCGCACGGGCTGGGCCCGTCGGATGCGGCCGCGTTCGCCGGCTGGGTGGAGGGCTTCATCGGCACCCGCATCGCCTACGTCGACCTGGAGCGGCTGCAGCACGGCCTGCACCATGCCGGGCTGATCCTGCACGACCCCGAGGACCGCACCGTGCCGATCGCCGCCTCGGAGGCCTTGCACGCGGCCTGGCCCGGTTCCCGGTTCGAGCGCATCGCGGGCCTGGGTCATCGCCGCCTGCTGGCGGACGCGGCGGTCATCGCCCGCAGCGTGGCCTTCATCGCCGGCAGGCGCACGCAATGAGCGCCGCGCCCCGCCGCTGGCTGCTGACGCTTGCTGCGCTGTCGGCGCTTGCCACGCTGTCCACCAACATCCTGCTGCCCTCACTGCCGGTGATGGCCCGGGCGCTCGGTGTCGGCGAGGCGGCGATGACGGCCGTGCTCAGCCTCTTCCTCGCCGTGTTCGCGCTGGCCCAGCTCATCGTCGGGCCGCTGTCGGACCGCCTCGGCCGCCGGCCCGTCGTGCTGGGCGGTCTGGCGATCTTCATCGTCGGCAGCGCGGTGTGCGCCCTCGCGACCGCGCTGCCTCCGCTGCTGGCCGGCCGGGCACTGCAGGCCGTCGGCGTGGCGGCCGCCTCGGTGCTGGCGCGGGCCGCCGCACGCGATCGCTTCGAGGGCCCGCCGCTCGCTGCCCTGCTCGGCCGCATCATGGTCGTCATGGCCGCGGCACCGGGCTTTTCGCCGCTGCTGGGCGGCCTCGTGCAGGCGGCCTGGGGCTGGCGGGCGCTGTTCGCCGTGCTCGTGGTGGCGGGGCTGGCACTGGCAGCGGCCTATCTCGGCATCGTCGGCGAGACGCTGCCCGCCGGGCGGCGGCGACGCCAGTCGGCCGGCGCCCTTGCACGCGGCTATGTCGTGCTGCTGGGCGACGCGCGCTTCATGCGCCCCGCGCTGGCGACGGCTGCCATCCTGGGTGCGCTGTTCGCCTTCTTCGGCACGGCGCCGCTGGTGCTGGCGCGCGGTTTCGGCTTCAGCGCCTTGCAGGTCGGCCTCTTCTTCGCCGCGTCGGTGTTCGTCGTCTTCGCCGCCGGGCAGACCGCACCGCGCTGGGCCGCGCGCTGGGGTGGCCCGGTAGTGCTGCGCATCGGCGCTGCACTGGCACTGCTGGGTGGACTGAGCATGCTCATCGGAGGCGGTGCGGGCCTGACCGGCTTTGCCGTCGCGGTGGGCGTGTTCCTGTTCGGCATGGGCCTGGTATCGCCCACGGGCACGGCGCTGGCGTTGACTCCTTTTGCAGCCCAGGCCGGCCAGGCATCGGCACTGCTCGGCTTTCTGCAGATGGCCTCAGCAGCCTGCCTGACCACGGCTGCCGCAGCGCTGCCGGGTGCGCGCATGAGCGCGTTGGGCCTGGTGCTGGCGGGCGGCGGCCTGATCGCCCTGCTGTCGGGCGCAGCCAAGCCTGCCGCCGCGGTGGCACGGGCGTCCTGACAAAGCAAAAGGGCGAGCCTCGCGGCTCGCCCTTGCGTGATCGAACTTCGAAAGCTCAATCGGCCTGCTTGCGCAGGAAGGCCGGAATCTCGATCTCGTCCATGCCGTTGGACGACAGCGCCTCGACCTTGGCGGCGGCGCTGCCGGAGCGGCCGTGGCGCCAGACGCTGGGCACGTTGGCGTTGGCGAAGTCGCCCAGGCCCAGGCCCACATTGGCCTGCTGCGCCGTCGGCGTGGCCATTGCGACGGCCTGGGTCAGCACCGGCATGGCCATGCCGTCGGTGCCGTTGCGCACAACCTGGCTGGTCTGCACGACCTGCAGCGGCGCCTGCTGGCGGGCACGGCCGGCCGTCAGACCGGTGGCGATGACGGTCACGCGCAGCGCGTCGCCCAGGCTCTCGTCGTAGGCGGTGCCGAAGATGACGTGGGCCTCCTCCGAGGCATAGCGCTTGATCGCGTTCATCGCGTTGCGCGACTCGCTCAGCTTGAAGTTGCTGCGGCCGGCGGCGATCAGCACCAGCACGCCACGCGCGCCGGACAGGTCGATGCCTTCCAGCAGCGGGCAGGCCACGGCGGCTTCAGCGGCCTTGGCGGCACGGTCCGGGCCGGTGGCTTGCGCCGTGCCCATCATGGCCTTGCCGGGCTCGCTCATCACGGTCTTGACGTCTTCGAAGTCGACGTTGACAAGGCCGGGGATGTGGATGATGTCGGAGATGCCGCCCACGGCGTTCTTCAGCACGTCGTTGGCGTGCGCGAAGGCCTGGTCCTGGGTGACGTCGTCGCCCAGCACGTCCAGCAGCTTGTCGTTCAGCACGACGATCAGCGAGTCGACGTTGGCTTCCAATTCGGCGAGGCCCGCGTCGGCGGCCTTGGCGCGGCGGCCACCCTCGAAATCGAAGGGTTTGGTGACGACGCCCACGGTCAGGATGCCCATTTCCTTGGCGACGCGGGCAATCACCGGCGCGGCACCCGTGCCGGTACCGCCACCCATGCCGGCGGTGATGAACAGCATATTGGCGCCGGCGATGGATTCGCGGATGCGGTTTTCGGCTTCCTCGGCGGCGGCCTTGCCCATTTCGGGTTTGGCGCCGGCACCCAGGCCGGTGGAGCCGAGTTGCAGCAATTGGTCGGCCTTGGAGCGGTTGAGGGCCTGCGCGTCGGTATTCGCGCAGATGAATTCAACGCCTTGAACGCCCTGGGCGATCATGTGGTCCACAGCGTTGCCGCCGCCGCCACCGACCCCGATCACCTTGATTTGGGTGCCTTGGTCAAACTCTTCGATCATCTCGATGGGCATATCAAACCTCCTACTGCAATTGTGCCTTGGGCACATGAATGTTGACTACTGCTGAAACAAATTTTTCGTGGTTTTTGAGGATCAAAAATTCCCCATGAACCAGTCCTTGACCCGGCCGAGCAGGGTTTGCACCGAGCCGGCCTGCTGTGCGGCCTTGAAACCCCGGCTGCGCGACAGCCGGGCTTCTTCCAACAACCCCATGACGGTGGCCGACCGCGGATTGGCCACCATGTCGTACAAGGCCCCCGAATAGGTGGGCAGGCCGCGGCGAACGGGTTTCAGAAAAATATCCTCGGCGAGTTCCACCATGCCCGGCATGACGGCCGATCCGCCGGTCAGCACGATGCCGCTGGAGAGCAATTCCTCATACCCGCTCTCGCGAATGACCTGGTGCACCAGCGAAAAGATTTCCTCGACGCGCGGCTCGATGACGCCGGCCAGGGCCTGCTTGGACAGCATGCGGGGGCTGCGGTCCCCCAGGCCGGGCACTTCCACCTGGTCGGCGGGGTCGGCCAGCAGCTGCTTGGCCACGCCATATTCGACCTTGATTTCCTCGGCATCCTTGGTCGGCGTGCGCAGGGCCATGGCGATATCGCTGGTGATCAGGTCGCCCGCGATGGGAATGACGGCGGTATGGCGGATGGAGCCGCCGGTGAATATCGCCACATCGGTCGTGCCGGCGCCGATATCCACCAGCGCCACCCCCAGGTCGCGCTCATCGGCGGTCAGGGCAGCATGGCTGGAGGCGCTGGGATTCAAAACCAGCTGATCCACCTCCAAACCGCAGCGGCGCACGCACTTGACGATGTTTTCCGCCGCACTTTGGGCGCCGGTCACGATATGGACCTTGACCTCCAACCGGCCGCCGCTCATGCCGATGGGTTCCTTCACCTCATGGCCGTCGATGACGAATTCCTGCGGTTCGACCAGCAGCAGGCGCTGGTCGTTGGGGATATTGATGGCCTTGGCGGTTTCGACGACCCGCGTCACATCGACCGGTGTGACCTCCTTGTCGCGCACGATGACCATGCCGGTGGAGTTCTGGCCGCGGATATGACTGCCGGTGATCCCCGTGTAAACCCGCGATATTTTGCAATCAGCCATCATTTCGGCCTCTTTCAAGGCCTGCTGGATGGACTGGACGGTGGCGTCGATATTGACGACAACACCGCGCTTCAAGCCGTTGGACGGCGCCACACCGAGACCGGCGATGCGCAATTCCCCGCCCGGCAATACCTCGGCCACGACGGCCATGATCTTGGCGGTCCCGATATCCAGCCCGACGACCAAATCCTTGTATTCCTTGGCCATGTCCGTCCTCAGCGTTTTCTATTTACGGGTTTACCCGGGGTATTCGTCGTCACGCCGCGCAGCTTGACCGCGTAGCCGTCGGCGTGGCGCAGGTCGGCGGACAGCAGCGGGCTGCGGTAGGTCGCCGTGACCTGCGTGATGGAGTGGGCGAAGCGGCCGAAGCGCTCGACCACCTCGGCCTCGCTGCCCCGGCCGAGCTCGATGACGGCGCCGCTGCCCAGGGTCGCGCGCCAGGAGCCGCGGCCGGACAGGTCCAGGCGCTCGATGCTCTCGCTCAAGCGCTCGGCGGCTGGCGACAGCGCCCGCCACATCTGCAGCATCGAACCCGCGGTCTGCGCCGGCCCGGCCAGCACGGGCAGGGTCTCGTCCTCGACGTCGCCGAGATTGGCCTGGAAGACTTCGCCGAAGCTGTTGACCAGGGCGCGCTCGGCGGTGGCCTCGCTGGCCGAGTCGGCGCCGTCGACACGGGCCTCCCAGTAGGCCGCGGCGCGGTGCTCTTCGAGGTTGACCCGCAGCCGCATCGGCCAGACGCGCGTCAGCTGCGCATGCCTCACCCAGGGCACGGCCTCGAAGGCGGCGCGGCCAGCCTGCAGGTTCATGCTGAGAAAGGAGCCCTGCAGGCGCGGCAGCGCATTGGCGCGCAGCGAGGCCACGCTGTTGCGGCTGACGTCGCCCTCCACCTGGATGGCGCGCAGGTTGAAGGCCGGCAGCCGCACCACCCAGCGGATGGCCGCCCACGCGGCCGTCGCCAGCAATGCCGCGACGAGCAGCGCCGACACCGCATTCATCAGGCGGACGTCGGGCGGCAGCGCAGCGGTGGCGGCAGCGGAGTTCATCAGCTCAAGCGCGATCAAGGCGGGCCTGCGACAGCAACCACAGGCAAAGGTGCGGGTAATCGATGCCGACGGCCTGCGCGGCCTTGGGCACCAGCGAGTGCGAGGTCATGCCCGGGCTGGTGTTCATCTCCAGCAGGAAGGGCTTCATGTCGGACTTGCGCAGCATCAGGTCAGCGCGGCCCCAGCCACGGCAACCCAGCAGCCGGTAGGCCTGCAGCACCAGTTGCTGGATCTCGGCCTCCAGTGCGGCGGGCAGCGTGCCGAACAGGTACTTGGTGTCGTTCGAGACGTACTTGTTTTCGTAGTTGTAGTCACCGCCCTCGGCGCGGATCTCGACCACCGGCAGGGCCACGGCATCGCCCCCCTGGCCCAGCACGGCACAGGTGACCTCGGGGCCTTCGATGCACTGCTCGAACAGCAGTTCGTCGTCGAAGCCCAGCGCCAGCTCGACCGCGCCCTGCATCTCGGAGTAGCCCACGGCCTTGGTGATGCCGATGCTGCTGCCCTCGTGCGGCGGCTTGACGATGACGGGCAGGCCGAGCTCGTCCGGGATGGCGCGGATGCGCTCGCGCGTCAGCTCCGCGCGGCTCAGCGCCAGGTACTGCGGCGTCGTCAGGCCCTCGGCCGCCCAGACGCGCTTGGTCATGGTCTTGTCCATGGCCACGCCCGAGGCGGTCACGCCGGAGCCGGTGTAGGGCACGCCCAGCCATTCGAGGGCGCCCTGCAAGGTGCCGTCCTCGCCGCCGCGGCCGTGCAGCGCGATGAAGGCGCGGGCGAAACCCTCGTCCTTGAGCGCCTGCAAGTGGCGCTCGGCGGGATCGAAGGCGTGGGCGTCCACGCCGATGGCCTGCAGCGCGGCGAGCACGCCGTTGCCGCTCATCAGCGACACCGGGCGCTCGGCGCTCGTGCCGCCGAACAGCACGGCCACCTTGCCGAGCGCGGCGGCGTCGATGTTCAGATCGATTGGCGTCTTCCTCATGCCGACGCTCCTTGCGAGAAATGTTGGGTCACCAGCCGCGGCAGCGCGCTCATCGAACCGGCCCCCATGCCGATGACGACGTCTCCGTCGCGCGTCAGCGCGGCCAGGGCCCGAGGCATGTCGGCCACGCCAGCCACGAAGTTCGACGTGCCGACGGCCTGGGCCAGCGCGGCGCCGGTCGCGCCTTCAATGCGCGACTCGCCGGCCGAATAGACCTCGGTCAGCAACACGACGTCGGCGCCCTGCATCACGCGCACGAAGTCGGCGAAGCAGTCCCGCGTGCGCGTGTAACGGTGCGGCTGGAAAGCCAGCACGAGCCTGCGCCCTGGGTATGCACCACGCGCGGCGGCCAGCACGGCAGCCATCTCGACCGGGTGATGGCCGTAGTCGTCGATGAGCGCGAAGCGCCCGCCATCGGCAGCCGGCCATTCGCCATGCTTCTCGAAGCGCCTGCCCACGCCGGAGAACTTGGCCAGCGCGGCGACGATGGCCTCGTCCGCGCAGTCCAGCTCCATCGCGATGGCGATGGCCGCCAGCGCGTTGCGCACGTTGTGCTCGCCGGCCAGGTTGAGCAGCACGTCCAGATCGGGCGCGCCTTCACGCTGGCAGGTGAAGCGCATCTGCGCGCCGGCCAGGGCCTGCACGTCGATGGCCCGCACACTGACGCCTTCACTCAGCCCGTAGCTGACGACCGGCCGCTCGATGCGGCCCAGGATGGCCCGCACGCCGGGGTCGTCCGCGCAGACCACCGCCGCGCCGTAGAAAGGCATGCGGTGCAGGAACTCGACGAAGGCCGCGTGCAGCTTCTCGACCGAGTGCCCGTAGGTGTCCATGTGGTCTTCGTCGATGTTGGTGACGACGGCCAGCACGGGGCTGAGCTTGAGGAAGGACGCGTCGCTCTCGTCGGCCTCGACGACGATGAACTCGCCGCGGCCGAGGCGCGAGTTGGCGCCGGCGGCGTTGAGCTTGCCGCCGATGACGAAAGTCGGGTCCAGGCCCGCCTCGACGAGGATGGCGGTGACGAGGGAGGTCGTCGTCGTCTTGCCATGCGTGCCGGCGATGGCGATGCCACGGCGCAGCCGCATCAGCTCGGCCAGCATGACGGCGCGCGGCACGACCGGAATCTGGCGGGCGCGCGCGGCAAGGACTTCGGGGTTGTCGGCCGCCACAGCCGTGCTCGTCACCAGCGCCTGGGCGTCGCCGATGTTGGGCGCCGCGTGGCCGATCTCGACGCGCAGGCCCAGGGCCCGCAGGCGCTCGGTCGTCGCGCTCTCGACGGCGTCGGACCCGCTGACGGTGAAGCCCAGGTTGTGCAGGATCTCCGCGATCCCGCTCATGCCGGCGCCGCCGATGCCCACGAAATGCAAGCGCTGTACCGCGTGCTTCACTTCAGCATTCCTTCGATCTCATCGGCCACGCGCGCCGCGGCACGGGGCCGGGCCAGCGAGCGGGCCTTCTCGCCCATGGCCAGCAGCGCCGTGCGGTCCAGGCCGCTCAGCAGTTCGTGCAGCTTGGCCGGCGTCAGCTCAATCTGCGGCAGATGGATGGCCGCGCCGTGCTGGGCCATGAAGACGGCGTTGTCGCGCTGGTGTGAGGTGGTGCTGACGACCAGCGGCACCAGCACCGCCGGGCAGCCCGCCGCGCAGAGCTCGCTGACCGTGATGGCGCCGGCACGGCAGACGACGACATCGGCCCAGGCCAGCGCCGCGGCCATGTCGTCGATGAAGGGCCGCACCTCGGCCGACAGGCCGGCGTCCGAATAGGCCTGCCAGACCGCGCCGAGATGGTCCTGGCCGGACTGGTGCAGCACCTGCGGGCGCTGCTCCGCCGGCCACAGCGCCAGCGCCTGGGGCAGCGCCTGGTTCAGCGCGCGTGCGCCGAGCGAGCCGCCCAGCACCAGCAGGCGCAGCGGGCCGCTGCGACCGCTCATGCGCTCGGCGGGCAGCGGCAGCGCCTCGATCTCGGCGCGCACCGGGTTGCCGCTGACGACGGCACCCGACGTCGAAGCCGCCGCCGCGCCGTCGAATCCGAAGGCGATGCGGCGTGCGAAGGGCTTCAGCGCGAGATTGCTCTTCAGCATGGCCGCGTCGGCGTTCACCAGCATCAGCGGCCGACCGCTGAACACGGCCGAGAGCCCTGCCGGCACGCAGACATAGCCGCCCATGCCCAGCACGGCGGTCGCGCCGCGCTTGTCGTAGACGCGCCGGGCCGCACCCAGCGACTTGAAGAAGCCGACGATGCCGCGCAGCGTGTGGGCCAGGCCTTTGCCGCGCAGGCCGGCGAAGGGCAGCGCATCGATCTCGATGCCCCGCGCCGGCACAAGGCGGTTCTCCATGCCCTGCGGCGTGCCGATCCAGGACACCGTCCAGCCGCGGCGCTGCATTTCCTCGGCCACGGCCAAGCCGGGAATGACGTGGCCGCCCGTGCCGGCGGCCATCACGACGAGGTGCTTGTCCGTCATGAACGGCCCCCTCGCATCATTTGCCGGTTCTCGAGGTCGATCCTCAAGACGACCGCCAGCGCCACACAGTTCATCAAGATGGCCGAGCCGCCGAAGCTCATCAACGGCAGCGTCAGCCCCTTGGTGGGCAGCGCGCCAAGGTTCACGCCCATGTTGATGAATGCCTGGCCGCCCATCCAGATGCCGATGCCTTGCGCATAGAGGCCGGCGAACACACGGTCCAGCGCGATGGCCTGGCGGCCGATCAGGAAGCAGCGGCGCGTGAGCCAGAAGAACGCCACGATCACCACGGCCACGCCGGCAAAGCCCAGTTCCTCGCCGATGACGGCGAGCAGGAAGTCGGTGTGCGCCTCGGGCAGGTAGTGCAGCTTTTCGACGCTGCCGCCCAGGCCCTGCCCCAGCCATTCGCCGCGGCCGAAAGCGATCAGGCTGTGCGTGAGCTGGTAGGCCTTGCCCTGGGCGTACTTCTCGTCCCAGGGGTTGAGGTAGGCAAAGATGCGCTCGCGGCGGAAGTCGCTCAGCGTGATCATCAGCACGAAGGCGCCGACGAGCACCATCGTGATCAGCAGGAACATGCGGCCGTTGACGCCGCCGAGGAAGAGGATGCCCATCGCGATGCAGGCGATGACCATGAAGGCGCCCATGTCCGGCTCGGCCAGCAGCAGCAGGCCCACGAAGGCCAGCGAGATCGCCATCGGCGTGACGGCCTGGAAGAAGTTCTCCCGCGCGTCCATCTTGCGCATCATGTAGTTGGCCGCGTACAGCGCGATGCCGAACTTCGCCAGCTCCGACGGCTGGAAGTTCATGACGCCCAGCGGGATCCAGCGCCGCGCGCCGTACACGACCTTGCCGATGCCGGGGATCAGCACACCTACCAGCAGCACGAGCGCGATGACGAAGACCCAGGGCGCGTAGCGCTCCCACAAAGACACGGGGATCTGCACCGTGATGAGGCCGGCGATCAGCGCGAAGCCGATGGCCACTAGGTGGCGCGTCAGGAAGTGCGTGGGCAGGTACTTGGCGAAGCGCGGGTTGTCCGGCATCGCGATGGAGGCCGAATAGACCATCAGCAGGCCGAAGGCCATCAGCGCAAGCACGACCCAGACCAGGGTGATGTCGAAGCCCTGCAGCTGGGTCGGGCGGCCGGCCGAGGTCGAGACCCAGTCGCGCACCGGCACGCTGGCGTCTTCGGCACCGTCGCGCTTCCAGAACGCCTGCAGCTTGGCGACCATCGTGTTCACAGCGCCACCCCGCGCTCGTCGGCGAGCTGCTGCACCGTGGCCAAGAAGACCTCGGCGCGGTGGGCGTAGTTGCGGAACATGTCCAGGCTCGCGCAGGCCGGGGACAGCAGCACGCTGTCGCCCGCTTGCGCCTGCGCCAGGCACCAGGCCGTGGCAGCTTCCAGCGTGTCGTGGCGCTGCATCGGCACGCCGGCGTTGGCCAGCGCGGCTTCGATCTGCGGCGCATCGCGGCCGATCAACGCGACGGCACGCGCATGGCGGGCCACGCCTTCAGCCAGCGGCGCGAAGTCCTGACCCTTGCCGTCACCACCGAGGATGAGCACCAGCTTGGCCGGCGCGCGGTCGGCACCCAGGCCCGAGATGGCGGCGACGGTAGCACCGACGTTGGTGCCCTTGCTGTCGTCGAAGAACTCGACGCCGTCGATGCTGCCGACGGGCTCGACGCGGTGCGGCTCGCCACGGTACTCGCGCAGGCCGTGCAGCATGGGCGCCAGTTCGCAGCCGGCGGCCGTGGCCAGCGCCAGCGCGGCCAGCGCGTTGGCGGCGTTGTGGCGGCCGCGTACGCGCAGCGCGTCGGCGGGCATCAGGCGCTGGATGATGAGGGGCTCTGCGTCATCGCTCTTCTTGCGCTTGATCGTGGGGTCCAGCTCAAGGGCGCGCACCAGCCAGGTCAGGCCGCCCTCTTCCGTCAGGCCGAAGTCGCCCGGCGCCTTCGGCGGGTTCAGACCGAAGCGCACGACATGGCGCGACACCGTGCGGCCGGGCTTGCCGCGGCTGCCCTTGACGAACACCGGGGCGGGCACGAGGCCTTCGACTTCGGCGTCGTCGCGGTTTGCAACGATGACAGACTCGCGGCCGAAGATCCGCGCCTTGGCGCGGCCATAGGCGGCCATGTCGCCGTGCCAGTCGAGATGGTCCTGGGTCAGGTTCAGCACGGCGCCGGCGGTGGGCTCGAAGTTCGCCACGCCGTCCAACTGGAAGCTGGACAGCTCCAGCACCCAGACCTCGGGCAGGGTCTCGAAGACCGGGCCGCGGGGCGGCGGGGGATCGATGGGCAGCGGCGCGTCTTCGTCGGGCAGTGCCGCAACGGCCTCTTCCTCGGCGGTCGCTTCGACCGGCGCATCCTCGACTTCTTGAGCGACCACCTCGTCGGGTGTCTCGACCGGCGCCGGGTCGGGCTCACGCGCCAGAGCTTCGGTCAGCGTGTCCAGCAGCGTCGGACCGATGTTGCCGGCGATGGCCACGCGCCTGCCGGCGCGCTCGGCCAGCAGCCCGGTCATGCAGGTCGTCGTCGTCTTGCCGTTGGTGCCCGTGATGGCCAGCACCGCGGGGGCATAGCCATGCTGGGTCTTGAGCGCGGCCAGCGCGTCAGCGAACAGATCCAGCTCGCCGCGCACGGCGGGGCCATGTTCGTAGACGGCCTTGAGGCGCGCATCCAGCGGCGACAGGCCAGGGCTTTTCAGCGCGGCATTGAAGCCGCTCACGGCCTCGGCCGTCAGCTCGCCGGTGATGAAAGCGGCCGTGTCACCCAACGCACCCAACTGCGGCGGCTGTGCACGCGAATCCCACACGGTGACCTGCGCACCGAAGCCCGCGCACCACCGGGCCATCGCGAGACCGGAGTCCCCGAGGCCCAGCACGAGCACGCGCTGTTCGTTGAGTTGCGGCAGGTCCAGCTTCACGCGATCACCGCAGCTTGAGGCTCGCCAGGCCGACGAGGCAGAGCAGCATCGTGATGATCCAGAAGCGGATGACGACCTGCGTCTCCTTCCAGCCACCCTTCTCGAAGTGGTGGTGCAGCGGCGCCATGCGGAAGATGCGCCGGCCCTCGCCGAACTGCTTCTTCGTGAACTTGAACCAGCTGACCTGGATCATCACGGAGAGCACCTCGGCCACGAAGATGCCGCCCATGATGCCCAGCAGGATTTCTTGACGCGTGATGACGGCCAGCGTGCCCAGGCCGCCGCCGAGCGCCAGCGCGCCGACGTCGCCCATGAAGACCTGCGCCGGATGGGCGTTGAACCACAGGAAGGCCAGGCCCGCGCCGGCCATGGCGGCGCAGAAGATCAGCAGCTCGCCGGCGCCCGGGATGTAGGGCAGCAGCAGGTATTTGGAGAACACCGACGAACCGGTCAGATAGGCAAACAGGCCCAGCGCAGAGCCCACCATCACCACCGGCATGATGGCCAGGCCGTCCAGGCCGTCGGTGAAGTTGACCGCGTTGCTGGTGCCGACGATGACGAAGTAGCTCAGGGCGACGAAGCCCCAGACGCCCAGCGGCATGCTGATGGTCTTGAAGAAGGGAATCAGCAGGTCGGCCTTGGGCGGCAGCTCGGTCGAGAAGCCGCTGCTCACCCAGCGGAAGAACAGCTGCACGACGCCGAGGAAGGACGTCTCCGACACGCTGAACGCCAGATACAGCGCGGCGAACAGCCCGATGAGCGACTGCCAGAAGAACTTCTCCCGGCTCTTCATGCCCTCGGGGTTCTTGTCGACGACCTTGCGCCAGTCGTCCACCCAGCCCACGGCGCCGAAGCCCATCGTGACGATCATCACCACCCACACGAAGCGGTTGCTCCAGTCGAACCACAGGAGCGTGGACACGCCGATGCCGATGAGGATGAGCACGCCGCCCATCGTGGGCGTACCGGTCTTGGCCAGGTGGGCCTGCACGCCGTAGCTGCGCACGGGCTGGCCGATCTTCATGGCCGTGAGGCTGCGGATGACCCAGGGGCCGAAAGCCAGGCCGATCAGCAGCGCCGTCATGGCGGCCATCACGGCGCGGAAGGTGATGTAGTTGAACAGACGCAGAAAGCCCAGGTCGGGATAGAGGCCCTGCAGCCACTGGGCGAGGCTAAGCAGCATGGGTGTCTCCTGATTGAGTCTGAAGTGCGGAGACCACTTGTTCCATCTTCATGAAACGCGAGCCCTTGACCAGGGTCTGGGCCGCGTCGGGTTGTTCGTTCAGCGCCGCGATCAACGCGGCTGTCGTGTCGAAGGCGCGGGCCTTGGGGCCATAGGCCGCGGCCGCGTCGCGGGCGGCGCTGCCGGCTGTCCAGAAATGGGCAATGCCGCGCTCGGCCGCATAGGCGCCCACCTCGCGGTGGAAGGCCGGGCCGGCGTTGCCCACCTCGCCCATGTCGCCCAGGATGAGCCAGCTTGTCGCCGGCATGCCGGCCAGCACGTCGATGGCGGCGCGCACGCTGTCGGGGTTGGCGTTGTAGCTGTCGTCGATGAGGGTGCGGCCGCGGGCGTCGAGCTTGAGCTCGGAGCGGCCCTTCACGGCGCGGAAGGCTTCCAGGCCCTGGGCAATTGAAGTCAGCGGCGCACCGGCAGCCAGCGCGCAGGCGGCGGCGGCAAGGGCGTTGCGCACGTTGTGCTCGCCGGCCAGTGCCAAGACCACGGGCGCAGTGCCGGCGGGCGTGTGCAGCTCCAGCGCCCAGTGCGTGCCGTGCCAGCTGGCAGCGCCGGTCACGTCGGCGTCGCCGCGCAGCGCGAAGGTCAGGTGCGGACGGCTGCCGGCCATCTCGAACCAGATCGGCGCGCAGGCGTCCTCGGCCGGGAAGACGGCGCAGCCGCTGCCGGCCAGGGCTTCCAGCACGGCACCGTTCTCGCGCGCGACTGCCTCGACCGTGGCCATGAATTCCTGGTGCTCGCGCTGGGCGTTGTTGACGAGCGCGACCGTCGGCTGCGCCATCGCGGCCAGCGGCGCGATCTCGCCGGGGTGGTTCATGCCCAGCTCGACGACGGCGGCGCGGTGGCTGCGCTCGTCGTCATGGCGCAGGCGCAGCAGCGTCAGCGGCACGCCGATGTCGTTGTTGTAGTTGCCCTCGGTGGCCAGCGCGTCGTCGCCCACCCAGGCGCGCAGGATGGCGGCGACCATCTGGGTCGTCGTCGTCTTGCCGTTGCTGCCGGTGACGGCGATGAGGGGGATCGCGTGCTGGCGACGCCAGGCAGCGGCCAGCTGGCCCAGGGCTGCCTTGGCATCGGGCACGAGCAGGCCGGGCAGGCCGGCCTCGGCGAGGCCGCGCTCGGCCAGCGCCGCGACGGCGCCCGAGGCCTTGGCCTGGGCCAGGAAGTCGTTGGCATCGAAGCGCTCGCCGCGCAGCGCGACGAAGAGGTCGCCCGCGCGCAGCGTGCGCGTGTCGCTGTGCACGCGGGCAAAGCCGGTCGCACCGTCGCCGACCAGCGTCGAGCCGGGCAGCAGGGCTTGGGCTTCGGCCAGGGTCAGAAAGCTCACAGCCCCGCCCTTTCCAGCAGCGCCGCGCGTGCCTCGCCGACGTCGGAGAAGGGCCGGCGCACGCCGTTCACTTCCTGGTAGTCCTCGTGGCCCTTGCCGGCCACGAGCACGATATCGCGCGCGCCGGCCTGGGCTATTGCCGTACGGATGGCTTCCTCACGGGCCTCGACGACGAGGGCGCCGGGCGCGGCGACGGCGATGTCGGCCAGGATCCGGGCCGGCGCCTCGGTGCGCGGGTTGTCGGTCGTGATGACGACGCGGCCGGCCAGGCGGGCCGCGATGGCGCCCATCTGCGGGCGCTTGGTCGCATCGCGGTCACCGCCGCAGCCGAACACGCAGACAAGCTCGCCGCCGCGCGCCCGGGCCAGACCCTGCAGGGCGGACAGCGCCTTGTCCAGCGCGTCCGGCGTGTGGGCGTAGTCGACGACCACCTGCGGCAGCTCGCGGCCGTTGCCCACGCGCTGCATGCGGCCGGGCACCGGCGTGACGCGGGCCAGCACGCGGGCCACGTCGGCCAGCGCGTGGCCTTGCGCACGCAGCGCGCCGGCCACGCCGAGCAGGTTGGCCGCGTTGTAGTCGCCGATCAGGCCGGTCTGCACGTCCACCGCTTCGGCACCCTCGTGCAGCGCGAAGGCCAGGCCCTCGCCGGTGTAGTGCAGGTCCCGGGCCGACAGGCGGGCATCGCTGCGCGCCACGGCGGTGGTCCAGACATCCAGCGTCACCAGCTCGGTGGCCAGCGCTTCGCCCTTGGGGTCGTCGAGATTGACGACCGCCGCGCGCAGGCCGGGGAAATCAAACAGGGCCCGCTTGGCCACCCAGTAGGCGTCCATCGTGCGGTGGTAGTCGAGGTGGTCCTGCGTGAAGTTGGTGAACACCGCCACGCGCACGGCGCTGCCGGCCAGGCGGCCTTCATTGAGCCCGATGCTGCTGGCCTCGATGGCGCAGGCCGAGAAGGCGTCGTCGCGCATGCGGGCAAACGCCGCCTGAAGCAGCACGGGGTCGGGCGTGGTCAGGCCGTTGTAGTCGAGCCTGGGCGGCTCGCCGATGCCCAGCGTTCCGACGACACCGCAGCGCTTGCCGAGCTGGGCCGAGGCCTGGGCGATCCACCAGGCCGAGGAGGTCTTGCCGTTGGTGCCGGTGACCGCGATGACGTCCAGCGTGTCGGTGGGCTTGCCGAAGAAGGCGGCGGCGATGTCGCCGGTGCGTGCCTTCAGCCCGGGCAGCGAGGCCACGCGCGCGTCGACGAAGCCGAAGCGCTCCACATCCTCGTCTTCGACGAGGCAGGTGGCCGCCCCCGCAGCCAGCGCCGCGGCCACGAACTCGCGGCCGTCACGCGCATAGCCAGGCCAGGCGATGAAGGCGTCGCCGGGCTGGACCTGGCGGCTGTCGGTGCGCAGCGTGCCGGTGCACCATTCGGCCAGCCAGCGGGCGGCGGCCTCGGGGGATTTGAGGCGAGTGAGCATCAGAAGCTTTCCTCGGTGGCCACGGCCTTCTGGTTGGCGACGATCTGGCTCTTCACGTCCAGGTCGGGCGGCACGCCCAGCAGGCGCAGCGTCTGCGCGGTGACCTGGCTGAACACCGGGCCGGCGACCTTGCCGCCGTAGTACACGCCGGCGGTAGGCTCGTCGACCATGACGGCCACGACGATGCGCGGGTTGGTGATGGGCGCGATGCCGACGAACCAGGAGCGGTATTTATGGCTGGCGTAGCCCTTGCCCTCCTGCTTGTGGGCCGTGCCGCTCTTGCCGCCGATGCTGTAGCCGGGCACCTGCGCGTCGGGCGCGGTGCCGCCGGGGCCGGCGGCGGCCTGCAGCATCAGGCGCAGTTCGCGCGCCACCTCGGGCTTGAAGACGCGGATGCCGGCGACCGGATGGTCGTGCGGCTGGCGCAGCATGCTGACGGGGATGATCTCGCCGTCGCGCGCAAACACCGTGTAGGCGCGCGCCAGTTGGAACAGCGAGGCCGACAGGCCGTAGCCGTAGCTCATCGTCGCCTGCTCGATGGGCCGCCAGGTCTTGTAGGGCCGCAGCTTGCCGGTGATGGCGCCGGGGAAGCTGATCTGCGGCCGCTGGCCCAGGCCGATGGCGGTGAACATCTCGTGCATCTCGCGCGGCTGCATCTGCATGGCGAGCTTGGTGGCGCCGATGTTGCTGGAGAACTTGATGACCTCGCGCAGCGGAATCACGCCATGGGCGTGGGTATCGGTGATGACGGCGCCCTGGAAGGCGTACTTGCCGTTGCCGGTATCCACCAGCGTGTCGGGCGTGCTGCGGCCGGTTTCCATGGACAGGCCGGCGATGAAGGGCTTCATCGTGGAGCCGGGCTCGAAGACGTCGGTCAGCGCGCGGTTGCGCAGTTGTTCGCCTGAGAGGTTCTGGCGGCTGCCGGGGTCGTAGCTCGGGAAGTTGGCCAGGGCCAGCACCTCGCCGCTGAGCGCATCCAGCACGACGACGGAGCCGGCCTTGGCCTTGTTCTCGGCCACCGCGTCGCGGATGCGCTGGTAGGCGAAGAACTGCACCTTGGAGTCGACGGAAAGATCGACGTCATGGCCGTTGGCGGCCGGCACGATCTCGCCGATGTCCTCGACGACGCGGCCCAGGCGGTCGCGCACGACGGAGCGCGAACCGTCGCGGCCCTGCAGCTCCTTCTGGAAGGCCAGCTCGATGCCCTCCTGGCCGCGGTCTTCCACGTTTGTGAATCCGACCACATGGGCCGCTGCCTCGCCCTCGGGGTATTTGCGGCGGTACTCGCGGTCCTGGAAGACGCCCTTCAGACCCAGCGACTTGACCTTGGCCGCCGTCTCGTCGTCGGCCAGGCGCTTGAGCCAGACGAAGCGCGACTCGGGGTTGAGCTTGGCCTCCAGCTCCTTGCCGGTCAGCCCCAGGGCCTTGGCCAGCTCGCGGCGCTTGTCGACGTCGGCGTCGACTTCCTTGGGGATGGCCCAGATCGACGGCACGGCCACGCTGGCGGCCAGGGTCTGGCCGGTGCGGTCGTTGATGCGGCCGCGGCTGGCAGGCAGCTCCAGCGTGTGGGCATAGCGGGCCTCGCCCTGCTTCTGGAAGAACTCGGTGTGCAGCACCTGCACGTAGATGGCGCGGCCCAGCAGGCCGGCGAAGGCCAGGCCGACGAGGGCGACCAGGAAGCGCGAACGCCACGGCGGCGTCTTGGACGCGAGCAGCGGGCTGGTGGAGTAGCTGACGCCGCGGTTGGCGCCGGCCATGCGCGCGCCGGACTTCGGAGCCTTGCTCATGGCGCGACTCCCGAGGCCACAACGGCCGGCGAGATCAGGCGCATGCCCAGGCGCTCGCGCGCCACCTGCTCGACGCGCAGGTTGGTGGCCTGGGCGTGGCGCTCGGCCTTCAGCCGCTCGGCGTCGGCGGCCAGGCGCTGGCCCTCGTTCTTGGCCTTCTCGCGCTCGGCGAACAGGCGACGCGACTCGTAGGCGCTGTGCACCAGCACGACGCCGCTGAGCAGCACCGCGAGGATGAGCACGAGGTTGAGCTTGGCCACGCGCTCAATCCTTCAGGGGCGCATCGGTGCGCTCGGCCACACGCAGCACGGCGGAGCGCGAGCGCGGGTTGGCAGCCACCTCGGCGGCGCTGGGCTTGATGCGGCCCAGCGCATTCAGGATCAGCGGCGCAGGCTCGGCAAACGGCGCGCGGCGGTCGAACACATGCTTGCTGTGCTCGGCGATGAAGGTCTTGACGCGCCGGTCCTCCAGCGAGTGGAAGCTGATGACGGAGAGCCGCCCGCCGGGCGCGAGCAGGCGCAGGGCCGCGTTCAGCCCCTGCTCAAGCTCTTCAAGCTCGCCATTGACATGAATCCGAAGGGCTTGAAAGGTGCGAGTCGCCGGGTCCTGCCCGGGCTCGCGGGTCTTGACCGTGCGAGCCACGAGTTCGCGCAGCTCGTCGGTGCGCGTGAGGGGCGCACCGGCTTCCCGGCGAGCAACAACCGCCTTTGCAATCTGGCCAGCAAACCGTTCTTCGCCATAGTCCCGAATCACCCGTGCAATCTCGCGCTCGTCGGCACTCGCAAGGAAGTCCGCCGCGCTCTCGCCGCGGGTCGTGTCCATGCGCATGTCCAGCGGCCCCTCGAAGCGAAAGCTGAAGCCGCGCTCCGGGTTGTCGATCTGCGGGCTGGACACGCCCAGGTCCAGCAGCACACCATCCACCCGATGGACACCCAGCGCCGCCAGCTGATCGGCCATGTCGGCAAACGCGCTGTGGACGATGGAGAAGCGCGGGTCGGTGATGACCGCCGCCGCGGCGATGGCCTCGGGGTCGCGGTCGATGGCGATGAGGCGGCCGGTGGGCGCCAGCTTGCTCAGCAGCAGGCGGGAGTGGCCGCCGCGGCCGAAGGTGCCATCCACGTAGATGCCGTCGGGGCGCGCCAGCACGCCGTCGACCGCCTCGTTCAGCAGCACGGTGGTGTGGCGGAACTGGGCGCTGTCATCCATGTCGGCGCCCATCAGAAACTGAAGTCCTTGAGCGCGTCGGGCAGCGGGCCGGCCATCACCTCGGCCTCCTGGGCGGCGTGAGCCTCGGCATCCCAGAGCTCGAAGTGACTGCCCATGCCCAGCAGCATCACGTCGCTCTTGAGCCCGGCGCTCTTGCGCAGCTCGGGCGAGATCAGCACGCGCGCCGCCGAATCGATCTCGACGTCCATCGCGTTACCGAGAAAAACACGCTTCCAGCCGGCAGCCGACATCGGCAGCGCGGCGACCTTGTCGCGGAAGACCTCCCAGGTCGGCCGCGGGAACAGCATCAGGCAACCGTCCGGGTGCTTGGTGACGGTCAGGCGCCCCTGGCAGAGCAGTTGCAGCACCTCACGGTGTCGGCTGGGCACGCTCAGGCGTCCCTTGGCATCTAAAGCCAGGTTGGAGGCACCTTGAAAGACGATTTCCGACACTTTTCACCACGAAACAACACTTCCTCCCACTTTAAGGGCCACACCTACCCGGGTCAAGGTTCGGCACAAGTTTTTTCAATGAAATCAAGCACTTAGAACGAGCTGTTATTTCATACAGCACGAGAAAAAATCTCGTTCAGAAATAAGGACTTGGCGGGATATTGAGAAGTAGCGCTTGAGCTATGCGAGTAAAGGCCATCGCGTTTGTCCCCATCCGCAGGGGCAGCGGCACCCCACCTCCGCCCGCCCACCGGGAGGACTGCGTGGGTTTTGCCGCACAAATCACGGCAAACCTTTGCAGCACGGCGCTCAGAATGCTTTGGCGCCCGCAATATCTGCTGAAATTTCATGCTGTTTCAGCGTTCTCTTCCCAGAACTCGAATCCCGAGACGCTCCACCCGAACCCAAACAAGGACGCTCCATGAAGTTTTTGTCCCATATGCGCATCGGACAACGGCTTGCCGCCGGCTTCACCGTCGTCATTGCCTGCCTGGTGGCGATGGCCGGACTGGGCTATGTCGGCATCCAGACGCTGAACGGCGAGGTCGGCCAGTTGCTCAGCGTCGACTACAAGGCAGTGGCGCTGGCCAACAAGGCCAAGGGCCAGCTGGGTGACGCCGTGCGCAGCATGATGACGACGCTGATCATGACCGGCGAGGAGCAGATCAAGAAGGAGCTGGACACGGTCGCCAGCAACATGGCCGCCCATGAAAAGACCATGGCCGAGCTGGAACCGCTGCTGACCGACGAGGCCAGCGTGGAGCAGCTCAAGGCCGTCAAGGAGGCGCGGGCCAAGTTCATGCCGGCCCAGGCCGCGTTCGTGAAGACGGTGGCCTCCGGCGACACCGAGGGCGCGCCGCTGAAGTTCCAGTTCTCGGTACGCGCAGCCCAGGTCAAGTACATGGCCGCGCTGGACAAGCTGGTCGAGACACGCAACGCCGGCATGGACGCAGCCGGCGAGAAGTCCAACCGCGTGGCCAGCAAGACGGCCCTGCTGCTGCTCGCGCTGGCGGCGGCGGCCATCGCCGCCAGCGTGCTGACCGGCGTGCTGATCACCCGCGGCATCGTCAACCCGCTGCGCGGCGCCGTGAACGTGGCCCGCAAGGTGGCCTCGGGCAACCTGACCAGCGAGATCGAGGTGCGCGGCCGCGACGAGACCGGCGAGCTGATGCAGGCCCTGCACGACATGAACGAGAGCCTGAAGGGCATCGTCGGCCGCGTGCGCGAGGGCACGGAGTCCATCTCGTCGGCGTCCAGCGAGATTGCCAGCGGCAATCTGGACCTGTCGCAGCGCACCGAACAGCAGGCAGCATCGCTGGAGCAGACCTTCTCGGCCATGCGCGAGCTCACCAACGCGGTGCAGCAGAACGCCCAGAACGCCCAGCAGGCCAATCAGCTGGCCAAGGCGGCCTCCCAGGTCGCCGGCGAGGGTGGCGAGGTGGTGGCCAGGGTCGTCAGCACCATGGGCAGCATCGACGCCTCTTCCAAGAAGATCGTCGACATCATCAGCGTCATCGACGGCATCGCCTTCCAGACCAACATCCTGGCGCTGAATGCCGCCGTCGAAGCCGCCCGCGCCGGCGAGCAGGGCCGCGGATTCGCGGTCGTCGCCGGCGAGGTGCGCTCGCTGGCAGGCCGCAGCGCCGACGCCGCCAAGGAGATCAAGCGCCTCATCGGCGACTCGGTCGAGAAGGTCGCGCTGGGCAGCGAGCTCGTGGCCAAGGCCGGCAACACCATGCAGGGCGTGGTGGCGAGCGTGCAACGGATGACCGACATCATGGGCGAGATCACCCATGCCAGCGCCGAACAGAGCTCCGGCATCGAGCGCGTCACGCATACCATCCAGGACATGGACAAGAGCACGCAGCAGAACGCCGCCCTGGTCGAGCAGGCCGCGGCCGCGGCCGATTCGCTGCGCAGCCAGGCCCAGGGGCTGGAGGAGGTCGTCAGCCTCTTCAAGCTCGACGCCGCCCACTGAATCTCGCCCCAAAAACAGGAGACTGCATGAAGACGAACCCCGTCACCCGTTGGCTGAACGGCAAGACGCTCGCACTCGGGCTTGCCCTCGGGCTCGCCGGCCTGACCCAGGCGGCCGAAGTGGCCGGCGTCAAGCTGGAAGACTCGGTCAAGGTCGCCGGCAAGGAGCTCAAGCTCAACGGTGCCGGCGTGCGCACGCGCATCGTCGTCAAGGTCTATGTGCTGGGTCTGTACCTGACCGAGAAGAAGGACACGCCGGCCGCCGTCTTCGAGTCGACCGGCCCCCGCCGCTTCGCGCTGACCATGATGCGCGAGGTGACCGGTGACGAACTGGGCCAGGCCTTCCTGGCCGGCATCACGGCCAACACCGACAAGGCCGAGCGCTCCAAGTTCGTCAACCAACTGGCCCAGTTCGGCGACGCCTTCGTCAGCATCCCCCAGGCCAAGAAGGGCGACACCGTGACGGTGGACTGGGTGCCCGGGACCGGCACGCTGATGTCCTTCAACGGCAAGCAGCTGGGCGAGGCCATGCCGGAGCTCGGCTTCTACAACGCGCTGTTGAAGATCTGGCTGGGCGAGAAGCCGGTCGATTCTTCGCTGAAGCCCGCCCTGCTGGGCAAGGGCTGACTCTGATGCCCCGGCAGACGCGCCACGCCGCCACCGCGACGTGGCGCGTCTTGCTTGAGGCGCCCCAATCCCTTGGCAGCATGACCGCATCTTGAGCCGCAAGCCTTCGTCCTCGCTCTTTGCCGCCCTGGCCCTGGGTGCCAGCATCGGCCTGCTGCTGCCGGCCCTCATCGTGGGCGGCCTCTTCATCGGCCTGCGCGAAGCCAAGGTGGCCGAGCAGTCGCTGCAACGCGACCTCGACGCCAAGCTCGACGTGCTGGCCAGCAGCCTGCCCGAGCTGCTGTGGAACCTGGATGCCGTGGCGGCGCGCGAAGTCGTGTCGGCCATCGTCAAGTCGCCCGAGGTCGTGCGCGTCAGCGTCAGCGATGCTTCCCAGGGCCTGCCCTTCATCGAGAACCACCTGCCCGAGCGGCGCCTGGGCCAGACGCTGACCGGCGAGCGCGACATCCTGCGCGGCGCCACCCGCATCGGCCACATCCAGATCGAGATCGACGACCACCTCAGCACGACGGCCGTGCTGCGCCAGCGCTGGCTTTACGGCGCCACCGTCGGGGGCCAGCTGCTGGCCTCGCTGGCCCTGGTGCTGTGGCTGTTGAACTCGCGCCTGTTCCGCCCGCTGCGCGAGCTCGGCGACTTCGCCAACGACCTCGCCGAGGGCCGCTTCAGCGCCAAGCTGCAGCACACGCGGGAAGACGAGATCGGCCTGCTCGGCAGCCATCTGGAGCACATGCGCGACGCACTGCAGCAGCAGTTCGACGCCCAGCGCAACCTCATCGAGCGGCTGCGCGGCATGGCCGAGACGGTGCCCGGCGTCGTCTACCAGCTGCGCCTGGCCGTGAACGGCGAATTCAGCTTCGCCTACGTCAGCGAGGCCGTGCGCGAATACTTCCTGCTCGGCAGCACCGAGCTGAGCCGCGGCGCCGCACCCTGGTTCGAGCGCATCCACCCCGACGACCGCGCCGCGGTGCGCGAGAGCCTGCTGGCTTCGGCACGCAACCTCAGCCCCTGGCAGCAGGAGTTCCGCACGCCCCAGGCCGACGGCAGCGAGCGCTGGCTGTATGGCAATGCCATTGCCCAACGCGAGGCCGACGGCAGCGTGCTGTGGCACGGCTTCCTGACCGACATCTCGCGCCAGCGCCGCGACGCGCTGGAGCTGGAGCGCTACCGCCACCACCTGGAAGAGCTGGTCGAGGCACGCACCGCCGAACTGGCCGAGGCCACGCAGGCGGCCCAGGCCGCCAGCCTGGCCAAGAGCGCCTTCCTGGCCAACATGAGCCACGAGATCCGCACGCCCATGAACGCCATCATCGGCCTGACCTACCTGGCCCAGAGCGACACCATCGAGCCCGAGCAGCAGCAGCGCCTGCAGAAAGTGGCCAACGCCGCCGAGCACCTGCTCAGCGTCATCAACAACGTGCTGGACTTCTCCAAGATCGAGGCCGGCAAGGTGAGCCTGGACCAGCGCGACTTCACTGTCGACCAGGTGCTGGACAACATCGCCAACATGACGACCCAGGCCGCCGCGGCCAAGCGGCTGCGGGTGGAGACCGACATCGCGCCCGAACTGCGCGGCCGCGTCCTCGTCGGCGACCCGCAGCGCATTTCCGAGGTGCTGCTCAACTTCGCCGGCAACGCGGTCAAGTTCACCGACAGCGGCTTCGTGCGCCTGCGCGCCCGCGTCGACCCCGGCCGGCCCGGCCCCGGCCTGGCCTTGCGCTTCGAGGTGCAGGACAGCGGCATCGGCATCGCGCCCGACGCGCAGGGCCGGCTGTTCCGCGATTTCGAGCAGGCCGACAGTTCCACGACGCGCCGCTACGGCGGCACGGGGCTGGGCCTGGCCATCTGCCGGCGCCTGGCCGAGTTGATGGGCGGCAGCGTCGGCGTCGAGAGCGCGCTGGGACGCGGCAGCAGCTTCTGGTTCGCACTCAATGTCGAGGCCGCTGCCCGCGCACCGGTTGCGCCGGTCGCGGCACCGCGGCCGCATTCCGCCCGCGAGCGGCTGGCCGAACTGGCCCAAGCCCACCCGTGCCGCATCCTGCTGGCCGAGGACAACCCGGTCAACCAGGAGGTAGCTGTCGCGCTGATCGGCAGCGCCGGCCTGACCGTCGATGTGGCGGTCGACGGCCGGCAGGCCATCGACATGGTGAAGACCGGTGACTACGCGCTGGTGCTGATGGACGTGCAGATGCCCGTCATGGACGGCCTGGACGCCACGCGCGCCATCCGCCGCCTGCCGCAGGGCGCGCAACTGCCCATCCTGGCGATGACGGCCAATGCCTTCGACGAGGAGCGCCAGCGCTGCCTGGACGCCGGCATGGACGACCATGTCGCCAAGCCCGTCGTCGCCGAGCAGCTGTTCGCGACGCTGCATGACTGGCTGTCGGGCGCCAGGCATGTGCGGCACCGGGCGGCCCTCTGAAGCCCTGCTGACGACGCGGCGACCTGTCCGGGCGCCGGGCGTGGCGCTAGAGTCGTCCAACGCCGCTTGGCCGCATTCGGAGGGAGGTACCGTGAAGACGTTCGTTTTCGGACTGCTGGTTCTCTGCGGTTCGGTGCTCGCCGAGGCCCAGCAGCGACTGGTGCTGGCGACCGAGGAATACCCGCCCTACAACATGAGCGACGCCCAGGGCCGGGTCGTCGGCGTCTCGACCGAGATCGTCAAGGCCTTGCTGGACAGCGCAGGCGTGGACTACGAAATCGCGGTCTACCCCTGGGCCCGGGCCATCGCGATGGCCCGCACCCAGATCAACACCTGCGTGTACTCCATGTCCCGCACGCCCGAGCGCGAGGACCTCTACCGCTGGATCGGCCCGCTGGTGGTCAACGACTGGACGCTGTTCGCGCGCAGCGGCGCCAGCCGCCCGGCGCACCTGGAGGAAGCGCTGAACATGCGCATCGGCAGCTACCAGGGCGACGCCATCGTCAGCTATCTGCAGACGCGCGGCTATCTGGTGGACGTGGCGCCCAGCGACGACGCCAACCCCAAGAAGCTGCTGGCGGGCCGCATCGACTACTGGGCCACGGGCCGGCTGATCGGCCAGTACCGGCTCAGGCAGCAGGGCCTCGGCGGCATCGAACCGGTGCTGACCTTCAATCGCACCGAGATGTACCTGGCCTGCAACAAGCAGCTGCCTGATGAGCAGGTACGGCTGCTCAACGCGACGCTTCAGCAGCTGGACAAGAAGGGCACGATCAAGAAGATCCACGCCGCCGCAGGCTACGGGCCGTAGACCGGCGGCCTACTGGGACTCCTTGATCAGGCGGCCCGAACCGGCCTGCAACGGTCGCGCGTTCATCGGATAGAGCTTGGCAAAGACGCCGAGCTGCTGGCTCGACAAGGCCACCGGCTGGCGCATCACCATCCACAGCACGCCTTCGGTGCAGGGCGGCTCGGTCAACGACCCCATGTAGGTGTAGTAGCCGCGCTCGGCGGGCAGCACCTGGCTCAGGTCGATCTGCACCTGGGCGGCCAGCGCCTCGCCCTTCTCCAGCGGCAGATTGGCCCAGACCGTCTGGATCAGTGGCTGGGGCTTGTCGTCGCTGCCGCGCTCCAGCAGCACGGCGACGATGGCCTGCCGCCCCTGCGCGTCCCGGTGCACGAGGTGGGCCACCATGTCGAACGGCCGGCCATTGATGCGCTCCTCGCTCGGGCGGTGGAAGTGGAACTGCAGCAGTTCGTAGCGCCGCCCCATGACCGTCAGCCCGCTGCCCGGCGCGACGCTGACCACGATGGTGTGGCCGTTGTCCAGCACCGAGAAACTGCTGCTGCGGTAGTCGAAGGCAATGGGCTCCAGGTCGACCGACAGCCCGTCGCGGATGTCGATGGGGCTCTGGCGCGTGCCGACGGCGCAGAGCTTGTTCTCGGGCGCCAGCTCGGCCCAGCGCTCGGGGCCCACGTCGCCGGTGTAGCCCCACGGGACGGGCGCCTTGGGCTCGGCCCTGGCCGGCCGAGCCGGCTTGGGCGCCGTCCTGGCGGTGGCCGCCTCGCTCTTGGTGGACAGACGCTCCGCCAGACGCTGGCGCAGCACCTCCACGGGCTCCTTGGTCGGTTCCTGCGCCTGGGCCGCGAGCGCGAACAGGCAGACAGCAGCGAGTACGCGCTTTCTCATGACGCTGATTTTCGGCATTGCCGCGGCGGGCTTGAGCGGGGCCCGACGAATGGCGCCGGATCAGCCCGCGACGGAGCGCCGGACACCGTACCAGGCGCCCAGGCCGATCAGCATCAGCCCGCCCGACGTGACCGCCAGGGCCACGGTGGAATGCATGACCAGCGGCACCAGCAGGCCGGCAACCAGGCCGTTGGCCGCCGAACCGATGCAGGCCTGCAGCGACGAGGCCATGCCACGGCGCTCGGGCACCTGGTCCAGCACCAGCAGCGTGACGACCGGCACCATCAGGGCCCAGCCGAAGGCGAACAGGCCCACCATGGGCAGGGCCCAGAAGGCGCTCAGCGGCGCGAACAGGTTGAGCGCGATGTTGGCGATGGACACCGCGAACATGACGCGAAAGCCCCGCATGATCTGGCGCTTCGGGCTCATCTTGCCGGCAAGGCGCCCGCTGACCGCGGCACCAGCCATGATGCCGCCGATGGAGCAAAGGAAGAACCAGAAGAACTGCTGCGGCGCGAAGTGCAGGTGCTCGCCCAGGAAGACCGGTGTGGCCAGCACGTAGAGGAACATGCCGTTGAACGGGATGCCGCTGGCCAGCACCAGCATCATGAACTTGGGGCTGCTGCACAGCCGCCAGTACTCGCGCAGCAGCGCGCCCACATGAAAGGGCTGGACCAGGCTCGGATGCAGCGTCTCCGGCAGCAGCCGCCAGTTCGACACCAGAAGCAGAGTGCCGACGGCGGTCAGGAACCAGAAGATGGAATGCCAGTCTGCGTGCACGAACAGGAAGCCGCCCACCATGGGTGCGATGGCCGGCGCGACGCCGAAGAACAGCGTCACCTGCGACATCACGCGCTGCGCGTCCGCCGGCGGAAACATGTCGCGGATGATGGCCCGCGACACGACGATGCCGGCGCCGGCCGACATGCCCTGCACCGTGCGCCAGAACACCAGCTGGCCGATGGAGCCCGCCACGGCGCAGCCGATGCTGGCGAGCGTGAAGGCACTCAGGCCGATCAGCACGACGGGCCGGCGGCCGAAGCAATCCGACAGCGCGCCGTGGAAAAGGTTCATGAAGGCGAACCCCAGCAGATAGGCCGACAGCGTCTGCTGCATCTGCACCGGCGTCGCGTCCAGCGCCGCGGCAATGCCGGCAAAGGCTGGCAGATAGGTGTCGATGGAGAAGGGTCCGACCATGGCCAGGCAGGCCAGCAGCACGGACAGGGCCCAGCGGGGCGCGCGCCACAGGCGGCTGGCGTCAGGATTCATCGAGGCGGTCGGTAGACGTGCAAGAAGGCCGCCTGTTGCGGCCGTCGGGCAGTGTATCGAGCCCCTCCCGACCGCGCCTTCGCAGGGTTGATGGCCGCCTCAGGCAAGGCCGCGCCACTGCGGCGCCATCTTGAACTGGGCGCTGCGCTGCAGCAGCGCAGCGGCCTGCTCGACGAGGGCCGCGCTCTGCGGCGTGTCCTGGTCGGTGGCGGCCACCGCCTGATTGACCTGGCCCATGCCGCTGCGCTGCTCGGTGGCGGAGGCATGAATCTCGGCCATCAGGTCCGTCATGCGGTCCACCTGGCTGACGATGTCGCCCATCGTCGTGCAGGCCTCGCCTGCCAGGCGGCTGCCTGCCTCCACCTTCTCGACGCTGGCGCCGATCAGGCTCTTGATCTCGCACGCCGCCTGCGCGCTGCGCTGGGCCAGCGCTCTCACCTCGCCGGCGGCGACGGCGAACCCCGTCCCTGCTCGCCCGCGCCTGCCAGATGGCCGGTGAAACGCCCGTTGGTGCTGCGCAATCCAGACGGTGCGAGCGCGCTTGGCGAGCGAGAAGATCGGCAGTGAAGGGAGAAAGAAAGAGTGAAGCAAGCCGATAGGCCGGATTCTGTGCACCGGGGTCGCCCCCGGCGTGACCGCCATTCCTCTGGGCCGGACATCACTGCCCGGCTCGGTGCCACCTACCCGCCAGCTCTGCGAGCCGCATCAACGCTGGCCTACTTGGTGTTGCTGCGCGTAGAGATTGCCCGTTTCACCTCTGTCGGGCGAACCCGACAGAACTCGTCTCTGTTGCTCTGATCCTCGGCTTTCGCCGGGCAGCCGTTAGCTGCTACGCCGCTCTGTGCAGTCCGGACCTTCCTCCAGGGCCTCGTTTCCGAGATTGCCCCAGCGGCGGTCTGGCTTGCTTCACACTAGCGATTATCCCCGCTTCCCCACAGGAGAGCCCATGAAGGCCCACAGCGTCCTCGACACCATCGGCAACACCCCCCACATCCGCCTGCAGCGCCTGTTCGGCGCGGCCGAGGTGTGGGTCAAGTCCGAGCGCAGCAATCCGGGCGGATCGATCAAGGACCGCATCGCGCTGTCCATGGTCGAGGACGCCGAGGCCCAGGGCCTGCTCAAGCCGGGCGGCACCATCATCGAGCCGACCTCGGGCAACACCGGCGTCGGCCTGGCCATGGTGGCAGCCGTCAAGGGCTACAAGCTCATCCTCGTCATGCCCGACAGCATGAGCATCGAGCGCCGCCGGCTCATGCTGGCCTACGGCGCCAGCTTCGACCTGACACCGCGCGAAAAGGGCATGAAAGGCGCCATCGCCCGCGCCCGCGAGCTGCTGGAGCAGCACCCGGGCTCGTGGATGCCGCAGCAGTTCGAGAACGGCGCCAATCCGGCCGTGCACGTCAGGACCACGGCCCAGGAGATCCTGCGCGACTTCCCCGAGGGTCTGGACGCGCTGATCACCGGCGTCGGCACCGGCGGCCACATCACCGGCTGCGCCCAGGTCCTGAAGGCGGCGTGGCCGCGGCTCAAGGTCTATGCCGTGGAGCCGAGTGCCAGCCCGGTCATCAGCGGCGGCCAGCCCAGCCCGCATCCCATCCAGGGCATCGGCGCGGGCTTCATCCCGGCCGTGCTGGACACGGCGCTGCTGGACGGCGTCATCCAGGTCGAGGCCGAGGCCGCCCGCGAGTACGCCCGCCGCTGCGCCCGTGAGGAGGGCCTGCTCGTGGGCATCTCCAGCGGCGCCACGCTGGCCGCCATCGCCCAGAAGCTGCCGGAACTGCCGGCCGGCGCGCGGGTGCTGGGATTCAACTACGACACCGGCGAGCGCTACCTGTCGGTCGAGGGCTTCCTGCCCCAGGCCTGACGGCGTTCGCCGACGACGCGGCGGCTCACTCGCCGCCGCCGTCCTCGTCGCCGGCGCCCTCGTTGTCCTTGCGCGCCTGCCGGGCCAGCTCGGCCTTCAGTGGCTTCAGGGATTCGATGAGGGTCTCGGGCGACTGGGTGCCGACCAGGCGCAGGGCCGGCGGCGGCAGGCTGGCCAGGTAGGGCGGGCCGAAGACGTACTGCTGCTCCTGGCGGTTGCCCACCTGCAGGCCCAGGCCCAGCAGCAGCAGGACGGCGATGCCGCCGTTCAGCGTGCGCCGCGCACCCGGCCAGACCAGGCGGGCGTGCCAGGCGATCAGCACCGCGGCCCCCACTGGCGTGCTCAGCGACTCCAGCGCCATCAGCCGCGGCCAGGACAAGGCATAGGCCAGGGCCGGCAGCAGCCACTCGAGCAGCTGCAGCGCCACGATGACCACCAGGGCGCGGCGCAGGTGCTTCGTGAACGGGAAGCGGTGCTGGAAGAGCTGGCTGGCCAGCGACCACAGCCCGGCCCAGCCGAGCACGAAGGCCAGCGGCGCAAGCAGCGGCGAGGCGTAATCCACCCAGCGCGCGTCGGGGTCGACGGCGCTCCAGCGGTCGACCCACTGGAAGAACACCATGGACAGCAGCAGCAGCGGCAGCAGCGCCCAGTGGCGCACCGGGTGTACCACCAGTGGCAGCTCCGGCGCGAGCATGTCTGCGCTGGTGCGCAGGCGCAGCGAGCAGCCCGCAAGCTGGAAGGCGCCGCCGACCGGCAGCGTGGCCTCGTCGCCTGCGACCAAGCGCCGGGCTGCCACCGAACCACCGTTGCGGCTGTCCAGCAGTTTCAGCCGCACGCTGCCTTCGAGCGTGATGTGGAGCTCGGCATGCTCGGCGGCCAGATGGGCGTCGTCCAGCACAATGTCGCAGGCCGGCGAGCGGCCGATGCTCACCGGCCAGCGGGTCACGCGCTGCACGAGGGCGGCGCGGCCATCGCGGCCCAGCAGCTCGACGACGGCGGCGGCGGGCACGGCCACGGCGGCAGGCGTCATTTGGCCTTGCTGCTGTTCGTCCACGCGAAGCCCTCCAGGTAGTGCGCCGCGAGCTTGAGCGCGTTGTCGAAGCTGACGCCGCGGGCGTCGAAGCGGCCCAGGGCCCCTTGCTTGGCGGCGTCCACGGTCGTCACGAGGATGCTGAGGTCGTGAAGCCCGTCCAGCTTGCGGTAGGCACGCAGGCAGACGACGGCGCGCAGCGGCAGGCCTTCTCGGTCGACGAACTGCTCCTTGCAATAGGGCGCGGTGCGCGACTTGTCGGCGGCGCCCAGGCGCTCGTTGCGGAAGCTGCCCGAATACTGGCGCGCGAAGCGCAGCGCGCCGAGCTTGCTGCCGTCATAGGCCTCATGGGACATGTCCAGCCAGCCCGTCTGCAGATTGCCGCTGACGAAGAGGGCATGGTCCATGCGGCACTGCGAGCGCTCGAAGTCCAGGCCCTTGGTGTCGGCCGAGGTGCCCCTCCCCCAGCAGCGCATGAAGTCCTGCTTGGGCACGGGCAGGCGGTAGCGGTCGTGGTTGGCGCTCTCCCAGGGCAGGGCCAGGAAGCGCATGACGAGCTCGTCCTGGTAGCGGGTGAGCTGGTCGCGCAGCCGGCCCCAGGCTGCTGCGCGGATGGGCTTGGCATTGATGCTGCGCTTGACCAGGCTCTCGGCAAATTCGCCCGGGACCAGGAAGCTGACCTGCTGGGCGAACAGCAGCGTCGACACGTTCACGCCGACGACGAGGCCATCCTCGTCCAGCACCGGGCCGCCGCTCATGCCGGGGTTGATGCCGCCGGCGTAGTAGATGAGCGGGTCGAAACTGCGCTCGACCAGGCCGTTGTAGTTGCCCTCGACGACGGCGAAGGCCACGTCGTGCGGGTTGCCCATCGAGTAGATGCGTTCGCCCTTGGCCAGCGGCTGGCTCTGCGGCCTGAAACCCAGCGCGCCGCGGCCCTTCAGCCCATCGCCGACGGCGCGCAGCAGGGCCAGGTCGCGGCGAGCGTCGAAGTCCAGCAGTTCCAGCGCACCACCCTGGCCGTCGGTCGTTGCGTAGCGCAGCCGGTAGCTGTCGGGCTCCAGCGCGAACTGGCTGATGACGTGGTAGTTGGTGACGACGTGGCCGTCGTCGCTGACGAGAAAGCCCGAGCCGACCGAAGCCTGGCTGTCCTGGGTCTTGAGCAGCGTGCGGATCTGCAGCAGCTGGCCCTTGCTGCGCTCGTACAGGCGCCGGGCGCTGGCAGACACGGTGGGCGGCTGCTGGGCCTGGGGGGTGGCAGGCGCGACAGGGGCCGCGGGGGGCGGCGTCGCCTGCTGGGCGGCGGCGACGCAGGCCATACCGGCAAGCACCAGGCCGAACAGCGACTTCAAGCGGGACTTCGTCAACAAGCGGAACCTCCGAGGGAGGGCGCCGATGCTAGCTGCTTTGGCCTGAAAACCCGGTGGTCAGCGTAGAAGCCCGGCACCTCATTCGGGGGCCACCAGCCGGGAATGCCGAGCACGGGCAGCGGCGGCAGCACGGCGGGACTGAGCACCACTGGCAGCATCGGCGCCTCGACATCGTCGACCAGCAGCACGCGGGCACACAGCGGCTTGCGCGGGGCTTGCAGCTTCTCCAGCAGCGCATGGCCGACGACCAGCGCCCGCGTCTGCCGCCACAGCCGGCGGCGCGTGACGAAGAGCGCCGTCCAGTCGTGCGCGCGCAGCGCGGCCTGCAAGGCCGGGGGCGCGGCCAGCAGCAGGCCGCTTTCATCCAGCAGCGTGAGGGCATCGCGCACCGGACCGCGCTGCCCGGGCGGGGCGGGCGGAGCGCCGATGTGGGCACGGTTCAACCCGGCCTTGAAGGCCGGATGGCGCAGCCAGACCAGGCCGTTGAAGAGGTCATGCGCGTTGTCACGCGTGGGCACGCGGCCGGTGGTGGCGACGTGCTGCTCGTAATCACCCGAAAAGCCACCGACCGGCTCGAAGCGCTCATGGCCCAGGGCGCGATGCACCGGCTGGCCGACTGCCAGCCGGGTCAGCACCGGCCCTGCCACCTCGCGGTAGGGCGAGAACCAGGGCTGCGCCCAGTCGGCATCGATCATCCGTGGCCGAAACGCACCTGGTTGGGGTTTTTGTCGGGCTGCAGCTGGAAGGCCTGGGGATGCTTGCGGAAAAGCTTGGTGGCCGGCGCGGACTTCGCCAACAGGCCGGCCTCCTTCAGCACCTTGGCCGCGGCGCCCAGGTCATGCCACTGGCCATCGGCCAGCCTGGGGCAGGCAGCGAGCACGGCGTTGATCTCCCTGGCCGCCACAACGTTGGCATCGACCGACGCCGGCTTGGGCGCAGCCGCAGGCTTGGGCGCAGCCACGGGCTTGGGTGCGGCGGCCGGCGTCGGCTTGGGCGCCGATGCCTCGACCTTGGCTGGCGCCACCTTCTTCGCCGCGGACCGGGGCGTTGCAGCCTTCCTGGCAGGCTCCCGCTTCGCGGCTGGCCGCGTGGCGCCATGGGCCAGCTCATTGAACTGGTCGTAGATCTGGATGACGCCGTCGCCCGTCTTGCCGTGCTGGCCGAAGCCGCGCAGCCAGGCGCCCTTCTCGCGCAGCCTCAGCACCAGCGGTGCGAAGTCGCTGTCGGACGACACCAGCACGATGACGTCGGGCTTCTCGGTGATGGCAAGGTCCATCGCGTCGACCGCCAGCGCGATGTCGGTCGAGTTCTTGCCGATGGCGAGGTTGACGATGGCGCGCAGGCCCAGGCGCTTCAGGAAGCTCTGCTCGCGCAGCGCCTGCTCGGCGTTGCAGTAGGCGCGGCGGATGTGGGCGGCGCCGTAGTCCTTGAACACGGCGTTCAGCGCCTGCTCGATGACGTCCGTCGCGACGTTGTCGAAGTCGACGAGGAAGGCGACCTTCTTCATCCGATCAGTTTCCATTGCAGGGTCTCTCCGCCGCGCAGCGGCTTCAGTTGGGCCTCGCCGAAGGGCACCGCGGAAGGCAGCGTCCAGGGCTCGCGCTTGAGCGTGACGGTGCCGGTATTGCGCGGCAGGCCGTAGAAGTCGGGGCCATGGTGACCGGCGAAGGCGTCGAGCTTGTCCAGGGCGCCGATGGCCTCGAAGGCCTCGGCATACAGCTCCAGCGCCGAGATGGCCGTGAAGCAGCCGGCACCGCAGACCGAGTTTTCCTTCAGCTGGGCGGCGTGCGGCGCGCTGTCGGTGCCGAGGAAGAACTTCGGCAGGCCCGAGCCCGCCGCCTTCAGCAGCGCCTGGCGATGCTCTTCGCGCTTGAGCACGGGCAGGCAGTAGTAGTGCGGGCGCAGGCCGCCGGTGAAGAGGGCGTTGCGGTTGTAGAGCAGGTGCTGGGGCGTGATGGTGGCAGCCGTGAAGCGGTCGGCCTCGGTGACGTAATGGGCCGCCTCCTTGGTCGTGATGTGCTCGAAGACGACCTTGAGCTCGGGCATGGCGGTACGCAGCGGCGTCATCACGCGGTCGACGAACACGGCCTCGCGGTCGAAGACGTCGATGTCGGCGTCGGTCACCTCGCCGTGCACCAGGAACAGCAGGCCCTCGCGCTGCATGGCTTCCAGCGTCTTGTAGGTCTTGCGGATGTCGGTCACGCCGGCATCGCTGTTGGTCGTGGCGCCCGCGGGGTAAAGCTTCAGCGCGACGACGCCAGCCTCCTTGGCTCGCTTGATCTCGTCCGGCGGCGTGTTGTCCGTCAGGTACATCGTCATCAGCGGCTGGAAGTCGGAACCTTCCGGCAACGCGGCCAGGATGCGACCGCGGTAGGCCGCTGCCTGGGCAGCCGTCGTGACCGGCGGGCGCAGATTGGGCATGACGATGGCGCGGGCGAACTGGCGCGCGGTGTAGGGCAGCACGCTGGCCAGCGCCGCCTCGTCGCGCAGGTGCAAGTGCCAGTCGTCAGGGCGGGTGAGGGTAAGGATGTCACTCATGAGGCGCGATTGTCTCCGCCGGAAGGATGCACACTCCGCACCTGATCGAAAAGGAGACAGCGCCCCCCATCATGAACAACGCGAAACGCTTGGTCGGCACCCTGGTCCTGTTGGCAGCCTTCGGTGGCGCCCTCTTCTTTGCACTGCGCAGCAACGAGGAGCACAAGCAGATCGCGCAGGAGCAGGCGGCCATCGCGAGCGCCGAGCCGCTCAAAGGGCTGATCGCCGTCGATGTGGAAGCCTTCTTCAAGGATGAGCGCGTCACCAAGGTGCTAGGCGGCGCCAAGCTACCGGTGCAGGTGGCCCGCGTGGGCAGCCGCGACATGGCTGCCAAGGTCGGCGCGGCCGACCAGCCCGACTTCTTCATCGCCAGCGGCGTGGTCGCGGCCAATATGATTGCCGACGCCGCCCGCAAGGCCGGCAAGACGGCGACGCAAACCTCACCCTTCCACACGCCGCTGGTCGTCGCGTCCTGGGAGCCGGTCGCCAGGATCCTGGCGGCCAACGGCATGGCCAAGGCGCAGGCGCCCAAGGTCTACAGCCTGGACATGGAGAAGCTGACCCAGGCAATGCTGGCCAAGCAGCGCTGGCGCGACCTGAAGGCCAGCGGCGACTATGCGGTGTCGCGCAGTGTGCTGGTCAGCACGACCGACATCCGCCGCAGCAACTCCGCCGCGATGTACCTGGCGCTGACGTCTGCCGCGCTGAATGGCGACGTGGTGGCCGACCGCGCCGCAGCGCAGAAGTACGCGACGCAACTCGCCGAGCTGTTCAAGCGCCAGGGTTTCCAGGAGAACTACGTCAACGGCGCCTTCGACGACTACCTCGCCATCGGCATGGGCAAGACGCCGCTGACCTTCATCTACGAAGCCCAGATGGTGGCCCAGGCGCTCAAGGGCGGCGTGCGGCCCGAGATGGTGCTGATGTATCCGCAGCCCACCATCGTCAACAAATGGGTGCTGGTGGCGCTGAACGAGCGCGGCAAGCAGCTGGCCGAACTGCTGGCGACGAACAAGACGCTGCAGGCCGTGGCGCTGGAGCAAGGCTTCCGCACCGGCGACACGGCCGCCTTCGCCGAGGCCGCCAAGACCGCTGGCCTCGCCGTGGACGTAAAGCTGAATCAGGTCATCGACCCGCCGGGGTTCGACCTGATGTTTGAAATGATCGACATCGTCAGCCGGGAGATGAACCAGTGATGCGCCGCACCCTGCTCCTGTTGAGCTTCACGCTGCTCGCCGCCTGCGGCAAGAAGGCTGAAGAAGCACCCGCGCCATCGGCGCCGCCGTCCGCCGCGACCGGTGCGCCGCTGCAGGTGCTGGCCACCAGCGATCTGAAGGACATCGAGCCCCTGGCCGCCCAGATCCGCCAGGCCACCGGCGTGGACGTGCAGTTCCGCTTCGGCGGCACCATGGAGAGCACCCAGGAAGTGCTTAGCGGTGACAGCGCCGGCAAGCCCGCGCCCGACGCGGCCTGGTTCGCCAACGCCAAATACCTGCTCAGTGACGCGACCGGCCAGCGCAAGGTCAAGCTGCAGGAAAAGATCATGCTGTCGCCGATGGCCGTCGGCGTCAGCAAGAGCGACGCAACGAAGAACGGCTGGGATCGACCCGACGCCAAGCTGACCTGGGCCGACATCACCCGCGCCGCCAAGCAGGGCAAGCTGCAGTACGCCCTCTCCAACCCCGCCACCAGCAACCAGGGCTTCATGGCCCTGCTGGGTGTCGTCGCGGCGGCCGGCGGCAAGGGTGAGGCGATGGGCGCGGCCGATGTGGACCGCGGCGCGATTGCCGACTTCCTGAAGGGCTACAAGATCGTGGGGGACAACTCCACCTATCTGGCCGAGCAGTTCATCAAGCAGCAGGGCACCCGCGCCAACGCCTTCATCAACTACGAGAGCTGGCTGCTGACGCTGAACGCCAGCGGCAAGCTGCGCGAGCCCCTGCATCTGATCTACCCCTTCGAGGGCGTGGCCACGGCCGACTACCCCTTCATGCTGCTCAACGACGCGCGCCGCGCCGACTACCAGAAGGTGGTGGACTATCTGAAGAGCGACGCTGCCCAGCTCTGGCTGGCCAGGCAGACGCTGCGCCGGCCCATCAAGTCCGAGCTGGCCGCCCAGGTCGCCGACCTCCTGCCGGCGCGCGGCTTCCAGGTGGAGCTGCCTTTCTCGCCCGACCGCCAGCTGGCCGACGGCCTCATCGACGCCTACCTGAACGAGTTCCGCAAGCCCATCGCCAGCACCTTCGTGCTGGACACCAGCGGCAGCATGCAGGGCAAGCGCCGCGAGCAGCTGGTCGAGGCCATCCACTACCTGGCCGGCGCCGACGCCTCGCTGACCGGCCGCGTCGCCAAGCTGAGCAATCGCGAACGCCTGTGGTTCCTGCCCTTCAGTGACCGCGTGCGCGAGCCCGTCGCCTTCGAGATCCCCGCCGGCAGCAAGGTGGCCAAAGGCGTGCAGCCCCAGGCCGACACCGAGGCCAAGCTGGCCGAACTCAAGCGCGTGCGCGACGCCGCCGACGAGCTGAGGATGGCCGGCGGCACGGCGCTCTACGACGCGGTGCTGGCCGGCCTGCAGAACATGCTGGAGGAGCGCAAGCGCAACCCCGACTACCAGTACTCCGTCGTCGCCTTCACCGACGGCAAGAGCAATATGGGCCGGCGGCTGGAGGACTTCAAGCGCGCCTACGAGCAGCTGCCCGAAGATGTGCGCGGCATTCCCGTTTTCATGGTGCTGTTTGGCGAGGCCGACGCGGGCGACCTGAAGGCGCTGGTGGAGATCACCGGCGGCCGCGTCTTCGACGCGCGCAAGACGCCGCTCTACGCGGTGTTCAAGGACATCCGGGCCTACCAATGAGCAGCGTGTTGAGATGGCTGAACGCGCCAGCCAACTGGTGTGGCCTGCTGGCGGCGACCGGCGTGCTGGTGCTCAAGGGCCTGGGCTTTCTGGGCAGTTGGGGCCTGGGCGTCGCGGCGCTGGGCTACGTCGTCGGCCTGGTGGCCGGCGCGCTGTGGTGGGGCTGGCCGAGCACGCGCGAGGATGCCTGGGAGGCGCTCAAGTTCGAGGACGAAGGCGACGCCCGCGAGGCCATGGGCCGGGCGCTGGCGGGCGTGCGCGGCCTTACCGAGCACAACCCCGGCGGCCGCATCCCCAGCGCCCTGGCCCAGCGCATCCAGCAGCTGTGCCGCCGGCTCGAAGCCCTGCTCGACCAGTGGGAGCGCAGCAAGGGCCAGCTCAGCCTGCAGGAGACCTTCCATGCCCGCCACATCGCCATCAGCTATCTGCCACAGGCGCTGAACACCTATCTCAGCATCCCGCCGCAGTTCGCCACCACCAAGCTGCTGGCCAACGGCAAGACGGCCCAGACCACCTTCGAGGGCGTGCTGGCCGAGCTGGAGACCAAGGTCGAGCAGCTCGGCGACGACCTCGCCTCGCAGGACGCCCAGGCCTTCCTGCGCCACAGTGAATTCCTGAACCAGAAGTTCGGCAGCAAGGACATCGCATGAACACCACGACCACGACGACCGCCGCCCCCGCCTTCACGCTGACGCCGCCCGAGGTCATCACGCCGGTCCAGCCGCCGCAGGCCGTCGAGGCCGTGCCGCTGAAGGCCGAAGTGGCGGACAAGGTCGACGAGCAGGTGCGCCGCTTCATCGAGGCGCTGGAGAAGGAAGACCTGCACAGCGAGCCCTTCAAGGCCAAGCTGGACAGCGCCTTCCAGCTCGGGCGCCAGGAGATCAGCGTGGCCGCCGGCCTGATGCAGGGCAGCCTGATGCAGCGCAACTTCGTCGGCGCGACGGACACGCCGGCCTACAAGGCCATCGCCGCCATCCGCGGCCAGCTCGACGAGCTCAACCCGGGCAAGGACGGCGACCTGCTGCAGCCGCGCAAGCTGCTGGGGCTGATCCCCTTCGGCAACAAGCTGGAGGCCTATTTCCGCAAGTTCGAGTCGGCCAGCTCGCAGCTGCAGACGGCCATGACCCAGCTCTACGCCGCCAAGGACGACATCCAGAAGGACGTCATCGACATCGAGGCCACGCGCGGCAAGCTGTGGGAGGCCATGCAGGCCCTGGCCGCCGCCGCGCGCTTCGCGCGCACGCTGGACTCGCGCCTGGACGAGCGCGTGCAGCAGCTCAAGGCCGGCGATCCTTTGCGCGCCAAGGCGCTGGAGCAGGAGGTGCTGTTCTACGCCCGCCAGAACCTGGCCGACATCCAGACCCAGCAGGCCGTCTGCGTGAACGGCTACCTGGCGCTGGACGTGCTGAAGAAGACCGGCCGCGAAATGATGATCGGCTGCGACCGCGTCGCCACCACCGGCATGAGCGCGCTGGCCGTGGCCCAGACCGTGGCCCGCGCCACCGGCAACCAGATCGAGGTCATGCAGATGCTGCAGGGCGTCAACAAGACCATCGGCGATCTGATCCACCAGACCGGAACGGCGCTGAACCAGCATGTGGACGCGACGGCCGAGTTCTCGTCCAACCCCATGCTGGGCATCCAGCAGATCCAGTCCATGTTCGACCAGACCTTCCAGGCCATGGACGCGATGGACAACTTCCGCAGCCAGGCCATCGCGACCATGGGCACCAACAACAAGCTCATCCAGGAACAGCTGGCGCGCTCGGAGACCTACATCGACCGCGTGCGCCAGCAGCAGGCCAAGGCGGCGATGTCGGGCGGCGCGGCCATCGACGGGCCGGTCAGGCTCTAGGCTTCGTCCAGGTGCCGGGCGAGCAGCCCGTCAGCCAGTCCATGAAGTCGCGCACGCGGCGTGGCGTGTGGCGGCGACGCGGATGCGACCGGGTGCCGGCTGGATCACTGGCCAGCGCGTCGAGGCCTCGGGCGGCATGTTCGTCCAAGGGTCAAGGCATCCACGAGGCCAGGGTCGCGCGTATAACGCGTTCGCCCCACCCTCAGGAGATGCCATGACCCGTCATGCCCTCACGCTGGCCGCCGCGGCCGCGTTGCTCGCCGCCTGCGCCAACGAGCCGATGCAAGCCATGGGCCCGCCGGCCAAGGAGATGATCTACGCCGTCACGGCAGCGAACCAGCTGATCCAGTTCAACGCCGGCCAGCCGCAGAAGACGCTGTCCACCAAGCCGCTGACGGGCCTCGCCGCCGGCGACACGCTGCTGGGCATCGACTACCGCGTGGCCAAAGGGCAGCTCTTCGGCCTGGGCGCCAGCGGCCAGCTCTACCGCATCGACACCAAGACGGGCACGGCCAGCGCCATCGGCACGCCCAATGCGCTGCCCAAGGAGGGCGCCACCGAATGGGGCTTCGACTTCAACCCGACGGTGGACCGCATCCGCGTCGTCAACGACGCGGGCTACAACCTGCGCCTGCACCCTGACACCGGCGCCATCGTCGACGGCAACCCCAACGAGCCGGGCGTGCAGTTCGACGGCCGCCTCGCTTACGACGCCGCCGACGTGAACGCCGGCAAGACGCCGGGCGTCGTCGCGGCCGGCTACACGTACAACAAGGACAACGACAAGATCACAACCAACTACGCGCTGGACGGCCGCCAGGGCGTGCTGGTGCACCAAGGCAGCAAGGAAGGCGTGCAGCCCGCCGTGTCGCCCAATACGGGCAGGCTCTACACCGTGGGATCGCTGGGCATCGGCAGCTTCCAGCACGCGACGCTGGACATCTCCGATGTGTCCAACGCCGCCTACGCCGCCATCACGGCAGACGGCAAATCAGCCTGGTACCGCATCGACCTGGCGACCGGCAAGGCGGCGCGCATCGGCAGCGTGGCCGGTGGCCCCTTGGTGGGAGCGGCCATCGAACCCTGAGCGCATCCGCGGCACGGCCGGCCCGCGCCTAGACGGCCCCTCGCGTCTGCTGGCTGCTGAAGTAGGCTACCTTGCGGGCCCGCATGACCTCGCCGAGCGGCCGATGCGCGACCAGGGCCTGCCAGGGGTCGAAGACCCCGGCCTCGACATGGGCGATGAAGTCGGCGTCGGTGGAAGGCGCGTCCAGCGTCAGCTCGGCCACGTCGAGGAAGGGCGCAACGGACTCGGGCCACTCGACGCTGGCGTCCTCGATGGGCGTGCGCGCCTCGTCGACGAAGAACTGCAGTTGCAGCCGGTATTTCAGCGGCCCGGCTGCGGCGTGGGCGGCGAGGTCGCCGGCCCAGTCGCCGTTGACGTCGGCACGCGGCTTCACCCCTGTGGGTGGCAGCAGGCGGACCTTGGCCGCCGCAGGCCCGCAGCAGATGGGCAGAGTGCTGGCAAAGACCTCGGTGGCAAATCCCGTGAAGGGCTTGCCGGCCGTCGCTGCCAGTTTCTTGAGCTGCCTGAAGCCGCCAACGAGGCCGAAGGTCTTGAGCATCCAGCCGATCACGGCACCGGGGCTACGGCCGGCCGCCTCCACGAGGCCGAAGAAGTGGCGGCTGTCGGGGAAGGCGAAGGCCGTCTGGTTGATCAGCGAGATGTCCTGGTGGTCGGTGCGGCCGCCCAGCGCTGCCTCTCCTTCGACACCGAAGACCCGCATCGCGAAGCCGCGGATGTCGGGCCGGCGGTTGCTCTGCCGGTCCATCGCGCCGTTGGACAGGCGCACCCAGACCTCGTGCTCGCCGGACTGAGCAAAGAGCCCATGGCGCGCGTGTTCGGGCAGGCCGTCCAGTACCCGCAACCTGCCGCGCAAGGCAGCCAGGGCTTTGCGGTGCAGGGCGCGACCGGCGCCGTAGCGCTCGTCCTTGCGCTTCTGCATCTCGGCCATCATGCGCGCCGCCTCGGCATGGCGGGCGGTCTCGTCGGCCGCGATGACTTCCTTCCATCCCGTGCCGACGCTGCTCATGGCGATGCCCCTTTTCATGCCAGCACGCCTGCATGCGCGCTGCCCTTCGTTAGGCGTCGCACAGGACGCGGGTCCTGTGCTCGATCCGCTCTCAGTGCTGCAGGATCTTGGCCAGGAAGTCCTTGGCGCGCGGCGAGCGCTCCTCGGGCTTGTTGAAGAAGTCCGAGCTGCTGCAGTCCTCGATGATCTTGCCGGCGTCCATGAAGATGACGCGGTTGCTGACGCGCTTGGCGAAGCCCATCTCGTGCGTCACGCACATCATGGTCATGCCCTCGTTGGCGAGCTGCACCATCACGTCCAGCACTTCGCCGACCATCTCGGGGTCCAGCGCCGAGGTGGGCTCGTCGAACAGCATGACGATGGGGTCCATCGACAGCGCACGGGCGATGGCCACGCGCTGCTGCTGGCCGCCGGAGAGCTGGCCGGGGAACTTGTCCTTGTGGGCGATGAGGCCCACGCGGTCCAGCATCTTCAGGCCGCGTGCCTTGGCATCCTCGGCCGAACGGCCCAGCACCTTGATCTGCGCGATGGTCAGGTTTTCCGTCACCGACAGGTGGGGAAAGAGCTCGAAGTGCTGGAACACCATGCCCACGCGCGAGCGCAGCTTGGGCAGGTTGGTCTTGGGGTCGGCGATGGAGATGCCGTCGACGACGATGTCGCCCTTCTGGAAGGGCTCCAGCGCGTTGACGGTCTTGATCAGCGTCGACTTGCCCGAGCCCGAGGGCCCGCAGACGACGACGACCTCGCCCTTCTTGATGGATGTCGTGCAATCGGTCAGCACCTGGAAGCTGCCGTACCACTTGGAGATGTTCTTGATGTCGATCATGGCGATGCTCGGCTCAACGAATGATGGCGATCTTCTTCTGCAGGCGCCGCACGAGCTGCGACAGGCCGAAGCAGATGACGAAATAGACGACGGCGGCCACGAGGTAGGTCTCGACCGGGCGGTTGAAGTTCTTGCCCGCGACCTCGAAGCCCTTGAGCAGGTCGTACTCGCCGACGGCGTAGACCAGCGAGGTGTCCTGGAAGAGGATGATGGTCTGGGTCAGCAGCACCGGCAGCATGTTGCGAAAGGCCTGGGGCAGCACAACGAAGCGCATCGTCTGGCCGTAGGTCATGCCGACCGCGTAGCCGGCGTTGACCTGGCCCTTGGACACCGACTGGATGCCGGCACGCATGATCTCGGAATAGTAGGTGGCCTCGAACAGCGTGAAGGTGATGAAGGCCGACATCTGCCCGCCCAGCGGCCCGAGAAGCTTGGGGATGAGCAGGAAGAACCACAGGATCACCATCACCAGCGGGATGGAGCGCAGCGTGTCGACATAGAAGGCCGCCGGCGCCGACAGCCATTTGTGGCTGGACAGCCGCATCATCGCCAGCAACGTGCCGAGAATGATGCCGCCGATCATCGAGACCAGCGTGAGCTGGATGGAGAACCAGAAGCCCTTGGCAATGAAGCTCTGGATGACGGCCCAGTTCAGGAAGGAGTAGTCGAGGTTCAGCATCACTTCGCTCCCACCGTGCCGGGGATGCGCACGCGCGCCTCGATGAACTTGGCAACGCGGTTGATCGCGAAGGCGGAGATGAAATAGAGCGCCGTCACGGGGATGAAGATCTCCTCGAAGTGCGAGGTCTCTTCCGAGGCCTGCTGGGCGAACTGCGCCAGCTCGGGAATGCTGACCGCGAAGGCCACGGCCGAGTTCTTGACGATGTTCATGCTCTCGCTGGTCAGCGGCGGGATGACGATGCGAAACGCCATCGGCAGCAGCACGAAGCGGTAGGTCTGAGGCAGGGTCATGCCCATGGCCTGGCCGGCGTAACGCTGGCCACGCGGCAGGGTCTGGATGCCGGCCTTGACCTGCTCACCGATGCGGGCGCTGGTGAAGAAGCCCAGCGCGAAGACGATCAGCACCGACGGGGGCAGCGCCTCGCGCAGCACCGGGAACAGCGACGGGATGACGTGGTACCAGAGGAAGACCTGCACCAGCAGCGGGATGTTGCGGAACAGCTCCGTCCACGCCTCGCCGAAGCGCGCCAGCCACTTGTTGGGCGCCGTGCGGATGATGCCGATCAGCGAGCCCACGACCAGCGCCAGCACCAGGGCCAGCAGCGAGACGGTCAGCGTCCAGCCCCATGCGTGCAGCATCCATTGCAGATAAGTCTGCTCCTTGCCGCCAGGGCCGAAGCAGCCGGCGACGGCCTCGCCGGTGGCGGTGTCATTGCAGTAGAACTGCCAATCCCAACTCATGGGCCTTCTCCTCAAGCCTCTCGTCTAAAGCAAAGCGGGTGCCAGGCACCCGCTTTGCGGCCGTTCAGGTCGATACGCGAATCACTTCTTCGCGTAGTCTTCCATCGGCTTGTCATTCGGGTTGGCCCAGGCGTCCTTGGTGGCGGCGGACAGCGGCAGGCCGATCTTGGTGTTGGTCGGCGGGATGGGCTGCAGGAACCACTTGTCGTAGAGCCTGGCCAGCTCGCCCGACTTCATCATGGCCTTGATGCTGTCGTCCACGGCCTTCTTGAAGGCGGGGTCGTCCTTGCGGATCATGATGGCGATGGGCTCGACGCTCAGCACCTCGCCGACGATCTTGAAGTCGGCCGGCGCCTTGGACGTGGCGATGTTCTTGGCCAGGATGGAGCCGTCCATGACGAAGGCGTCGGCGCGGCCGGAGTCCAGCAGCAGGAAGCTGTCGGCGTGGTCCTTGCCGAAGACTTCCTTGAAGTCCACGCCCGTGGCGCGCTCGTGCTTGCGCAGAGTCTGCACCGAGGTCGTGCCGGTCGTGGTGGCGACCGTCTTGCCGTTGAGCTGGTTGATGGAGGTGATGCCGGAGTTGGCCTTCACGGCAATGCGCACTTCTTCTACATAGGTCGTCACGGCGAAGGCGACGTCCTTCTGGCGGGCAGCGTTGTTGGTGGTGGAACCGCACTCCAGGTCGACGGTGCCGTTGACCGTCAGCGGGATGCGGTTGGCCGACGTGACGGGCTGGTACTTGACCTCGATCTTGCTGCCCAGCTGCTTGCGCAGGTCGGCGACGACATGCTCGCAGACGTCGATGTGGTAGCCGACGTACTTGCCGTCACCGATGGTGTAGGAAAGGCCCGAGGATTCGCGCACACCCATCGTGATCGCGCCGCTGTCCTTGATCTTCTTCAGCGTGTCTTCGGCATGCACGGCCGAAACGCCAGCGAACAGGGCTGCGACGAGCAGAACTTTCTTCATGGAGACTCCAACAACAGGAAGTGGATATCGATAACAGGCATGAGCAGACCACGCCCCGCACTCAGCCCGAATACGGGTTTACACGTGGCATGCGCATGCGGGATGAGGTCATGCCGCGGACGCAAGATAGTCCCACAGCGCCTGGGCCGCGGGCTTCTGCCGGCGCGACAGCTCGGGGCGCTCGCGATAGATGCGCAGCTCCATGCTGACGCTGAACGTGCCCGGCGCCGCAGCCGGCACGAGGCGGCCGCTGGCTATCTCCTTCTGCACGGAGCTGGCCGGCAGGAAGGCGAAGCCGTGCCCCTCCAGGGCCATCGCCTTCAGACCCTCGGCCATGTCGGTCTCATAGATGGCGTCGAGGTTCAGCGCGCAGTCCGCCTCCTTGACGATGAGCTCGACGAGGCGGCCCAGGTAAGCGCCAGCCGCATAGCTCAGGAAAGGGATCTTCTGTCCCGGCCGGCCAGGCAGGCGGAACAGCGGCTCGCCATTGGCGTCCGCCTTGGCATAGGGCGCCAGGGTCTCATGGCCCAGCGACGCCATCTGATAGCGCTCCGGGTCCAACTGCAAGGGCTGGCTGGCATGGTGATAGACCAGCAGCAGGTCGCAGTTGCCTTCGCTGAGCTGCAGCATGGCGTCGTGCACATTGGCGGCATTGAGCCGGCACTTGATCGCCCCGAAGCCGCGGCGCAGGCCCATCAGCCAGTGCGGGAAGAAGGAGAAGGCCAGCGAGTGCGGCACGGCGAACTCGATCATGTCCTGGTCGGCCGCCTGGTGGCTGCGCAGCATGTTGCGCGTCGCCTGCAGATTGCCCAGCAGCTCCACCGCCTGGGCCAGCAGTGTCGCGCCGGCGGCAGTGAGCCGCGTCGGATACGACGAGCGGTCCACCAGATCGACCCCGGCCCAGGCCTCCAGCGCCTGAATGCGCCGCGAGAAGGCCGGCTGGGTCACGTGGCGGAGCTGGGCCGATCGGGAGAAGCTGCGCGTCTCGGCCAGGCTGACGAAGTCTTCAAGCCATTTGGTTTCCACGCAGGGCAGTGTAGCCAGGGGCCCCAAGCCGACGTCGCCACCCGTACGACCCGTGGTTTCCCGCACAGGCCGCTGCGCCCCCCCCTCAAACCCGGTCCGGCCCCCTCAACTGAAGGGGCCTCGCTGCGCCCGGCAGGGGAGCGCTTGTTTACAGTCCTGACCACAAACCCAACTCGAACATCCTGGACGGAGAACGCCATGCGCACGACGAGCAAACTACTGGCACTCGCCTTGACGGCGACCATGCAGTCCGCCATGGCTGGCACTGTTCTGCTGAGTTTCGAGGATCTGACCGCCAGCGAGCAGTTGACGACCCGCTATGCCGGCGTCACCGCCAAGGATGCCGCCTGGGCCGTCACATCCGAGGCCTGCACCTTCAGCGGAGTCCCCGGCGATGCGAGTTTCAGCCGCCCGGGCAGTTGCGGAGCACTCTGGCTGGCGCAGGATCCGGCCGCCGACACCAAGACGACGAAGTCGCTGACGCTGACGCTGGCTGACGGCTTCGATGCGCTGTCGTTCATCTATTCCAGTGGTGACGACAACTCTGTTCTGAAAGTTCACGTCTATGACGACCTGGGCAAGGAGCTGGGCGTCGGCCTGGACAGTCTGAAGGGCACGAGTTGCGGCGGCGTCAACTTCATCTACTGCCGCTGGTCGTCAACGGTCACTCTGAATTTCACAGGCGTCGCACGCTCGGTCGTGTTCACGGCTATGGATCAGACCATGATGCTGGATGACCTTAGCTTCACGACCCCCACGACCAGTGGCCGCCTGCCGGAGCCGACCAGTGTGGCCCTGACGCTCGGCGCGCTCGGCGCACTGGGCTGGAGCCGCAAGCGCACCGCTCGCTGAGCCCCGGCTTCCAGCGCAAGAACGACCGCCATGGCGGTCGTTTTTTATTGCCGACGCGAAGACCCGCAAAGCATCACACGACTTGAATCGTCTCACTCCGTCCCTATAATCCAAGGCTGCTAGCACTCAGCGCAATCGAGTGCTAACGAAATCGGGTCGATTCCTCGGCCCCATTTTTCCGGCGAGCCGCTGCCCAGCGCCGCGGCCGCTTCAGTTCCAACTCTCAAGGAGATTCCATGAAGCTGCGCCCCCTGCACGATCGCGTGATCGTTCGTCGTCTGGAGCAAGAAACCAAGACCGCCTCGGGCATCGTCATCCCCGACAACGCCGCCGAGAAGCCTGATCAAGGTGAAGTCCTGGCCGTCGGCCCGGGCAAGCGCAACGACAAGGGTGAGTTCGTGGCCCTGAACGTCGCCGTCGGCGACCGCGTCCTGTTCGGCAAGTACTCCGGCCAGGCCGTCAAGGTCGACGGCGAAGAACTGCTGGTCATGCGTGAAGAGGATCTGTTTGCGGTTGTGCAGAAGTAATCTGCCACCAAACAAATCGACTCTGACCCCAATTTAAGTATCCGGAGAATCAAATGGCAGCAAAAGACGTGATCTTTGGCGGCGAGGCCCGTGCCCGCATGGTTGAAGGCGTGAACATCCTGGCCAATGCGGTCAAGGTGACCCTGGGCCCCAAGGGCCGCAATGTGGTGCTCGAGCGCTCCTTCGGCGCCCCCACCGTGACCAAGGACGGCGTGTCCGTGGCCAAGGAAATCGAGCTCAAGGACAAGCTCCAGAACATGGGCGCCCAGATGGTCAAGGAAGTCGCTTCCAAGACCAGCGACAACGCCGGTGACGGCACCACCACCGCCACGGTCCTGGCCCAGGCCATCGTCCGCGAAGGCATGAAGTACGTGGCCGCCGGCATGAACCCGATGGACCTGAAGCGCGGCATCGACAAGGCCGTGCAAGCCCTGGTCGCCCAGCTCAAGGCCGCCTCCAAGGCCACCACGACCTCCAAGGAAATCGCCCAGGTCGGCACCATCTCGGCCAACAGCGATGCCGACGTCGGCCAGATCATCGCCAACGCGATGGACAAGGTTGGCAAGGAAGGCGTCATCACCGTTGAAGACGGCAAGAGCCTGAACAACGAGCTGGACGTCGTCGAAGGCATGCAGTTCGACCGCGGCTACCTGTCGCCCTACTTCATCAACAACCCGGAAAAGCAATCCGCGATTCTGGACAACCCCTTCGTGCTGCTGTACGACAAAAAGGTGTCCAACATCCGCGACCTGCTGCCCACGCTGGAAGCCGTCGCCAAGGCCGGCCGTCCGCTGCTGATCATTGCCGAGGAAGTCGAGGGCGAAGCCCTGGCGACCCTGGTGGTCAACACCATCCGCGGCATCCTGAAGGTTGTCGCCGTCAAGGCTCCGGGCTTCGGCGACCGCCGCAAGGCCATGCTGGAAGACATCGCCATCCTGACGGGCGGCAAGGTCATCGCCGAGGAAGTCGGCCTGTCGCTCGAGAAGGTCACGCTGGCTGACCTGGGCCAGGCCAAGCGCGTCGAAGTGGGCAAGGAAAACACCACCATCATCGACGGCGCCGGTGCCGCTGCCGACATCGAAGCCCGCGTCAAGCAAGTGCGCATCCAGATCGAGGAAGCCACCAGCGACTATGACCGCGAGAAGCTGCAAGAGCGCGTGGCCAAGCTGGCCGGCGGCGTGGCCGTCATCAAGGTCGGTGCAGCCACCGAAGTCGAGATGAAGGAAAAGAAGGCCCGTGTCGAAGACGCGCTGCACGCCACGCGTGCAGCCGTTGAAGAGGGCATCGTGGCTGGTGGCGGCGTCGCACTGCTGCGCGCCAAGCAGGCCGCTGGCGAGATCAAGGGCGACAACGCCGACCAGGACGCCGGCATCAAGCTGGTCCTGCGCGCCATCGAAGCCCCGCTGCGCGAGATCGTCTACAACGCCGGTGGCGAAGCCTCCGTCGTCGTCAACGCCGTGCTGGCCGGCAAGGGCAACTACGGCTTCAATGCCGCCAACGACACCTATGGCGACATGATCGAGATGGGCATCCTGGACCCGACCAAGGTGACCCGCACCGCACTGCAGAACGCCGCGTCCGTCGCGTCGCTGATGCTGACGACCGAGTGCATGGTCGCTGAGTCGCCCAAGGAAGAAGCCGCCGGCGGCGGCATGCCTGGCGGCATGGGCGGCATGGGTGGCATGGGCGGCATGGACATGTAAGTCCGGGCCGGCGACACACCCGTCGCTAACTGACCAAGGGGCTGCGCGAGCAGCCCCTTTTTTCATGGGCCAGGGGAAGGCCCCAGCAGCGCCACGTCGTGCCACCGGACATGAAGCCGGCGCGCCGATCTGAAAAAGCGTGAAAAGGTCCTGAAGCGAGGCCCTTGCCATGTGATTCGGGGGTGGGTAAGCGCAAGCAACACGCCAGCCTGCGCCAATCGGGCGCCGGATAATTGCGTTAAGCCGCCCTCGCTCTCCATGCCTCCCAACCTGCATCCTCACGATCTCCTCGACCACGCGCTGACCGAAGCCGGTCCGCTGGCGCGCGAGTTGCTGAACGTGGTGCAGGACGAACTCGACGCCCGCCCCCAGCACTTCCCGCTGCGCGAAGGCTGGCGCAAGGTACGCGCCCATTTCGCGGCCGACTTCGAAGGCAAGCTCATCGAGTTGCTGCAGGCTGGCCGACGCGGCGAGGACCCGCTGCACCGCGCACCGCCGCAGATCGGCGGCCTCGAGAGTCTCAGCCTCGTCGACGAGCATCAGGCCCTGCAGGACGTGGCCATCGCCCATGTCGCGCACACGGCCGAGGAACTCAGTCGCGCCGAACTGCACCAGATCGGCAACTTCTTCGCCGCCCTGCGCGGCACCGCCAGGGCCCGTGAGCGGGACAACCCGCTGCGCCCCGCCCTCTTCGCCCACGCGCTGCACCATGCGCTGGCGGCCAGCCCCCTGGGCGCCGAGGCACAGTACGAGCTGATGCGCGTGGCCGCCACGCCGCTGGCCCGCGCGCTGAACCGCCTCTACGTGCAGTCCTGCACAACGCTTCACGCCGCCGACATCGGCGACATGGTGGCCTCGCACGGCCGCGCGCAGACCGACCCGCTGGCCCACCAGCGCCTGGCGGCCGCACGCGGCGTCGGCCAGCGCCCGACGAACCACGGCACCCTGGACGGCCTGTCGCGCCGCGTCGAGGTCATCAACTCGCGGCCCCAGGGCCTGGCCCCGGCGACCCAGCGCGACCCGCTGGCCCCCGCGCCCTTCGTGCGCACGACCGGGCCGGACATGCTGAGCCGGCTCTACGACCAGATCCTGGCCGACCCGCGCCTGCTGCCGCCGCTCAAGGCGCTGCTGGCGCGGCTGCAGATCGCCGTCGTGCGGCTGGCGCGCAGCGACGCGATGCTGCTGCGCCGCCAGGACCACCCCACCTGGGCGCTGCTGAACCGCGTCGCCGCCCACGGCATGGCCTTCGACCGCGCCGACGACGCGCGTTTCGTGGGCTTCCTGCGCTTCATGGAGGCCGAGGCCCAGCTCCTGGTCGATGCGCCGACACCCACGGCCCTGCTCTTCCAGCAGGTGCTGGCCCGCGTCGACGCCCACATCGACCAGCAGGCGCGCCAGAGCGGCGAGCTCAACGCAGTCGCACTGGCCGCGCTGGAGCGAGAGCACCTGCGCAACGACTGGCGCGAACTGCTGCGCGAGCAGGTCGACCACCAGATCGCGGACTCGCCGCTCGGCCCGCGCATGCACCGCTTCCTGCAGACGAGCTGGGTCGACGTCATCGTCGCGGCCATGGTGCGCCACGGCCGCGACTCGCGCGAGGCCCAGGCCGCCATGGAAGTGGTGGACGCCGTGCTCGACAGCCTCATCACGCCGCGCGACCTCGCCGACCGCGAGGCACTGCGCATGCGCCTGCCAGTGCTGATCGAGCGCCTGGTCACCGGCTGCGACAGCATCCAGTTGCCCGAGGCCAGGCGCGAGCCGCCGCTGTCCGAGCTGATGGGCCAGCATGCACGGCTGCTGCGCGGCCTGCCCGCCATGGACCCGGCCGACCGTCGCCCGCCCCCGCCCAGGCCGGCGGCCAGCAACGCCGCGCCAGCCTCGGCGGACGAGATCGTGCGGCGGCTGATGGAAGAGCGCGACTCCCAGGTGCCATCGCACTGGCTGAGCGCCGACGTCGACCGGGGCGAGCTGCCGACCGTGCCGGTGCAGCTCTACAACGAGAACGATTCACCCGACGCCCGTGCCGCGCTGCAGCGCTGGATCGACAGCGTCGAGATCGGCCGCTGGTTCCACATGTTCATCCAGGGCGACTGGCACACCGCCCAGGTCGCCTGGATCGGCGAGGGCCGCCAGTTCATGCTCTTCGTCGGGCGCGAGGCCGACGAGCGCCTGCCGCTGACGCGCCGCGCGCTGGAAGCCCTGCTTGCCAACGGCCTCATCACGGCGCTGGAGGACGACAGCGTCGTGCAGCGCGCCGTCGACACACTGATGAGCGACCTCGACGGCGGGTGATGACCCACCTCCGAGGCGCTGACGCGCCTCCGCCTCAAGGGGGGCGCCGCCAGCGGCCTTGCAAAGCCAGTTCCGCGGCGACCGCGCGAGGAGCGTCGGGCTACGCCGCCGCAACCGCTCCGGCGCCTGAGTGCGTCCACTCATGAAGGGCGATGGCCACGTCGCCGACGCCACTCTTCTTCAGCGCCGAGAACAGCGTCACCGCCACGTCCGACTCCTCGGTCGTCATGCCGGCCAGGAACTCCGTCGTCGCGCGCAGCGCGGCGTCGGCCTCCCTGCGGTTGAGCTTGTCGGACTTGGTCAGCAGCACCAGCAGCTTGATCTCGCCGGTCGCGACGCGGGCGGCGACGAACTCCAGCAACTGCTTGTCCAGGTCGGTCAGCCCCAGGCGGGAATCGACCATCAGCACGACGCCCGACAGGCTGCGGCGCACGGCCAGGTAGTCGGCCATCACCTTCTGCCAGCGCAGCTTGGCCGCCTTGGCCACGGCCGCGTAGCCATAGCCGGGCAGGTCGGCGAAGAGCGCATCCGGCGCGTCCTTCGGGCCCAGCTCGAAGAGGTTGATGTGCTGGGTGCGGCCCGGCGTCTTGGACGCGAAGGCTAGGCGCTTCTGCTGGGCCAGCGTGTTGATGGCGGTGGACTTGCCGGCATTGGAGCGGCCGACGAAGGCGATCTCGGGCAGCTCGGTGGCAGGCAGGTGGACGAGCTGGCTGGCGGTGGTCAGGAAGCGCGCAGTGTGCGTCCAGGCCAGGGCGAGCTTTTCGGTGGCGGGCTCGGCGGCCGAGGCCTCAGGGATTGTGTCGGTCATGGAAAGCTCGGGCGCTGTGATTCAGCATTGTAAAATTCTCGGGTTGCGCCCTTTGAGACCTCAAAAATCCATGAAGACTGTCGCCTTTCTCCTGTCGAGTCTGCTGCTGGCCGCCACGGCTCATGCGAACGAGCCCGCGGCCGCTGCCACCAAGCCCGACCTCGCCAAGGGTGGCGCCATCTCGGCCCAGGTCTGCGCAGCCTGCCACACGGCCGACGGCTCGCGCGGCAGCCCGGCCAACCCCATCCTGCAGGGCCAGCACGCCGAATACCTAGTCAAGCAGCTGACCGAATTCAAGGCCGGCAAGCGCAAGAACGCCGTCATGAGCGGCATGGCCGCGCCGCTGTCGGAGGAAGACATCCGCAACGTCGCCGCCTTCTACGCGAGCAAGACCGCCAAGCCCGGCTTTGCCAAGAACAAGGACACCGTCGCGCTGGGCGAGAAGATCTGGCGTGGCGGCATCGCCGAGCGCAACGTGCCGGCCTGCGCGGGCTGCCACGGCCCGACCGGCTCCGGCCTGCCGGCCCAGTACCCGCGCCTCTCCGGCCAGCACGGCGACTACGTCGAGGCCCAGATGACCGCCTTCCGCAGCGGCGCCCGTGCCAACGGCCCGATGATGGTCACCATCGCCGCCAAGATGAATGACAAGGAAATCAAGGCCGTCTCCGACTACGTCGCGGGCCTGCGTTGATCCAGCACAAGCAGCCTTGCTGAACGAAGGCCGGTGTCACGCACCGGCCTTTTTTCTTGGCCGACACTCCCCCGCCTGATGTCCTCCACAGCCGCCCCCCGCTCCTCCGCCGCCCGCGAACTGCTGGATCTGCTCTCGTCCATGCGCTTCGCCATCACGCTGCTCAGCGTGATCTGCATCGCCTCGGTCATCGGCACGGTGCTGCGCCAGAGCGAGCCCATGGGCAACTACATCAACCAGTTCGGCCCCTTCTGGGCCGAGGTGTTCGGCAAGCTGGGGCTGTACACCGTCTACAGCACGGCCTGGTTCCTCATCATCCTGGCCTTCCTGGTCGTCTCGACCAGCCTGTGCATCATCCGCAACACGCCCAAGATCATTGCGGACCTGAAAAGCTACAAGGAAGGCGTGCGAGAACAGTCGCTGCAGGCCCACCACCACAAGGCCATCGGCGAGCTGCCCAGCAACCCGCAGATGGCTCTGGCCGAGATCGGCGCCGCGCTCACCCAGCTCGGCTGGAAGGCCCGCGTGCAGCAGCGCGACAACGGCACCATGATTGCGGCCCGCAAGGGCGCGGCCAACAAGATCGGCTACCTCGCCGCCCACTCGGCCATCGTGCTCATCCTCGTCGGCGGTGTGCTGGACGGCAACGCCATGGTCAAGCTGGCGATGTGGGCCCAGGGCAAGCAGCTTTACACCGGCTCGGGCTTCGTGTCCGACATCAAGCCCGAACACCGCCTGTCCACCGCCAACCCGAGCTTTCGCGGCAATGTCTCGGTGGCCGAGAACCAGCGCCAGGGCATCGCCGTGCTCAGCCTGCCCAGCGGCGTCGTGCTGCAGGACCTGCCCTTCGACATCGAGCTCAAGAAGTTCAGCGTCGACTACTACCCCACCGGCATGCCCAAGAGCTTCGCCAGTGCCATCGTCATCCACGACGGCGGCGTGACGCGGCAGGCCACGGTCAAGGTCAACGAGCCCGTCATCCACAAGGGCCTGGCCATCTATCAGAGCAGCTTCGAGGACGGAGGCAGCAAGCTGCGCCTGAGCGGCCTGCCGCTCACCAGCAGCGGGGCGCCGATCAAGATCGAAGGCCGCGTCGGCACCAAGCTGGCCTTCGGCGAGCAGGCGCTGGAGCTGGACGGCCTGCGCGTCATCAACGTCGAGAACCTGGGCGGTGGCGACAACGCCAGCGGCGCCGACGTGCGCAAGGTCGACCTCGGCGAGACCCTGGGCAAGCACCTCGGCAGCGGCGCCAAGGCCAGCGGGGACAAATCCCTGCACAACGTCGGCCCGAGCTTCAGCTACAAGCTGCGAGACGCCTCCGGCCAGGCGCGCGAGTTCAACAACTACATGCTGCCTGTCGAGCTGGACGGCCAGAAGCTCTTCCTCGCCGGCGTGCGCGACACGCCCGCCGAGGCCTTCCGCTACCTGCGTATGCCGGCCGACGAGAACGGCGAGCTGGCCGGCTGGCTGCGGCTGCGACAGGCGCTGGCCGACCCGGCTCAGCGCGACGCCGCCGCCCAGCGCTACGCGGCTGCCGCCACGCCTCCCAACCAGCCGCAGCTGCTGCCCCAGCTCAAGCAGACCGCCCAGCGCGCGCTCACGCTGTTCTCGGGCGCCGCGGCCAAGCCCGGCGATGAAGTCAAGGGCGGCCTGCCCGCGCTGTCGCAGTTCATCGAGCGCGACGTGCCCGAATCCGACCGCCAGCGCGTCTCCGAAGTGCTGCTGCGCATCCTCAACGGCAGCCTGTTCGAGCTCAACCAGCTCGCCCGCGAGCGCGCCGGCCTCAAGCCCGCCGCCACCGACGCCGCCACGCAAGGCTTCATGACCCAGGCCGTGCTGTCCCTGTCCGACAGCCTCTACTACCCCGCCCCCATGCTGCTGCAGCTGCAGGACTTCGAGCAGGTGCAGGCCAGCGTCTTCCAGGTCGCCCGCGCCCCTGGACAGAAGCTGGTCTATCTGGGCGCCCTCTTGCTCATCGTCGGCGTCTTCGCCATGCTCTACATCAAGGAGCGCCGGCTGTGGGTGTGGATCGCGCCCAGCACCGAGCCCGCCAGCTCGCAGGTGCGCATGGCCATGTCCAGCACCCGCGAGTCGCCCGACAACGCCGCCCTGTTCGCCCAGTTGAAAGCTGCTCTGCTGAAGGAGCCCTCATGAACACCACCACCTTCGACTTGGCCGCCCGCCACAAGCTGCAGCGCCGCGACACCCTCGACTGGGTCTTCGCCGCCCTCGTGCTGCTGGGCGGCGGCTATGCCTTCAGCCGCTACCACGCCAGCATGGACGTCTACGAGCAGGGCATCCTGCTGTGCGCCATGCCGGCGCTGATCGCGCTGGGCTGGTTCTGGAAGCCGCTGCGGGCGCTCAGCGTTGCAGCCGGCGCGGCCACGCTGCTGGCCATCGGCCTGTACGGCCAGCACACCGACGGCTTCGGCGCCGACCTCGCCGCCGGCGAGCAGGTCTTCTGGCTCAAATACATGCTGTCCAGCCAGAGCGCCATCCTGTGGATGAGCCTGCTGTTCTACATGAGCATGCTCTTCTACTGGGGCGGCTTCTTCACAGGCGCGGGCCGCAACAGCGTGGCCGAGGTCGTCGGCTCCAAGCTGGCCTGGGGTGGCGTGCTGATGGCGCTGATCGGCACGCTCGTGCGCTGGTACGAGAGCCACCAGATCGGCCCCGACATCGGCCACATCCCCGTCAGCAACCTCTACGAAGTCTTCGTGCTGTTCTGCTGGTTGACGACACTGTTCTATCTGTACTACGAGCAGCGCTTCGCCACGCGCTCTCTGGGCGCCTACGTGATGCTGGTCGTCAGCGGCGCGGTCAGCTTCCTGCTCTGGTACACGCTGGCACGCGAGGCCCAGGAGATCCAGCCGCTGGTGCCGGCCCTGCAGAGCTGGTGGATGAAGATCCACGTGCCGGCCAACTTCGTCGGCTACGGCAGCTTCGCGCTGGCCGCCATGGTGGCCCTGGCCTACCTGCTGAAGACGGCACAGACGCGCGCCCTCGTCATCGGCCTCATCGCCATGCCGCTGGGCATCGTCGCGCTCATCCTCGCGGTGCGCTTCGGCGCCAACGTCGATGCCGCGACCGTCGCCGGCCTGAACGGCTGGGCCTACAAGATCGCCGGCGTCGCCGCCTTCCTGGCGCTGGCCGTCGCGCTGCGCAGCCGCCTCACGGCCCGCCTGCCCGACCTGCCCCAGCTCGACGACCTCATGTACAAGGCCATCGCGCTGGGCTTCGCCTTCTTCACCATCGCCACCATCCTGGGCGCCTTCTGGGCCGCCGAGGCCTGGGGCGGCTACTGGAGCTGGGACCCGAAGGAAACCTGGGCGCTGATCGTCTGGCTCAACTACGCGGCCTGGCTGCACATGCGGCTGATGAAGGGCCTGCGCGGCATGGCCTCGGCCTGGTGGGCGCTGGTGGGCCTGCTGGTCACGACCTTCGCCTTCCTGGGCGTCAACATGTTCCTGTCGGGCCTGCACAGCTACGGCACGCTGTAAGCGATGACCGCCCAGCCGGACCGCGAGCCCTGGACCCAGGCCGCACCGGCCATCGCGGCGGCCCTGCCCGATCTGTGCTTCCTGATCGGCCCCGACCTGCGCTTCGCGGCCTGCAACCACCCCGGGCACGCCGACCTGCACACCCCCTGGGCCACGCTGCAGGGCCGCCCGCTGACGAGCATCGGCCCGCCGGGCCTGGCGCAGCGCTTCGCCACCGCCTGCACCGCTTCGCCGCAGCGCCTGCGCTACGCGCTGCGCACTCAGGGCGGCCGCCTGGCCCGGTTCGAAGCCGGCATCGCCCCGCTGCCCGATGGCGCCGGCTGGCTCTGCGTCACCCGCGACCTCGGCGCCGCCGACGCCGAACAGGCCCGTTATGCCCGCGCCATGCAGGGGGTGGCCGACGGCCTGTGGGAATGGGACATCGCCGCCGACAGCGAGTACTTCTCGCCCCGCGCCCAGGCCTTGCTGGGGCATCCTGCGCAGCGTCTCGTCGAGCGGCTCCAGGCCGATGACCAGGGCCAGTGGCGGGCGGCGCTGCAGTCGCACCTGCGCCATGGCGCGCCGCTGGACATCGACCTGCGCCTGGCCGGCCCCGCGCCGCGCTGGCTGCGCTGCCGCGGCTGGACGGAGCGCGACACCCGCGGCCAGCCGGCCCGCGTGCTGGCCACGCTGTCCGACGTGACGGTGGCCAAGTTCACCGAGCAGGCCCTGACCGACAGCCAAGCCAAGTTCCGCGCCCTCTTCCACACCGTGCCGGTCGGCATTGCGCTGATCGACGTCGCCAGCGAGACCGTCATCGAGTCCAACGACGAGCTCGGCCGCCTGCTCGGCTGGCCCACGCTGTCCGTCGTCGGCCAGCCGGCCGACGCCCTGGGCCTGGCGCCCCTGCCGGGTCTGGACGGGCGCACCGAGATCGACGACCGCGAGCTGCGGCCGCACTCGGGCTGCCGGCTGCACGCCAAGCTCGTCGCCGAGCCCATCGAGCTGGCCGGCCGCGCGCTGCTGCTGTGCGTCGTCGTCGACATCTCCGTGCAGGTGGACGCGGAGGCCGCGCTGTCGGCGCTGGCCGAGCAGCTGATGGACCAGGAGCGCCGCACCACCCAGCATCTGGCGCAGGCCCTGCACGATCAGCTCGGCCAGACGCTCACCGCGCTGCGCCTGACGCTGGACCTCGACGCCGCGGACGCCCGCCAGCAGGCCCGCGGCCTCATCGACCAGGCGCTGCGCGAGGTGCGCCAGGTGCTGGTCGACCTGCGTCCGCCGCTGCTGGAGGACGAGGGCCTGGCCGCGGCGCTGGACAACGAGGTCGCCCAGCGCCGCGCGCTCCACCCCGGCGTGCGCATCCTGCTGGACGTCGAAGACGAGCTGCTCGCACAGCGCTGGCCGGTGCAGGTCGAGTACGCTCTCTTCATGATTGCCCGCGAAGGCCTGGAGAACGCGCTGCGCCATGCCCGGCCCACCGAGGTCAAGCTCAGCCTCTACGGCTTCCCGGACGAAATCGAGCTCGGCGTGGCCGACGACGGCAGCGGCCTGGCGGCCGACCACGAGCGCCGCCCGGGGCACCTGGGGCTGATCGGCATGCGCGAGCGCGCCCGTGCCATCGGTGCCGAGCTGGCGCTGGGGCCGGGCGATGGCGGCGGCACGCGGCTGACGCTGCGCTGGCAGGCGCCGGCATGACGCAGGCGGCCCGCATCTACCTCGTCGACGACCACGCCATGGTGCGCCAGGGCCTGCGCGCGCTGCTGACCGAGGCCGGCCACGAGGTCGTCGGCGACAGCGGCGACATCACCGCCGCGTTGGCCGAGCTGCAGCAGCTGCAGCCCGACATCGTTCTCGTCGACCTCTCCATCGGCCCGCGCTCCGGCATGGAGCTGCTGACCGAGCTGCAGCGCCGCCACCTGCCGACCCGGCCTCTGGTGCTGACGATGTCGGCCCAGCCCCGGCACGTCGGCATGGCCCTCAAGCTCGGCGCCTGCGGCTACGTGCTCAAGGGCTCGCCGTCGGAAGAACTGCTGCAGGCCATCGAGGCCTTGCGCGCCGGCCGCCGTCACCTGGGGCAGGGCGTTGCCGAGCTGGCCGCGCGCGCGCTGGCAGAAGGTGCCGGCGACGACCCCTTCGCCAGCCTGTCGGTGCGCGAGCGCCAGGTCGTCACCATGGTCGTCGACGGCCACTCCAGCAGCGAGATCGCCACCGCCCTGCACCTGTCGCCCAAGACGGTGGACAGCTACCGCAGCCGGCTGATGGCCAAGCTGGGCGCGCCCGACGTGACGGCCCTCGTCAAGCTGGCGCTGCGCCACGGCCTGATCAGCAACGACGCCTAGGCGCCCCGACAACCCGCGTCAAGAACTCCCCGCAGCGCCGCGGGGCGGGGCCACCTAGATTGCTGACATCGGCCGGACAGCCGTTGAAAGCCTAGCAATGCCCACCCCCCACCGCCCCGAGGCCCTCCATGCGGGCGCATGAACTCCCCCCCAACGAGGCCGAGCGCCTGCAGTGCCTGGCCGAACTGGGCCTCAGCGACCCGCCCGCGCAGGCCGAGCCCGACGCCGTGCTGGATGGCCTGGTGCGCTGTGCCGCCCACCTGCTGGGGTTTCCCGTTGCGCTGATCAGCCTCGTCGGCGAGCGCCGCATGTGGTTCAAGGCCCGCTACGGCATCGAGGCCGCGGAGGGCGAACGCGACCAGTCCTTCTGCGCCCACACCATCCTGGGCAACGGCCTGTTCGAGGTGCCCGACGCCCTGGCCGACCCGCGCTTCGCCAACAGCTCCTGGGTCACCGGCGAGGCGCGGCTGCGCGCCTACGCTGGCATGCCCATCCGCCTTGGCGACCTCACGCTGGGCGCCCTGTGCCTCATCGACACCGTGCCGCGCCGCCTGGACGTCGTGCAGGCCACGCTGCTGGTCGACATCGCCAACGCTGTCAGCGCCTGGTTCGCCCATCGCCGCGAGCATGTCGAGCTACTCGCCAGCCGGGCCCACCTGCAGGCCCAGGCCGAACTGCTGGGCAGCCTCAGCGCCGAAACGCCCGGCATGCTCTTCCAGTACCGCAGCCTGCCCGGCGGCGGCGGCGAGCTCGGCTTCGTCAGCGAGCGCGCCGAGCATGTCTTCGGCGCCAACGGGCCGCTGCAGCCGGAGGGCCTGCGCGCCTTCGCCGAGCGCATCCACCCTGACGACCTGCCCGGCCTGCTGGACGGCATGCGCGAGGCCGAGGTCGCGCGCGTGCCCTGGCAGCGCCTGTTCCGCGTCTGCCTGCCCGGCGCCGACCGGCAGGCCTGGCGCTCTGGCCGCGCCAGGCCCTCGGTGCAGCCCGACGGCAGCGTGCTCTGGCATGGCATCGTCGCAGACGTCGACGAGCACATCGAGATCGAGACCCTGCGCCGCGACAAGCTCGCCGCCGAGCAGGCCAACGCCACCAAGAGCGCCTTCCTGTCGCGCGCCAGCCATGAGCTGCGCACGCCGCTGAACGCCGTCCTCGGCTTCAGCCAGCTGCTGCTGCTCAGCACCGACGAGCCGCTGACGCCGCGCCAGCAGCAGCGCGTCGAATGGGTGCTGGACTCCGCCAAGCGCCTGCACGAGCTCGTCGACGGCCTGCTCGACGTCGAGCGCGCCCCCAGCGCCGGCCCCGGCGAAGGCGGCGATGCCGGCGCCTTCACGCTGCTCTACATCGAGGACGAGCCGCTCAACACCCTGCTCGTGCAGGAGGCCCTGCGCGACCGCCCCGACTGGCGCGTGCTGCACGCCGGCGACGGCCGCACCGGCCTGGCCCTGGCCCAGATCCACCGACCCGAGGTGGTGCTGACCGACATCAACCTGCCGGGCATGTCGGGCCTGGACGTCGTCCGTGAACTGCGCGCCGACGCGGTGCTCGGCGGCACGCTGTGCATCGCACTGTCCGCCGATGCGATACCGGACCAGATCGAGCGCGCGATGCAGGCCGGCTTCGACGACTACTGGACCAAGCCGCTGGACGTGCTCGAACTCGCCGGCCGCCTGGCCGACGCGCTCGCGCAGCACGGCGGCCGCTGAGCCGGCATCCGGGGAGAGACCATGACGAACATCGCCTTCGACACGCGCCTGGGCCCGCGGCCGCGCCCGGAGCCCATTGCCTGGCGCCCGCCCGTCGCCACCGTGGCCGCCGCCAACGGCAGCGCGGTCACGCACGGCCGGCTGGTCCACCTACTCGTCGTCGACGACGACCTCTCCACCATCGAACACCTGGGCCGGCTGCTCAAGGACTTCGCGCAGCTCAGCTTCGCCACCAACGGCGAGGACGCCCTGCGCCTGACGGAGAAACACGCGCCCGACCTGGTGCTGCTGGACGTCGAGATGCCCGGCCTCGGCGGCTTCGAGGTCTGCCGCCGGCTGCGCGCTACGGCCGGCCTGCGCGACATCCCCATCATCGTCGCCAGCAGCCATGTCGACGCGGCCACCGAGGCCACGGCGCTGCGCCTCGGTGCCGACGACTTCGTGCGCAAGCCCTTCAACGCGCCGGTGCTGTACGCCCGCGTGCGCCGCCTCGTCGACCGCGAGCGCGCCCACGTCGAGCAACGCCACCGGGACGATGCCGCCATCGCGCGCAACGCGACGGCCTCCATGCTGTCCTACATCGCCCACGAGATCGGCAACCCGGTCAATGTCATCAAGGGCTTCGCCCAGCTGATGCAGGCCGAGCAGTTGTCGGCCGGCCATGCCGAGAAACTCTCCCACATCCTCGACGCCGTCGGCCGCCTGGGCGGCCTGCTGGCCGAAGTGTCCGACGTCGCGCGCATGGAGTCGGGCCGGTTCGCCATCGAGCTGGCCGACATCGACGCCCAGGCCCTGGCCCGCCAGGCCTGCGAACAGGTCCGCGCCCAGGCCACGGCGGCCGGCCTGCGCCTGGCCGCGCCGCCGCCCGCGCCGCCCCTGCCCGTGCGCGCCGACGCGCGCCGGCTGCGGCAGTGCCTGGACAACCTGCTCTCCAACGCCATCAAGTACGGCAACGCCGGCCCCGGCATCGAGGTCGAGGTCCAGGCCCGCGAAGGCGCCATCGTGCTCGCCGTGCAGGACCACGGCTGCGGCCTGGCCGCCGACCAGCTCGACCACCTCTTCGAACCCTACAACCGCCTCGGCCGCGACGGCGGCGCCATCCCCGGCACCGGCCTGGGCCTGATGCTGACGCGCGACCTCGTGCAGGCCATGGGCGGCCGGCTGCTGGTGCACAGCCGGCCCGGCCAGGGTTGCCGCTTCGAGATCCTGCTGCCCGCCGGACAGCCCGCCGACAACCCGTATTGACCCCCCGTTACTGCGCGGCCCCACAATGACCCGCGTCATGCCATTGAACGTCCCCAGCCCCATCCGCCCCGCCGCGCCCAGCCCGCTGGCCAGCCGGCTCGACGGCCTGCTGCCGTCGCTGGCGGATGCCCGCGTGCTGCTCGTCGACGACGACCCCGGCATGATCCAGGCGCTGGGCCGCCTGCTGTCGGGCTACAGCCAGCTGCGCTTCGCCACCGACGGCGAGCAGGCCCTGGCCATCGCGCAGGCCTGGCAGCCCGAGCTGGTGCTACTGGACGCCGAGATGCCCGGCATCGACGGCTTCGAGGTCTGCCGCCGCCTCAAGGCCGACCCGCTGCTGACGGAGGTGCCCGTCATCTTCGTGACCCAGCACACCGACGCCCGCGTCGAGTCTGCAGTCTTCGAGCTCGGCGCGGCCGACTTCGTCGCCAAGCCCGTCGCCGGCCCGGCCCTGCGCGCCCGCGTCGCGATGCAGCTGCGCCTGTACCGCACCGCCCAACGCCTCGTGCGCCTGGCACGCCGCGACGCGCTGACCGGCCTGGCCGAGCGCGGGCTGCTCGACGAGGAGCTCGACCTGGAATGCCGCCGCGCCCGCCGCAGCGGCCAGCCGCTGGCCCTGCTGCTGGCCGGCATCGAGGGCCTGGCCGCCTATCGGCAAAGCCATGGCGCCGCCGCCGCCGACAACGCGCTGCGCCATGTCGCCAGCGTCACCCGGCAGCTGCTTCAGCGGCCGGCCGACCTGTCGGCCCGCCACGGCGACGACGTGTTCGCGCTGCTGCTGCCCGACACGACCGCCGCCGGCGTGGCGGCGCTGGCCGCGCGGCTGCACCTGGCCCTCGCCGAGGGTGGCGCCGACGGCATCGGGCTGGCGCTCGGCGCGGGCCTGGTGGCCGGCGGCCAGGGCGACGCATCGGCCGCGGCGCAGGCCGCGCTGGCCGCAGCCCGCGCGAGCGGCCAGCCCGCGCTGCAGCTGTGCACGGCCCTGCCCGGCGGCGGCCATGAAGCCCCCGTCGCCGCCTGAACCGATGAACACGCCCGCCTGGCCCACCGACCTCGACAGGCGCCAGAGCCTGCTCGTCGTCGACGACGACGCGGCCAGCGTGCAGGTGCTGGCACGCATGCTGGGCGGCCTTGGCGAGCTGCGCTTCGCGCTCTCCGGCGCGGACGCGCTGCGCCTGGCGCGCGAGGCGCCGCCCGACCTCGTCCTCATCGACGCCGAGATGCCCGGCATGTCGGGCCTGGAGGTCTGCGCCGCGCTGCGCGCCGACCCGCAGCTGGCCGACCTACCGGTCATCATCGTCACCGGCCGCACCGACGTGGCCGCCGAGGTGGCCGGCTTCGCGGCCGGCGCGTCGGATTTCATCCGCAAGCCGCCGGTGGCCGAGGTCGTCGTCGCCCGCGCCAGCACCCAGCTGCGCCTCAAGGCCCTGGGCGACGCGCTGCGCGCCTCGGCGCTGACCGACGGCCTGACCGGCCTGGCCAACCGCCGCCGCTTCGATCAGGACCTGCGCGTCGAGTGCGAGCGCGCGCGCCGCGCCCACACGCCGCTGGCGCTGCTGCTCATCGACGTCGACCATTTCAAGCGCTTCAACGACTGCCATGGCCACGTCGCCGGCGATGCCTGCCTGCGCGACGTGGCCGCCGCCATCCGCGCCTGCATCCGCCGCCCCGGCGACCTGGCCGCGCGCTACGGCGGCGAGGAGTTCGCCGTGCTGCTGCCGCAGACCGACGCGGCCGGCGCCCTCGCCATGGCCCAGCGCATCGTCGACGCCATCGCCGCGCTGGCCCTGCCGCACGGCGGGGCGCCGGGCGGCTTCGTCAGCGTCTCCGTCGGCTGGGCCGCGGCCCGGCCCGACACCGACGCCAGCATCGTGCAGACGCGCGGCGAGGCGCTCGTCGCCGCGGCCGACCGCCTGCTCTACGCCGCCAAGGCGGCCGGCCGTGGCCGCGTCGGCCAGGCGGAGGAATGAACATGCGCCCAGCCTCGCGCGCCCCGTCGCCCGTGCGCCGCCGCGCCGCCGCCCTGCTGGCCGGCCTGGCCCTGCTGGCGGGCCTCGCCGCCCCGGGCGCCCGGGCGGCGCCCCTGGTCATCGCCATCGGCGAGTCGACGCTGTTCGCGCCGCTGCAGCTCGCCGCGCGAGAGGGCTATTTCGCCGCCGAGGGGCTGGAGGTGCGCGTGCAGCCCTGCATCAACGGCCGGCGCTGCCTCAAGCACCTCACCGACGGCGAGGCCCAGGTGGCCACCGTGGCCGACACGCCCATGGTCTTCGCCCTGCATGCCGGCCATCGCTTCGACATCATCGCCACCTTCGGCACCTCGTCCAAGGACACCGCCGTCATCGCGCGCACGGACCGCGGCATCCGCACGCCGGCCGACCTCGCCGGCAAGCGCATCGGCGTCGCCCGCGGCACCAGCGCCCATTACTTCGCCAACGTCTTCCTGCTCGTCAACGGCGTGGCGCGCGACTCGGTGCAGTTCGTCTTCATCGACCCGGCGCGCGGCACCGAGCCGCTGCTGCGCGGCGAGGTCGATGCGGCCTCGTTCTACCGCCCCATCGGCCCGCAGGCGCTGCAGCAGCTCGGCCCCAAAGGGCTGCTGCTGTCGACGCTGCGGCCCTACACCGTCATGGTCAACCTGGTCGCCCAGCCGGGGCTCAGCCAGGACGCGCTGCTGCGGCTGCTCCGGGCCACGCAGCGCGGCATCTCGCTGCTGAACAGCCAGCCCGCACGCGCCCACGAACTGCTGGGCCAGCAATGGAAGCTGGAGCCCAGGGCCGTCGCCGCCCAGCTCGACGGCTACGAGTTCCGCCTGGCCCTGGACCAGAGCCTGCTGTCCACGCTGGAGGCCGAATCGCGCTGGGCCGTGCGCGAGGGCCTGGTGGAAAAGCCCGGCATGCCCGAATACCTCGACCTGATACGCGTCGAGCCGCTGCGCGCGCTGGATCCGCGCGCGATGACCGTCGTCAAATAGGCCGGCCGCCCCAGCCATGCGCCTGCGCCCTGCCCTGATGACCTGCGTGATCGCCGCGCTGCTGGTCGTCGGCACGCGGCTGACCACCATCGTCCTCGAACGCCAGGCCTCGGAGCACAACGACAGGCAGCGCGAGATCGTCGAGGTCATCGCCCGCGACGCCGCCGGCCTGCTGGTGCTGACGCAGGACTACGGCCTGCACCAGAACGAGCGCGCGGCCCGGCAATGGGGCCTGGTGCACGAGCGGCTGTCGCGCGCGCTGGCCGACTACGCCGCCACCGATGCCGCCAGTGCCGACCAGGTCGACGAGCTGCAGGACACCGCCCGCGCGCTGCCACAGATCTTCGCGGCGCTGCGCCGCGCGTCGGTACGCGACGACCTGGACGCGCTGGCGCGCCGCGAGACGCTGACCGACCAGCTCGTCAACGAGACCCGCCGCGTCAGCGACGGCGCCTTCGACCTGTCGCGCGACCTCGCCGAGCGCCGCCGCGTCGACGCCGAGCGCCAGCGCTGGCTGGCCGTGGCCACCCAGCTCGCGCTGCTGACCGGCAACCTGGTGCTGGCCGGCCTGCTGCTGCGCCGCGTGCTCGGCCCGATCGACCGGCTGCGTGGCGTGGCGCAGGCGGTCGAGGCCGGCGACCTGTCGGCGCGCAGCGCGCTGACGGGCCGCGACGAGCTTGGCCAGCTGTCGCAGGCGCTGGACGCGATGACCGCCTCGCTGCAGCAGCGCAACGCGGCGCTGCGCGACTCCAACCGCCAGCTCGCGCGCAGCGAGGCCTTCCTGGAGCGCGCCGGCAAGATGGCGGGCGTGGGCGGCTGGGAGCTGGACCTGGACAGCGGCCGCCTCACCTGGACTTCCCAGACCCACGCCATCCACATGCTGGCGCCCGGCCCCGAGCTCGACACGCAGGCGGTGCTGCGCAGCTTCATGCCCGAGTCCGAGCAGCGCCTGCGCGAGGCCATGGCCACGGCCACGCAGACCGGCCAGGGCTGGGACCTGGAGCTGGAGCTGCTGGCGCCTGACGGCCAGCTGCGCTGGCTGCATTCGGTCGGCGCCGCCGAACGCGAGGCGGGCGCGGAGAACGGGCGCGTCGTGCGCCTGGTGGGCGCTGTGCAGGACGTCACCGAACGCCGCGCCGCCGCAGACAGGCTACGCCGCGCCATCGACGCCGCCGACGCGGCCAGCGCGGCCAAGAGCGATTTCCTGGCCAACATGAGCCACGAGATCCGCACGCCCATGAACGCCGTCATGGGCCTGAGCTTCCTGCTCCAGCGCACGCCGCTGGACGCGGAGCAGCGCGACCTGCTGGGCAAGATCGGCAGTGCCAGCCGCTCGCTGCTGGACGTCATCAACGCGGTGCTGGACCTGTCCAAGATCGAGGCCGGCGAGATGGTGCTGGAGACCTCGCCCTTCGACCCGCGCGCGCTGCTGCAGGACGTCGCCAGCCTCTTCCAGCCCCAGGCCGAGATCAAGGGCGTCACGCTCGGCGTGGACCTCGACGCCGGCCTGCCGGCGCTGCTGCTGGGCGACGCGGCGCGGCTGCGCCAGATCGTCGGCAACCTGCTGTCCAACGCCATCAAGTTCACCGCCGAGGGCAGCGTCCGGCTGACCGCGCGCTGCCCGCGCCCCGAGGAGCGGCCGCTGCCCCTGGAGATCACTGTCGAGGACAGCGGCATCGGCATCCCGGCAGAGGCGCTGTCGCGCATCTTCACGCCCTTCACGCAGGCCGACAGCTCCACCTCGCGCCGCTACGGCGGCACCGGCCTGGGCCTGTCCATCGTCAGGCAGCTCTGCGAGCTGATGGGCGGCGGCGTGAGCGTCAGCAGCAGCCCCGGCGCCGGCACGCGCTTCGTCGTGCGGCTGGCGTTCGAGCCGCCGCAGGGGACGATGCGCCTGGCGCTGGCCGCCCATCCGCTGACGCTGCTGCTGGCCAGCGACGACGACGCCCAGTGCGACGCGCTGCGGCGCCTGTGCGCCGACCTCGGGTGGCAGACCGAGACGGTGGGCGATGCGAACACGCTGATCGAACGCCTGGCCGGCAGCGCGCCCGATCTGGTGCTGCTGGACCACCGCCTGCCGCTGCCGCCGGCCGGCGCCGCGCAGCAGGCCCTGCAGGCCCGCCTCGCCGAGCTGCCCTGCGTGCTGATGAGCCGCGCCCCGGCGGCCGGCGCCACCGGCCAGCTGCGCCTGCCGGCCGACGTGTCCAGCCTCTTCGACGCCGTGCACACCGCGCTGGCCGAGCGCGGCGCGGCGCAGTCGCTGCTCGCCAGCGCGCGCGCCGCCTCGGCCGTGCAGCTGCTGCCGGGCCTGCGCGTGCTGGTGGCCGACGACAGCCGCATCAATCTCGAAGTGGCCCAGCGCATCCTGGCGCAGGAGGGCGCCGTCGTGACGCTGGCCCATGACGGCGCCGACGCGGTCGCCCGGCTGCAGGCTGCCCCGGGCGGCTTCGACGCCGTGCTGATGGACGTGCAGATGCCGGTGCTCGACGGACTGGCCGCCGCGCGGCGCATCCGCACCGAGCTCGGCCTGCACGACCTGCCCATCCTCGCGCTGACGGCCGGCGCCCTGCTCAGCGAGCGCCAGCGCGCGCTGGATGCCGGCATGAACGGCTTCGTCAGCAAGCCCTTCGATCCCGCGGGCCTGGCCCTGCTGCTGCGCGAGCACGTGGAGCGCGCGCAGGCGCGGCGGCTGCCGGTGGCCATGCGCAGGGGCGAGGCGCAGCCGGATACGCCCTGGCCGGCGTTGGCCGGTGTGGACACCGACGAGGCCAGGCAGCGCCTGCAGGGCGACGTCGACTTTTTTGCCCGGCTGCTGGCGCGCCTGCTCGACGAGTTCGCCGACCTGGCCGAGCCACCGGCCCGCCCGCCCGACGCTGCCGAGGCCGCCGCACGGCTGCACAAGCTCGGCGGCAGCGCCGGCCTGCTCGCGGCCACGGCCTTGCGCGGCGCGGCCCAGCGCGGCGAGGCCCGCGCGCGGGAGGGGGCCGACTTCAGCGCCGAGCTCGCCGAGGTGGGGCGGTTGATGGCCGCACTGGCCGCGCAGGCCCGTCCCTGGCTGCAGCACCACCAGCCGGCGCGCAGGGACGAGGCCGCTGTCGCAGCAGCCTCGCTGGACCCGCAGGCACTGGCCGCGTTGCGGCGCGCGCTGAAAGCCCAGGAACTGGCGGCACAGGATCAGTTCGAGCAGCTGGCGCCGGCGCTGCGCGCGGCCTGCGGCGAGGCGGCTTTCGAGGCGCTGCGGCGCGCGCTGGAGCGGCTGGACTTCGGCGCCGCCCTCAATGCGCTCGCGGGGCTCCCTGCTGACGACGCGTCAGCTTGACGCGGTACATCGCCGCATCGGACTCGCGCAGCGCCTGCTCGACGCCCGCCTGGTGCGGGTCCAGGCAGGCCACGCCAACGCTGGCGCCGGCGTAGTCGAGCGTGACCGCACCGGCCACGTGCTCGCCCACGGTGGCCGCCGCCAGCCGCTGCTGCAGCAGCCGCGCCGCCGCCGCGCCGTCCACACCCAGCTTGGGGCCGAGGCCGATGACGACAAACTCATCGCCGCCCATGCGCGCCAGCACGTCGCCGCCGCGCAGCACCAGCTGCAGCCGGGCCGCGACGGCGCGCAGGAACTCGTCGCCGACGTCGTGGCCGTGCGCGTCGTTGATCTGCTTGAAGCCGTCCAGGTCAATGGCGCCGGCCAGCAGCCAGCTGCCGGTGCGCTGCGCCAGCGAAACGAGGCGCGCCAGCTCCAGCATCAGGGCACGCCGGTTCTGCAGCCCGGTGAGCGCATCGGTCAGCGCCTGCGTGCGCAGCTCGGCATTGGTGCGCTGCAGCTTCTCGACGAGGCGCTCGCGCTCCACATGCTGCTCGATGAGGCGGGCAAACAGCCGCAGCGCCTGCTCGGCCGCTGGAGTCAGGGCGTGCCGCTGCGAACTGGCGGCACACAGCGTGCCGTAGAGGGCGCCGTCGTCCGTTCGCACCGGCGTGCTGACATAGGTCTGGATGCCGAGTTGCTGGGCCGCCTCGGAGTCGCCCCAGATGCCAGCCACGTCGTCGGTGTAGGGGCGGCCCTCGTCCAGCGCGCGCTTGCACAGCGTGTCGCCCCAGGGCACGGAGAGGCCTTCGGGAATCTGCAGATCGCGCGAGTTGCGTGCATAGACGACGTGCTGCAGGCCCTCGTCCAGGTCGATGGTCGTCAGATAGGTGGACTCCAGGCCCGTGACGGCTTCGAGCATTTCCAGCAGCGGCCGGGTCAGCTCTTCCAGCGTGCGCGCCTTGGCGACGGAATCGGAGAGCTGGGCGAAGAAGGAGTCCATGGCGGCGTCGGGTGGCAATGCGACGCGGCTAGGTTAGCCGACCGGCAGCGCCGTTTCGTACTTGACTTCGCGCAGTACGACGTTGCTGCGCACGCTGGACACGCCCGGCAGCTTGAAGATGTGCTGCTGCAGGAAGAGGTCGTAGGCCTTCATGTCGGCCGCCACGACCTTGATGACGTAGTCGGCCTCGCCGGTGATGGCATGGCACTCGATGATCTCGCGCCGCGTGGCGGTGAGCTGCTCGAACTGCTCCACCGCCCCCTCGCTGTGCCGCACCAGGCTGACATGGGCCAGCACGAGGATGGACAGGCCGATCTTCTCGCGGTCCACCAGCACGACCTGGCCCCGGATGACGCCGCGGTCCTCCATGTCCTTGACGCGCCGCCACACCGGCGTGGCCGACAGGCCCACCTGCTCGGCCAGGGCCTGGGTCGACAGCCGCGCATCGGCCTGCAGAGCCTCGAGGATCTGCAGGCTGGCGCGGTCGAGTTGGTTTGTTTCCATGTCAGTGGCGCCCGGCCGCCCGAAGCCACTGACGCGCCCCCTCGGGGGGCAGCGAGTAGCGCAAGCGAGGGGACTTTCGATAAATGGCCTCTTTGGAGAAGAATCATCTCATTCGACCGGCGCCTTGCCGGCAATGAGGCAAGTTCTTTCGGTGGCTGGAGGGAAGAATTTCCCGCCCCCAAGGAGACCGATCAATGGCCGACACCCCCGCCCTGCGCGCCTACCAGCTCAGCGACAACCTCGCGGCCGACAGCGGCGCCGTCTTCCTGACCGGCACGCAGGCCCTGGTACGGCTGCTGCTGGCCCAGAAGAAGCAGGACGAGCGTGCCGGGCTGAACACCGCCGGCTTCGTCTCCGGCTACCGCGGCTCGCCGCTGGGCATGGTGGACCAGCAGCTGTGGAAGGCCAAGAAGTTCCTCGACAAGTCCCACATCGAGTTCCTGCCCGCCATCAACGAGGACCTGGCCGCCACCGCCTGCCTGGGCGTGCAGCGCGTGGCACTGGACCCGCAGCGCACCGTCGATGGCGTGTTTGCGATGTGGTACGGCAAGGGGCCGGGTGTCGACCGTTCCGGCGATGCACTCAAGCACGGCAATGTCTACGGCACGTCGACGCAGGGCGGCGTGCTCGTCGTCTGCGGTGACGACCATGGCTGCGTGTCCAGCAGCACCCCCCACCAGAGCGACCAGGCCCTGCAGGCCTGGAGCATGCCGCTGGTGCACCCGGCCAATGTGGCCGAGTACCTGGAGTTCGGCCTGTACGGCTGGGCGCTGAGCCGCTTCTCGGGGGCCTGGGTCGGCTTCAAGGCCATCTCCGAGGTCGTCGAGAGCGGCATGACGGTGGACCTGGACACCGTGCCCCTGGATTTCGAGCACAAGGTCGACTACGTCGCCCCCACCAACCTGCACATCCGCTCGGTGGACCTGCCCTCGCTGGAGCTGGAGTCACGCCTGGCCCACAAGCTCGACGCGGTGAAGGCCTTCGCCAAGGTCAACAGCATCGACAAGCACATCGTCACCAGCCCCGCCGCGACGCTTGGCATCGTGACGGTGGGCAAGGCGCACTACGACTTCATGGAGGTGCTGCGCCGGCTGGACCTGGACCCCAACGCGCTGGCCGCAGCCGGCGTGCGGGTCTACAAGGTGGGCCTGGTGTTCCCGCTGGAGCCGACGCGCATCACTGAGTTCTGCGCCAACCTGACCGACGTGCTCGTCATCGAGGAGAAGGGCCCGGTCGTCGAGCGCCAGATCAAGGAACTGCTCTACCACCTGCCGGACTTCCAGCGCCCGCGCGTCGTCGGCAAGACGGACGAGCATGGCTGCGCGGTGCTGTCGGCGCTGGGCGAGCTGCGCCCCAGCCGCATCATGGGCACGGTGGCCGCCTGGCTGGCGCGACTGAATCCGGCGCTGGATCGCCGCCACCTCGTCGTCGACTTCCTGACGCCGCAACTGCTGTCCAACGCCGCCGACGCGGTGCGCCGCCAGCCCTATTTCTGCTCGGGCTGCCCGCACAACACCTCCACCAAGCTGCCAGAAGGCTCGCGCGCCCTGGCCGGCATCGGCTGCCACTTCATGGCCAGCTGGATGGAGCGCGGCACCTCGGGCCTGATCCAGATGGGCGCCGAGGGCGTGGACTGGGCGGCGCACTCGCGCTTCACCAAGGAGAAGCACGTCTTCCAGAACCTGGGCGACGGCACCTACTACCACTCGGGCTATCTGGCCATTCGCCAGGCCATCGCGGCCAAGGCCAACATCACCTACAAGATCCTTTACAACGACGCCGTCGCGATGACTGGCGGCCAGCCGGTGGACGGCCAGACGAGCGTGCCGCAGATCGCCCGCCAGGTCGAGGCCGAGGGCGTCAAGCGCCTGGTCGTCGTGTCCGACGAGATCGGCAAATACGACGGTCACCACGGCCTCTTCCCTGCGGGCACGACCTTCCATGACCGCAGCGAGCTGGATGCCGTGCAGCGCGAGCTGCGCGAGATCGAAGGCGTGACGGTGCTGATCTACGACCAGACCTGCGCCGCCGAGAAGCGCCGCCGCCGCAAGAAGAAGGAATTCCCGGACCCGCCGCGCCGCATCTTCATCAACGAGGCCGTCTGCGAGGGCTGCGGTGACTGCGGCGTCGCATCGAACTGCCTGAGCGTGGTGCCGGTCGAGACCGACTGGGGCCGCAAGCGTGCCATCGAGCAATCGAGCTGCAACAAGGACTTCTCCTGCGTCAACGGCTTCTGCCCGAGCTTCGTCTCGGTGCACGAGCCGGTGCTGAAGAAGAAGGCCGGCGCCAGCTACACGGCGCAGGACCTGGCGCGCGAACTCGCCGCCATCCAGCTGCCGTCGCCCTGGCAGTGGACGGGGCCGTTCGACCTGCTGGTCACCGGCGTGGGCGGCACCGGCGTCGTCACCGTCGGCGCACTGGTGTCCATGGCCGCCCACCTGGAAGGCAAGCAGGCCTCGGTGCTGGACTTCATGGGCTTTGCGCAGAAGGGCGGCGCGGTGCTGAGCTTCGTGCGCGTGGCGCCGACGCTGGACCTGCTCAACCAGGTGCGCATCGACACCCAGCAGGCCGACGTGCTGCTGGCCTGCGACATGGTCGTCGGCGCCTCGCCCGATGCGCTGGGCACGGTCAAGGCTGGCCGCACCGTCATCCTCGCCAACACGCACGAGCTGCCCACTGCCGGTTTCGTGCGCAACCCGGACGCATCCCTGCAAGGCGACTCGCTGATCGCCAAGATGAAGTTCGCCGTCGGCGAGCACGGCGAGCTCAGCACCATCGACGCCCAGGGCATCTCGCAGCGCCTGATGGGCGACACCCTGCCCAGCAACATCATCATGCTGGGCGCATGCTGGCAGCGCGGACTGGTGCCCGTCAGCGAGGCGGCGCTGATGCGCGCCATCGAGCTGAACGGCGTCGCCGCCGAGGCCAACAAGACCGCCTTCGCCCTGGGCCGCCTGGCCATCGCCGCACCGGATGCCATCCAACGCCTGGCCGGCGACGTCAATGTAGTGAAGCTCTTCAACTTCGACCAGCTCGACGGGGCTGATGGACTCATCGAGCGGCGCGCGAAGTTCCTGACCGACTACCAGGACGCCGCTTACGCGCGGCGCTACCGCGCCCTGGTCGAGCGCGTGCGCGCCGCCGAGACGCCGCTGGGCAAGGGCCAGCGGCTGACGCAGGCCGTGGCGCGCTACTACGCCAAGCTGCTGGCCATCAAGGACGAGTACGAGGTCGCACGCCTGTACACCGACGGCCGCTTCGAGAAGGCCATGAAGGACCAGTTCGAGAACTGGGAGCGCCTGTCCTTCCACCTTGCCCCGCCACTGATCGCCAGGCCCGGCGCCGACGGCCGTGTGAAGAAGATCGAGCTGGGCAGCTGGACCTTCACCGCCTTCAAGTGGCTGGCGAAGTTCAAGGGCCTGCGCGGCGGCGCGCTGGACATCTTCGGCAAGACGGACGAGCGCCGCATGGAGCGCCAGTTGATCGTCGACTACGAGAAGCTGGTCGACGAGATCCTGGCTTCACTGTCGGCGGACAACCTCAACACCGCCGTCGAACTGGCCCGCCTGCCCGAAAAGATCCGCGGCTACGGCCATGTTAAGCACGCCAACGTCGTCTCGGTGAAGCAGCAGTGGCTGGCCCTGCTGGACCGCTTCCACGGCCGCGCGGCCGATGTCGCGGCCCAGCCAGTGGCGATGCCGGTGCGGGTGAAGGGCGTGGCCGAACTCTGAGCCCTACACCGGCTCGACCCACCCCAGGGCCTGCATGTCTTCGGCCCGGTGCACCTTGTCCCCCAGCAGGATGAAGTCATCCAGCTGCGGCGGCTTCACCGCCGTGCCGGCCAGCATCGCGTGTGCCTGGCCGCGGTGGTGGGTCTGGTGCATGAAGAGGTGAGCCAGCACCCGCGCAAGCGGCTCGCGCGGGCCGGCCTCGATGCCGGCGCCACGGTCGAAGGCCACGATGCGCTCGTCGTCCGCCGGGGTCAGTCCGGCACAGAAGGCGATCAGACGCTCGTCGCTGGCGTCCTGGCGATCAGCCAGCTCGCGAGCCGTCGTGGCCGGTACATAACTCGCCCAGACGTGGCGCATCTGCACGTCGCCGTGCAGGGCGGCGACGTAGTAGTGATCCACGTTGAGGATGTGATTGAGCGTCTGCGCCAGGCTCGGAAAGAAGCTGGTGCGCGGGGCGTGGAAGTCGGCGTCGCCCAGCCGGGCCACGGCGCCCAGCAGGCGGCGGTTGGCCAGGCGGTTGGCGCGGGCCTGAATGAGATGGAGGTTCATGGCGCGGATTGTGCGCAAGTGCCGCTGCGGCGGCTTGCGGCGCGCGCGCGGGCCATGCTTCAATCGTTGCGCAGGCATTCGCTGCCATCAAAAGAGAGAGACAAGCTTGCGCATCGGAGACGGCTATTCCGGGCCAGAGGCGATCAGCACGACCGCGTGGGTAGCTGCAGCGGCGGTGCTGTCCATCGGCCTGGCGCTGACGGCGGGCGCCGTCATCTGGCAGCAGCAGCGTGCCGGCGCCGAGGCGCGCGGCCTGCAGGAGCGCCAGGCGGAGCGGCTGCAGGCCGACGTCGTCAAGCGCCTGACACTGCCGGTCTACGGCCTCAAGGGCGCGCGCGGCGCGATGGCGGCGCTGGAGGGCAGGTTCGACCGCAACGCTTTCGACGCCTATGTCGAATCACGCGACCTGGCGGCCGAGTTCCCCGGCGTGCGGGGCTTCGGCTTCATCGAGAAGGTGGCGCGCCAAGACCTGGACGCCTTCGTCGCCGCGCATCAGCGCCAGGGTGCGACGGACTTCCGCGTGCATGGCGCGGGCCAGGACGACACGCTCTACGTCGTCACGCAGATCTCGCCGTTCTCGCGCAACCTCGCAGCCTGGGGCCTCGACTCCGGCGCCGACCCGGTGCGCCGCCAGGCCATCGAGCAGGCCATCGACAGCGGCGAGGCCGCCCTCTCCGCCCCCGTTCGCCTGGTGCAGGACCCGCTGAAGGGGCCGGGTTTCCTGCTGCTGGTGCCGGTCTACCGGGAGGGCCGCGACCCCGGCACGCCGCTGCAGCGCCGCGCGGCCCTGCAGGGCCTGCTTTACGCACCGGTCGTGGCCAACGACCTGCTGCATGGCGTGGCCGAGCCGGCGGCGGCGCTGCTGGACCTGAAGCTCTCGGCGCGCGCACCGGACGGCGAGTTCAAACCCCTGCTGGCCATGCGCCGGGGGCAGCTCCTGACCACCGAGGAAGCGGCCGAATACTCGCTGGCCGAGGCCTCGACGGCGGAGGGCCTGCATTTCACCGTGGCCGGGCGCGAGTTCCTGCTGGACACCGCGCTGACGCAGCAGGCGGCGGTGAAGCTGCTCGGCCTGTCGGGCGTCGGGCTGGAGCTGGGCGGCGGGCTGCTGAGCCTGCTGCTGGCCGTGACGGTCTACCTGCTGGCCGCCAGCCGCGCCCGCGCCGAGCAGCTGGCACGCGGCATGACGGCCGACCTGGCACGCCTGGCCATGGTGGCCAGCCACACGACGAATGCCGTCCTCATCACCGACACGGAGCGCCACATCACCTGGGTCAACGACGGCTTCACGCGCCTGACGGGCTTCACCGCGGCCGAGGCCCAGGGCCGCCTGCCCAGCGACCTGCTGCACTCCGAACTCACCGACGCCGACACCGTGCATGGCATGCGCGAAGCGATGAACGTCGGCCTGGGCTGCAAGGCCGAGCTGCTCAACCGCAGCAAGAGCGGCCACGACTACTGGGTCGACATCGAGACCCAGCCGCTGCGCGACGGCGACGGCGGGCTGACGGGCTTCATGGTCATCGAGTCCGACATCACGCCGCGCAAGACCCTGCAGGCCCAGGCCGACGAGGCCCACGAGAGCCTGCAGGATCTCTACGACAACGCGCCCTGCGCCTACTACTCGCTCGACGCCAGGGGGCGCTTCCTGCAGATCAACGCGGTCGGCCTGCGCTGGTTCGGCTGCACCGCCGCGCAGGCCATCGGCCAGCTGGGCTCGGCCGAGTTCCTGACCGACGAGGGCCGCGCCATCTTTGCCGAGGCCTTCCCCCGCTTCAAGCGCGACGGGCACATCGCGGGGCTGGAGATGGACATCGTCGGCCGGCAGGGCCAGACCCGCCGCGTCAGCCTGTCGGCCACGGCGGTCTACGACGCGAACGGCGAGTTCCTGCGCAGCCGCTCGGTGATGTTCGACATCAGCGAGACCCACCACATCCGCCAGCAGCTGCACCAGCTGACGCTGGACCAGGAGGCCATGCTGGAGAGCGACCTCGTCGGCATCCTCAAGCTGCGCGAGCGCCGCGCGGTCTGGCGCAACCATGCGGTGGAGCGCATGTTCGGCTATGCCGATGGCGAACTGCTCGGCCAGCCGGCACGCATGCTCTATGCCGACGACACGGCCTACGAGACGCTGGGCGCGCTGGCCTACCCGCAGCTCAGGGCCGGCGGGCGCTTTCGCACGCAGCTGCAGATGCGCCGCAAGGACGGCTCGCTGATCTGGGTGGATCTCTCCGGCGTGGACCTGCCCGGCAGCGGCGGCGAGTCGCTGTGGATGATGGTGGACATCACGCAGAGCAAGGCCCACGAGGCACGCATGGAGCGCGCCGCCCTGCACGATGCGCTGACCGGCCTGCCCAACCGCCTGCTGCTGGGCGACCGCCTGCGCCAGGCCATCGCCGGCGCCGAACGCAGCGGCCAGGTCTTCGCGCTGGCCTACCTGGACCTGAACGGCTTCAAGCTGATCAACGACACCCATGGCCACGATGCCGGCGACGAGGTGCTCAAGGCCGTGGCCGCCCGGCTGCAGGCCGGCCTGCGCGGCAGCGACACCGTGGCCCGGCTGGGCGGCGACGAATTCGTCGTGCTGCTGTCGCCGCAGCAGGCGCCGGGCGATGCCGAACCGGTGCTGAACCGGCTGCTCGACGGGCTCATCCAGCCCATCACGCTGAGCTCGGGCGCGCAGGTGGCGGTGGGCAGCAGCCTGGGCCTGGCGCATTTTCCCAGCGATGGCCGCACCCCCGACGCGCTGATGCGCCATGCGGACGAAGCCATGTTCGCCAACAAACGCGCCGGCCGGTTGCGCACAAGTGCCAGCCGGAGCTGATTTAGTTCACAGCGCCGGACCGCCGTCCGGGGCATCATGAGCCCATGCAGACCCGACGTCGCTTCCACCAACTCGCGCTGGCCGGGCTCACCCTGCCGGCCGCCATGGTCGCCCGCGCCCAGGAGCGCGGGAGCATCGTGCTCGGCCAGTCCGTGCCGCTGACCGGGCCGAACGCCCAGACCGGCCTGCAGATGCAGCTCGGCGCCAAGGCCTACTTCGATGCCGTCAATGCCGCCGGCGGCGTGGGCGGCATGCCCGTCGTGCTGAGGACGCTGGACGATGGCTACGACCCCGCGCGCTGCAAGGCCAACACCGAGAAGTTCATCCACGACGAGGTGTTCGCCCTGTTCGGCTACGTGGGCACGCCCACCTCGCTGGCTGCCCTGCCGCTGGCCACCGCCGCGCACATGCCCTTCATCGCGCCCTTCACCGGCGCCGAGGCACTGCGCGACCCCTTCAACCGCCTGGTCTTCCACATCCGCGCGTCCTATTTCGACGAGACCGAGCTGATCGTCAGGCAGCTGACCCAGCTCGACCTGAAGAAGATCGCCGTCTTCCACCAGAACGACGCCTACGGCCAGGCCGGCCTCAAGGGCGTGCAGCGGGCGCTGGACAAACGGGGCCTGCAACCCCTGGGCATCGCGACCGTGGAGCGCAACAGCGTGGACGTCGCAGCGGCCGTCAAGGCCCTGGTGCCGCTGCAGGCCGAGGCCATCGTACAGATCGGCGCCTACAAGGGCTGCGCCGCCTTCATCCGCGAGGCGCGCAAGGCCGGCTACGGCGGGCAGTTCTACAACGTCTCCTTCGTCGGCACCCAGGCCCTGGCGGACGAACTCGGCAAGGACGCGGCGGGCGTCGTCGTGTCCCAGGTCATGCCCTCGCCCTTCGGCACGGCGGCCGGCCTGGTCAATGACTACCAGCAGGCCCTGCACCGCTTCGACCCCAAGGCCGAGCCCAACTACACCAGCATCGAGGGCTATCTGGCGGCCCGCGTCGTCGTGGACGGGCTGCGCCGCCTGGGCAGCCGCCCGACGCGCGAAGGCCTGATCGCGGCGCTGGAGACGCTGTCCGGCTACGAATCGCGCGGCTACCGGCTGCAGTTCACGGCCAACAAGCATGTCGGCTCCAGCTTCGTCGAGCTGTCCATGCTGACGGCGGAGGGCAAGGTCAAACGTTGACCCCTCGTCCGGTCCCGGCCCGCGGGTTCATGCGGCCCGGGCACCGACGCTTCAGCCGCGCTCGTCCTTGGGCGAGTCCATGACGATGTAGCTCGTGATCATGCTGACCTGGGGCAGTCCGCCCAGCACGTCGGCGTGGAAGCGCTTGTAGGCCGGCAGGTCGGCCACCTCCACGCGCAGCAGGTACTCGAAGGCGCCGGTCACGTTGTGGCACTCGCGCACGACGGAGCAGTCCTTCATGGCCTGCTCGAAGCCCAGCTGCTCGTCCAGCGTGTGGCGCGACAGGCCAATGGCCACATAGGCGACAAAGCCCAGGCCCAGCCGCGCCGGGTCCAGCACCGCGCGATAGCCCTTGATGACACCCAGCCTCTCCAGCTCCTGCACACGCCGCAGGCAGGCCGAGGGGCTGAGCGCGATGCGCTGGGCCAGTTCGGCATTGGTCAGGCGGCCGTCCTTGACCAGCTCAAACAAGATTTTCTCGTCAATGGCGTCCATGGCCGCAGATCATTGCACGCGCGCCGCCGGCAGCACCGCAAAACGCAAGCCCATTCGACGCCCACCTGCCTAGAGTTGCGCGCCATGGAAACCACCCTCAGCATGCTGGCCGCCCTGGCGGGCTTCGCCTTCGTCACCTCCATCACGCCAGGTCCCAACAACCTGATGCTGCTGGCCTCAGGCACCCACTTCGGCTGGCGGCGCAGCCTGCCGCATCTGCTGGGCATCAGCTTCGGCTTCGGCGTCATGCTGGCCCTCGTCGGCCTGGGCCTGGGCCAGGTCTTCGGCCGCTACCCCGGCCTGCACGACGTGCTGAAGTGGGTGAGCCTGGCCTATCTGCTCTACCTGGCCTTCAAGATCGCGACGGCAGCGCCGCCGGAGGCCGGCAACAGCGGCCAAGGGCAGCCGATGGGCTTCGGCGCCGCCGCGCTGTTCCAGGTCGTCAACCCCAAGGCCTGGGCCATGGCGCTGACGGCCGTGACCGCATATGGCGACCTCGGCGTGCCGGCATTGACCGCCGTCTTCGTGCTGGTCAACCTGCCCTGCTGCGGCTCCTGGGCGTTGCTGGGCGAGCAGATGCGCCGCTGGCTGCACCGGCCGCGCGCGCTGCAGGCCTTCAACTGGGGCGCCGCGGCGCTGATGGTCGCCTCGGTACTGCCGATGCTCGGCGGCTGAGCGCCGCGGCCGGTCTATCATCGCGGCGCCATGCCGTCGCACCAGCGCGTTAGCCGGACTGGGCGTGGCCATGGCAGCCGAAAGACCCAGCGCCGATGCCCCTGCCCGCCGACCGCGCCGCCCACCCCATGCGCCGGGCCCTGCCCGCGCTGGCGTTCGCCGCCGCGCTGGCACTGACGCTGGCGCTTGCGGCCGGCTCCCTGCAGCGCAAGGCCGCCGAGCGCGCTCTGCTGTTCAGACATCTGACCGACGACTTCCGGGCATCGCTGACCTTTGCGGTGCGCCGGCAGCTCGACATCCTGCCCAGCCTGCGACTGGCCGCCAGCGGTGCGGCGCCGCTGAACGACGCGCAGTTTTCGCGCCATGTCGCCGGCCAGTTCGCCAACGGCCGCCACCCGGGCCTGGTGCTGAGCTTCGTGGCCGAGCGCGTCGACGCGGCCGGGCGCGCCGCCTTCATCGAGCGCGTGCGCGCGGACCGCAGCGCCGATCCGGCCGGCCACCCGAGCTTCGACATACAGCCGCCCGGCGAGCGGCCCGAGTACATGCTGCTGCGCCACCAGCATCCGGCCGACCCGACCAACGACGGCTACGACTTGTACGACCCCGGCAAGGCCTACCGCCAGGCCGTCGAGAACGCCATCAGCGTGGGTGGCCTCGTCGCCACGGCGCCGCTGCTGCTGGCGCGCGACCGCCATCGGCCCGGCCACCCGGAGCTGGCCAGCGTCGTCGTGCGCGCCGCCACCTACCGCGGCGACCGCCTGCCAGCCGGCACCGAGGCCCGGTGGGCCGCCGCTACCGGCGTCGTCGGCATCGCCTTTCGCGGCGCCGAATTCGTGCGCAGCGTGCTGCCGGCAGAGCTTGCCCCGCCGGCCCGCGTGCGCGTGATCGACGTCGACAGCCCGACGCCGGTCTACGACAGCGAGCCCGGTGCAGCACCGCCCGCACCGGCACATAGCTTCGAGCTGCCGGTGGCCGACCGGCGCTGGCGTGCCGAGGTGACGCCGCCCGCGCTGGCCTGGTGGCAGCTGGCCGACGAGGACACGCTGGCCCTGCTCGCCGCCGGCACGGCCGGCGCGGCCGTGCTGGCGGCGCTGGCGGCGCGGTTGTCCCGGCGCCAGGGCTAGGCGGTCGACGGCTCCACCGTCACGCCCACCCGCAGCGTGGCCACGCCGCCGCCGCGCAGCACGCCGCGCAGCGGCGCCACGTCGGCGTAGTCGCGCCCCCAGGCGAGCGTGACGTGATCCAGGTCCGCGGCAACGGCGTTGGTGGGGTCCAACGCCAGCCAGCCCTGCTCGGGACACCAGAGCTCGACCCAGGCATGCGACGCATCGGCACCGACCAGCTTCGGCGCACCCGGCGGTGGTCGCGTCAGCAGATAGCCCGACACATAGCGCGCCGCCAAGCCGAGAGAGCGGCAGGCGGCGATGAAGACATGGGCGAAGTCCTGGCAGACGCCGCTGCGCTGGGCCAGCGCGTCGGCGGCGCGCGTTGCGACCGTCGTGCTGTGCGGCAGATAGCGCAGGTCGGCGTGGATCTGGTGCATCAGCGCCAGCCCGCCGGCGGCCAGCTTGCAGCCAGGCGAGAAGGCGCGTCGCGCGTAGGCGGCCAGCGTCGCGTCGGGCGCAGCGTAGGTGGAGGCCAGGGCGAACTCGTCGGCCTCCTGCAGCGCGCGACCGGCGCGGTAGCGCAGGCCGGCGGCGACGGCCTCCCACGCCGGGCCGCAGCCGGCGTCGGGTGCCGGGCGGTCGCTCAGGCTCGCCTCGAAGCGGCTGTCGACGACCAGGTTCTCGTGCACGCGGGCATGGCCGAAGCTCAGGTGGCCGTTGCCCCAGGGGTCGCGGCGCAGGTGCCGGGCCAGCATGCCGGCGTCCAGCTCCAGCCCCTCCACGCCCCAGCCGTCGGGCAGCGGGTCGATGTTCAGGCGCCAGCCATCGACCTGCTGCCACGGCGTCTCGCGCGGCGCCAGGCAGGCCGCGTGGTAGGCCCACTCCACCGAGGCCTCGTAGGTGTACTCGGTGACGTGGTGGACGGACAGCTTCATTGCCACACCCGCTGCTCCGCGCCGATGACGTGGGCGAAATAGCGCTGGCTGATGAGGCCGGACAGTTCGCCGGCCTGGGCCGCCGCGCGCCTCAGGTGCTCGACCAGGGCCGGCCCCGGCCCCGCCAGCTCGGCCAGCGGCCAGGCCTCGGGCACGGGCAGCTCGGCGGCGATGTCAGCGGCCCACTCGGGGTCGTGGCGGGCCAGCTTGGCGAAGCGGTCGCGCAGGGTGCGCGCCACCCAGGCGAGCGAGCGCGGGTTGTCGGTATCGTGCACCAGCAGGTGCAGCAGCGGCGGGGCCTCGCGCCGCGCCTGGAACTGGGCGCGGTAGGTGATGGTGGAGTCGAACACGCCCAGCAGCAGGCCGAAGCCGTCCTCGGACAGCGCGAGGCCGTGCTCGAAAGCCTCGGCCAGCACCTCGGCATGGAAGGACAGCCGCTCGATCTGGCGCCCGATGGACAGCAGCCGCCAGCCGTCGTCGCGCGTCATGCGGTCGGTCTGGGCGCCGGTGATGGCGGCGAGGTGGGTGTCGGCGCGGGCCAGCACGTTGAGCACGTCGCCCATCGGCGCGGCCGGGCCGGGGCGGTCCAGCACGGCGCGCAGGTGCTGCTCGAACTGCGCCGCCGTCTCGTGGATGAGGCGCCAGGCCTCGGGCGACAGGCGCTCGCGCAAGGCCTGGGCGCAGCCCTGCAGCGCGCGCAGGTTCCAGCCCACGCTGGTGACGCCGGAGCCGGGCAGCAAGGCCGTCAGCAGCGCGCGCTCGAAGCCGCGCGGGTCGTCCTGGGCCGCGGGCGCCGCGGGGCCGACGAGGCCGTGGCGGCGCGCCAGCTCGTCCAGCAGCGGCAGCATCGGTGGCGGCATGGCACCGCGCTGCACCATGACGCTGGCCTCGATGATGTGGCGAGCCAGCCGCGCGCTGTTCTCGGCGCGCTCGGTGTAGCGGCCCAGCCAGAACAGGTTCTCGGCGGCACGGCTGGTGACGGTCCAGTGCACCTGGGCCAGGTCGGCCGCCTGCAGGGGCTGGGGCAGCAGCGTCGTCGCGTCGACCTCGCCATCGGTCATGACCCAGGTGTCGGCGCTCAGGGACCCACGCTGGATGGACAGCCAGGCGTCGGCCAGCGGGTCGCGCTTGGGTGCCACGCGGGCCAGGCCACCGGGCAGCACGGTCCAGCCGCCCTGGCCATCGGTCAGCGCGAAGACGCGCAGCACCGCTACGCGCGGCTCCAGCGCGCCGCGCGTCCAGACCGGCTGCTTGGTGGGCTTGACGCGCGCCTGCAGCGTGTAGGCGGTGGGGTCGGCGTCGATGCGCTCGGCCAGTTCCCGCAGGGCCTCGTCGCTGAGTTCGGCGGCAACGATGGGAGAGAAGCTGCGCGTCGTGCTGCTGGCCGCGAAGGTGGGCACGACGATGAACTGCGCCAGCCGCGGGCGCAGCGCGCCCCAGGCGCTCTCCTCGCCGCACCACCAGCTCTGGATGGCCGGCAGCACCAGCTCCTCGCCGAGCAGGCTCTCGGCGACGCCGGGCCAGAAGGCGGCGAGGCCCGGGCTTTCCAGCCAGCCGGCGCCCGGCACGTTGGCGATGACGACCTCGCCGGCACGCGCAGCCTGCAGCAGCCCCGGCACGCCGAGGATGGACTCGGGGCGCAGCTCCAGCGGGTCCAGCCAGGTGTCGTCCACGCGGCGCAGCAGCACGTGCACGCGCTCCAGGCCGGCCAGGGTCTTCAGGTAGACCTTGTCGGCGCGCACGGTCAGGTCGGCGCCCTCGACCAGCGCGATGCCCAGGTAGCGGGCCAGGAAGGCCTGCTCGAAGTAGGTTTCGTTGCGCGGCCCCGGCGTCAGCAGCGCGACGCGGCTGCGCTCGCCGGCGGGGGAGAGCTTCATCAGGGTCTGGATGAAGTCGCGGTAGCTCGCCGCCAGGCGTTGCACGGCCATCTGGCGGAAGGCCTCGGGAAACTGCTGGGCGATGATGAGGCGGTTCTCCAGCACATAGCCCAGGCCCGAGGGCGCCTGCGTGCGCTGGCCGACCACCCACCAGTGGCCGTCCGCGCAGCGCGTGAGGTCGAAGGCCAGCACATGCAGGTGCACGCCGCCCGAGGGCCGGTTGCCGTGCATGCCGCGCAGGTATTGCGGATGGGCCAGCACCAGCGAGGCCGGCAGCAGGCCCTGCTGCAGCAGCCGGCGCTCGCCGTAGATATCGGCCATGACGGCGTTGAGCAACCGGGCGCGCTGGGCGATGCCGGCCTCGATGTGCCGCCACTCGTCGGGCTCGATAAGCATGGGCAGCAGTTCCAGCGGCCAATGGCGGGCCAGCGGTGCGCCGTATTCGCCATCCTGGCCGGGCAGCGGCGGGCCGTCGCTGTGCACGTTGTAGCTGGCGCCGTCCTCCAGCACGCGACGCTGCACGCGCAGGGCCTTGGCGCTGAGCTCCTGCCAGCCCGCCGCACCGCCGGCCGCGAAGAAGCGGCGCCAGCGCTCGGCCAGGCCGCCCTGGGGCTCGCCGGGCCGGTTGACCTGGCCGGTCAGCTCGTAGAAATGACCGTCGCGGCTGCGCAGCGCGGCCGACAGCGCCTGCGCCAGCGGGTCGGGCGCCAGGGCTTCCTCGGGCTCATCGGGAAGCAGGCTCCATTGGCTGGGGGTGAGCTCGGTCATGGGAACGGACGGCGCGGGCGAAAAGGCATTGTCGAGCAATGCCCGCGCCGGGCCTGGTTCAGGCAGCCAGGAAGCGACGCAGCACGCGCTCGGCCGCTTCCGGGTCGTCGCGCCAGGCGCCGTGGCCCACGCCGGGGAAGCGCTCGAAGCCGGCGACCCACTGCGGCGGCAGTGCCGCGACGATCTCGGCGGCATCTTCGGGCGGCGTGACGGGGTCGGCCTCGCCGGCCATGACGAGCACCGGGCATTGCACCTTCGCCAGCCCCGGGCGCAGGTCCATGCCCGGCAGCTCGGTGCGCGTGTGCTCGAACAGGATCTCGGGCTTGAAGATCATCCAGCCGCCGGCATCGGGGTTCTTCGGCTTGGTGTTGTAGAGATGGCGGCAATGGGTCTCGTAAGCTGCCCAGGTGTCGGGGCCGGGGTGCTCCCAGAAGTCGCGCGTGGCCTGCGCGGCAGCCGGCCCGCCGAGGCGGCCGAAGCGCTCGATCTTGCGTGCCAGACCGAAGTGATGCGAGGTGCTGGACAGCACGACCTTGGCCGGGTGCTCCGGGTGGCGCGCCAGGTAGCGCTGCGCGACGAAGCCGCCAAAGCTCTGGCCCAGCACGATGGGCTTGACGACACCCAGCGCATCGCACAGTCGCACGACGTCGTCCGCAAAGACGTCCAGACGCCACTCGTCGGCCGGCCGCGGGTCGCTGCGGCCGTGGCCGCGCAGGTCGAAGTAGACGATCTGGCAGAGGTCGGCGAAGCGGCTGAAGAAGGGCCGGAAGGCCGTGTGGTCGAAGCCAGGGCCGCCGTGGATGAGGACGAGGGTGGGCTTTTCGCGCAGCGCGCGGCCCTCGGGCACGCGGCCCAGTCCCTCGATGTCGATGAAGAGGCGGATGCCGGACTGGATTTCGATGTGCATCCGCTCAGGATACTTTGCGCAGATCCAGCGTGAACGGGAACTCCAGGCTGCGCTGCGGCTCGCCCACCTCGACGCGGCCCGGCGTGTGCCCGTGCGCGGTGAAGCGCGCCAGGCGCCGGCTCTCGGCCTCGTAGGCGTTGACGGGCAGCGTCGCGTAGTTGCGCCCGCCCGGGTGGGCGACGAAGTAGCGGCAGCCGCCGAGCGACTTCTGCTGCCAGGTGTCGACGAGATCCACCGTCAGCGGCGCGTGGATGCCGATGGTGGGGTGCAGCGCCGAGGGCGGCAGCCAGGCGCGGTAGCGCACGCCGGCCACGAACTCGCCGACGCGGCCGGTGGGCTGCAGCGGCACGGGCTGGCCGTTGACGGTGATGCGGTGGCGCGGGTCGACCAGGCCGCTGACATGCACCTGCAGCCGCTCCATCGATGCATCCACGTAGCGCACATTGCCGCCGGCCGCGCCCTCCTCGCCCATCACATGCCAGGGCTCCAGCGCACCGCGCAGCGTCACGTGCACACCGCGCGCGGCGAACTCGCCGAACTTGGGGAAGCGGAACTCGACGTGCGGCGCGAACCAGGCGGGATCGAAGGCGTAGCCGGCCTCGGCCATGTCCTCGATGACGTCGGCGAAGTCCTCGCGGATGAAGTGCGGCAGCAGCCAGCGGTCGTGCAGCTCGGTGCCCCAGCGCACCAGCGGGGTCTTGTAGGGCGCGTTCCAGAAGCGGGCGACGAAGGCGCGCAGCAGCAGTTGCTGCACGACGCTCATGCGCGCATGCGGCGGCATCTCGAAGGCGCGCAGCTCCAGCAGGCCGAGCCGGCCGGTGGCCGAGTCGGGCGAGTAGAGCTTGTCGATGGAGAACTCGCTGCGGTGGGTGTTGCCGGTCACGTCCACCAGCACGTTGCGCAGCGTGCGGTCCACCAGCCAGGGCGGCATCGATTCCCCAAACTTCGCCTCGGCCTTGTGGATCTCGCCGAGTGCAATCTCCAGCTCGCGCAGCTGGTCGTTGCGCGCTTCGTCCACGCGCGGCGACTGGCTGGTGGGGCCGATGAAGAGGCCGCTGAAGAGGTAGCTCAGCGAGGGGTGGTTGTGCCAGTAGGCCAGCAGCGAGGCCAGCAGCGAGGGCCGGCGCAGGAAAGGCGAGTCGGCCGGCGTGGCGCCGCCCATCACGAAGTGGTTGCCGCCGCCAGTGCCGGTGTGGCGGCCGTCGATCATGAATTTCTCGGTCGACAGGCGGGTGAGGCGCGCGGCTTCGTAGAGGAATTCGGTGTGGGCAACCAGCTCGCCCCAGTTGTGCGCCGGGTGGATGTTGACCTCGATGACGCCGGGGTCGGGCGTGACCTGCAAGAGCTTGAGCCGCGGGTCGCGCGGCGGCGGGTAGCCCTCCAGCACGATCTTGTAGCCGGTGTCCTCGCAGCTGGCCTCCACGGCCGTCAGCAGCTCCAGGTAATGCTCCAGCTTCTCCAGCGGCGGCATGAAGACGTAGAGCACGCCTCTGGCCCGGCCCTTGCCTTCGGCCGAGGGGCCGTTGGCGCGGCGCGGGTCGCGGGCCTCGACGCAGAGCGCCGTGCGCGTGAGGCCGCCGGCGCTTTCAAAACGCCCGGGCCGGGCCGGGCCACCCGCCGTCCCGTTGCCGGTATCCACGCCCCCGGACTGGCGCAGCCCGGGCGTCGGCCCAGCCGAAGTAACGCCCTGCACCTGGGCTCTCAGCGTGGCAGCCGCCGGGAGCATGCCGCGCGGCGCGAAGGGGTCCTGCTCGATCAGGTAGGGGTAGTCGCCCTTGCTGACCCAGGGCAGGGAATCCAGCGGCAGGCGCCAACCCATGGGGGAATCGCCGGGGTGCAGGTACAGGCGCTCGTCGCGCAGGAACCAGGGGCCCGTCTGCCAGCGCGTGCCGGCCAGGGCCGGTGCATCGCCGCTGTGGCGCAGCGGCAGCACATGGCCGACGACGTGGGACAGGCCCTGGTCGAACACGCGGCGCAGGCGCACGCGCTCCATCTCGTCATCCAGCCGCGAGTCGAAGGGGTCGACGTTGACCGGCAGGCGACGCTCGCGCCAGAGGTAATAGAAGGTGTCTTCATAGCCGGGCTGCACATGCGTGTCGGGCAGGCCCAGGCGGCGCGTCAGCGCCTTCATGAAGACCTCGGCATCCTCGCTGGTGTAGCGGTGCTGTTCGCGCTCGTCGGCGAACCAGTCGGGATTGCGCCAGCAGGGCTGGCCGTCGGCCCGCCAGTAGATGGACAGGGCCCAGCGCGGCAGCTGCTCGCCCGGATACCACTTGCCCTGGCCGAAGTGCAGGAAGCCGCCCTGGCCATACTCGTCGCGCAGCCGGTGGGTGAGCTGCTGCGCGTAGACGCGCTTGGTGGGGCCCAGCGCCTCGGTGTTCCATTCGGGCGCGTCGCGGTCGTCGACGGCGACGAAGGTGGGCTCGCCGCCCATGGTCAGCCGCACGTCGCCGGCGGCCAGTTCGCGGTCCACCTGCTCGCCGAGCTTGAGCACCTCGGCCCATTGCGTCTCGGTGTAGGGCTTGGTCACGCGCGGCGACTCGTAGATGCGCGTGACGCTCATCTCGTGCTCGAACTCGACCTCGCTCTTGTCGACGCCGCCGCTGATGGGCGCGGCGCTGCCCGGCGTGGGCGTGGCGGCCAGAGGGATGTGGCCCTCGCCGGCCATCAGGCCGGAGGTCGGGTCCAGGCCCACCCAGCCGGCGCCGGGCAGGTAGACCTCGCACCAGGCGTGCAGGTCGGTGAAGTCGACCTCGGTGCCGCTGGGGCCGTCCAGCGCCTTCTCGTCGGGAGTCAGCTGGATCAGGTAGCCCGACACGAAGCGCGCGGCCAGGCCGAGGTGGCGCAGCAACTGCACCAGCAGCCAGCCGGAGTCGCGGCAGGAGCCCGAACCCTTTTGCAGCGTTTCCTCCGGCGTCTGCACGCCGGGCTCCATGCGAATCAGGTAGGAGACGCTGTTCTGCACGCGCTGGTTCAGATCGACCAGGAAATCGATGGTCGCGCGCTCGGTGCGCGGGATGCCCTTCAGGTAGGCCGCGAGCAGCGGCGTCGTTGGCTCCACCTGCAGATAGGGCGCCAGCTCGATCTGCTGCGCCTCGTCGTAGGCGAACGGAAAGGTCTGGGCCTGCGGTTCCAGGAAGAAGTCGAAGGGGTTGTAGACCGCCATCTCGGCCACCAGGTCCACCGTGACGGTGAACTCGGTCGTCTTCTCCGGGAAGACCAGCCGCGCCAGGTAGTTGGCGAAGGGGTCCTGCTGCCAGTTGATGAAGTGCGTGGCCGGCTCGATGCGCAGCGAATAGCTCAGCACCGGCGTGCGGCAGTGCGGCGCCGGGCGCAAGCGCACGACCTGCGGGCCGAGGTTGACCGGGCGGTCGTACTTGTAGCGGGTGACGTGCTTGAGGGCGACGTGGATGCTCATACCAGGAAGTCCTTGCTGATACGAACACCGAGGTCGGCCACCTCGGCCAGGAAGCCATCCAGAAAGGGATGCAGGCCATCGGCCAGGATCTCGTCGATTCGCCCGAAGGCGAGCTCGGCCTCCAGCCGCCCCACGCGCCGCAGCGTCTCGCCCGACTGGGCGTTGGCCACGCGCTTGAGGTTGGCCTGCATGCGCGTCACGCAGTGCGACAGCGAGCGCGGCATGTCGGGCCGCAGGATCAGCAGCTCGGCCACCTTCTCGGGCTGGATGACGTTGCTGTAGACCTTGCGGTAAATCTCGAAGCCCGACACCGAGCGCAGCACGGCCGACCAGTAGTAGAAGTCGCGCGCGGCGTCATGCTCGCCTTGCGTCTGCTCCTGGCGATAGAACTTCACGTCCAGCAGCCGCGCGGTGTTGTCGGCCCGCTCCAGGAAGGAGCCGATGCGGATGAAGTGGAAGGCCTCGTCCTGCAGCATGGTGCCGACCGTCACGCCGCGCGAGAGGTGGCTGCGGTACTTGACCCACTCGAACAGCTGCGACGGATCGCGCGCCAGCGCGCCCTCGCGCAGCAGGCGGCGGAATTCCAGCCAAGTCTGGTTCATGGTCTCCCAGACCTCGGTCGTCAGCGACCCGCGCACGGCCCGCGCGTTCTCGCGGGCGGCGCGCAGGCAGTTGAAGATGGACGAGAGGTTGCTCTCGTCGGCCACCATGAACTCCATGACGTTGCGGCCGTTGATGGCTGGGTACTTGGCGCCGTACAGGTTGTTCAGCTCGGAGATGGAGACGAGGCTGCGCCAGGTCTGCTCGGATTCGTCGACGGACTGGGGCTGCAGGGAGGTCTGGTAGGCGATGTCCAGCATGCGGGCGGTGTTTTCGGCCCGCTCGATGTAGCGGCTCAGCCAGAAGAGGTGGTCAGCGGTTCTCGACAGCATGTTCAGTCCTCCCTCAGTCCTCAAGAACCCAGGTGTCTTTCGTTCCACCACCCTGGCTGCTGTTCACCACCAAGGAACCTTCCTTCAACGCCACGCGCGTGAGCCCGCCCGGCACCATGCGCACCGACGAACCCGACAGCACGAAGGGTCGCAGGTCGATATGACGCGGCGCGACGCCGCTCTCGACGAAGGTCGGGCAGGTGGACAGCGACAGCGTGGGCTGCGCGATGTAGTTGCTCGGGTTGGCGACGAGCTGGGCGCGGAAGGCCTCGACCTCGGCCTTGGTGGCCGCCGGGCCGACGAGCATGCCGTAGCCGCCCGCACCGTGCACCTCCTTCACCACCAGCTCGGGCAGATGGGCCAGCGTGTAGGCCAGGTCCTCCTTCTCGCGGCAGACGTAGGTCGGCACGTTCTGCAGGATGGGCTTCTCGCCGAGGTAGAACTCGATCATCTTCGGCACGTAAGGGTAGATGGACTTGTCGTCCGCGATGCCGGTGCCGATGGCGTTGGACAGCGTCACCTTGCCAGCCTTGTAGGCGTCCACCAGGCCGGCGCAGCCCAGCTGCGAGTCGGCGCGGAAGACCTTGGGGTCGAGGAAGTCGTCGTCCAGGCGCCGGTAGATGACGTCCACGCGCTTGGGGCCCCGCGTCGTGCGCATGTAGACGAAGCCGCCGTCGACGAACAGGTCCTGCCCCTCCACCAGCTCGACACCCATCTGCTGGGCCAGGAAGGCATGCTCGAAGTAGGCCGAGTTGTACATGCCCGGCGTCAGCACGACGACGGTGGGGTCGGCCACGCCCGAGGGCGCCACACTGCGCAGCGTGTCCAGCAGCAGGTCGGGGTAATGGGCCACCGGCGCGATGCGGTGGTTGGCGAAGAGCTCGGGGAAGAGCCGCATCATCATCTTGCGGTTCTCCAGCATGTAGCTCACGCCGCTGGGCACGCGCAGGTTGTCTTCCAGCACGTAGTAGTGGCCGCTGCCGTCGGCATGGCCTGCGCGGACGATGTCGACGCCGGCGATGTGGCTGTAGACGCCACCCGGCACGTCCACGCCCATCATCTCCTTGCGGAACTGGGCGTTGTTGAGGATCTCGTCGGCGGGGACGATGCCGGCCTTGAGGATCTCCTGGTCGTGATAGACGTCGTGGATGAAGCGGTTCAGCGCCGTCACGCGCTGGGCCAGGCCCGCCTGCATCGACGTCCATTCGGCCGCCGGGATGACCCGCGGGATCAGGTCGAAGGGGATGAGGCGCTCGGTGCCCTCCCCGCTGTCCTTGTCGCCGTAGACCGCGAAGGTGATGCCCACGCGGCGGAAGATCAGCTCGGCCTGCTCGCGCCGCTCGCGCATCAGGGATTCCGGCTGGTCGGCCAGCCAGCGGGCGTAGGACTCGTAGTGCGCGCGGGTGGTCGGCCCCGCGGCGTTCATCTCGTCAAAGGCGGTCTGCATCGTCGCTCCTGTTCCCTGCTCGCGACGCAAGTTCCGCGCCCGCGCGAGAAAGAAGCTTCTGGTGCGCGCACGCACGACTTGCGTGCATGCCGCCCGCTGCGGGGGCGGCATGCACGGTTGTACACCGTAGCGCCGTGTCAGAACCGCAGTTGCAACCCTGTGCTGGCAGACCGGCCGGCCTGCGGGGCCAGATCGCGGATGGTGGGCACGGCCGTGGCGTTGTAGGCCAGCTTGTTGGTCAGGTTGTCGAGCTTCAGGTACCAGAGCGCATCGGTCTGGCCCCAACGCAGCTGGCGGGCGACCGACAGGCGAAGCAGGCCGTAGCCCGGCGTCGGCCTGTCGAACTCGGCGACGCGGGTCTGGCGGGCGGCACCGCGCCATTCCAGCTTGCCCGACCAGTCGCCCTGCTTCGCCTCCAGACCCAGCATGGCGCGCAGCGGCGCCAAGCGCGGCAGCGGCTCGCCGGTCGTGCGGTTGTCGCCGCGCACGGCATCGAGCTGGCTCAGCAGCGCCACGGCGGGGTGCACCTGCCAGCGGCCCTCGAACTCCACGCCGCGCAACCGCGCCGGCACGGCGGTGAAGGCGTAGACCGGCACCACCTCGCCGCCGTTGTCGGCCGTCTCGCCAGTGGCCTGCAGGGCGATGTAGTTGGCAAAGCGCGTCTCGTAGACGTTGACGTGGACGTGGCTGCCCTCGCCCTCCCACTTCAAGCCCAGATCGGCACCGCTGGAACGCTCCACGCCCAGGCTGGCATCGCCGCGCTCGTAGGACGCGCTGGCCAGGTGCAGGCCGTTGGCGAACAGCTCGTAGTAGGCCGGCGCACGCTGGGTGCGGTTCAGGTTGGCGCTCAGGCTCCAGGCCGCCGACAGCGGGTAGACGCCGCTCAGCGCCAGGCTCACGGGCCGGAAGCGCCGCGACGCCGCTGCGCCGAAGCGGCTGCCGCCGTCGGAGTCCACCGTCACGCGCTCGGTGCGGGCGCCGGCCGACCAGTCCACGCCGGCGAGGCGCGCCTGTTCCAGCACGAAGACACCGGTGTTGCGCGTGCGCGTTCCGGGCACGAAGGCTTCCTCGCCCAGGGCGGAGAAGTCCAGCGCTTCGGTCTGCAGGCCGATCAGTCCCTTGACCGGGCCGAGGGCGGCGTGCTCCACCTCCACACGCCCGTCCGTGCCCGTGCTCTTGAAGGTCGTGCCCGGCACATCGCCTTCCATCTCCACGTGCTCGTAGCGGTTGCGGCTGAGCTGCCAGCTGACGCGATGCACCGGGCCGTCGGCCGTGGCCCATTCGCCCGCCGTGGCCAGGCGCTGGCGCTGCATGCGGATGGTCACGTCGGCCTCGGCCGTGGTGCCGTAATCGGTGTGGAAGTCGTCCACCGACACGCCGGCGTAACCGCCCTGGAAGAACACCGAGCCGCCCACCGCGCCGCCATGGCTGCGCGCGGCGGAGTTGCGCACGCTGGTGCGGCTTTCACCCTCGCTGTCGAAGCGCGGCGCAGCCTGGTCGCCGGCATCGCGGCCGGACAGGTCGACATGCCAGCCGAAGCCCGAATGCGCCTGGCCCGCGCCGCCATCCAGCACGACCGCGCCGCTCTTGTCGTGGCTCGCGCCGCCCAGCCGCACTTCGGCCGCGCCGCTCAGGCCTTTGATCAAGGTGCGCGGAATGCGGTTGTCCAGCGTGTTGACGACGCCGCCCACCGCATTGCCGCCGTACAGCAGCGCCGCCGCGCCGCGCAGCACCTCGACCTTGTCGATCACCAGCGGATCGATGGCCACGCCGTGGTCGAAGCTGAGGTTGGACGCATCCACCGACGCGCCGGAGTTGCTCAGGATGCGCACCCGGTCGCCATCCAGGCCGCGGATGCTGGGCCGGCTGGCGTTGGGGCCGAAGTTGGTGGCGGCCACGCCGGGCAGGCCTTGCAGGGTGTCGCCGAGGTTGGTGGCGCGAGTCAGCACGAGCTGGTCGCCACCGAGGGAATCGCTGGGCTGGGCCAGCACCTGGCTTTTAAGCGGGTTGCCGGTGACGACGACCTTGTCGAGGGATTCGGCCGGCTCGGCGTGAGCGGAGAGGGAAACGACACAGGCGGCCGCGAGTGGCGCCAGGGCAAAGGAACGCATGAGGATTCGACTTCCACGAGAAAACGCAATCACCCGCGCCGGCTCCGGGCGCGGGAAGGCTTGGAGTTCAGGCGAAAGCAGGGGGCGCCCGGGCGGGCGGCAGGCTCAAGGCTACGGCGCGCGGCGGGCCGCCACGGGCCAGCAGCGGCACGGCATGGGCGGCCACGCCCACCGCCAGAGCCACGGGCTCGGCGGTCGGGGCGCCCGCGCCAAGATCGGCGGCGGTCAGGCAGAGGTCGCAGTGAACCAGGTGGGCGATGCCGTCGTTCTGGCGCTCGCCGCTGACATGCGACAGCGCGTGCACCCCGGCGATCGCTTGCGCGACGGGGAGCAGCAGGGCCAGCCAGAGCAGCCAGTTTCGGGACCAACGACGGAGGTTCACGGGCGAAATCCTAAACTCAACGTATTAACCGAGCCTGAAGTCACCCTCTCATGAAGCTCATCGACACCATCCTGGCCGACGCGGCCGAGATCACGGCCATCCGCCGCGACCTGCACAAGCACCCCGAACTCTGCTTCCACGAGGCACGCACCGCGGACGTCATCGCCAAGGCGCTGACCGACTGGGGCATCCCCGTCCACCGCGGCCTTGGCAAGACCGGCGTGGTGGGCATCGTCAGGAACGGCGACTCCTCCCGCGCCGTGGGCCTGCGCGCCGACATCGACGCGCTGCCGATGACCGAGCGCAACCAGTTCCCCCACGCCAGCAGCTACCTCGGCCGCATGCACGCCTGCGGCCACGACGGCCACACCGCCATGCTGCTGGCCGCGGCCAAGCACCTGGCCACGCACCGCAACTTCGACGGCACGGTCTACCTCGTCTTCCAGCCCGCCGAGGAAGGCGGCGGCGGCGCGCGCGAGATGATCAAGGACGGCCTGTTCGAGAAGTTCCCGATGGAGGCCATGTTCGGCGCGCACAACTGGCCAGGCATGAAGGCCGGCCAGTTCGCGCTGAAGACCGGCCCGGTGTTCGCGTCCAGCAACGAGTTCAAGATCACCCTCAAGGGCAAGGGCTCGCACGCGGCCATGCCGCATCTCGGCATCGACCCGGTGCCGGCGGCCTGCCAGCTCGTCACGGCCTTCCAGACCATCGTCAGCCGCAATAAGCGGCCCATCGATCCTGGCGTCATCTCCGTGACGATGATCCATGCCGGCGAGGCCACCAACGTCGTGCCCGACTCGGTCGTCATGGAAGGCACGGTGCGCACCTTCACGCTGGAGCTGCTGGACCTGTTCGAGCAGCGCATGAAGGCCATGACCGAACAACTGGCCGGCGCCTTCGAGCTGCAGGCCGAGTTCGAGTTCCGCCGCAACTACCCGCCCACCATCAACCACCCCGCCGAGACCGAGTTCACGCGCCGCGTGCTGACCGACATGGTGGGCGCCGAGAACGTGCAGGAGTTCGAGCCGACGATGGGCGCCGAGGACTTCAGCTACTACCTGCTGGACAAGCCCGGCTGCTACTTCCTCATCGGCAACGGCGACGGCGAGCACCGCACCGGCGGCCATGGGCTGGGGCCCTGCACGCTGCACAACCCCAGCTACGACTTCAACGACGACCTCATTCCGCTCGGCGGCTCCATGTGGGTCCGCATGGCCGAACAGTGGCTGAACACACCGCGATGAACCACGAACAAGTCATCAACGACACCCGCGACTGGGTCGTCAAGGCCGTCATCGGGCTGAACCTCTGCCCGTTCGCGAAGGCGGTCCACGTCAACGAGCGCATCCGCTACGTCGTCAGCGATGCGACCGAGCCCGAGGCGCTGCTGAAGGACCTGGCGCATGAGTTGCTCGCGCTGAACCGCGCCAACCCCGAAGAAGTGGACACGACGCTGGTGATCCACCCGGGCGTCCTCACCGACTTCCTCGACTTCAACGACTTCCTCGACGCCGCCGACGCGCTGGTGGAGGAACTCAAGCTCGACGGCATCCTGCAGATCGCCGACTTCCACCCCGACTATCAGTTCGAGGGCAGCGGCCCGGAAGACATCGCCAACTACAGCAACCGTTCGCCCTACCCCACGCTGCACCTGCTGCGCGAGGACAGCATCGCCCGCGCCGTCGAGTCCATGCCCGACACCGCCGCGATCTACGAGAACAACCTCGACACGCTGGCCCGGCTGGGCCACGAGGGCTGGGCCGCGCTCGGGCTGAAGAAATCTACTCCTTGACCCAGGACAGGCCGCCGCCTTTCCTGGGCGCGTGCGCCCGCGTGCGCAGCACCGCATCGAAACCGCTCCGGCCGCCATTCCAGATCGCCGTCAGCAGGCTGACGACATCCTCGCGCGTGTAGGCATCGAGGTCGCTGCGGAACTGCTTGACCGCGGCCGCCAGCATGTCGCGCGGCAATTCCTGATGGGTGGCGAGCACGACCAGCATCGCCGCGTGGAGATCCGGCCAGGCCGTGCACAGCGCCTGGATGCGCTTGAGCGCCTCCGGCGGCGCGGCGCGGTGGCCAGGCAGCAGCCAGCCCAGCGGGTCGAGGCCATCGTCGCGGGGGACTTCGTCCATCGCCTGTCTCCTGTGTTTTACAGATTTCACACGGCGCCGGGCCGTTGTCAATCATTTATGGCCCGAAGACTGCGTAAATCGGCACGTTCCAGGCGATTGAATGCATGCTGACGCCTCCGTCATGCGGCAAACTCCGCGGTTGCCTTCGAGCCCACCGCCATGCAGCCCAAGAACCTCGCCCTGATCGACGACGACGCGGAGTACTCAGAATTCCTGGCCCAGTTCCTTCAGGAGCAGGGCATTGCGGTTAGCCGCTTCGACGACAGCAATGCGCTGCTGGCAGCGCCCGAGGCCTTCTCGTTCGACTTCTACCTCGTCGACCTGATGCTGCCCGGCGTCAACGGCGTCGAGCTCATCAAGATCCTGCGCCGCCGCACCGATGCCGGCGTCGTCGTGGTGTCGGGGCGCCTGGGGCCCGAGGTCTTCCGCGAGGTCATCACGGCCGGCGCCGACATGTACCTCGTCAAGCCGGTGCAGTTCGAACAGGTGGCGCTGGCCATCGCCGCCGTGCAGCGCCGTGTCGCCAAGCCCTCGGCGGCGGATGCCGTCTGGAAGCTGGACCGCGCCAGTGGCGAGCTCGTCGTGCCGGACGGTACGCGCATCCAGCTCAGCGAGGCCGACCGCCAGTTGCTCGAATGCTTTGCACAGGCGGGCGGCGAGCCGGTCACGCGCGAGGCCCTGCTGAACAAGCTCGGCCGCGAAGTCAACGAGGGCGAGGCCGACGATGGCCTCTCGGCCACCATCTACCGGCTGCGCCGCCGCATCGAGCGGGCCACGCCCACGCTGGTGCCTCTGCAGAGCAAGTCGCGCGTCGGCTACGTCTTCCGCGCGCCGCTGCAGCTGATCTGAGGCCTGCTCAGGCGACCGCGTCGGCCGCCTTCAGCACGACGGCATTGCGCCCGCCCCGCTTGGCTTCGTAGAGGGCAGCGTCGGCGCGGTCGATCAGCGGCCGCACGTCGGCATCTTCCGGCGAGGCCAGGCTGACGCCGATGCTCACCGTCAGCTTGCCGACCTCGGGGAAGACCGTGGCCTCGACGACGGTGCGGACCTTCTCCGCCGTCATGACGGCTTCCAGCGGGCCGGCCAGCTCGGGCAGCAGCACGGCGAACTCCTCGCCACCGAAGCGCGCTGCCACATCGCTGACGCGCACGGTCGCCTGCAGCAGCTGGGCGAGATGGCGCAGCACCGCGTCACCGGCCGGGTGGCCATAGGCGTCGTTGACGTGCTTGAAATGGTCCACGTCGATCAGCAGCAGGCCGTGCACGCGGCCATTCTGGCGGCCGTAGCGGCGGTCCAGCGCCTGCGCCTCGGCCAGGCGGGCATCCAGACTGCGGCGGTTGTGCAGCCCGGTCAGCGGGTCGCGCGTGGCCAGGTGTTCCAGCGCCGCGTTGGCTGCCTGCAACTCGGCCGTGCGCTCCTGGACCTGGAGTTCCAGCGTCGCATTGCTCTTCTGCAGCGCCTGCTCGGTGTTGAGCAGGGATTGCGCCATCGACCGCATGGCGTCGCTGAGCCGGGCCAGCTCGAAGCTGGCGGGCTTGGCAGGGAATTCCGGCAGGCGGCGCTCGGCCTCGACCCGCTCGGCGATGCCCGCGAGCTGCTCGACCGGCCGGCTGACGCGCCGCGCCAGCATCAGGGCCGCCAGCGTCAACACCCCCGCGGCCAGCACACCCAGCAGCACCAGCTCGCGGCGCAGGTCGCTGACCGGCCGCATGGCCAGCTCCATGGGCTGACGGGCAACGATGCGCCAGCCGAGTTCGGCATTCGTGCGCGCCTGCAGCGGCGCCTCGCTGGTCAGGTACTCCTTGCCATCGCCGAAACGCAACGGCCCCTCGAAACGGCCGTTGGCCAGGGCCTTGGGTAACACGGGCTGGCCGCCGGCCTGGGCCACCTTCAAGTCCTCTGGGTAGAGCACTCGGCCCTGGCGGTCGAGGATGAGCGCCTCGATGCCACCGCCTGGGCTGTGGCGGCGCGTGGAGCCTTCGACCAGGCCGGTGATCCAGCGCCAGTGCGCATGCGCGCCAATGACGCCGCGCAGCCTTCCGTCGGCGTCGTGGATGGGCGCGGCAAAGTCGATGAAACGCGTCGGTTCGCCACTGGGCTGGGCCGGTAGCAGGGTGGCCAGCAGCTTGGCCTCGTGCACATCGCCCACGTAGACACGCTCGCGCGCCGCGATGAACCAGTCGCGCTGGGCAACCGAGCGGCCGTTCAGCATGCCCCCGGTGGCCTGCAGGACCTTGCCATCGGGGTCGGCAATGCCCACCCAGGCGAACTCGTCGTGCAGGGCGGCCCGGCGGTCCAGGGAGCTGCGCACCTTCTCGGAGTCCAGGGCCCCCTCCACCAGATGCGGCGCCATGCTGAGCAGCTCGATCTCGCGCTCGCGGTCACGCAGCTGCGACGCCAGCAGCTCGGCCGCGGACTGGGCCGTGGCCCGCACGGCCGTCCGCTGGGCCTCGTAGAGCTCGTCGGTGGCGACGCTACCGAGGTAGCCGCCGACCAGCGCCAGGATGGCCAGGGACAGTCCGCCCAGCACCAGGCTGAGCTGGCTGCGCAGGCTCAGCAGGCCCTTCATGCGGCCGTGGGTGCAGCCGCGGGGCGGTGGCGCTGCACGTCGCGCATCAGTCGCGCCACGATGAGGCGCATGACGTGGAAACCGAGCTTGGGATTCTGGTAGTAGAGCAGGGCCATTTCTTCGGCGGTCAGGCTGTAGACGACGCAGTCGCCCAGTGCCTCCAGGGTGAGCGTGCGGCGATTGTCGGGCGCGAACAGGCCGATCTCGCCGACAAGGCTGCCGGGCTGCAGCAGCTCGTCGTACTCGGCCAGGCGCAGCGTACCGGCTTCGAGGTAGAGCATCTCCGTCGCCGCGTCGCCCTGGCGCCACAAGGTCGTGCCGGCCGTCACGGTGCGCCGGTGCATGTGCGGCAGCAGCCAGTCCGACACCGGCGTGTCAGCGCGCGCGTTCTCGATGGCCTTGACGAGTTTCCTGATCTGCAGCGTCTTCTTGATGTTGATCGGGATCAGCGCACCGTAGAGCAGCAGGGTCGGCAGGGCCTGCTTCAAGGCGCCGTAGGCGACGAGGAAGCAGCAGGCCGTCAGCGCCGCGATGCGCAGCGGCAGCATGCTCTTCATCAGATAGCTGGCGAGCATCAGCACGGCGCCGATCAAGCCGAGGACGGTGGCTAAGGTGTCGGTCATGGGTTCAACAGAGCTTGGACATCGGGGCGGGCCAGCACCTCGCGGGCATGGGCATGGCCTTGCTCGACGATGGCGTCGAAGCGCTGCCAGGCCAGCAGGCCGACGCGCTCCAGCGGAGGGTTGAAGTAGACATCACAGGCGGCCTGCGCGGCGCGGCGGCGCGAGCTGCTGTAGAGGATGGTCACGTTGAGCAGATAGGCCGACAGCGCCGGCAGCCGGTAGCGCCGCCGGCCGCGCGGGCGCAGGCGGTCGCGCAGCAGCGCCCAGGGGCCGGGCACCTCTTCGAAGTCCAGCTTGCGGGCCTTGTGCAGGCTCAGGTCGGCGCCGATGACCAGGCCCACGCCACGGCGCACGCGCATCACGTCGACGGGGAAGTTGTTGAAGCTGCCGCCGTCGCAGAGCAGGTCGCCGTCGACGATGACGGGCGGCAGCGCGCCGGGGATGGCCGTGCTGGCGCGCAGCGCGCGCTCCAGCCGGCCGCGGGTCAGCAGGGCCTCGCCGGCCTGCGAGTAGTTGGTGGCGACGCAGTAGAAAGGCTTCCACAGGTCCTCGATGCCGGCATCGGCGCCGACCAAGGCTCCCAGCGCCCGGCTGAGGATGGCGCGCAGCCGCCGACCCCGGATCAGCGAGATCAGCGGCAGCAGGTTGAAGTCGCCCGTCGGGTTGACCTTGAAGGCCTCGCGGGCCACGGCCATGACGCGCTCCAGCGGCTGGTCGGTGGCCGCGAGGGCCGCCATCACCGAACCCATGCTGGTGCCGCCCACGCAGTCCACCTCCACGCCCTGCTGCCGCAGGGCCTGCAGCAGCCCCAGGTGCGAGAATCCGCGCGCGCCGCCGCCGGCCAGCACCAGGCCCACTGCACGGCGCGCCTGCAGCCGCGCCAGCCGCGCCAAGTCGCGCGCCAGCGCCGGCCGCACGTGGAAGTGGTCAGCCACCGGCCGGCGCGCCAGCCAGGCCGCCGTGCCACGCGGCGCCGGCGTGTCAGCGGCATGCAGCAGCACGAGGATCTCCGCCGCCTCGGTGCGCGGCGGCCGCTCCACCAGGCATTGCCGCTCGCTGGCATGCACGGCCGGCGCGGCGGCGGCATCGGCCAGCAGCAGCACCTCGTCGGCATGACGGCAGCAACGCTGCGTCCAGGGCGTCGGCGCGTCATCGGCCAGCAGCAGCACGAAGTCGTGGGCTGACTCGACCTCGTCCAGCCACAGCGATACCTGCCGGTAGCGCTCGCCGTCATCGGCCGTGCTGCCGATGGCGGCGTCCACGGCGGTCGAGTCGATAACGCGCACACGGCCGAAGCGTCCCAGTTCGGCCGCGAGGCCCTGGGCCAGCCCGGCGGCATCGACGCCCGCGGTGATGGGCAGCAGCGCCTGCACGACCGGCGCGGCAAAGGGTGCGGGCGCATGCTCGGTCTGCAGCCGGTGCACGATCTGGCGCGTAAGCGCAACGCCCACGCGCGGCTGCTGCTCGATGAGGCGCAGGAACTGGGCCTTGTCCAGCCGCACCAGCACCGAGTCGCGGATGGCCACGACGGTGGCCGAGCGCGGCGCGGCGGTGTACAGGCTCATCTCGCCGATGACCTGGCCCCGGCCCATCTCGCGCACCATGCGCGGGGGCTCGCCGTCCTGGCTCACGTAGGCGCGCAGCCGGCCGCTGACGGAGAGATACATCGAGTCGCCCGCCTCGCCCTGCTGCATCAGGGTCTGGCCGCCGGCCACCTCCACCCAGGTGAGCTGCTCGCGCAGCAGGGCCAGCGTCGCGCCATCGAGTTCGCCGAAGGCCTGGGCGAGCAGGTCGCCGAGCAGGCGGTCGTGGTAGCCCTCGGTCATCACATCACCAGCGCGAACACGTCCACCGCGCTCGTCTTGCCCTTGAACTGCACCGGCCCGAGCGGCTCGCTGGGCAGCGCATCGGCCAGTTGCTCGCGCGTGGCGGCGTCGAAAAGCACGGCATGCCCGGTCACCTTGGTGTGGGCCTCCAGGCGGGCGGCGATGTTGACCGTGTCGCCGATGCAGGTGTAGGTGGCGCGCTGGCGCGTGCCGGTGTAGCCGGCCACGACGTCGCCGCTGGCTACGCCCACGCCGATGCGGATCTCGGGTCGGCCGGCGGCGCGCTGCTCCTGGCTGAACTGGGCCACCATTTCGATCATCTCCGCCGCCGCCAGCACGGCGCACTGGCCGGCCGCCTCCAGCGCCTGGGGCGCTCCGAAGACGGCCATCAGGCCGTCGCCGATCATCTGGTTGACGACACCTCCATGGCCGTTGATGGCCGAGAACATCAGCGTGTAGTAGGTGTTCAGCAGCTCGATGATGTCCTCGGGCGGCTGCGACTCCACCAATGTCGTGAAGCCGCGGATGTCGCAGAACATCACCGTCGCCTGCACCTTGCGGCCGCCCAGGGCGAAGCCCTCCGTCTCTAGATCCTCGGCCACCTCGCGGGTCGCGAAGCGGCGCACCAGCTCGCGCTGCTGGTCCCGCAGGCGCTTGCGCTCCAGGCTGGCGTTGATGCGCGCCTTCAGCAGCACGAGGTTGACGGGCTTGTGCAGATAGTCCTCGGCGCCCAGCTCGATGCAGCGCACGACGCTGTCCATGCCCTCGACGGCCGAGGTCACGATGACCGGCAGCTCGCGCAGCTCGGCGCTGGCGCGCAGCCTCTCCAGCAGCTCGATGCCGTCCATGCCCGGCATGTGGATGTCCATCAGCAGCAGGTCGAACGTGTCCTGCTGCACCCGCTCCAGCGCCGCCAGGCCGTCCTCGACGGCGTCCACCTGATGGCCCAGCAGCTCGACGTGGCGGGCCAGCAGCAGGCGGTTGACGCGGTTGTCCTCCACCAGCAGGATGCGCGCGCGCTTGGCTCTGCGGTCACGCATGGCGGCGCTCCTTCAGCTCGGCAGCAACGGCGTCGAACAGCGCGGCGAGCGCGGCCACGCGGGGCGCGGCCGTCTCGCCCAGCTCCTCCAGCGGCGCTTGCTCCAGCGCGCGCGCCGCCTCGGCGAAGGCGGTGGCACCGAAGGTCACGCCGTTGCTCTTCAGCGAATGGGCCTCGCGCCGAAAGGCCACCGCGTCGCCGGCCGCGACGGCCGCGCCCAGCGCTGCCAGGCCCTGCGGGGCGTCCTCCAGGAAGGAGTCGATCAGCTCGGGCATGAAGTCAGCACCGGCGCTGTCCACGAGCGCGGCAAACAGCTCTTCGTCGATCACTGCCATGGTTCCTCCTTGTCGCCGCGGCTCGCGCAGCGGCGCCATGCAACCGGGTCGATGCCCGCCATCATGACCTCGCCACCGTCTCTTGCAAAACCCGCACCAGCGCCTCGACGCGGATGGGCTTGGTCACGTAGTCGTCCATGCCTGCGGACAGGCAGGCCTCGCGGTCGCCCTGCATCGCGTTGGCTGTCATCGCCACGATGCGCGGGCGGTCCGCGCCCCAGCGCTGCACGATGCGCCGGCTCGCCTGCAGGCCATCCATCTCGGGCATCTGCACGTCCATCAGGATGAGGTCGTAGGTCTGTCGCCCCACGGCTTCCAGCGCCTCGACGCCGTTGGCCGCCACGTCCGCACGGTAGCCCATCTGCAGCAGCAGGCGCAGCGCCAGTTTCTGGTTCACGACGTTGTCCTCGGCAAGCAGGATGCGCAGCGGGTGGCGCTCGGCCAGGCCGGGGTCCACGCGCGGCGTGGCCGGCGCCTCTTGCGCGGCGACCGCCTTGCCGGCCAGCAGGGCCATCAGCGTGTCGTGCAGCTGGCTCTGGCGTAGCGGCTTGTGCAGGTAGGCCGCGAAGGCATCGGCGCCGTCGCCGACTTCCTTGCGGCCGAGCGAGCTGAACAGCACGCGCGGCAGCGCAGGCGCCACCGACTCCATGCACCGGGCCAGCTCGACGCCGTCCATGCCCGGCATGTGCATGTCCAGGATGGCGAGGTCGAAGCGCTCGCCGGCCTGCAGCCACTGCAGGGCCTGCCCGGGCGACTCGGTATCGCGCGGCACCAGCCCCCACTTGGCCAGCTGCAGGGCCAGCACGCGGCGGTTGGTGGCGTTGTCGTCCACGACGAGCACGTGGCGGCCCTTGAGCGCGGCCTGCGGGCCGAAGAACTCGCGCCGGGCCACGGTCTGGGGCTCGGCCGGCGGCGCCACTATGGTGAAGTGGAAGCTGGCGCCCTGCCCCGGCCCGGCGCTCTCGGCCCACATGCGGCCACCCATCAGCTCGGCCAGCAGGCGCGAGATGGCCAGGCCCAGACCGGTGCCGCCGTATTTGCGGGTGGTGCTGGCGTCGGCCTGGCTGAACTTCTGGAACAGCTTGGCCAGGCCCGCCTCGCTCAGGCCGATGCCGGTGTCACGCACCGTGAAGCCGATCTCGAAGGCCTCGCCCCGTGGCTGTGCGGCGATCGTCAGCACCACCTCGCCGGTTTCGGTGAACTTGACGGCGTTGGACAACAGGTTGAGCAGGATCTGGCGCAGTCGCGTCAGGTCGCCGCTGACCGAGGTCGGCACCTCGCCCTCGAAGAGATAGGCCAGGTCCAGGTGCTTTTCCGCGGCACGCGGCGCGACCAGGTCCAGCGCCGACTCGACACAGTCGCGCAGGTCGAAGGGCTGGGCCTCGATGTCCATGCGCCCAGCCTCGATCTTCGAGAAGTCCAGGATGTCGTTGATGATGGTCAGCAGGGCGTCGCCGCTGTCGCGGATGGTGGCGGCGTAGTCGGACTGGTCAGCGTCCAGCCGGGTGTCCAGCAGCAGGCCGCTCATGCCGATGATGGCGTTCATCGGCGTGCGGATCTCGTGGCTCATCGTCGCCAGGAAGGCGCTCTTGGCCGCATTGGCAGCCTCGGCCGCGGCGCGGGCGGCCTGGGCCTCGCGGAACAGGCGCGCGTTCTGGATCGCCACCACGGCCTGATCGGCAAAGGTCTTCAGCAGCGCGATTTCCTTGTCGCTGAAGGCCTTGGGCGGAAAGCGCGAGACGTTCAGGGCCCCGATGCCCTGGCCGCTCCAGATCAGCGGCGCATAGACGCCCGAATAGTTGCCGAAGAGCTCGGTGCTGCGTCGCAGGCCTTGAGGCACGCCCGGACCGTCGCGCACGTCGGGAAAGTGCAGCACCTGGGCCTTGTGCATGCAGTAGCCGTAGATCGAGTCCTGTGGCGCGCGCGGGTGGGCCGCCTGCACCGCCTGCACGGCGGAGCGCGCGCGCTCGTCGGTCTGCACGAAGGCGTCGGGATGCTGCAGCAGGTGCACCAGGCCGTCTTCGCCCAGCAGGCCAAGCGACACATAGGTGCTTTCGAACAGGTGTCCGCAGCTGCGCATGATCTTGTCGAACACCGGCGTGGCGTCGGCCATGGAGCCGCTGATGACCTGCAGCACCTCGGCGGTGGCGGTCTGGCGCTCCAGCGCCTCCTTGGTGTCGTTGAACAGCCGCGCGTTCTGGATCGCGATGACGGCCTGGTCGGCAAAGGTCTCCAGCAGGCTGCATTCCTTCGCACTGAAGGGGCGCGGCGGCATGCGCACCAGATGGATGGTGCCCAGCGCCCGGTCCTTCCACAGCAGCGGCGCGATCAGCATCGAGAAGTTGCCGACCTCCTGCGTGATGACGCGCATGCTTTGCGGCACGCCGGGGCCGTTGGCCAGGTCCGGGTAGTGCACCACGCGGCGCTTGCGGATGGGATAGGCCTGGTAGGACTGCTCCAGCGGTCGCGGGAAGCCGCGGTTCAGCGTCTGCCAGGCTTGCTCGGCCTGGGCCTCGGTCGTGTGCGGCGCCTTCTCGAGCCGGACGTGGCTGACCTGCCCGTCGTCGCCCAGCAGCGAGATGACCACCTGATCGCTCAGGAACAGTGCCTGGCAGGCATGACCGATGGCATTGAAGACGGGCGCCGTGTCCGACACCGAGTTGCTGATCACGTTCAGCACCTCGGCCGTGGCGGTCTGCTGCTCGAGCGCCTCGCGGGTCTCGTTGAACAGCCGGGCGTTGCACAGCGCGATGCTCATGCTGGCCGCCAGCGTGTCGAGCAGGCGCAACCGGGCCTCGTCAAAGCCATGCTCGCGCTCGAAGTCCTGCACGACGATGGCACCCAGCATGCCGTCGCCGCCAGGAATGGGCACCATCGCGAAGGCCAGCGGCTGCGCCGTGCCGGGCTCGGCCTGGCTGCCGTCGGCCATGATCTCGGCCAGCGTGTTCATCACCACGGGCCGGCCGTTGCGCATCATGCGCTCCCCGGGGCCGCCGGGGCGCGGCGGCACGCGGCGCGACGGCATGCGCTGACCGCGCTCGAAGGCATAAGCCCAGTGCGCCAGCCCGGTCTCCGGCTCGTAGATGACGATGGCCAGGTCGTCGCTGTGCAGCAGCTCGCGCAGCCGGTCACCGACCAGCTCGACGATGCGATCGAAGTCCAGCCGTCCGGCGACCCCGCGCTGCACGGTGTTAATGAGCTCCAGTTCGGCATCGCGCCGGGCCAGCTCGCGACGCAGCTGCTGCAGTTCGCTCATCGCCGCCCTCGACGCCTTGCGTACCGCCGCACCCGGCAAGAGCCCCGCCCTGCGGGCGGCCGGCCGGGGCTCATCGCGGGCCTCCCTGTGGCCGCGTCTGCTCCAGCGCCGCCACCAGCGCCTCGACGCGGATGGGCTTGGTGATGTAGTCGTCCATGCCTGCGGCCAGGCATTGCTCGCGGTCGCCCTGCATCGCGTTGGCCGTCATCGCGACGATGCGCGGCCGCTGCGCGCCCAGTCGCTCGACGAGCAGCCGCGTGGCCTCCAGCCCGTCCATCTCGGGCATCTGCACGTCCATCAGCACCAGGTCGTAGGGCTGGCGCTGCGCGCATTCGACGGCCTCGACGCCGTCGCCGGCCACGTCGGCGCGGTAGCCCATCTGTGCCAGCAGGCGCAGGGCCAGTTTCTGGTTCACGGCGTTGTCCTCGGCGAGCAGGATGCGCAGAGGATGACGCGCGGCCAGCCCGGCGTCCAGCCGAGGCACGGGCGGCGCCTCGGGCGCGTGGGCGGCCTCGTGGTGGAGTACGGTCACGAGGGTGTCGAAGAGCTGGCTCTGGCGCAGCGGCTTCATCATGACGGCGGCGAACAAGGCCTCCTCCACCTCGCGCCGCCCCAGCGACGTGAACAGCACGCGCGGCAGCTCGGGCTTCAGGTCGCGCAGCCTCCGCGCCAGCGTCACGCCGTCCATGTGCGGCATGTGCATGTCGACGACGACCAGGTCGAAGGGCTCGGCCAGCGCCAGCTGCAGGGCTTCCAGCGGGTTCTCGGTGTCGCGCACCACCATGCCCCACTTGCCCGACTGCAGGGCCAGGATGCGGCGGTTGGTGGCGTTGTCGTCGACGACCAGCATGCGCCGCCCTTTGAGCGCCGGCTGCGCGCCGATGAACTCGCGCCGCGGCGGCTGCGGCGCATCGCTGACCACGGCCGGCAGCGTGAAGCGGAAGCAGCTGCCCCGCCCCGGGCCGGCACTCTCGGCCCACATGCGCCCGCCCATCAGCTCCACCAGGCGCTTGCTGATGGCCAGGCCCAGGCCGGTGCCTCCGTATTTGCGCGTGGTGCTGCTGTCGGCCTGGCTGAAGCTCTGGAAGAGGCGCGCCAAGCCCTCTTCCGTCAGGCCGATGCCGGTATCGCGCACCGCGAAATGCAGCTCGCCGCCCGCCAGCCGCACGCAGACGACGACCTCGCCGCTCTCGGTGAACTTGACCGCGTTGGACAACAGGTTGAGCAGCACCTGGCGCAGCCGCGTCACGTCGCCCAGCAGCGTGGCTGGCAGTTCGGTCTCCGGCTCGAAGGCCAGGTCCAGCCGCTTCTCGGCGGCGCGCACGGCCATCAGGTCCAGGGCCGACTCGATGCAATCGCGCAGCTCGAAGGGATGCTGCTCGATGCCCATGCGGCCGGCCTCGATCTTCGAGAAGTCGAGGATGTCGTTGATGATGGTCAGCAGCGTCTCGCCGCTGTCCCGGATGGTGGCGGCGTAGTCGCGCTGCTCGGCGTTCAGCGGCGTGTCCAGCAGCAGGCCGCTCATGCCGATGATGGCGTTCATCGGCGTGCGGATCTCGTGGCTGACGGTGGCCAGGAAGGCCGACTTGTGCGCGCTCGCTGCCTCCAGCACGGCAGTGCGCTCGCGCACGCGCTGCTCAGTCAGCGCCTCGCTCAGGCGCTGGTTCTCGAAGCGCATGCGGACGGACTCCCGCAGCGTGCGCGCGAACACATGGGCATAGGCCAGCATGAAGGCCAGCATCAGCAGCGCCGCCACCGCCGCGAACTTGGCGACCGGCGCCGGGTCGAGCAGGCCGCGTACCGCCAGGGGCAGCACGCTGGGCAGCAGGTTGAGATAGGTCGCCGGCGTCAGCGGCGCCGTGCCCGGTGCGACGCTCAGCATCATGCCCACCTGCAGCATCAGCAGGACCACCAACCGCACGATGTCGGCGTCGAAGAACAGCAGGCCCGACACCCCCCACGCCGCGCCGATCACGAGGTTGTAGGCCAGCAGCGCCCGCCACCAGCGATCCAGCCGCCCCGCGGCCTGCCAGCGCAGGCGCAGCGGCGCGATGACGTAGTAGCCGCCGAGGACCAGCAGCACCAAGGCGCCCCAGGGCAGCGCCACGCCGAGGTCCAGCGGCCCGCGCAGGCTCAGCGCCATGATGAACAGCGGCACCGCGAGCATGCCCGCGGCCACGCCGCTGCGCATGTTGTGCGCGACGACACCGAAGTGGACCTCGGCCTCCCGGGTGTCGGCGATGCCGGCGAAGGGCCCTGCGTCCTTCATTCAGGCCTCCCTGGCCAGGGTTCTCTGCAGCGCCGCCGCCAGCTCTTCGACGCGGATCGGCTTGGTCAGGTAGTCATCCATGCCGGCGGCCAGGCAGACCTCGCGGTCGCCCTGCATGGCATTGGCCGTCATGGCGGCGATGCGCGGCCGGGCCGCAGCGGCAGCGATGCGCCGTGACGCCTCCAGTCCGTCCATCTCGGGCATCTGCACGTCCATCAGCACGAGGTCGTAGACCTGGCGCTGCACCGCCTCGATGGCCTCCAGCCCGTTGGCCGCCAGATCGGCGCGGTAGCCCATCTGCTGCAGCAGCCGCAGCGCCAGCTTCTGGTTCACGACGTTGTCCTCGGCCAGCAGGATGCGCAGCGGATGCCGTTCGGCGAGGTTCTGCGTCGCCTGCACCTGGCTGCGCTGGCGGCGCGGCCCGGGCTCGACGCCGGCCGCCACCTCGGCGTGCAGCGTGAAGCAGAAGCGCGCACCGCGGCCCGGGCCGTCGCTCTCGGCCCACATGCGCCCGCCCATCAGCTCGGCCATGCGCCGGCTGATGGCCAGGCCCAGGCCGGTGCCGCCGTATTTGCGCGAGGTGCTGGCGTCGGCCTGACTGAAGCTCTGGAACAGCCGCGCCAGGCCCTGCTCGGTGAGGCCGATGCCGGTGTCGCGCACGAGGAAGCGCAGCTCCACGCCGGCATCGAGCGGCACGGCATCCACCTCGATGCTGACGCTGCCGGCCTCGGTGAACTTGACCGCGTTGGACAACAGGTTCAGCAGGATTTGGCGCAGCTTCGTCACGTCGCCGACGATGCCGGCCGGCACGCTCGGCGCCAGGTCCACGGCCAGCGCCAGGCCCTTCTCGCGGGCGCGCGGCGCGATCAGGTCGACGGCCGCGTCCACGCAGTCGCGCAGCGCGAACGGCGCGCTCTCGATGTCCATGCGGCCGGCCTCGATCTTCGAGAAGTCGAGGATGTCGTTGATGATGGTCAGCAGCGCCTCGCCGGCCTCGCGGATGGTGGCGGCATGGTCGCGCTGCTCGTCGTCCAGCGGCGAGTCCAGCAGCAGACCGCTCATGCCGATGACGGCGTTCATCGGCGTGCGGATCTCGTGGCTCATCGTCGCCAGAAAGGCGCTCTTGGCCGCGTTGGCCTGCTCGGCGGCGGCCTTGGCGGCCTGCGCCTCGCCGAACAGGCGCGAGTTCTCCATCGCCACCGAGGCCGCCAGCGAAAGGCCGACGAGAAAGTCCAGCTCGCCGCGCCGGAACGGCTGCCCGCCCCTGCGCCAGACGGTCAGCGCGCCCTGCACGCTCGCACCGGCACGCAGCGGCGCCACCATCATGCGTTCGTCGGGGTCCTCGTCGGTGCCCTCCATGCGCACGCCGCGGGGGTCGTCGCGCGTCGCGTTGATGACGCCCGGCTCGCCCTTGGCGATCAGCGAACCGATGATGCCCTCGCCCGCCGTGACGACGGCGTCGCGCAGCGCATGCTCGTAGCTGCCGACGGCGACGATGGCGCGGTAGCGGCTCGCCACGGCCCCGCCCTCCTCCTCGGGCACGAAGATGGCGCTGTTGTCGGCGTCCAGCAGCTCCTTGGCGTGGATGGCGATGCGGTTCATGACCGTCGCCAGGTCCAGCGTCGAGGAAATCTCGCGCCCCACCTCGGCCAGCGCCGCGCTCTCGCGCGTGCGGCGCTGGATCTCATCGAACAACCGGGCGTTCTCCAGCGCCACACCGACGCTGGCGCCCACCGTGCTGAGGAAGCGCACGTCGGCTTCGCTGAAGGCGTCCTCGCGCTCGTAGCTCTCCACGAGGATGGAGCCCAGCACCTGGTCGCTGCCGACGATGGGCACGTTGGCGAAGGACCGGGCCTGGTCCGTGCCCGGCAGCGCGCGCAGGCCGGCCGCCTCGATCTCGGCCAGGTTGCGGCAGACCAGCGGCTGGCGCGTGCGCCGCATCTGCTCGAAGGGCCCGTCCGGCGCCGGCCGCTCCGGCGGCAGCTGGATGGGCACGCCATGCTCCCGCTCGTAGAGGTAGTGATTGAGGCCGGTGACCGGGTCGTGCCAGCGGATGCCGATGTCCTGGGTCTTGAGCAGCTCGCAGAGCCGGTCGCCGACGCGCTCGATGATGGCCTCGAAGCTCATGTCCGGCGACAGGCTCTGCTGCAGGCTGTTCAGCATGGCCAGCTCCTGCACGCGACGCTCCACCTGCGCCTTGCTGGCCAGCAGCTCGGCCGTGCGCTCGGCCACGCGCTGCTCCAGGCCCTCGCGCAGCCGCAGGTTGGCCAGCGCGACGGCGGCCTGGGCGGCCAGCATGACGAGCAGGTCGCGGTCGGCCTCGCGGAAACGGCCGAAGGCGCCGTCCAGGTCGGCATAGAGATAGCCGAGCAGCTCGCGCTCGGCGATCAGCGGCGCGACCAGGCAGGAGCGCTGCTGCACCGCAGGCGCCCCCTCGGGGCCGATGCGCAGCGTCGCCGCGCGGCTGCTGCGCGCCTCGTCCAGCCAGGGCGTGATGGCGGCCAGCAGGGCCTGCTCGCCGCCGGCCTCGCCATTGACCTCGCTTTGAGGCAGCAGGTGGCTGGCGATGTGGCGCCGCCCGCCGCCGTCCTCCAGCACCAGCAGCACGCGCTCGGCCCCGCTGATCTCGGCCGATTCGTCGACAAGGAAATCATGCAGCTCGGCCCCCGTGGCCAGCTCCGCCAGGCGCAGGCCGACGTCGACCTGGCGCGCGAAGCGCTCGTCCAGGTGGGCGGCGCCATTGAGATGGCGCGGCCGGCCATCGGCGGCCAGCCAGGCCAGCACGACGGTGCGAGCCACCGGGCGCTTGGACAGGGAGTTGCGCTTGAGTCCCTCGTCGGACAGCCCGCCAACGCGCAGGCACAGGAAGCGGTAGGCGCGCGCCAGCGCGACGCCTGCCTCGCGCCCGCGTCCCGCCGCGCGCAGCGCCTCGCAGCGCCGCCACCACAGCGCCGACAGGTCCAGGTTCTCCAGCGGCGCCAGGCCCTGGGCCGCATGCAGCCGGGCCGCCTCGGCACTGGCCTGCAGCGCCGCCGGCAGCCGGCCGGCACCCAGTTCAGCCCAGGCGACGAGGCCGAGGTCAGCCATGCGCTGGGCGGCGGAGGGCGAATGCGCCAGCGCCAGGCGGAAGGCGGCCGCCGCGCCGGCCGCATCGCCCTCGGCCATGGCCAGCTCGCCGCGCAGCCGCGCGATCTCGGAGCGGAAGCCCGGGTTCTGGCGCGCCAGGCCCAGGGCCTCCGCCTCGTCGGCATAGGCACGCGCCCCCGCCAGTGCGCCCGCCTCCAGGTCCAGCCGGGCCAGGGCCGTCAGCGTGTAGGGCAGCAGGGCCGTGGCGCCGGTGCGGCGCCAGATCGCCAGCGCGGCCAGGTAGTGGCGGCGCGCACGCCTGTTCAGGCCCAGCGTGACGTAGTGGTTGCCGATGTTGTGGATGGCCGTGCCCTGGCGCTCGGCATAGCCGGCGGCCGCGTAGGCCGCCAGCGCCAGCTTGCAAAGGTGCAGGCAATCGGCCAGGTCGGGGTTGTTGAAGGTTCGGGCGTTGTAGGCATTGCCCTGCCCCAGCAGGTCGCCGCTGGCCAGCGCCAGGGCCAGGGCGCGCTCGGCCGCCGCGCGCGCCTCGGGCACGAAGCCCAGCATGCCCAGCAGCAGCGATTCGACATAGCCGCAGCGCCCCTGGGGCACGGTCTTGCCGGCGGCGCCGAACAGCGCCGCTGCTTCGTGCACGCGGCCCAGTGCCGTCTCGGGCTCGCGCTGGCTGCGGCACTGTGCCTCGGCCAGCAGGGACAGCGCGTAGGCCCGGTCCAGCGTGCCCGGGCCGGCATCGGCCAGCGCGGCCTCGGCGGTGGCAATGGCGGCCAGCAGTTCGCCGCGGCGCATCTGCACCAGGCCCAGCGCGAGACGGGCCCGCAGCGCCCAGGCCGGGCGGCGGCGCGCCAGGGCGGCCAGGGCCTGCGCGGCCTCGGCGGCGGCCGCCAGGTTCCCCAGCGCGATGAAGCTCTCGACCCGCAGCTCCAGCGCCCGTGCATCCGAGCGCCAGCCCGCACTCGCGTCGATCAGACGCTGGTGCTGGCCCGACCACGCCAGGTCGGCAAGATCCTCCAGCAGGGCGGCATCGGGGCGCAGGGGCATCGCGGATGAGAGCCTGTTCACACCTTCGTGTGGACAGGCCCTGCAGAAGCTGAGGCGCCGCGAGTCTAGTCGTCCTGAGGCAGCGTCAGCCTCATGACCGTCCCCAAGGGACTGGTACGCAACAGTTCCGCACTGCCGCCATGCATGTCCATCACGCGGCGCACGATGTACAGGCCCAGGCCGTGGGCCGACTCGGTGCCGCCGCTGCCGCGGGCGCCGCGCGTGAACAGCCGCGGCAGCAGCTCGCGCGGGATGCCCGGCCCGGAGTCGGCCACCTCCAGCTGCAGGGCCGGCGGCTCGTCGAAGTCCATCACGTGCAGCGCGACGGGGCTGACACCGGGCGCGTACTTCAGCGCGTTGGACAGCAGGTTGCGCAGCGCCAGCCGCAGCAGGCTCATGTCCATCAGCGCCGTGCGGGTGGCGGTGTGGCGGTGCACGACAACGCGGTCGCGCTGCTCGCGCGGCAGGTCGGCGATGGTCACGGCGATCAGCGTGTCGATGTCGGCGTCTTCCCGCGCGATGCGGCCGCCTCCGGCGAGCAGACTGGCCGCGGCCAGCGTGTTGTCTACGCCGGCCAGCACCTGGCCGAGCACGGACTGGGCTCGCGTCAGCCGCTCCTGGGCCTGGCGCTCGCCGCGCCCGGCCAGGCTGGCGGCGGCGCTCTGCAGCGCGGCGCTGGCGTTGTTCAGCGGCTGGCGCACCTCGTGGGCCAGCACGTCCAGCATCTCCGAGCGCTCGCGCAGCAGCTGGTCCAGCTCCTGCACGTGGCGCTCCGTCTGGCGGCGCATCTGCTGCTCGTGCGCCAGCTCGGCGCGGCGCTGCAGGTCCTCGGTGATGTCGTCCACCAGGGCCAGTGCACGCAGCGGCCGGCCTTCGGCCGTGTACTCGGCCACGGCCGAGACCAGCACGTCGCGCAGCCGGCCGTCGGCGCAGATCAGCTGCACCGGGCAGTCGCCGACCTGGCCGTCGCGCCACATGGCCGGGCGGTAGACCTCGCGCACCTGCCGGGCGGACTCCGGCGTCATGAAGTCGTCCATCGCCCGGCCAATGACCTGCTGGCGCTTGTAGCCCAGGCGCTCCAGCCAGCGGTCTGAAACGCTGAGCACGCGGCCGACGGCATCCACCGAATGCATCAGCGCCGGCGTCGATTCGTAGAGGGCGCGCAGGCGCTGGCGGTTCTGCTCCAGCTCGACGGCGGCGCGGTGATGCTCTGTGACGTCCTGGCAGGCGCCCACCAACCGCACGGGCATGCCGTCCTGCCAGTCCACCTGGCCCTGTGCCAGCACCCAGATCTCGCGGCCCTTGGCCGTCACCAGCGGCAGCTCCAGGCTCCAGGGCTCGCCATGCTGGATGCCGCGCTGCACGGCGGCCTCGATGACGGACCGGCCCTCGGGCTTGTAGTAGCCGATGGATTCCTGCAGCGTCGGCCGGTGGCCGGGTTCGAGATCGTGGATGCGGCAGGTCTGGTCGCTCCAGACCAGCTCCTCGGTCTGCAGGTCCAGGCTCCAGCCGCCGATGCCGGCGACGCGGCCGGTGCGGTCCAGCAGGGCCTTGCTGTCACGCAGCTCGCGCTCGGCGGTGATGCGGTCGGTCACGTCCTCGACGATGCCGACATAGCCTCTCAAGCACCCGTCCGGCCCCTGCAGGGGCCGCGCGCGCGCCCAGACCTGGCGCAAGCTGCCGCCCACGCCTCCGGGGCGCAGCCGGTAGCGCATCTCGAAGGGCTCGCACCGCTGCACGCAATGCCGCCAATGGCCCAGCACCGAGGCGCCGTCCTCGCGGGCCAGCGTCGCGGCCCAGCCCTCGCCCAGCCCGGCGCGCGCCGTGAGGCCGCAGATGCGCTGCCAGTTCTCGTTCGTGTAGATGAGGTGGCCTGCCGCATCGGTGCGGAAAATGCCCAGCGGCGCCGTCTCGGCCAGCACGCGAAAGGGCTGTTCGGCATCGACGAGGTCGACGCGGCCCAGGGCCCGCTCGCGCATCATCAGCGCCTCGGCGGCCGCGTCGGCCAGGCGGGTCAGGGCCTCGCGCTGGGCCTCGCTCAGCTCGCGCGGCCGGAAGTCGACGACGCAGAGGGTGCCCGGGTGGCTGCCGTCGTCCAGGCAGATGGGCACGCCGGCGTAGAAGCGCAGCGGCGGGGTGGCGAGCACGTCGGGATGGTCGGCGAAGCGCGCGTCCAGGCGCGCGTCGCGCACCTCGAACAGGCCGTCGGCCAGCAGCGTGTGGGCGCAGAAGGTCTGGGCGCGCGGCGTTTCGTCGCGGCCGAAGCCGACGGCGGCCTTGAACCACTGGCGGCGCTCGTCCAGCAGGCCCAGCAGGGCCACCGGCGTGCCGCAGATCTGGGCGGCCAGGGCGGTCAGGTGGTCGAACAGCGGCTCGGGCTCGCTGTCCATGACGGCCAGTGCCGCCAGGCGCGCGAGGCGGCGGTCTTCGTCGGGCGGCAGGGGTGGAATCACCATGGTCGAGAGCTTAGGGCAAGGCCGGCGGGCTCCGGCTGCGGCAAGATGGCGGGATGGACGAGCATGAAGTGGACGCGCTGATCCGCCGCGTGAACGCCGGCGAGGCCGGCGCCCAGGACGCCCTGTTCGCGACCGCCTACCCGGCGCTGCGCGAACTGGCCAGCGCCCGCCTGCGCGAGGGCGGCGCCGCAAGAGGCGGGGCCGGCGACCTGCACACCACCCAGCTCGTGCACGAGAGCTATCTGCGCCTGGCGCACAGTGCCCGGCTCAGGCCCGAGAGCCGGCGCGAGTTCTTCGCCTTCGCGGCACGCGTGATGCGCGAGTTCATCGTCGACACGCTGCGCCGCCCCCGCGCCGCGGACGCGCTGACGCTGGACACAGCCGTCGAGCTCGACCTGCCCGCCGACGCCGACGAGGTGCTGCGCCTGCACGAGGCACTGGCCGCGCTGCAGGTGGCCGAGCCGCGCCTGGCCCAGGTGGTGGAGATGCGCTACTTCGGCGGCTACACCGAGACCGAGATCGGCGACGTGCTGGGCCTGACCGAGCGCACCGTGCGGCGCGACTGGGACAAGGCGCGGCTGCTGCTGCTCGCTCTGCTGAGATAGCCCGCCATGGCCTCCCTGACCGCTACTGATCTGGCGGCCCTCAGCCCCCTGCTCGACGAGGCCCTGGCCCTGCCGGCAGACGAGCAAGCCGCCTGGCTGGCGCGGGTGGACAACCCGCGCTGGCGCGAGGAGCTGGCCCGCATGCTGGCCGACCACGCCGGCCTGGCCGGCAGCGACCCCTTCCGCACGCTGCCGCGCGTGACCGAGGCGCCGCCGGCCGAGCCCGGCGAGCGCATCGGCCCCTGGCGCCTCATCGAGGAGATCGGCCGCGGCGGCATGGGCAGCGTCTGGCGCGCCGAGCGGGCCGACGGCGTTTACGACCGCGAGGTGGCGCTGAAGCTGCCGCGCCGCACGCGCCGCGCCGACACGGCGCTGGCCGAGCGCCTGGCCGCCGAGCTGCGCATCGTCGCCCGCCTGGAGCACCCCCACATCGCCCGCCTCTACGACGCCGGCCTCGACGCCCAGGGCCGGCCCTATCTGGCGATGGAGTACGTGGCCGGCCTGCCCATCGACCGGCATGTGAAGCGCCACCAGCTCGACGTGCCCGCGACGCTGGCCCTGCTGGCCCAGGTGGCGCGCGCCGTGGCCCATGCGCACGAATGCGGCGTCATCCACCGCGACCTCAAGCCCGGCAACGTCCTTGTCGCCGCCGACGGCACGCCGCGGCTGCTGGATTTCGGCGTCGCGACTCTGCGCGCCGGCCCCGCGGCCACGCCCTCCTCCGCCGGCCTGACGCCCGCCCACGCCGCGCCCGAGCAACTGGCCGGCGCGGCGCCCAGCGAGGCCGCCGACGTCTACTCCCTCGGCGTGCTGGCCTACGAGCTGCTGTGCGGCGAGTTGCCCCACGGCGCGGCCGGCCCGCGTGATGCCGACGCCCTGCTGCCGCCCAGCCGCCGCTGCGCCGACCCCGCCCGCGCCCGCGCGCTGCGCGGCCGGCTGGACGCACTGCTGCTGGCGGCCCTGTCGCCCGACCCGGCCCGCCGGCCGGCCGGCGCCGCCGCCTTCGCCGCCGCGCTGGAGGCTGAAGGCCAGCGCCAGGGCCCGTCCGGGCGCCGCCACCGCCGCGCCGTGGCCGCCGCGGGCGGCGTGCTGGTGGCCCTGGGCCTGGGCGCCGGCGTAGCCGTCGTGGAGGCCCGGCACGCCGCCGAGGCCCAGGGCCGCGAGCAGGCCGCGCGCGCCTTCGTCGCCGAGGTGTTCAAGCTGCAGGCCCCGGCCTCCGCCTCGGCCAGTGGGCAGACGCCCGCCGAGCTGCTGGCCCGCAGCACCGCCCTCATCGAGCCGCGCTTCGAACCGGCGGCGCGCGCCGAGATGTATGCTGGCCTCAGCCATCTGCTGGCCGACATGGGCGCCCCGCGCTTGGCCGTCGACGTGGGCAGCCGGCGCCTGGCCGCGCTGGACGACGCCCACGCCGCACCGCCCGAACGCGCCCAGGCCTGGCGCCAACAAGCCGCCGCCCAGCTCGACGCCCTCGCCCCCGAGGCCGCCGAGGCCAGTGCCCGCCAGGCCCTGGCCCTGCGGCCCGGCGACGTGGAGGCCGAGCTGCTGCTGCTGCGCAGCCTCGTCGCCCGCCACCGCTTCACCGACGCCGCGCCCCGCCTCGCCGCCCTCGAAGCCCGCCTGCCCGCCAGCGGCCTGGCCGCGGCCTGGGCCCAATCCCTGCGCGGCCGGCTGCTGCTGGCCGAGAACCGCCGTGACGAGGCCCTGCCGCGGCTGCAGCGCGCCGTGTCGCTCGCGCTTGCGGCGGCGGGTCCGCATTCGCTGGACGTCGTGGCCCTGCGCCTCGCGGCGGCCGACGCGCTGCTCGGCGCCCGCCAGTCCCGCGAGCTGCAGGCCCAGCTCGACGGCGCCCTGGCCACTTTGGAGCGCCTGGGCGGCGCGCATGCCGTGCGGGCCGCCCTCGTCGCCGCCCGCATGGCCACGGCGCGCTACACCGGCTATTTCCAGATCGGCGCCGACGAGGCGCTGGCGACGATCCGCGCCAGCCGCGAACATCTTGCGGCCCGCGGCGAGGCACTGCCGGACGAAGTGACGGCACCGCTGGATCTGTACGAAGCCAGCGTGCTGGCACGCCATGGCGACATCGGCGCGGCCCTGCCGCTGGTCGAGCGCAGCCGCGCCGCGCTGGAGGCCGACGCGCGCACCCCGGCCGAGCGCCTGCGCCTGGGCCACACGCTGGGCGAGATCTACGAGGCCCTGGGCCGCCACGCCGACGCCGACCGCTACTACCGCATCGCCCTGCAGGCCCGCATCGACGGCGGCTATGCGAAGCACCCGCTGACGGCCTTCCAGTACGCCTCGGTGGCGACCAACCTGTCCGCCGGCGGCCGGGCGCCCGAGGCCCTGGCCTTGCTGGACGGCGCGCCGGACTTCCCGCCGCTGCGCGATGCCGGCACGCCCAACCCGCTGCGCTTCACGCAGATGCTGCAGCTGGCCCGCGCCCGCGTGCTGCTGGATGCCGGCCGTGCGGCCGAGGCCCTGGCAGCCCTGCCGACGCAGTTGCTGACACCGGCCGCCGACGACCGCGTCAGCCGCTACGACGCCCAGCTCGCGCTGGCCCTGCGCGGCGAGGCGCGCTGCGCGCTGCGCCAATCCGGCGCCGGCCTGGCCGACCTGCAGGCCAGCCTGGCCCTGGCCGCCCGCACCCGCGACGACCCGCTGGACACCGATGTCGCCCGCCTGCACGCGCTGACGGGCGCCTGCGCGCTGGCCCAGGGCGACCGGTCGCTGGCGCAGCGCGAGGCCGAACCGGCGCGCCGCGCCTTCGCGACGCGTTCCTGGGCGTCCGACTACCGGCAGGCTCCGCTGCGGCGGCTGGAAGCGGCGCTGGCACGCTGAGGATCGGGCACTTCGGGCCGAGCGCCGGGCCGCCCCAAGCCGGCCCGGCTGGCGATGTGTTCGCGGCTCGATGCCGCGAAGATCGCTATCCCCTCGGGGGATCGGTCAGGATCGCCCGCGTTCAGCGCGGCGAGACTGGACGAGGGGCCAACGTCCTTAACCAGAAGGCCTCGTACTTGCGGTGCCAGCCGGCGGGCTTCACCACGCCGCCCAGCGCATGCACACCGTCGGGGTCGAGGAAAAGCTCGACCAGCGACTCCTTGCCCGAATCCAGCAGCTCGCGGTAGACGTTGACCGTGTCCTGGTAGAGCACGTTGGGGTCCTGCATGCCGTGCACCAGCATCAGCGGGTGCTTCAGGCCCTTGGCCAGCGGCAGCAGCGAGTATTTGCGCAGCACCGGCTTGGTCCGGTCGGTCGCCTTGCCAATGGTGCGGCCGCTGTACCAGCTGTTGTAGTTCTCCCATTCGGTCGGGCCGGCACCGGCAATGCCGGCGGCGAACACGTCGGGGCGGGTGTACATCGTGTACTGGGTCTGGAAGCCGCCGAAGCTCCAGCCGTTCAGGCCGATGCGGGCGGCGTCCACGCCGTATTGAGCGGGCAGCAGCTTCGCCAGGTCTTCCAGGTCCTCGGCCTGGGGTTCGCCGGCGCGCTCCCAGTTGGCGTCGGAGAACTTGCGGCCGTAGTTGCTGTGGCCGCGCGGGTCCACGGCGACGGTGACGAAGCCGTGCCTGGCGGCCATGTACTGGCCGAACAGGTAGGCCGTGTTCTGAAAGCTGTCGACCTCGACGATGTGGCGGTCGTTCAGCGGGCCGCCGTAGACGTAGACGATGGCCGGGCGCTTGTCGCTCGCCTGCCAGCCGGCAGGCTTGAAGACGTAGGCCTCGATGCGGTCGCCATGGCGGTTGGTGAAGTTGAAGCGCTCGGGCTGCAGCAGCTTGAGCTGGGCCCAGGCCTTGTCGCTGCTGTCGGTCAGCGTCTTCGGCGCGGCCTTGCCGTCGGTGGACAGCAGCTTAAGCTCGGGGCGCTGGGCCCAGTTGCCGGCGTTGGCGGCCACCCAGCGGCCGTCTTCCGACGCCGCCGCGGCGCGGTGGAATTCACCGGCCGCGCCCAGGGCCTGAGTGGCACCGCTGGCCATGTCGACGCGCAGCACATTCATCGCCGCGGTGTCGCCCTGGTTGGCCAGCACGAACAGCGCCTTGCTGTCGGCCGTGAAGCCAATCACCTGGTGGGCCTCGAACTCGCCATTGACCAGCGGGCGCAGGGCCTTGGTCGCCACGTCGATGGCATAGGGCTGGCGCCAGCCGGCTTCGTCCAGCGCCAGCACCAGGGTCTTGCCGTCGGGCGTGAATCGCGGCTTGAGGACATTGACGACCTCGTGGCCGACGTCACCGCGGCGCTCCAGCACCATCTCGGGCTTGGCAGTTTCATTGGCTCCGCCGATGTAGACGCGCAGCAGCTCCTTGTCACGCTCCCAGGTCGTGAAGGCATAGCGGCTGCCGTCGCGCGTCCAGGCCACGTCGCTCATCTCGAACCAGACGTCGCCGCCCGCGTTGGTGAACACCGGCTCGGCCTGCTTGCGCGGCGCCTCGCCCGCGGCGGGCACCTGGCGGATGTAGAGGGCCAGCGGTTTCTCGTTGCGCTTGTCGTCGGACACCTCGCGGTTGACCTTCTTGGCCGTGGCCCAGCGCTCGCTGTAGCTCATGATCTCGACCTGCTTGGGCGGCGGGGCCGGCTTGTCGTCGGCCGTCTTCAGCGGCGCCTTGGCAACGAGGGCCATCCAGCGGCCGTCCTCGCTGAAGGCGGTCTGGTCGATCTTGTATTTCTTCTGCTCGTCGTCCGGGTGGACGAGCTCGCGGTTGACGACCTGGATGCCGGCCTGCTTGAAGCTGGTGCGCAGCACGCGGGTCTCGTCGGTGAACAGCACGCCGCTGTCGTCGCCCGTATAGCCCATCAGGCGCAGCTCGCGCTGGGTGGCCACCAGCTGGGTCGGCGCCTTGTCGTCGGCCTTCCAGCGGTAGAGGCCTCCGCGGTACTGGAAGACCAGCTCGTCGGCCTTGCGCGCCCAGGCGAACTGGGCCGGGCCGGGGTAGAGGTCGGTGGGCTTGAGCTTGTCGCGGGCGAGCTTCTTCTTCAACTCGTCACGCAGTTCCCAGAGCTCTTTTTCCTTGTCGTCCTTCTTGTCGGCCGCAGAAGCGGCGGCGGCCGGTGCCGGCACGGGCTTGCCGGCGCGCTTGGCGGCCAGCACGGCGGCGGCGTACTTCTCTGCCTCGGCCTCGGCCTTGTCGGCGGCCTTCTGGGCGTCGTCCCTGGCCTTCTTCTCGGCGAGTTCCTTCTTCAGCTTGTCTATGGCGGCGGCTTCCCACTGCGAGAGGTCGACCTTCTCGCCGCGGAGGTAGGCCTGCTGCGCGAGCTCGCGGGCCTGGCGCTCGGCGTACTCGTCGTTGCGCTGCCTGAGCTTTTTGTCGAAGCGCTCCAGATCCTCGGGCGACTCGAAGGCGGCCATGACCTGGGGCGAGGTGATGCGCGTCGTCTTGCCGGTCTTGGTGTCGTGCACCCAGAGGTCCGAGCCGGGCTCGCCGAAGGGGCTCCACAGGTAGGCCAAGTAGCGGCCGCTGCGGCTGAAGGCGGCGTCCTTGGCGTTCTCGCCGCGGTAGGGCTCGGCGCGGAAGATCTGTTCGAGGGTGGGGGCGGCAGCGGTCTGCGCCTGCAGCGGCGCGGCGGCCGACAAGGCCAGGGCGAGCGCCAGGCTGCCAAGGGCAGCGAAGGTCACGGGCTTCAAGGGGGTCTCCTGAATCTGCCCCCTAGGGTTAGGGGCGGCGAATTCTAGGGATGCGCCGCGCCCGGCCCATTCGTCACGCTTCAGAGCCAGTGAGACAGCGCCGCGCCCAGGCCCGTCGCACCGCTGGAAGCGCTGATGAGCCAGACGTCGCGCCGGTCATTGCGCAGGCGCCAGGCCTGCCAGGCGCACCCGCCGAGCACGGTGGCGAGGAGGGTGAGGCAGAGCGTCAGGGAATCCATCTGTCGAACTTGGTTCAGGTTGAAGAAGCGGCGAGGGGCGGCAGGGTCAACGCAGCGCCGCCGCCTTGCCCGGCGCACCGGACCGCGCCGACTTGCGCCACAAGGCCACGCCGACGTGGAGGGCCACTCCGAGCACGAGCAGCGTCGCTGAGCCCAGCGCCCACACAACCCAGGCCAACACCGTGACACCCCCCGACAGCGACGGCAGCGCGCCGGCCAGCGATTGCAGCTGCGGCGTCAGCGTCTCGACCGTGGACACCAGCCAGTCCGCCACCGCTTGCGGCAGCCCGTCCCTCAGCGACTCCGGCAGGCTCCAGTCGCCCGCGCCCAAGGTGCCGGCATGGGACAGCAGCGCGGCGAGAAAGGACTGCGCCGTCCACACCACGCTCGACCACAGTGCCAGCAGCAGCAGGACCAGCACCCAACCCACAAGAAAAGCCATCGCAAGCCCCGTCCGTCGAAGGCCGCAGTGTGCGCGGCCTCGCGGCGGCGATGAAGCTGGCGGCGGCTCAGCGACGGTTCCGGAAAACCGAAGCTCGGCCTGGCCTCAGGCCGTCCTCGCCAGCACCGGCTTCAAGGCCACACCCGTATGGCTGCCGCTGGCCACCACCTGCTCGGGCGCGCCTTCGACCACCACGCGGCCGCCCGCATCACCGCCTTCGGGACCCAGGTCCAGCACCCAGTCGGCCTCGGCGATGACGTCGAGGTCATGCTCGATGACGACCACCGAATGCCCGCCCGCCACCAGCCGATGCAGCACGCGGATCAGCTTTTCGACGTCGGCCATGTGCAGGCCAACGGTGGGCTCGTCCAGCACGTACAGCGTGTGCGGCGCCTTCTGGCCGCGGCGCGTCACGTCGTCACGCACCTTGACCAGTTCCGACACCAGCTTGATGCGCTGCGCCTCGCCGCCCGACAGCGTCGGCGACGGCTGGCCCAGGGTCAGATAGCCCAGGCCGACGTCCTTCAGCAATTGCAGCGGGTGGGCGATGGACGGCATCGATGCGAAGAACTCGACGGCCTCGTCGACCTCCATGGCCAGCACGTCGCCGATGCTCTTGCCGCGCCAGCTGACGCCCAGGGTCTCCGGGTTGAAGCGCTGACCGTGGCATTGGTCGCAGGGCACCTTCACATCGGGCAGGAAGCTCATCTCGATGGTCTTCATGCCCTGGCCTTCGCAGCCGGGGCAGCGGCCCGCGCCGGTGTTGAAGCTGAAGCGGGCCGGCGCATAGCCGCGCGCCTTGGACTCCAGCGTCTCGGCGAACAACTTGCGGATGGCGTCCCAGAAGCCGATGTAGGTGGCCGGGCAGGAGCGCGGCGTCTTGCCGATGGGGGTCTGGTCGACCTCCAGCACGCGGTCGACCTGCGCATGGCCTTCGATGCCGTCGCAGCCCGCCCACCTGGCCGGCGCCTTGCGCAGCGGCACGGCCACAGCCATGTTGGCCAGCAGCACGTCGCGCGCGAGGGTCGACTTGCCCGAACCGGACACGCCCGTCACGGCGACGAGGCGGTGCAGCGGCACGTCCACAGTCACGGCCTTCAGGTTGTGCAGGGCCGCGTTGAGCACGGTCAGCTTGGGTGCATCGGCCTCGATGGGCCGGCGCGCCTGCAGCGGGTGGATCAGCGGATGGGCCAGCATGCGGCCCGTCGTCGACTCCGGCTGCAGCGCCAGTTGCGCCGCCGTCCCTTCGGCCACCACGCGGCCACCGCGTTTGCCGGCGCCGGGGCCGATGTCGATGATGTGGTCGGCACGGCGGATGGTGTCCTCGTCGTGCTCGACGACGACCAGGGTGTTGCCCTTGTCGCCCAGCGTGGCCAGCGCCTTCAGCAGGATCTGGTTGTCGCGAGGGTGCAGGCCGATGGTGGGCTCGTCCAGCACATAGCAGACGCCTTGCAGGTTGCTGCCGAGCTGGGCGGCCAGCCGGATGCGCTGGGCCTCACCGCCCGACAGCGTGGGCGCCGCACGGTCCAGCGTCAGATAGCCCAGCCCCACCTCTTCGAGGAACTCGAGCCGGCCGAGGATTTCGCTGACGACGTCGCGGGCGATGTCGGCATCGCGGCCATGCAGATGCAGGCCGCGCACCCATTCGCGCGCCTCGCCGACGCTCCAGGCCGCCACGTCACCGATGCCCTTGTCCTCGAATTCGACCGAGCGTGCCGTCGCGTTCAGCCGCGTGCCATGGCAGTCGGGGCAGACGGCATCCGTCAGGCCCTCCACCTCGGCCTCTTCCGACGGGAAGCTCTGCTCGCGGCCGCGGTTGTCGTCGGTCTGCACGCTGTCGTCCAGGGCCTTGCGCTGCTCGCGCGTCAGCTGCAGGCCGGTGCCGACACAGCTGGTGCACCAGCCGTGCTTGGAGTTGTAGGAGAACAGCCGCGGGTCCAGTTCGGGGTAGCTGGTGCCGCAGGCCGGGCAGGCGCGCTTGGTGGAGAAGACCTTGACCGTGCCGACACCGGCGCCGGTCGCGCCGCCCTCTACCGACAGGCCGTCCAGCGGCGCCAGCAGATGCAGCACGCCCTTGCCGGCATCCAGCGCCTTGGCCAGCAGCTCGCGCAGCTCGGCTTCGCGTTCCGGCTCGATAACGAGGTCACCGACCGGCAGCTCCAGCGTGTGCTCCTTGAAGCGGTCGATGCGCGGCCAGGGCGACGTCGGCAGGAATTCGCCGTCGACGCGCAGATGCGTGTGGCCGCGGCCCTTGGCCCATTTGGCGAGGTCGGTGTAGACGCCCTTGCGTGCGACCACCAGCGGCGCGAGCAGGCCCACATGCTGGCCGCGGTAGTCGCGCATCAGCTGCGCGGCGATGGACTCGACACTCTGCGGCCGCACCGGCGCGCCATCGTTGACGCAGTGCTGCACGCCCAGCTTCACGTAGAGCAGCCGCAGGAAGTGCCAGACCTCGGTCGTCGTCGCCACCGTGCTCTTGCGGCCGCCGCGGCTCAGGCGCTGCTCGATGGCCACGGTCGGCGGGATGCCCCACACCGCATCCACCTCGGGCCGGCCGGCCGGCTGCACGATGCTGCGCGCATAGGCATTCAGCGATTCGAGATAGCGGCGCTGGCCCTCGTTGAACAGGATGTCGAAGGCCAGCGTGGACTTGCCCGAGCCGCTGACGCCGGTCACGACGTTGAACTTGCCGCGCGGGATGTCGACGCTCAGGCCCTTGAGGTTGTGCTCGCGGGCGTTGACGATCTTGATGGCCTCGTCGGCGGCGCGGCGGGCCTTGATGAGCTGCTGCAGCGGGCGGCCCTCTTCCACGACAACGGCCGGGCGGTCCATGTGCAGGGCGTAGTCGCGCAGCGCCGCGGCGGTGTGCGAGGTGGCGTGCTTGGTGATCTCTTCGGGCGTGCCGACGCAGACCACCTCACCGCCCGCCTCACCGCCCTCGGGGCCGAGGTCGATGAGCCAGTCGGCGGCGCGGATGACGTCGAGGTTGTGCTCGATCAGGATCAGCGAATGGCCCGCCGACAGCAGCTTGCGCATGGCCCGCATAAGCTTGGCGATGTCGTCGAAGTGCAGGCCGGTCGTCGGCTCGTCAAACAGGAACAGCGTGCCCTTTTTGGCCACGCCGAAGCGCGGCGATGCCGCGGCTTCGGCCAGAAAGCCGGCGAGCTTCAGGCGCTGGGCCTCGCCGCCCGACAGCGTTGGCACCGGCTGGCCCAGGCGCACGTATTCCAGGCCGACGTCGACGATGGGCTGCAGCTTCTGGAGCACGGCGCGATGCTCGCTGAAGAGGTGGACCGCCTCGGCGACCGTCAGCTCCAGAACGTCGGACACGCTGAGGTCGCGATCCTTCAGGCTGAGCTTCACGTCCAGCATCTCGGCGCGGAAGCGCTTGCCGTCGCAGTCCGGGCAGCGCAGATAGACGTCGCTGAGGAACTGCATCTCCACATGCTCGAAGCCCGAGCCGCCGCAGGTCGGGCAGCGGCCGTCGCCGGCGTTGAAGCTGAACATGCCGGCGCCGTAGCTGCGCTCAACGGCCAGCGGCACGACGGCGAACAGCTTGCGGATCTCGTCGAAGGCCCCGACGTAGCTGGCGGGATTGGAGCGCGCCGTCTTGCCGATGGGCGACTGGTCGACGAAGACCGCGTCGGCCAGGTGGTCGGCGCCCAGCAGGCGCTCGTGGGCGCCAGGCGTCTCGGTGGCCTTGCCGAACTGGCGGGCCAGGGCCGGGTAGAGCACGTCCTGCATCAGCGTGCTCTTGCCCGAGCCGGACACGCCGGTCACGACCACCATACGCTGCAGCGGGAACTCGACGGACACGTCCTTCAAGTTGTGCTCGCGCACGCCTTCGAGGATGAGCTTGGGCGTGGACTCGTCCACCAGACGCTTGAGGCCCATGCCGACATGCTTGCGCGCGCCGAGGTAGGCGCCGGTCAGCGTGTCGGCCGAGCGGATCTGCTCGGGCGTGCCGTCGAAGACGATCTGGCCGCCGCGCTCGCCGGGGCCGGGCCCCATATCGATCAATCGGTCAGCGGCCAACATGACGGCGGGGTCGTGCTCGACGACGACCAGCGTGTTGCCGGCATCGCGCAGGCGCAGCATGGCCTGGTTGATACGGCCCATGTCGCGCGGATGCAGGCCGATGCTGGGCTCGTCCAGCACGAACAGCGTGTTGACGAGCGAAGTCCCTAACGCCGTGGTCAAGTTGATCCGCTGCACCTCGCCGCCGGACAGCGTGCGGCTCTGGCGGTCCAGCGTCAGATAACCCAGGCCCACGTCGCAGAGGTAGCGGCTGCGGTGGCGGATCTCGTCCAGCAGCAGCTTCAGCGCCTCGTCAAGCATGGTGCTGGGCAGCTGCAGGCCGTCGACGAAGTCGCGCAGGCGCTGGATGGGGAGCTGCATCAGGTCGTGCAGCGCCAGGCCGGGCAGTGACTCCAACTGCTCACGCGACCAATCGACGCCCACCGGCAGAAAGCGCTGCGCGGCCGGCAGCGCCGCATCGGCCAGCGCCTTGGCTCCCACACGCCACAGCAACGCCTCCGTCTTCAGCCGCGCGCCGCGGCAGCTCGGGCATTCGGTGTAGCTGCGGTACTTGGACAAGAGCACGCGGATGTGCATCTTGTAGGCCTTGCTCTCCAGGTAGTCGAAGAAGCGCTTGACCCCGTACCACTGCTTGTTCCAGTTGCCATTCCAGTTCGGCGTGCCGTTGATGACCCATTCGCGCTGGGCCGGGCTCAATTCCTTCCACGGCGTATCGCGCGGGATGCCGGCCTCGCCGGCGTACTTCAGCAGGTCGTCCTGGCAGTCCTTCCAGGCCGGTGTCTGCATGGGCTTGATGGCGCCGTTGCGCAGGGTCTTGCGCTCGTCGGGGATGACGAGGCCCAGGTCCACGCCAATGACGCGGCCGAAGCCGCGGCAGCTGTCGCAGGCGCCGAAGGCCGAGTTGAAGGAGAACAGCGCCGGCTGCGGGTCGGCGTAGCGGATGTCGCTTTCGGGACAGTGCAGGCCGGTGGAAAAACGCCACAGCGTGGCGCCGTCGTCGCCGACGTGAACATTCACCCTGCCGGCGCCGCGCTTCAGGCAGAGCTCGATGGCCTCCATCGCGCGCTGCCTGTCGGCGCCCGCGATGCGGAAGCGGTCGGCCACCACGTCCAACACTTTTTTACCTTCGACCTCGCGCTCGCCCTGCACGCGAGTGAAGCCGCTGGCGGATAGCCATTGCTGCACCTGCTCGGCCGAGGTGTTGCCGGGCAGCTCCACCGGGAAGGTCAGCACCATCCTGGGGTCCCCGGCGGCTTCTCCGCGAGCCACCAGCGCCACATAAATGCTCTGCGCCGTGTCATGCCTGACCGGCAGTGCCGTCTTGCGATCAAAAAGCTCGGCCGCGCGGGCGTAAAGCAGCTTCAGGTGATCATTGAGCTCCGTCATGGTGCCCACCGTGGATCGGCTGGTACGCACCGGGTTCGTCTGGTCAATGGCGATGGCGGGCGGCACGCCGTCCACCTTGTCCACAGCCGGGCGGTCCATGCGGTCCAGGAACTGGCGCGCGTAGGCGGAGAAAGTCTCCACATAGCGGCGCTGGCCCTCGGCATAGAGGGTGTCGAACACCAGGCTGGACTTGCCGGAGCCGCTGGGCCCGGTCACGACGGTCAGCTCCGCGGTGCGCAGATCCAGGTCGAGGTTCTTGAGGTTGTGCTGCCGAGCGCCTCGGATGCGGATCAGACCGTCAGACATTGCGGGGTGGGGGCCAAAACGACAAAGGCGAGCAGTGTAGGGAGGCCAGTTGACGAAAACTGTCAGCACGCGCGTCCGACGGGCGGTCGATTCGGGCGCCGTGAGCGGCCAAGCCTCACCGCATTTGTGGGGCATCCGGTTGCGCGGCGGCACCGGCTGAGGCAACAATGGCTCACGGCCCGACCGGGGTCGCTATAAAAACAAACTGAACAAGGACATGGGGATGGACAAGTCGAGGTTGCCCGAACCAGCGCCGGCGCTGGTTCCGTTCTGGCTGAACGCCGCCACCGATGGCGAGCGTGGCGACGCGCGGGAGCCGAGCGAGGAAGGTGCCTCCACGAATCAGCGTCCGGCGCTGGTTCTGCTCGTGGAAGACAACCACATCAACCAGGTTGTCGCGCTGGAGTTCCTGGCGCTGATGGGTGTGCAGACCCGCCTGGCGAAGAACGGCATCGAGGCCCTGGCCGCCTGTGCAGACGCCGCCCCCGACCTCGTGCTGATGGACATCCAGATGCCCGGCATGGACGGCCTGGAATGTGCGCGTCGCATCCGTGCCCAGCAACGCGAAGGCAGCCTGCCGGCCTTCCCCATCCTCGCCCTGACAGCCCATGCGCTGGACGCCGACGTGGCCGCCAGCCTGGAAGCCGGCATGGACGAGCACCTGACCAAGCCGCTGGACTTCGTCGCGCTGCGCACCCGGCTGCAGCGCTGGCTCAAGCTGCCTGAACCCAACTGATCAAGCGCCGCTGAAGGCGTGGCCCAGGCGGTCCGTCAGCGGCTTCAGCCACCAGCCCAGCAGCGAGCGCTCGCCCAGGCTCACCATCACCTCCACCGGCAGGCCGGCGCGCAGTTCCACGCCGCGCAGCCGCTGGCGTTCACCTCCTGACAGCGCGACGCGCACACGCAGGTAGCCGGCGCCGCTGCGGTTGTCCTCCAGCTTGTCGGCGCTGACAGTCAGCACGCGGCCGCGCAGCGTCGGGGTCTGTGTGCGGTCCAGGCTGGTGAAGACGAGGTCGGCGTCCTGCCCGGCATGCAGCTTCTCGCCGGCCACCAGCGGAAAGCGGCTGTCGACCAACAACTCGTCGTCGCTGGGCACCAGCTCCATCAGTGTCTGCCCGCTCTGCACGACGCCGCCCACCGTGTGCACGGCCAGGCCAACGACTGTGCCGTCCACCGGCGCCAAGAGCCGGCTCTGGGCGATCTGCTGGGCCAGCGTGGCCATGCGGGCGGCAAGCTGGGCGCCCTGTCGCTCGGCCTCCAGCAGCTCGGCCTGCCAGTCGCGCTTCAGCTCGGCGCCCCGCAGGGACTTCGTGGCATCCGCCTCGCGCGCGGCCTCGCGCAGCCGGGCCAGCTCGGCCGTGCCGCGCGCCTCCTCCTGCTGGGCCGCGTGCAGCTGGCGCTGGGCGTCGGCCAGCTTGAGGCGCGGGTAATAGCCCTGGCGAGCCAGGTCTTCGAGCTGGGCCGTCTGCTGCTGCACGAGGTCGCGCTGGGCGCGCTGCTCGGCAAGGCCCGCCTGCTGACCCTCGGCCTCGCGGGCCAGCTGGGCGCGGCGCGCGGCGAGCTGGGTCGTGCCGTCGCGCTGGCCCTGGGCCAGGCTGCGGAACAGCGAGGCCTGCGTGTCCAGCAGCGCGGCGCCGGCGGGCAGGGCCGCGGCGTCACGCTTCAACGCGGCCGAGAAGGCCAGCGCGCCCTGCCCCTGCAGCAGGGCCGACAGGCGCTCGCGCGAGGCCGCCAGCAGCAAGGCCTGGCGGCGCGCGGCGGCCTGCTCGGCCTCGGCGGCGGTGCTGTCCAGTTCCACCAGCAGCTGGCCGGCGCGCACACGGTCGCCCTCGGCCACATGCAGTGCGCGCACGGCGGCGCCGAAGGCCGGCTGCACGGCCTTGCGCTGGCTGGCCGCGGCGAGCGAGCCCTGGCCGAGCAGGGCCTGGTCCACTGGCGCCCAGGCCGCGGCGGCCAGGAAGCCGCCGAAGCCCAGCACCAGCAGCACGAGGCCGCGGCGCACCAGGGGGCGGAGATCGTCTTGAAGGTCTTGCATGGCGGGATCCAGGTTCAGGCGCTGCGCAGCGCGGGGCGCGGTTCGACGGCGGCGACACGGCCACCGCGCAGCAGCAGCACGCGGTCGGCCACGGCCAGCAGCGCGTTGCGGTGGGTGATGACGACGGCCGAGCGGCCGGCCTGCCTGTGGATCAGCAGCGCACGGCGCAGGGCCTGCTCGCCGGGCTCGTCGAGATGGGCGTTGGGCTCGTCCAGCACCAGCAGGGCCGGGTCGCCGTAGAGGGCGCGGGCCAGGCCCACGCGCTGGCGCTGGCCGCCGGAGAGCTGCACGCCCTGCGAGCCCAGACGGGTCTGGTAGCCCTGCGGCAGACGCAGGATGAGCTCGTGCACGCCGGCGGCCTGGGCGGCGCGCACGACGGCCGCGCGAGCGACCTCGTCGTCGTCCAGCCGGGCCAGGCGGGCGATGTTCTCGGCCACCGTGCCGTCGAAGAACTGCAGGTCCTGCGGCAGCACGCCGATGGCGGTGGCGCGCTGGGCAGCCGGCCATTGCGCCAGCGTGGCGCCGTCCAGCCGCACGCAGCCGCGGCCGGGCTCGATGCCGCCGCAGAGCAGGCGTGCCAGCGTCGACTTGCCGGCGCCGCTGGGGCCGACGATGGCGACCACCTCGCCGGGCGCGACCTCGAAGTCCAGGCCCGCGAGCAGCTCGGCCTCGCCGTCCAGGCTCAGGCCCAGGCCTTCGACGCGCAGGGCACCGCGCGGCGCGGGCAGTGCGATGGGCTCGGGCGCGGCCGGCCGGGTCAGCAGCTCGCGCAGGCGCGGCCAGCTCTCGCGCAGCGCGGCCAGGCTGCGCCCCTGCTGGATCAGCCCCTCCCAGGGCTGCAGGGCCCGGCCCAGCAGCAGGCTGGCCGCCATCATCATGCCCGGGCTGATGCGCTGCTCCAGCACCAGCCAGGCGCCCAGGCCCAGAGCCAGGGACTGGGTGGCCAGGCGTGCCAGGCGCTGCAGCGCGCCGATGCGACCGCTTTCCGCGGCGGCGGCCAGTTGCTGGCCCGAGGCGCGGCCGTGCAGCGCGGCCCAGCGGGCAGCGAGCGAGGGCTGCAGGCCGAGGGCGCGCACCGTCTCGGCCTGGCGGGCAGCCTCGTGCAGGGCCTGCTGGGCCTGGGCGGCGTCCAGCTGGGCCTGCTTTGCCGGAGCGCGCAAACGGCGCTCCTGCCACAGGGCCAGGCTCACCAGCAGCGCGATCGACAGGGCCACGAAGGCGCCCAGCCAGACATCCACCAGGGCCGCCACGAGCACGAAGACCAGGCCCATCGGCAGGTCGAACAGCAGGGCCGGCAGCGGGCCGGCCAGGGCCTGGCGCAGCGTGGCCAGGTCGGCCGCCAGCAGCTGGGGCGGCTGGCCGGCGGCGGGCTGCACGGCGGCAGCGAAAACATGCGGCGCGATCAGCGCGTCGGCCCGTGCCGCCACGCGAGCGCAGACGGCCGAACGCACCGCCTCCAGCGCCACCAGCAGGCCGTAAAGGCCCAGCGTGAGGCCCGTCAGCACCAGCAGCGTGGTCTCGTTGCGGCTGGCGAGCACGCGGTCGTAGACCTGCAGCATGTAGACCGTGGGCACCAGCAGCAGGGCCGTGATGGCCAGGCTGAAGAGGCCGAAGGCCAGTGCGTGGCGCTTGAGCAGCCGGGGCAGGTCGAAGGCGGGGGAGGTGGGGTTCATGGCGCGGGCGAGGGCTGGAATGACAGTGGCCCGCAGTCTTGCGGGCCACCGTTTCAGCCCGGCTTCGCGCCGGGTTTCATTTGTTCTCAGGTCGTGGTCAGAGCCCGAAGTCACCGATGGACAGCGCGTAGTGGCTGGCGCCCGTCAGCAGGATGTCCAGGTCCAGCTTGCCGTCGCCATTGGCGTCGACGTGCACATAGGTCTGGTAGTCGCCACTGCCGGCGTAGGCGATCTTCTCGACATAAAAGCTGCCCTGGCCGCCGCCGACGAACTGGCCGTTGAAGGAGAAGGCGAGCTGCTGGTCTCCCGCCTGCGCGGCGTTGCCGTCGATGGCGGAGAAGTCGATCTTGTCGTCGCCCTTGACGAAGTCGCGGACGGTCTGCAGTTCGCCGGGCAGGGCCTGGCGGAAGATGAAGACGTCCTTGCCGCTGCCGCCGAACAGCGTGTTGCTGCCGGTGCCACCGTCCAGACGGTCGTTGCCGCCGCCGCCCCACAGCGCGTCGTCGCCACTCTTGCCGAAGAGCTGGTCGTTGCCGCCGCTGCCCTCGATCTGGTTGGCGGCGTCATTGCCCACGCCGATGCTGTCCAGGCTGTTCCAGAAGCGCAGCGCCTCGACATTGGCACCCAGCGTGTAGTTGCCCAGCGAGGTGTCGACGGTGTCGAAGCCCTCGTTGGCGTTCTCCACCACCGTGTCCCAGATGCTGTCGACGAAGTAGACGTCGCTGCCCGCGCTGCCGCGCATCGTGTCGAAGCCGCTGCCGCCGTCGAGGTAGTCGCTCTGGCCTGCGCCGATCAGCGTGTCGTTGCCGTCGCCGCCGTAGAGCGAGTTCTGCCCACCGGCACCGCCGGTGATCTGGTTGTCGCCGGCGTTGCCGACGCCCTTGAAATTGCCGCTGCCGATGAAGCGCATGTCCTCGACGTTGGCCATCATGTGGGTGATGTTGTCCAGCGTTAGCACCAGGTCTCGGCCGCCGCCGGCCATCTCGACGACGGCCTCGCTCATGTCGTCGTGCAGCACATAGGTGTCGTTGCCGGCGCCGCCATTCATCGAGTTGACGCCGTTGCCGCCGTCCAGCAGGTCGTTGCCGTTGCCGCCCACCAGGGTGTCGTTGCCGTCCAGGCCGTAGAGACTGTCGTCGCCGTCGTTGCCGTAGAGGCGGTCGTCCAGCGACCAGCCGGTGATCTCGTTGTTGAGGGCGTTGCCATTGCCGACGAAGCTGGCCGGGCCGACGAGCTTGCCGTCGACGACGCTGACGAAGAAGTCGAGGTTCTCGACGTTCTCCGGCAGATCGACGTAGGCCAGGTTGGCACGCACGCGGTCGATGCCTTCGCCGGCGTACTCGGCGATGGTGTCGGCCTGGCCGGACATGATGTAGGTGTCGTTGCCGGTACCGCCGGCCAGGAAGTCGGCGCCAGCGCCGCCGTCCATGATGTCGTCGCCGCCGAAGCCGTACAGGTAGTCGCCACCGTTGCCGCCGCTGATCTGGTTGGCCAGGTCGTTGCCGTAGCCGAGGAAGACCTGGGTGGGCGCGTCGGCGCTGTTCTCGAAGTAGAGATTCTCGATGTTGGCGGCGATCTGCCAGCTGCGCGTGGCGATGACGGTGTCGGTGCCTTCGCCAGCCTGCTCGAGGGTCTGGTCACCGGCGCTGTCAACGCGGTAGAGGTCGTTGCCCGTGCCGCCCACCATCGTGTCGGCGCCGGCCTTGCCGTCGAGCTGGTCGTTGCCGGCACCGCCGTAGAGGAAGTCGTTGCCGGCCGCGCCGCTGATGCGGTTGTTCAGCGCATTGCCGGTGAAGGTGACCGGCACATTGGCCATGGCCGGGTCGGCGATCAGGTTCTCGACGTTGGCCGTTAGCGTGTAGCCCGACAGCCGCGCCATGACGGTGTCGTTGCCCTGGCCGGCGGCTTCGGTGACGACGTCGCCGGCGTCCCAGACCATGTAGAGGTCGTCGCCCGTGCCGCCCGCCATCGTGTCGTTGCCGACGCCGCCGCTGAGCACGTCGTTGCCGGCATCGCCCTGCAGGTAGTCGTTGCCGTAGCCGCCGAAGAGGTTGTCGTTGCCCTCGCCGCCGTAAAGCGTGTCCATGCCGTTGCCGCCGTCGATGTAGTCGTCACCGGCGCCGCCGTTGACCTTGTCGTCACCGGCCTCGGCGTAGATGGCGTCGGCGCCGGCCGTGCCGTAGACCTCGTCGGTGAAGTCGCTGAGGTCGAAGGTCTTCATCGAGCGCTGCCCGGTGACGGCCTGGCCGTCCACGTGGCTCGTGAACAGGACCGACTCGGTCGTGGAGGCGAGGATGCCGTCGTCGAGGAAACCGAGGACGGGCTTGAGGGACTTCTGCATGACGTGCTCCTTGAGAGGTGTGTTGGGCCGCCCCAGGGTTCGGGGCTGACGGTTCACAGTCTCGAAAGCGCACGTATCAGCGCCGCTTCAAACGCGGCGCCGGCGGGTTTCAATGGTTGCGCGCGGCGGGCACGTAGACGTAGCCGACGTTGCGCACGGTCTTGATGACCTCGGGCTTGTCGGGGTTGCGCTCCACCTTGCGGCGCAGGCGCATGACGCGCAGGTCGATGCTGCGGTCGAACACGTCCCAGCCGCGGTTGTGGGCCTGCTCCATGATCTGGTCGCGGTTCAGCGGCCGGTTCGGGTGGCGGGCGAACAGGGCGAGCAGGTCGAACTCGGCGGCCGTGATGTCGATCTCCTCGCCGCCAACGCCGAAGAGCTTGCGTTGCGCGATGTCCAGCTCGCACAGGCCGAAGGCGACGCGCTCCGGGTCGCCCGGTGCCGCGGCCGGCGCGGCCGTGACCTGCAGCCGGCGCAGCACGGCGCGCACCCGGGCCAGCAGCTCGCGCAGCTCGAAGGGCTTGGCGACGTAGTCGTCCGCCCCCACCTCCAGGCCGACGATGCGGTCGATGGCCTCGCCGGCTGTCGTCAGCATCAGCACGGCCAGGCGCGGGTGGGCCTCGCGCAGCGCGCGGGCCAGGGACAGGCCGTTCTCGCCCGGCATGTTGATGTCGAGCACGGCCACGTCGGGCACGCGCTCCGCCACCCGGGCACGGGCGGCGGCGGCGTCCTCGGCCTGCATGACCTCGAAGCCGTTGCGGCCGAAGTACTCGGCCAGCAGGGCGCGCAGTTCGGGCTCGTCGTCGACGAGCAGGACGGTGGGCAGGGTGTCTGGCATGGCGACGAATGATAGGCAGGCCGCCCGGATGGCGGCGCGGCACTGAAACAAACGCAACACACAGCCCCTGCAGTGAAGCAGCACTGAAACCCGCCGATCCGACAGTGGCGACACCGATCAACGGAGACCGCCATGAGCTACCGCAGCGACGACCCCCTGACCGACTGGCCGGACACCCTGGCCGTCACCTACCGCAGCGAGGCCTTTGCCGAAGACCTCGAAGACCTTTGCCTGCCGCCAGCCCCGGGCTGGCACCCCCTGGAGCGCCTCGTCGCGGCCCTGCCGCTGCTGTGCGTCTTCGCCTCCGTTTTCGACGCCTACGTCCGTACCTGAAAGGCCCCGCCATGACCCCGCAGCAAATCGACCTGATCCGCGCCAGCTTCCAGCCGCTCAAGCCCCTGGCCGCCACGGTGGCCGAGGCCTTCTACGCCCAGCTCTTCGCCCGTGACCCCGCCCTGCGCGCCCTCTTCCGCGGCGGCGACATGGGCGAGCAGGGCGCCCGGCTGATGCAGATGATGAGCGCCGCCATCGACCTGCTGGACCGCCCCGCCTCGCTGACCCCCGTGCTGCTCAAGCTGGGCCAGCGCCACGCCGGCTACGGTGTCGTCGAGGCCCATTACGCCAGCGTCGGCGCGGCCCTGCTGGACACGCTGGCCGCCGGCCTGGGCGACGGCTTCACGCCCGAGGTCCGTGAGGCCTGGACGAGCATGTACGGCCACGTCGCCCGCACCATGCAGACCGGGGCCGCCACCGAGGCGCTGGCGGCTTGAGCCTTCGTATCATCGCGGCGCCAGGGAGAGCGCCTTGATGACCGACGACCTTCACTTCCACCCCGCGCCGGACGCCGGCGTGGGCGAACTCGGCAGCGTGCTGCAGGCCACGCTGCCGCTGCTGTCGCAACTGCTGGAGGCCGTGCCGGCCCGCGTCGTCGTCATCGACGTCAACGAGCGCTTCGTCTGGGCCAACCACGAGTTCTTCAAGTTCACCCGCCTGCACCCCAAGCAGGTGCTGACCCAGCCCATCGGCCGCATCCTCGGCGAGGTCGCCTACGCCAGCTACGCCGCCATGCGCCAGCGCCTGGCCACGGGCCAGACCGTCGCCTGGGAGGGTTGGACCGAGCTCGCCGGCGTGGGCCGACGCTACATGCGAGAGCACCTCGTGCCGGTGGACGTGCAGGGCGGCGTACCCCAGGCGACCGTGGCCATCAGCCTGGACTTGACCGAGCTCAAGCAGCGCGACGCGGAGCTGTCGGCCAAGGTGGCCCAGCTGCAGGCCAGCGAGGCGCTGAAGTCCTCCATCTTCGACAACGCGATGGCGGCCCTCGTCTCGACCGACGAGACCGGCCACGTCGTCGAGTTCAACCCGGCTGCCGCGAGCATGTTCGGCATCGCCCGCGAGCAGGCCATCGGCCGCTCGGTGGCAGAAGTCATGATCCCGCCGCGGCTGCGCGCCGCCCACGACGCCGGCATGGCCCGCGTGACGGCCGGCGGCGAGCAGCGCGTCATGGGGCGGCGCGTCGAGATGCCGGCCCTGCGCGCCGACGGCAGCGAGTTCCCCGTCGAGATGGTGCTGTGGCGCACGGGGGTCGGCGCGCAGACCTTCTACACCGCCTCGCTGTTCGACCTGTCCGAGCGCCAGACCGCGCAGAGCGAGATCGAGCGCCAGCGCGAGGCGCTGCGCCAGAGCGAGAAGCTGACGGCCATGGGCAGCCTGCTGGCTGGCGTGGCCCACGAGCTGAACAACCCGCTGTCCATCGTCATGGGCCGCGCGGCGCTGCTGGCCGAGAAGATGAGCGGCGACCCGCGCGCCGCCGACGCCCAGCGCATCTTTGATGCCGCCGAGCGCTGCGGCCGCATCGTGCGCACCTTCCTGAACATGGCGCGCAGCCGCCCGGCCAACCGCAGCGAGGTGGCGCTGAACGATCTCGCCACGGCTGCCGTCGACATGCTGGGCTATGTGCTGCGCAGCCACGGCATCGCCGTCGCGCTGGACCTGCTGCCGGGCCTGCCGCCCGTCAAGGCCGACGCCGACCAGATCGGCCAGATCGTCCTCAACCTCATCGTCAACGCCCAGCAGGCGCTGGGCGCGCGCGACCACGGCCGGCGCCTGACGGTCTCCACCGGCGTGGCCCCCATGACCGACGGCGACCGCCGCCGCACGCCGCGCGTCTGGCTGCGGGTGCGCGACAACGGCCCCGGCATCTCGCCCGAACTGCGCGAGCGCATCTTCGAGCCCTTCTTCACGACCAAGAGCGAGGGCGTGGGCACCGGCCTGGGCCTGGCCGTGTCGCGCTCCATCGCACGCGACCATGGCGGCGAGCTCACGCTGCAGGACGATGGCAGCGGCGCCTGCTTCTGCCTGCAGTTGCCCGTCAGCGGCGAACCCGAGGCGACCGAGACCGAACCCGCGCCGCTGACCGAGACCGACGAGCGCAGCGCCCGCCTGCTGATCGTCGACGACGAGGCCGAGATCGCCGAGCTGATCGGCGAGATGCTCTCCGGCGCCGGCTACGAGGTCATGACGGCCGAGTCGGGCGCGGTGGCCCTGGCCATGCTGGCTGAAGCCCGCTTCGACGCCATCGTCAGCGACCTGCACATGCCCGACATCGACGGTGCCCAGCTCTGGCGCGAGGTCAAGGGGCAACACCCGGCGCTGGCGCGGCGCATGCTGTTCGTCACCGGCGACACGCTCTCGCCCATCGCCCGCCAGTTCCTGCAGGAAGCGCGCTGCGACAGCCTCAACAAGCCCTTCTCCAAGCCCGAGCTGCTGGCCCGCATCACGGCGCTGCTGGCCACCTGAGCCTTGCCCATAATCGCCCGCACGACACCCACGGAGACAAGCCGATGAAGCGCCGCACGCTGCTGCCAGTGCTGATGAGCCCCTGGCTCGCCCAGGCCCAGGGCAACAAGCCCACCACCTGGATCGTGCCCTTCCCCGCCGGCGGCGGCACCGACGCCTTCGCCCGACCGCTGACGGCGCTGATGACCAAGCAGATGGGCCGCCAGGTCATCATCGACAACAAGGGCGGCGCCGGCGGCACGGTGGGGGCCAGCATCGCCGCCAAGCTGCCGGCCGACGGCAGCAACTTCTTCATGGGCGCCGTGCACCACGCCATCGCGCCGTCCATGTACCCCAGGCTGGACTACCGGCTGGAGGACGACTTCATCCCCGTGGCGCTGCTGGCCAGCGTGCCGCAGGTCATCGTCGTGCACCCGGGCCAGGTGCCCGTGGCCGACCTGAAGGGCCTGCTCGCCACCGTGCGCGCCAAGCCCGGCAAGCTCAACTACGGCTCGGCCGGCAACGGCACCTCCCACCACCTGGCCGGCGAGCTGTTCAAGCTCAACACCAAGACCTTCATCACCCACATCCCTTACCGCGGCGCCGGCCCGGCCCTGCAGGACCTGATCGCCGGCCAGGTGGACATGATGTTCGACGGCCTGGGCTCGTCGGCCACCCACATCAGGAGCGGCCGCATCAAGGCGCTGGCCGTCGCCGCCCCGAAGCGCGCCGTCGGCTTTCCCGACGTGCCCACCGCCGCCGAGGCCGGCGTGCCGGGCTACGAGGTGTCGACCTGGTACGGCCTGTGGGCGCCCAAGGGCACGTCCAAGGAGGCGGTGGCGGCCATGCAGGCCGAGCTGCGCAAGGCCTTCGCCACCGACGACATCCGCAACATCTGGCACGGCCTGGGCGCCGAGACGCCCAACCTCTACGGCGACGCCTTTGGCCAGTTCGTCAGCGCCGAGATCAAGCGCTGGGCCGAGGTCGTCAAGCGCTCGGGCGCCAAGCTGGACTGACCATGAACCTCTACGCCGCCCTGCGCGCCGGCTTCCCGGCCAATCTCGACACGACTGCCATCGACGCCGATGGCGCCCTCTACACCTGGCGCGACCTGGAGCGCGGCAGCGCCATGCTGGCCAACTGGCTGGAGCGGCTGGACCTGCCCGCCGGCAGCCGCGTGGCCGTGCACACGGACAAGAGCGTCGAGGCCCTGATGCTGTACCTGGCCGTGCTGCGTGCCGGCCTGGTCTACCTGCCGCTGAACCCGGCCTATCACGCCGCCGAGCTGGAGCACTTTATCGGCGACGCGGCGCCGGGCGTCGTCGTCTGCGCGGGCAGGAACTTCGGCTGGGTCAGCAAGCTGGCCTTCCCCCTAGGCGTGCGCTGGGTGTTCACGCTGAACGACGACCGCAGCGGCACGCTGCTGGACCGCGCCACGCAGATGAGCGACGTACACGCACCCGTGGCCCGCGAGCCGGGCGACCTCGCCGCCATCCTCTACACCAGCGGCACCACCGGGCGCAGCAAGGGCGCCATGCTCAGCCACGGCAACCTGCTGAGCAACGCACAGACGCTCAAGACCTACTGGGATTGGCAGCCCGACGACGTGCTGCTGCACGCGCTGCCCATCTTCCACGTGCACGGCCTCTTCATCGCCTCGCATGGCGCGCTGCTGAACGGCAGCAAGATGATCTGGTTCAACAGGTTCGGGGCCGGCGCGGTCGCCCGCCGCCTGCCCGAAGCCACGGTCTTCATGGGCGTGCCCACGCTCTACGTGCGGCTGCTGCAGGAGAAGACGCTGGACACGCGCCGCATGCGCCTGTTCATCAGCGGCTCCGCGCCGCTGCTGATCGAAACCTGGCGCGACTGGCAGGCCCGCACCGGCCACCTGATCCTGGAGCGCTACGGCATGAGCGAGACGCTTATGCTGACCTCCAACCCCTGCAAGCCCGGGGACGGCGAGCGCATCGGCGGCACCGTCGGCCCGGCCCTGCCGGGCGTCGGCCTGCGCATCGTCGACGACGACGGAGCAGCTTGCGCCGCCGACGAGATCGGCCATGTGCAGGTGCGCGGGCCCAGCGTGTTCAGCGGCTACTGGCAGATGCCGGAGAAGACGGCCGAGGAGTTCACGACCGACGGCTGGTTCAAGACCGGCGACGTCGGCCGCGTGGGCAGCAACGGCTACCTGACGCTGATCGGCCGCAGCAAGGACCTCATCATCAGCGGCGGTTTCAACGTCTACCCGGCCGAGATCGAGGGCTTCCTGAACGAGCTGCCCGGCGTGGAGGAATCGGCCGTCATCGGCGTGCCCCACCCGGACTTCGGCGAGGCCGTCGTCGCCGTCGTCACGCCGCGCAGGGGCAGCACGCCCGACCCCGAGGCGCTGATCCAGGCGCTGAAGGCGCGCATCGCCGGCTTCAAGGTGCCCAAGCGCGTCATCGTTGCGGCCGAGCTGCCGCGCAACGCCATGGGCAAGGTGCAGAAGAAGCTGCTGCGCGAGCAGCAGGCCGGGCTATTCGCCACCCCGTAGACGCGGGCCGAGGCCGGCTCGAAAAACGTGCGCCAGCACCGCTCTGCGGCGCACAATGAACCGCCACTCCAGCCGCCGAGGAGCCCGCCATCCCGACCGCTGACCCGCCGACAGAGCCCGAGCAACTGCGCCTGGCGCGCCGCCGCCGCTGGCGCGACCGCACCTTGCTGTTCGCGCCGGCCCTGGCCTTCGGCCTGGTCATCCTGACGACCTGGGCCCTGCTCGGGTGGTACGCCGTCGCCAAGCCGCGCGAGCTGCTCGCCCAACAGCGCCGCGACCTCGCCTCGAGCGTGCGCGTCGTCGCGATGCAGACCGAGCCCGTGCTGCGCCAGGCCGAGAGCGCGTTGCGCGCCGTCGACCTCTGGCTGCTGAAGCGGAGCACTGAGCAGCCATGGGACGGCGACGCGACGCTGCGCCAGCTCGTCGACGGCGTACGCAGCGGCTCGCGCCAGTTCGTCGACGTGGTGCTGGTGTCCTCCACCGGCAAGGTACGCCGCCTGCACACCGCGGCGGTGCAGGATGACGCCAGCATCGCCGGCACGGCCGCGTTCGACCAGTTCGCCGGCATCGTGCCCGAGGGCATCGCGCTGGGGCTGCCGCTGCGCCTGGGCGGGCGCAGCGGCGACGACCGCCTGCGCCTGCCCATGATGATGCGGCTGTCGCGCCCGCTCGAAGACCACGCCCTGGTCATGGCGCTGATCGACATGCAGCGCCTGCAGGACGCGCAAGGCCTGTACGCACCCGCCCCCCCCGCCTCCCTCGTCATGCTGCGCGGCGACGGCCTGGCCCTGTCGCGCCGGCCCGAGGCGCCGGGCTTCGTCGGCCGCAACCTCTTCGAGCAGTTCCCCGCGGCCCGCCGCGATCTCAGCGGCGCCGAGGGCTTCTTCGCCAGCAGCGGTGCCGCCACCGATGGCCGCCCGCGCATCGGCGCCTTCGTCACGCTGGCCGATTTCGACGTCAAGCTGCTGCTGTCGGGCTCCGAGGAGGCCGTCCTTGTCCCGCACTGGCGGCAGCGCACGCTGATCCTGACGCTGGCGGCCGCGCTCACCCTCGGCCTGATCCTGCTGGCGCGCTGGCTGCATCTGCAGCAGCGCGCTGCCCGCCTGCGCGAGGCCACGCTGCAGGCCACCAGCAATGCGATGCCGCTGGGCCTGTTTCGCACCGACGAGACCGGCCGCATCGTCTACGTGAACGACAGCTACCTGCGCGTGCACGGCCTCAGGCGCGAGGAGGTCGAGTGGGGCTGGACCACGCTAGTGCAACCCGCGCAGCGCGACATGCTGATCCAGCGGTGGAAGCACCAGATGGCCACCGGCGAGCCCATCGACATGGTGCGCAAGATGAAGCGCGGCGACGATGGCCGCATCCGCTGGATCGCCGTGCGCACCGCACCGCTGCTCTTCGACGGCAAGGTGGCCGGCCAGGCAGGCACCGTGGAGGACGTGACCGAGCGCGGCGAGCAGGAGAAAGCCCGCCAGACCCTGGCCGCCGTCTTCGACATGACGCCCGACTTCGTCTGCCAGGCCAGCGAGCAGGGCCAGGTGAGCTACCTGAACCCGGCCGCGCGGGCGCGCCTGGGCATGGCGGCCGACGCACCGCTGGACGATGCCCACATCGCCGACTACTTCACCGCCGAGCAGCTCGACCTCTACGAGAAGCTCGTGCTGCCCGAAACCATGCGCGAGGGCCACTGGCGGGGCCGCGTCGGCCTGCATGTGGGCGGTGGCGCCCCGGTGCCGATGGACTGCCTCGTCATCGTGCACCGCGACGTGCGCGGCCGCATCGAGACGGTGTCGGTCATCCTGCGCGACATGTCTGAGCAGCTGCGCGCCCAGCGCGAGCGCGAGCGCAGCGAGGCCATGCTGCTGGCCGTGGCCCACACCGCGCGGGCACAGTTCCTCGTCGGCGACACCGAGGCGCGGGTCATCTTCTTCAACGCCGCCTTCGAGGAGCATCGCCGCGTCCAGCTCAGGGACTGGGTGGGCCGCCCGCTGGCCGAGCTGTTCGGCGAACGGGAATACGCGGCGCGGGCCCCGCTGATCGCCCGCGCGCTGGCGGGCGAGACCAGCCGGCTGGATCTCGCCGACGCCACCGAGCGCGACGCTCGCAGCTTCGACGTGCAGTACGCGCCGCTGCGCGTGCAGAGCGGCAAGATCGAGGGCCTGATCGCCATCGAGGTCGACGTGACCGAGGCGCGGCGGGAAGAGGCCAGGCTGCGCCTGGCGTCGCAGACTGATCCGCTAACCCAGCTGCTCAACCGCACCGGCTTCGAGGGCGGCGCTCGCCGCCTGCTGGCCGCGCCGCCAGGCCAGCGCCTGGGCCTGCTCTATCTGGACCTGGACCGGTTCAAGCCCGTCAACGACCTGCACGGCCACCCGACCGGCGACGCGCTGCTTAAAGCGGTTGCGCTGCGCCTGCGCCACGCCCTGCGGCCGGCCGATCTCGTCGGCCGCCTGGGTGGCGACGAGTTCGCCGTCATGCTGCCCCAGCTGCACGAGGTGAGCGACGCGGCCGCCGTTTCGGCCAAGCTGCTGAACGTGCTGAGTGCGCCGTACCACATCGGCGACCTGGAGCTGGAGATCGGCGTCAGCGTCGGCTACTGCGTCACGACGACGGGCCAGGTCGGCCTGGAAGCGCTCGTCGCGCAGGCGGACGCCCAGCTCTACGAGGCCAAGCGCGCGGGCCGCGGCTGCTGGCGCGGCGGCGTGATCTAGGCCGCCACGCCGTTCTTGATCTCGCCCAGCGCCAGCTGCAGCACGCGGGCATCGCTGCTGGCGCGGTGGCGGGTCAGGCGCTGGCGCTGGCGCACGGTGTCGACGACGCCGCGCCAGCGCGGGGCTTCGGCCTCGCTGAGCAGCCGGCGCAGGTCGTCCAGCCTGAAGGCCTGCCGCAGGCCCGCCGCGTCGTAGAGCCGCGCCAGCCACGGGTAGTCCTGGCCCCAGCCATCGCAGTAGACGGTCTGGCCCGTAAGGCGGGCATTGAGCTGCTCGGCCATCCAGCGCACCGGCCGGCCATGGCGGCGCAGCAGCTCGCGGCTGATGCCGTGCAGGGCCTCGGCGCCATCGTCCCAGTGCAGCCAGTCGGGCTCCGGCGACACCAGGCCGCAGAACAGCGCGCCGTTGGCACTGCAGAAGCCGACCTCGATCGGATAGCTGCCGCGGCCGAAGCCCGAGGCTTCGATGTCGAGGATGGCCGGCAGCTGCATGCGGCCGAGTATGTCGCGGCCGGATGCAGAAGTTACACAGGGTTGTCGATCACCAGGTCGCGCTCGAACAGCTGCAGCGCGGCACGGCCCACCTGGCGCGTGTCCCACCAGGCATAGGCACCCACGCCGGCCGCACCAATCACGGGCACCCAGCGCGACAGCACCCGGCTCGCCGCCTTCTGGCCAAGGTGCATGCCCACCGCCTCGGCCACGCGCTGCAGCAGCGCCTGGGCCGCCGGGCGCACGACAACGCGCTCCCCCACCCGCACCGACAGGTCGCGCAGCGCCTGCGCGGCCGTGTGGCGGAACAGGCACCACAGCATCTGCGCCGGCCCCAGCTCGGCGCTGCGGCCGTAGAGGGCCGCGATGTCGGCCACGAGCTGGCGCTGGATGTGCCACACGGCCAGCATCTCCGGCGCGATGGTGGCCCAGCCCAGCGGACCGGGCGGCAGGGCCAGCGTGCCGGCGGCCAGGGCGGCCTTGGCGGCTGCGGCATCGATGGCGCGGGCCGCCGCGTCCGCCGCGCGAGGGCTGGGCACGCAGCCGGGCTCCGGCGGCTGGCTCACCAGGGCCAGCACCCGCTCGCTCACACCCGTCCCATCGGCCATAACGACACTCCTGAGCGCGGTCCGGCATTCGTTCACAAACCGGAGCTGCGCTAGATCAACCCAATGAAACGGACTTTCGCACACCACCGCCGATGCGTCGCAAGATGCCGGCACCGTCGAATCAACCTTCAACGCCCCGACGGCACAGGGAGTCCTCATGAATCTGCTCACCAACCTTCGCATCGGTCGACGGCTGGGCCTGGCCTTCGCCATCTGCATTGCCTTCACGGTCGTGCTGGCCTTCTACGCCCGCGGCACGCTGGGCACCATCAACGCCGAAATCGAGCTGATGGTGAACGACCGCATGGTCAAGGTGGACAAGCTCTGCCAGTTCAAGGACAACGTCAACGCGATCGCGATTGCCGCGCGCAACATCGTGCTGTCGGCCGACGACGCCGCCATCAAGCGCGAGCTCGATCAGATCACCGAGCTGCGCCGGCGCAACCTCGACGTCATCAAGTCGCTGGACGAGATCATCACGCTCGAGAAAGGTCGGCTGATGCTCCAGGAGATCGCCACGGCGCGCCAGGCCTACGCGGCCGCCATCGACCGCGTCATCGAGCTGCGCCGCGCCGACAACGGCGAGCAGGCGCGCGACCTGCTGATGGGCGACGCCCGCCACACGCGCGAGAAGCTGGCCGCGACGCTCAACTCGCTGATCGACTTCCAGAAGGAGCTGATGCAGTCCGCCGGCAAGAAGGCCGACGACCTCGTGGACTTCGCGGGCATGACCGTGCTCGTGCTGGCCGCTGTCGCCGTCGCCCTGGGCGCGGCGCTGGCCTTGACGATCACGCGCTCCGTCGTCACGCCCATCCGCCAGGCCCTGGAAGCCGCCGAGACCGTGGCCGCCGGCGACCTGCGCCTGCGCCTGGCCACCGACCGCCGGGACGAGGCCGGCCAGCTGCTGGCGGCGCTGCAGCGCATGAACGACTCGCTGGTCGACATCGTCGGCGCCGTGCGCGGCAATGCCGACAGCGTGGCCACCGCCAGCGGACAGATCGCCCAGGGCAACGCCGACCTCAGCCAGCGCACCGAGGAGCAGGCCAGCAACCTGCAGCAGACCGCGGCCTCGATGGAGGAACTGAGCGCCACGGTCCAGCACAACACCGACACCGCCCGCCAGGCCGCCCAGCTGGCCGATAGCGCGGCCCGCGTGGCCGAGGACGGCGGGCAGGTCATGGGCCAGATGGTCGACACGATGGAGCAGATCACGACCAGCTCCAAGAAGATCGGCGACATCATCGGCACCATCGACGGCATCGCCTTCCAGACCAACATCCTGGCGCTGAACGCGGCCGTCGAGGCGGCCCGCGCCGGCGAGCAGGGCCGCGGCTTCGCCGTCGTGGCCGGCGAAGTGCGCCTGCTGGCCCAGCGCAGCGCCGAGGCGGCGCGCGAGATCAAGACGCTGATCGGCGCCAGCGTGGAGCGCGTGGAGGCCGGCAACGAGCTGGTCGGCCAGGCCGGCCGCACGATGGGCGACGTGGTGGGCCAGGTGCGGCGCGTGGCAGATCTCATCGGCGAGATCAGCGCCGCCAGCAGCGAGCAGAGCAAGGGCATCGCCCAGGTCGGCGACGCCGTCAGCCAGCTCGACCAGGTGACCCAGCAGAATGCCGCGCTCGTCGAGGAGAGCGCCGCCGCGGCCGAGAGCCTCAGCGCCCAGGCCCGCCAGCTGGCCGAGACCGTCGCCGCCTTCAAGCTGGACGCCGCGGCGGCGGCCCCCAAGCCCGCCCCCCAGGCCGCCAGGCCCAAGTCTGCCCCGACCGCCAAGGCCGCGCCCCTGCCGCGGCCCGCGCCAGCGGCGGCCCGCCTCGCGCCGGCAGCGGCGGCGGTTGCCCCGGACGACGACTGGGCCAGCTTCTAGTTGAGCGAACATGGGGCTCCCAGAACCAGGAGCCCCAGCGATGCGAGACCTTCCCTGGCGCGGCGTCTTCCCCGCCGTCACGACCAAGTTCCACGCCGACGAAAGCCTCGACTTCGAAGGCACGGCGCGCCACATCGACTTCCAGATCCGCAACGGCATCCACGGCGTCGTCTGCGGCGGCTCGCTGGGCGAGGCCAGCACGCTGGCCCTGGACGAGAAGCTGGCCGTGGCCCGCTGCGCGCTGGACGCGGCCAACGGCCGCGTGCCGGTGCTGGCCACCGTGTCCGAGACGAGCACGCGCGAAGCGCTGCGCTTCATCGAGGGCGCCAACGCGCTGGGCGTGGCCGGCTACATGGTCATGCCATCGGTCATCTACGTGGCCGATGCGCGCGAGGCCATGGCCAATGTGCGCGCCTTCGCGCAAGCCGCCCAGCGCCCGCTGATGGTCTACAACAACCCGGTGGCCTACCGCGTCGACCTGAAGCCCGAGCATTTCGCCGAACTGGCCCAGGGACCGCACAGTGAGCACATCGCCGCCATCAAGGAGAGCAGCGGCGACGTGACCCGCATCACCGACCTGCGCAACCTGCTGGGCGACCGCTACCGCCTCTTCATGGGCGTGGACGACCTCGCCTTCGAGGGCCTGGCGCTGGGCTGCGACGGACTGCTGGCCGGCGTGGGCTGCGCCTTCCCGCGCGAGACGGTGACGATGTACGAACTGATGCAGGCCGGCCGCTGGGACGAGGCCCGCGCCATCTACCGCTGGATGACGCCGCTGCTGCACCTGGACGTGTCCACCAAGCTGGTGCAGAACCTCAAGCTCATCGACGCGCTGGTGGGCGTAGGCACGGAGCACATGCGCCGGCCGCGGCTGCCGCTGGTCGGTGCGGAGCGCGAGCGCGTCCAGGCGCTGGTGGCCAAGGCGCTGGCGACGCGCCCCACGCATTGCCAGTCGCAACCATGACCCGGCGCATCCAGATCATCGACTCCCACACCGGCGGCGAGCCGACGCGCGTCGTCATCGACGGCTTCCCCGACCTCGGCAAGGGCACGATGGCGGAACGCCGCGAGCGCCTGGCCCGCGAGCACGACCGCTACCGCCGCGCCACGCTGCTGGAGCCGCGCGGCAGCGAAGTGCTGGTGGGCGCCCTGCTCTGCCCGCCGCAGGACCCGGCGCACACGGCCGGCGTCATCTTCTTCAACAACGCCGGCTACCTCGGCATGTGCGGCCACGGCACCATCGGCCTCGTCGCCACGCTGGCGCACCTGGACCGCATTGGGCCGGGCGAGCATGTCATCGAGACGCCGGTGGGCGAGGTGCGCGCCACGCTGCACGCGGATGGTCGCGTCAGCGTGCGCAACGTGCCGGCCTACCGCCTAGCCAGCGGCGTCGCTGTCGACCTACCCGACGGCCGGCGGGTGACGGGCGACATCGCCTGGGGCGGCAACTGGTTCTTCCTGTGCGCCGACCATGGCCAGCCCGTGGCACCTGCCCACGTGGCCGCGCTGACCGACTACGCCGCCCTGCTGGGCCAGGCCCTGCACGCCCAGGGCCACCGCGGCGCGGACGGTGCCGTCATCGACCACATCGAGCTCTTTGCCGACGCCGACCCGGCCCTCGCCGACTCTCGCAGCTTCGTGCTGTGCCCCGGCCGCCAGTACGACCGCTCGCCCTGCGGCACCGGCACCAGCGCCAAGCTGGCCTGCCTGGCCGCGGCGGGCAAGCTGGCCCCCGGCGAGGTCTGGCGCCAGGCCAGCGTCATCGGCAGCGTGTTCGAAGGCTGGTACGAGACGGCGGCGCAAGGCATCGTGCCCACCATCCGCGGCCGGGCCTTCATCAGCGCCGAGGCGACGCTGCTGATCGAGCGAGACGACCCGTTCGGCTGGGGCCTGCCCGGCGCCTGATGCACGGCCTCGGTCGAGGTCATTGACAACTTGAGATGGCAGGCCCGCGCCGGCAGCGGCAAACTGGGGGGCACGACTTCGAGCACCCGTCGCATGCCATCCGCGCCTGCCGCCCTCGACTTCCCGCCGCCCACCGCCCTGGCCGGGCTGCTGGGCCGTGCCGACGTGCGCTTCGACGGCGCCCGCCCCTGGGATCTGCGCGTGAACCACAGCCGGCTCTACCGACGCCTGCTGACGCAATGGTCGCTGGGCGCCGGCGAGGCCTACGTCGACGGCGACTGGGACTGCGAGCGCCTGGACATGCTGTTCGATCACCTGCTGCGCGCCGACCTCGACCGCACCGCCCCCCTCGGCGCCAGGCTCCAGCTGCTGCTGGAAAGCCTGCGCCAGCGCCTGTTCAACCTGCAGAGCGTGGCGCGCGCCCACCAGGTCGGACAGCACCACTACGACGCCGGCAACGACGTCTTCGAAGCCATGCTGGACTCGCGCATGATCTATTCCTGCGCCTACTGGGCCCATGCCGAGGATCTGGAGCAGGCCCAGGAGCACAAGCTCGCGATGATCTGCCGCAAGCTGGAGCTCAAGCCCGGCGAGACGCTGCTGGACATCGGCTGCGGCTGGGGTGGACTGGCGCGGTTTGCTGCCGAGCAATGCGGTGCGCGCGTGACCGGCATCACCGTCAGCAAGGAGCAGCTGGCCCTGGCCGAGGCGCGCTGTGCCGGCCTGCCTGTCACGCTGCGGCTGCAGGACTACCGGGCCCTGCAGGGCCGCTTCGACAAGATCGTGTCGGTCGGCATGTTCGAGCACGTCGGGCTGAAGAACTACGGCGTCTACTTCGACACGACCCGCCGGCTGCTGGCGCCGGACGGCCTCTTCCTGCTGCACAGCATCGGCGTGGACCGCCGTGCGCCGCACACCGACCCCTGGATCGAGCGCCACATCTTTCCCAACGGCAAGCTGCCCAGCCCCGCCGAACTGGGCCAGTCGCTGGAAGGCCGCTTCATCATCGAGGACTGGCACAACTTCGGCCCCGACTACGACCGCACGCTGATGGCCTGGGCCGGGCGCTTCGAGGCGGCCTGGCCCGGCCTCGCGCCGCGCTACGACGAGCGCTTTCGCCGCATGTTCCGCTACTACCTGCTGAGCTGCGCCGGCTTCTTCCGCTCCCGCCAGGGCCAGCTCTGGCAACTGGTGCTGAGCCGCCCCGAGCGGCGCAGCATCTACCGCTCCTTCCGGCCTGCCTCATCGCTTTCGGCACGCCCGGGCTTGCCCTGAGCGACGGCGGCGCGGATCGCGCGCAGCATCGGGCTCCCGCCCCTGAAGGAGCCGTCCATGAAGCTGCCCCACTCCCTGCTGCTGGCCGCACTCTTCACCAGCTCCGCCACGCTGGCCGAAGCCCCGCCGGCCAAGGTCGCCACCTGCCAGGCCTGCCACGGCGTGGCGGGTGTCAGCGTCGCACCGGACATCCCCAACCTCGCCGGCCAGAAGGCCACCTACCTGGCACGCCAGCTCGACGCCTTCAAGGCCGGCACGCGCAAGAACGACCTGATGGCCGCGATGGCGGCGCAACTGAGCGGCGACGACATCAAGGCCCTGTCGGCCTACTGGAGCAGCCTGCCGCCCGCGCCGGGCGACGCCGCAGCCACGGCGCCGCACGCGGCCACGGTGTCGGCCATGACGCTGCCCAAGGACTTCCCCCAGGGCTTTGTCGAATATAAGCGCGAGCAGGACGAGACCAGCAAGACGCTGACGCTGCGCTACGCCAACCGCCTGGCCCTGGAGGCCGCGCGCGCCGGCAAGCCCCTGCCCGAGGGCTCCGTGCTGCTGACGGTGAACCACGTGCCGCAGGTCGGCGCTGACGGCCGCTGGACGCCCGGCGCCGTCAAGACCTACGTCGGCATGGAGACCCGTGCCGGCTGGGGCGATGCCATGCCGCCGCTGCTGCGCAACGGCAACTGGAACTACGGCGTCTGGGGGGCCGACGGCACGCCGCGCCTGGCCCTGCAGCAACCGCGCTGCCTGGCCTGCCACCAGCCCAAGGCGGCCGACAGCTACGTGTTCACGCTGGCAGCCTTGAAGGGCGCCGCGCCTTAGTCGTCGCCGCGGCCGATGTAGGCGCGGATGGCCGCGATGCGGCCGTCGGCATCGAAGTCGAACACGTCGACGACGTAGATCGTGTCGCGGCCATCGATGCCTATCTTCAGCTCCGCCGCCGCACCGCCGTCGCGCTCGCAGACGGCCAGCACGTCGATCGTCAGGCTCTGCACCGACTCGAAGTTCTTGCGCGTCTCTTCCAGCGCCGCGGCCTTGCCGACGACGCGGATCTTCCAGTCGCGCAACGTGACGGCGTCGGCGAGCAGGGGCGCCACGGCGGCGAGGTCGCGCGCGGCATAGGCGGCCAGATAGGCGCGCACGAGATCGAGTCGGGCCGGAGTCGTCACCAGGTGTCCACGAAGCGGTGGTTGTCGAGGGGCCGGACGATCGCCGAGGCCAGGCCGCGGGCCAGCCAGGCACGGGTCTCGGCGGGGTCGATCACCGCGTCGATCTCCAGCGTGGCCGCCAGGTTGAGCGCCTCGCCATTGGCGTACTGCTGGGCGACCAGGCGCTGGAACAGGGCCTCGCGCTCCGGGCCTGCCGGCAGGGCCTCCAGCTCCTTGCGAAAGCCCAGCCTCACCGCGCCCTCCAGGCCCATGGCGCCGAACTCGCCGGTCGGCCAGGCGATGCTGAACACCGGCCGGTGCAGGCCACCCGCGGCCATCGCCATCGCGCCCAGGCCATAGCCCTTGCGCAGCACGACGGCGAAGAAGGGCACGCGCAGCGCGGCGGCCGTCACGAACAGACGGCTGACATGGCGCACCTGGGCCTTCGCTTCGATGTCGGGGCCGACCATGAAGCCCGGCGTGTCGACGAGGCTGACGATGGGCAGGCCGTGCGCGTTGCACAGCTGCATGAAGCGGGCGGCCTTGTCGGCCGCGTCGGCATCGATGGCGCCGCCCAGGTGCATCGGGTTGCTGGCCAGCACGCCCACCGGCCGGCCCTCGATGCGGGCCAGGGCCGTGTGGATGCCGGCCCCGAAGCCGCTGCGCAGCACCAGCGCGCTGCCCGCGTCGAACAGGGCCGGCAGCACGGCGCGGCTGTCGTAGACGCGCAGCCGGTTCTCGGGCACGACGTGGCGCAGCGCGCGCGTGTCGGGCGCCGTCCACTGCGGCATGCGGCCCTGGAAGAAGGACAGGTAGTGCCTGGCGGCCGACACCGCGGCGCCCTCGTCGTCGACCAGCACGTCGATGACGCCGTTGGCATGCTGCACGGTGGCCGGCCCGATCTGCTCGGCCTTGAAGACGCCCAGGCCGCCGCCCTCCACCATGGCCGGGCCGCCCATGCCGATGTTGCTGGTGCGCGTGGCGATGATGACGTCGCTGCAGCCCAGCAGGGCCGCATTGCCGGCAAAGCAGCGCCCGGCCGCGATGCCTACGACGGGCACGCGGCCGCTCAGCGCCGCGTGGCTGGCAAAGGTCGGCACATGCAGGCCTGCGATGACGGGCATGTCGGTGTCGCCCGGCCGGCCGCCACCGCCCTCGGCGAACAGCACCAGCGGCAGCCGCTGCTCGGCGGCGATGCCGAGCATGCGATCGGTCTTGGCGTGGTTGCGTGCACCCTGCGTGCCGGCCAGCACGGTCGCGTCGTAGGCCATGACGACGGTGCGCGACCGCTCCTCGCCGAAGTCGCGGCCATTGACCGCGCCGATGCCCGTGACGATGCCGTCGGCCGGCGTGTTGGCGATCAGGTCCTCGGGGGTGCGGCGGCGCGACTGGGCAGCGACGGCCAGCGCGCCGTACTCGATGAAGCTGCCTGTGTCGCAAAGGTCGGCGATGTTCTCGCGCGCGCTGCGCAGGCCCTGGGCGTGGCGCCTGGCCATGGCCTCGGGTCGCGCGGCATCGGCCGTGAAGGCGCTGCGAGCCAGAAGGCGTTGCAGGTCGGGGCGCAGGCGGTCGGCGTCGAGGGCCTGGGTTTCCATCGCGGTGGCGACCGCCTCGTCCGTCGGCGCAAGCGTCAGCAGCAACTGGCCGGCATCGACGAACTCGCCCGTCGCGACGGCCAGCGTCGCGACGCGACCAGCCTGCGGCGCGACCAGCACATGCTCCATCTTCATGGCTTCCAGCACGGCCAGTTCGGCGCCTGCGGCGACCACGTCGCCGAGCGCCACGCCGAACTGCAGCAGCCGGCCCGCGGTCGGCGCGCGCAGCTGCCGGGGGTCGGCCTCGGTGGCCGAAGGCTGCAGCTCGGCCAGATGCTCTTCCAGCCAGCCCGTGTGCAGCGCGGCAGGCTCCAGCCGCTCGGCCAGTCGGCGCAGCAGGCCGACATTGGTCGCCAGGCCCTCGATGCGGGTCTCGGCCAGCGCGCGCTGCGAGCGCTTGAGCGCGTCCTCGAAGCGAGCGCCGCGAACGATGAGCTTGGCGAGCAGCGCGTCGTACTGCGACGAGGGGGCCAGCCCCGCAAGGCTATGGGTGTCGACGCGCACACCGGGGCCGGCGGGCAGGTCGAAACGGTCCAGCCGGCCGCCGCCCTCCGCATTGAGCCGCCACTGAATGGCGAAGCCCTGCACGCGCGGCGGCTTGTCCAGGCCCAGCTCGGCGAGGCGGCGGCCGGCAGCGACCTCGATCTGCAATTGCACGAGGTCCAGGCCGGTGACCTCCTCGGTGACGGTGTGCTCGACCTGCAGCCGCGGGTTGGCCTCGATGAAGACGAAGTGGCCACGCGCGACGTCGACGAGGAACTCGAACGTGCCCAGGCCCAGGTAGTTCACGGCCCGGGCCATGTGCAGGGCCGCGTCGACCAGCCGCCCGCGCAGGCCATCGTCCAGCACCGGGCTGGGTGCCATCTCGACCAGCTTCTGGAAGCACCGCTGCAGCGAGCAGTCGCGCTCGCCCAGCGCGACGACATCCTGGCCGTCACCGAGGACCTGAACCTCGACGTGCCGCGCGCCGCGCATCAGGCTCTCGACGTAGAGGCCGTCCACCCCAAAGGCCGACTGCGCCTCGGAGCGGCAGCGCTCGAAGGCTGCGGGCAACTCGTCCGCGGCCAGCACGGCGCGCATGCCGCGGCCGCCTCCGCCGCCGAGGGCCTTCAGCATCAGCGCGCCATGCCGGGTGAAGAAGGCGCCGGCCTCATCCAGCGTGACCGCTGCGCGGCTGCCGGCCAGCACCGGCACGCCGCATTGCTCGGCCAGGCCGCGGGCTCGTGCCTTGTCGCCGAAGAGGGCGAGCTGCCCGGGCGTGGCGCCGATGAAGACCAGACCAGCCGCCGCACAGGCCTGCGCGAAGTCGGCCCGCTCGCTCAGGAAGCCATAGCCCGGATGGACGGCGTCGCAACCCGTTCGTCTGGCGGCCGCGACCAGCCCCTCGACATCCAGATAGGCCGCCGGCCCGGGGGCCGGCGAGGCGACGACCTCGTCCGCCACGCCGACCGGGGTCGCGTCACGGTCGTCCGCCGCGTGCACGGCGACACCCGCGATGCCGAGATCGCGCAGCGCCCGCAGTACGCGCAGCGCAACCTCTCCGCGGTTGGCGACGAAAACTTTTGTGAAGGCAGGCATAGCAGTGCAAGAGCCGGGGCCGCCGCATCCTATGCGGCAGGCTGACGAGGCCCTGTCCGCGGGATGACACCCAGGCGAAACCTCGCTTCGCGCCGGGACAATCCCGCCCCCATGAACCGACTCCAACAACTCACGGCCCGCATCCCCGAAGGCTCGGCCGTGCTTTTCCTCATCCAGGTCTTCGCGACGCTGGGCTTCGCCGTCCTGCAGTTCACGCTGACGCTGTATACGACGCGCCACCACGGCTTCACCAGCGAACAGGCCGCGCTGATCACCGGCGTGTTCGGCGCCTTCAACTACGGGCTGCATCTGTTCGGCGGCTATCTGGGCGGGCGCTTCCTGAGCAACCGCAACCTGTTCGTCGGCGGCATGCTGCTGCAGGTGCTGGGCTGCGGCACGGTAGCCGGTGGCAGCCTGGAAGGCCTGTACTGGGGCATGGCGCTGTTCCTGACCGGCAGCGGCCTGAACGTGACCTGCGTGAACATGATGCTGACGCAGCGCTTCTCGCCCGAGGACAACCGCCGCGAGGCCGCCTTCCTGTGGAACTACGCCGGCATGAACGTCGGCTTCTTCATCGGCTTCACGGTGTCGGGGGTGTTCCAGCTCAGCGAGGACTACCCGTCGCTGTTCTGGTTCGCGACGCTGGGCAACGCGGCCGCCATCGTCGTCGCGCTGATCTTCTGGAAGACGCTGGCCGACCGCAACACGCCGCTGCTGCAGCGCAGCGGCACGGCCTTCTGGGGCCGTTTTGCCATCGGCAGCGCCATCCTGGTGGGCCTGGTGCCGCTGCTGGTGTGGCTGCTGAAACAGCCGGGCGACACAGCCATCGGCATGAAGGCCTTCTGCGCACTCGTCGCCATCGCGCTGATCGTCATCACCGTGCGCCATCCGGTGCCGGCCGAGAAGCAGCGCATGCAGGCCTATCTGGTGCTGACGCTGGGCTCGCTGGTGTTCTGGTCGCTCTACCAGATGGCGCCCAACGGCCTGCAGCTTTATGCGGTCGGCAATGTGCTGATGAACGTCTGGGGCGTGCCGGTGGCGCCGCAATGGGTGCAGAACATCAACACCGTCACCATCGTCATCGGCGGCCCGCTGCTGGCTGCGCTCTTCGCCCGCTGGCGCGAGCGCGGCTGGCCGGTGGACATCCCCATGCAGTTCGCCGCCGCGCTGATGCTGATGGGCCTGGGCTTCGGCGTGCTGCCCGTGGGCATCCATCTGGCGGACGGCTCGGGCAAGTCGGACTTCTCCTGGCTCTTCCTCAGCTATGTGCTGCAGTCGGTCGGCGAGCTGCTGATCTCGCCGGTGGGCTACGCCATGATCGGCCGCCTGGCACCGCGGCAGTACCAGGGCGTGATGATGGGCAGCTGGATGCTGGTGACCGGCCTGGCTTCGTTGTTCGCCGGCGATTTCTCGGGCATGGTGTCCCAGCCCGTTGACGGCTCGCCGCTGACGACCAACCCGCAGTACGCCGCGCTGTTCACCCAGCTCGCCGTCGGCAGCCTCGTCACCGGCGCGCTGCTGTTTGCGCTGCGCCCGTGGCTGAGGCGGCTCATCGACAGCCAGGCTCCGGCTCACTCCGGATAGGCCTCGCTGCCTGGTCACGGCCAGGATGAACATCACGACGCCGGCACCGCCGGTCACGTAGAAGCATTGCCGTATCTCGGGCGTGCCGCGGAACAGCGCCTTGGCGCGCTCCGCGCGGCGGCGGACAGGTGCACCGCGTCGGCACTGCGGCGTCCAGTTGACGCGCTGCAGGATGTCAAGGAGGGCCCTGGCCCCGCCGGCCCTGCGCGTCGGGGCGGCGAGTACAGCCCCGCCAGCTGGGCCTGGCCGGGCGCGGTGTCGATGGGCGCGGCGATGCCGGCCTCGATCTGCAGCAAAGCACTGTGGAACCGCATGCGCCGGCTGTTGCCACTGACGCTGGCGGGCCGGATGATCCTTTTCGAGACGCTATTCGCGCTGCGCTGGGGCCTGCTGTGGGAGCAGCACCTGACGACGCTGCTGGCAGCGTCGGCCCTGACCCTGGTGGCGTTGAACGTGCAGCCCTGCCTCAAGGCGCACCACCCGTCGTCGCCCGGAGTGCCGCGGGCGGCGACATCGCTTTGGCGGCCTTCGCAAAGTGATCGCTCAGCGCCTGGATGAACAGTCGGGTCTTCGCGGGGAGCAGGCGACGGGAGGCATACACGACCGATATCGGCGCATCGACCTGCGACCAGCGCCCCAGGACCTCGACCAACCGCCCCTCGGCCAGATCAGACGCCACGTCCCACAGTGATCGCCTCGCCAGGCCGTGGCCAGCCAGCATCCAATCGTGAGCCTGCTGCCCGTTGTTGGTGACGAGGCGGCCCTGTATCTGCAGCTTGAGGTCGCCCTCGTCCCCACGGAATGCCCACTCGGCTTCCAGCGCGCTCCCGTCAGCCGCCAGCACGATGCAGTCATGCTCAAGCAGATCGGCGGGGATTTTCGGTCGACCGTGTCGGCGCAGGTATCCAGGGGTGGCGCAGACAACGCGGCGGTTGTCGGCGAGCTTGCGCGCCACCAATCGCGAGTCGGCCACCATGCCAACCCGAACGGCGCAGTCGACGCCGGCATCGATCACGTCCACGACATGCTCGGTGAGGGACAGGCTCACGGTGACGCCCCGGTATCGCGCACCGAAAGCCGCAGCCAGCGGACCGACCCAGCGCCGGCCCAGCGCGGTCGTGGCCGAGACGCGCAGGATGCCTTGCGGTTCATCTCGCCCCTGGGTCAATTGAGCCTCCACCTCGGCCACATCGCCGAGGATGGACCGGCATCGCTCGAAGTAGACCGCGCCCTCGTCCGTAGGCGATAGCCGGCGTGAATTCCGATGCAGCAGCCGCACACCCAGGTGTGACTCCAACCGAGAAAGCCGCTTGCTCGCCACCGCCGGCGAAATGCCCAGCTGGCGCCCGGCCGCTGACAAGCTGCCCGCCTGAAGCGCGTGCACGAACAGGGCCATGTCAGCCAGGTCAGCCATTGATTGGCTCATCTTCAATTTCCCGGAATAGATCCTTGTTCATTCTGATGGCTTCTGCTTCAGATCGGAAACCACGACAGTGGCGGGCAAGGCCGAGCAGTGCGCAACCCACCGCGCCGCAGGTCTGGAGAAGGAGCCCTGATGACAACGAATGTGCAGACCTGCCCGGAGGCACGCAATGAAGCTGATCGCAACGAGGATCTGTTTTTCCCTCTCTACGCTTGCCGCGGCCGCAGCCGGGCCCGCCTGGGCCGAGGGGGCTGACATGAGCCATGCCGCGCACCCCTTGACAGGGACCTGGACCCTGGTGGCCGCCGACGCCATCAAGCCCGATGGTTCGCTGATCCGGGACTACGGCGACGCCCCCAAGGGTCGACTCATGATCGACGCCGACGGCCGCTACTCGCTGCAGATCTTCAAGTCCGAGCGCCCGCGGTTCGCATCGGCCAACAAGGCCGCGGCCACTGCAGGCGAGTACGAGGCTGCCGTCATGGGATCGAGCACGCACTATGGCGAGGTGTCATTCGCGCCGGATGGCGGCACGCTCAGATTCCGCATCGAGGCGTCCTCGTTTCCCAACTGGGAAGGTAGCACGCAGGCCCGCCAGTTCGAACTGGACGGGGATGTGCTCAGCTACCGGGTGCCAGCCCGGCCGGACGGCAATGTGCCGATCTCCATCTGGAAACGGGCGAGGTGAGCCATGCATCAACTCGCTCGCTGGACAGCGCAGTCGGCTCTCTTGCTGGCATCGGTCGGACTGGCATTCGCGCAGGTCGCTGGCGAATCGGGGTCAACCGATCGCTACGTCGCCTCGGCCGACGGACGCATCTACTACCGGACCGCCGGACAGGCCCCTGGGCTGCCCGTCGTCCTTGTGCCCGGCGGCCCAGGTGGCAGCCACACATCCTTCATGCCCTGGTTCTCGCGCCTCGAGGACGACCGCACCGTCGTCTACTTCGACAACATCGGGCGCGGCCGGTCCGACCGGCTTCCACCGGGACGCAAGCATTCGGTTGCCCGAGATGCAGACGACATCGAGGCATTGCGCCGCGCGCTCAACGCAGCGCGCATCGTGCTGCTGGGCAACAGCTACGGGGCGCTTCCGGCCATTGAATACGCGCTGCAGCACCCGGAGCGCGTGGCCTGCCTCGTCCTCAGCGCCGGGATGCACAGCGATGCGTCTTTCCAGGCGCATATCGACTCGCTCAATCGGAGCATCGCCGCCCAGTTCCCCGAACACTGGGACAGGTTGCAGAAGATGACGTCGGCCGGCGTGCTCAGTGGCAGTGCGGCGTATCAGGCGCTTTATGGCGAGGTTGCCGACAACGTGTGCTGGTTTGATCCGCGCAATGCCGCCAGGCGCTGGCGCTCGCCCGACTCTCGCGATCGCTTCGACGCCAGCGTGTATGCGGCCTTCATGGGGCCGGATTCGGAGCACAGCGTGGGGGGCACGCTCAAGGGCTACGACCCGCGGCCACGCATGCAGGCGCTGCAGATGCCGACCCTGGTGATGACGGGGCGGAGGGACATCGTGGCGACCCCTCGCATCGCTGCAGAGACTGCGGCGGCATTCGCCCCCGGGATCGCGCGCCTGGTCATCCTCGAAGAAGCAGGCCATCGTCCGTTCATCGAACAGACCGACGCCTACTTCTCGGAGATCACTCGGTTCCTGGCCACGAATCCCGCCTGCAGCCCGAGAACGCCAATGGCGCCCTGAGCCCCGCCTCGCTCAGCCGCACTGCCCCACATAGCCGCAGGCGGTGCAGAAATCGCAGCCGTCCTTGTGGATCATGGTCGCGTTGCCGCAATCCGGGCAGGGTTTGCCGGCCTGGACCTGCAGCGTGCCGGCCGGCGCGCCGAGCTTGGGCGCCGGCGTCTGCAGCAGGCCCATGTCCGTGAGCGGCTGGCCTTCCTCGTCGAGGATGCCCAGCATCGCGTAGCGGTGGATGACGAGTCGCGCCACGTAGGCCACCGTCGACGGCCAGATCTGCTGACGGCGCTCGCCGTTCAGTGACGGCACCGGCGCCATGAAGTGGCCCAGAGGCTCGCCGACATTGAGCAGCTTGCGCAGCTTCATCGCGATCCAGCCGGGGTCCATCACGCGCATGTCCAGGCTCAACAGCCGTGCCAGACCGTCCAGCGCCTTGGGGTAGTTGCCCGAGAAGCCCATCGCGCAGGGGCGTGTGACGGCGCCGCCGTCCGGCGTGGGCAATACCACTTCCTTCAGCGTCAGCGTGAACTGCTCGTTGGTGGCCGGGTTGTCGACGTCCACGGCCCAGGCCAACGTGCCGGACACGCTGGTGCGCGGCTCGTTGCGACTGAACATGGCATCCACCACCGGCGTCGGGCCGCCCTCGCCGAGCGCGCCGAGCTGCTCGCAGCGCCAGCGGATGACGGCGGCCGTCGCGGCGACGACACCGGGGAAGAGGCGCTTCTCGCCGCTGGGCGGCATGGCCATCTCGAAGGCACGTTCCTCGGCCACGGTGGCCAGCGCGTCGAGCTTCAGGCGCAGCCAGGCCGCGTCGTTGGTGCGCAGGTCGGTGGACAGGGTCTTGGCCAGCGCCGACAGGCCGCGCGGCTGCTCGGCACCGTTCACCCACACCTCGAAGGGCAGGTTGCGGCCGAACAGGCCAGCGTCGGGGCCTTCCAGCGGCAGCTCGCCGATGAAGAGGGCGAAGTCGCCGTGGGGATGCTGGATCAGGTAGCTCCAGGCCGGATTGCCGCCGGGCATCTCGGGCCGGCTGGGCCAGCGCAGCGAGGCCACCACCGCGTTGGGCAGGCGCTCCACCTTGAGGCGCTGGTTGGTGCCGTCCACTTCCGCCCGCAGCGGCTCGGGCTGCTTCACTTCCGGCGTGACGCTGAGCACCGAGCCCAGCACGCTGTTGGGCCGGTAGGTGGCCAGGCCCTTGAGCTTGCTCTGCCAGGCCTGCACGTACAGGTCCTGGAAGTCCTCATACGGGTAGTCGGCCGGCACGTTGACCGTCTTGCTGATGGACGTGTCGATGTAGGGCGCCACGGCGGCCACCATGCTGGCGTGGTCGGCCGCGCTCAGCTCCAGCGCGGTGACGAAGGCCTCGGAGAGTGGCGCATCGGTGCCGAACAGGTGGCGGTACAAGCGCCAGGCATGGTCTTCGACCTGGTACTCCTTGAAGCCGCCGCCTTCGGCCTGCGACAGGCGCTTCTTGCGCGTGTAGGCCCACGAGAACGCCGGCTCGATGCCGTTGCTCGCGTTGTCGGCAAAGGCCAGGCTGATGGTGCCGGTGGGCGCGATGGACAGCAGGTGCGAGTTGCGCAGCCCCTGGGCGCGGATCTTGTCCTTCAGCCCCTGCGGCAGACGCGAGGCGAAGCTGCCGCCCGAGAGGTAGAGGTCGGCGTTGAACAGCGGGAAGCTGCCGCGCTCGGCGGCGAGGTCGCTGCTGGCCGCGTAGGCCGCGTCGCGCATGACCTCGCTGATGTGGCTGGCCATGTCGCGCGCTTCGCTGCTGTCGTAGCGCAGGTTGAGCATGACGAGGGCGTCGCCCAGGCCCGTGAAGCCCAGGCCCACGCGGCGCTTGTTGCCGGCCTCCTGGGCCTGCGCGGGCAGGGGCCAGGGCGTCACGTCGAGCACGTTGTCCAGCATGCGCGTGGCAACGGAAACGACCTCGGCGAACCCGGCCTCGTCGAAAACCGGCCTGGCGCTGAAGGGGTCCTGCACGAAGCGCGTCAGGTCGATGGAGCCCAGGCAGCAGCAGCCATAAGGCGGCAGCGGCTGCTCGGCGCAGGGGTTGGTCGCCGCGATGGTTTCGCAGTAGTGCAGGTTGTTGTCGCTGTTGATGCGATCCAGGAACAGCACGCCCGGCTCGGCGTGGTCGTAGGTGGAGCGCATGACCTGGTCCCACAGCTCGCGGGCGCGCACCTTGCGGTAGACCCACTGGCCGTCGCCGCGCTGGTAGGCGCCGGCCTCGATCTGCTCGGCGCTGGGCTGGGCCTTGTGCGCCAGCTCGACCAGGCCGTCGGCCTGCACGGCCTCCATGAAGGCGTCGGTCACGCCAATGGAGATGTTGAAGTTGCGCAGATCGCCCTGATCCTTGGCGTGGATGAACTGCTCGATGTCGGGGTGGTCGCAGCGCAGCACGCCCATCTGTGCGCCACGGCGGCTGCCGGCGCTCTCCACCGTCTCGCAGCTGCGGTCGAACACACGCATGTAGCTGATGGGGCCGGAAGCGTGGCTGCGGGTGGAGCCCACCCAGGCGCCGGCGGGGCGGATGCGGCTGAAGTCGTAGCCCACGCCGCCGCCGCGGCGCATGGTCTCGGCGGCTTCGGTCAGCGCCGTGTAGATGCCGGGCACGCCGTCCTCGGCCGTGGCGATGGAGTCGCCCACGGGCTGCACGAAGCAGTTGATGAGGGTGGCCGACAGCTCGGTGCCGGCGGCCGACATGATGCGGCCAGCCGGCACGAAGCCGCGCTGCTGGGCGTCGAGGAAGGCGGCCGCCCATTTGGCGCGCTCGGCCGGCTTCTCGGCCTGGGCCAGCGCACGGGCCACGCGCTCGCGCAACTCGTCGGGCGTCTGCTCGCCGCCCTTGGCGTATTTCTCGATGAGGACTTCGCTGGAGATGTCCTGCACGGGCAGGTCGATGGTGCTGCTCACATTGGGCCTCGATACTGGATGAAAAAACAGTCTACGCCGTGCCGGCGCGGGCCGTCTTGAATTTTTCCGATGGACTCGGACATGAGGTGCGGAGCCTGCCAGCCGCCGCGTGCACGAACCTTGACGGCCCTCAGACTCGGGCCATTCAGGCAAGCCGTTCAGAACGGATTGATGCTCTTCTCGCGCCGGTAATGGATGTAGCCGACGCTAGCGCCCGCGCGCAGACCCACCCCGAGGCGGATGGGCGCCAGCGTGATGCCCTTGAGGCGCTGGTAATTGATGCCTGCACCGCCGATGTAGTAGAGGCTGCCATCCACGCCGGGGAAGCGCTGGTAGATCGCGCTGACCTTGGGCAGGTGATAAACCAGCGTGAAGACCTTGGACGCATTGGCGCCCAGGTCGAAGCCGATGGACGGACCCGCCCAGTAGACCTTGGCCGAGCCGCCGCCCTTCATCAGCAGTTCGCCGTTGCCGTAGCGCAGGCCGACGGTGATGGCGGCGCCGGCCTCCTCGCCGCGGATGTAGGCATTGGGCCGCCCCTGCTCCTTGAAGGCCTTCTCGATGACCTTGGCCAGGCCTTCGGTGGTCTGGCCGAAGAAATCGGTTGCAGCCTTGACGATGGAATCCTCGTCATAGGTGGCGTCCTTGTCGTCGGCCGCCATGGTGGGAAGGCTGGTGGCGGCAGCCAGGGCGGCCAGGTGTTGCAGATGCAGGCGGCGGTCGATCATCGGGACCCTCCTCGGGACATTCCTTGAGCAGCCCAGCATAAACAATGCAGTGTGAAGTTTGGCCGCACGTTGCCCCTGTACACAACCTAGACTCTTCTGCCATGTCCAACCCCGACCTGCAGCGGCTCTCGGCCGCCCTCGAATACGTCGACCTCGCCGCCGGGCTCTACCTGGCGGGCGGCGCCGACCAGGCCGCGCGCCTGCTGGCCGCCGCCGCCGAGCAGCAGCTGGGTGACCTCGTGCAGTTGATCGACGCCCCCAGCGCGACGGTGGACACGCGCGAGCTGCTGGCGCGCATCGCCCGGGCGCACCGGCCGGCCGTCGTCGCGCCCCGCCAGGCGCCCGAGCGCGACTGGGACGGCGAGCCCGTGGAAACCGACGCCACGCGCGACGAGATCGTGGCCTACCTGCGCGCCGCCTGGTTCATGCTCGAAGCCATGGGCCTGGCCTCCCTGGCCCCCGAGCGGCTGCAGCAGGCCGTAGACCACAGCACCGTCTTCAGCGGCGGCGGCTCGCTGGAGCCCTTCCTTTAGCCGGGAGCCCATCATCAGCACCGAACGCCGCCAATTCGCCCGCGTCGCCTTCGCTTGCGGCGCCGAGCTGATCACGACCCAGGCCCACCTGCGCTGCCAGGTGATCGACATCTCGCTCAAGGGCGTGCTGCTGCAGCTGCCGGCGGGCCCGACGCCCCAGGCCGGCATGCCCTGCCTCGTCAAGCTGCCCCTCGGCGCGGGCAAGCCGGGCGACATCGTCATCGCGATGGCCGGCGAGCTGGCCCATATCGAGCATGGCCACGCTGGCGTGCTCTGCCGCAGCATCGACCTGGAATCCATCACCCATCTGCGCCGCCTCATTGAGGTCAACCTGGGTGACCCGGCGGCCTCGGAGCGCGAACTCAAGGCGCTGATTGCCGCGGCCGGCATCGGCTGACGCCGTCACCGGCCCCATTTGTCGAGCCGTCCATATCCGGCTTGGCGCCGGTTATGGGCGGTTTCGTCGCATGCCGCACCGGGCGGCGGCAGCCCGCAGAGAATGACTCCGATGGAGGACCTCCGCCCGCTGCAAGCCTTTCGCCGCGTCTGCAACATGCGCATGCTGGCCGGCGTCTATTACTTCTGCCTGCTGTATGCCATCTCGCGCGCGCTGAGCTGGTACGGCGAAGGAGATGGCGGCCTGCGCGACGCCCTCTTCGACCTGGTCCGCTTCAGCCGCCAATGCCTGCTGACCGGGATCTCGCTGATGCTGATGGTGGGCCTGGCGGAAGCCCTGCAGGCCGGCCGGCGCCTGCGACTGCCGGCCGCGCTGACGGTGCAGGCGGGTGCGGTAGGCCTCGGCGCCGCTCTCGGCACCTGGCTGCGCTATGCCGTGGCGGCGCTGGACGACCCCGGCATGCAGGTCAAGCCGGGCTGGGCCGTGTCCACCATCGCGCTGTGGGCCCTGCTCGGCGGCATGGCCTATGCACTGCTGCTCGTCAGCCGCGCCCAGCGCGAAGGCCGCGAACAGCTCACCCGCCTGTTCCGCGAGCGCGAGGCTCTCAAGACCCAGCAGACCGAGGCCCAGCTGTCGGCGCTGAACGCCCAGATCGAGCCGCATTTCCTGTTCAACACGCTGGCCAACGTCAAGCGCCTGTACGAGACGCAGCCCGAGCGCGGCCGCGACATGCTGGTGGCCCTGATCGCCTATCTGCGCGCGGCCTTGCCCGGCATGCGCCGGCATGAATCGACCCTCGCCGACGAGCTGGAGCTGGTGCGCCACTACCTCGCCATCCTGCAGATGCGCATGGGCGAGCGCCTGTCCTTCGACATCGCCGCGCCGCCGGAGCTGCTGCAGGCGCGCCTGCCGACCCTGGTGCTGCCGACCCTGGTCGAGAACGCCATCAAGCACGGCCTGTCGCCGCTGCCCGAGGGCGGCCGCATCGAGATTCGCGCCGGCCATGCCGCCGACGGCGGGCTCAGCATCGAGGTGGCCGACAACGGCCAGGGCTTCGGCGCGGCCAGCGGCGGCGCAGGCGTGGGCCTGGCCAACACGCGGGCCCGCCTCGCCGCCCACTTCGGTGACACGGCCGCGCTGGAGCTGGAGGCTGCACAGCCGCACGGCGTCGTCGCCCGCGTGCTGCTGCCGGCTGAGGCGCTCGCATGATCGGCCACGTCCTGCGCGCCTGGCGCTCGCTGAGCCTGAACGAAGCCCTGGTCTTCGTCAGCGCGGCCCTGCTGTTCGGTGCCATCGACCTGACCTCGCTGCTGGAGCTGCGCGTCGGCGACCAGCTGCCCCAGGTGCTGGCCCGCCACCTGAGCCTGCCCCTGGTCAGCTGCGCCGTGCTGCTTCTGTGCTGGCTGCCCGCCGCGCGCAGCAGCGCCATCCATCCGCACCGGCGCCAGCGCCTCGTTGCGGCGACGCTGATCGGCTCGGTGCTGGCGATGGCCGTCATCTACCCGCTGGCTGCCGCCCTGCCCTGGCCGTCGCTGTGCGACATCTACGCCCAGACCCACGGCAAGCCCAGGTGCTCGATGTTCCGCATGACCGCCGTCATCGGCGACGCGTTGTGGGTCTTCATGCCCGCGCTGATGATCGTCGGGGTGCTCGAGTTCCGCAGCCTGCGCCGGCGCCAGGACCAGGCGGCCCAGGATCTGCTGCGCGAGCACAGCCAGCTGCGCCGCCACGCGCTGGCCGCGCGCCTGGCCGCCCTGCAGGCGCAGGTCGACCCGACCCTGCTGTTCGACGCCCTCGTCTCGGTCGAGCAGGCCTACGGTCGCCACGACCCGACGGCCAGCGCCCGGCTGGAGCGGCTCATCCGCCACCTGCGCGTGGCCCTGCCGCGCCTGCGCGATGCCGGCGCCACGCTCGGCGGCGAGGCCGAGCTGATCGCCAGCTACCTGGACCTGCTGCGCGACCTCAACGGCGCGCCGCCGGCCTTCGACTGCGAACTCGGCTCGCGCGGCGCCACGCCGCTGCCGCCTATGCTGCTGCTGCCGCTGGTGCAGCGCGCCGTCAGGCTGGGCCACCCCGGGCGCTGTTGGCTGCGCGCCGACCGCGGCATCACGCTGGGCTTCGACGAGGAAGGTCTGTGCTGCGATGACGACGACCTCGTCTCGCTGCGCGAGCGCCTGGCCGTGCTGGACGCGAAGCTGGTCTGCCACAGCGGCAGCGGCCGCACCGAATTCACCCTGGAACTGCCGTCATGAGCCTGATCGCGCCAACGGCGGTGGTCGCCGAAGACGAGGCCGCGCTGCGCGGAGAACTGGTCGAGCAACTGGGCAGGCTGTGGCCCGAGCTCAGCATCGTCGGCGAGGCCGCCGACGGCCTGGAAGCACTGCGCCTGCTGGACCAGCACCAGCCCGACATCCTCTTCCTCGACATCGAGATGCCCGGCGCCACCGGCATCGACGTGGCGCGGCAGGTGGGCGGCCGCGCCCACGTCGTCTTCGTGACTGCCTACGACCAGTACGCCATCGCCGCCTTCGACCAGGGCGCCGTGGACTACCTGCTCAAGCCGCTGGCCGGCGCGCGCCTGTTCACGGCCATCTCGCGGCTGAAGGCGCGGCTGGGCCAGGCGCCCGCGCCGCTGGGCGGCGTGCTGGACCAGCTCGGCACCCGTCCCTCGGCCGCGCCATCGGCCGCGCGCGCACCGCTGCGCTGGATCAACGCCTCGGTGGGCCAGACGCTGCGACTCATCACCGTCGACGAGGTCATGTTCTTCCAGAGCGACAACAAATACACGCGGCTGGGGTTGAAGGACGGCGAGGCGCTGATCCGCAAGCCGCTGAAGGAGCTCATCGACGAGCTCGACCCGCAGCAGTTCTGGCAGATCCACCGCTCCACGCTGGTCAACGTGAACGCCATCGCCAGCGTCAGCCGCGACTTCCGCGGCCGCATGCAGATCAAGCTCAAGCACGGCAGCGAGATGCTGCTGGTGGCGGAAAGCTGCGCGCACCTGTTCCGGCAGATGTAGTCACGCATTGCGGGCATGATGGGCCGATGCCCAGCCCCCAGCAGCTCCGCGGCGCCAGCCGCCTCGCCGTCGATGCCACCACCGGCGTCGCCAATCTCGTCGAGGCCATGCATGCCGAGATCGCGCGGCTGCCGCTGACGGCGCCGCGCCAGCGCACCTCGGGCATCACCGGCCTCGTCTATCGCAGCGTGCGCGGCGTGACCCAGCTCGTCGGCGGCGGCCTGGACCTGGCGCTGGGCGCGCTCACGCCGCTGCTCGGCCAGGCCGAGGCCGACCGCGCCAATGCCGTGCAGGCGGCCTTGAACGGCGTGCTCGGCGACTACCTCGAAGACACCGCCAACCCGCTGGCCACGCCCATGAGCCTGCGCCCGCTGGTGGACGGCGCCAGCGGACCCGCCCTCGTGATGCTGCACGGCCTGTGCATGAACGAAGCGCAGTGGCGCCGCCATCCCGACAAGGAAAGCGCCGACTTCCCCGCCGCCCTGGCCAGGCTGGGCTATCAGCCGCTGGGCCTGCGCTACAACTCCGGCCGCGCCATCTGGCGCAACGGCGCCGAACTGGCGCGGCTGCTGGACAAGGTTCCCGGCCCCATCACTCTGCTGGGGCACAGCATGGGCGGCCTGGTGGCGCGCAGCGCCATCGCCCAGGCCAGGCAGCGGCGCTGGCTGCGGCGGCTGCGCTGCCTCGTCACGCTGGGCACACCGCACCAGGGCGCGCCGCTGGAACGCGGCGGCCAGCAACTGCAGCAGCTGCTGGCCTTCAGCGCCTACTCGCGCCCGCTGGCCCTGCTGGCCGCGCGACGCAGCGCCGGCATCCGCGACCTGCGCCACGCCAGCCTGCTCGAAGCCGACGCCGGCCGCGCCAGCCAGCTGCCGCTGCCCGAGGGCGTGGCCTGCTACGCCGTGGCCGCCACCACGTCGAAGAAACCCACCGGAACGCCGGCCCGCTGGCTGGGCGACGGCCTCGTGCCGGTGGCCAGCGCGCTCGGCCAGCACCGCTCGCCGGCGCGGCGCCTGGCCTTCACCGACACCGCCCTCTTCACCGGCCTGGGCCACCTCGGCCTGCAGACCGATGCGGCCGTGCTGAAGCAATTGGAGGGATGGCTGCGCCACCCGGCCTGACACCACAATCGGCGCTCGCCGGACCACTCCCTGCCCCGCCGCGCCATGCCCCTCGCCCCGCTCAAGCCTCCGCCCCTGCCGCGCCCGGCGGCCCTGCTGGACCTGACGCCCGACTGGCTGCAATGGCTGGCCGAGAACCGCCTGTGGGACTGCTCGCCCACCTCCATGCTCGACACCATGGTGGCCGCCGGCCAGGACGTGGAGCGCAGCACCGCCGCCATTGCGCAGATCGACCACGACCCCGTCTTCCAGGCCGCGCGCCGCCACCAGCAGATGCTGCGCAAGCTGGAGTCGGTCTGCGCCAACCTGCAGCAGGTATGGCAGCAGGCGCCGGGTCATGCCGTCATCGAGAGGCGCCGCGGCGTGGGGCGCGAGGAGTTCCTGGAGAAGTACGTCCACTGCTGCCGGCCGGTCGTGCTGACCGACGTGGCCGAGGACTGGCCGGCCATGCACCGCTGGTCGCCCGCCGACCTGGTCGCGCGCTTCGGCCACCTGGACGTCGACGTGCAGGTGGGCCGCAACGGCGACGCCCTGTTCGAGCAGAACAAGACCACGCTGCGCCAGCGCATGAAGGTCGCCGAGTTCGTCGACCTGGTCGTCAGCGGCGGCGCCACCAACGACCACTACCTGACGGCCAACGACGAGATGCTGCGCCGCCCCGAGTTCCTGCCGCTGCTGCAGGACATCGGCCGCATGCCGCCCGTCTGCGACCCGGCGCTGCTGCACACCGCGGCATCCTTCTGGTTCGGCCCGGCCGGCACGCGCACGCCGCTGCACCACGACACGCTGATGCTGTTCCACACGCAAGTCGTCGGCCGCAAGCGCTGGCGCTTCGTGTCGCCGCTGCAGACGCCGCTGCTCTACAACCGCATGGGCGTCTACAGCCCCATCGACCTGGACGCACCCGACTTCGCCCGCTACCCGCGGCTGCGCGAGGCCGTCGTGCTGGAGACGGTGCTGGAGCCCGGCGACACGCTGTTCCTGCCGCTGGGCTGGTGGCATCAGGTGGCGTCGCTGGAGATGAGCATGTCATTCAGCTACACCAACTTCGACGCCGGCGTGCCCAACGAGTTCGGCTATGTGAACCCGAGCATCGGCAACTGGTGAGCATCCTGTCGCCGGATTGACGCCGGCGCCGCTTCGGCACCCGCAGAATCGCGCGCCAAACGAAGGAGACAGCCATGCCCGAGAGCCACTACCGCATCTGCCCGCTGTGCGAGGCCTGTTGCGGCCTGGAGGTGAAGACCGAAGGCGCCAAGGTCATCGCCATCCGCGGCGCCGAGAACGACGTCTTCAGCCACGGCTACCTGTGCCCCAAGGGCGTGAGCCTGAAAGACCTGCACGAAGACCCCGACCGCCTGCGCACGCCGCTGATCAAGCGTGACGGCGTCTTCGTCGAGGCCAGCTGGGACGAGGCCTTCGCCGAGATCGAGCGCCGCCTGCTACCGATCTGGCGCGAGCAAGGCCCCGACTCGGTGGGCCTGACCATCGGCAACCCGGCCGCGCACAAGGTCAGCCTGCTGGCCTACACGCCGCGCCTGGTGCGCGCGCTCGGCACCCGCAACGCCTTCAGCGCCTCCACGCTGGACCAGATGCCCAAGCAGCTCAGCGCCGGCCTGATGTTCGGCCACTGGCTCTCCATCCCCCTGCCCGACATCGAGCGCTGCGACTATCTACTCATCCTCGGCGGCAACCCGATGGTGAGCAACGGCAGCCTGTGGACCGTGCCCGACTACCGCGGCAAGGCCAAGGCCATGCGGGCGCGCGGCGGCCGCATCGTCGTCGTCGACCCGCGCCGCAGCGAGACGGCCGCGGCGGCCGACGAGCACCTGGCCATCCGCCCCGGCGGCGACGCGCTGCTGCTGGCAGGCATCGCCCACACGCTGTTCGCCGAGAACCTCGTCAAGCTGGGCCGGCTTGAGGCCCACGTCAACGGCCTGGAAGAAGCCCGCGCCGCCGTCGCACCCTTCGCGCCCGAAGTGACGGCCGCCGGCTGCGGCATCCCGGCCGAGACGCAGCGCCGCATCGCCCGCGAGATCGCCAGCGCGCCGCGCGCCGCCGTCTATGGCCGCATCGGCACCTGCACGACCCGCTTCGGCACCGTCAACTCCTGGCTGGTGGACCTCATCAACGTGCTGACCGGCAACCTCGACCGCGAAGGCGGCGCGATGTTCGCCAAGGCCGCCGCCTTTGCGCCCAACACGCAAGGCAAGCCGGCTAGCGGCAAAGGCATCACGACCGGCCGGCGCAAGAGCCGCGTGTCCGGCGCGCCAGAGGTCTTCGGCGAGCTGCCCATCACGGTGATGGCCGAGGAAATCGAGACGGCGGGTGAAGGCCAGATCAAGGCCCTCATCACCGTGGCCAGCAACCCGGTGCTGTCGGCCCCCGGCGGCCCACGCATCGCCCGGGCCCTGGACCGGCTCGACTTCATGCTGAGCCTGGACATCTACGTCAACGAGACGACCCGCCACGCCGACGTCATCCTGCCCGGCCTCTCGCCGCTGGAAGACCTGCACTTCGACGTTGCATTCCCCCAGCTCAGCCACCGCAACCACGCACGCTTCTCTGGCCCGGTGTTCGATGCACCCGCCGGCACGCCGCAGGAATGGCAGACCATCCTGCGCCTGTGCGCCCTGCTCGAAGGCCGCGGCCTGGGGGTGGACGTGGGCCAGCTCGACGACGAGGCCATCGAGGCGGACGTGCGCCGCTTTGCCGGCGACCAGACGCCCGCCGTCCTCGCCGCGCTGCGACCCTGGCGTGGCGTCGAGCGCCTCATCGACCTGCAGCTGCGCGTCGGCCCCTATGGCGACCAGTTCGGCCGCAGGCCGGATGGCCTGAACCTCGCCAAGGTCCGCGCGGCCAGCACCGTCGAGGGCGGCGGCGTGGATCTCGGCGCCCTCACGCCGCGCATTCCCGAGGTGCTGCGCACGCCCAGCGGTCGCATCGAGCTCGCCCCGCCCTCGGTGCTGGCCGACCTGGCGCTGGTGAAGGCCGACCCCGCGCCCGAGTTCAGCCTCATCGGCCGGCGCGACACGCGCTCGGGCAACAGCTGGATGCACAACCTGCCCGTGCTGGCCAAGGGGCCGGAACGCTGCACGCTGCTGGTCAACCCCGGCGATGCCGATCGCCTGGGCCTGACCGAATTCGCCAAGGTCAGGAGCGCCGTGGGCGAGCTGATCGCCCGCGTCGAGCGCAGCGCCGACATGAGCCCCGGCGTCGTGAGCCTGCCGCATGGCTGGGGGCACGACCTTGACGGCGTACAGCTCGGCGTGGCGCGCGAACGGCCGGGCGTGAACATGAACGCGCTGCTGGACGACGCGGCCCGCGACCCGCTGAGCGGCAACGCGGTGCTGTCCGGCATCGCCGTCGTCATCGAAGCGTCATGACGATTTGTATCGCCGGTGACACAAAGCAACCACACGGGAGACATGCGCGAAACCCAGACTGCCGGCAGCTCAAGACCACGCCGCCCGCCGCGGCAGAAGTCACGCACCGCCGCGCACCGGACGGTGCGTGCCGATGCCCCGGCACCTAGACTGACCCCGTTTCACCAACCCTGAGGGCAAACCCGTCGAAAGGCGGGGACGCAAAGCCACCGGCCTAACGCACTTGCAGCACGCAAGTGCCACGGCAGCGGGGCCGCCAAGACCGGCAGGTCTTGATCGGCGTGGCCCTCCGTTTCTCTACCTCTGCACGAGAACCCGGCCATGCGCAGTACCGCCCTCTCCTGGACCCTCAGCCTCATCACCGCCGCAGCCCTGACCGCCTGCGGCGGCGGCAGCGACAGCCCCACCGTCCAGGCCAGCGCGGCGCCCTCGGCCATCTCGCTGAGCGTCGAGCTCGGCGACGGCGCCGCGGCCAGCGCAGCAGCCGATGTTATCGCCCAGCCCAGCTTCCACACCGCTGCCGTCGACCTCGCCGAGCCCGACAACGGCCCCGCGCCGCACCGCGCCCTGGCCCTGTCCGGCCTGTCCACCAAGGGCCTGACGCGCGAGCGCCTGGACGACGCCCAGCGCCCCCATGCCCTCGCCTCGGGTGCCGGTGAAGCCGCCCCCATGGCCACGTCTACCGCCGTCACCGTCTACACGCCGGCGCAGATCCGCGCCGCCTATGGCCTGCCGGCCCTGCCCGCCAGCACCACCGGCCTGACCGCCGCGCAGGCCGCCCAGCTCGGCGCCGGCCAGACCGTCTACATCGTCAACGCCAAACACAACCCCAACACCGCCGCCGAGCTGGCCGCCTTCAACGCCAAGTTCGGCCTGCCCGGCTGCACGACGCGCACCCTCGCCGCCAACGCCAGCTTGCCGCTGGCCGCCGCGTCCACGAGCAGCTGCGAGCTGGTCGTCGCCTACAGCACGACGGCCGGCGCGCTCACCGCCACGGCCCCGGCCTACGACAGCGGCTGGGCCACCGAGATCGCGCTGGACGTGCAATGGGCCCATGCCACCGCGCCGCTGGCCCGCCTGGTTCTCATCGAGGCGCCGGACGCCGGCGTGGGCAGCCTGTCCAGGGCCGTCGCGCTGGCCAACAAGATGGGCGCGGGCGTCGTCTCCATGAGCTTCGGCGCCGCTGAGGGCAGCTGGACGACGAGCTACGACAGCAGCTTCTCCACCGCCGGCATGAGCTACCTCGCCGCCACCGGCGACAACGGCGCGGCGGTGTCCTGGCCCTCGGTGTCGAGCAAGGTCGTGGCCGTGGGCGGCACGACGCTGGCCTACAGCGGCAGCGGCGCCCGCAGCGAGACGACCTGGACCGGCACCGGCGGCGGCACCAGCGCCTATGTGGCCCTGCCCAGCTACCAGAGCGGCACCATCGGCGGCTACGCCAGGCGCGCCGTCGCCGACGTCGCCTTCAACGCCGACCCCAACTCCGGCCAGTACGTGGCCACCATCGCCCAGGGCTCGACGACCGTGCGCTGGGTCAGCGCCGGCGGCACCAGCCTGGCCACGCCGCAGTGGGCCGGCCTGCTGGCCGTGGCCAACGCGATGCGCGTGGCCTCGGCCAAGACCGTGCTCGGCCAACCGCATGCGGCGCTGTACCAGCAGATCGGCGCCGTGCCGACGCAGTACGCGGCCGCCTTCATGGACGTGTCCAGCGGCAGCAACGGCAGCTGCACGGCCTGCACCGCCAAGACCGGCTACGACACGCCCACCGGCTGGGGCACGCCCAATGCCAGCGCGCTGCTGACCAGCCTCAGCGGCGCCAGCGTCACGACGAGCAGCAGCACGACGACGACGACCAGCACCGGCCCGCAGCTCACCACCACCAGCCTGACAGGCACCGCCGGCAAGGCCTTCGCCGGCACCATCGGCTACAGCGCGCCGGGCGCGACCTCGCTGTCCATCTCCATCAGCGGCGCCCCCAGCGGCATGACGTTCTCGGCCACCAGCGCGGGCATCGCCGTCGGCTGGGCCAGCCCCGTGGCCGGCAGCAGCAGCCTCGTCATCACGCTGAAGGACAACCTGGGCCAAACCTCGACGGGCACGGTCACGGTGACGATCAGCGCGAGCTGAACTCGTGCCGGCCCCGCGCGGGCCGGCACGAGCCGACGATCCCCCTATGATGCGCGCCGCATTCAATGCGGCCCGCCACAGCACCGGCCTCCCAGAGGGCCGGGCGCAGGCCGCGCAAAGGGAGGATTTCTTGCAGCATCAATACCGGATCACCCGCACCGTCCTGTGGTGCCTGGCCTTGTCGCTTGCCGCCTGCGGCGGCGGTGGTGGCGGTGGGTCGAGTTCAGGCGGCGGCTCGGTGAGCCCCGCACTGACTTTCTCGCCCAGCACGCTGGCCGCGAACTTTCCTGCCGGCCAGCCTTTGCCGCTGACCGTCACCGCGACGGCACCGCGCCCGGAGGACTTCCAGCAGAACGTCTACGTCGTCGTGCTCGACGAGAAGCAGGTCATCCGCAACGACGTGACGGTGACGGCGCTGTCGCCCGGCCAGTACAGCGCCCGCATCACGCCGTCGGCCCTGCTGGTGGCGGGCCGCTACACGGGCACGCTGTCCGTGCGCCTGTGCAAGGACAGCAACTGCACGGCCCAGTTCCCCGGCTCGCCTGTGCCGCTGCCCTACGACTTCAACGTGCAGGAGGTCTTCGCCCCGTTGGCGTTGACCAGCCTAAGCCCGACGGCGCTCACGGCCTACGCCGGCGGCGGCAAGACCCAGAGCCTGTCGCTGCGCCTGACCGGTGACAAGCTGCGCTGGACCCTCGCCAGCAATGCGGCCTGGCTGCAACTGGGCAGCGGCAGCGGCACGGGGGGCCAGGACATCCAGGTCACGGTGAACCCCGACGCCCTCGGCCTCGCGCCGGGCGACTACAAGGGCCGCATCACCGCCACCACCCAGGACGGCCAGAGCGCCGGCGTCGACGTCAGCCTGCAGCTGCTGGAGCGGCAGTTCGTCGTGAACGGCGGCGTGCCCAGCTTCACCCTCGTCAACGGGTCGACCGCACAGCCGCAAAGCCTGGCCTTCGCGCTGAACAACCAGCAGGCCGCCAACTGGAGCGCCAGCACCTCGGCCAGCTGGATGCGGCTGTCGCCGTCGACCGGCGTCACGCCGGGCAGCATCACGCTGCAGCCGGACGCCACCGTCGGGCCGCTGGCCACGGGCAAGTACAACGCCAACATCACGCTCGCCTCGGCCGGCATCGCCAGCAAGACCGTCACGAGCCAGCTGACGCTGACGGCCCCCCTGCTGTCCACCAACGCCGCGTCACTGGTCTTCGGCGGCGCCAAGGGCCGCGACTTCAGCGCGCAACCCTTGAGCATCGGCCTGAACACCAACGTCGACTGGCCCTGGGCCATGAGCGGCGTGCCGGCCTGGCTGCTGCCGGGCGCGACCGCGGGCAAGGCCGGTGCGACGGTCGCCACGCAATCGGTGGCGGTCGACGCCGCCAAGGCGTCCATCGGCACGACGACCGCCGTGCTCAACCTGCGCGCCACGGTCAATGGCGAGGCCGCCAGCAGTTCGCTGTCGGTCACCATCAATGCCGACCAGCGCCGCCTGCTGCCCTCGGCCTGGGCCGTCGGGCTGGCGAGCACGCCCACGGGCCAGGTGCTGACCCGGACGCTGCAGGTGCGCGACAGCTTCGACGGCGGGCTGCCCTGGACAGCCAGCTCGGACGCCACCTGGCTCAGTGTCACCGCCACCGGGCGCACCGACGGCGCATCGACGCTGACGCTGACGGCCGATCCCTCCGGCCTGCCAAGCGCGCAGCTCAGCACGGCCAGGATCACCCTGCTCAGCAGCCAGGCCGGCGTCGCCCCCGCCGTGGTGCGCGTGGCCTTGTGGAAGGACACCAACGGCGCCGTCGCGCTGCAGAAGCTGCCGCTGAACCGTCAGGTGCTCGTGGCCGACAAGCTGCGCCCCTACGTCTACACCCACGCCGGCGGGCAGGACGTGGACGTCTACCACGCCTACACCGGCCAGAAGCTGGCGACGTGGACGAATCTCGGCGCCGCACTCGGCGCCATGGCGGTGTCACCCGACGGCTCGCTGCTCTACGTGGCCGACACGGGCAACCGCAGCGTGCGCCGCGTGAACCTCGACACCGGTGCCACGCTGGACACCTGGCCGCTGCGCAACGCCACCAGCGCCAACGACGTCAACATCGTCGTGCGCACCAACGGCGTGGACGTGCTCGTCATGAGCGATGGCAGCGCCTACGCCACCGGCCGCTACCTGGGCAGCGTGCGCGCGGGTGCCGGCCTGGCCGCCACGCCCGACGGCCGCCTGCTCGCCTGGCAGGACACGGGCCTGAGCCCGGCATCGGCCGGCGTCGTGAGCCTGGACTACTCGGAAGTCGGCGGCGGCACGCTGATGGCGGCGGACAACAAGGGCGCCTCGTTCTACAACGGCTCCAGCAACGGGCGCGACATTGCCCTGTCGGCCGACGGCACGCGCGTCTACACCGCCACCGGCGCGCCGTACCGCTGCACCGTGCTGGCCGCGCAGGACATGAGCGTCATCGGCAGCCTGCCCGGCGGCGATGCCTACCCGAACAATGTCGAGGTGACCAGCGACGGCCGCGTGATCTGCGGCATCAGCGGCTGGTATAGCAGCAGCGACTTCTGGGTCCACACCGCCGCGGGCGCGCTGATCCAGGGCTACAAGGTCGCCGGCTATGCACGCGCGATCAAGGACCGCCAGATGGTCGTCACACCCGACGGCCTCATCGTCGCCGTGCTGACCGACGACCCGGTGCTGGCCTTCGTCGCCATCGGACGCTGACGCCCCGGCTCAGTTGGCGCCGGGCGCCCACTGCACCCGCGCCACCAGCCCGCCGCCCTCGCGCGGCAGCAGGCTCAGGCGCGCGCCCTCTGAGCGCGCGATGCGCTCGACGGTGGCCAGCCCCAGGCCCGAGCCGGGCTTGCCACCGCGCGCCGCGTCGCCGCGCTGAAAGGGGCGCTTGAGCTCGTCGACGCGGCCGGGCGCGATGCCCGGGCCGCGGTCGCGCACCTCGATCCAGGCGGCGCTGCCGTCTTCACCGCAGGCCAGCTCGATGGGCGGCGCGCCGTGGTTCTGCGCGTTGACAACGAGGTTGAGCACCAGGCGGCGCAGCGCCTGCGGACGCACGCGGCGCCTCACGGCCGGCCCGTCGGCCAGCACCGGCTGCGGCAGGCCTGGCGCCAGCGCCAGCGTCTCGGCGAGGAAGGCGCGCAACTCGACATCGGCCGCGGGCTGCTCCTGCTCGGCCGGGTGCGAGGCCCGCGCGTAGTCGAGGAACTGCGTCAGCAGCCCGTCCAGGCCGTGCAGGCTGCGGTCCAGCGTGTCGAGCAGTTCCAGGCCGCCCTGGCCGGCCCGATCCGAGGAATCACGCAGCAGCTCGCTGGCCAGGCGGATCTTGGCCAGCGGCGTGCGCAGATCGTGCGACAGCCCGGCCAGCATCAAGAGGCGCTCCTCCTCGTCGCGCGCCAGCGCCTCGGCCATCTCGTTGAAGCCGCGCGCCAGCGCCGCCGTCTCGGCCGGTCCGTCGGTCGGCAGCAGGAGCCGGCGCTGGCCGGCACCCACCGCCTTCGCCGCCTCGACGAGACGGGCCAGCGGCCGGTTGATGCGACGCTGGATCAGCCAGGCCCCCAGCAGCGCCAGCAGGCCGCTGACGGCGCTGGCGATGAGCCAGGTGCGGGCAAAGCGATGCGCCGGCTGCACCGGCGGCACGACGAGCCAGGAGTTCTGCATGCGAACAGCCAGCAGGCCGCCGGGCTCGCGCCGCCAGTCCAGCGCGCCGGGCGCTTCGCCCAGCTGCGCGGCGAGCTCGGCCAGGAAGGTCCGCTCCACCAGCGTCAGCCGCTCGCCCCGGCGTCCGCCCTCAGGTGCGGCGGTGCGGTCGTTGAAGCGCGCGACGAAGCCGGCCCGCTGTTCCTGCGGCAGCAGCTTCAGCCCCTCCGCCACGGCCTGCAGGCTGTGTGCCGTCGCCTCCGCCGACTGCTTCAGCCGCGGCTTCGCGACGAACTGGCTGTAGGCCACGGCGTTGACGATCTGGCCCACGACGATGAGGCCGGCGATGAGCCACAGGTTGCGGCCGAACAGGGTGCGCGGCAGCAGCGTCATGGCGCGCCCGGCTCGGGAATGAAGACGTAGCCCAGCCCCCAGACGGTCTGGATGTGGCGCGGCGCGCTCGGGTCGGCCTCGACGAGGCGACGCAGCCGCATGACCTGCACGTCCAGGCTGCGGTCGCTCACGCCATGCTCGTCGCCATGGGCCAGCGCCAGCAGCTTCTCGCGCCCCAGCGGCCGGTTGGGCTGGCTGGCCAGCGCGCGCAGCAAGTTGAACTCGACGGTGCTGATCTCCACCGCCACACCGTCGCGCTCCAGCCGCCGCTGCGTGGGGTGGAGGGTGAAGTCACCGAAGCGTACGGCCTCGTCGCCGACTGGCCCGAGGTGGGCGCCGAGCTGCTGCTGGCGGCGCACCATGGCCTGCAGGCGCGCCAGCAGCTCGCGCGGCGCGAAGGGCTTGGCGAGGTAGTCGTCGGCGCCCATCTCCAGGCCGATGACGCGGTCCACGAGCTCGCCGCGCGCGGTCAGCATCAGGATGGGGATGGTCTCGCCCTGGCCGCGCAGGCGGCGACACAGCGAGAGGCCGTCCTCGCCGGGCATCATCAGGTCCAGCACCAGCACGTCGAAGCGCTCGCGCGCCAGCAGCTGGGCTGCGGCGCCCGCATCGGGCACGGCACGCACGCTGTGGCCCTGCTCGGTCAGGTAGCGCTGCAGCAGGCCGCGCAACTCGGCCTCGTCGTCGGCGATCAGGATGCGGCTCATGCCGCGGATGTTAGGGAGGGCCAGCCCCTGGCGCCTGACGGAAAACAATGACAAACCGTTGCAAGACCGGGCCCGCCGTCAGGGTCTGCAAGCAGTGCAACCCGGCTGGCAACCTTTGCGCGGCGACGGCTCGGCAGCATGGCTGCACCTCAACCGGAGATGTCCATGCGCCGCACCGCCCTTGCCCTGCTGATCGCCTCGCCCCTCCTCAGCCACGCCGACCCGACGCCGCTGCAACGCGCCGGCGCCGCGCGGCTGACGGCCGAGAAGTCCGCCGCCTGCGTGGCCGCCCAGCCCTTCTACTGGGAGATTGGCAATGCCACGCAGCCGCTGGCCGGCGGCAAGGCGGGCGACGGCGGGCCCGAGCGCCACACCGAGATGGCCATCGCGTCGGCGTCCAAATGGGTCTACGCGGCCTTCGCCGCCGAGCGCCGCCAGGGCCAGTTCACCGCCGAGGACGTCAAGTTCCTGCACTTCCAGAGCGGCTACACCTACTTCCGCATCTGCCGCCAGAACCAGAGCGTGGCGGCCTGCCAGGCCAGCCTGCTCAACGGCCTCGGTCGCATGAACCCGGCCACCGAGAACCGCTTCGACTACGGTGGCGGCCACATGCAGCAGCACGCTGTTCTGATGGGCCTGGGCTCGCTGGGGCCGGAGGGCCTCGGCCTCGCCGTGCGCCAGACCCTGGGCGGCGTGTTCGGCGCCGACTGGTCCTTCACCTACACCCAGGCCCAGCCCGCCGGTGGCGGCATGACGAGCGCAGCCGACTACAGCCGACTGCTGCGCGCCCTGATGGGCGGCCAGCTGCAACTCGGAAAGCTGCTCGGCACGCAGGCCGTCTGCACCAACCCGCAGGTCTGCCCCAACGAGGCGGTGAAGACGCCCATCCCCGAGACCGAGAGCTGGCACTACAGCCTGGGCCACTGGGTGGAGGACGACCCGCAGGTGGGCGACGGCGCCTTCAGCAGCCCGGGCGCCTTCGGCTTCTATCCGTGGATCGGCGCAGACAGGCGCTTCTACGGCATCGTCGCGCGCGAGCAGCGCCGCGGCGTCATGAACGACGACCCGGGCGACAAGCCCGCCGTCGCGTCGGTGGACTGCGGGCGGCAGATCCGCGCCGCGTGGATGGACGGCCAGCCGCGCCGATAGGCACGCGTGCTGGCCGCCGCCCGAGGGTGGCGTTAGCGCACCCGGTCGGTTTCGAAGGCGACGCGGTCGACCGAGCCGTCGCCGCTACGGTACAGGCGCAGGCGGCGCAGGCCGTCCGGGCTGACCAGCAGCTCGGCGTTCTCGGCGCGCCAGGTTTCCAGCGGCGCCTCGTCGACGCTGACGCCCAGGCGGCGCACGCCGACATGCACGCGCAGGGTGCGGCCGTCGTCCAGCAGGTATTCGCCTTGCGCGGCACGCAGCATCGAGCGTTCAGCCGCGGCGGGCACGGTGGGTTCCTGGGCACTCGCGGGCGCGGTCAGCGTCAGGCTTGCGAGCACGGCGGCCGTCAGGGTGAGGGGTCGCAGATTCGTCCAGGTCTTCATGGTGAGGTACTCCTTAGGTTCCCCGAGGCCAGTCGCCTCGGCAGCCTCTCTTTCGCAAACGCCGTGCCAGGCTGGGAGCGCAAACAACCGCACGGTCAGACCCGGTTTCAATCAGGGTTCGCCCCAGGCCTGGGCCTCGATGCCCCGCATCGCGACACCGCGCATCGCGTTGGCGCAGGGCTTGACCCTCACGCAACGTCAGGCTTCATGATCCGGCCCGTCGTCAAGCAACGAGAGCCCCGGACATGGACTACACGGTGGGAGAACTGGCCAAGCGCGCCGGCCTCACGGTGCGCACGCTGCACCACTACGAAGAACTCGGCCTGTTGAGCCCCTCGGGGCGCAGCGAGGCCGGCTACCGCCGCTACGGCGAGGCCGACGTGCTGCGCCTACACCGCGTGCTGGCGCTGCGCGATGCCGGGCTGTCGCTGAAAGAGATCGCCCCGCTGCTGGACGGCGAGACGCCGCGCCCGCTGGCCGCCGTGCTGCAGGCCCAGATCGAGCAGATCGAGGCCCAGTTGCTGGCTCAGGAGACGCTGCTGCAGACGCTGCGCAACGCGGCCAAGCGGCTGGAACTGCACGGTGATGGCGGCGACGCGCTGCAGGTGCTGCTGGACGCGATGCAGATCCGTCGCGTGCACGAGCGCTGGTTCAGCCCCGAGCAGATGCGCGCGCTGCGCCAGCGCTGGGAGGCCATGCCGGAGGCGGCGCGCGATGCCGTCGAGCTGGAATGGCCGCAGCTGATCCAGCAGGCCCGCGCGGCGATGGACGCCGGACGCGACCCCGCCGCGCCTGAGGTCCAGGCCCTGGTGCGCCGCTGGCTGGTGCTGCAGCGGCAGTTCATGGAAGTGGCACCCGGCATGAAGGACACCATGCAGCGCATGTACGCCGCCGAGCCCGAGCTGGCGCGGCAGTCCGGCGTGACGCCCGAGCTGATCGCCTATCTGCGCCGTTCCAAGGAAACCCTGCCTGCCGAGGAGAAGTCATGAGCATCCCCGACCCGCGCCGCGAACTCTTTCGCAACGCCAACTTCCGCTGGCTCGTCGGCGGCGGCCTGCTGTCCATGCTGGGCGACCAGTTCACGCTGCTGGCCCTGCCCTGGCTGGTGATGAGCCTGTCCCGCGACCCGCTGGTGCTGGGCACCGTGCTGGCGCTGGGCAGCCTGCCGCGTGCCGTCTTCATCCTCGTCGGCGGCGCGCTGGTGGACCGCCATTCCCCCAAGGCCGTGCTGCTGCTGACCAAGTGGATCAACTTCGCGCTGCTGGGCGCGCTGGCGGCGCTGACAGCCAGCGGCGCGATCACGCTGGCCGGCGTCTATGCGCTGACGCTGGCCATCGGCCTGGCCACGGCCTTCAGCTATCCCGCCGGCAGCGCCATCCTGCCCCAGGCCGTGCCGGCCACGCTGATCCAGCCGGCCAACGGCGTGCTGATGGGGGCGCGCCAGCTGGTGCTGCTGCTCGGGCCGGTGCTGGCCGGGCTGATCGTCAGCGCCGGCAGCGGACCGGCGCTGAGCGGCCACGGCCTGGCCCTGGCCTTCGGCTTCGACGCGATCAGCTTCGCCGTCTCGGCCTGGACACTGGCGCGCGTGCGGACGGCACCGCGCGAGCCCAAGGCGCCGCAGCCGGTCCTCGCGGCCATCGCCGAATCGCTGCGCAGCTGCTGGCAGGACCACGAACTGCGCGCGCTGTTCCTGTACTTCGCGGCCATCGCGTTCTTCGTCGGCGGGCCCATCCAGGTCGCGCTGCCGGTGCTGGCCGCCGAGCGCCTGCCCGGCGGCGCCGCGGCGCTGGGCGTGATGCTGGCCGTGCATGGCCTGGGGGCGCTCGCGGGCATGGCGGCGTCAGGGCTGAAGCCGCACTGGCGCCTGTCCACGCTGGGCGGCACGGTGCTGCTCATCGACAGCATCGCCGGCGGCGTCTTCCTCGCCTTCGGCCATGTGCACGCCGCCTGGCAGGGCGCGCTGCTGCTGCTGCCGCTGGGCGCCCTGGGCGGCTTCGTGCAGGTGGCCGTCTACAGCTGGCTGCAGAAGCGCATCCCGCCCGAGATGCTGGGCCGCTCGATGGCGCTGTTCATGTTCATAGTCATGGGGCTGGCGCCGCTGGCCTCGGCTGCGGCCGGCGCGGCGCTGCGGGTGCTGGACGTGACGCAGCTGTTCACCGCCGCGGCGCTGTGCCTGCTGGGCGTCGTCGTGCTCGGCGCGCTGTTCACGCCCATCCGCCGGATCGCCTACCTGCAGGCGGCGGGCTGAGCCCCGGGGACCGAGGCCCGGGCCACGCGGCTTCTACTTCGCGCCCAGGCCGTCCAGCTCTGCCAGGGAGGCCTGCAGCAAGTCATCGACCATGCGCAGCACGCGATGCCGTTCCGCGGCCTGCGCCGCGCCGGCGGTGCCCCCGGCAGGGTCGAAACCCAGCAGCACATGAAAGGGCAAGGCCAGCTGCGCCCCTTCCATCGGGCCGCGCGACCCCTCCGGCAACCCGCCGCGCGGGGTGAACGGGCGCCCGGTCAGATCGATCATCGTGCCCACCATGCGCACCGGACGCCCCCCGGCGCCCCGCTCGATGATCCGGCCGCGCGAATGCACCAGGCGATAGCCCGAGCCATTGCTGCGCAGGCGAAAACTCGACTCATAGGTCGGCTGGCCGCCGTGGGCGTGAGCACGGATGGCGTCGAGCATGCCGTCCAGGTCGTCGGGATGCACACGGCAGCGCCAGAAATGCGTGCTGTCGGCGCCGTAGGGTTCGGGGAAGCCCAGCCTGAGCTTCCACTGCGGCGAGTAGTGCACGGTCTCGAGCTCAAGGCGGAGATCCCACAGCCCGAGGTCACCCGCCTCGACGGCCTGCCGCAGGCGCGGCTCAAGGGGTCGCGTCGCCATGTCCATGGGCGGGATTCTCATGTCGCAGGGCCGGCGCTGCCTCGCTCAGCGCCCTGAAGACCAGCAGCGACGCATGCGCGTCGTTGGCGGCGTAATGCAGTTGCTGCGGCGTGAGCGTGGCGTTGGCCCAGTTGGAGGTGGTGGCCTTCCTGGACTTGATGAAACGCTGGCCGAGCACGACGGCCACCGACACCTTCAGGCCCACGGCGTCCTTGAAGCCCAGCCGCCGCACGAGGTGGGACAGGTCGATGGAACGCCCCAGGCGCAGGCCCAGCCGGCGATGGATCTGCGGCCGGTCCGACGCCAGGCCGAAGCCCACCTTGACCACGTCGTCCGACTCGATCATGGCCTGCAGGAAGGCGTGCACGCCGGGCGTGGCCGTCTGCACGATGAAGGCCTGGGTGGCGGTGGCGAACTGGATCACCTCCGGGCCGGTCTGCGGCGCGCCGGCCACGAAGACGGGCTTGCTTTCGGTGTCGAAGCCCACATGGCCCGACTCGCGCAGCGCCTGCTCGGCGAATTCGAGCTGGGCCGAGGTCCTGAGCAGATGGATGCAATGAGCCGGCAGGGCCGGATAGGGCGGCAGGGCCGCGATCTGCTCGCTCGTGGGCCGCACGAGGGGCGGAGGTCTGTGCATGGCGGCAGTATGCCCACACGCGGTAGCGGCGGGCAATCGGCCGTCAATGCCACCCTTCACCCCAGATGCTGCCGATGCCGCCCTGCGCTCACTGGGTCTTCTGGACCTTGGCGCGCTCGTGCCGGTGCCTGGCCTTCGCGGGCGCAGAGGCCGCCGAGGCTGCCGGCTGCGTCGCGCAGGGGGCGCCGGCGGTGCCGGGCATGCCGCGTTCGGCGCCATGATCGTGGCGCTTCATCCTGGCGCCGCCGCAATCCATGGGCGCGGAGGCCCCCGAGGCCGCGCTGGCGGGGCGGCCTTGCGCCTGGACCGGGGCGGCCACGGCCAGCAAGAGGACGGCCATCGAGGCAAGAGATGTCATCGCGCGCATGTCGCTGCTCCTGAAGGTGAGGGCCGGTGGGGCCCAGGACTGACGGGCGTCCAGGATAGGCAGCCCGCCTGCCGACCGGCTTGATGCGCATCAAGCCGGGCCGCGCATGTGCCGGAGCCGCCGGCTGCCGGCACCGGAACACGGACCGGCTGACGTCGCCGATGATCGCGGGCATGGCCATGAGCCTGAGTCCGGCCGCCGTCATCGCCAACGCGCTGCGCCAGCGCCGCGGCCGACGCGCCCCCCCCCCTTCCCGCACGGAGGTCACACCATGGAAACGCCGTTCCACCGGTTCTCGGAACTGTTCAAGCAGCTCGGGCTGCCGTCCGACGAAGCAGGCATCGCCCGCTTCCTGCAGGAGCAGGCGCCGCTGGCCCCGCACATCGCTCTGGCGGAGGCGCCGTTCTGGAACCCGGCCCAGGCCCGGCTGCTCAGGGAAGAGCTCCTCGAAGATGCCGACTGGGCCGAGGTCGTGGACCAGCTCAATGCGGCGCTGCGCGGGCCCGGCGCGGCGGGCTGACGGCGGCCGTCAGGCCGTGGGGCACTAACGCCCCGCCACCAGGGTCGCCACCTCGGCCGCCGAGCGCACGCCCAGCTTGGCGAACACCCGCGCCCGGTGCACTTCCACCGTGCGCACCGACACGTTCAGCTCGTCGGCAATGACCTTGTTGAGCTTGCCGGCGGCCACGCGCGTCATGACCTCGCGCTCGCGTTCCGTCAGGCTGGCCAGGCGCGCGCTGCGCTCGGCCGTCTGGGCGCCCTCGGCCTGCATGGCGGCGTCCACGGCCAGGGCCTGCTCGATGCGGTCGGCCAGCGCGTTGTCGCTGTAGGGCTTCTCCAGGAAGTCGAAGGCGCCCTTCTTCAGCGCCTCGACGACCATCGGGATGTCGCCATGGCCGGTCAGGAAGAGCACCGGGTTCTTCAGCCGGCGCGCCAGCAGCTCGTCGTGCAGCCGCGTGCCACTCATGGGCTCCATGCGCACGTCGAGCAGGAAGACGCCCTTGGGGGCGCCCTCCCGCTCCAGCATCTCCAGCAGCGCCGGGCCGCCATCGAAGGCGCGCACGTTGAGGCCGCGGGAGCGCAGCAGGAAGGCGAGCGCATCGCGCACGCCGGGGTCGTCGTCGACGAGGTGGACCGTGCCTTTCAGCGGTTCAGCCATGCACGCTCTCCCGGCTCAAGGGAAGACTGAAGGAGAACAAGGCGCCGCCGTTCGCGGCGTCGCTGGCGTCGAGCACGCCCTGGTGGGCCTCGACGATGGAGCGACAGATGGCCAGGCCCATGCCCATGCCGTCGGCCTTGGTGGAGTAGAAGGGCGCACAGAGCTGCTCCACGCGCCGGCCGCCCAGGCCGGGGCCGTTGTCCTGCACGTCCACGCGCACGAAGTCGCCGGCCACGCGGCTGCTGACGGTGATACGGCGGCCGCCGCCGGGCTCGTGCGCCTGCAGCGCGTCCGCCGCGTTGCGCACCAGGTTGATGACGACCTGCTCGATGAGGACGGCGTCGGCCAGCACGGGCGGCACGCCGGGCCCGAGCGTCACGTCCAGCGTGACGCCCCGCCGCTGGCAGTCGCGCTTGAGCAGCTCGAAGGCGGCGGTGATGACCTCGTGCAGGTCGCAGGGCTCGTGGCGGGGCTCGCGCCGGGTCAGGAACTCGCGGATGCGCGCGACGATGCGGCCCGCGTGCGCGGCCTGCTGGCCCAGGCGCTGCAGCGCGCCGAGCACGAGTTCGTCCTGCACGCCCAGCTTGCCGAGCGAGTTGGTGATGCCGGCGCCGTAGCTGGCAATGGCGGTCAGCGGCTGGTTCAGCTCGTGGGCCAGCGTGGAGGCGACCTCGCCCAGCATCGTCAGGCGCGCGTTGTGGGCCAGCGTCTCGACCTGGCGGCGCTCGCGGTCTTCCAGGCGCTTGCGCTCGGTGATGTCGATGATGCTGCCCATCCAGCCGATCTGGCGGCCGCCGGCGTCCACGAGGGGCGACTCGAACACCATCACGTCCACCATGCGGCCGCTGCTGTGCTGCCAGCGCGCCTCGTAGCCCTCCCGCGGCGCATGGCCGGCAAGGTTGCGGCGGTTGCGCTCGGCCATCTCCTCGACAGCGTCCGGCGGCCAGTAGGGCATGGGCGGCAGCAGGCCGACCAGAGCTTCGGCCGGCAGGCCCACCATGTCGCAGAAGGTGCGGTTGACGTAGAGCAGCCGTCCATCGAAGTCGCGCGCCCGCAGGGCCACAAGGGCGGAGTCCTCCATCGCACGGCGCCAGGCGGCCTCGGTGCGGCCGGCCACTTCGGCGCGCTGCACCTGGCGCATCTGCCGGCGCAGCAGCCAGCTGGCCACGCTGATCAGCGGCAGGAAGCCGGCGACCAGCACCCAGGCCAGCGGGCGGATGGCGTTGGCGGCGGGGTCGCGTAGGGTGAGTTCCAGCGCGGCGTCGGTCAGCGTCGCCTGCGTCAGCGGGCTGGCGCGCAGCGGGCCGGTCAGGGCCACGCGGTAGCTCGGACGCGGGCCTTGCGCGGCACGCAGCGGCGACTCGGTGCTGGAGGCGATGACCTGATCGGCGCTGTCGACGAGCTGCACGTCGTACTTGCGCGCCAGCCACCAGGGCACGCCGCGCTTGAGCAGCAGTGCCGGCGCATAACGCACCACCAGCACGCCATCGGCCCCAACACGGGCGGTGAGGTGCAGCGAGAGGCCGTCTTCGTAGCGGCTGGCCTCGGACTCGGTCGGCACCTCGGCCAGCACGCGGTTGCGCGAGTCCAGCCAGGTGACGGCCAGCCACAGGCGGCGCAGGCCGGCGTTGACCTCGGGATGGGCCGCCAGCGCCGCCACGCTCGGCGCCTGGCCCGCGAGACCGGCGGCGAGCTGGCGCAGATGGGCCTGCTCCTCGTCGATGCGGTCGCGCAGCTGGGCCTCGGTGCTGAGGGCGTCGGAGATCAGCGTCTGGCGCTGCTGCTCCTGCTCCTCGGCCTCGTTGGCACGCACCCAGGCCAGCACGCCCAGCACAAATACCAGGGATAACCCGAGGGGCGCCAGCCACAGGCTTCGGGTCAGGAGTTCGCGCATCTGCATGGCTCGCAGTCTATGAACGACGGCGGCCCGGCGAAATGTGGAACTCCACAACTACCCCTGCGCCGTCCCGCTCGGAAGAATCACGGCCATACCAACCATTCGGAGACTCACCATGGCCCTGCGCCGTCTCGTCCTCGCTTCCGCCGTCGCCGCCCTGTCCACGCTGGCCGGCTTCTCCGCCCAGGCCCAGGCCCCCATCGTCATCAAGTTCAGCCACGTCGTCGCGCCCGACACGCCCAAGGGCAAGGGCGCCCAGCGCTTCAAGGAGCTGGCGGAGCAGAAGACGGGCGGCCGGGTCAAGGTCGAGGTCTACCCGAACAGCCAGCTCTACAAGGACAAGGAAGAGATGGAGGCCCTGCAGCTGGGCTCCGTGCAGATGCTGGCCCCGTCGCTGGCCAAGTTCGGCCCGCTGGGCGTGAAGGAGTTCGAGGTCTTCGACCTGCCTTTCCTGTTCAAGGACACCGATTCCTTCCGCGCCGTCACCGACGGGCAGGTCGGCACCGATCTGTTCAAGAAGCTGGAGCCCAAGGGCATCAAGGGCCTGGCCTACTGGGACAACGGCTTCCACATCATGAGCGCCAACAAGCCGCTGCACAACGTGGCGGACTTCAAGGGCATGAAGATGCGCATCCAGTCCAGCAAGGTGCTGGACGCGCAGATGCGCGCCCTCGGCGCCATCCCGCAGGTGATGGCCTTCAGCGAGCTCTACCAGGCGCTGCAGACCGGCGTCGTGGACGGCACCGAAGGCGTGCCGAGCAACTTCTACACGCAGAAGATCTACGAAGTGCAGAAGCACATGACGATGTCCAACCACGGCCACCTGGCCTACGCGGTCATCGTCAACAAGAAGTTCTGGGACGGCCTGCCCGCTGACATCCGCACCCAGCTGGAAGCCGCCATCAAGGAGGCGACGACCTATGCCAACGCAATCGCCAGCACCGAGAACGGCCGCGCGCTGGAAAGCATCAAGGTCAGCGGCCGCGTGACCATCCACACGCCGACGCCGGCCGAGACCAACGAGTGGAAAAAGGCGCTGATGCCGGTCCACAAGGAAATGGAAGGCCGCGTCGGCAAGACCACCATCGAAGCCGCCTACAAGGCCGCCGGCTTCGTCGCGCCCAAGTAAGTCCCCTGCCACCTCGCGCCGCCGTGCCAAGGTCGCCCCGGCCTTCGGCAGGCGCAGCCGTTTGTCGTTGACCGGAGAACGACCATGTTCAACAAAGCCCTGAACCATCTGGAGGAGGTCCTGATCTCCTTCCTGATGGCCGCGGCGACGCTGGTGATCTTCGTCGCCGTCGTCCACCGCTACCTCGCCGGCGTGCCCTACATCCAGGACTTCGCCCTCAAGATCCACATGAGCTGGGCCCAGGAGCTCTGCATCATCCTGTTCGTGTGGATGTGCAAGTTCGGCGCGGCCTACGGCGTGCGCACCGGCATCCACGTGGGTGTGGACGTCGTCATCAACCGCATGTCGCCCGCGAACCGCGGCCGCTTCGTCATCTTCGGCCTGCTGGCCGGCGCGCTGTTCACCGGCGCCATCGCCATCATGGGCGGCACCTTCGTGTGGGACAACGGCGCCCACTACGCCTTCCTGGACCTCATCGGCCGGCCCAATCCCGACGTGTACGAAGGCCCGACGACGCCCGACCTGGAGTGGCCGACCTGGATCGTCTACTCCGCCATCCCGCTGGGCTCGGCGCTGATGTGCTACCGCTTCCTGCAGGTCTGCTGGAACTTCTGGAAGACGGGCGAGTTGCCCAAGCATGACGAGTCCCACGTCGAGGGCATCGACGAACAGACGCCCCTGGACGTGAAGGAGGCCAAGCAATGAACGCACTCATCATCTTCAGCCTGCTGCTGGCGCTGATGCTGACCGGCATGCCGATCAGCATCTCGCTGGGCCTCACCGTGATGACCTTCATCGTCACGATGACCCAGGTCCCCATCGAATCGGTCGCCCTCAAGCTGTTCACGGGCATCGAGAAGTGGGAAATCATGGCCGTGCCCTTCTTCATCCTGGCCGGAAACTTCCTCACGCACGGCGGCGTCGCGCGGCGGATGATCAACTTCGCCACGTCCATGGTCGGCCACTTCCACGGCGGCCTGGCACTGGCATCCATCCTGGCCTGCTCGATGTTCGCGCTGGTGTGCGGCTCGTCGGTTGCCACGGTCGTCGCCATCGGCTCCATCGTGCTGCCCGCCATGGTGGCCCACGGCTACCCGATGCGCTTCGGCGCCGGCGTCATCATCACGGCCGGCTCGCTCGGCATCCTGATGCTGCCGTCGATCCCGAAGGTCATCTACGCCATCTCGACCAACACCTCCATCGGCGCGCTGTTCGTCGCCGGCCTGCTGCCCGGCATCATGCTGGCGCTTATGCTGGCCGCCGTGACCTGGTGGATCGCCCGCAAGAACAACTACCCGCGCCTGGCCCGGATGGGCTGGATGGCACGCTTCCAGGCCTTCCGCAAGAGCTTCTGGGGCCTGCTGCTCGTCGTCATCATCGTCGGCGGCATCTGGTCGGGCGCCTTCACGGCAACCGAGGCGGCGGCGATGGCAGCGGTGTACTCGTTCTTCGTGGCCATCTTCGTCTACAAGGACCTGAAGCTGCGCGACGTGCCCAAGGTGCTGAAGGACTCGGCCAACATGTCCGCGATGCTGCTCTACATCATCACGAACGCGGTGCTGTTCTCCTTCGTGCTGACCAACGAGAACCTGCCCCACCAGCTGGCCGACTGGCTGCTGTCGATGAACCTGGGCCAGAACGGCTTCCTGTTCGTCGTCAACCTGGTGCTGCTGGGCGCCGGCAACTTCATGGACCCGTCGTCCATCATCCTGATCATGGCGCCCATTTTCTTCCCGGCCGCCATGCAGCTGGGCGTGAACCCGGTGCACTTCGGCATCCTGATCGACGTGAACATGGAAGTGGGCCTGTGCCACCCGCCGGTGGGCCTGAACCTCTACGTAGCCTCGGGCATCTCCAAGCTCGGCATCACGGAGCTGACCAAGGCCGTCATGCCCTGGCTGCTGACGATGATCGTCTTCCTCGTCATCGTCACCTACTGGCCGTGGCTGACCTTGGTGCTGCCACAGATGATGGGCATGTTGTAACGCCCGTCCTTCCGAGAGCCCGGCCCCGGCCGGGCTTTTTCTATTCAGACCCTCCCTGCATCCGATGAGCCCCCTCTTCTTCGCCCTGGGTTTCGCGCTCGTCGCCCTGCTCGTCTACATGGGCCGCTACAGCGGCCGCGTGCGGGCCGAGGCGAGCCGCTTCATCGCCGCGCCGCCCGAAGCCGTCTACGCCGCGGTGGCCGACCTGCAGCGCTGGCAGGCCTGGAACCCCTGGCTGGAACACGCGCGCGCGGCCTGCGCCGAGGTCGACGGCATCAGCCTGAACTGGGACGTGCCCCAGGTCGGCCGCGGCAGCGTGCGCCAGACAGGGCAGACGCCGTCGCGCGCGCTGCGCCAGCAACTCGCCTTCGCCCTGCCCTTCGCCTTTCGCGGCCGCTCGGACTGGCGCTTCGAGCCCGCGCCCGGCGGCACGAAAGTCACCTGGCGCTTCAAGGGCCGAGTCGCTTTCACGCTGCGTGCCTTCGCCGCCACGGTGCAGGGCGCCACCGCCCTGGACCTGCGCTTCGGCCTGGACCACCTCGCCGCGCTGCTGGAAGGCGGCCCGCCGGCCTACACGCTGGACTACACCGGCGTTCATGAACAACCGGCCCGCCGCCTCGCCCAGGCGACGCACAAGGGCGCGCTGGACAAGCTGGCCGCAGAGCTGCCGCCACGCATCGCCGAACTGCGCGCCCGGCTCGGCGCCAACGGGCCGGCCGTCGTCCACTACCTGAAGACCCACCTCAAGCTGCGCACCGTGGACTGCCGCATCGGCTTCGAGCTGGCGGCCGACGCCGCCGTGCCGGACGGCCTCGCGCTGCAGGAGCAACCCGCCCACCGCGCCTATGTGCTGCGCTTCAACGGCCCGCCCGAGGCACTGGAGCTGGCCTGGTACCAGGCGATGCAGCGCGTGCGCGTAGAGCAGCGCCAGCCGCATCCGCAGTTGCCGCCGAGCGCCGTCTACCTCGACGAATCGGCCCCCGGCCGGCGCGGCCTCGTCGAGCTGCATCTGCCGCTGAAAGCCTGACGGCACGCTAATTGCACTGCCCTGGGGCATGAACACGCCCCTGTTTGCCCTCCCCGGCCTGCGCGTGCTGCTGGCGGACGCCGGGCAGCGCCGCAGCCCCGTCATCCGCCTGGAGCTGATCCGGCTGCGCTGCCAGCTCGTCGACGTCATCGACCTCGTCGCCCAGCCCGACGCCCTGCCCGCCGCGCTGGAGCGCCTGGCGCCCGAGCTGCTGCTGGTGGACTGCGAGCAGCCCACGCCCGCGCTGCTGGCCCAGCTGGGCGAATCCCTGCAGCGCCAGCCGCGCCCCGTGCTGCTCTTCGCCGAACAGATGACGGGCGAGCAGATGCGCGCCGCGCTGAACAGCGGCATCAGCACCCTGCAGCTCACCGGCCTGCCGCCCCAGCGCCTGGGCGCCCTGCTGCAGCTCGCCCTGGCCCGCTTCGAGCACGACCAGAGCCTTCAGCGCGATCTGCGCCAGACCCAGACCCAGCTGGCCGAGCGCAAGCTCGTCGAGCGCGCCCGCGGCATCCTGATGCGCGAGCAGGGCCTGGACGAGGAAGCCGCGTTCCAGCGCCTGCGCCAGCTCGCCATGGACGGCGGCCAGACCCTGGCGGCCGTGGCGACGCGCCTGATTGATGCAGACCAGCTGCTGCGCCCCCGTTGAGGGCGCGGCGCACCAAGTCGCAATTCACCCTGACGCACCGGACCGGCGCAAACCGCTCGCCGCGGCGCCAGCCATGCGCCAAGCCCGTGCAAACCGGCGTTTTCCAGCGCCGCCAGAAGCTGGCACGCAAGCTGCAATGAGGAAGGCGAGGCCTGCAATGGCGCAGGCCTCTCGGGCCGGCCGGCTGATGAATCGGCCGGCACTTCGGGACAACGGCGTCCGACCTCTCCTTTTGCGTCCGCGCTAGCGAAGCGCGGACGGAGCGTGGCTGCGACGCCGTTGCGCCCTGCATGACTCAGGAGCTCGTGATGACCGCCAGCGATAACTCGACCACCACGCCCAACCCGCAACGCCGCCAGCTGCTCGCCGCAGCCGCCGCCTTGCCCTTCGCCGGCCTCGCCGGCGGCGCCTGGGCCCAGGGCTCGGACAAGCCCGAGAAGGAGGAGGTGCGCATCGGCTTCATCCCGCTGACCGACTGCGCCAGCGTCGTCATGGCCTCCGTGCTCGGCTTCGACAAGAAGTACGGCATCAAGATCATTCCCACCAAGGAAGCCTCCTGGGCCGGCGTGCGCGACAAGCTCGTCAACGGCGAGCTGGATATGGCCCATGTGCTCTACGGCCTGATCTACGGCGTGCACCTCGGCGTGGCCGGCCCCAAGAAGGACATGGCCTGCCTGATGACGCTGAACCGCAACGGCCAGGCCATCACCCTGTCCAAGAAGCTGGCCGATGCCGGCGCGGTGGACGGCGCCTCGCTCGCCAAGGTCATGGCCAAGGACAAGCGCGACTACACCTTCGCGCAGACCTTCCCGACCGGCACGCATGCGATGTGGCTGTACTACTGGCTGGCCGCCCACGGCGTGAACCCGCTGAAGGACGCCAAGGTCGTCACCGTGCCGCCGCCGCAGATGGTGGCCAACATGCGCGTGGGCAACATGGACGGCTTCTGCGTCGGCGAGCCCTGGGGCCACCGCGCCATCATCGACGGCATCGGCATCACCGCCACCACCACGCAGGACATCTGGCCCGAGCATCCGGAGAAGGTCCTCGGCACCACCGGCGACTTCGTCAAGAAGTACCCCAACACCGCCCGCGCCGTCATCATGGCCGTGCTGGAAGCCAGCCGCTGGATCGACGCCGGCCTGTCCAACAAGCAAAAGATGGCCGAGACGATCGCCGACAAGGCCTACGTCAACACCGGTGTGGACGCCATCAACCAGCGCATCCTCGGCCGCTACCAGAACGGCCTGGGCAAGACCTGGGACGACCCGCGCCACATGAAGTTCTTCGACGACGGCGCGGTCAACTTCCCCTACCTGTCCGACGGCATGTGGTTCCTCACCCAGCACAAGCGCTGGGGCCTGCTGAAGGACCACCCCGACTACCTCGGCACGGCCAAGGCCATCAACCAGACCAAGCTCTACGCCGAGGCCGCCAGCGCGCTGAAGATCAGCGTGCCCAAGGACCCGCTGCGCAGCTCCAAGCTGCTCGACGGCGTCGTCTGGGACGGCAAGGACCCGGCCAAGTACGCAGACAGCTTCAAGCTCAAGGGATGAACACCATGGTTTCCGCCGTCTTCCATTCGCCTGGCGACGCCACCGTCGCCCCCGCCACCGCACCGCTCACCGTGAGCCGCCCTGCCGCACCGGCCGCCGAAGCGCCCGAGGTCAAGGTCAAGCGCAAACGGACGCCCATCGACTGGCGCGCCATCGCGCTGCGCGTGCTGCCGCCGGTGTTCAGCATCGCCCTGCTCATCGGCATCTGGGCCCTGGCCACGCAGAAGGGGGGCAGCTTCCCCACGCCCGGCCAGACCTGGGACGCCGCGGTGCAGCTGTTCTCCGACCCGTTCTACCGCAAGGGTCCGAACGACCAGGGCATCGGCTGGAACATCCTGAATTCGCTGTCGCGCGTCGGCATGGGCTTCGGCCTGGCTGCGCTCGTGGGCATCCCGCTGGGCTTCATCATCGGCCGCTTCGAGTTCGCCAACCGCATGGTGTCGCCGCTGATCGCGCTGCTCAAGCCGGTGTCGCCGCTGGCCTGGCTGCCGATCGGCCTGCTGGCTTTCAAGAGCGCCAACCCGGCCGCGATCTGGACCATCTTCATCTGCTCGATCTGGCCCATGGTGGTGAACACGGCGGTGGGCGTGCAGCGCGTGCCGACCGACTACCTCAACGTCGCCCGCGTGCTCAAGCTCAGCGAGTGGAAGGTCATCACCCGCATCCTGTTGCCCGCGGTGCTGCCCTATGTGCTGACCGGCGTTCGGCTGTCCGTGGGCACGGCCTGGCTCGTCATCGTCGCGGCCGAGATGCTGACCGGCGGCGTGGGCATCGGCTTCTGGGTGTGGGACGAGTGGAACAACCTCAACGTGGCCCACATCATCATCGCCATCTTCGTCATCGGCATCGTCGGGCTGCTGCTCGAATGGGCGCTGATCTCTCTCGCCAAGCACTTCACCTTCGAGGATTGATGCCATGAAGCCGTTCATTCAGGTTCAAGACGCCGAGATGGTGTTCAGCACCCGCAAGGGTCGCTTCCACGCCCTGCAGAACGTCAACCTCGACGTGCAGCGCGGCGAGTTCATCACGCTGATCGGCCACTCGGGCTGCGGCAAGTCCACGCTGCTCAACCTTATCGCCGGCCTGCTGCAACCCACCTCGGGCGCGCTGATCTGCGACGGCCGCGAGATCGCCGCGCCGGGGCCGGAGCGCGCCGTCGTGTTCCAGAACCACTCGCTGCTGCCCTGGCTGACCTGCCTGGAAAACGTGCTGCTGGCCGTCGAGTCCGTCTTCGGCGGCAAGGAGCCTGGCGCCAAGCTCAGGGTGCGCGCCCGCAGCGCGCTGGAGCTGGTGGGCATGAGCCATGCGCTGCACAAGCGCCCGCACGAGATCTCGGGCGGCATGAAGCAGCGGGTGGGCATCGCCCGGGCCCTCGCCATGGAGCCCAAGGTGCTCCTGATGGACGAGCCCTTCGGTGCGCTGGATGCGCTGACGCGCGCCAAGCTGCAGGACGAGTTGCTGAAGATCGTCGCGCGCACGCAGAGCACGGTCATCATGGTCACGCACGACGTGGACGAGGCCGTGCTGCTGAGCGACCGCATCGTGATGATGACCAACGGTCCGGCGGCGACGATCGGCGAGGTGCTGGACGTGGGCATCCCGCGGCCGCGCGTACGGGTGGAGCTGGCAGAGGACGCGCGCTACATCGCGGCGCGCAAGGAGGTCATCGACTTCCTCTACACGCGTCACGCTCACGTCGAACAAGCGGCTTAGGCGGCCACCTTGTCGAAGTAGCGCTCGAAGGACGCGTCCACCGCGGCGCGTCCACCGCCGATGATGTTCAGGCCCCAGGTGAAGCCGTAGACGTCGTCGAAGTCCACGCCGCGCAGCCGCGCTTGCGTCTCGCGCACCAGGATCGGCCGCGCCGGCACATGGTTGGGCACGCTGTACATGAAGCTCACGTGGCGCCGGTCCTGGGCGACGTGCAGGGAATCGCCCGCCAGCAGCAGCGACCGCCCCTCGCCGGCCCAATGCAGCACGGAGCTGCCGTCGAAGTGCCCCGGGCAGCGCAGCAGCGTCGCGCCGCGCCCCAGGTCCAGCGTGTCGCCACGCCAGAACTCCACCCAGCGCGAACACCGCGCCACCCACTCGCGGTCGTTCTCGTGCACGAAGATGGGCACGCCGCCCAGGGCCTCGCTCCAGCGCACCATGGCTGAGTAGAAATGCGGGTGCGAAAGGGCAATGCGCTCGACGCCGCCGCGGCGCTTCAGTTCGGCCACGGCCTCGTCGGTCACCAGTGCCGTGCTCTCCCACAGCAGGCCGGCCTCGGGCAGGTGCAGCGCCCGCTGCGGGATGGCGAAGCCCGGTGCAATGCCGATGCCGAACAACGCATGGTCCATCTCCAGCCGGTTGCGATGGGTGACCGCCAGCTCGTCGTGTGTCGTCCAGGCTTGGCCCTGCCAGCCGACGTACTGGCGCTCGTCGCTGCAGATGCGGCACAGCCCCGGCGGCTGTGGGCTGCCGTCGTGTTCGGTGCCGCAGGTTCGGCACATGAAATAGGGCATGGCGGTCTCCGTGATTCGATGCCGCCAGCTTAAGAAAGGCAGCCGCTCTAACACAGAGCCAAGTGCGGCAATTCAGAGGGTGCCAAGCGCCCGCGCCAGCCGCCGCACGGCCTCGGGGATGCGCGCCACCGTGATGCTGCCGTAACCCAGCACCAGGCCCTGCACACCGCCCTCGCCCATCGCGTAGCGGCTCAACGGCTCCACGCCCACGCCGGCCGCCCAGGCGCGGCGCGTCAGCTCGTCGGCGTCCACGCCCGGCAGGGCCACGGCCAGGTGCAGGCCGGCAATGGCCGGGTAGAACTCGGCTCGCTCGCCCAGGTGGCGCTTGAGCATCTGCTCCAGCACGCGCCGCCGCTCGGCGTAGGTGGCCCGCATGCGGCGCACATGGCGCAGCAGATGGCCCTCGGCGATGAAGTCGGCCACGGCCGCCTGCATCAGCGCCGGCGTGCCGAAGCCCGCCGCATGCTTGGCCGCCATCAGCGCCTCGCGCGCCCAGGCCGGCGCCACGACATAGCCCAGCCGCAGCGCCGGCAGCATGCTCTTGGACAGGGTGCCCACGTAGAACACGCGGCCGTCGCGGTCCAGCGTCTTCAGCGCATCCAGCGGCCGCGAGGTGAAACGGAACTCGCCGTCGTAGTCGTCCTCGATGACGACGGCCTGCTTCGCGGCGGCCCAGTTCAGCAGCTCGCGCCGGCGTGCCAGCGACATCGCCATGCCCAGCGGCGCCTGGTGCGAAGGCGTCACGCAGACGATGCGCGCCTCCGCCGGCAGCGTGCCCACCACCAGCCCCTCGCTGTCCAGCGGCACCGGCGCCAGCCGCGCCCCCGCGCCCAGCAGCGCGGCGCGCAGCGGCGGGTAGCCGGGGTTCTCGACGGCCGCGAGCGTGCGGCCCGGCGTGACCAGCACGCGCGCGATCAGGTCGAAGGCCTGCTGGGCGCCGGCCGTGATGACGACGTCCTCAGCCGTGCAAGCCACCGCGCGCGACGACGACACATGCCCGGCGATCGCCTCGCGCAGCGCCGGCAGACCCTGCGCCTCGGGGTAGCGCGCGGGCTCGCGCGCGGCCGCCTGCAGCGCGCGCGTCTGCAGGCGGCGCAGCACGTCGAAGGGAAAGCCCGCCACCTCCGGCATGCCAGTCTTGAACTGATAGGCCGGCGCCGGTCCGCTCGTCAGCGGCGCCGGCCAACCGCCCGTCTCGCCGCGCAGCCAGCGGCTATCAGCCCAGGGCGCGACGCTGGCACGGTCCGACACGGCCACCGCCGCCCGCGGCAGCTCGGCCACGAAGCTGCCGCCCGCGCCACGCGATTCCAGCCAGCCCTCGGAGGCCAGCAGCTCGTAGGCCGCCACCGCCGTGTTGCGCGACACGCCCGCGCGCGCCGCCAGCTCGCGCGACGACGGCAGGCGCAGCCCCGGCGCCAGACGCCCGCTGGCGATGGCGTCGCGCAGCGCCGTGTGCAGGCTGGCCATGCGCGAGCCGCGGCCGGCAACGCGCAGATCGAGTTCGAGGCTTGGCTCCATGGAATCCGTCCGACTTGGCTCTTTGATGGAACCATCAAGACCGGCACTCTAAGCGCTCCTGAAACCGGAGCCCCTGATGACCATGACCACCCCCTTCGACGGCCTGCAGCCGTATGTCCACACCCACGTCGCCGGCGCGCTGCAACGCGCCGGCCTGGATGCCTGGATGCCCGAGGGCGAGGGCAAGTGGTCGCTGCCGCTGCAGTTCATCCCCGGCGGCGGCTGGGTGGAGCTGATGCGGCTCGCGCCTGGCACGGCGCTGACGCTGCACCGCCACCACGGCGAGGTGCATGGCCTGAACCTGCAGGGCCGGCGGCAACTGGACGATGGCCGGGTCATCGGCCCGGGGGACTACGTCTTCGAGCCCGCCGGCAATGTCGACAGCTGGGCGGCCGTCGGCGATGAAGTGCTGGTGCTGCACGTCGTCGTGCGCGGCGATGTGGACTACGTCGACGCCGAAGGCCGCGTGCAGCAGCGCATCACGACGGCCCAGCGCCTGGCCGATTACCGCGCCTTCTGCGCCGCCCGAGGCCTGCCGGCGCGGCTGGGCTGACGCCGCTCAGGGCATCAGCGCCACGGCGTCCGCGCCGGCGGCCAGCCGCATCGGGCAGGCCGGGTCGGTCGCCGCGCGCCAGACGGCCTCGGCCACGTCCGCCGCGTGCGTCACCGCCTCGGCTGGCTGCTGCGCCCACTCGGCGAACACCGCGCCGGCCAGTTCGGCATAGGGCTCGGGGATGCTGCCGTCCATGCGCGAGCGCGCGTTCCCGCCGAAGCGGGTGGTGGGCGCGCGGCCGGGCAGCACCAAGCGCGCCTGCACGCCAAAAGATGCCAACTCCAGCGCCAGGCACTCCGTGAAGGCATTCACCGCCGCCTTGCTGCCGGTGTAGACGGCCAGCAGCGGCAGCGACTTCAGCGTGACGCTGGACGTGACGTTCACGACCACGCCGCCGCGGCGCTGGCGGAACTGCGGCAGCAGGGCCTGCGTCATCGCCATCGTGCCGAAGGTGTTGGTCTCGAAGAGCTCACGGATGCGCGCCAGCGGAATGCCCTCCAGCGCACCGAGCAGGCCGATGCCGGCGTTGTTGACGAGCACATCCACCGGCCCGGCAGCCGCCACGCAGGCACGGATGCTGGCTGCGTCGGTCACGTCCAGCGGCAGCACGCGCAGTCGCTCGGCCGGCGGCAGCACGGCCGCGTCCGGCGAGCGCATCGTGGCCACGACCTGCCAGCCGCGGTCAAGGAAGAGGCGGGCGGTTTCGAGACCGAAGCCGGACGAGCAGCCGGTGATCAGCACGGTTTTCATGGAGAACTCCTGTCGAGGTGGGGATGCAGCACGATATGGCTGCGCCGCCGGACCCGCTACGATTCAAAGTCCACAAAACATTCGCAATAGTCCTGCCTTGATCGACCCTCTCGCCGAAGTCGTCGCGCTGCTGCAGCCCGGCGCGCGCTTTTCCAAAGTGGTGGCCGGCGCGGGCGCCTGGCGGGTGAGGCGCGACGACGCCGGCCTGCCCTTCTATGCCGTGGTGCTGGCAGGCGGCTGCCGTCTGGCCGTCGACGGCGAAGACCCGCTCGACCTGCAGGCCGGCGACTTCGTCCTCGTGCCGGCGGCCCTGCCCTTCACCCAGAGCAGCCGCGAGCCGCCGCCACCCGAGGTGCCCAGCACGCTGCCGACCCTGCTGCCCGACGGCAGCTACCGCGTCGGCGCGGCGGACGGCGAGCCCGACGTGCGGCTGCTTGTGGGCCACTGCAGCTTCGGCTCGCCGGACGCGGCCTTGCTGGTGCCGCTGCTGCCCCGGCTGCTGCACGTGCGGGGCGAGCCGCGGCTGACGGCCCTGGTGCAGCTGCTCATCGACGAGACCCGCGCCGAGCGCTCGGCCCGTCAAGAGGTGCTGGCGCGACTGCTGGAGGTGCTGCTGATCGAGGCGCTGCGCTGCGCGCCCCGCCTCGCCGCGTCGCCGGGCCTGGTGCGCGGCCTGGCAGACACGCGTCTGGCAGCCGCACTGCGCGGCGTGCATGCGCAGCCGGCGCGCGCATGGACGGTCGAGTCACTGGCGAAGGAAGCCGCGCTGTCCCGCTCGGCCTTCTTCGAGCGCTTCAGCCGCGCCGTGGGCATGGCGCCCATGGCCTATCTGCTGGCCTGGCGCATGGCGCTGGCGCGGCGGCTGCTGCGCGACGAGCACCTCGGCGTGGCCGCGGTGGCAGAGCGCGTGGGCTACAGCTCCGCCAGCACCTTCAGCGTGGCCTTCGCACGCCACGTCGGGCAGCCGCCGGCGCGGTTCGCCAAGGCCGGCTAGAAGACAACCTCGGCCCGCAGCCCGCCTTCGGGCCGGTTGCTCAGCACCAGCACCGCGCCCTGGCGGCGCACCAGCTGCTGGGCGATGTAGAGGCCCAGCCCGGTGCCGCCCGTCTCGCGGTTGCGCGAGCCCTCCACGCGGCGGAAGGGCTGGCGCACCCGCTCCAGTTCGGCCTCGGGAATGCCGGGGCCGTCGTCCTCCACCACCAGCCGCGTCACGCCGGCCGCGAGATCCACGCCGACGCGCGCGTTGCCGGCGTAGCGCAGCGCGTTGCCGACGAGGTTGTCCACGACGCGGCGCAGGGCCACGGGGTCGGCGTTCACCACGGCCGGCGGGCCTTTGAAGCCGACGTCGGCGCCGGTCTCGGCGAGGTCGTCCACGGCGGACTGGGCCAGGGCCGACAGGTCCACCCGCTGCATCGCCGTGGCCTCGGCCGGGCGGAAGACCTCGATGACGCTTTCCACCAGCCGGTTCATCTCGCGCAGGTCGTCGATGCAGCGCTCGCGCACCTTGGCCTCCACCTCGCCCGTCTCCAGCCGCAGCCGCATGCGCGTGAGCGGCGTGCGCAGGTCGTGCGAGATGGCAGCCATCATCAGGCCACGCTCCTCGAACTGGCCGCTCAGCTCGGCGGCCATGCGGTTGAACACGGCCGCCGCATCGCGCACCTCACGCGTGCCCTCGGCCTCGTTGAGTTCCGGCGCCGGCCGGCCCTGGGCCAGCGCGGGGGTCAGCTGCTGCGCGGCGCTCACCAGCCGGCGTACCGGGCCGGCCAGCCAGCGCGAGCCCCACCAGGCGGCCAGCGCGATGACGAGCAGGCGCACACCGTAGTCGATCAGGCCGGAACGCCAGGGCAGCTCGGGCGGCAACGAGGGGAAGGTGGGCATGCGGCCCGGCATCTGCCCCCCGGGCCCGCGGCGCGGCGGGCCGGCGTCGTCGAAGTCGTCGTGCGGCGGCGGCATCGGGCGGTCGGCCTGGGCGTGCATGGGCGGCCGGCCAAAGTGATCGCCGGGGCCTTGCAGCGTCCTGGCCACCAGGCTCCACGCGGCCAGGTGGCTCAGCGCCAGCGCGGCCCACATCAGCAGGAAGAGGCGCAGCCCCAGCCGATCCCAAGTCTTCCAGAACTTCAGCACGGCGCCACCTCGGCGTCGAAGAGATAGCCCTCGCCGCGCACGGTGCGGATGAGGCTGGGCTCGCGCGCCGTGTCGCCGAGCTTGGCGCGCAGGCGCGACACGGCCAGGTCGATGCTGCGGTCGTTCACCTCCACGCCGGGCGCTCGGGTCAGCTCGATGAGCTGGTCGCGGCTGAGCACGCGGCCCGGCCGCTGCACGAAGGCAGCGAGCAACCGGAACTCCGCGGCCGACAACGCGATGCCCACGTCGTCGGCGTTGATGAGCTGGCGGGTCATGCGGTCGAAGCGCCAGCGGCCGAAGCGCAGCAGGCGGGTGTCGTCGTCCACCGCGCCGGCCTGGCCCTTTGTGGCGCGCCGTACCAGGGCCTGCAGGCGCGCCACCAGCTCGCGGGGCTCGAAGGGCTTGGCGAGGTAGTCGTCCGCACCCAGCTCCAGCCCGACGACGCGGCTCATGGTGTCGCCACGGGCGGTGAGCATCAGCACCGGCGGCGCATCGGGTTGGGTCTGCAGCCAGCGCAGCAGCGCCAGACCGTCTTCGCCGGGCAGCATCAGGTCGAGCACGATGACATCCGCCTTCTGCGCGGCCAGAAGCCGCCGCATTGCCCCGCCGTCCGCGGCCGCGCTGACCTGCCAGCCGAAGCCCTGCAGATAGGTCGTCAGGCTGGTGCGGATTTCGGCATCGTCGTCGACGACGAGGCAATGTCCATTCATACGGCGATGCCTACTTTCAAACGGGCCACATAGCCGGCGCTGACCGAGCCGGTCACGGTGGCGATCTGGGTGCTGTACCCATCGCTGAAGATGCCGTCGGTGCTCAGGCTGATGGCATTGTTGTTGGCGGCGCTGTTGCCATAGCCGCTGGTGGCGTAGACGGCAGTGTTCGAGTCCGACGGGAAGCACAGCTGCGAGGTGCGCAGCTTGTTGTTCCAGTTGGTGGCTGTCGTCGTGCTGCGGTAGACCTCGAAATGGATGTGCGGCACCCGCCCCGAGTAGCAGCCGGGGTAGATGGTCTGGAAGGTGGCGGTGCCATCGCTGGCGGTGGCCTGCACACCGCGCAGGTAGTTCTCGCCGGTCACGCCGCTGGAGTACATGGAGTAGCGGCCCAGCGCGTCGCAATGCCAGAGGTAGATGGCATAGCCCGACAGGTCGGCGCAGGACGCATTGGTGTTCACAAGCTCGATGATGACCTGAAGCGGCACGCCCGTGGCCACGCCCGAGGCGGTGCCAATGCTGGTGCGGATGTCGCTGCGCACGACGCCCGACAGGGCCAGCACGTTGGCGACGCTGCCGTTGGCGGTGTTGGAGCCGTCGCCCGGATAGGGGCCCTCGGTCTCGGCGGGGATGACGGAGCAGCTGCTGGTGGTCGTGGAGCCGCTGCCGGAGGAGCCGGACGAGCCCGACGACCCCGAAGAGGAGGACGAAGACGCATCGCTCGCGCTGCCGCCCCCGCCACAGCCCGCCAGCGCCAGCGCGCCGGCACCGCTCAGCGATGCAGCGCCCGCGCCCAGCAGCCAGCGCAGCGCCACGCGGCGCTCGAATGACTGCCGGTGCAGGCGGGCGAGGTCATGGGCCAGGCCCTGGTCATGGTCGTGCGGGGCGTCGTGGTCGTGGTGCATAGCATCGGTCCTGGAGAGATCGGAGACGGCATTGCACCGCCGCGATGTATCGGGCCGATCGGCAGATTGTGTCGAGGTGGACATGGAGCATGGAGGGGATGCTTTTGCAGGGCATGTGCCGGCTCGCTGCATTGCCGGGAGTCCCGCCCGACGGCGGGGTAACTTTCTTCTGCGGGGCCAGAAGAAAGTCACCAAAGAAGAGGCCCTGAACCGCAAACGACCGCGACGCCGCCCGGAGCGGCGCGCGAAAACATCGGTCGCATGGCACCCCGATGCGAACCGCTGCGCTCTCGCGTCTGACTTGTGACGAACGCGCCTCATCGAACCCGGTGCCCGTCCGACGCGCGGCTGCACGCCGTGCTCACCAAAACAGCCCAATTCAGCGTCGCTCGGGCGACCCGGTATCCGCATTTCCTGATGAACCCGGCGTGCAGCCGGCGTTAACCGGCGTGAGGGAGCAATGCATGGTGCTCTTCACAAGTGGGAGGCGAGAGCGCAGCGGCTCGCGTCTGCGCGGTGTGCGAAGCGTGTTTTTCCCCCTGCCCTCGGCCCGTGGTGCTCTCGTGCGGTTCAGCGCCTCTCTTTGGTGACTTTTCTCTGGCAAGACAGAGAAAAGTTACCCGCCCACCGGGGCGGACTCCGGCAGCTCGGCACTGAGTCGAAAGGACAAGCGCTGAGGCCTCCAATTCACCCCAGAATCAACTGCAACGACCCCTGCAACGCCTGGATCAACGCCTCCAGCGCCTGCAGCAGCCGCTCGCTGCCCTGGTGCATGCGCTGCACAGCGTCGCCCTGCTCCACGCGCAGCCCGCGCAGCAACAGCAGCCAGGCCTCGTCCACGTCCTTGAACGCCGGCTGCAGGGCAGGCCCGGCCAGCGGCGCGGCGCGCACCTCGTCGTAGGCCTTGATGAACTCGTCCAGGCCCGCGGCGAGGCCGCTGGTGTCGTGCCCCGGCAGCACCTGGGCCAGCAGGCCTTCCTTGGCCAGCCGCTGGCTCAGCAGCCGCAGCCGCGTCACCTGGGCCAGCAGGCCGACCGGGCGCTGGCCGGCGCGCTCGGACAGGCGAGCCACCAGGGTCTCGCTGCTTTCCAGCAACTGCTGGGCAGCGCGGTCGCTGCGGGCCAGGTCGGGCTGGCGGCTGGCGAGCGCGGCGTCCAGCTGAGCCCAGGCGGCAGACACCGCGGCCAGTTCCTCCGCTAGGTCCTGGCGCAGCAGCTCGCTCAACCGTGCCAGGTTCGCCGCCACGCGCTCGGCCGAGGCATCCAGCAGGGCCTGCGCCTCGCGCCGCTCGGGGGGGGCCAGCTTGGGCCACTGGCGCAGGGCCTGCAGCTTGACGAGGCGCTGGCTCAGCATGCGCTGGGCGCCGGCGCGCTCCAGCGCCTCTGCGAGTTCCGACGTGTGCACCACGCCGCGGGCCACCTCGGGCAGCTTGGCCTGTGTCTGCATGGCCGTGTTGCGCAGCAGCGCGAAGGCGGCGGCCTCGTCGATGCCGCGTGCCTGCATCAGCAGCCCCTTGGCACGCTCGGTCCACTTGCGCTCGTCGAGCCTGGCCTGGGCTGCCAGCTCGCGCGCCTGCTGCTGGGCGGCCAGGTCGCGGGCCCACAGCAGGGCCTCGGCGAGCACGCCGGCATCGACATCCGACGGCAGCCATTGCACGGCGCCGCGAGTGATCACGGCCTGGCGTTCGGGGCCCAGTGGAGGCGGAGACAGCAGCACCACGGGCAGGCCGAAGGCCCGATCCGAGTGCAGCAGCTGCGCCAAGGCGGTGCGGTCCGGGCACCACAGCAGGCCCAGGGCGGGGTCATCGGGCGGGGCGCCAAGCTCCGAAACGGTGCGCACAAACCATCCCAAGGCCTGCAAGGCCAGGGCCTGAGGAGGCGCCTCGGGGCTGCAGATCACCAGGGGCGGCAGGGAGGCGGGGACGATGTCGGTCATGGGTCGGGTGTTCACGCCCCAAAACGGCGCAAGAAACAGGCCAGCGGGCCGGGCATGGGCTTTGCAAGTATCCGAGCGTGGCGCTCGCAATGGTGCGGGCACCCTCCCGCTGCTTGCGTCCGAGCCGCCCTGGCCGAGACCGGTGGGTGGCCACGGGCGCTTGCGGCCAGCCAGATAGAGCCCGAGATGTCCGCATTCCAGAACTTCAAACGCGCCGGCCACAGCCCCACGCTGTTCGCCGCCTTTCTGTATTTCGCGTTCTCCTGCTGCATCTGGGTGCTCAACGGCGCGCTGGCCCCCTTCATCAGCGAGGCCTACAACCTGACGCCCGCCCAGAAGGGCCTGATGCTCTCCATCCCCATCATGGCCGGCGCGCTGATGCGCTTCCCGCTGGGCCTGCTGTCGCAGTACATCGGCCGCAAGAACGCGACGCTGGTGGAGATGGGCATGATCGCCGTGGCCATGCTCTACGGCTACTTCATGGTGAAGAGCTACGACGACCTGCTGGCCATGGGCGTGCTGCTGGGCATCGCCGGCGCCAGCTTCGGCGTGGCGCTGAGCCTGGGCTCGGGCTGGTTCCCGCCGCAGTACAAGGGCCTGGCCATGGGCCTGGTGGGCGCGGGCAACGTGGGCACGGCAGTGTCGGTGCTGGTGGCGCCGCCGCTGGCCCAGGCCTACGGCTGGCAGACGGTCTATGCCTTCGCGGCCTGCGCGATCCTGCTGCCGATGCTGGTCATGATCGTCTTCGCCAAGGAGCCACCCGACGTCGACGCCCACGCCTCGCTGCGCGAGCACGTCGCCTGCCTGTTCGAGAAGGACGGCTGGGCCTTCAGCCTGATCTACGGCGTGACGTTTGGCGGCTTCATCGGCCTGACGACCTTCCTGCCCACCTACTACTACGACCAGTTCGGCGTCTCCAAGGTGCAGGCCGGCCAGCTGACGATGCTGGCGGCCTTCATGGGCGCGGCGGTGCGCGTCGTGGGCGGCTGGCTGTCAGACCGCTGGGGCGGCGTCAACATGCTGACCCTGGTGCTCGTCGTCGTCGCCATCACGCTGGCGCTGATCGGCATGAGCAGCGGCTCGCTGGTGCTGACGACGCTGCTGCTCATCGTCTGCTTCGCCGCGCTCGGCGCCGGCAATGGCGCCCTGTTCCAGTTGGTGCCGCTGCGCTGGCCTGCGGCCACGGCCGTGGCCGGTTCGATGATCGGCGAGATCGGCGCCCTGGGCGGCGGCCTGGTGCCCAACCTGATGGGACTGTCCAAGCAGCACGCCGGCACCTATCTGTGGGGCTTCGTCGTGTTCGCCGTGCTGGCCGTGCTGATGCTCTTCGTCATGCGCGTCATGCAGATCCGCTGGACCCGCACCTGGGCCGAGAAGGGCGGCCGCGCCCGGCGCGCGGTGGCCAGCGAGGCGGCCGAGCCGGTGCACTACCAGCGCGTCTGACCCTCGGGCAAGGGACACGCGGCAACGCCGGGCTCGGCACACTGCGAGACATGAACAAGTCCTTCCTCGCCCTCGCCCTGCTGACCCTGGCGGCGTCCGCCCAGGCCGGCGTCAGCTGCAAGATCGCCGGCGCCGACATCCGCGTGTCGGACAGCCTGGCCGACTTCAACTACTCGCCCAGCGGCAAGCCGGGCGCCACCGGCAAGCTGTCGCGCTTCCGGCTGATGACGCTGGACGGCGGTGAGGCACCGACCAGCAGCGTGGAGCTGAAGGGGGTCGACATCATGACGTCCGGCGACTACGCGCTGTCGGTGGAATCGCTGTGGCGCTCGGTCATCCGCGTGCAGGGCAAGAGCCAGCGCGTCACGGGCGGCAAGTTCCACTTCACGCGCTTCGAGATGAAGGACTCGACGGGACGCGCCACCGGCACGGTCGAGTTCACGACCGACCAGGTGAGCGGTTCCTGCAGCTTCGACGTCGAGGTCAAGGGCATCAACCGCGACCGGCTGGGGCTCTAGCGCGGCAGGAAGGCCAGCCAGGCGATCAGCAGCAGGTTGAGCAGCACGGACAGGCCCAGCCCGATCTGCCACACGCTCACCACCTCGCGGACCGCCTTGGGCGGCCGGGCTGACGCCGGCTGATCGCGGGCAGCCAGACGCTCCAACGCGAGCAGGAACTCGTCGGCCGTCTCGAAGCGGGCCTTGGCCTCGCGGGCCACGGCCCGCATGACGAGGCGGTCCAGCGGCATCGGCACGCTGGGCTGAAGGCGGCTGACGCTGGCGGGCTCGCGCTTGTAGCGCGCCAGTTGGTAGGGCTCGATCTCGCCGTAGGGCAGCTTGCCCGTCAGCGCCTGGTAGAGCGTGACGCCGAGCGCGAACAGGTCGGAGCCGGCGTCGGCCGGGGCCGGCGGGTCCTGCCATTGCTCGGGGTTGATGTAGCTGGGCGTGCCGGCATGCAGCTCGTGGGAAGCCGCCGGCGCACGCGGGCTCAGCGCTACGCCCAGGTCCAGCACCCGCCACTGGCCGTCGTCGCCGAGATGCAGGTTGGCCGGCTTGATGTCGCGGTGCACGACGCCGGCCGCGTGCAGCAGGCTCAGCGAGCGCGCCACGGCGCTGCCCAGCGCGAGCGTCTGGGCCACGTCCAGCGGCCCCTTGGCCAGCAGCTGCTCCAGCGTGTGGCCGCCATGCCAGTCGAAGACGGCATAGAAGTGCGTGGCGCCTTCGGCCGGTGCATGCACGCGCACAAAGCCGCTCTCGCCACCCCGCCGGCGGTGCCGCGGCGCCTCGGCCAGCCGCAGGCCCAGCCAGATCTCGTGGGCCAGCATAGCCCGCTCTTCCGGGTCGTCGGCGCGGCCGGGGCGCAGCATCTTCAGCGCTACCAGCCGGCCGGACGACAGTTCGCGCGCCTGCAGCAGGCGGTGCACGCCGTTGTCGGCTACCAGCGCCGTGACCTGGTAGCCATCCAGCGTGGCGCCCACGCCCAGCGGTCCGGGGCTGGGCAGCGTGCGGCCCAGCGCGGCGAGGTCGGCCAGGCCGGGGTCGGCAAGGTCCTTGATGTCCAGCACCAGGGCCGTCGCGTTGTCGTGGCTGCCGGCGGCGAGGGCCGCCGCAGTGAGCGCATCGGCCGCGGCCTGGGCGCCGGGGGTGTCGCGCAGCAGATCGGCGATCTGGCGGCCCCGCAGCGCCCCGTGCACGCCATCGCTGGTCAGCAGCAGGCGGTCGCCCACCTTCAGCTCGCCGGCGCTGTGGTCCAGGCGCAGCGCGTCGTCCAGGCCCAGCGCACGGGTCAGGCCGGCGAAGTCGCGGCGCTCCATGCGGTGGTCCTGGGTCAGCAGCAGACATTGGCCGTCACGCAGCAGCCAGGCACGGCTGTCGCCCACATGGGCCAGGGCATAGCGGCGGCCACGCAGGGCCAGCGCAGTCAGCGTCGTCAGCGCCTCGCGCGGCTGGCCGTCAGGCCCTGGGCGACGGTTGTGGGCGGCCAGCCAGGCGTTCTGGTGACCCAGCAGTCGGTCCAGCACGACGCTGGTGTCCCAGTCGGCGGGCACTGCATGAAAGTCACGCAGCAGGCTCATCACCGAGGTTTGCGCGGCCATCAATCCTTCGCCTCCACCGCTCACACCGTCCGCCAACGCTGCCACCCAGCCTCGCTCGGCCTCGTGCGCGGCCGGCGCCTGCACGCCGGCGAAGTCTTCATTGCGCGGACGCTTGCCTTGCAGGCTGGACAGGCCGGTGTCGAGTTCGAAGCGCATGCGCGTGAGTGGATCACCAAGCGGGTGCCTGCCCGTTCTTGGTGCGATTTTGGGATGAGTGCACCCGCACCGGGCCATGAATCGCTTCGGCGTGGGGCGCTGCCGGGTGCAGCAGGGTGAAAAGGCCAGCTTCATCGCTGGCACATGCCTTGCAAAGCAATTGGCAGGCCACTCAGGAGTACGGCATGAAGAAGATGAAGCTGGTGATGGTGGGCAACGGCATGGCCGGCGTACGCACGCTGGAGGAGCTGCTGAAGATCACGCCCGACCTCTACGACATCACCGTCTTCGGCGCCGAGCCCCACCCCAACTACAACCGCATCCTGCTGTCGCCGGTGCTGGCCGGCGAGCAGACGATCGACGAGATCATCCTGAACCCGCTCTCCTGGTACGAGGAGAACGGCATCACCCTGCATCTGGGCAAGACGGTCACCGAGATCGATCGCGTGCGCCGCCGCGTCGTGGCGGCCGACGGCACCACCGCCGAATACGACCGCCTGCTGATCGCCACCGGCTCCAACCCCTTCGTGCTGCCGGTGCCGGGCAAGGAGCTGCAAGGCGTCATCGCCTACCGCGACATCGCCGACACCAACGCGATGATCGAAGCCGCCACGCAGTACAAGCATGCCGTCGTCATCGGCGGCGGCCTGCTGGGCCTGGAAGCCGCCAACGGCCTGATGCTGCGCGGCATGCAGGTGACCGTCGTGCACCTCGTCGACACGCTGATGGAGCGCCAGCTCGACACCGTGGCCGGCGACCTGCTGCGCAAGTCGCTCGTCGAGCGCGGCCTGAACTTCATGCTCGGCGCGCAGACCCAGGCACTGCTGGGCAACGAGGCCGGCCGCGTGCGGGCCATCCAACTGAAAGACAAGGACGGGCAGGTCATCGAAGTGCCAGCCGACCTCGTCGTCATGGCCGCCGGCATCCGCCCCAACACCGGCTTGGCCGAGAAGGCCGGCCTGCACTGCAGCCGCGGCATCGTCGTGACCGACACCATGCAGACCGTCACCGACCCGCGCGTCTACTCGGTCGGTGAATGCGCGGCCCACCGCGGCATTGCCTACGGCCTGGTCGCGCCGCTGTTCGAGCAGGGCAAGGTCTGCGCGACGCACCTGGCCCAGTTCGGCATCGGCCGCTACCTGGGTTCCTCGGTCAGCACCAAGCTCAAGGTGACGGGCATCGACCTGTTCTCGGCTGGCAACTTCACCGGCGGCGCGGGCACGGAAGAGATCGTCATGAGCGACCCCTTCGCCGGCGTCTACAAAAAGCTCGTCATCCAGAACGACCAGCTCGTCGGCGCCTGCCTGTATGGCGACACGGTGGACGGTGGTTGGTACTTCAAACTGCTGCGCGAGGGCCGCAAGATCGCCGACATTCGCGACAAGCTGATGTTCGGTGAGGCGGGAGCCAACATCGGCGACGTGGGCCACCAGGGCCAGAGCCGCGCCGCCGCGATGGCCGACACCGACGAAGTCTGCGGCTGCAACGGCGTTTCCAAGGGCGCCATCTGCAAGGCCATCCGCGACAAGGGCCTGTTCACGCTGGACGAGGTGCGCAAGCACACCAAGGCCTCGGCTTCATGCGGTTCATGCACCGGCCTGGTCGAGCAGCTCATCATGTTCACGGCCGGCGGCGACTACTCGGCCACGCCGAAGAAGAAGGCCATCTGCGCCTGCACCGACGCCAGCCACCAGGACACCCGCGACGCCATTCGCCTGGCCCACCTGCTGACCAAGGAAGACGTCTTCCGCGCGCTGGACTGGAAGACCCCCAACGGCTGCGCCACCTGCCGCCCGGCCGTCAACTACTACCTGATCTCGACCTGGCCCAAGGAGGCCGTCGACGATCCGCAGAGCCGCTTCATCAACGAACGCTCCCACGCCAACATCCAGAAGGACGGCCGCTATTCCGTCATTCCGCGCATGTGGGGCGGCGAGACGACCAGCTCCGAGCTGCGCCGCATTGCCGACGCGGTGGACAAGTACCAGATCCCCACTGTCAAGGTCACCGGCGGCCAGCGCATCGACCTGCTCGGCGTCAAGAAGGAAGACCTCGTCAACGTCTGGAAGGACATCGGCATGCCCTCCGGCCATGCCTATGCCAAGGCGCTGCGCACGGTGAAGACCTGCGTCGGGTCAGAGTGGTGCCGCTTCGGCACGCAGGACAGCACGCAGATGGGCAAGGATCTGGAGCGCGCGCTGTGGCGCATGTACGCGCCGCACAAGGTCAAGATCGCCGTGTCGGGCTGCCCGCGCAACTGCGCGGAGGCCGGCATCAAGGACGTGGGCGTCATCGGCGTGGACTCGGGCTGGGAGATCTATGTCGCCGGCAACGGCGGCATCAAGACCGAGGTGGCCGAGTTCTTCTGCAAGCTGAAGACGGCCGAGGAAGTGCTGGAGTACAGCGGCGCCTTCCTGCAGCTCTACCGCCTGGAGGGCTGGTATCTGGAGCGCACGGTGCACTACGTCGCGCGCGTCGGCCTGGATCACGTCAAAAAGAAGATCCTGGAAGACGCCGACAACCGCAAGGCGCTGTGGGCGCAGCTGCAGTTCAGCCTCGATGGCGAGCCCGACCCTTGGTTCGACTTCGGCCCCGCCCATGTCGACCTGCGCCAGTTCGAGAAGGTGGGGGCCTGATGCTGAACCGTCGCGTCCTCCTCCTCGCCGGCCTGGCCACCGGCCCCGCATTCGCCCAGGCCCGCATCAACCAGCTTGGCGAAGCCATCGACAAGGCCGGCGCCCAGCGCATGCTGAGCCAGCGCATGGGCAAGGCCTGGCTGGGACAGTTGCGCCCGGAGCTGGCCCAGCGCGCCCGTGCCGTGCTGCAGGCCAGCGAGGCCCGCTTCGAACGCCAGCTCGGCGAGCTGCTGGCCTTCGCGCCGACGCCCGAGATCGCCGGCAGCTACAAGGCCATGCTGCACCGCTTCGGCGACTACCGTGCCCTGCTGCAGAGCAAGCCCAGCGCCGAGCGGGTCGACGAGCTGCTGCAGGCCTCGGGCGAGATGCTCAGCCTGGCCCAGGTCGCCACCGGCCAGCTGCAGCAGCGCTCCGCCGCGGCGACGGCCATGCTGGTCAACATGTCGGGCCGGCAACGCATGCTGTCGCAACGCCTGGCCCTGTTCTTCATGGCCGGCCAGCAGGGCGCGCGGGCCGAGGTCGTGCAGCGGGAGACCGCCAAGTCCCGCACCGAATTCGAGACCGCCATGCGCGTGCTGGGTGCGGCGCCCGAGGTGACTCCCGCCATCCGCGACAACCTGGAGCTGGCCCGCAACCAATGGGTCTTCCTGCAATCGGCGTTGGCCGGCGAAAGCCAGGGCCCGCAGGCGGCCAACGACGTGTTCGTGGCGAGCGAGAACCTGCTCGCCGTGATGGAAACCGTGACCGGGCAGTTCGCCCGCCAACTGGGATGACGACCATGGACGACTGGACCCGCATCTGCGCCTTGCAGGACATCCCCGTGCTGGGCTCGCGCCGCGTGCAGCGCAGCCGGGGCATCGACGTGGCCCTGTTTCGCAGCGCCGACGACGAGGTATTCGCGCTGCTGGACCGCTGCCCCCACAAAGGCGGCCCGCTGAGCCAGGGCATCGTCTTCGGCAAGAGCGTGGCCTGCCCGCTGCACAACTGGACCATTGGCCTCGCCGACGGCTGCGCCCGTGAGCCCGACGAGGGCTGCACGCCGAGCTTCCGCGTGAAGCTGGACGGCGGCGACGTGTTCCTGCTGCGGAACGAGCTGGACACGCTGGCCCTGGACCTGCCCGCGCCTGTCGCCGGCCCCAAGATTTCAATCGCGGTGGCGTAAAGGCTGACCAATCAGCCTGCTAGAAGAACATGAGCGAGACAAAGTCCACCTGCCCCTACTGCGGCGTCGGCTGCGGCGTCATCATCGAACACGATGAGACGCAGATCACCGGCGTGCGCGGCGACCCGGATCACCCGGCCAACTTCGGGCGGCTGTGCACCAAGGGCACCAACCTGCACCTGACGGCCACGCCGGTCGTCATCCAGCACCAGCGCCTGCGCGAACCGCAAAAGCGCACCGCCCGCGGCGCACAACCCGAGGTCATCGCCTGGGATCAGGCCAACCGCGAGATCGCCGACAAGCTGCTGGCCATCCGTGCCGAACATGGCCCGGAGTCCATCGGCATCTACATCTCCGGCCAGCTGCTGACCGAGGACTATCACGCCTTCAACAAGCTGGCCCGCGCCGTCCTCGGCACGCCGCACATCGACTCCAACTCGCGGCTGTGCATGAGCTCGGCCGTCGTGGGCTACAAGCAGGCCCTGGGTGCCGACGCGCCGCCCTGCAGCTACGAGGACATCGAGCTGGCCGACTGCGTGCTGATCAGCGGCGCCAACCCGGCCTGGGCCCATCCCATCCTGTTCCGCCGCCTCGAAGCGGCGCGCAGCAGCAAGCCGGGCCACAAGCTCATCGTTATCGACCCGCGGCGCACCGAGACCGCCGAGCTCGCCGACCTGCACCTGCAGATCCGCCCCGGCACAGACGTGGCGCTGTGCCACGGCCTGCTGCACGCCGTCATCTGGCAGGGCTGGACGGCAAACAGCTTCATTGCCGCATCCACGGCAGGTTTCGACGCGTTGAAGGAACTCGTGCGCGACTGGTCACCCTCGCGCGCAGCCCAGGTCTGCGGCGTGAAGGAGGCCGAGATCTGGCAGGCCGCCGAGTGGTTCGCGACCTCGCCGTCCGCGCTCAGCCTCTACTGCCAGGGCCTGAACCAGAGCAGCGCCGGCACGGCCAAGAACACCGCGCTCATCAACCTGCACCTGGCGACCGGCCAGATCGGCAAGCCAGGCGCCGGCCCCTTCTCGCTGACCGGCCAGCCCAACGCCATGGGCGGCCGCGAGAGCGGCGGCATGGCCACGCTGCTGCCCGGCCACCGCGACCCGGGCAAGGCCGAGGACTGGGCCGAGATCGCCTCGCTGTGGGGTGTGCCGGGCCTGCCCAACAAGCGCGGCCACACCGCCGTCGAGATGTTCGAGGCCGCCGCCCGCGGCGAGATCAAGGCGCTCTGGATTGCCTGCACCAACCCGGCCCAGTCAATGCCCGACCAGGCCACCGTGCGCCAGGCCCTGGAGCGCTGCGAGCTGGTCATCCTGCAGGAGGCCTTTGCCCACACGGCCTCGGCCCGCTATGCCGACTACCTGCTGCCCGCCGCCACCTGGGGCGAGAAGGAAGGCACGGTCACCAACAGCGAGCGTCGCATCAGCCGCGTGCGTCCGGCCGTGCCTGCAGCGGGCGAGTCCCGTGCCGATTGGCTCATCGTGCGCGACATTGCCGAACTGATCGACGCCAGGCTCGGCCGCGCGCCGCGCATCAAGGCCGACAAGGCCGAAGACCTCTGGCTCGAACACCGCGAAGCCACCCGGGGCCGCGATCTCGACATCACCGGCCTGAACTGGATCACGCTGGACACCGAAGGTCCGCAGCAATGGCCTTTCGTGGACGGGCCGACCCCGCGCCTCTACACCGACGGCCGCTTCGCCACCCCCGACGGCCGCGCCCGCTTCATCACCAAGCCCTACGCGGCCACCGCGGAAACGGCCAGTCCCAAGCGCCCATTTGCGCTAACCACCGGCCGCATGCGCGATCAGTGGCATGGCATGAGCCGCAGCGGCAGCGTGCCTCGTCTGTTCGCCCACGAGGGTCGGCCCGTCGTGCGCGTGAACCCGAACGACGCCGCACGCCGCAAGCTGGCCGAGGGTGAACTCGTCCACGTGCGCTCGCGCCGCGGCGAAGTGGTGCTGCCGCTCAAGCTCGACGAGAACGTACCGCTGGCCGGCGCCGACATCGCCATGCACTGGGGCGACGAGTTCATCGGGGCCCAGCTCGGCATCAATGCCGTCACACAGGGCGCCTTCTGCCCCGACTCCAAGCAGCCCGAGCTGAAGTTCAGCGCCGTCGCCATCGAGCCCGCCGACCTGCCCTGGCGCCTGAGCGCCTGCGCCTGGGTCGCACCCGCCGAAGGCTCACGCCTGCGCGAGCAGCTGCGCGCGCTGATGCCGCGCTTCGGCTATGCCCACTGCCTGCCCGAGCCCGCCAGGGGTGAACAGGTGGGCTGGGCCTTCGAGGCCGCCGGCGCCGAGACACCCGCGCCCGAGCTCGTTGACGAACTGGCGGCCGTGCTGGGCCTGAACCGCCCGGCCGTGCTGCGCTATGCCGACGCCCAGCGCGGCCGGCTGCGCCTGCTCAACCTCGACGGCGACGACCTGCAGGCCGCACCGCTGCAGGCCCTGCTGCGCGTGGGCCGGCATGACGAGGGCGCCTGGCTGGTCGACCTTTGGCGCGAACGCACGGCAGCCAGCACCGTCGGCCGCTGGCTGCTGTCGCCCGGCGCGCCGCCCACCAACACGACGCCTGCCAGCCCGCAGGTCTGCAACTGCTTCGACGTGCGCGAGGACGTCATCCGATTCACGCTGGCCCGCTGCAGCGGCAGCCCCGCCGAACGCCTGGCCCAGCTGCAAGGCGCGAAGAAGTGCGGCACGCAGTGCGGCTCCTGCCTGCCGACGCTGCGCCGCCTGATTGCCACCACGCCCGAGGAGGTTCCCGCATGAACACGACCCACGTTGTCTCCCTGGTCGGCGCCGGCCCCGGCGATCCCGAGCTGCTGACCGTCCGCGCGCTCCGCCGCATCGAGGCCGCCGATGTCGTGCTGGCCGACGACCTCATCGACCCGCGCGTGCTGGCCCTCGTCCAGGGGCGCCTGCTGCGCGTCGGCAAGCGCGGTGGCTGCATCTCGACGGACCAGCACTTCATCCACGCGCTCATGATCAAGGAGGCCCGCGCCGGCCACCGCGTCGTGCGCCTCAAGGGCGGCGACCCCTTCGTCTTCGGCCGCGGCGGCGAGGAGGTCGATGCGCTGCGCGAGGCCGGCCTCGAGGTCGAGGTCGTCAACGGCCTGACCAGCGGCATCGCCGGTCCGGCCGCCGTCGGCATCCCGGTGACGGACCGCCGCGCTTCGCCCGGCGTCATCCTCGTCACCGGCCACCCGGGCGAAGGCCGTGCCGAGCCCGACTGGGCGGCGCTGGCCCGCACCGGCCTGACCCTCGTCATCTACATGGGCGTGGCCCGCGCGGCCGACATCACAGCCCGGCTGCTGGCCGCCGGCCTGCGCGCCGACCTGCCCGCAGCCATCGTCAGCGCCGCCCACACGGCTCAGCAGCGCCACGCGGTGACGACGCTGGCCGGCCTGCCCGACTGCATCGCCCGCGAGGGGCTGAAGAGCCCGGCGCTGCTAGTCGTCGGCGAGGTGGCCGCGCACGCGGCGGCAACGCAAGCCTGGCCCGAGGTTATGGCCGGCTGAACACAAGTGATGGCCGGTTCCGCGCACCTGTCCCCGACCAGGGACAGCGAGGCAGAACAGGACACGCCTTCATCCCCCAGCCGAGGATGGCGCCACGCCGTCGCGGCAAGCACACTGCCGGCCCCGATCACATGGAGGTCTGCATGAAGTTCCCGCCGCCTGCCACAGCCACCGGTGCTGTCCAGGCTCCCGCCCCCCTCGACGCGACCCGCCCCGGGTTCGCAGCCCCGACCGAACCGGCTCTCACGCCGCCGATGCAGCGCGAGGCTTGGCCGCGATGAGTCTCAACTGAGCTTGAAACTGCTGACCAGGCCCGCCAGGCGCACCGCCTGCTCCTTCAGCGACTGAGCCGCCGCGGCGGACTCTTCCACCAGCGCGGCGTTCTGCTGCGTCATCTGATCCAGCTCCGTCACCGTGCCATTGACCTGGGCGATGCCCTGGCTCTGCTCGACGGCGGCGGCGCTGATCTCGCCAATGATGTCGGTGACACGCTGCACCGAGCCGACGATGTCGGTCATCGTCGTGCCGGCATCGTTGACGAGATGGGTGCCGGCCTCGACACGCTCGACGCTGGCGCCGATCAGCGCCTTGATCTCGCGCGCCGCCTCGGCGCTGCGCTGGGCCAGCGAGCGCACTTCGCCGGCCACGACGGCGAAACCGCGGCCCTGTTCGCCGGCGCGCGCCGCCTCCACCGCGGCGTTCAGCGCCAGGATGTTGGTCTGGAAGGCGATGCCATCGATGGTGCCGATGATGTCGGCGATCTTGCGGCTGGCGTTGTTGATCTCGCCCATGGTGCTCACCACGCGCGACACCACCTCGCCGCCGCGCCCCGCCGTCTCGGCAGCGGCGCCGGCGAGCTGCTTGGCCGTCATGGCCGAATCGGCGCTCTGGCTGACGGTGCCGGTCAGCTGGGTCATGGAGCTGGACGCCTGCTGCAGGTTGGAGGCCGTCTGCTCGGTGCGCTGCGACAGGTCCATGTTGCCGCTGGCCACCTCGGTGGACGCAACCTGGATGCTCTCGGCCGACTCACGCACCTGACCGACGATCTCGGACAGCGACTTCTGCATGGCGGCCAGCGCCTGCATCATCTCGGCGGATTCGTCGGTGCCGCGGGCCTCGGGCGCCCGCGACAGGTCGCCATCGGCCATGCGCTCGGCGAAGCGCTTGGCCGCGACCAGCGGACCGATGATGGAGCGCGAGATCTGCACCGCCAACGCACCGCCGATGACGATGCAGACGACGAAGGCCACCAGGAAGCCGACGAATACGTTGCCGACCAGGCTGTCGACCTTGGTGAAGACCTCGTCGCCGCGTTTCTTCAGGTCACCCTCGATGTTGTTCAGCATGGAGAGCGCCGGGTCGTAGGCGGCGTCGGCGGCCTTGATGTCCTCGAAAGCGGCCTGGGCGTCGGGGTAGCTGTCAGCCAGGATCTTGTCGGCCACCGGCTTGACGGCCTTGCGGTAGTCGGCCATCAGGCCGCGGAACTTGACGAGCGCCTCGCGGCCCTTGTCCTCGGTCGTGATGGCGCCGAAGTCGTCCATGGCCTTGTCCAGGGCGACCTGGGCACTGTCCCACTCCTTGCGGGCGCGGGCCATGCCGTCCTTGTTGAAGATGGAGGCCACCAGCGTGGACGTGGCCGCCTTGCTCTGCAGCAGCTGGCTGCGCGCCGACATCGTGATGTTGGACGCCGGGATCAGCTTCTGCGTGATGCCCTGGATGGCTTTCTGCGACACGTTCAGGCCGAAGCCCCCCACCGCCACCAGCAGCGCCGTCATCGCCAGGATGATGCCGAAGGCCAGCCAGAGGCGGGCTTGGATACGCAGACGTCGCAGCATGGAGTTCTCCTGGTGGGGGCGCCGGCAATGGCTCGTCGATTGAAGCAGAAACCCGCACAGGCGGAAATAAATGCGCTGGTAGGCTCGCGCCATCCTTCACGGCTTTGCCCACGCCTCGGTCCCCACCATGAGCTTTCTGGCCATCGACATCGGCAACACCCGGCTCAAGTGGGCCGTCTATGCGGACGACGCCCAGCCCGGCAGCCTCCCGCTGCAGCACGGCGCTGTGTTCCTGGAGAACATCGACCGCCTCGCCGACGAGGACTGGCAAGGCCTGCCCCCCCCGACGCGCATCCTTGGTAGCAACGTGGCCGGCGACGCGGTGCGCCGCCGCGTCGAGGAGCAGATGGAGCACTGGGACCTCAGCCCCCGCTGGGTCGTGCCCGCGGCCGAGTGCGCCGGCGTGAAGAACGGCTACGACCACCCGACGCGCCTGGGCGCCGACCGCTGGGTGGCCATCATCGGCGCCCACGCCCACGCCCGCATGCGCGGCTTCACTGGACCCGTGCTGACCGTCATGGTGGGCACGGCGGTGACCGTGGACGCGCTCTCCAGCGACGGCCAGTTCCTGGGCGGCCTCATCCTGCCCGGCCACGGCATCATGTTGCGCGCGCTCGAAGGCGGCACCGCCGGCCTGCGCGTGCCCACCGGCGAGGTGCGCGACTTTCCCACCAACACCAGCGACGCGCTCACCACCGGCGGCACCTTCGCCATCACCGGCGCCATCGAGCGCATGCACCGCTTGCTGTCCAGGCGCGAAGGCCGCGAGCCCCTGCTGCTGATGACGGGCGGCGCCGGCTGGAAGGTGGCGCCGGCGCTGGATGCGCCGCACGAGCTGGTCGAAGCACTGATCTTCGACGGGCTGCTCGAAATCAACTCGGCGCGGACCTGACCCGTTCCACCAGTTCGCGCGCGGAGCGCACGCCCAGGCGCTGGTAGAGCTTGCGCGTGTGGTCGACGACGGTGCTGGGCGCGATCGCCAGGCGCTGGGCCACCTCCGACTGCGCCAGGCCCTGCAGCAGCAGCCGCGCCACGGCGGTCTGGCCACCTGAGAGCTCGAAGCTGCGCAGCCGGCGCTCGTCGGCCAGCTCACGCGGCTCGAAGCGGCGCAGCTGCACTTGGGTCCAGCAGGGAGCCGCGCCGTCCACGGCGTCCAGCCGGCGGGCACTGAATTCGAAGCGGCCCCAGGGGCTGTCGACCAGTTGCTCGGCCGGCCCCTGGCGGGTGGCCGCGTGCAGGCCGGCCAGCACGTCTTGCGTCGACGTGGCGGGCTGCGGCCCCGGCCCCGGGCCGGCCAGCAGCAGCAGGCGCCGGGCCCCCGAGCTGGCATGGCGCAGCCGGCCGGCATCGTCCAGCAGCAGCACCTCGGCCGCCTCGGGCGCCGGCTGCCACTGTCCGGGGGCACAACGCGGCGCGGCGTCGCGCGACAGGGCCTGGGCCAGGTGCGGCAACAGCGGCAGCAGCCGCGCCTCCTCGGCCGGCGTGAAGCAGGGCTCGCCCGGCGCGCGGTACAGCACCAGCGAACCCAGGGGCTGGCCCGTGCGCGAACGCACGATGAGCTCGACGCGCCAGCGAAAGCCCTGGGGCCGCCAGATCTCGGCGTACAGCGCAGAGTTCAGGAAGCGCGCCGTGTCCAGCTGCGCGGCGCTGTTCAGCACGGCCCCCGAGGCCAGCGCCTGGGCGAAGGACGGCATGGCCTCGGCCTCGCGCCGGTTGTGGAACTCGTCGAAATAGAGCCGGGCAACGGCCTCGTCCACCGGCCCCTCGATGCAGTAGCGCGCCAGCGCACCGTCGCCGTCGCACCAGTCGAAGAGGTTGCGGCTGGAGGGCACCAGGGCGTGCAGTTCACCCAGCAGCGTGGGCATGACGAGCGGCGTGGGCAGGTCCAGCGCGCACAGCTCGCGCAGGCGGCTCAGCTCGCGGGACTTCTTCGGGGCCATGTGCGGGATTCTCCCGAGCTGCTGCCGCCGCCGATTCACCACTGTTGAGGATGCCGAGCAAGATCTGACCCGGCATCGTGCCCCCTCGCCAGGGGGTATCGCCCCCCGGGCGCTTGCCCCGGTAAACGGGGCATGACTCCAATGCCAAGCGAACTCAAGGGGGCTCCATGAAGAACATTCACCCACGCCATCGCGTTGCGCTGGCGGTCGCCACTGCATTGCTGAGCCTCGCAGCACCGCCGGCCGGATCGGCCGTCGTCGTCACGGGGCCCTACTTCACCAACCCGGGCGGGGCGGTTCTTGCCAACGGCGCCAACCTCTTCCTGCCAAGCACAGAGGTCTGGCTGGCTGCCGGCGCCAACGCGTCCTTCAGCGCCAGCGCCGGCAGCCAGGTGGACCTGGGCAGCCTCTACCTGGGCAATGGCGGCACCGGCCTGGCCACGCTGGACGGCGCCGGCACGGTAATGCGGCTGAACAGCGCCGGTCATCTGGCGCGGCTGACGATCGGCGTGACGGCCGCGGGCTCGCTAACCGTCAGCGGCGGCGCATTGCTGGACGGCCGCTACCAGCCGGACAACTGCCTGAGCAGCAACCGCTTCTGCGGCAGCTTCATCGGCGACGCGGCGGGCTCGACCGGCACGCTGACGGTCACCGGTGCGGGCAGCGAGGCCCGGCTGCTGGGCTCCCTGAACCTGGCCAATGGCAATGTCGACATCAACAACCACTACGGCACGCCCGGCGGCGTCACGAGCGGCACGGTCCGCGTCGAAGCGGGGGGCCTGCTGCGCAGCCAGGACGTCCACGCAGGCAGCGGCTGGGTGCCGCCGGGCGCCAACGGCAGCGAGAAGAACTTCGCCACCGCCGTGGTGGATGGTGCCGGCTCGCAATGGCTGGTCGGCAGCAACTCCGTCAACGGCGGCGACGCCGGGGCCGACTTCGCCCAGGGCCCCAAGGCCACGGCCAGCCTGACCGTCGGCAACGGCGGGCGCTTCGAGGTGCAGGGCGAATCTGGCCACAACTATGGCCTCCGCCTGGGCCAGGGCGGCAGCTTCAGCGGCAGTGTCAGCGGCACGAACTCGGTGCTGTGGATGAGCGGCGACACCAACCAGGGCTATTTCCACATGGCCGAGAACGGCGGCACGGCGCTTCTCGACGTCACCAACGGCGGCAAGATCGGCGGCGCGCGCTGGGTGCAGGTGGGCTTGAACGGCGGTACCGCGACGCTCACCGTCGCTGGCGGCTCGGCGGACTTCTCCCATGCCGACGTGAGCGTGGGGAACTCGGCCACAGGCAACCTCAACGTCAGCGGCGCAGGGCAGTTCGCCGCGCGACAACTCGCCGTCGGCACCGGCATCAACCGCGGCACGGGCACCGTGTCCCTGCAAGGCGTCGGCTCCGTCATCAGCCTGGGCGGCGTGGATACCCACCGGCTGGCCGTCGGCAGCTCCGGCAACGGCACGCTGACGATCAGCGGCGGCGCCTTGCTGGACGCCAGCGTCGATGCGGCGGCCTGCGCCGGGCATTGGTGCGGCAGCTTCATCGGCCAGATGGCCGGCGACACGGCGCGCTTCACCGTCACCGGCGCCGGCAGCGAGGCGCGCTTCCTGGGCGACCTCAATATCGGCGAAGTCTTTGTCGGGCGCCCGGCCAACGAGGGCTGGACCGGCGGCGAAATCAATGGCGCGACGCATGCCCGCGTCGAGGTGCTGGCCGGAGGCAAGCTGGTCAGCGAGCGCGTCCACACGGGCGGAGCCGTAACGGCCTCGCAAGGCGGCGGCGAACGCAGCTTCGTGGAGCTGCTCATTGACGGCAATGGCTCGAACTGGCTCGTCACCGGCAGCCCAACTCAGGACGCGCAATTCACGCTCAGCGAGAACCCGGTCCGGCTCGTGCAGACGAAGCTGGACATCAGCAACGGCGGCCTGCTGCAGGTTCAAGCGGCGCCCGGGCGGCAAGCCGGCGTCGACCTCGCTTCGGGCGGCAGCAGCGTGACCACCATTCAGGGCCTCGGCTCGCGGCTTGAGGTCAACGGCAGTACCTCGCGCTTCGTCGTCGGCAACACGGTGGGCGGCAACGCAATGCTGAAGGTGCAAGACGGCGGCGCGATGGCCCAGAACGGCAGCAGCTGGAGCTATCTGAACATCGGCGAGACGACGGCGACCGGCCGCGTCGAGATCCTCAGCGGCGGCCAGGTGAGCGGCGCGCGCTCGGTGAACGTCGGCAGCGGCGGCGACGGCAGCCTGCTCATCAGCGGCGGCGGCAGCCTGCTGACGACGGACCGCAACGGCAGCTTCGTCGGCCAGCTCAACGTCGGCCAGCAGGGCCAGGGGCGGCTCGACGTGCTGGCCGGTGGCGCGGCCTCGGCCTTCTCGCTGCAGGTCGGCAACGGCTACGACCACACGAACCGCGGCCAGGTCGTCATCGACGGCGCGGGCAGCAAGGTCGAGATGGACGCGCTGGACTGGCATCGCATGTCCATCAACAGCGGCAGCGTCACCGTCTCCGGCGGAGGGCTGCTGGACGGCACCGTCAACGCCGCCGCCTGCGCCAACGGGCGCTGGTGCGGCGTGTTCATTGCCAACAACGCCGGCGACAGCGGCGCGCTGACCGTCACCGGCGGGGGCAGCACGGCGCGCTTCCTGAGCAACTTCAACCTCGGCCAGGCCTATGTCACGGCGCCCCCCGACACGGCCTGGACCCTGGGCGTGCCCGGCGGCACCAGCCTGGCCCAGGTCAACGTGCTGGCCGGCGGCCGGCTGGAGACGGAACAGGTCTATGTCGCCAGCGGTCCGTCGGGGCCGGCCAGCACCGGCAGCGAGGGTGTCATCGCCCAGGTGCGCATCAAGGGCTCCGGCTCGGTCTGGCAGGTCAGCGGCGCCAATGGCCGCGTGGCCAGCTTCATGAGCGGCATGGGCGCAGCGGCCAACACGCTGACCGACATCCAGATCGCAGACGGTGGCCAGATGCTGCTCGCCGCCGACGCCAGCACGGCGGCCTACATCCAGCTCGGCTTCAACGGCGGCGTCAACCGCATGAGCATCACCGGCGCCGGCTCCAAGCTCGTCTACGGCACGACCAGCAACGCCGGCTTGTGGATAGGCCGCAATGGCGCTACGTCCAGCCTCGCGGTGAGCGGCGGCGGCGCCATCGAAGGCATCAACCGTCTGCAGGTGGGCAACACCGCCGCGACCGGCACGCTGAGCGTGGACGGCAGCGGCAGCCACATCAGCTATGGCGGCGCCTTCGCCGACCTCTACGTCGGCCGCCAGGGTGGCAACGGCACGGCCGCCATCACGCGCGGCGCCATCGTCACCATGGAGGCCTGGCTGCCCCGCCTGTACGTGGCCTCGGGGGATGCCGTCGCCGGCACCGTCGGTGCGCTGCGCATCGACGGCGCAGGCAGCCTGCTGAGCCTCGTCAGCCCGCAGAGCGCGGCCGGCGCCTTCGACCTGCCTCAGGCCAACATCGGCTGGGGCGGCTCGGGCACGGTGGACGTCACGAATGGCGGCCAGCTGCTGCTGAACGGCCGTGGCACGTCGACGCCGGCGCAGATCGCGCAGACCCGCATGACCATCGGCCAGAGCATCAGCGGCCTGAACGGTACCGGCACGCTGAACGTCAGCGGCGCGGGCAGCAAGGTCAGCGTGACGGGCGCCGATCCGGTCATCTACGTCGGCCGCGTCTCGGGTGGCACGGGCGCACTGAACCTGAGCGCCGGCGCGGCGCTGGAGGCGACGCTGCTGGACGTGGGCGTGGGCGGCGGCGTGGGGGCGCTGCAGGCGAACGCGTCCAGCATCACGCTGGGTGGCCAGCACAGCGGCAGCACCATCGGCGCGACGCTGGGAATAGGCCTGGGCACGGGGTCGCTGGGCAGCGTGCGCCTGGCGAACGGCTCCGGACTGACCATCAACAACGCCGGCGACCAGGGCTCGCTGCTGCTCATCGGCGGCTCCAACAATGCGCCCGGCGGCAACGGCAGCTTGGTGGTGCGCGCATCGACCGTGCAGATCAGCGGCCAGCCCCATGTCACGGGCGCCGTGGTGGGCTACAACGGCAACGGGCAGGCCAGCTTCGAGAACGCCAGCGTGCTGGACGTGGGAGCCACGGGGGGTGTCGTGGTGGGCTGGCAACCAGGGTCGACGGGTCTGCTGAGCCTCAACGGCGGCTCCTCTCTGACCGGCGGCTACGTCGGCGTGAGCGCCTCGCGCGACGGCGACGGCGGCGTCGCGACGCTGATCGTCAACGACACCAGCACCGTCACGGCCAACACCATCGAGATCGGCACCAAGGGCTACGTGGGCGGCACTGGCACGCTGATCGGCAGCATCATCAACCGCGGCATCTTCAGCCCCGGCAACTCACCCGGCACGCTGCACGTGCAGGGCAGCTTCGACAACCAGGCCGGCGGCAGGCTGGTCCTGGAAGTCGAGTCCGACGGGCATGGCGGCTTCGTCACCGACCAGCTGGTCTTCAATGCCGGCAGCGCGGTCAACCTGGGGGCGGTGCAGATCGAGTTCCGCTTCCTCGGCGCGACCGACCCGAATGCCTTCCAGGCGAGTGGGGGGTTCCAGATCGGCAGCTTCCTGAGGCAGGGCACCGATGGGCTGGACCATGCGCTGCTGGGCGGGGCCAGCTATTCGGCGAGCAGCGGGGCTTACCAGTTCACGTCGTTCAGTTTCTCGGCGGATGGCGGTGCGGTGTTCCAGGCGCAGGCGGTGCCCGAGCCGGCGACATGGGCGCTGTGGGGCCTCGGCCTGGCGTTCACCGCGTGGCTGAAGCGTCGCGCGTCTCGCAAAACCTGAGGCAACGGGGAGCGAACTGCCCATCGACTCATGGGCCGATCCGTCCTACCAAGTGCAGTGCCCCCAATGCTGAAGGCGCCGGGGGTGTCAAGCGCGTGAGCGGGCAGTCAAGGCTTCACTTCAACGGCGCCGAATCAAGATCAGGGCACCAGATGCGGCCATTCGCGCTTGGCCTGATTGAACAGGGCCAGCAAGGCCGGAATCCTCAGGAACTCGTCAGCGAGCTGAACTGCCAGGATGGCGCCTGCCGCCGAATCGCTGGCGAAGTGCAAGCCGGCAATTTCGCGACGCCGCGCCACACCCTGTGCTGCTTGCTGCAGACTCGGCCTCAGCTTGGGAAACATGCGTGCATAGAGTTCCGCCACCAGATGCGCCTGCGTCGAGTGCCCGCTCGGATACGCGGGATGGCCGGGGTAGAACTGTGACGGCGGCTGGAACATGGGATCGAGCGGCAGATCGCAGCAATGGTGCGGGCGCCCGCGATTGAACTGCTCCTTGAAGGTGAACGTGACAGGCACGGCGTCCCACAACGTGGCTTGAAGCAGGTTCGCGGTCGCAGGCGGCAACTTCTGAGGGATCAGGGGGCCGATGAGTTGCTGGACCTTGTTGATGGCCGCGTAGACGTCCACCGCCTCATTCTGGATGTCGGTCAAGTTCGACGGCCGATCCTGCGTTGCACGCAAGACGTCACGGCACTCAGCCTCGACGTTCTTCAGATCAGGGCCGGCAAGGCTGATCCTGGTCCGCCAATCTCTTGGCAAGTGCAGCAGCTTCTGCCTTGCAAGCTCCCTGACATCACTGGACCAGGCCGACTCCGGAAACGGATTTGCAGCGAACCAGACCATGCGGCCTCCTTCAGTAGACGCCCATGACGGCAAAGGTGATGAGCGATACCGCCTTTGCATCGAGCAGCCACTCGCTGCCATCGGCGCCGCCTAGCCATGCATAGGCCGCGGCCTCGTCACCGATCACCACCTGGAACTCGTGCCGCAACCCCTCGCCGCCCGGCACACCGGTCAGTCGAAGATCATCGAAAGCCCACGCACCAGCCATCGAGGCGCCGGCAAAAATCATTCGTCCCTGCGCGGGCGGCACCGGTCCGTTCTTGACACCGAGATCGGGGTCATTGGCAGGTGGAGGCGGCGGGACAAGCGACTTGAGACTTGTTGCGACAGCCGGACTGGCAGGAGGAACGCCTGCATGCTTGTCGTCCACTGCCTGACTGGTGCGGCCTGCTCCGCCGATCTTCGATTTCGCGTTCGCCGGCGGAACTCCGGCGTTCTGGGGCTGTGGCATCGCCGTGGCCTTGGCCGCCTTGGCGGCCAAGGCCGCCTTGCCTTTCGTCTTGGGCGGCGGCACGCCGGCGTGCTGCGGCACCAGGCCCCCCCTGACGAACCCCTCCACTATGGATGAAGCGCGCATCGAACCGCTATCTGGCGACCATGCGACCAACATGTCAGCCATACCGACGCCCGCGGCTGCCGGCGCTGTCTTTCGCGGACCCGAAACCGACTTCACCCAGCAAAAGTGATGCTTGATTCTCTCCATGACCCACCCTTCTAATCCGTGTTGGCGCAAATGGACATTTGCGGCGCGAGGATAGAAAAAAGGGAGAAAGGTGGCTAGCGGACTTTTGGCTCGCACATGGGTACTGGTCTTTGGTATCGCATTGGTGGTCGCGCTGCGCGCCGATGGCGCCTTGTCGCCTCCGCCATGGCGGGTGGTCTTTCTGGGTCGGGTCGCCCCTGAGCGCGACGTTTCCTTCGAGCGGCTCAAGACGGCCTTGGCCCGAGTGCGGCAAACGGGTGATGCAACGATCTCTGTCGAGTTCGTCTCAACAGGCGGCGCGGACGGTCTGGTCGACGATGCCCTCGTGGCCGTCGCGGCAGGAACAGGCCCGGATTTGCTTGTCGCCCCGAACGGCGCCACTGCGCTGGCGGCTCGTCGCGTTGCACCTCAGCTGCCCTTGGTCTTCACCGGCTATCTCGATCCAGTGAGGTTTGGCATCGTGTCGGGGCTGTCGCGCCGACCGGAGCCTGCAACCGGCTTGTGGATTCGTGACGACCTCGATCCGAAACGGATCGAAATCCTCAGTGATGCCTACCCAGGCGTACGCCGAATCGCCGTGCTCGGTGATCGCTCATGGAGCGAGAACGTCGACGCGGAGCGCATTCTGCCTGCCATGTCCAACCCGCAAGGCCTGCAAGTCTCGGTTCTGCATGCCGACTCGCTGGAACAGGCTCAGGCCCTGCTGGCCACGACGCAAGCGAGGGAGTTCGACGCCTGGTGCATCCCGCGTTCCTATCTCGCGCTCCTGGCGGGCAAGGAGCTCATTGAAACCTTGCGCGAGTGGCGCAAGCCGGCGATCTTCGGCGGCACGGACAGCGTCCTGGCTGGCGCACCGCTCGCCTATGCGCCTGAAACTTCGCAGGCTTGGCCCATCGTCGCGTCGCTGGTGAGGCGCATCCGACAAGGGGAGCGGGCAGGCGACATCCCGATTGAACGTCCCCAGCGTTTCGTTCTGGCGGTTCGCACCACGCCCGACATCAACGTCCCGCTGGCCAGCATCGCCGTCGTGCGGCGGGCTGACATCGTCGTCCGCTGAGACCGCACATGCCCATGAGCCTCCGGCCGCGCGCCCCCAAGTACCGGTCGCTGACCCGACGATATGCCGTACAAATGTGCGGCTTGACGCTCGCACTGCTGCTCGTCTCGGGTGGCATCGAGGCCTACCTGGTCTATCGATCCTCCCTCGAGCGTGTTGAAGCCGTCCAGGAAGCACAAGCCGAGGGCGCTGCGCGCGAGATTTCCGCCTACTTCAATGTCATCCAGGTTGGACTGCGCGATGTGGCCAAGATGCCCTGGGGCCGGCCTGGTTTCGGCCTGCAACAGCGCCGCGAAGAGTTCCATCGACTGATGCAATTGGTACCGGCGATCATCGAACTGGAGGTGGCAGACAACCAGGGTCGGGAACAGTTGTTCACTTCGAAGCACAGCGTGGATCGCATCTCCGCCGGGACGCCTGTCGACGAGCCCGACCTCGCCCGCGTAACAGCCAAGGAAGGGCTGCGGCGCGGCCAAACCTTCTTCCGTGACGGACACCTTCCAACCGTTCGACTGGCGGCGTTCGATGGCGTCGGAAGCATCATCGCCACCATTGACCTGCGCCTCCTGAACGAGGTGGTGTCGCGGCTGCGCGCGGGCGAGGGCGGGCTGGCGTACGTGGTTGATGGCGAGGATCACCTCATCGCGCACGCGCAGCCCACATGGGTCCTGCGCCGCCCGGTCATGGCGGACAACCTTGCGCTGCGCCAGGCCCGCGCCAGCCGGGCCGCTTCCATTCTCGTGCGCGGCTTGGCCACGCGAAGCCTGGGGGGTGAGGCCGTCATCGTGACGGCGGCGGCAGTCCCCGAGCTAGGTTGGGTGGTCTTCATGGAACAGCAGCGCGATGCTGCCTTCAGGCCGGTCTGGATCGCATTGGGACGCACAACCGTGCTGATGCTGATCGGTGGTCTTGCGGCCCTCATCCTAGGCATCTTGTTTGCACGCCGCATGGCGGCTCCCATCGTCGCCCTGCGGCAGGCCACGGCTCGGATTGCGGGGGGCGACCTCGATGCCACGCTGGAGATACGCCGCCACGACGAGATCGACGATCTCGCGCAGGACTTCAATCTCATGGCGTCGCGCCTGCGCGACCTCTACGCCAGCCTTGAAGCCAAGGTCACCGAACGCACCGCCCAGCTCTCAGAAGCACGCGACGTGCTCGCCGCTCGCGCCGACGAACTCTCGCGACTCAAAGACGAGGCCGAGCGCGCCAACGCCGCCAAGACCCGCTTCCTCGCCGCCGCCAGCCACGATCTGCGCCAGCCCATGCACTCGATCAGCCTGCTGCTGGGCGTGCTGCAGAGCAGGCTCAGCAGTCCCGAGCACTTGGCCCTGGCCGAGAAGATCCAATCCTCCGTCGCCACGATGGAGAACCTGTTCGGCAATCTGCTGGACATCTCCAAGCTCGACGCCGGCACGGTGCAGGCCCACGTCGAGGACGTGGACCTGGCCTGGCTGTTGCACCAGCTCGAACAGATCTGGGGACCGCAGGCGGCCGAGAAGGGGCTGAAGCTGCATGTGCGCGCCTGCGACTTCGCCGTCAAGGGCGACGCGGCGCTGTTGGAGCGCATCGCCGGCAATCTCGTCGCCAACGCCATCCGATACACCCAGCAGGGTGGCGTGCTGGTGGCGTGCCGACGCCGTGGCGACGCGGTGGAAATGCAGGTCTGGGACAGTGGCCCGGGCATCGAGGCGCGCTACCGCGAGGCCATCTTTGAGGAGTTCTTCCGCATCGGCGCCCCCGGCACGGGCCAGGACAAGGGCCTCGGGCTGGGTCTGTCCATCGTGCAGCGCAGCGCCCACATCCTGGGCTACCAGCTCAGCGTGGACAGCCGCGTCGGCAAGGGTTCGGTGTTCCGCGTCGCGATGCCGCTGGCCAGGCTCGCTGCAAGGTCAACCAAGACCGCGCCGCGGCTCGTGGCAAGCCAGCAAGCGCTGGAGGGTTGTTTCATCGTCGTCGTCGACGATGAAGCAATGAACGCCCAGGCCCTGGTGGATGCGCTGCTGGCGCTGCGCTGCCATGTCGTTGCCGCTGCCTCATGCGACGAAGCGCTGGCTCAGTTGCAACAGCACCTGCGCGTGCCCGATCTCATCGTCACCGACTACCAGCTCGGTGCCGGCCGCGATGGCTTCGAGGTCATCCAGCGGCTGCGCCAACACTACGACGACGACATCCCCGCCATCGTCGTCACGGCCAACACCGATGCCAGCCTGCAGCCGCGCGCCCAGGCCTGCGGAGCGCGGCTGCTGCACAAGCCCATCGGGCTTCAGCGGCTGCTGGACGCCATGCAGGAGTCGCTGGCATCAGCCGAGACCCCCTGAGCCTGTACGGGCTCCTCGAAGCGCAGGCCCAGGCGGCTGGCCGCCAGCACGGCCTGGGTGCGGGTCGTCACGTTCAGCGCGCGCAGCACTGATGAGGTGTGGGCCTTCACGGTGCTGAGTGACAGGTTGAGCTGGCGTCCGATCAGCTTGGCGGGCTTGCCCTGCAGCAGCAGGTGCAGCACGTCGGCCTGGCGCGGCGTCAGCCCGAGTTCGGTGGCCCGCCGGCCCTGCACCGGCACCGGGACCACGGCCGGCAGGGGCATGGCGGGCGGCATGGTCCTGCCGCCGAGGAAGACCGAGGGCGGCAAGTAGACCCCCTTGGCGAGGATGAGGCGCAGCGCGCCGAGCATGACCTGCGAGGTCGAACTCTTGGGGATGAAGCCCATCGCGCCGGCGTCCAGCACGGCCAGCACCGTGTCCTTGTCGTCGGCCGAGGACATCACGACAACGGGAACCTCGGGGTGGTCGCGCCGCAGCCGGCCCAGGCCCTCCAGGCCCGACAGCCCTGGCAGGCCCAGGTCGATCATCACCAGATCGGCGCTGCCGCGTTCGGCCAGCAGCGCAAAGGCCTCCTCGCAACTGCCCGCCTCCCAGGTCTCCAGTTCCTCCACGAGCGGCTTCAACAGCAGCGCGACGCCCTCGCGGAACAAGGGGTGGTCGTCTATCAACAGAATTTTCATGGCAGTCTCCCCGCTGCACCTGATGGTATCGACGCGCGCCACTTTCGGCGCCAGGCGAAGGGCGTCCTTTTGGCCTGGCCATTTGGCCCATGCGCAAGACCCGCCCGCCCAAGTACTTCTCGGCAATGGCGAGGGCCAGGCGTGGTCACCAAACTTGAGGACATCAGACGGCGTCATCGCGCCGCAGAGGCTCAGGGAGATCCACATGCTGCAAGCCAACTTCATTTCGTCGCAGGAACGCGCGTTCCAGGAAACCTGGCCGAGCCAGGTGTTGGGAGCCCTGCCCCAGCCGCTTCTGGTGGTGCTGCCCGACCGGCGCGTGCTGTTTGCCAACGCGAGCGCCGAGGCCCTGCTGGCTGACGGGCTATGGCAGTCGCGCTTGGAGCACCTGATGAGCATGGGCCAGTTGGACGCTCAGCGCCTGGGCGAGACGCTGGCGCTGGCCGCGGCCGGTTCGGCATCGCGCACGGGCCTGTGGTTCACACCCGGCCTGACCACCGGCTGGCTGCATGTCGCGCCGCTGGCGCCGACCATCACGCGTGCTTCGGGCTGGCCGGACGGCAGCCTGCTGCTGACCATCCACCTGGACCAGCCGGCCTTGACGCAGGCCGCCCGCATCGACGCGATCACGCGGCAGTACCGCCTCAGTCCAGCCGAGCGCCATGTGCTGCTGCTGCTCGCCGACGGTGAACCCGTGGACGCAGCGTCCCGCCACCTCGGCCTGTGCGTCAGCACCGTGCGCAGCCACGTCCGCAATCTGCTGGGCAAGACCCAGGCGCCCTCGCTGATGCAATTGCTGCGCTGGGCCGGAAGCGCCCGGACGCTGCCGCACTGACGAGTGCTCAGCCCGGCGGCGGGCGGATGCCTTCGCGCAGCGCCGCCACCTCCGCCCGCAGCGCACTCACCTCGACGTGCAGCTGCCGCAGGATGTCGTGCTCGATGCGCCGCTCGGTCGTCTCCACCCACATGGCCGCGATGGCCGCCGTGACGAGGGACAGCACGGCGTATCCCAGCAGCACGACGAAGACGGCGAAGATCTTGGCCGCGGGGGTGCTGGGCACGATGTCGCCATAGCCCACGGTGGCGGCGGTCGTGAAGGCCAGCCACAGCCCGTCACCCAGCGTGCGCACGCGCGGCTCCAGCGCCCAGAAACCGACGCCGCAGAAGCACAGCACGGCGAACGCCAGCAGCAGCAGGTAGCCCAGGCCGCCACGGGTGATCCAGGGTCGCAGCGTCCAGACCATGCGCAGCAGGCTCAGCAGCGCCACCGCCAAGCGCAGGGCCAGACTGGCGGGCGAGTCCACGCTGGCGGGCAACAGCGCCGCCAGCAGGAAGCCGGCGATCAGCGCCAGGTCTAGCACATTGCGCCGCAGGTGCTGGCGCGGGTGGTCGAGCCGGCGGGCCACCTGCCAGAGCGCCAGCGCGAGGACGGACGCCGCCGTCAGGTAGATGGCCGTGGCCAGCGGCGTGGGAAGCTGCTCCAGCAGTTCGATGTAGAAGGCGGGAATGGTCGCCAGCAGCGACGCGAGCACGGGCCAGCGCCAGCGCGCACGCTCGCGCACGGCGGCCGCGCTGGTGCCCGGCGGATGCGCCAAGCCCCAGGTGCGCGAAGGCGGCTGGACGGTCATACCCCAGCCTAAACGCCCGCAGGCCCCGGCGGCTTGCGTCAGCGCAAGCCGGCGCCAGAAATGGCGGGGCCGCTCAGAGGATGAAGCGCGACAGATCCTCGTTGGCCGCCAGCGCCCCCAGCTTGGCATCCACCGCGGCCGCGTCCAGCGACACGGTCTGGCCCGCCTTGTGCGGCGCATCGAAGCTGATCTCGTCCAGCAGCCTCTCCATCACCGTGGCTAGGCGCCGGGCACCGATGTTCTCGGTGCGCTCGTTCACCTCGAAGGCGATCTGCGCCAGGCGGCGGATGGCCTCGGGCTGCAGGTCCAGCGTGACGCCTTCGGTCGCGAGCAGCGCCTGGTACTGCTTGACGAGGCTGGCATGCGTGCTCGTCAGGATGGCCTCGAAGTCGGCCACCGACAGCGAGTCCAGCTCGACGCGGATGGGCAGGCGGCCCTGCAGCTCGGGGATGAGGTCGCTCGGCTTGGCGAGGTGGAAGGCGCCGCTGGCGATGAACAGGATGTGGTCGGTCCTCACCATGCCGTACTTGGTGGAAACCGTCGTGCCCTCCACCAGCGGCAGCAGATCGCGCTGCACACCCTGGCGCGAGACCTCGGCACCACCGCCCTCCTGGCGCGACGCGACCTTGTCGATCTCGTCGATGAAGACGATCCCCATCTCCTGCGCGTTGACCAGGGCGGTCGCGCGGATCTCCTCCTCGTTGACGAGCTTGGCCGCCTCCTCGTCGACCAGCAGCTTGCGTGCCTCGGCGATCTTGAGCTTGCGCGTCTTCTTCTGCCCTGCACCGTACGGGCCGAACTGGCTGAACATGCCCTTGAGCTGCTCGGCCATGTCCTCCATGCCCGGCTGGTTGCCGAAGGGCGTCAGCACCTCCAGGCTGGGCTTGGGCGCGGCGAGGTCGAGCTCGATGTCCTTATCGTCGAGCTGGCCTTCGCGCAGGCGCTTGCGAAAGCCCTGGCGCGTGGCGTTGTCGGCCTCGGAGCCCGGCAGCAGCACGTCCAGGATGCGCTCCTCGGCGGCATCCTCGGCGCGGGTCTCGCAGCGCCGCATGGCGCCCTCGCGCTCCTGCTTCACCGCGACCTCGATCAAGTCGCGGACGATGGAGTCCACGTCCTTGCCGACGTAGCCGACCTCGGTGAACTTGGTCGCCTCGACCTTGATGAAGGGCGCACCGGCCAGGCGCGCGAGGCGGCGGGCGATCTCGGTCTTGCCGACGCCCGTGGGGCCGATCATCAGGATGTTCTTGGGCGTGATCTCGGCGCGCAGCTTCTCGTCGACTTGCTGGCGGCGCCAGCGGTTGCGCATGGCGATGGCGACGGCGCGCTTGGCGGCCTGCTGGCCGACGATGTGGCGGTCCAGCTCGGAGACGATCTCCTGGGGCGTCATCGAACTCATTCGAGCACCTCCAGCGTGTGGCTCTGGTTGGTGTAGATGCAGATATCGCCGGCGATTTCCAGCGAGCGCTTGACGATGTCGGCCGCACTCAGCTCCGTGTGGTTGAGCAGCGCCTTGGCGGCGGCTTGAGCGTAGGCACCGCCCGACCCGATGGCGACGATGCCCTGCTCGGGCTCCAGCACGTCGCCGTTGCCGGTAATGATGAGCGAGGCCGTCCGGTCGGCCACGGCCAGCATGGCTTCGAGGCGGCGCAGCACGCGGTCGGTGCGCCAGTCACGCGTCAGCTCGACGGCAGCGCGCACCAGGTGGCCCTGGTGCTTCTCCAGCTTGGCCTCGAAGCGCTCGAACAGCGTGAAGGCATCGGCCGTGGCGCCGGCAAAGCCGGCCAGCACCTGCTCGCGGTAGAGCTTGCGCACCTTGCGCGCGCTGGCCTTGACGATGGTGTTGCCCAGCGTCACCTGGCCGTCGCCGCCGATGGCGACCTGCCAGCCGGCGGGCGTCTGACGGCGCACCGAGACGATGGTGGTGCCGTGGTAGACGGCAGAAGAAGAATCGGAAGACATGGAGGCTCCAGATAAGGCCCGGGAGCCGCGGTGCAAGATCAGTTGATCCGCACTTTCACTTTCGCGTGCTCGTTGATGCCCATCGCGCCGAAGAACAGCGCGACGAGGCGGTGGGCGTCGGTGAAGACGACCGATCGGTTCTCGCTGCGGCGCTGCAGCACCCAGTTCAGCAGGTCGCCAGCGGCCATGAAGTCCAGGCGGATCAGCTTGGTGCAGGAGATGTTGATGAGGCTGGCCTCGCCAACCTCGGACGACAGGCCGCGCAGGTTGTCGGAGATGTCGCCGCTGAGCTGGCCCATCAGTTCCAGCTGGGCGGTGACGCTGGCCGCATCGGGCAGGCCGGTGTCCAGGAAGGTCGACTGCGCCTCGCTCTGCATCGTGCTGGTCGCCGCGCTGTTCGTCGAGGCGCCCTCGCCACCCATGCGCACGCGGCACTTGGCGCGCTCCCAGGACGGCGGCGACACCTCGTAGGTCACGCAGTAGTCGATCGCGGCCTCGTCGAACTGGTCGGGGCGGTTGGCCAGGCGCAACGCCTCCAGGCGCAGCATCCACAGCGCCGGGTCGGTGTCGCGCTCGCCGACCGGCGCGAGTTCCTTGAGCTGGTTGAGGAAGCGGTCACCGCCAATCCAGCGCTGGTCGACCTGCTGCATGGCCCATTGCCGCAGCAGCTGGCGCATCTGGATGGCGGCGTCGATCTCGACGTCGTCCAGCGAGCCCCAGTCGAAGACCCAGGGCATGGGCAGGGTTTCGCTGCGCTTGTGCAGCACGGCCACATCCTCGGCCGTCAGCGTGGAGGGTGCCGTCCAGCTGACCTGGCTGGCCTTGGCCATCGGCGACCGGTTGGACTGGCGCGTCGACTCGGCCACCAGCTTGGGCATGGAGAACCACTGCGGCGCCGACAGGCCGAACTGCTGGGCGTATTCCACGGCCAGCGCCTCGAACTTGCCCTGGGCGCCGGTGGCGCGGTAGTGGTCGAACAGCACCAGCCAGGTTTCGCCATGCAGATTGCGGCTGCCGCCCGGGTGCACCAGCTCCGTCAGCGCACGCTCGCTGGTCTCGTAATCGGCATTGGCGAAGGCGATGACGGCCTCGTCGAGCTCGGGGTCGTGCACGACCTCCTGCACCTCGACTTCGGGCGTGGACTCCGCCAGCGAAAAGGACAGCGGCATGTCCAGCGGCGGCAGGTCGGGCAGGCGGCTGGGCGGCGAATCGGACAGCGGCGGAATGGCCGCGCCCATGGTCACAGCGGCAGGCGGCGTGGGGGCCTGCAGGCGCTGCACCTCGCGCGGGGTGGCGAATTCGCTGACGCGGCCGCTCGCCGTGTCACCCGGCTGCGGCGCGGTGACCGTGGAGGCAAAGGCGGCGGGCCGCGTGGGAGTCTCGAAGAAGCCCGGCTGCTGCTTGGGCACAGCCTGCGTCGTCGCAAAGCTCTCGCCAACCATCTGCTGCTCGATCTCGTCGATCTTGGCCTTCACGCCGAGATCGATCTTGGAATTGGGCTCGCTGATGCGCTCGTCATCGCCCAGGCGCGACGGAGACGAGGCCAGGGCCGCGAGCTGCTCGGGCGTCAGGCCCTCGCGGCGGATGCGGCGCAGCATGTCGAGCTCGCGCTTTCGCACGAAGTCGTTGCGGCGCTTGCGCTCCACCATGGCACGCAGCTCGGCCTTGGCGAGATCGCCCTCGGGGTCGTCCTGGCGCGAGTTGATCTCCGACCAGTCCGTCGTGGGGTTGGCCACGAAGCGCGCAACCTTGCGGAAGAAGCTGTCGCCTTCCTTGGGGTCTGCGGGCTTGGAGTCGGACATGTCGCCAGGGTAAGGGAATTCAGTCCCCGAACATCTTCTGTTTCAACTCGCGGCGCTGCTGCGCTTCCAGCGACAGCGTCGCGGTCGGGCGTGCGATCAGACGGCCCAGGCCGATGGGCTCGCCGGTCTCGTCGCAGTAGCCGTAGTCGCCGCTGTCCAGGCGGGCGATGGACTGCACGATCTTCTTCAGCAGCTTGCGCTCGCGGTCGCGGGTGCGCAGTTCCAGGGCGTGCTCTTCCTCGATCGTGGCGCGGTCGGCCGGATCGGGCACGATGGTCGTGTCCTCGCGCAGATGCTCGGTCGTCTCGCCGGCGTTGGACAGCACGCCGTCCTTCAGTTCGGTCAGCTTGGCGCGGAAGAACTCGATCTGCTTGGCGTTCATGTACTCCGAGTCCGGCATGGCCAGAACTTCGGCGTCACTCAGCTCGGCACCCGGTTTGGTCTTCCAGGCGTTGGCGAGCTTAGGGTCGCCCTTGGCGGCCACCCGCGGCGTCTCGTCGGCCTGGTTTGCACCGCGCGCGGGCGGTTTCGGCGGAGCAAAGCGATCGGCAAAGCGGTTCGCCGGTGCGGGGGCGTCCAGCATCGCGACGTCGGCGCCGGCGTCAGTCTTCTTCGCGCCCTTGGCGGGTGCGGCGGCGGTTTTGGGGGCCGGGGTCTTGCTCACAGTCATCTCCTCGCTCAGGGCTTGCATCGGCGCGGTGTCAGACCTTGATCCCACTGCTTTTCAGCCGGCAGCCCAATTTTGAGCGCGGCGGATTGTAGCCACCAGGAATCACGAGTCTGCGCCTCCCCGAAAACGGTGTTCCGGGCGCCGAAAAACATCACGCCAAACAGCCTTCCAAGCCTTGCATCAGCACCTCTTTGGGCAGGTCGATACCGATGAACACCATCTTGCTCTGCTTTTTCTCGCCCGGCATCCATTTCGGGCCGAGATCGGAACCCATCATCTGGTGCACGCCCTGGAAGATGACCTTCTTGTCCGTGCCCTTCATGTGCAGCACGCCCTTGTACCTGAGCATCTTGGGGCCGTAGACCTGCACGATCGCGCCGAGGAAGTCCTCCAGCTTGGCCGGGTTGAAGGGCTTGTCCGAGCGGAACACGAAGCTCTTCACATCGTCGTCGTGGGCATGGTGATGAGGGTGGTCGCAATGCTCGCCATGCTCATGGTCGTGATCATGGTGATGATGGTGGTGGTCGTGATCGTCCGCCTTGAGGAAATCGGGGTCGATCTCCAGCTTGGCGTTCAGGTTGAAGCCGCGCAGGTCGAACACCTTGCTGAGCGCCACCTCGCCGAAGTGGGCGGTCTGGATGGGCGCCCGCGGGTTCATGTGCTTGATGCGGTGGATCAGCGCCTCGACCGCGGCCGGCTCGACCAGGTCGGCCTTGCTGATGAAGATCTGGTCGGCAAAGCCCACCTGCATGCGCGCTTCCTGCCGGTTGTCGAGCTGCTCGTCGGCATGCTTGGCGTCCACCAGCGTCAGCACCGAGTCCAGCAGGTAGCTCTCGGCGATCTCGTCGTCCATGAAGAAGGTCTGGGCCACCGGGCCGGGGTCGGCCAGGCCGGTGGTCTCGATGACGACGCGCTCGAAGTCCAGCTCGCCCTTGCGGCGCTTGGCGGCTAGGTCGGAGAGCGTCGTGCGCAGATCCTCGCGGATGGTGCAGCAGACGCAGCCGTTGCTCATCTGGATGATCTGCTCGTTGGTGTCCGACACGAGGATGTCGGTGTCGATGTTCTCCTCGCCGAACTCGTTCTCGATGACGGCGATCTTCTGGCCGTGGGCCTCGGTCAGCACACGCTTGAGCAGCGTGGTTTTGCCGGCGCCGAGGAAGCCGGTCAGGATGGTGGCGGGGATGAGGCCTGGGGCAGTGGACATGGTGGGGACCGGTTTTCGTCGAAGGCGGCAGATATGGGGACTAGGCGCCCCGGAACAAGGTCTTGTCAAACCAATCGGCTATTCTGTCCCTTCCGCAATACCCTGACAGCGCCCCTTGAGCGAACCGCATTCAGGCAGGCCCCCAAGTCGCGGGGCCGCCAAACACCCGCCCGAGGCCCGCGGCCTGCTGGAGCGCATGCTGGAGTTCCTGCACCCCGGCCCCGACTCCAAGACCGAGCTGATCGAAACCCTGGCCGACGCCGAGCAGCGCGAGCTCATCGAGCCCGAGTCGCGCCAGATGCTGGAAGGCGTGCTGCGGATGGCCGAGCTGTCGGCCGGCGACGCCATGGTGGCCGCGCCGCGCATGGACCTGCTGGACATCGATGCACCCTACGACGAGTTGCTCGCCGTCGTCATCGACACCGGCCATTCGCGCTTCCCCGTCTACGAGGGCCAGCGCGACAACATCATCGGCATCCTGCTCGCCAAGGACCTGCTGAAGATGCAGCGCGCTCCCGAGCTCAACCTGCGCGCGCTGCTGCGGCCCACGGTCTTCGTGCCCGAGAGCAAGGGCCTGAACGAGTTGCTGCGCGACTTCCGCTCCAACCGCAACCACCTGGCCATCGTCATCGACGAATTCGGCAACACCGCCGGCCTCATCACCATCGAGGACGTGCTGGAGGAGATCGTCGGCGAGATCGAGGACGAGTTCGACGAGAAGGACGGCGAGAGCGGCCTGTACACGCTGGCCGACGGCAGTCTGCGCGTTGCTGGCGACGCCAGCATCGCCGCCGTCAACGGTGCCTTCAGCCTGGCCCTGCCGGACAACGACTTCGACACCATCGGCGGCCTGGTGGCCCACGAGCACGGCCGCGTACCGCGCCGTGGCGAGACCGTGCAGGTGGCGGGCCTGAACTTCGCCGTCATGCTGACGCGCGGCGGCGCCGTGCGCTGGTTCAAGGTCACGCGCGCCCCCGAAGAAGAGACCCAGGCGTGAAGGGCGCGAGGGCCACGGCGGTCGCGCTGGTGGCGGGCCTGCTGCACACCTGCGCGTTTGCCCCGACGGGGGCCTGGTATCTGCAGCTCTTCGCGCTGGCGCTGCTGTTCGCTGTCGTCGAGCAGGCCACACCCAGACTCGCGGCGCTGGCCGGAGCGCTGTTCGGCTTCGGCTGGCTGGCCTCGGGCCTGTGGTGGCTGCACATCAGCATGCACCAGTTCGGCGGCATCCCCTGGCTGCTGGCCGCCCTGGCGGTGGCGCTGCTGGCGGCCTTCCTGAGCGGCTACTACGCGCTGGCCCTGGGCCTGACGGCGCGCTGGATCGCGCCCGGGCGCTGGCGGCTGCTGGCCCTCGTGCCGGCCTGGCTGCTGGCCGAGCTGGCGCGGGCGACCTGGCTCAGCGGCTTCCCGTGGATCGCCTCGGGCTACGCCCACACCGTGGGCCCGCTGGCCGGCTGGGCACCCTGGGTCGGCGTGTATGGCATCTCGGCGCTGGCGGCGCTGGCGGCGGCCGGCCTCGTGCTGCTTAGGCGCGGCGCCACGGCCTGGGCTGCGCCCGCGCTGCTGCTGCCGTTGGCAGGCCTGCTGCTGCCGCAGGAGTTCACCGCCTCCACCGGCCGCCTGGCCGTGTCGCTGGTGCAGCCCAGCATCCCGCAGGATCAGAAGTTCGACCCCGCACGTTTCGCCGCCAACCTCGACGCGCTGGCCCGGCTCATCGAATCGGCGCGCGGCCGGGTCGTCATCACGCCCGAATCCGTCGTGCCGCTGCCACTTGCGGAACTGGACCGGGCCACGCTCGTACGACTTTCGCGTCCCGACCGGCCGGCCCTGCTCGGCAGCTTCCTCGGCAATGCCGACGAGGGCTTCGTCAATTCCGTCGTCGCACTGGGCAGCGACTATCACTACGGCAAGCGCCATCTACTGCCCTTCGGCGAATTCATCCCGCCCGGTTTCGCGTGGTTCGTGCACGCGATGAACATCCCGCTGGACGACCAGGCCCGCGGCGACCACCAGCGCGCCTGGCCTGTAGCCGGCCAGCGCCTGCGGCCGCTGATCTGCTACGAGGATCTGTTCGGCGAGGACATCGTCGGCAGCACCGTTTCGGAATCGGGCCCCGAGTCCGCGACCGTCTTCGTCAACGTCAGCAACCTGGCCTGGTTCGGCACCGTCATGGTCCAGGACCAGCACCTGCAGTTCTCGCAGATGCGGGCACTCGAATTCCAGCGCCCCGTCGTGCGCTCGACCAACACCGGCGCCACCGCGGCCGTGGACCATCACGGCCGCGTCACGTCGCGCCTGCCGGCGCTGGTGCGCGACGTGCTGGAGGCCGAGGTCGAGGGCCGGACGGGCGCCACGCCCTATGCCCGCTGGCTGGCCGCCTTCGGCCTCTGGCCGCTCTGGGGCAGCGCGTTGTTGACCCTGATCGGCCTGAGGAAGGCGGCCCAATAGAATCGGCCACCCCCTTTCAGTCCCATCTCATGCTGACCTTCCAGCAAATCATCCTGACGCTTCAGGACTATTGGTCCCAACAAGGCTGCGCCCTGCTGCAGCCCTACGACATGGAAGTCGGTGCCGGCACCAGCCACACCGCCACCTTCCTGCGTGCCCTCGGCCCCGAGCCCTGGAAGGCCGGCTATGTGCAGCCCAGCCGCCGCCCCAAGGACGGCCGCTACGGCGACAACCCCAACCGCCTGCAGCACTACTACCAGTACCAGGTGGTGCTCAAGCCCGCGCCGGCCAACATCCTGGAGCTGTATCTCGGCTCGCTGGAGGCGCTGGGGTTCGATCTGAAGAAGAACGACGTGCGCTTCGTCGAGGACGACTGGGAGAACCCCACGCTCGGCTGCTGGGGCCTGGGCTGGGAGGTCTGGCTGAACGGCATGGAGGTGACGCAGTTCACCTACTTCCAGCAGGTGGGTGGCATCGACTGCAAGCCCATCACCGGCGAGATCACCTACGGCCTGGAGCGCTTGGCCATGTATCTGCAGGGCAAGGAGTCGGTGTACGACCTCGTCTACACCGACGGCCTGACCTACGGCGACGTGTTCCACCAGAACGAGGTCGAGCAGAGCACCTACAACTTCGAGCACAGCGACGTGGATTTCCTGCTCGGCGCCTTCGCCGCGCATGAAAAGCAGTCCAAGCACCTGATGGAACGGCAGCTCGCCCTGCCCGCCTACGAGCAGCTGCTGAAGGCCGGCCACAGCTTCAACCTGCTGGACGCCCGCGGCGCCATCTCGGTGACGGAGCGCGCCGCCTACATCGGCCGCATCCGCAACCTGGCCCGCGCCGTCGCGCAGAGCTATGTCGACAGCCGCGCCCGCCTCGGGTTCCCGATGGCGCCCAAGGCCTGGGCTGAAGAAGTGGTCGCGCAGATCGAACTGAAGAACAAGAAGGCGGCCGCGTGATGTCTGCAAACCTGCTCGTTGAACTGTTTGTCGAAGAGCTGCCGCCCAAGGCGCTGAAGAAGCTGGGCGAGGCTTTCGCCAGCGTGCTGGCCGACAGCCTGAAGGCCCAGGGCCTGGCTGCTGCCGATGCCGCCGTCACGTCGTTCGCGTCGCCGCGCCGCCTGGGCGTGCATGTCGCCGGCGTCGCCGCCAAGGCCGCCGACAAGGCCCAGCAGCAGAAGCTGATGCCCGTCGCCGTCGCACTGACCGCCGACGGCCAGGCCACGCCGGCCCTGCTGAAGAAGCTGGCCTCCGTCGGCGCCGGCCCCGAGGTCGTGCCGCAGCTCAAGCGCCAGCCCGACGGCAAGGCGGAAGCCCTGTTCTGGGACAGCGTCCAGCCCGGCGCCACGCTCGCTCAAGGCCTGCAGAAGGCCCTGGACGAGACCCTGGCCAAGCTCCCCATCCCCAAGGTCATGACCTACCAGCTCGCCGACGGCTGGACCGACGTGAAGTTCGTGCGCCCGGCCCACGGCCTGGTTGCACTGCATGGCAGCGACGTCGTGCCGGTGCGGGCCCTGGGCCTGACGTCCGGCCGCACGACGCAGGGCCACCGTTTCGAAGCGGCGCTGTCCACCGTCGGCATCGACTCGGCCGACAGCTATGCGACCCAGCTCTTCGAGCAGGGCGCGGTCATCGCCGGCTTCGCCGAACGCCGCGCCGAGATTGCGCGCCAGCTCAAGGGCGCGGCCGATGCGCTGAGCCTGACGCCCATCGCCGACGAGGCCCTGCTGGACGAAGTGACCGCCCTGGTCGAGCGCCCCAACGTGCTGACCTGCGCCTTCGAGCCCGAGTTCCTGGCCGTGCCGCAGGAATGCCTCATCCTGACGATGAAGGCCAACCAGAAGTACTTCCCGCTGCTGGACGCCGCCGGCAAGCTGACGCGCCACTTCCTGGTCGTCAGCAACATCGCGCCGGCCGATGCGAGCGCGGTCGTACAGGGCAACGAGCGCGTCGTGCGCCCGCGCCTGGCCGACGCCAAGTTCTTCTTCGACCAGGACCGCAAGAAGAAGCTGGCCGACCGCCTGCCCGGCCTGGCCAAGGTGGTCTATCACGGCAAGCTGGGCTCGCAGGGCGAACGCGCCGAGCGCGTGACGCGCATAGCCCACGCCATCGTCAACCAGCTCAGCATGGCCACCCTGCCCTACACGGTGGACGCGGACGACGAGTTCAAGGTGCTGGACAGCAAGGTCAAGCAGGCCGCCACGCTGGCCAAGTGCGACCTGCTGACCGACATGGTCGGCGAGTTCCCCGAGCTGCAGGGCATCATGGGCGGCTACTACGCACGCCACGAGGGCCTGCGCGACGGCGTCGCCATCGCCATCGAGGACCACTACAAGCCGCGCTTCGCCGGCGACGCGCTGCCGCGCAACCACACCGGCACCGTCGTGGCCCTGGCCGACAAGCTGGAGACCCTGGTCGGCCTGTTCGGCATCGGCCAGCTGCCCACCGGCGACAAGGACCCGTTCGCGCTGCGCCGCCATGCGCTGGGGGTCATCCGCATCCTGGTCGAGAAGAACCTGCCGCTGGACCTGCCGGCCCTGATCGAGGCGGCCCTGCCGTCGTTCGGCGAGCTGATCGAGAACCCGGTCGGCACGCATGAGGCGCTGCTGTCCTTCTTCACCGACCGCCTGGCCGTGAGCCTGCGCGACCAGGGCTACAGCGCCCAGGAAGTCGACGCCGTGCTGGCGCTCAACCCCGCGCGCCTGGGCGATGTGCCCAAGCGCCTGGAGGCCGTGCGCGCCTTCGCGGCCCTGCCCGAGGCCGCCTCGCTGGCCGCCGCCAACAAGCGCGTCGGCAACATCCTGAAGAAGGTCGAGGGCGAGCTGCCCACCGAGGTCAAGGCCGCGCTGCTGCAGGAGTCTGCCGAGCAGGCCCTGGCCGCTGCGATTGCCGAAGTGCAGCCGCAGGCCGACACCCTGTTCGAGCAGCATGACTACACCGGCTCGCTGAAAGCTCTGGCCGCCCTGAAGGCGCCGGTCGACGCCTTCTTCGACGACGTGATGGTCAACGCCGAGGATGCCGCCCTGCGCGCCAACCGCCTCGCGCTGCTGGGCCGCCTGCACGCCGCCATGAACCGGGTCGCCGACCTGTCGCGCCTTGCCTAAGACCCCCATGCGTGCCGATCACGCCCACGGCATGAAGCTCGTCATCCTCGGGCGGGACGGCACGCTCAACCGCTACCGCGACGACCACGTCAAGGCGCCCGAGGAGCTGGACCCGCTGCCGGGCGCGATGGAAGCCGTCGCGCGCCTCAACCACGCCGGCTGGCACACGGTGCTGGCCACCAACCAGGCCGGCATCGGCCGCGGCCTGCTGGACATGGCCTCGCTGAACGCCGTGCACCTGCGCCTGAACCAGCTGCTGGCCGAAAAAGGCGGGCGCCTGGACGCGGCCTTCTTCTGCCCGCACACGCCCGAGGAAGGCTGCGACTGCCGCAAGCCCCTGCCCGGTCTCATCAAGCAGATCGGCGAACGCTTCGATGTGGCACTGGGCACCGTGCACATGGTCGGCGCCTCCCTGACCGACCTGCTGACGGCGCAGAACGCCGGCTGCATCCCTCACCTGGTGCTGACCGGCCCCTTCGGCAGCCTCGGCACCGAGGAACTCGCCAACCTGCTCGTGCAGGTGCCGACAGCCCGCGTGCATGACGACCTGACGAGCTTCGCTGAAACCATCGTCCAGGAGGAGCGCCGCCGCCTGGCCGAGGCCCGCGGCGAGGCCCTCACCCCCGACACCCAGGCCGGAGACCTGCACTGATGTCCACCCTGCTGAGCGCCATCCGCTCGCTGATCTTCGTCATCGTCCTCATCGTGACGGTCATCCCCTGGGCGCTGGGCGTGCTGCTGCTGTCCATCTTCCGCCGCGGCGACCCGGTCTACTGGGCCTGCGCCGGCTGGCTCAAGGTGGCCATCTGGAGCGCGCGTTTCATCTGCGGCGTGCGCTGGCGCATCCAGGGCATGGAGAACCTGCCGACCGCGTCGGACCGCCGCGCCGGCGTCGTGCTGCTGTCCAAGCACCAAAGCACCTGGGAGACCTTCGCCTACCCGGCCTTGCTCAGCCATCCGCTGGCCTATGTCTTCAAGCGCGAGCTGCTCTACGTGCCCTTCTTCGGCTGGGCGATGGCGCGCATGGACATGATCCACATCGACCGCGGCCGCCGCACCGAGGCCTGGAACAAGGTGCTCACCCAGGGCAAGCGCCTAGGCGGCATGGGCAACTGGGTCATCATGTTCCCCGAGGGCACGCGCATCCCGCGCGGCCAGGCGGGCGAGTACAAGACCGGCGGCACCCGCCTGGCCATCGAGGCCGGCCTGCCCGTCGTGCCGATTGCGGCGACAGCCGCGCGCTGCTGGCCACGCAAGAGCTTTTTGCTGCGCCCGGGCGTCGTCGACATCTCCATCGGCCGGCAGATCCGCCCCGAGGGCCGTGCGCCCGCCGAGCTGATGAACGAGGTCAGGGACTGGATCGAGAGCGAGATGCGCCGCCTCGACCCCGAGGCCTACCAAAACCCTCCGCCCGCCGGCGTGGCCGGCGCCGCCAGCCAGCACTGAGCCCCATGCCGCCCAAGCGTCCGGCCCCGCTCCTGCAAGACAGCCAGCTGTCGCTGTTCGACGTGGCGTCGGAGATCACGCCGGCCGAGCCCGGCACGACGCGCTCGCAGCGCGAGCTGTGGCTGGGCCAGCACCGCATCGGCTACGAGCTCAAGCGCGCCCGCCGGCGCAGCATCGGCTTCGTCGTCGGGCCTCAGGGCCTGCGCGTCAGCGCGCCGCGCTGGGTGCCCGTCAACGAGATCGAACGCGCCCTGCACCACAAGGGCGAATGGATCCTGCGCAAGCTCGTCGAGCAACGCGAGCGCCAGCAGCGCATCCAGGCCTCGCGCATCGAATGGCTGGATGGCGGCAGCCTGCCTTACCTCGGCGCGCCGCTGACGCTGGTGCTGGCCCCCGCCGACCGCGAGGTGGTCTGGGACGAAGCCATGCGCTGCTTGCGCCTGCCGCTGCCCGGGGGCGCGTCGGCCGAGCAGATCCGCGACCTGACCCAGTCCTGGCTGCAGGCCCGCGCGCGCGAGGACTTCCTGCCGCGATGCCAGCGCTTTGCCGAACTGCTGGGCGTGACGATGAAGACGCTGCGCCTGTCGGCCGCCCAGACCCGCTGGGGCAGCGCCAGCGCCGATGGCAGCATCCGCCTGAACTGGCGCCTCATCCACTTCGCGCCGGCCATCATCGACTACGTCGTCGCCCACGAGCTGGCCCATCTGCGCGAGATGAACCACAGCCCGGCCTTCTGGGACACCGTGCGCTCCGTGCTGCCCGACTTCGAGCGCTCCCGCGAGGCGCTACGCGAGGAATCCATCGTCGTGCAGTGAGCCGGCCGGCTCAGGCCCGACCTGCAATGGTTTGCTTGTGAATATTCCCGCAGGGCCGTCACCGCAGCGCCTTCACGTTCAGCAACACTCCGCGCCGACGCTGTCATCACAGGTGCCCAATGCCGGCTCGGCCGGTGGGAGCGAGGTACCGGGCAAGACGAGACCGCCGCCGATCCATGATCGGCGGCGTTTCTTTTTGCGCGGGACGAATCAGCCAGGCCGGAAGCGGTAGACGCCGTCGGCGCCCAACTCGCGCTTCAGATCGCCCTGCAGCCACAGCGCGTTCAGGTGGGCGATTGCCTCGCCCATCGCGAAGGTGGTCTGGTGCAGGTCGAGCTTGCGCTTGAACAGCACGCTCAGCAGGCCCGCCGCATGGGTGGGCTCGGCCGCGCAGGCGGCCACGACCTCGGCCAGCCGCTCGTCATGGTGCTCGCGCAGTTGGTCGATGCGCTGGTGCAGGCCGGTGAAGGGCTTGCCATGCGAGGGCAGCACCAGCGTGTCGGCCGGCAGCGCCAGGTAGCGGGCGAGTGAGTTCAGATAGAGCGTCAGCGGATCGGCTTCGGGTTCGACATCGACGACGGACACGTTCGTCGAGATGCGCGGCAGCACCATGTCGCCGGAGATCAGCAGTCGGCCTTCGTCGCAGAACAGGCTGATGTGCTCGGGCGCATGGCCGTAGCCGGCGATGCAATGCCAGGTGCGCCCGCCGATCTCGACCTCGGTGCCGTCCATCAGCCGCCGGTAGCTGGCCGGCACCACGGGCACCATCTTGGGGTAGTAGTCGGCGCGGGCGCGGATCTTTTCGAGGGACTCGGGGTCGGTCAGCCCATGGCTGCCAAAGAAGGCCGCGGCCGAGGCCCCCCCCATGCCCACCGTCGAGCTGCTGGCCAGGCGCGCGAGGTTGAAGTCCGTCGCGCTCATCCAGAGGCGGCAGCCCCATTTTTCGGTGAGCCAATGGGCCAGACCGAGATGGTCGGGATGGAAATGCGTGGCGATGACGCGAAGCACCGGCAGGCCGTCCAGGCGCTCGGCAAAGACCTTCTCCCAGTTGGCCCGTGTGTCGTCGCTGGCAATGCCGCAGTCGACGATGGTCCAGCCCTCGCGGCCGTCGATGCGGTCGCGCAGCAGCCAAAGGTTGATGTGGTCCAGCGCAAAGGGCAGGCCCATGCGCACCCAGCGCACGCCCGGTGCCAGGTCCAGCGCCTCGCCGGGCTGGGGCAGGGTTTCGCCGAGGGGATAGTGGAGTTCGGATTCGCGTGGATTGCCCATGACCGTTCTAGACTGACGTTTACGTCAATCGAGTGTAGCCATGCCACCCCGCCGCCCTGTCACCGCCGCGACCGAAGCCCCTCAGCCCACGTTCACCATCACCGAACTGGCCGCCGAGTTCGACATCACGCCGCGCGCCATCCGCTTCTACGAGGACATGGGCCTGCTGGAGCCCGGCCGCAAGGGCCGCAACCGCGTCTACACGCCGCGCGACCGCACGCGGCTGAAGCTGACGCTGCGCGGCAAGCGCCTGGGCCTGGCGCTGCAGGAGATCAAGCAGCTCGTCGACATGTACGACAGCCAGGCCAGCGCAGCGCCGCAGCTGCGCGCCTTCCTGGCCATCCTGGCCCAGCACCGCCAGCAGCTCGAACAGCAGCGCCACGACATCGAGGTCACGCTGGCGGAGATCCAGCAGCACGAGAAACGCTGCCGCGCGCTGCTAGGCGCCTGATCGAGAGGACGGGCCCCGCCGGCCAAGCGTGACGTTTTTGCCGGGAGCGACCCAATTTCTGTCCCGGCCGGGACAAACCCCGCTGACGCCATCCTCAAGCCTGACTAGAGTCCGCCCCTCGGCCCAGGTGCCCCCGCCCGGGGTCGGACCGTCTTTGTGGAGCCGTCATGACACTCGGACCGCGCCCCCGCCTGGCGCTCGCCCTGCCCGCCATCACGGGGGCCCTGCTGATGCTGGCCCAGGCAGCCGTTGCCCAACAAGAAGCGCCCAAGGCGGAGAGCCTGGAGCGCGCTCAGAAGGCTGCCGACGCGGTCTTCCACTGGATCAAGCTGAACGCCGACAAGGGCGCCAACCGACAGCAGCCCGCGACGCCAGCCCCCGCGCCGGCACCCGCCCCCAAGAAGCCGGCGCCCGTCGCCGCGGCGCCCAAGCCGGCGCCCTCCCCTTCGGCCGCGCCGGCACCTGCGCCGGTGGCAGCCGCCGCCGTCGCAGCACCGCCAGCCGTCGCGGCGGCGGCCCAGCCGGCCTCCGAGCCCGAGCCTGATCGCGCGCCCGTCGTGCTTGCCTCCGCTGCACCGACACCCGCTCCCGCGGCGCCGATGGCGGCTGCGGCCCAGGCCGTGGAGCCGCCACCCAGGGCCGCGGCCCAGGAAGAGGCGGAGGAGCCGCTGAAGCTGCTGTCCAAGGTCGACCCCACGCTGCCACGCCAGATGCAGCAGTCCAGCTTCCGCAACGGCTTCGCGCAGGTGCAGTTCACGGTCGCACCCGATGGCTCGGTCCAGCAGGCCTCCGTCATCAAGGCCAGCCACAGCCGCCTGGGCAATGCCGCCGTCGACGCGGTGCGCCAATGGCGCTTCGCGCCCATCCGCAAGGCACGCGAAGCGGCCGTGGAGGTGGCCTTCAACAGCGACGGCGACTGAATCCAGTCTCGTACCGCTCCCGATTGACGCGGCCGCCAGGGCCGCGGATGCTCCCGCCGCCGCCAGAAGTCCTGCGGCAATCTTCAGGGAGATTCCATGTCCATCCGTCTGCTCGCCCGCGCACTCGCGGGCTTCGGTCTTTGCGCTGCCGTGGCGGCCTCGGCCGCCCCCTACTCCGGTCTCGTCGTGTTCGGCGACAGCCTGTCCGACAGCGGCAACAACGCGCTGCTGCTAACCCCGGTCTTCGGTGGCGCGCTGCCGGCCGTGGTCATCCCCAGCGACGCCACCTACAGCCAGATCCCTTCGGTGGCGGGCACCTATTCCAACGGCATGGTCTGGACACAATACCTTGCGCAGTCGATGGGCCTGCCGCTGGCGCCCTCGCTGGCGGGCGGCACCAACTTCGCCTTTGGAGGGGCCCAGACCGGCGTGGACGGCACCGACATCGCCGCCGTCCCGGGCTTCCCCTACAGCATGCGCAGCCAGCTCAACAGCTACCTGGGCGCAACCGGCCATGTCGCCGACCCCAACGCCCTCTACATCGTGGCTGGCGGCGGCAACAACATCCGTGCGGCGCTGGAGGCGATCGCCGCCGGCGCCGACCCCAACGCCACCGCGGCAGCCACGGTGACCGATTACGCCACCGACATGGCCGGCCTCGTCGCCAGCCTGCGGATCGCCGGCGCCCAGCATGTGCTGGTGCTGAACACGCCCAACTTCGGCCTCACGCCGCTGGCCAATGCGATGGGCGTCGGCAGCCTGGCCACCGGGCTGAGCTTTGCGATGGACACCGCGCTGGCGGGCGCGCTGGCGGGCAGCGGTGTACAGACCTTCGACATGTTCAGCTTCATGACCGGCGTCGTCGGTGCCGGCGCGGCCTCGGGCTTCAGCAACTGGACCAACGCCTGCGCGGCCGCGGTCAACGCCTGCGACGTCAACACCTCCCTGTTCTGGGACGGCATCCACCCGACGACGCTGGCCCACCAGCAGCTGGCGGCAGCCATTTTTGCGGCCGCCGTGCCCGAGCCCGATGTGGCAGCCCTGCTGGCGCTCGGCCTCGCCGTCCTCGCGGTCTCAGGCCGGCGGCGTCGGGCAGTTGTCCAGCAAGGCTGACATCGCTTCCAGAAACACCCGGGTGCGCAGCGGCATCAGCCGCCGCTCCGGGAACACTGCCCAGGCCGTCGAGCCGGGCAGATGCCAGTCCGGCAGCAGGCGCTGCAGCCGGCCCAGCGCCAGCGCCTCGCCAACGATGAGCCGGTCGATGCCGGCGATGCCGACACCGCTCTGCGCCAGCTGGGCCAGCAGGCTGGGCGCATTGGCCAGCGTGCGCTGCGCCGGCCGGGCCACATAGGGCTCCGCCCCGTCCCGCATCAACTGCCATGGCACGGCCTCGCCGGTGCGGGTCAGCAGCATCAGGCCGTGCATCGAATCCAGTGCCTGCGGCAGCAACGGCTCGCCGACGCGCGCCAGGTACGCGGGCGAGGCATACAGGCCCCAGTGCGTCGTCGCCAGCTTGCGCGCCGCGAGCTGGCTGTCCTCGTCCAGCTGGCCCATGCGGATGACGAGGTCAAAGCCCTCCCCGATCAGGTCCACGCGCCGCGGTGTCAGGTCCAGCTCCAGTTGCACCTCGGTATAGGCCAGCGCGAACTCGGCCAGCATGCCGGCGGCCACCTGCTGGGCAAAGTCCGCCGGCATGCTGACGCGCAACCGCCCGCTGGGCTTTTGCTGGCGGTGCAGGGCCAGGGCCAGCGCGCCGTCGACCTCGGCCGCCACGGCCCGCGCATGCTCCAGCACGCCCGCGCCGAAGTCGGTCAGCGACAGCTTGCGCGTGCTGCGCAGCAGCAGCTTCTCGCCCAGCCGCGCCTCCAGCGCCGCAATGCGCCGCGACACGGTGCTCTTGGGCCAGTGCACCCGCTCGGCGGCGCGGCTGAAGCTGCCAGCCTCCATGACCCGGGCGAACAGCAACAGGTCGTCGGCATCTGATTCCATGTTTTCACCTTATTGATCCGCCAGTGGAACAATCTTACGCAAATCGGCGGCTTCCGGTGCCGATTGAGCAATCCTAGAGTTCATCCCATCGCAACCGCCTGCCCAGGAGCACCAGATGAACATCCTGCAAATCAACGCCAGCGCCCGCCGTGCCACCGACGACCAAGGTTCGGTCTCCACCCGCCTGGCCAGCGAACTGACCGCCGGCCTGCGCGCCGCCAACCCCACCGCCACCGTCACCGTGCGCGACCTGACGCTGACGCCCCAGCCCGTGCTCGACGAGACCGCGCTCGCCGCCCTCTTCACGCCGGCCGACAAGCGCAGCCCCGAGCAGGCCGCCCGCGTCGCGCTGGACGACGCGCTGATCGCCGAGCTGCAGGCCGCCGACACGGTCGTCATCGGCGTGCCGATGTACAACTTCAACGTCACCGCCCAGTTCAAGAACTGGATCGACGCGGTGGCCCGCGCCGGCGTCACCTTCAAGTACACCGAGAAGGGCCCGGTCGGCCTGCTGACGGGCAAGAAGGTGTTCGTCGTCACCAGCCGCGGCGGCATCCACCGCGACCAGCCCAGCGACCAGATGACGCCCTATCTGCGCACCGTGCTGGCCTTCCTCGGCATGACGGACGTCGAATTCGTCTACGCTGAAGGCATGGCCTTCGCCGCCGAGCAAGGCCTCGCCGCCGCCCGCGCACAGATCACCGAACTCCTTGCAGCCTGAAGATTGAGGAACCCGCCATGAGCACCGTCGCCGCCCCCCTGTTGAACCAGCCCCGCGAGGTCGAGCGCCTCGTCGCCGGTCAGCCGACCAGCGACGGTGCCGGCGTCAAGCTCAACCGCGTGCTGACGCAGAACCTGCAGCGTCGGCTCGACCCCTTCCTGATGCTCGACCACTTCGGCTCGGAGAACCCCGACGACTATGTCGCCGGCTTTCCCGACCATCCGCACCGCGGCTTCGAGACCATCACCTACATGCTGCAGGGCCGCATCCGTCACCGCGACTCGGCCGGCCATGAAGGCCTGGTGGCCGATGGTGGCGTGCAATGGATGACCGCCGGCCGCGGCGTCATCCACAGCGAGCTGCCCGAGCAGCGCGAAGGCCGCATGGCCGGCTTCCAGCTCTGGCTCAACCTGCCCGCCAAGGACAAGATGCGCGAGCCCTGGTATCTGGACGTGCAGGGGCCGGACGTGCCCGAGTTCGAGCGCGAAGGCGTCACCGTGCGCGTCATCGCCGGCGAGAGCCATGGCGTGGCCGGCGCCGTCCGGCGCGAGCACACCGAGCCGCTCTACCTCGACCTGCACCTGCCCGCCGGCGCCCGCTTCGAGCAGCCGCTGTCCGCCACGCACAACGCCTTCGTCTTCGTCTACGACGGCGCGCTGCGCTTCGAGAGCGGCTGCCAGCTGCCGTCAGGCCGCATGGCCATCCTGGCCAACACGCCGGGCAGCGACGGCGTGCGGCTGCAGGCCGGCGACGCCCCGACCCGCGCCATCCTCGTGGCCGGCCAGCCGCTGGGCGAGCCGATCGCACAGTACGGACCCTTCGTGATGAACACCGAGGCAGAGCTGGTGCAGGCGGTGCGCGACTTCCAGGCCGGTCGCCTGGCCTGACCGCGCGCGCCCTCCTCCGTGCCGGGCCCAAAATGCCCGGCATGGACCGTCTGCAAACCATGGAGGTGTTCGTCGCCGTCGTCGACAGCGGTGGCTTCGCCAGCGCCGCCCGCCGGCTGGACCTCTCCGCCCCGGTCGTCACGCGCGCCGTGGCCGAGCTGGAGGCGCGCCTGGGCGTGCGCCTGCTGACGCGCACCACCCGCACCGTGCGCGTCACCGAGGCCGGTGCCCGCTATGCCGAGGACTGCCGGCGCATCCTCGCCGACGTGGGCGAGGCCGAAGCCACCACCAGTGGCAGCCGCAGCCAGTTCAAAGGCCTGCTCAGCATCACGGCACCGGTGCTGTTCGGCAACCTGCACGTGACACCCATCGTCACCGACTATCTGCGCCGCTACCCGGACGTCGATGCGCAATGCGTGTTCGTCGACCGCGTCGTCAACCTCGTCGACGAGGGCATGGACGTGGCCGTGCGCATCGGCCAGCTGCCGGACTCCTCGCTGCGGGCCGTCGGCGTCGGCCAAGTGCGGCGCATGCTGCTGGCCTCGCCGGGCTATCTCGCCGCGCACGGCCACCCGCGGCGCCCCGAGGATCTGGGCGCGCATGTGCTGATCCAGCCCACCCAGGTGGCGCCCTTTCCCGAGTGGCGGTTTGCCGAGGGCGGCCGGCCGCTGGTGCAGCGCATCCGGCCGCGGCTGCGCACGACCACCAACGACGCCGCGCGCTCCTTCGCGCTGGCGGGCCTGGGCATCGTGCGCCTGCTCGGCTACCAGGCGGCCGATGCGCTGGCCCGCGGCGAGCTGCTGCCCGTGCTGGAGGCTTTCGAGCCCGCGCCCATCCCCGTGCACATCGTGCACCATGAGGGCCAGCACATGAACCAGAAGGTACGTGCCTTCGTGGACCTCGCCGTGGCCACGCTGCGCGCCAATCCGGCCTTGCGCTAGGGCCTGTTCTGCGGCGCCCAGTCGCGAAACCGCCACCGCAGCGGCAGCGCATCGCGCAGCCACCAGCCCTCGTCGAGATGGAAGCGCCAGGCGCGCTCGGCGCCCTGGAGCGCAGCCAGTTCCGGCCCGTCCCAGACGATGTCGGCGCGCCCCGTCAACGTCAGCAGGTCGCCGCGCTCGAAGTCGATGAAGAGCAGGCCCGCGCGGCCATCGAGCTGCAGATTGCCCAAGGTCATGAACATGCGGTTGCCCGAATAGTCGGGCACCAGCAGCTCGCTCGCGCCGGGCTGCCGGATGAAGCCCCTCGGCCCGCCGCGGTGCGAGACATCGGCCCCGGCCGCGCCGGCATGCGTGGCGACGAAGCAGGTGTCCGCTGCGGCGATCAGCGCCGCAGCGTCACCCGCCAGGCTGTCCAGGCGCTCGACAGCGCGCGGCCGCGTGTCGGCGGCATCGCGCACCCAGGCGTGGTCGCGGCCCTGGATGTATTGCGGACAGTTGCCCACCGTCTGGCTCACGCGCAGGCGCAGGCCCGCCGGGCCGGCCGCCAGCAGCTCGCCGTTGACGCGATTGCGCCGCCGCGTGTGCAGCTCGATGCCCAGCAAGCCCAGTGGCGCGCCCGGCCTCATGCCGGCGGCGGCCGGGTCGCCCGGCATGGGCGCGGCGGCGAAGCTCAGATGCCAGGCATCCGGCGCCTGCACGAAGCCCGGCTGCCCGACCAGCACCGTCGCCCAGGGCCGGCCCGCCGGGTCCACGCTGCCGGCCAGCATCAGCGGCAGCTGCTCGTAGAAGCGCCGATGCTGCTCGGGCATGTGGTCGCGCACGACGCGGCGACCGATCTCGTCCATGCGTTCGGCCACGCCGAGACGCGACTGCACGGCGACTTCACCGGCATGAAAGGGTGCGGCGTCCATGACGGTCAGGCGGCAGCGCGCAGGCCGGCCGGCGTGGTCTTGAAAGGCACGAAGCCCGGCAGCGCTTCGATGCGGGTCAGCCAGGCGCGCAGGGCCGGGTAAGGCGCCAGGTCCACATTGCCTTCTGGCGCATTGACGACATAGCTGTAGCCGGCGATGTCGGCCAGCGTCGCGTGCTCGCCGACGAGGAAGGGCCGGCGCGACAGCTCGGCCTCCATGACCTTGAACAGCGCATGGGCGCGGGCAATGACCTCGTCGGCATCGAAGCGTGCGCCGAACACCGTGACGAGGCGCGCCGCGGCGGGGCCGAAGGCGATCAGCCCCGAGGCCACCGACAGCCAGGCCTGCACGGCCGCGCGGCCGGCAGGGTCCTGCGGCAGCCAGCGGCCGGTGGCGTCGTACTTGCTGGCCAGGTAGACGAGGATGGCCGTGCTGTCCCAGACGAATTGGCCGTCGTCCTCCAGCAGCGGCAACTGGCCGAAGGGGTGGCGCGCGAGAAATTCCGGCGTCTTGTGGGCGCGGGCCGCGAGATCCACGTCGATCAGTTCGTGCGGCAATCCCAGCAGGGACAGCGCGAGCTCGGCGCGGTGGGCGTGGCCGGACAGGGCGTGACGGTACAGCTTGAGGGTCATGTAGGCTCCTTGGAAAACGACCGGGCTCACTGTGCCCAGCCATCCGCCGCCGGGAAACAGCGCACGCCGCAAGTCATTCTTTCCGCACCCGAGGAGAGTGGCGCCGCACAATCCACGCGCCATGACTCATGACGAACGCCGCCACAGCCCTGCCGCCGAGCGCAACGCGCCGCACATCCTCGCGGCGCTGCAGCGGCTGCTGCCGCCCGCGGGCGTGCTGCTGGAGATCGCGAGCGGCAGCGGCCAGCACGCGGCCTTTTGCAGCGCCGGCCTGCCCGGCTGGCGCTGGCAGCCCAGCGACGCCGATGCCGCGTCCCTGCCTTCCATCGCGGCCTGGTGCGAAGGCCTCGCCAACGTGGCGCCGCCCCTCGCGCTGGACGTGCTGGCCCAGGTCTGGTCCGGCGTGCCGCGCGAGGTCGACGCGATCTACTGCGCCAACATGATCCACATCGCACCCTGGGCCTGCACGGCGGCGCTGATGCGCGGCGCGGTGCGCCACCTCGCGCCGCAGGGGGTGTTGATCACCTACGGCCCCTATCTGCTGGACGACCAGCCCGACGCGCCCAGCAACCTGGCCTTCGATGCCGACCTGCGTGCCCGCGATGCGCGCTGGGGCGTGCGGCGGCTGGCCGACGTTGAGGCCGAGGCCGCGGCGGCCGGCCTGCGCCTGCAACAGCGGCTGCCCATGCCGGCCAACAACCTGCTGCTGGCCTGGGGCCGTTGAAGCCCGGCGGCCAGGCGGGTCGTGGTGGCTTGCATGAAGAACGCCTTGCGATGGCAGGTTGCGGATCGGTCGATCCATGCCAGGAATTCTGTTCAATCAGCCCCGCTCAGGCTTGAACGAAACGGCTGACCTTAAGCCGTTCGTGATGCTCAAGCCTTGACCGCGCCGAGATAGGTCTCGATGACGCGCGGGTCGGCCGCCAGCTGATCCGCCGGCCCGCTCAGGCCGAACTCGCCCGTCTCCAGCACATGGCCGTGGTCGGCCACGCGCAGGGCCGCTCGGGCGTTCTGCTCGACGAGCAGGATGCTGACGCCGGTGGCGCGCAGGTCTTCGACGATGTTGAAGATCTCGCGCACGATCAGCGGCGCGAGACCCAGGCTCGGCTCGTCCAGCATCAGCAATTTCGGCTGGCCCATCAGCGCACGGCCCAGGGCCAGCATCTGCCGCTCGCCGCCCGACAGCGTACCGGCCGCCTGCACGCGGCGCTCCTTCAGGCGTGGGAAGCGCGCGTAGACGCTCTCCAGCCCGTCGCGCCAGCGCCGGTCGCCCAGCTTCTTGGGCCGCCAGCCACCCAGCAGCAGGTTGTCTTCCACCGTCATGGTGCCGAAGAGCTCGCGCTTCTCGGGCACCAGGGCCAGGCCGGCCAGCACGCGCTCTTCCAGCGTCAGGCGGGCGATGTCCTCGCCGCCAAAACGCAGGCTGCTGCTGCGCGACGGGATCAGGCCCATCAACGCGCCCAGCAGCGTGCTCTTGCCGGCACCGTTGGGGCCGATGACGGTGACGACGCTCTTCTCGGGCGCCGCAAAACTCAAGCCCTGCAGCACCTCGGCGCGGCCGTAGCCGGCGTGCAGGTCCTTCACTTCCAGCAGCGCGCTCATTCGTCGGCTCCCAAGTAGGCCGCGCGCACGGCGGGGCTGGCCTGCACTTCGGCGGGCGTGCCGTCCATCAGGTAGCGGCCGAACTCCATGACGACGATGCGGTCGGTCAGCTTCATGACGAAGTCCATGTCGTGCTCCACCAGCAGCAGCGACAGGCCCTCGGCCTTGAGCTGCCTCAGCACCTCGGCGAGCGCGGACTTCTCCTTGTGGCGCAGGCCGGCGGCGGGTTCGTCCAGCAGCAGCAGCGAGGGGTCGCTGGCGAGAGCCCGAGCGATCTCGACGAGGCGCTGCGGGCCGAGGGCGAGATTGCCGGCCAGCTCGTGCGCCTGCTCGGCCAGGCCGATGCGGCGCAGCTGGCGCATGGCCTCGGCACGGGCCTGGGCTTCCTCTGCCTTGTTCAGGCCCAGCATCGCCCGCAGCGTGCCCGTGCGGGTGCGCAGGTAGGTGCCCAGCGCGACGTTCTCCAGGACCGTCATGTCGGGCACCAGCTTGACGTGCTGGAAGGTGCGGCTCAGGCCGGCACGCGCGATCTCGCGGCTGCCGCGCCCGTCCACGCGCTGGCCGAGCAGTTCGACCTCGCCCGAGGTCAGCGGCAGCACGCCGGAGACGAGGTTGAAGGTGGTGCTCTTGCCGGCGCCGTTGGGGCCGATGAGGCCCACGATGTCGCCCGCCTTGATGGCGAAGCTGATGTCGTTGACCGCCGTGAGGCCGCCGAACTGTTTGCGGATCTTGCGAACGTCCAGCAGCGGCGCGCCGCGCTGCGGGTGACTGCGGGCGCTCAGGCGGGGGGCGTTCTCGTCCACCGCCCTGTTGCCGCGGGCCGGCAGCCAGCGCGCGAAGAGCGGCCACAGGCCGTCCGGCGCGAAGCGCAGCACCAGCACCAGCACGACGCCGAACACGATGATCTCGTAGTTGCCCGAACCGCCGAACACCAGCGGCAGCACTACCTTGAGCTGGTCCTCCGCCAGTTTCACCAGCGCCGCGCCGGTGAAGGCACCGCCCACCGTGCCGATGCCGCCCAGCACGGCCATGAAGAGGTACTCGATGCCGAACTTGATACCGAACGGCGAGGGGTTCACGCTGCGCTGCATGTGGGCGTAGAGCCAGCCCGACACGCAGGCCAGCAGCGCCGCGACGACGAACATCGTCAGCTTGTAGCGGAAGGTGCTGGCGCCCATGGCCTCGGGCATCGTCGCGCCGCCACCGCGGTTGGTGTTGAGCGCGCGCATGATGCGGCCGGGCCGCGAGTCCAGCAGCCTTGTGACGCCCACCGCCGCCAGGAGCGCGGCCAGCCAGATCAGCAGATAGATGCGGCGCTCGCTCTGGAAGCTGAACTCGCCGATGGACAGCGCCGGCAGGCCCAGCAGGCCGTCGTACTTGCCCAGGCTCTCCAGGTTGCCGACGAGGTAGTACAGCGCCAGGCACCAGCAGATGGTGGCCAGCGGCAGGTAGTGGCCCGACATGCGCAGCGTCAGCGCGCCGATGACCAGGGCCAGCGCCAGCGTGAGCGCCAGGCCGGCCACCAGCCCCAGCCAGGGCGACAGGCCCAGCACCGTCGTCAGATAGCCGGTGGCATAGGCGCCCACGCCGGCGAAGGCGGCCTGGCCGAAGGATGTGAGCCCCCCCACGCCCGTCAGCAGCACCAGGCCCAGCACGACGAGGGAGAACAGGCCGATGTAGTTGAGCTGCGTGATCCAGAAGTCCGGCACCGGCGCGAAGGGCAGCACCAGCAGCGCGACGGCCGCAGCGATGGCCAGATGTGTGCGCTGCATGTCAGTGCTCCTCGTGGTGCGGGTCCACGAAGGACCGCCACAGCAGCACCGGCAGGATCACCGTGAACACGATGACCTCCTTGAACGCACTGGCCCAGAACGAGCCGAAGCTCTCGATCAGGCCCACGCCGATGGCGCCGGCCAGCGCCATCGGGAAGCTGGCCAGCCCGCCGAACACCGCGGCGACGAAGCCCTTCAGGCCAATCAGGAAGCCGGTGTCGTAATAGATGGTGGTGGACGGCGAGATCAGCAGGCCCGACAGCGCACCGATGAAGGCCGCCATCGTGAAGCTCAAAGACCCCGCCGCGTCACCCGAGATGCCCATCAGCCGCGCACCGGTGCGGTTGACCGAGGTGGCGCGCAACGCCTTGCCGGTCAGCGTGCGCTCGAAGAAGACGAACATCGCCACCAGCAGCGCCACCGAGGCGCCGAAGATGATGAGCGTCTGGCCGGTCAGGCTCAGCGGGCCCACATCGAAGCGCGCCTCCCAGAAGGCCGGCGTGCGGTAGCCCTCGGCGCCGAAGAACACCAGGCCGATGCCGGTCAACCCGAAGTGCACGCCGACGGACACGATGAGCAAGGTCAGCACGCTGGCCGCCGACAGCGCGCGGTAGGCCAGGCGATACAGCAGCGGGCCCATGGCCGTGACGATGGCCAGCGTCAGCAGCACCTGCAGCCACAGCCCGGGCTGGCGGGTCAGCAGCATCGGCGCGAGCACGGCCATGGCGATGGGGAAGCTCAGCGTCTGCAGCAGGCCGAGGGCGATCTTCGCGACGGCCCGGCGCTCGCGCAGGCCCTGCACGAGATCCAGCAGCGCCGCAGCCGCGGCCAGCAGCAGCAGCAGCCAGACCGTGCCCGGCACCTTTCCCATCTGCAGCGAGGCCAGCGTCAGCGCGCCGAAGGCGACGAACTCGCCCTGCGGGATGAAGATGATGCGGGTGACGGAAAACACCAGCACCAGGGCCAGCGCGACGAGGGCGTAGATGGCACCGTTGGTCAGGCCGTCGAGGCCCAGGATGGCGGCAATCGTGAGGTCCATGGCGGCACGGCTGTGAAGGCAGGCCATGGTATCGGCGATATGCCGACCGCACGGTCGGGAATTCACCCAGGGCGGGCGGCGGCACGTCCTACAGCCGGGGTCGCGCCCGTCCCACGCCGGGGTCATCGACGGGCCGGGAGCATGGCCGCATGAAGTCCGCCGTCAAAGCCATGGGCGCCGCGGTGCTGGCCGCTGTCGCTGCGGCCGCCGGGCTGGAATGGGCCGGCTGGCCGGGCGTGGCCCCGTGGCTGGCCGCGCGCGCCGGCCGCGGACTGGCCTTGGACGCCGGCTCGCGCCTGCACCTGTTGCCCAGCCCCCGCCTCGAAGCCCCGTGGCTGCGCGTGACCGGCCCCGGCGGCGAGCCTCTGGCCGAGGCGAAGGCTGTGTTGCTGAATTGGCAGTGGCGCGACCTCCGGGCCTGGCACCTCGGCGCACCGCTGCGACTGCGCGCCGTGCAGGCAGACACCCTGAGCCTGAACTGGCAGCGCGACGCTGCCGGCCGCACCGCCTGGCCGGTGCAGCCCGGCGGCCGGCGCGAGCAGCCGGCCGAGCTGCCGCAGATCAACCATCTCGTCATCCGCCAGGGCAGCGCCCGCCTGGACGACGCGCCACTGCGGCTCCAGGGCGAAGCCCGCTTCGCCACCCAGGCCGACGGCCGCTGGACGGCAGAGCTGCAGGGCCAGTTGCGCGGCCAGCAGCTCGCGCTGAAGGCCGAGGCCGGCGCGGGCCTGGCCCTGCTGGCCCCCGCCGAGGCCGGCCTGCCGCCGGTGCAGCTGCGCGCCGAGCTGACGCAGCGCGACGGCCGTCTCGGCTTTGCCGGCACGGCCGCCTCGCTGCTGGACGCACGCGCGCTGGACGGCCTGCTGCGGGTGCGAGGCCGCTCGCTGGCCGACATCGGCCGGCCTTTCGGCATCACGCTGCCGCGCACGCCGCCGGTGGCGTTGAGCGGGCGGCTGCGGCATGCCGCGGGCGTATGGCAGCTCGACGGTGCCGTGGCACGCGTGGGCCAGAGTCAGCTGGGCGGCGACTTCGCTTTCGACACGCGCGGCCCGCGCCCCCGGCTCAGCGGCCTGCTGCGCGGCGGCCCGCTGCGCCTGGCCGACCTGGGCCCCGCCGTGGGCGCGGACACGCCGCGCAGCCGCCCGGGGCGCGTGCTGCCCGACCGGCCGCTGGACCTGCCGGCCCTGAACGCGATGGATGCACGCGTGGCCGTGGCGCTGAGCCAGCTGGACCTGGGCACCGCCCGGCTGGCGCCGCTGATGCCGGTGAGCGCCAGCCTCGTGCTGGAGGACGGCGTGCTGAGCCTCGGCGACATCGACGCCGGCATCGGCGGCGGCGCGGTGACGGGCGCCGCGCGGCTGGACACCCGCCCCAGCCCGCCGCTGTGGCAGGTCGGCCTGGACGTGCGCGGCATGGCGATCGAACAGTGGCTGAAGTTCCAGCCGGGCAGCCTGGCCCAGCATCCCGTGACGGGCCGGCTGCGCGCCGCCGTCGACGTGCAGGGCCGCGGCCGCAGCCCCGCCGAGCTGCTGGGCAGCCTGGACGGCCCCGTGCGCCTGCAGCTCGACAAGGGCAGCATCTCCCACCTGCTGACCGAAGGCCTGGGGCTGGACCTGGCCCAGGGCCTGGCCGTGTGGCTGCGCGGCGACCGCCGGCTGGCGCTGAACTGCGCCCGGCTGGACGGCCGCTTCAAGGCCGGCGAGCTGAGGCCGCGCACCGCCATCGTCGACAACCACGACAGCCGCATCGACATCGACGGCCGCATCAGCCTTGCCGACGAGACGCTGGATCTGCGCCTCGTCGCCCGCCCCAAGGACTTCTCGCTGCTGACGCTGCGCTCACCGCTGCGCGTGCAGGGCACGCTGGCCGACCCTCGCATCGCGCTGGAGGGCCGCGCCCTGGGCGGCAAGGCCGTCGCGGCCATCGCGCTCGGGGCCCTCGCGCCGCCGGCGGCGCTGCTGGCCTTCGTCGACCCCGGCGAAGACCTGCCGCCCGTCAGCTGCGGCGGCGCGACACCGGTGGCGTCGGCTCCTTCCTACCCGGCAGCGCGGCCGAAGCCGGCACACCGCGCGGGAACCGCGCCCTAGATTGGCAAGACCAACAGTCCCATTCACAAGGAGACCCCTCATGCTGCGCTACGCCATCATCTTTTTCGTCATCGCCCTCGTGGCGGCCCTGTTCGGCTTCGGCGGCATCGCTGCCAGCGCGGCGGGCATCGCCCAGCTGCTGTTCTACGGCTTCGTCGTCCTGGCCATCGTCAGCCTGGTGGTGGGCCTGATCCGCCGATAGTGCCTTCCGGCAGACCCGCACAGGCGATGCGCTTGCCGAAGGGCTGCGGCACGAGCCGCGGCGCCGTCGGCAAGGCCGACCCAGGTACGCCTCCTGCAAGGGGCGCCAGCTCAACGGCCGCGGTGCGGCTGCTCCTGGACGGCGTCGAGGAACTCGCGCAGCGTGCCCACACACGGCCCCTGGGGGCAGAGGAAGAGGCCCTCAGCCTCGGCCGGAACGTCGGCGGGGAAGCCCAGCGTGCCCAGGGAGTTCATCGCGTCGCCGCACAGCGCCACCGTGCGACCGCAGCGCCAGGCCATCTTCAGCAAGGCCTGCAACCTGGCGCAACCCGTGGGCGCGGCCCAGGCGTCGGAGTTCAGCACGATGACACCGTCTGCCCAGTCGGCCTCGACGGGCGGCTCGCCGAACTCGTCATCCAGGCGCCAGTCCAGCCGGTGCACGCGCCGGTCCGCCGCAAGCACCGCCAGATCGACCTCGGCGTCGCGCATCACCTCGGCCGTGCCGACCACGCAGATCAGCACGTCGGCCTGTTGCAGCATGTCCGGTGCCGCCACATCGGGCGGGCTGTCCGTCGTTGTGTTCATGGTGCGGCTCCGCGGTAAGGGATGCTCCAACTCTGGCGCCCTGAAGCCGCAGCCACCGTGAGGCTGCGGCGCGAGTCCGCGTAGGACGGCATCCCATACCCGGCATTCACCCTGCTGCCATGCCTGGACACCGGCTGACGCACACTGCGCGCCCATGCCCGACGCCAAGCACCACGCCCCCGCCTTCACGCCCTACCAACGCTTCGCGACGGGGCTGCTGACGCTGCTGCAGTTCGCCGTCATCCTGGACTTCATGATCATGTCGCCGCTGGGCGCGATGATCATGCCGGCCATGGCCATGACGGCCCGGCAGTTCGGCCTGGTCGTGTCGGCCTACGCCTTCAGCGCCGGCCTCTCCGGCATCCTCACCGCCGGCTTCGCCGACCGCTTCGACCGCAAGCGCCTGCTGCTGTTCTTCTACGGCGGCTTCCTGCTCGGCACGCTGTGGTGCGGCCTGGCGACGAGCTTCGAGTCGCTGCTGCTGGCGCGCATCGTGACCGGCCTGTTCGGCGGCGTCATCGGCTCCATCGTGATGGCCATCGCGGCCGACCTGTTCGAGCCCGCGCTGCGCGGCCGCGTCATGGGCCTGCTGCAAGGCGGTTTCGCGGCCAGCCAGGTGCTGGGCCTGCCCTTCGGCCTCTTCCTCGCCACGCGCTGGGACTGGCATGCGCCCTTCCTTGCGCTCGTGGCCTTCGGCGCCGTGGGCGGTCTCCTGATCGCCTGGCGCATGCAGCCGGTGGACGCCCACCTGAAGCTGCAGACCGACCGCAGCGCCTTCGCCCACCTGTGGCACACCGTGGCCAGGCGCCGGCATCTGCACGCCTTCCTCATCACCGCGCTGCTGACGACGGGCGGCTTCATGATCATGCCGTTCGCCAGCGCCTTCTCCGTGCACAACGTCGGCATAGCTCTGTCCGACCTGCCCATCGTCTACCTCGTCACCGGCATCAGCACCATGGTCGTCGCGCCAACGGTGGGACGGCTGACCGACCGCTTCGGCCCGCTGCCCGTGTTCTTCACCGGCAGCACCATCACGGTGGCGATGGTGGCCGTCTACACGCGGCTGGGGCCTTCGTCGCTGACGACACTGGTGGTCATCAACGTCGTCATGTTCGCCGGCATCTTCTCGCGCATGGTGCCCTGGCAGGTCATCGTCACCGGCATCCCGGCGCCCGAGCAGCGCGGCGCGTTCACGGCCATCAACGCGGCGCTGCAGCAGCTCGCCGGCGGCCTGGCGGCGCTGGTGTCCGGCCACATCGTGACCATCGGCACCGACGGCCGGCTGGCGCATTTCGACTGGGTCGGCAACGTGATGATCGGCACGACGCTGGTTGTCGGCCTGCTGGTCTGGCCGCTCGGGAAAAATCGACCGTGACAAGCAGGGCGCTGCCATCCGGCCCGGCATCCAGGCGGCGGCCAGGCGGTCGCGCACCAGGGCTTCCATTACGGCCTGTGCGCCGCTGCGTGACCTGGCCTTGCAGTCGCCGTGGCGGGCCGGCCTGAGCGCCCGGCCGCTGCTGCCGGGCGATCCCCTGCCGACCGCGTCCGCCGTCTGCCTTGCCCTGAGCAGCGGGGCCGTGCCGCGCGCTGGCGGGTCGGGCGTGTGGGTCACCGAGAACGCCAGGGCCTCGGCCACCGTTCAGCTTGTCACCGGCGCCGAGGCAGAGCTGGCGCCCGCCCTGCTCGCCACCCTGACCTTGCAGTCGCTGCTGGCCGACGTGGCTGCACAGACAAAAAAGTGAGGGTCCCCGCCGTCAGCCGACGGGGCCCTCACCGAATCGCCAGCGGGCCACACCCGGACCGCTGGCGCAGACACAGGCTTTGAACTGTCAGAAGCTCGCGCGCAGGCCCACCTGGTAGGTGCGACCGGGCTCGTAGATCGCGTAAGGCGCGTTGGCGAACTGGAAGTTGGTGCGCTGCGAGGCCCGCGTGACGTTGAAGACGTCGAAGGTGGCCTGCAGGTCCTTCTTCCAGCCGATGGCCGCGCCCAGGATCTCGCCGACGTTCAGCCGTGAGGTGAAGTCCACCTGGGCGTAGTCCATGCCGTAGAAGGCCGCTGCGGTGATGCCGTTCTGGCCGGTGCCGCTGGACTGCGTGCCCTTGGTGAAGTTCTTGGTCACACGGAAGCCCCCGTAGGTGCCTTCGTAGTACGCCGCCAGGTTGTAGGTGTAGGGCGGCACACCGATGGCCACGTTGGCGCCCGACTGCTTGACCTTGGTGTAGTTGGCGCTGACGCCGAAGCCCTTCAGGTAGGACGAGATCAGGTCCAGCGGCTGCTGCACCGTCAGCTCCAGGCCCTTGATGTAGAGCTTGTCAGCCGTGTTCTGCGTCTGCGACAGCGTGATGGGCAGCGCGTTGATGTCGGCCAGCGCCTGGCCGGTGGGCAGCGCGTCCAGGTCCGTCGGCGGGTTGGCGTAGCCGGCACGGATGTAGAGGGCGCGGCGCTGGTCGCGGCTCAGGCCGCTGGTCCAGTTGATGCCGTACTGGCTCAGGCTGCTGAAGGGCACGCTGAAGTTGCGGCTGGCCGTGAAGCCCTTGATGCCTTTCTTGAACCAGGCGAGCGCCACATAGCCTTCACGCCCCGTGTACCACTCCAGGCCCAGGTCGGTGTTCTTGGACTCGTAGGGCTTGAGGTCGGGGTTGGTCAGCGTGCCGTTCTGGGCCGAGGGGTCGGTGAAGCTGGCCGTCAGCGCGCGCAGCGAGGTGGGGTCGGCACGCGTGATGGTCTTGGACATCGACGCGCGGGCCAGCAGGTCGTGGCGCAGGTTGTAGGCCAGACTGGCCGAGGGCAGAAAGTTGCCGTAGGTCGTCGTGGTCAGGCTCTCGACGATGGGCGTCGGGTAGCGGCCACCGTCCAGCAGCGTGGCGTTGCGCGGGTCGGCGGGCGTGCTGAGCGACGCGAAGGTCTGCTCCGTCGTTGCGTAGCGAGCGCCGGCGTTGTAGCGCAGGTTGTTGCCGAACACCGTCGCCTCGCCGTTGGCCTCGGCAAAGATCGACGTGACCTTCTCCTGGAAGAAGCCGGGGTTCACGCCGGTGTTGGTACCGCCGGCACCAGGCACCGCGGCCTCGTGGGCGGCGGCGTAGTTGGCGTCCTTGGCGAACTTGCCCCAGTCCAGCGCGACGAAGCCGCGCGAGTTGGCCGACAGATAGCCCGGGATGGATGCGTTCGGGATGGCCGAGCCGAGGTATTGAAGGCCGGTCTGGCCCGCGGTGTAGCCCGTGCCGTAGCCCGGGTAGTCGGCCGCGGCCGAGCCGGCGGCGCCCGTGCCGTTGCAGCCGTTCTTGTTCGTCGTGTTGGGCGAGGGCAGGTAGACGTTGAGGTTGCGGCCGCAGACGATGTTGGACCAGTAGGCGTCGTTGTTCAGCGAGTCGATGCGGCGCGACACGTTGTCCCAGGCGCCGCCGACCTTGATGTCCACGAGGTCGGTGTCGAGGTTGAGGGCGCCGCGCAGGCCCGAGGTGCGCACCGCGCGCTTCTCTTCCTGCACGTTCACGCGGCCGCCGTTCCAGCCGAAGGCAGCGGGCGTGTTCAGGATGTCGGTCGCCCCCGTCAACGTGTTGGTCGCCTTCAGCATGGGCACGCCGCTGGTGTTGTCGTACTCGGTCGTGATGCCCGAGCCGAGCACCGTCTGGAACAGCACCGTGGGCGACTGGCGATGAAAGTCGCTGCGCGTCTTGTTGGCCTGCACGTCCACGCTGATCACGTCGGTGATCTTCAGGTTGACGCCGGGGTTGATGCTCTGGAACTTGGTGTCCTCTGTGTAGGGCCGGTATTCCAGGAAGTACTGCGAGTTGGCGAAGGTGCCCTTGGTGACCACGCAGCCATTCGCGCAGTCCGTGCGATCCACCTGCAGGTTCAGCGGGATGGACGAGCCGTTGCGGCCCACCCAGTTCATGTCGCTGCGCTCGAACTCGTTCTTCTTGTGGCCGTAGATGGTGTCCAGGAACAGGCGCACCGAGCTGTTGGGGCGCGCTTCCAGCGACAGGATGGCGTTCTGGCGGTCGCGGCTACCCTCGGCCACCATGGCCCGGCCCAGGCGCGGGATGATGGCGTTGTCGATCTGGTCGATCGTCAGGCCCGGGTTCTTGGCCAGCAGGAAGGCCTGGTCGATCGTGGTGCCGGCGGTCAGGCCGTTGCCAGCGTTCGCGGGCACGGTGCCGGGGATGGTCCAGTTGCCGCCACCGGTGCTGTTGCGCGTGGCGCTGCTGCTCTGCGAGGCCAGCAGGTTGGCGTTGGTCCAACCGATGGATTCGAAGCCGGTGGTCTTGACCTTGTTGGTGGACCAGGCCACGCCGGCCAGCACGCCAAACGTGTCGCCCCAGGTGTTGCTGACCAGGGCCGAACCGCGGTTGCCCCAGTGGTCGGCCTGCTGGTTCTTGGTGCCGGTCAGCGTGAAGGCGGTGCGAAGGCCCTTGCGGTCGAAGGGGCGGGCGCTGCGCATGTCGACGATGCCGGCGGCGCCGCCTTCCAGCATGGAGGCCGTGGGGCTCTTGACGACGGTCACGCGGCTGAACAGTTCGCCGGGCAGGAAGTCCATGTCGACTTCGCGGTTGGCGCTGCCCGAGTCCACCCGGCCTGTGGATGCCGAGGCCACCGGCGCGCCGTTGAGCAGCACGCGGGTGAAGTTGGTGCCCAGGCCACGGATCTGGATCTGCAGGCCTTCGCCAGTGATTTCACGCGTCAGCGTGACGCCGGGAATGCGCGAGATGGATTCGGCGATGTTGCTGTCCGGGAACTTGCCCATGTCCTCGGAGCTGATCGAGTCGATGAAGCCGACCGCGTTGCGCTTGGCGTTGGCCGAGCTCTCCAGCGAAGCGCGGATGCCCGTCACGACGACCGTGTCGAGCTTTTGCGCATCCTGGGCCTGTGCCGGCGTCTGGGCGTAAGCCTGCGCGATCAGGCTGGCCAGCAAGGTGGTGCCCAGGGCCAGTTGCCGGCGCGCGTGGCGCGTCGGTCGCATCAAAGGTTGGTTCATCGTTGTCTCCGTGTGGTTCTGAGATCCGGCGCCATGACCAGTCGAAAGCACTGGCACAAATGAAATGGTAGCGCGCACATTTCCAATTTACGTTCACCACCAGACAGCGTCAACAAGGGTGTGTACTAATGTATTAGTGGCCGATCAAGGCGACGCTGCGCTCCGACCGACGTTGTCGCACGGCGAGCTGGATAGCGCTCTCAGTCCGGAGCTTCTCCGCCGACCCGGCCGCTGTGGACCATCGGGCGCCACCGCCTCGTGTGGGACCTGCAACGAAAATGGCGCCCGGCCATTGCGTGCCGGCGGCAGACCTGATCAACCCGACATGAACTTCACGCTAGATTCCACCCGCCACGCCGCACCGCAGGTCGTCGAAGCCCTTCGGTCCGCCATCGTTTCGCTGGAACTGGCCCCCGGGAGCGCTCTCGACCGCGCGGAGCTGGCCAAGGGCTTCGGCGTCAGCCAGACGCCTGTGCGCGACGCGCTGATCCGGCTCAGCGAGGAAGGGCTGGTCCTCATCCGGGCCCAGTACACGACGCAGGTCAGCCGCATCGACGTGCCGGCGGCCCGCGAAGCCCATGTGCTGCGTCGCGCCATCGAGATCGAGATCGCGCGCCAGCTGGCCGGCGCACACGACGACGCCGTCATCGACGAGCTGCGCCAGCAGCTGTCGGTCCAGGCGGAGCTGGCGGCAAAGAAGGACTTCCCCGGCTTCATCGCCGCCGACAAGGCCTTTCACCGCCTGATGTACGAAGCGGCCGGCCTGCCGCGGCTCTGGGCGGTCGTCGCGCGCATGTCGGGCCATGTGGACCGCCTGCGGCTGCTGCACATCCCGACGGCCGGCAAGATCGAGCAGATCCTCGGCGCCCACCTGAGCATCCTGGAGGCCATCGCATCGCGGGACGCGGAGGCGGCGCAGCAGGCCGTCCGGGAGCATCTGTCCGGCACGCTCGCCTCGGTGGACGAGATCCAGAAGCGCCATCCCGAGTACCTGATCGTCTGACCCGCCCTCTGGTGCGGGCGGGGGCACCCCGATTGGCAGCAAATTTGGTTGCGCTCACAATTGAACTGCCCACCATCAGATTCCCCGCGCATGCCTCGGACACCCGAACTCCTCCCGACTGACGCCGACAACGCCCTGCTGCTCGGCCGCATCTGGCGCGACGACACCGGCGGCCCGGCCCTGGTGGCCGTGCGCCGCGGCGAGGTGGTCGACCTGTCGGCCCACGCGGCCACGATGGCCGAACTGCTGGACCACCCCGAGCTGCTGCACGTCGCCCGCCGCGCACCGGGCATGGCCCTGGGGCCGGCGCAGACGCTGATGGATGAAGCCCTGGCCGACCCGCCGCGCTCGCGCCTGCTGGCCCCCTGCGACCTCCAGGCCATCAAGGCCTGCGGCGTGACCTTCGCCGTCAGCCTGCTGGAGCGTGTCATAGAGGCCCAGGCCGGCGGCGATGCGGCACGCGCCCATGAGCTGCGCGAGCAACTGAAGGCGACGCTGGGCGGCGACCTGTCCGCCATCCGCCCGGGCTCCGAAGCCGCGCAACGCCTGAAGGCCGAGTTCGTTGCGCGCGGCGCCTGGTCGCCCTACCTGGAGGTGGGGCTGGGCCCGGACGCCGAGGTGTTCACCAAGGCCCAGCCCATGTCGGCCGTCGGCTTCGGCGCCGCGGTGGGCCTGCACCCCGACTCGCAGTGGAACAACCCCGAGCCCGAGGTCGTGCTGGCCGTCAACGGCCGCGCCGAGGTCGTCGGCGCGACGCTGGGCAACGACGTCAACCTGCGCGACATCGAGGGCCGCAGCGCGCTGCTGCTGGGCAAGGCCAAGGACAACAACGCCTCCTGTGCCATCGGCCCCTTCATCCGCCTGTTCGACGAGCATTTCACGCTGGACAGCGTGCGTGCCGCCGAGGTCAGCCTGCGCATCACGGGCGCGGAAGACGGCTTCGTGCTGGACGGCATCAGCCGCATGCAGGCCATCAGCCGCGACCCGCTGGAGCTGGTCGGCCACGCCTGCGGGCCCCACCACCAATACCCCGACGGCTTCATGCTCTTCCTGGGCACCATGTTCTCGCCCATCCAGGACCGCGGCGCGCCCGGCGCCGGCTTCACCCACCGCCTCGGCGACCGCGTGACGATTGCCAGCCCGGCACTGGGCGCCCTCGTCAACACGGTGCAGCGCAGCGACGCGCTGCCACCCTGGACCTACGGCGTCGGCGCGCTGATGAAGCATCTGCGGAGCCGTGCGCGATGAACCGCAAACGCCTGCGCTCCCAAGACTGGTTCGACAACCCCGACCATGTCGACATGACGGCGCTCTACCTGGAGCGCTTCATGAACTACGGCCTCACGCCACAGGAGCTGCGCTCGGGCCGGCCCATCATCGGCATCGCCCAGAGCGGCAGCGACCTGAGCCCCTGCAACCGCATCCACCTCGACCTGGCCCGGCGCGTGCGCGACGGCATCCGCGACGCCGGCGGCATCGCGATGGAGTTCCCGCTGCACCCCATCTTCGAGAACTGCCGCCGCCCGACCGCGGCGCTGGACCGCAACCTCGCCTACCTGGGCCTCGTCGAGATCCTGCACGGCTACCCGCTGGACGCCGTCGTGCTGACCACCGGCTGCGACAAGACCACGCCGGCACAGGTCATGGCCGCATCGACGGTCGACATTCCGGCCATCGTGCTGTCCGGCGGCCCGATGCTGGACGGCTGGTTCGAAGGCCAGCTCGTCGGCTCCGGCGCCGCCATCTGGGCTGGGCGTCGGCGCCTCGCGGCGGGCGAGATCGACGAGGCCACCTTCATCGAGATCGCCGCCGCCTCTGCCCCCTCGGCGGGCCACTGCAACACCATGGGCACGGCCTCGACGATGAATGCGCTGGCCGAGGCCCTGGGCCTGTCGCTGACGGGCTGCTCGGCCATCCCCGCGCCCTACCGGGAGCGCGGCCAGATGGCCTACGAGACGGGCCGGCGCATCGTCGAGATGGCCCGCGAGGACTTGAAGCCTTCACGCATCCTGAACCGCGACGCCTTTCTCGACGCCATCGTCGTCAACGCGGCCATCGGCGGCTCCACCAACGCCCAGCCCCACCTGACCGCCATGGCACGCCATGCCGGCATCGAGCTGACCGCCGCCGACTGGACCGAGGTCGGCCAGCGCGTGCCGCTGCTGCTGAACATGCAGCCCGCCGGGCAATTCCTCGGCGAGCGTTTTCATCGCGCCGGCGGCGTGCCGGCCATCATGTGGGAGCTGCAGCAGGCCGGCCTGCTGCGCACCGCGCGGCCCACGGTCACCAGCCACACGATGGCGGAGAACCTCGCTGGCCGCGAGACCCGCGACCGTGAGGTCATCTACCCGTTCAGTGCGCCTCTGAAGCCAGACGCCGGCTTCGTCGTGCTCGGCGGCAACCTGTTCGACTTCGCCATCCTGAAGGCCAGCGTCATCTCGCCAGCCTTCCGCGCGCGCTACCTGAAGGACGGCGCCTTCGAGGCGCGTGCCATCGTCTTCGACGGTGCCGACGACTACCACGCGCGCATCAACGACCCGGCGCTGGACATCGACGAGGGCTGCATCCTCGTCATGCGCGGCGCGGGGCCGGTGGGCTGGCCGGGCTCGGCCGAGGTGGTGAACATGCAGCCGCCGGATGCGCTGATCCGCCGCGGTGTGATGAGCCTGCCGACACTGGGCGACGGCCGCCAGTCCGGCACGTCGGACAGCCCCTCCATCGTGCACGCCTCGCCCGAGAGCGCCGTGGGCGGCGGCCTGGCCTGGCTGCGCACGGGCGATGTCATCCGCGTCGACCTGAACACCGGTCGCTGCGACGTGCTGCTGGGTGACGAGGAGCTGTCACGCCGGCGTGCCGAAGCCCCGCCCACCGTGCCGGCGAGCCAGACGCCCTGGCAGCAGCTTTACCGCTCGACGGTGGGCCCGCTGTCCACCGGCGCCTGCCTGGAGCTGGCCGTGCCCTACCGCGGCGTGGTGGACACGCCACCGCGGCACAACCACTAGGCTCAGGCCCGGCGACGCCGCACGACCGCGGCACCGAACAGCGCCAGCCCGACCAGGCTCAGCGATGCCGGCTCGGGTAGGGCAAGGCTGTCGTCGCGGACCAGCAGGCCATGGATCTCGCCCACTCCCGAGACGCCGCCGCCCACGCGCGCGGAAATGAAATAGTCGCGCGACAGGCCTTCGGTGATATGGGTCGTCGTGCCGACACCTTGGAACCACAGCAGCACGCCCGCATCGAAGTCGAACAGCGCATCCACGACGGAGCGGTCAGCGCTGAAGGTCACCGAGATGTCGTCGCGGTCGTTGTCGTTGCTGCCCGGGTCGAAGTTGACGAGGTCAGCCAGTGTGTTGGTGTAGCCGCCTCCGACCGAGCTTGTGATCCTGGCATCGACGATGTTGCCGGTGACGCCCGTGAAGCCGCCCGCCGCGACGGCCGCGTCCGTGAAGGTCATGCTCATCGAGAAGCCGGCGTCGCTCGCGCAGCCAGGGCTGGCACAGACCCATTTGTAGGTGACGTCGGCGGAGGCTGCACCGGCGGTGGCGAGCAGGCCGGCGGCCAGCAGGACGCGAATCTTCGTGAACATGGGAACCTCCGGGTGGTGGATGGGACGTGCCACAGCGGCATCGCTGGCGCCATCGTCCCCACCCGTCGTTTCAGCCCGGTTTCGCCGGGCCGCAGCCCCGGTTTCAATTGTTCTGGGCCACGCGCCCTCAGCGCTGCGCCGGCGCCACCCGGGCCGACCACAGCGGCTGCCGGGCCAGTTCCGCCGCGGTCGCGTCGTCGGCCGTCACCGCGTACTCGCTGCTGCTGCACTCGACGAAATAGGCCGAGCGGAAGCGTTGCAGCAGCCCGCCCAGTGCTCGACGAGCATGGGCGGCAGGGCCGTTGAAGGTGAGGGTCAGGGTGGTCATGAGGGTGCTTTCGTCTGATCGACCGATGGCCGTTGCCACCGGTACTGCTTGAACGCACGCACTGCGGCACGGTTGACGGCCGGACGGGATACAACTTGTGAATGGACGGCCGAAGACAATCCGGCCGCCATGCCGCGCCGACTGCCCCGCGATCACCACCACGTCTACGTCGTGCTGTTGTCCGAACGCGTGTGGAACGAGCCGGCGTTCCGCAAGGCCAACCCCGGCCACGACGTCACCAAACCCTGCGTCTATGTCGGCATGACCGGCCTGGACCCCGACCTGCGCTTCGACCGCCACATGGCCGGCGTGCAGGCCAACCGCTTCGTGCTGAAGTACGGCGTGCGCCTGATGCCGGAGCTCTACGAGTTCTACAACCCCATGCCCTACGACGCGGCCCGCGACATGGAGGTGGAACTGGCCATCGGCCTGCGCGAAGCGGGGTATGCGGTGTGGCAGGCTTAGCAGCCGATGCCTCACGAATGGATGCCCATGACTCAACTCGCCCGTGGTTCCTGCTTCTGTGGTGCCGTGACCGTCACGGTGCCGGGGCCCCTTCGCCGCCCTGGCAATTGCCACTGCGGCGAGTGTCGCCGCCTGAGCGGCGCGGCATTCACGACCTGGATCACGGCGCCGCGCGAGCAGGTCGTCATCGTCAACCCCGAGGTGCTGACACGGTTCGAGCCGACGACCAATCTGGAACGCGCCTTCTGCAGCCGCTGCGGATCGCATGTCTTCACTGCGGATGCGCGGCTACCGAAGGTCTACGGCTTCGCCGCGGGGCTGTTTGAAGGCGAGGCAATCGAAGCGCCGAGCCAGAACTATTTCCTCGAATACAAGGCCTGCTGGTACAGCCTGGCGGCCTGAATTCAGGCCACCGCGCCGCGCGTGTTCACGTAGAGCGCGTACAGCGAGTGCGTGCTGGCCATGAAGAGGCGGTTGCCCTTGGCGCCGCCGAAGCAGAGGTTGGCGCAGCGCTCGGGCAGGTGGATGTGGGCCAGCAGCTTGCCCTCGGCGCTGTAGACGCGCACGCCATCGAGCTGTGACGGGTCCGCGGCCTTGCTGCCGTCGCCGCCGAAGCCGCACCACAGGTTGCCCTGCACGTCCACCGCCATGCCATCGAACGCGCCGGGGCCGCCGGCATCGATGAGCAGGCGCTTGTTCGACAGCTGCGCGCCGTCCGCGTCGTAGGCCCAGATCAGCCGATGCGGCCTTGCGCGGCTCTCGATGACGTAGAGCGTCCTGCCGTCAGGGCTGAAGGCCAGGCCGTTGGGGCCTTGCAGGTCGTCCAGTTGCAGCGTGAGCTCGCCCGTCGTGCCGTCGATGCGGTAGACGCCGTGGGCCAGTTCCTGCTCGGCGCGCTCGCCCTCGAAATCACTCGCGATGCCGAAGCTCGGATCGCTGAACCACAAGCTGCCATCAGGTCCGCAGGTGATGTCGTTGGGCGAGTTCAGCCGCTTGCCGTTGAAGCGATCGGCCAGCACGGTGATGCGGCCGTCGTACTCGGTGCGGGTGATGCGGCGCGTGAGGTGCTCGCAGCTCGCCAGCCGCCCCTGCCGATCGCGCACATGGCCGTTGGCGTTGTTGCTGGGGTTGCGGAAGTCGCTGATGGCGCCGGTCGTCTCGTCCCAGCGCAGGATGCGGTTGTTGGGGATGTCGGAGACCAGCAGGTAGCGCCCGTCGCCGAACCACACCGGCCCTTCGGCCCAGGCCAGGCCGGTGGCGATCTGCTCCACGCCGGCCGCGAACAGGCGCAGTGGCAGGAAAGCGTCGTCGAACACCTCGATGGCCGGGTCGGGCCGGCGCGCGTTGGGGGCGAAGGCGATCTTCATGCGGCCGGGTCTTTCTCGAAGGGGCCCAGCACCACGAAGCCGCCGCCCTGGCAGCGAACCTCGGGGCGGCTCGGATCGACGTAGGGCTGGGCCGTCTCGACCTCGGCGCGCCAGGGCTCGGAGCTGTCCTGCGGGCGGTAGCCGATGTGGCTGGATTTGCTGTTATCCCACCAGGTCGAGCGGTTGTCGCTCATGCCGTAGATGACGCTGTGGCCCACCACCGGCGCGCTGAGCGCCGCGACGATGAGGCGCTCCAGGTCGTCGAAGCTCAGCCAGCTCGACAGCATGCGCCGGTCGGTCGGCACCGGCCAACTGGAGCCGATGCGCAGGGACACCGTTTCCAGGCCGTAGCGGTCGAAATAGAACTGGGCCAGGTTCTCGCCGAAGGCCTTGGACAAGCCGTAGTAGCTGTCCGGCCGCGGCGTGGCCTGCGGCGTCAGGGTCTCGCCCTGGCTGTAGAAGCCCGTCACGTGGTTGGAGCTGGCGAACACGATGCGCTTGGCGCCGCGCTGACGTGCGGCCTCGTAGACGTTGTAGGCGCCGACGATGTTGGCCGGCAGCACCACGTCGAAGGGCTTCTCGATGGACACGCCGCCGAAGTGCAGGACGGCGTCCACGTCCTTCAGCAGCGACTGCATGGCAGCCAGGTCCTCCAGCGGCGCCTGCATCACCTCCTCGCCATCACCGGCGGGGTCCATGGGGGCGAGGTCGGACAGGCGCAGCACGTCGCAGTAGGCCTTCAGGCGCGGGCGCAGCACGCGCCCCAGGTTGCCGGCCGCGCCGGTGAGCAGCAGGCGCTTGAAGCGGGGGGCAGAAAGTGGCGTCATGAAAGAGGCCCGCAGGGGGCCGAGGTCAGGAGGCGCCGCCGATGCGCAAGGGAGGGCGCAAGCGGGGGGCGGCGTCGGACTGGCGTCGGACCAGTTCGAAATCCTTGAGCTCATGCTCGCAGGGCAGAGGCTCTCCGGTGCGGCGCGCCTTGATGTGGCGCACCAGCAGGTCCACCGCGGCGCCGGCCATCTCCATGATGGGCTGGCGCACGGTGGTGAGTTCGGGCCAGATGGTCGTGGCCAGGGGGGCGTCGTCGAAGCCGACGACGGTCAGGTCGCTGGGCACGTCCAGGCCCAGGCGGTGGGCGATGGCCACGGTGGCCGCGGCCATGTCGTCGTTGCTGGCGAAGATGGCGGTCGGGCGGCGTTCCTGCGACAGCAGGAACTCGGCGGCGTCCAGGCCCGAGCGGTAGGTGAACATGCCCTGGGCAACGACCTCTTCTTCCTCGATGTTCAGGCCGGCGTCCGCCATGGCCGCGTGGAAGCCCGCCAGGCGGCGCGAGCTGCTGCTCTGATAGGGATCGCCGATGATGAAGCCCAGGCGGTGGTGGCCCAGGTTCAGCAGGTGGCGCGTCATCTCGTAGGCGGCCTGGTAGTCGTCGATGCCGACGGCGCAGACGTCCTGCGGCGGCTGGCCGGCCGAGACGACGACGGCGGGCGTGTCGGTGTCGGCCACCAGCTTGAGGAGGGGCTGAGAGTCGCAGAAGGGCGGCGGCAGGATGAGCCCGTCGATGCCGTTGGCGATCATCTCGGCCACCGGCTTTTCCTCGCCGTCGCGCGCGGCTTCGCAGCGCTGCACAACGAGCTGCACATGGCGCAGGCTGGCCTTGTTCAACAGGCCGATGAGGAACTCGTTCAGGTAGCCGGCCGTCGGGTCGATGTAGAGCATGCCGATGCGGATGGGCTCCGAGCCGGCCAGGTGGCGGGCAGCCTGGTTGGGCACGTAGTTCAACTCGGCAACGGCGGCCTGCACCTTCTCGCGCGTGCCGGGGCGCACGTTCTGCTCACCGTTGATGACCCGCGACACCGTCATCGGCGACACCCCGGCCAGCTTGGCCACGTCGGCAATGGTGGCGACCTTGGTGCTGCGCCCGGCCCGTGCGGTTGGCTTCAAAGGGGTCCCTCGGATGGTGATGGGGTTGTTTGCGCAATCATATTTGAGGGGCTCACCCGCCGCGGCCCGGCGCGAAATTGAAGCGCATGGCCTTGTACTGCTCCAGGGTCATGGCCGGGGACTGCGCCCCTTGCGGCCAAGGCAGGCCCGACACCGACTGGAAGTAGGCCAGGCAGGCGTCGCGCCACCAGCGGGCTTCGGCGGCCTGCACGGCCAGGTGGGCGGCGACGTCGGCATGGCGGGCGGGATCGATGTCGGCCTGCAGCGCGGCCCATTGCGAGCGCATTGTGGCAACGCCGGCGACGCCGCGGTCGTAGTGGGCGACGAGTTCGGCCCACAGCGTGCGCCCCGACGCCATGCGGTGGTCCCAGGGCAGATGGTGGAACCACAGCAGCAGGTTTTCCGGCGTCGTCGCCGGGTTGGCGAATTGCCGCGCGACCCCGGGCGCGTACTGGGCCACGGCGTTGCTGCCGGCGGGTGTGCGGTCGAAGCCGATGCCGTCACGGCCGGCGCGGTGGAAATAGACCGGGTTCCAGTCAGCCCGCTCCAGGTTGTCGACCCATGGCGCCGGGCCGTGGTGGTGGCCCGTGCCCATCAGGTGGTGCAGGCCCAGCGGCGTCATGTAGTTGACGACGGCCTCGCGCGAGGCCAGCATCATCGACACGACGCCGTCCACGGCCCGGGGTGCGGTGGTGAAGGTCTGCTGCACCCACTCGCGCGCCACGGCGCCGGCGGCCAGCCCCGGGTCCCAGGCCATGCGGCCGAAGGCGTACCAGTTGGCCTGGTCGAAGTGGGAGCCGCTCCAGTTGCGGTCGGTGCCGATGTTGGCCACGCCGGCCATCGCGCGGATCTGGTTCGCCACAGCCGCGCCCTCGGGTTGGCGGCCCGTGTCGGCGCGCAGCACCTCCTCGAACAGCGGGCCGAGGTAGACGAGGTGGGTCGAGAAGCCCAGGTACTCCTTGGTGATCTGCAGTTCCAGCGCCAGCGGCGTCTTTGGCATGGCGCCGAACAGCGGGTGAAAGGGCTCGCGCGGCTGGAAGTCGATGGCGCCGTTCTTGACCTGCACGATGACGTTGGCGGCGAAGCGCCCGTCTAGCGGCTGGAACTCGGCGAACGCCTGCTTGGCGCGGTCGCTGGTGTCGGGCGCGTAGACGAAGGCCCGCCACATGACGAGGCCGCCATGGGCGCGAAGGGCCTCGGCCAGCATGTTGGCGCCGTCGGCGTGATCACGGCCATAGTCCTGCGGCCCCGGCTGGCCCTCGGAATTGGCCTTGACGAGAAAGCCGCCGAAGTCCGGGATGGCCTGGTAGATCTCGTCGGCCTTGGCCTTCCACCAGGCGCGCACGGCGGGGTCCAGCGGGTCGGCGGTCTTCAGCCCGCCGAGGTCGACCGGCGCCGAGAAGCGTGCCGACAGCCAGACCTTGATGCCATAAGGCCTGAACACGTCCGCCAGGGCCGCGGCCTTGGCGATGAACGGCGCGGTCAGCGACTCCGCCTTGGCGTTGACGTTGTTCAGCACCGTGCCGTTGATGCCGAGCGACGAGTTCGCCCGCGCATAGTCCACGTAGCGAGCATCGCGGATGTCGGGCAGCTTCCACCAGTCCCAGATCGACGCACCGGCGTAGCCGCGCTCCACCGTGCGGTCCAGGTTGTCCCAGTGGTTGAGCAGGCGCAGGCCGACCCCGGGGGTAGCGCGCTGGTCCAGCCGAGACAGGTCGGCGCCCGTCTGGGCCGTGCGCAGCCAGGCAAAGCTGCCGTAGAGCAGGCCGACATCGGTGTTGGCCGCGATCAGCGTCACGGCCCGGCCCTGCAACCGGGCGCTGCGCAGCGCGTAACCCTCGCGGCCGAGGGCGGCCCAGGGCAGATCGACCCCGGCGGGCGCGGTGGCCGGCGTCATGAGCATCAGCGCGCCGGCCGCAGGCCGGGCCGTCACCACGGGCTCGCGCCCGGTCAGCCCCGCCACGCCGCGCTTGAGCTCCGTCACGGCGGCCCGCAGCGTGGGCGACTCCGGCCCGGCAAGCACCACGCTGCGGGCCTGCGCCGCCACCCGCGCCTGAGCCGGCGCGGGCAGGCCGCGGTAGCGCAGCCAGAGGTCGTGGCCATCCTCCACGGCGGCCCATGCCGGCAGCAACGCCAGCCCAAGCAGCGCCGCTGCCAGGCTCTTGGCCCAAGTCTTCATCCTGTCTCCTGCGGTGTCCGCCCCGGCCAAGCCTCGGAATTGCGGGAATGTTAGAGATTTCTCGCTTGCACAAAGCAAAATGGTAGCGCTACATTTGAGCCCATAGCAAGCCTTGAATAGAGGCGCCAACGAGCGCCGCGCCCCTGGAGACAGCACGTTGAACCCTGACCACGCCACCCCGGCTCCCGCGCCCCTCGCCCGCGCCTGCACGCCCGGGTCGACCTCGCTCAGGGCGGCGTGATGGCCGGGGCTGCCGCCACGCCGCTGGGCCGCCGGCGCTGGGTCATCTGCGCGCTGCTGTTCGTCGCGACGACCATCAACTACATCGACCGCAACGCGCTGTCGGTGCTCAAGACCAGCCTGCAGCTGCCCGTGGCCCAGGGCGGCCTGGCGCTGACCGACGCCGACTACGGCTGGATCACCTTCGCCTTCACGGCCGCCTACGCGGCCTTCCCACCGCTGATCGGCGTCGCCATCGACCGCTTCGGCGTCAAGCGCAGCCTGGGCGCGGCCCTGCTGCTTTGGTCGGCCGCGGCGGCGGCGCACGGTATGGTGGCCTCGGTGCTGGGGCTCATCGTCGTGCGCTTCCTGCTCGGCATGGCCGAGGCCGCGCACTTCCCCGCCGCCATCAAGGCGGTGGCGATGTGGTTCCCGCAGCAGGAGCGGGCCCTGGCCACCGGCATCTTCAACTCGGGCACGGCGCTGGGCATCATCGCCTCGCCCGTCACCGTCTGGCTGGCCGTCACGTTCGGCTGGCAGTTCGCCTTCGTCGCCATCGGCGGCGCAGGCCTGCTCTGGCTGGCGTTCTGGGGGCGGGGCTTCCAGGCGCCGGAGCGGCATCCGCACGTGTCGACCAACGAGCTGGCCTTCATCCAGGCCGGCCAGCCGCCGCAGCAGGCGACGGTCAAGCTGCCCTGGACGGCCCTGCTGCGCTTCAAGGCCATCTGGCCCTTCCTGATCGGCAAACTGTTGACCGACCCGGTCTGGTGGTTCTTCCTGTTCTGGCTGCCGTCCTACCTGGAGCGCGAACGCGGGCAGAACCCGCTGAAGAGCGCCGGCCTCGTCGCGCTGATCTACCTCGGCTCCAGCGTCGGCTCCATCTTCGGCGGTTGGCTGTCGAGCACCCTCGTGCGCCGCGGCTGGCCCGTCGGCCGTGCCCGCATGACGGCCATGGGCGCCGCAGCGGCCTGCATGCCCGGCGCCATCCTGGCCTACTACAGCGACAGCTTCGCACTCTGCGTGGGCCTGATCACGCTGGCCACAGCCTGCCACCAGGCCTGGTCGGCCAACCTGCTGACCTCGGCCACCGACCTCTTCCCGACCAAGGTCTCGGGCGCCGTCATCGGCCTGGGCGCCACGGCCGGCGGCATCGGCGGCATGTTCATCGCGCTGCTGGCGGCCCTGGCCGTGCAGTGGACGGGCACCCAGCAATGGGTGTTCGTCTTTGCCGGCCTGATGCACCTGACCAGCCTGGGGCTGTTCTGGCTGTGGTTCCGCGGCCGCTTCGAGCGGGTGGACGTCGATGCCGGGGTCGACATGCGCCAGGCCCACCGCGGCCTGCTGACGGCGGGCGGGCTGCTGGCGACCGCCGGTGCGCTGCTGGCCTCGCTGATCGCCTCGAACTGGGATGCCTGCGTGGCCGCCGCCAGGTTCTCGGGCGCGGCCCAGGCCCTGACCGCCGCCATTGGCGTCACGCTGATCGGCCTGGCCCTGCTGCACGCCGGTCGCCCCCGCACCCAAGCCATTCTTCAAGTCGCCTGACATGCAGTTCACAGCCGACCAGCACCTGCTCAAGGACCTCAACCGCATGGCCATCGTGCGGCAGCTGAGTGCCTGGCCGGGGCAGTCGCGCGCGGCCCTGGCCGAGGCGCTGCAATTGACCAAGTCCACCGTAAGCGCGCTGACCAAGGAGTTGATCGCCGAGGGCTGGCTGCTGGAGCGCGAGGTGGTCGCCACCGGCGAGCTGGGCCGCCGGCCCACGCCGCTGTTCGTCGACCCCGGCCGCCTCGTGCTGCTCGGCGCCGAGCTGGGCGTGGACGGTGTCAACGTCGTCGCCACCTCGCTGACCGGCGATGTGCTGGCCCGCGCCCGCTCGCCGCTGAACGCCGGCCGCGACCCCCAACTCGCCCTGGTGCGCGCCGCCAAGCTGATGCAGCAACTGCAAGGCCGCCTGGACACGCCGGCCCAGCGCGTCATCGGCATCGGCATCGGCCTGCCCGGTGGTGTCGACGAAGCGCGCGGCCATCTGCACTTCGCCCACAACCTCGGCTGGCGCGACCTGCCCGCCGGCCGCCTGCTGGCCGAGCATCTGCGTGGCACGTTGCTGCAGGGCGTGCCGCTGTTCGTGCAGAACGACGCCGACATGGCGGTGATGGGCGAGCTGGAATTCGGCACCGCCAACGAAGCCACGCCCGACCCGCTGATCTATCTCAGCCTGGGCCTGGGCGTCGGTGCCGGCATCGTCGTCGAGGACCGGCTGCTGACCGGCGCCCACGGCCTGGCCGGCGAGGTCGGCCACACGACGCTGGAGATCAACGGCCCGCGCTGCAGCTGCGGCCGCCGCGGCTGTGCCGAGGCCATGATCGGCTTCAGAGCCATGCTGCCCGAGGTGGACGCCGAGGCTGGCCTGGCCGAAGTGCAGCGTCGGCTGCATGCCAAGGCGCCCGGCAGCGCCGAGGCCGTGGCCCAGGCAGGCCGCTACCTCGGCATGCTGCTGGCCAACCTCTGCGCCGCCTACGACCCCGGCCGCATCGTGCTGGGCGGCAGTGCCGTCGAACTCGGCGCGCCTTTCCTGCACGCCGCCTTCCAGACCCTGGAGGGCTTTGCCACCGCCGCCAACGTGGCCACGCCCACCGTCACGCTGACCCGTTTCGGCCACGACGCCGTGCCCGTGGGTGCCGCGGCCCTGGCCCGTTACCGACTCACCCGCCCCCTGATCGCCGCCAGCCGCCTGGCCGCGGCCGCTTGATTCCGCCGTACTGACCCATGATCACCAATCCCATCCTGCCGGGCTTCCACGCCGACCCCTCGATCTGCCGCGTTGGCGACGACTACTACATCGCCACCTCCACCTTCGAGTGGTGGCCCGGCGTGCGCATCCACCATTCACGTGACCTGAAGCACTGGCGCCACCACAGCTATGCCTGCACGCGCAAGAGCCAGCTCGACCTGACCGGCCACCCCGACTCGGCCGGCGTGTGGGCGCCCTGCCTGAGCTACTCGGGCGGCCAGTTCTGGCTGATCTACACCGACGTGCGCTCCACCATTGGCGCCTTCAAGGACACGCACAACTACCTCATCACCGCGCCCAGCATCGACGGCCCCTGGAGCGAGCCCATCTACCTGAACAGCTCGGGCTTCGACCCCAGCCTCTTCCACGACGAGGACGGTCGCCACTGGCTCGTGAACCAGCAATGGATCCACCAGCCCGGCAAGCACCACTTCAACGGCATCCTGCTGCAGGAGTACGACCACGAAGCCAAGCGCCTGGTCGGCCCGGTGAAGAACATCTATGCCGGCACCGAGCTGCAGGTCGTCGAGGGACCGCACCTCTACCGCCGCAACGGCTGGTACTACCTGCTGACGGCCGAGGGCGGCACCTTCTACGAGCATGCCGTCACGCTGGCCCGTTCGCGCAACATCGACGGCCCCTACGAGACCCTGCCCGGCAACCCGCTGCTCACCGCCTGGCAGCAGCCCACCGACGGCCTGCAGCGCAGCGGCCACGCCAGCCTCGTGCAGACGCAGCGCGGCGACTGGTACCTGGCTCACCTCTGCGGCAGGCCGCTGGAATGGAGCGGCCCCAATGCGGACAAACAAAACGGCGTCTACGAGAACCTGCACTGCCCGCTGGGCCGCGAGACCGGCATCCAGCGCATCCACTGGCGCGACGACGACTGGCCCGAGATCGAGGGTGGCGGCAATGCGCCGCGGCTGCAGACGGCCGAGCCCGGCCTGCCCGAGCATGTGTTCCCGGCCGAGACGGAGCGCGACAACTTCGATTCGACGACGCTCAACCACCACCTCAACTCGCTGCGCGTGCCCTTCGACGAGAGCTGGATCTCGCTGACCGAGCGCCCCGGCTTCCTGCGCCTGAAGGGCCGCGAGTCGCTGATGAGCCTGTTCGACCAAAGCCTGGTCGCGCGCCGCCAGCAACACTTCAACTGCCGCGTCGAGACCCGTCTCGAATTCGCACCCGAACTCTTCCAGCAGATGGCCGGCCTGGTGGCCTACTACAACACCAGCAACCACGCCTATCTGCACGTCAGCCGCGATGTGGACTCCAACCAGCGCGTGCTGCGCCTGACCGTCAACCGCGACGCGGCCCTGACCGAGCCGGCCACGGCCGTCGAGCTGGCGGACGGCGCCGTGGACCTGGCCGTCGAGTTCAGGCACGACCGCTACCAGTTCCAGTTCCGGCAAGACACCGCCGCCTGGCAGGACATCGGCCCGGCCCTGGACGCTGCCATGCTCAGCGACGAGTTCGCGACCCAGTTCGTCAACGGCTTCGCGCGCAGCTTCGGCTTCACCGGCAACTTCATCGGCATCGCCTGCCAGGATCTGTCGGGCCAGCGGCTCGCCGCGGACTTCGACTACCTCTCCTACGAAGCGCGGCCCTGAGATCGCGCTCGACACATAACGACAGAAGAGACAAACCCATGGCCACCACCCATCAGCCCCTGTCCTTCGTGGAGAAGGCCGGTTACAGCTGCGGCGACGCTGCAGCGAACCTGGTCTTCATGTCCATGATCCTGTTCCAGCTGAACTTCTACACGGACGTGTTCGGCCTCAGCGCCAACACGGCCGCGGCCATCCTGCTGTGGCCCAAGCTGTGGGACGCCTTCTTCGACCCGGTCATGGGCGTGCTGGCCGATCGCACCAACACGCGCTGGGGAAAATTCAGGCCGTGGGTGCTTTGGACCTCGGTGCCCTGGGCCATCGTCATGGTGCTGGCCTACACGGCGCCCGACCCGGCCTGGGGCTGGAGCACCGGCATGGTCATCGCCTACGCCGGCATCACCAACACGCTGCTGATGACGCTGTACAGCATGAACAACATGCCCTACTCGGCCATGAGCGGGGTCATGACGGCGGACCTCAACGAGCGCACCAAGCTCAACTCCTTCCGCTTCGTGTCGGTCAACGTCGCCCAGTTCGCGGTGGGCGGCCTCACGCTGCCGCTAGTGGCCAAGTTCGCGCAGGGTCATGACCGCGCGCATGGCTGGCAGGTCACGATGACCATCTGGGCCGTGGCCTGCCTGGTGCTCTTCCTCGTCACCTTCTTCACGACGCAGGAGCGGGTCAAGCCCATCCAGGAAACCGGCTCGTCGCCCAAGCAGGACTTCGCCGACCTGCTGAAGAACGGCCCCTGGATCACGCTGGTGCTCTACACCCTGTTCCAGTTCGCGATGCTGTCGCTGCGCGGCGGCGCCCACTTCAACTACTACCACCACTACGCCGATAAGGCGGCCATGTTCGACTTCCTGGCCGCGGTGGGCCTGACCACGCCCGATGCGGCCGGCACCGGCAGCTTGGCCGACACCCTGGGCTACATCGTGCACGGCACGCGCGACCAGCTCGCGCAGTCCAACGCCGCCGATGTGTTCAACAGCATCATCAACATGGCCGGCACGCTGACGACCATCATCTTCATCATGGCCTCCATGGGCTTGTCGGCCCGCTACGGCCGCCGCGCCATCGGCATCGTCTGCTTCGGCCTGTGCGCCATGAGCGCCTGCGCCATGTACCTGCTGCCGCCCGACGCCGTCTGGGCCATGCTGGGCCTGCACGTGCTCTCGGCCGTGTTCTACGCCCCCACGGTCGCCGTCATGTGGTCCATGTATGCCGACGCGGCCGACTACTCCGAATGGCAGACCGGCCGCCGCTTCACCGGCATGGTGTTCGCCACCATCGGCTTCTCGCTCAAGGTCGGCCTGGCCCTGGGCGGCGCCGGCTTCCTGTGGCTGCTGGCCGGCTTCTTCGGCTACGACACCCACCTGCCCACGGCGCCCAACGCCGTCGAGGGCTACCGCGTCGCGTCCAGCTTCGTCGTCGGCGGCCTGTTCGCCGCCTGCACGCTGTGCCTGCTGGCCAACAAGCTGGACAAGGGCACCACGCTGCGCATGTCCGACGAACTCGCTCAGCGCCGCAGCAAGGCCGACGCCAGACCCGATGAAGACGCAGGCCCGGCCAACGCCGTGCCCGCCACCGCCTGATTCCCCCCACCCCTCGCCCTGATCCCGCAGTAAGGACCCCCGCCATGAGCACCGTCTATTCCGACCTCCCCACCGTTCAATACGAAGGCCCCTCGTCCACCAACCCGCTGGCCTACCGCTGGTACGACGCCAAACGCGTGGTGCTGGGCAAGACCCTGGCCGAGCACCTGCGCCCGGCCGTCTGCTACTGGCACAACTTCTGCTGGAAGGGCGAGGACGTCTTCGGCCTGGGCAACACCGTGTTCCAGCGCCCCTGGTTCAACGAGGCCGACCCGGTCAAGGCGGCCTATATGAAGCTGGACGCGGCCTTCGATTTCTTCGGAAAGCTGGGCCTGCCCTACTGGTGCTTCCATGACCGCGACGTGGCCCCGGAAGGCGCCAACCTCGCAGAGTCCAACCGCATCCTCGACGGCCTGCTCGAAGCCGCCGCCAGGAAGATGCAGGACGGCAAGGTGCAACTGCTGTGGGGCACGGCCAATCTGTTCTCCAACGGCCGCTTCATGAGCGGCGCGGCCACCAACCCCGACCCCGAGGTCTATGCCTACGCCGCCGCGCAGGTGAAGCATGTGCTGGAGTGGACCCACCGCCTGGGCGGCGCCAACTACGTGCTCTGGGGCGGCCGCGAAGGCTACGAAACCCTGCTGAACACCGACCTCAAGCGCGAGCTGGCCCAGTACGGCCGCTTCCTCGCCTCGGTCGTCGAGCACAAGCACAAGATCGGCTTCAAGGGCGCCATCCTCATCGAGCCCAAGCCGCAGGAACCCACCAAGCACCAGTACGACTACGACAGCGCCACGGTCTACGGCTTCCTGAAGACCTACGGCCTGGAGAACGAGGTCAAGGTCAACATCGAGGTCAACCACGCCACGCTGGCCGGCCACAGCTTCGAGCATGAAGTGGCCACCGCCTGCGCGCTGGGCATCTTCGGCTCGCTGGACGCCAACCGCGGCGACGAGCAACTGGGCTGGGACACCGACCAGTTCCCCAACAACCACGCCGCCCTCGTGCCGGCCATGCTGGAGATGATCCGCCACGGTGGCTACACCACCGGCGGCACCAACTTCGACGCCAAGGTGCGCCGCCAGTCCATCGACCCCATCGACCAGCTCGAGGGCCATATCGGCGGCATGGACACCATGGCCCGCGCCTTCCTGGCTGCCGCTGCGCTGTACGAGAGCGGCCAGCTCGAGAAGGTCGTTGCCGACCGCTACGCCGGTTGGAACGGCGACCTCGGCAAGAAGATCCACGGCGGCGCCAGCCTCGATGACCTGGCTTCACTCGTGCACGCGCAAGGCATCTCACCCCAGCCGCGTTCGGGCCGTCAGGAGCGCCTGGAAAACATCGTCAACAACTTCGTCTGATCGGGATTCGGCTGGCCATGTTTCTTGGTATCGACCTCGGCACTTCCGAGATCAAGCTGATGCTGCTCGACGAGCAGCATCACATCGTCGCCACCACCGGTGTGGCGCTCACCGTGCAGCGGCCCCAGCCGCTGTGGAGCGAGCAGCACCCCGCCGACTGGTGGGCCGCGCTGGACCAAGGCATGGCCCGGCTGAAGGTCGAACACGGCGCCGCGCTCGCGCAGGTGCGCGGCATCGGCCTGTCGGGCCAGATGCACGGCGCCGTCACGCTGGATGCCGCCGACCGCGTGCTGCGGCCGGCCATCCTGTGGAACGATGGTCGCAGCGGCGCTCAGTGCGCCGAGATGATGGCCGACTGCCCCGAGCTGCCGGCCATCACCGGCAACCTCGCGATGCCCGGGTTCACGGCGCCCAAGCTCGCGTGGATGCGCCAGCACGAGCCCGAGCTGTTCGCCCGCGTCGCCAAGGTGCTGCTGCCCAAGGACTGGCTGCGCCTGCAGCTCAGCGGCTCCTACGTCAGCGAGATGAGCGACGCCGCCGGCACGCTGTGGCTGGACGTCGCCCGCCGCCGCTGGTCGCCCGAGGCGCTGGCGCTGACGGGCTTGAACGAAAGCCAGATGCCCCGCCTCGTCGAAGGCAGCGAGCCCAGCGCCGGCTTGAAGCATGAGCTGGCCGAACGCTGGGGCCTGAAGGCCGGCATCCCCATCGCGGGCGGTGGCGGCGACAACGCGGCCAGCGCCGTCGGCATGGGCGTCGTCAAGCCCGGCGACGGCTTCCTGTCGCTGGGCACCTCGGGCGTCATCTTCCTGTGCAACCCCGCCTTCAGCCCCAACCCGGCGCGCGCGGTGCACGCCTTCTGCCATGCCCTGCCGAACACCTGGCACCAGATGAGCGTCATGCTCAGCGCGGCGAGCGCGCTGCGCTGGGTCACGCAGCTGCTGGGCGAACCGGGCGAAGCCGAGCTGATCGCCAAAGTGTCCCAGCTCACGCCGGCCCAGCGCGAACGCGCACCGATCTTCCTGCCCTACCTCAGCGGCGAACGCACGCCGCACAACAACGCCAACGCGCAGGGCGTGTTCTTCGGCCTCACGCACGAGCATGACGCGGCGGCTCTCGGCTATGCCGTGCTGGAAGGGGTGGGCTTCGGCCTGCTGGACGGCTGGCAGGCCCTGCAAGCTGGCGGCGGCACGGCCGAGTCGCTGTGGCTGGTGGGCGGCGGTGCGCGCAGCGAGTGGTGGGCGAAGTTGCTCGCATCCCTCTTGAACGTGCGCCTGGTCAACGGCGTCGGCGCCGAGGCCGGCGGCGCGCTCGGCGCGGCGCGCCTGGCCTGGCTGGCCTGCGGCGGCAATGTCGACGAGGTCTGCCGCACGCCCGAAATCGCCCGCGTGGCCGAACCCGATCCTGCACTGGCCGCGGCACTGCAGCCGCGCCATGAGCGCTTCAAGCGCCTGTACAGCGCGCTGCGCGCCGAGTTCTCCTGACCCCCACCACACCACGCCATGCCGTTCGCGCGGCAGGCTCCGTCACGCCCATGAAAAGCCTAGCCCAGCTCCGCCAATACACCACCGTCGTCGCCGACACCGGCGACTTCGACCAGCTCGCGCAATTCCGGCCGCAGGACGCGACGACCAATCCGTCACTGGTGCTGAAGGCCGTGCAGCAGCCGCGCTACCGCCCGCTGCTGGAGCAGGCCGTCGCGGCGAATCCCGGGGCCTCGGCATCGACGGTGTCCGAACATCTGCTCGTCGCCTTCGGCGTGGAGATCCTCAAGCTCGTGCCCGGCCGCGTCTCCACCGAGATCGACCCGCGCCTGTCGCACGACACGGCCGCGTCCATCGCCACGGCCCAGCGCCTCATCGGGCTCTACGCCGCTGCCGGCGTGCCGCGCGCCCGCGTGCTGATCAAGCTGGCATCCACCTGGGAGGGTATCCAGGCCGCACGCGAACTGGAGCGGCAAGGCATCCACACCAACCTCACGCTGCTGTTCTGCCTGGCCCAGGCCCGCGCCTGCGCGGATGCCGGCGTGCAGCTCATCTCGCCTTTCGTGGGCCGCATCTACGACTGGTTCAAGAAGACTGCCGGCAACAGCTGGGACGAAGCCGCCATGGCCGGCCCCGACGACCCCGGCGTGCGCTCGGTCGAGGAGATCTACGGCCACTACAAGCGCCACGGCATCCGCACCGAGGTGATGGCGGCGAGCTTTCGCAACACCGGCCAGATCGTCGCGCTGGCGGGCTGCGACCTGATGACCATCAGCCCGGCCCTGCTGGCCGAGCTGGCCCTGGCGACGGCGCCGGTCGAGTGCCGCCTCACACCCACGGCTCAGCTGAGCGAACCGCCTCCGGCCTTGACCGAGGCCGAGTTCCACGCCGCCCTGGCCGCCGATGCCATGGCCCGCGACAAGCTCGCAGAGGGCATCGCCCAGTTCACCGCCGACACCGAGACCCTCGAACAACTCATCCGCGCCGCCCAAGCATGACCCCCGACCTCACCCTCGCTGCCAATGCCCTGCGCATGCTCGCCGTCGACGCCGTGCAGCAGGCCAACTCCGGCCACCCCGGCATGCCCATGGGCATGGCCGACATCGCCGCCGTGCTGTGGAGCCGCCACCTGCGCCACAACCCGGCCGACCCGGCGTGGCCCAACCGCGACCGCTTCGTGCTGTCCAACGGCCACGGCTCCATGCTGCTCTACGGCCTGCTGCACCTGAGCGGCTACGACCTGCCCATGGAGGAGTTGCGCAACTTCCGCCAGCTGCACAGCAAGACGCCCGGCCACCCCGAGGTGGGCCTGACGCCCGGCGTGGAGACGACCACCGGCCCGCTGGGGCAGGGCATCGCCAACGCCGTCGGCATGGCGCTCGCCGAGCAGCTGCTCGCGGCCGAATTCAACACACTCGGGCATCCGCTCATCGACCACCGCACCTTCGCCTTCTGCGGCGACGGCTGCCTGATGGAGGGTATCTCGCACGAGGCCTGCTCGCTGGCCGGCACCTGGGGCCTGCACAAGCTCGTCGTCATCTACGACGACAACGGCATCTCCATCGACGGCGATGTGCACGGCTGGTTCAGCGACGACACGCCGGCCCGCTTCGAGGCCTATGGCTGGCGCGTGATTCGTAACGTCGACGGCCATGACGTGGCCGCCATCGACGCAGCGCTGCGTACCGCCGCCGCCTCCACCGACAAGCCCGTGCTCATCTGCGCCCGCACGCAAATCGGCCGCGGATCGCCCAACAAGGCCGGTGGCCATGATGTGCACGGCGCACCGCTGGGCGCCGCCGAGGTCGCCGCCGTGCGCGAGGCGCTCGGCTGGCCGCACGCACCCTTCGTCGTGCCCGAGGCAGCACGCCAGGCCCTGGACGCCCGCGAGCGCGGCGCCGCCGACCAGCGCGCATGGCAAGCTCGGCTGGACGCCTACCGCAGCGCCCACCCCGCGCGCGCCGCCGAGCTGGAGCGCCGCCTGCGCGGCGAGCTGCCGGCCGACTTCGATGCCCGCTGCGCCGCATTGCTGGCCGCCGCCGCCCAGCGCGGCGAGACCATCGCCTCGCGCAAGGCTTCACAGAACAGCCTCACCGCCCTGGCCGGCCTGCTGCCAGAGCTGCTGGGGGGCTCGGCCGACCTGGCGCCGTCCAACCTGACGCAATGGAAGGGCTGCCGCCCGGTCGCCAAGGCGCGCGATGGCGGCAACTACCTGCACTACGGCGTGCGCGAGTTCGCCATGGTGGCCATCCAGACCGGCATCACGCTGCACGGCGGCCTGCGACCGTTTGCCGGCACTTTCCTGATGTTCTCGGAGTACGCCCGCAACGCCATCCGCATGGCGGCGCTGATGCGCATCAACCCCATCTACGTGTTCACGCACGACTCCATCGGCCTGGGCGAGGACGGCCCCACCCACCAGCCCGTCGAGCAACTCGCCACGCTGCGCCTGATGCCCAACCTCGACGTCTGGCGCCCGGGCGACGCGGTCGAGACCGAGGTGGCCTGGCAGACCGCCGTGCGCCACCGCCACACGCCCACCTGCCTCGTGCTGTCGCGCCAGAATCTGGCCCACCAGCCGCGCGATGCCGACACGCTGGCCGCCATCGAGAAGGGTGGTTATGTGCTGTTGAAGGAGCGTGCAGAGCAGCCGCTGCAGCTCGTGCTGATCGCCACCGGCTCGGAACTCTCGCTCGCCGTGGAGGCCCACGAGGCGCTGGCCGGGCGTGGCGTGAACGCCCGCGTCGTCTCCATGCCCTCCTGCTTCGCCTTCGAGCAGCAGGACGCCGCCTGGCGCCGCGCCGTGCTGCCGCCCGCCGTGCCGCGCGTGGCCGTGGAGGCGGGCGTGACAGCGGGCTGGCGGCAATACGTTGGCCTGGAAGGCGCCGTCGTCGGTATCGACGGCTTCGGTGAATCCGCGCCGGCCGGTGCGCTGGCCAGGCACTTCGGCATCACCGCCCAGGCCGTCGTCGACGCCGGCCTGCGCTGCTTCGGCCACTGAAGCGCGCAAGCGGCCGCGTGCATTTCACACGCAGGATGCGCCCACCCTCGAATTCGGGGGTGGCTGCCCCCAGTCCTGCGCTGGCCATCGGGCGGCGGAAGCGCTACAAAAACCCCCCAGCTTTTCCCGAGGAGTTGCGATGAGCTTCCAGCGCGCTTTCCTGTCGATGATCTGCGTCATCGCCCTTGTGGGTCTGGCCTTCCTCGGGCTTGCCCTGGGACATGCGCTGAAGCTCGGCGACCTGGGCACCATTGCGCATCACCCGCTCTTCGGCTCGGGCATTGCTTCGTTGAACACGGCCGCGCTCGGCGGGCTGTTGCTGCTGGCGCTGAGGCGGGCGCCGCACTGAGCCCCGGCCTCAGACGAAGCGCGTCGACAGCCTCACCACCAGCTCGGGCTCGGGCGCCACGGCGTGCGGCCGGCGGTGGGCCAGCAGGTCCAGCATGGCAGCCACCGCGCGGCGGCCCAGTTCGGCCGGCGACAGGTTGACCGTCGTGCGCGGCGGGCAGGCGTGGGCCGCGGCCAGCACGTCGTCGAAGCCGACGACGGAGACGTCCTCGGGGATGCGCAGGCCGTGGCGGTACAAGGCCTGGGCGGCGCCCGTCGCCATCTGGTCGTTCGCGGCGAAGAGGGCCGTGAACCCGATGCCACGGCGCAGCAGGTCTTGCGCGCCGCGTTCGCCGCTGGGCTCCTGGTAGTTGCCGCGCACCACCAGCGCGCGGTCCGGCGCGATGCCGGCCTCCTCCAGCGCCGCGCGATAACCCTGCTCGCGCTCGATGGCGTCGGGGTGGCTGGGGTCGCCGGTGATGTGGGCGATGCGCCGGTGGCCGCGCTGGATCAGATGCCGCGTCGCGGCGCGGGCGCCTTCGAAGTCGTTGGAGTGCAGGCAGTGCAGGCCCGGTGCCTTCAGCTCGCGGCCGGTGACCACGACGGGCAACTCCAGCGCCAGCTCGGTCAGGAAGCCGTCGTCCAGCGTGCCGGTCAACACGATGATGCCGTCCACGCGGCGCGCCTTCAGCGACTGCACGCAGCGCTCCTCCTCGCGCCGGTCCCAATGCCCACTGGCGACGACAAGGCCGTAGCCGGCATTGGACAGCGCCTCCTCCACGCCGCGCAGCGTCCAGGCATAGCAAGGGCTCTCGAAATGCTGGACGACGATGCCGATGGTGCGCGAGCGCCCATCCGCCAGGGCCCGGGCAATCGTGTTGGGCACGAAGCCCAGCCGCGCGATGGCGGCCAGCACGGCCTCGCGCTTCTCGGGCCGCACATGCGGCGCGTTGTTGATGACGCGCGAGGCGGTCGTCGTCGAGACGCCGGAGGCGTCGGCCACCATGCGCAGGGTGGCGGCATGGGAAGGGGCGGGATGGCTTTTCATGAAACCGGACGAAATGACAACGTTGTCAAGTTGAATGCAATCGTGCATCAAATTCCGGAATTCGGCAAGCCGGGGGCGGTGAATTCGGCCCGCTTGTCGATTCGGCGCGGCCTCGTTCGTCGCGGGGTGAGATGGCGGAACCGGTCCGCCTCGCCCGACCTGGAGACGAGCATGCGATTCCTTTCCATGATCCGTGTCGATGAAAACGCGGGGCAGAGCCCCAGCGAGCAGTTGATGGCCGACATGGGCCGGCTGATCGACGAACTCACTCGCAGCGGCCAGTTGGTCGGCACCGCCGGCCTGCGGCCGACATCGGAAGGCATGCGCGGGCGGCTGCACCGCGGCGGCCGGCTGTCCACGGTGGACGGCCCCTTCACCGAAACCAAGGAGGTCATTGCCGGCTATGCCATCTTCGAGGCACCGTCCCGCGAGGCCGCGCTGGCGCTGACGCAGCGCTTCCTGAAGCTGCACGGCACGGACTGGGACATCGAGTGCGAGCTGCGCCAGCTCGACGGCCCCGAAGCCGGCTGCACGCCCTCTGGATCCTGAACAAAGCAAGGGGCTGGCCATGTCTTCCTGGACGACCACCATGCGCGAGCACTACCGCTGGGTCATCGTCGCCGCCGGCGGCCTGCTCGGCTGCGTGGCCATCGGCGCGCTCTTCTCCCTGCCCGTGCTGCTGCGCCCCATCGCGCTGGACACAGGCTGGTCCACCACCGGCATCTCCACCGCGATGACCCTCGCCTTCGTGGCGCTGGCCGTCGGCAGCGTGGGCTGGGGCGCGCTGTCCGACCGCACAGGTCCGCGTGCCGTGGTGGTGGCGGGCACCATGCTGCTCGTCGGCGGCCTGGTGCTGGCCAGCTTCGCCGGCTCGCTGGGCGGCTTCCAGCTGTGGTTCGGCGCCCTCGTCGGCATCAGCGCGGCGGCCATCTTTGCGCCGCTGATGGCCTGCGTCACCGGCTGGTTCGACACGCGGCGCAGCCTGGCCGTGTCGCTGGTGTCGGCCGGCATGGGCATGGCGCCACTGACCATGTCGCCGCTGGTGGCCTGGCTGGTGCAGACCCAGGACTGGCGCACCACGCTGCAGATTGTCGCGGCCGTGGTGGCGGGCCTCATGCTGCCGGCGGCGATGTTGATCCGCCGCCCACCGGCATTGGCCGCCTCGGCTCCCGGCGAGTCGCAGGAGCCCGGCCCCTCCGTCGGCCAGGCCGTGCGCTCGGCGCCCTTCCTGGTTCTGGTACTGACGAGCTTCCTCACCTGCGCCACCCACTCGGGGCCGATCTTCCACTCCGTCAGCTATGCCGTCACCTGCGGCATTCCGCTGATGGCCGCCGTGTCCATCTACAGCCTGGAGGGCCTGGCCGGCATGGGCGGGCGCCTCGTCTTCGGCCTGCTGGGCGACCGCTTTGGCGCCGCGCGCACGCTGGTTGTGGCCTTGCTGGGCCAGGCCGTGGTGGTGCTCGGCTATCTGTACGCCCGCGAGCTGAAGAGCCTCTACACCGTGGCCGCGCTGTTCGGCTTCACCTATGCCGGCGTGATGCCGCTGTTCGCCGTCATCGCGCGCGAGAACTTCCCGCTGCGCATGATGGGCACGGTGATCGGCGGCACGGCGATGGCCAGCAGCATCGGCATGGCGCTCGGCCCCGTGCTGGGCGGGCTGATCTACGACGCGTTTTCGACCTATAGCTGGCTTTTCATCGGTGCCTTTGCGCTGGGCCTCGGCGCTCTCCTGTCGGCGCTGATGTTCATGCGGCTGCCGCGACGGCCGCTAGCCGCGGTACCCCATGCGCTCACCAAGCCCTGAACCGCCCCGTCACATGCAGCATCGCCATGAACTGCAGCAGCCCGTCGTAGTAGCGCCATTGGCCTGAGGGCGGCTGCAGTGCCCACAGATCGTTGACGAAGCGCTCGGCCAGCGGCCTGTCGACGAGCAGGGCCGCGACGGCATTGCTGGCCATGAGCCCTTTGGATGCCTCGTCGTTCAGCGGCTTGCCGTCCAGCGTGTAGAGGTGGGGATAGGGCTTGCCGCCTTTGCCCTGCGAGGCGAAGAAGCCCAGCAGCTTGCGGCTCAAGCCGGCGGCCTCGGGGTTCCTGTCCCACCAGGCCTGGTCGACGCTCCAGTTCACCGCGGTGCGGAAGGCGTCGTAGCGGAAGTCCTCGTGGCCCTCGTGCTTGCGCGGGCGGCCGTCGAACTCGGCGTAGTCAGGAGTGAGGCCGGTCTTCGGGTGGGCGGCCACCGAGAAATAGGCGCGGCTGATGTCGGCGATCTCGGCCCAGCGCCTGCGGTCCTCGGGCTTGTTGGCGCGCCGGGCCCAGATCTCGTAGAAGGCGGGCAAGTGGTAGGAGGGGTCGCTGAAGTCGGCCGCCTCGCCAATCGGCACGAAGACGACCTGGCCGCGGTCGGGCGAGAACATCGAACGCACGCCATCGACGATGCCGCCGTTCATGGTCTCCTTGTGCAGCATGGTGCTGAGCAAGGCCTGAGCCTGGGCGTTGTAGTCGTAGAGGCCCTGGGCGTTGCCCCAGCGCGCGGCCGCCATCAACAGCGCAGTGGCGAAGTAGGCCTCGCCATCGGAGGCCGGCACGGCGTCCTTGTCGCAGCCCCGGGGCTGGCATTGCCAGCGGAAGTAGCCCTTGCGCGGGCCGGAGGCGTAGCGCATGTGCGTGGCCGCCCAGTTCCACAGCGCGTCGAACTCGGCTTTGCGGCCCATCTGCACGGCAATCATCATCCCGTAGGACATGCCTTCGCTGCGCACGTCGGCATTGCCGACATCCAGCACATAGGCGGCCGGGCCATCGGGCGTGGCGGCCGCGGGGTAGACGACGCGCTGCTCGGCGCCGCCTTCGAACAATGACCGCCAGTAGCTCGCCAGCTTGCGATCGATGTCGGCCTCGCTGATGCCGGCGCGGATCTCGCGCAGCAGATTGCGGTAGTTGCCGGTGACCGCCGCGCCGCGGGGGGCGACGGTCACCGAGGCCAGCGGCGCCAGCACGAGCTGGCTCAGCACCGCGTTGTCGTCCAGGCGCCAGACCTTGATCACATGGCGGCCGGGCTGCAGGGCCTTGAAGCTGGCCTTGAGCACGAAGTCGTTGTCCTTGACGGCCTGGGCCCAGTCCTTCTCCACGCGGCTCAGCTCCGGGCCGGCGGTGGGTGCGAGGTTGAGCCGGAGTTCCTGCGCGGGCTGCTCGTCGATGCCAACGGCCAGGCGCATGCCGCCGGCATTGCGCGTGTCCAGCGTGGGCACCATGTGCAGGCTCAACAGCATGTCGCCGCCCTGCGCGGTGTCGACTTCGTACTCCAGCCGCACGCCATCGGCCAGCGTCGTGGCGGCGCGGCCTTGAGGCAGGGCCGTCACTGCGCCGAGGCCGGGGCCGAGGTTGGGGATGGCCGTCCACGCCAGGCCTTGGCTGTTGACGGCGCGGGCGAAGCGCGGTGCCTCGATGGTGATGGCCTTGGCCGCCACAGGCACGCCGCGCGCCAGCTGCCGATCCACCTCGATGGCATCCGCACTGCCAGGCACGCGCTGCACGGCCGGCATGATGTTCTTGTCCGGCTGCTGCCAGCTCGTGTAGCCGATGTGGGTCTGCAGCATCATGCCGGCCCACTTGCCGCCGGCTAGCGCGTGGTACTGGTCGGCGATGGCCTGGTCGCGCGCGAAGGCGGCCTCGGCGCGCTCGGCGAAGACGTTGGCGCGTGCATCCCCGGCCGCTGCCAGCTTGCGGTTCCAGGCCGCCGCGTAGTGCAGGCGGTAGAGGTTGGCCAGGGCCAGCACCGGATGCTCGACGAGCTGGAAATAGGCGTCGAGCTGATCGGGCCGCAGCCTGGCCTTCACGGCGGCCACGCGCGCCTCCAATGCAGTCCACTGGGCCACGCGGCGGCCGAAGTCGCCGCCGTCCAGCGCATCCGCCGAAGCCGCACCGAGCGGGAAGCTCGTCGGGTCGATCAGCTCGGGCTTGCGCCGCGCCGCGTACTGGCTGTAGCGCGTGACCAGCTCGCCGATCTCGGTCGCCTGGGTCGGCCCGAAGGTCTGCGCCGCCCAGTCTTTCGGGTAGGCCGCCAGCGCCGTCGGCGTCATGGCTTTCGGCGACCAGGCCATGTCCAGGAAGAAGCTGATCGGGAACTCCATCGGCTTGATGTCGCCGACATTGACGATCCACAGCGCATCGGCGCCATGCTCGTGGGCGAGGTTCATCTGCTGCCAGGTCTTCTCGATCTGGTTGGTGTTGAGCCACTTGTAGTTGCGCGGCCCGCCGACGTAGTCGAAGTGGTAGTAGACGCCGTAGCCGCCACGGCGCTTGGCGTCGGTCGTCGGCAGGCGGCGGATCTGGCCCCAGTTGTCGTCGCAGAACAGCAGCAGCACGTCGTCGGGCACCTGCATGCCCTTGTCGTGGTAGTCCTGCACCTCCTTGTAGAGGGCCCACATCTGCGGCGTCTGGTCGGCTGGCTTGCGCGTCACCTCGGCCAGGATCTGACGCTGGTCCCGCACGATGCCTTCGAGCAGGCTGATGGCCGTGCCCTCGCTCATGGGCTCGTCGCCGTCGCCTCGCATGCCGATGGTGACGAGGCTGTCGAACGCCCCGCCGCCCGGCCGACCCATCATGCGCTGCACGCCTCCGCGCCAGAACTCGCGCAGCTTCTCGCCGTTCTTGGCGTAGTCCCAGCGGCCCCCCTTCTCGCGGGCCCACTCGTCGTGGGCCCGCATCATGGGCTCGTGGTGGGAGGTGCCCATGACGACGCCCATCTCGTCGGCCAGCACCATGTTCTTCGGGTCGTCGGCGCCGAAGGCGCGCGGCTGCCACATGGCCGGCCACAGGTAGTTGCCCTTCAATCGCAGGATGAGCTCGAAGACATGGCCGTAGAAGGCCGCGTTGGTGCCGCCGAACCTGGCCTGCGCCCAGGTCGAGAGGGCCGGCGCCTCGTCGTTGATGAAGATGCCGCGGTACTTCACGCCGGGCTGGTCGCTTCGGGTTCCAGCCGCGATGAAGACATTGCTCTTCTTCTCGACCGGCACATCGGCCCACCAGGCCCAGGGGCTGACGCCGATGCGGGCCGACAGGTCGTAGGTGCCGAACACGGCACCGCGCCGGTCCGCGCCGGCGATGACGAGGGCGCGCGCCACGCCCGGCCAGGGCTGCTCGACCACCGTCTGGCGGTAGGCCTCCCACTGACCCTTCAGATCGTCCAGCTTGAGCTTGTGGCGGGCAACGAGGTCATCGAGCACCGCGCTGCGCCCCAACTCGGCAATGACGACGATCTCGCCGCGGGCGTCGCCGATGCGGTTCAAAAGCACCGCCGGCTGGCCTGACACGCGTTCGAGGTCGGCGGCGAAATTGCGGCTCGCATGCTGGAGCGCCGCATCGGCGCCGGCGTCGACATAGACGGCCGCCGGCTGCCCCGCCTTCACCAGCGCCAGGCCCTTGCCGGGGTCGCGCGCGCAGACAGATACCGGGGTGTCGCAGGCCTGTGCCGGCAAGGTGCAGCAGACAGCCGCCAGCAGCAAGGCCAGCCGAGCGAGGACCGGGTTCATGGGCCTGTTCATCCTGATTTGTCTCCACGGCGGCGTGATGCCCGACCGTCGCTTGAATGGTTACGCAATCAGGCAGGTTTGCCCTGAGTGCGTGCAGCTTTGTTTTGATTTATGGTAGCGCAATCTTTTTGCCTGTCTGCAGGGGTTCACCCGCTCCTGAGGCGCCGCGCCCATGATCCGCAACCCCGTGCTGCCCGGCTTCAACCCGGACCCGTCCTTCTGCCGTGTCGGTGAGGACTTCTATATCGCCACCTCCACCTTCGAGTGGTACCCGGGCGTGCAGATCCACCACTCGCGCGACCTCGTCAACTGGACGCTGGTGACCCGCCCGCTGAATCGCAAAAGCCAGCTCGACCTGCGCGGCAACCCCGATTCCTGCGGCGTCTGGGCGCCCTGTCTCTCTCACGCCGACGGCAAGTTCTGGCTGGTCTACACCGACGTCAAGCGCTTCGAGGGCAATTTCAAGGATGCGCACAACTACATCGTCACGGCGCCGAGCATCGAGGGCCCCTGGAGCGACCCGGTCTATGTGAACTCCTCGGGTTTCGACCCGTCCCTCTTCCACGACGACGACGGCCGCAAGTGGTTCCTCAACATGCTGTGGAACCACCGCACCGGCTCCATCGGCGGCCAGCCAAAGGCGCCCGCCTTCGACGGCATCCTGCTGCAGGAATGGGACGCCGAAGCCGGCCGGCTCGTCGGCCCCGTCACCAACATCTACAAGGGCACCGACCGCGGGCTGGTCGAAGGCCCCCACCTCTTCAAGCGCAAGGGCTGGTACTACCTCATCACGGCCGAGGGCGGCACAGGCTACGGCCATGCGGTGACGATGGCGCGATCGCGCCAGCTGCATGGGCCCTACGAGACGCATCCTCAGCAGCACGTCGTCAGCAGCCGCGACGCGCCCGAGGCGCCGCTGCAGCGCGCCGGCCATGGCCAGGTGGTGGAACTTGACGACGGCAGCACCTACCTCGCCCACCTCTGCGGCCGCCCGCTGCCGGGCACCAGCCGCTCGCCGCGTGGCCGCGAGACGGCCATCCAGAAGTGTGTCTGGGGCGAGGACGACTGGCTTTACCTCGAACACGGCGGCATGGTGCCGGCGGTGGACGTGCCGGGGCCGTTCGCCGACGTCGACCCCCGACCGCGCGAGGCACTGCGTCGCAGCTTCGTCGACTGCCCGGCCCTGCCGCCCGAGTTCCAGTGGCTGCGCACGCCCGAGCCCGAGCGACTGTTCACACTGACTGGCAACGCGCTGCGACTGACCGGCCGCGAGTCGGTGGGCAGCTGGTTCGAGCAGAGCCTCGTGGCGCGCCGCCAGGAAGACGCCAGCCTGCGCGCAGAAACGGTGCTGGCCAGCTTTTCACCGAACAGCTATCAGCAGGCCGCCGGCCTGACCCACTACTACAACCGCCACAAGTTCCACGCCCTGCTCGTCACCTGGCAGGACGGCGTCGGCCGCGTGCTCACCCTCCTCTCCTGCCCTGGCGACTGGCCCGACAACCGGCTGGAATTCCCCCTCGTGCAGCCCGTGAAGCTGCCCGACATCGGCCCCGTGCGCTTGGCCGCCGACATCGATGGCGCCGCCCTGCAGTTCCTCGCCGACTGGGGCCTGGGCTGGCAGAAGGTCGGTCCGGTGCTGGACGCCAGCGTCATCTCCGACGAGGGCGGCCGCGGCGAGCATGGCAGCTTCACCGGCGCCTTTTTCGGCATGCTGGCCTTCGACACTAGCGGCGGCGCGCGCACGGCCGACTTCACGAGCTTCGACTACCTGCCGCGATGAGCTTCGAGGTCTACACGCTGGGCCGGGCCGACGGCCTGCGAATCCAGGTCAGCAACTACGGCGCACGCTGGCTGTCCTGCCTCGTGCCCCTGCACGACGGCAGCCGCCGCGAAGCCATCCTGGGCCACGCGACGCCAGCCGACCATGCCCGAGAACCCGGCTTCTTCGGCGCAGTGGTGGGCCGCTACGCCAACCGCATCGGCGGCGCGGCCTTCACGCTGGACGGGCAGGTACACCGCCTCGTGGCCAACGAGGGCGTCAATCAGTTGCACGGCGGTCCCGACGGTTTCGACCGCCGTGAGTGGACCGTCATCGACCGCGGCCCGCTGCACCTGCGCCTGGCCCTGCACTCGCCGCACGGCGACCAGGGCTACCCCGGCGACGCAGACGTGGAGGTCGAGTACCGCGTCGACCCGGCCGCCGCCGCCGTCTCACTGCAATTCAGCGCCCGCACGACGGCGCCCTGCCCCGTCAGCCTCACCAGCCACCCCTACTTCAACCTCGACGGCGGCACGGCGCCGGTGCTCGGCCACCGCCTGCGCGCTACCGCCAGCCACATGCTGCCGGTGCGGCCCGACATGATTCCCACCGGTGAGGTCTGGCCCGTGGACGGCACGCCGTTCGACCTGCGCGAAGCGCGGCGCATCGGCGACGGCCTGGGCCGGGGCGAGCAGCAGCGGCTGGGCAGCGGCTACGACCATTGCTTCGTGCTCGACCCCGCCGCGGCGCGTGGCACGCAGGCTGCGGCCGAACTGACGTCGACCGACGCGAGCCTGGCGATGCGCCTCTTCACCGACTACCCCGGCCTGCAGGTCTGCAGCGGCAACTTCGTGCACCAGTCGCGCGGTCGGGATGGCCTGCCCTTCCAGCGCCACGCCGGCATTGCACTGGAGCCGCAGTTCTTCCCCGACGCGCCCAACCACCCCGTCTGGCGCGGGCAGGGTTGCATCGTGCGGCCGGGCCAGCCGCGGCGGCGCTGGATGCGGTTGGAGTTCAGCGCGCGCTGAGCAGAAGTGCGGCCGCCTTCAGGCCGTCGGCTTCGGCGCGCAGCGTCATGTCGCCGCCGCGCCCGCGCACGATCACCAGGGCCTGGCCGCTGAAGGCCCGACGGACGGGCGCCGTGAAGGGCTCGAAGCTGGTCGCATCGCCGTTGTCGGTGGCGACGATCTCGCCCGCGCCTTCGAGGCTGAACCGAAGCGCCTGCGACGCACGCGGCACGGTGCGGCCCTCGGCATCCACGACCCGCACGGTGACGAAGGCCAGGTCGCTGCCGCCGGCGCGGATCACCGGGCGATCGGCCGCGAGCACCAGTGCCACCGCCTCGCCCGCCGTGTGCACCGCCTCGGTCGCCCAGGGCTGGCCGGCACGCAGGGTCACCACCTTGATCTCCCCCGGCTCGTACACCGCCTCGTCCCAGCGCAGCCGGTACTCGAACGCTGCCTTCCTGCGGCGCCCCTGCGAGCGGCCGTTGACGAAGAGCTCGCCTTCGTCGCCGCTGGTGAACACATGCACCGGTGTGACCTGGCCGGCGCGCTCGGGCCAGGTCCAGTGCGGGAAGATGTGCGCCATCGGCAAGTCCGGCCGCCAGCGCGACTGGTAGAGCCAGTAGCGGTCCTTGGGAAAGCCGGCCAGGTCCACGATGCCCGAGTACGACGAGCGCGCCTCGTAGTAGGGCGTGGGCTCGCCGAGGTAGTCGAAGCCGGTCCAGACGAACTCGCCGGCGACGAAGGGGTGGCGGTCCAGCGCCGCGAAGACCTTGTCGGCCGAGGCGCCGAAGTCCACCGCGTACAGCTCGTAGCCGCTGACCTGGCGTGCCGTCGAGTCCCCGCCGCGGCCGTCACGCGTGATCGAGCTGTTGGCCGGCGTGACCGGGAAGAGGTAGACGCCGCGGCTGCTGAAGGCCGAGGCCGTCTCGCTGCTGAAGATCGTCTTGCCGGGGAAGCGCACATGGAAGGCCGGGTACTGTGGCGGCGTGCGGATGCGGTCCGTGCCTTCGAACTCGGCGTCCTGGCGAATGCCCTCGCCCTGGTAGTTCAGGCCGATGGCATCGACCTCGGCCGGCAGCGGCATGTCGGGCTTGGCGAAGTTCATCGCCGTCGTCGTCGGCCGCGTCGGGTCCTCCTCGCGGGCGATGGCATGCAGCCGCCGCGCGACCGCCGCGCCCGCTTCGCCGGTGTACTGCTCGCCCACCTCGTTGCCCACGCTCCACATGACGATGGACGGATGGTTGCGATCGCGCCTGAGCATGGCGCGCAGGTCAGCCTCGTGCCAGTCCGGGAAGATGAGATGGAAGTCCAGCGGCGTCTTCTTGCGTTCCCAGGCGTCGAAGATTTCGTCGATGACGAGCAGGCCCAGGCGGTCCGTCAGCTCCAGCAGCTCCGGCGCGGGCGGGTTGTGAGCCAGGCGGATGGCGTTGGCACCCATGGCCTGCAGGATCTCCAGCTGACGCTCGGCGGCACGGTAGTTGAAGGCCGCGCCCAGCGCGCCGAGGTCGTGGTGCTGGTTGACGCCCTGCAGCCGCACCGGCCGGCCGTTGACATGCAGGCCGGTGTCGGCATCCCAGCGCAGGCTGCGGATACCGAAGCGGGTCTCGTCGCGGTCGACGACGCGCCCCTCGCGCGACAGCGTCGTGCGGGCGAGGTAGCGGTGGGGCTGCTGCGGCTTCGGCCCCCATAGCCGGGGCTTGAGGATGACGGCGCTCCCCCGGCTCAAGGCCCCATCGCCGGCCGGCACGGCCAGGCCTTGGCGCGCGATGCGGGCCACGGCGCTGCCCTCGGGGCGGCCATCGGCGGCGAGGGCGAAGAACTCGGTCACGACATCCACGCGCACCGGCTTGCCGCCGTCGTTGGCGATGCTCAGTTCGAGGTTCACGGTCGCCCGCTCGGCCGACACCTCGGGCGTGCGCACGACGCTGCCCCAGTGGCCCACATGCACCGCGTCCGTCTTGGTCAGCCACACGCGCCGGTACAGGCCCGCACCCGGATACCAGCGCGCCGACTCCGGCGGGTTGTCCAGCCGGATGGCGAGCTGGTTCATGCCGCCGGGCACGAGGTGGGGCGTCAGGTTCAGCCGCCAGGAGTTGTAGCCATAGGGCCAGCCGCCGACGAGATGGCCGTTGAGCCAGACGCTGGCGTAGGCCATCGCGCCGTCCACGTCGAGAAAGACGGCGCGGCCGCGGTCGCCCGCCGGGATGTCCAGCTGGCGCCGATACCAGACCGGCCCCCAGCTCTGCAGCCGGCCCATGCCGCCGTAGGGCCCGGCCTCAAGGAAGGGCCCTTCGATGGCCCAGTCGTGCGGCAGGGTCACCGCGCGCCAGCCGCTGTCGTCGTAACCGGCCTGCATGAGCGGCAGCTCGCCGCCGGGGTCGCCAGCCGGGCGGGCATGGCGGCGTGCCGGGTCGGCGATGAATGCGTTGGCGCTGGGCAGGATCCAGGGCTTGAGCACGCCGTCGACGCGGCCCGCAGCAGGCAACGCGGCCTCGGGCTGTGCATCGGCCGCTCGGCCGTCGGCCGACTGCGCGACGGCGGGGCGCCGGTCATAGCCCAGGGCCGCGGTGGCGGCATCGGGGTCGCCACGCCGAAAGCGCCAGCCCGTGTCCAGCGCGATGCGGTCGCGCGGTGCGAGCTGCTCGTGCAGGTGGTCCGGCACGAGGCGTTGGGCCATGGCCGGCACGCAGAGCAAGGCAAGCAACGCGACACAGGCCGCAGGGCGGCGGCCCCACCGCCGCGGCCCTGCGCCTGGCAGGGGTTTCTGGTGAAAACGCTGAGCAGCCAAGTCCGTCATGCATTTATGATAGCGCTCCCATTGCCATGAACCCGCGACCGACGATGACGCTCACGATGCTCACCGACAGCACGGCGGCCCAGGTCAGAGCCGCCTGCTCGGCCGCCGCCGCGGCGCCGGCCTATGCCCAGCTGCCGACGCCACGACGCGTGGCCCTGCTGCGCGCGCTGGCCGATGCACTGCTCGGCGCGCGCGAGACCCTGGTACCCCTGGCCGACCGCGAGACCCACCTCGGCGCCACGCGGCTCAACGGCGAGTTGGACCGCACCGTCTTCCAGCTGCGCGGCTTTGCGACGCAGGTCGAGAACGGCGCGGCCCAGCCGCTGCTGGACGACGCCGCCATCCCCGGCGCGCCACCGCTGGGCCGCCCGCGGCTGACGCGCATCGCCGTGCCGCTGGGGCCGGTGGCGATGTTCGCGGCCAGCAACTTCCCCTTCGCCTTCAGCGTGCTGGGCGGCGACACGGCCTCGGCCCTGGCCGCCGGCTGCCCGGTCGTCGTGAAGGCCCACCCTGGCCACCCGCAGCTGTCGCGCGCAGTGTTCGAGCTGGCCGCCGGCTGCCTGAAGGAGCTGGCGCTGCCCGAGGGCGTGCTGCAGTTCGTGGAGGGCGCGGGCGTCGAAGTGGGCCTGGCCCTGGTGCGCGACCCCGCCATCGAGGCCGTCGCCTTCACCGGCAGCCTGCGCGGCGGCCAGGCGCTGTGGCGCGAGGCGAACGCGCGGCCTCGGCCCATCCCTTTCTACGGCGAGCTGGGCTCCATCAATCCCGTCGTCGCCCTGCCTGCTGCGCTGCAGGCCCACGGCCCGGCCCTGGCCACGGCGCTGGCCGGCAGCATCACGCTGGGTTGCGGCCAGTTCTGCACCAGCCCGGGCGTGCTCATCGTGCGCGACGACGCGCTGGGCCTGGCCTTCGTGCGCCAGCTCGCCGAGGGCCTGGCCGCAGCGACGCCGCACGCCATGCTGCATGCGGGCATCCGCGCCGGCTTCAACGCCGGCGTGGCCCGCCTGCACGGACATGCGGCCGTGAAGACGCTGGTGGGCGCGCCCGCCGGCGGGGGCGTGCCGGGCGCGCATCTGTTCGCCACCGATGCGGCCAGCTTCATCGTCGACGAGGCCCTGCGCGAAGAGGTCTTCGGCCCCAGCTGCCTAGTCGTAACCGTGAAGGACCTGGATGAGACCCTGGCCGTGCTCGCCGCGGTGCAGGGCAGCCTGACCGTGACGCTGTGGGGCGCCGACGAGGACACGCCAGACAACCGCCGCCTCGTCGCCGCCGCGCAGCAGCTCGCCGGCCGCGTGCTGTTCAGCGGCGTGCCCACCGGCGTGGCGGTGACGGCCGCGCAGCAGCACGGCGGGCCGTGGCCGTCGTCGACGCACGCGGCCAGCACCAGCGTCGGCTACGCAGCCATGGAGCGCTTCCTGCGACCAGTCGCGCTGCAGGATGCGCCGGGTTGGCTGATCCAGCAGCGAGGGCAAGCATGACGAAGAAGGTCGAGGATCTGCGCAGCGCGCGCTGGTTCGCCAAGGACGACTTCCGTTCCTTCGGCCACCGCAGCCGCGTGCTGCAGATGGGCTACGCGGCCGAGGACTTCATCGGCAAGCCCGTCATCGCCATCGTCAACACCTGGAGCGATGCCAACCAGTGCCACACCCACTTCAAGCAGCGGGTGGAGGACGTCAAGCGGGGCATCCTGCAGGCGGGCGGCTGGCCGCTGGAGCTGCCGGCCATCTCGCTCAGCGAAAGCATGGTGAAGCCGACCTCCATGCTCTACCGCAACTTCCTCGCGATGGAGACGGAGGAGCTGCTGCGCAGCCACCCGGTGGACGGCGCCGTGCTGATGGGCGGCTGCGACAAGACCACGCCGGGCCTGCTGATGGGCGCGCTCAGCATGGGCCTGCCCTGCATCTACCTGCCCGCCGGCCCCATGCTGCGCGGCAACTGGCGCGGCCAGGTGCTGGGTTCGGGTAGCGACGCCTTCAAGTACTGGGACGAGCGCCGCGCCGGGCGCTTGAGCGACCAAGCCTGGGCCGAGATGGAAGCCGGCATCGCCCGCAGCCATGGCACCTGCATGACCATGGGCACCGCGGCCACGATGATGGGCATTGCCGAGGCGCTGGGCCTCACGCTGCCCGGTGCGAGCAGCATCCCCGCGCCAGACGCCAACCATGTGCGCATGTCGGCCGAATGCGGCCGGCGCATCGTGCAGATGGTGTGGGACGACCTGACGCCCGCGAGGTTGCTCAGCAAGGGCAGCTTCGCCAACGCGATTGCCGTGGCCATGGCCATGGGTTGCAGCACCAACGCCATCATCCACCTCGTCGCCATCAGCCGCCGCGCGGGGCTGGCCGTCACGCTGGACGACTTCGATGCGGCGAGCCGCCACGTCGGCGTCATCGCCAACATCCGGCCCAGCGGCGACCGCTACCTGATGGAAGACTTCTTCTACGCCGGCGGCCTGCCGGCCATGATGAACGTGATGCGGGACAAGCTGGACCTGTCGGCCCTCACCGTCAACGGCCGCACCGTGGCCGAGAACATCGACGGCGTCGAGGTCTTCAACGACGACGTCATCCGTCCGCTGGACAACCCCATTTACGCCGAAGGCGCGCTGGCCGTGCTGCGCGGCAACCTCGCGCCCGACGGCGTCGTCATCAAGCCCAGCGCCGTCGCGCCGCATCTGCTGCTGCACACCGGCCGCGCGCTGGTGTTCGACGACTACCCCAGCTTGAAGGCCGCGGTGGAAGACCCCGACCTGGACGTGACGGGCGACGACATCCTCGTGCTGCGCAACGCCGGCCCCAAGGGCGCCGGCATGCCGGAGTGGGGCATGCTGCCCATCCCGACCAAGCTGCTGAAGCTTGGCGTGACCGACATGCTGCGCCTGTCCGACGCCCGCATGAGCGGCACCAGCTACGGTGGCTGCCTGCTCCACTGCAGCCCGGAGGCCTTCATCGGCGGCCCGCTGGCCTTGGTGAAGACGGGCGACCGCATCACCGTCGATGTGCCGGCCCGCAGCATCCACCTCGAAGTCAGCGACGAGGAACTCGCCGCCCGCCGCGCCGCCTGGACGCCGCCGCCGCCGCGCTACGAGCGCGGCTACGGCTGGCTGTTCGGCCGCCACATCCTGCAGGCCCACGAGGGCTGCGACTTCGACTTCCTCGAAACCCAGTTCGGCGCGCCGGTGCCCGAGCCCGTCATCTACTGAAGCACGCCATGAACCCAGAAACCCGCAAGAAGCTCATGGGCGTCAGCACCGCCACGCTGTGCACCTCCCTGTTCAAGCGCGGCCTGAAGCACCAGTTCATCCAGGATGTGCGGCCGCTCAACGCTGGCCTGCCCAACATGGTGGGGCCTGCCTACACGCTGCGCTACATGCCGGCGCGCGAAGACCTGAATGACATCACCGTGTTCAAGGACCGTACCCATCCGCAGCGGGTCGCCGTGGAGCAATGCCCCGAGGGCGCCGTGCTCGTCATCGACAGCCGCAAGGACGCCCGCGCGGCGTCGGCCGGCGGCATCCTCGTCGCGCGGCTGATGGTGCGCGGCTGTGCCGGCGTCGTCACCGACGGCGGCTTCCGCGACAGCCCGGACATCGCCAACTACACGATGCCGGCCTACCACTCACGCCCGAGCGCCCCCACCAACCTGACCCTGCACCAGGCCATCGCCATCAACGAGCCCATCGGCTGCGGTGATGCGCCGGTGTTCCCGGGCGACGTCGTCGTGGGCGATGCCGAGGGCGTCATCGTCATCCCGGCCCATCTGGCGGATGAGATCGCCAGCGAAGCCGTCGAGATGACCGTCTTCGAGGACTATGTGCAGGAGAAGGTGCTGGCCGGCCGCAGCGTGCTGGGCCTGTATCCGCCCACCGACGCCGACGTGGCCGCAGACTTCGCAGCCTGGCGGCAGCTCAAGGGGCGCTGACTTTCGGGCAACGCCTGTCGAGCATTTCGACCGGAAAGGCCTCGGCCATCACGCGGTAGCCGGCCAGCGACGGATGCAGGCCGTCGTTGTCGACGTCGGCGCGCAGGTAGGCCGGCCGCGCCGGGTCGCGCATCAGCGCGTCGAAATCCACCAGCGCATCGAAGCGGCCCGGCTCGCGCAGCCAGGCGTTCAGCGCCTGGCGGTCGGTCTCGTTCTCAGGCTGAGGTGCGTAGTAGCCGCTGCCCGAGTAGGGCATGACGGTCGAGACGATGAGGCAGACGCCGCGCGCACGGGCGCGCGAGGCGAGGTCCGCGAAGCCCGCCTTCAGCTCGACCAGCAAAGCGGCACGGGACTCTGACGTCGTCGGCTTGCCGCGATGGCTGATGCCGAAGTCGTTGACGCCGATCAGCACGACGGCATGCGTGGCGCCGCTGCGGCCGAGTACGTCACGCTCGAAGCGGGAGACGAGGTGGGGGCCCAGGCCGTCGCGCATCAGCCGCCCGCCGCCGATACCGGTGTTGATGACCGCCACGTCGCGCTGCGCTGCCTGCAGGCGACGCGACAACACATCCGTCCAGCGCTGGTAGCTGCCAGAGGGCACGCCGTAGCCGTCGGTGATGGAGTCGCCCGTGGCGACGAGCACCGGCGCCGGCTTGGCGGCGCGCACGTCGATGGCGGCGAGATGCCACCAGCCCTCCTGCGCCACGGCCTCGGGCCAGTCGGCCTGGCCCACGCGGTTGCCCTGCACCGCCCAACTGCGCATGCGCGAACCCGGATGCACGCTGGCCTGGCCGGGCCCGGCCAGCACATGCATCTGCACGGCGAGGTCGGCCTGGCGCGCCACGACGAACTCCAGTGCGTCGCTCCAGAGCTCGGCATGTGCCGGCACCGTGACGTCGCGACGACCGGCAAAGCTCAGCGGACGCAGGCTGGCCGCGTTCACGGCCATGCCGTCCACCAGCGCCACGCTGACCGCGCCCAGCGTCAGCGGCTCGTCGCCGAAGAGATTGCTGATACGCACCCGCAGGGCCGTGCCGGCGGCATCCACGCGCACGATCTGGCGCAGGCTGACGTCGCGCATGGGCTGGCGCCAGACCGGCGAGGCCGGTGTCGCTCCCGCCTGGGGTGCCGGCTGGGCCAGCATGGCGCTGCCCCAGCCGGCTGTCCAGTCAGCGGAGGGGCGTTGCGGCGCCGAGCTGCAGCCCACCAGGGCTGCCAGCACCAGCCAGGCCGTAGCCCGGCGGCGGACGAACAGGATTGCGCTCATCGGCTTGCGATCTCGTCAGTGGCGAATCACAAAATGATAGCGCAACCATTTCCTCAGGCCACGCTCACTCCACGGTGACGCTCTTGGCCAGGTTGCGGGGCTTGTCGACGTCCGTGCCCCGCGCGCAGGCCGTGTGATACGCCAGCAGCTGCAGCGGCACGACGTGCAGGATGGGGCTCAGCGCGCCGTAGTGCTCGGGCATGCGGATGACGTGCAGGCCGGCCTCGCTCTCGATGGCGGTGTCGCCGTCGGCAAACACATAGAGCTGGCCTCCGCGGGCGCGCACTTCCTGCATGTTGCTCTTGAGCTTTTCCAGCAGCGCATCGTTGGGCGCCACCGTCACGACGGGCATCTCGGCCGTCACCAACGCCAGCGGCCCGTGCTTCAGCTCACCGGCTGGGTAGGCCTCGGCGTGGATGTAGCTGATTTCCTTGAGCTTGAGCGCGCCTTCCAGCGCGATCGGATAGTGCAGGCCGCGGCCGAGGAAGAGCGCGTTTTCCTTGCGGGCGAATTCCTCGCTCCAGGCGATGACCTGCGGCTCCAGCGCCAGCACGGCCTGCACGGCCACGGGCAGGTGGCGCAGGTCCTTCAGGTGGCGGGCCTCGGCTTCTTCTGTCAGATGGCCGCGCGTCTGGGCCAGGGCCAGCGTCAGCAGGAAGAGGCCGACGAGCTGGGTCGTGAAGGCCTTGGTGGAGGCCACGCCGATCTCGGCGCCGGCCCGCGTGATGTAGGCCAGCTCGCACTCGCGCACCATGGCGCTGGTGGACACGTTGCAGATGGTCAGCGTGTGCTTCATGCCCAAGGACCGGGCATGCTTGAGCGCGGCGATGGTGTCGGCCGTCTCGCCGCTCTGGCTGATGGTGACGACCAGCGTCTTCGGGTCGGGCACGCTGTCGCGGTAGCGGTACTCGCTGGCGATCTCGACGCTGGTCGGGATCTTGGCGATGCTCTCCAGCCAGTACTTGGCCGTGGAGCCCGAGTAGTAGCTGGTGCCGCAGGCCAGGATGAGGACCTTGTCCACTTCCTTGAAGACGCGGTAGGCGCCGTCGCCGAAGAGTTCGGGGCTGATGCCGGTCACGGCGTCCAGCGTGTTAGCGATGGCCACGGGCTGCTCGAAGATTTCCTTCTGCATGTAGTGGCGGTAGGGGCCCAGCTCGGCCGCGCCGCTGTGGGCGTGCACGGTCTTGACCTCGCGCTGCACGGCCACGTAGCGGCCGGTCGTCGTATCCAGGCGGCTGAGCCAGTAGCGGCCGAGCTGCAGGTCCACCACGTCGCCCTCTTCCAGGTAGACGATCTGGTCGGTCACGCCGGCCAGGGCCATGGCGTCGGAGGCGACGAAGTTCTCCTGCTCGCCCACGCCCAGCACCAGCGGCGAACCCTCGCGGGCGGCGACGACGCGGTGGGGTTCGTCGCGGCAGAACACGGCCACCGCGTAGGCGCCCTTCAGGCGTGGCAGGGCCTGCTGCACGGCGTCCAGCAGGTCGCCGCTGTAGAGGTGGTCGATCAGGTGGGCGATGACCTCGGTGTCGGTCTGGCTGGAGAACTGGTAGCCGCGCGCCTTCAGCTCGGCGCGCAGTTCGTCGTGGTTCTCGATGATGCCGTTGTGCACCAGCGCGATGCGGCCGACGCTGGCCTCGCCGGCGTTGGGGCCGGCCGAGAAATGCGGATGGGCGTTGTGCACGGCCGGGGCGCCGTGGGTGGCCCAGCGGGTGTGGGCGATGCCGGTGCCGGCGGAGATGCCGTCCTGGTCGGCCTGAGCCTGCAGCTCGGCCACGCGCGAGGTGCTGCGGGCGCGCTTGAGGCCGCCGTCCTGGTGCACGGCCACGCCGCAGGAGTCATAGCCGCGGTATTCGAGGCGCTTCAGGCCTTCGACGAGGATGGGAACGATGTTGCGCTGACTGACCGCGCCGACGATGCCGCACATGGGTAGCTCTCCGTTGAGGGGTGGCGCATCCTAGGCAAGCCATCGCGACATATGCGTGCAAAATTCATCGGCAAATGATTGAAAATTTCCCCGATCATTCTGGTTGAAATTTTCTTGCGAATTTCAATCATGAATGAAGAATTTGACGCCATCGACCTGCGCCTGCTGGACGCGCTGCAGACGGACGCCTCGCTGAGCAACCAGGACCTGGCCGCCCGCGTGGCCGTGTCGCCGGCCACCTGCCTGCGGCGCGTGAAGCGCCTGGTGGACGCCGGCCTCATCGAGCGCCGCGTGGCCATCCTGTCGCCGGACAGGCTGGGCGCCGGCCTGCAGGCCTTGCTGGAGATCACGCTGGACCGCCAGGGCGCCGAGCATCTGGATGCCTTCGAGGCCCGCGCCGTGCAGGAGGCCGCCGTGCAGCAGTGCTGGCGTGTCTCGCCAGGGCCGGACTTCGTGCTCGTCGTGCAGGTGGCCGACATGCCGGCCTATCACGCACTGACCCAGCGCCTGCTGACCCAGGACGCCAATGTGCGCAACATCAAGGCCTTCTTCAGCGTCAAGCGGGCCAAGTTCGACACGCGGGTGGTACTGCCAGCCCCCTAATTCATAGCCGGCCCCCGCGACCCCGGGGGCAAAAAGCGCTCCCAGCCCCGACAGAATCCCGGCTCGACTGCCCACCCACCGGAGCTCCACATGCTGTCCCGCAAGTCCTTTCAACCCGCCGCGTTCGCGCTGGCTCTCGGTCTTGCCGGCCTGACGCCGAATGCACTGGCGCTGAACATCGTTCTGAAGGATGTCAGCACCACGCCGATGAGCGCCGATCAGCTGGGGGCCTTCCAGACCGCCGCCAGCTACTGGTCGAGCAAGCTCACCGACAACGTCACCGTCTACGTCAACATCGCCTTCAACGATCTGCCCACCAACGTGCTGGGATCGACCAATTCGTCCGCCGTGACGATCAACTACAGCACGCTGCGCAGCCGCCTCATTGGCGATGCCAAATCGTCCACCGACACCAGCGCCGTAGCCAGCCTGCAGGCGGGTTCGGCGGCCAGCTTCTACGCCACGCAGGGCGACCTGAGCATCCGCTTCGACAACGACGGCTCGACAAACAACTCGGTGTTCGGCATCAACACGGCCAACTACAAGGCCCTGGGCCTGGACCCCGGCACGAATGCCAGCAGCCCCGACGCCAGCATCACCTTCGCCAACGCCTACGCCGGCGATTTCGCCTTCACCCGCGTGAACGGCCAGGTGCCGGCCGGCAAGATCGACTTCATCACCGTCGCCGAGCACGAGATCGGCCACGCGCTGGGCTTCGAGTCCGGCGTGGACGCCATCGACTATTGCGTCGGCCATACCGCGCAGTGCGGCCTGTCCGGCGCGGCCAACGAATTCGAGGGTTTCGCGTGGTACTACCCGCTGGACCTGTTCCGCTACTCGGCCGCCGGCAAGCTGGACCTGACGGTGGGCGGCTCGCCCTATTTCTCGGTGAACGGTGGCGCCACGTCCATCCAGCCCTTCTCGACCGGCCGCGAACACGGCGACGGCCAGCAGGCCAGCCATTTCGGCAGCAGCGTCGTCACGCTGATGCGCCCCTTCGTCGGCCCGGGCCAGTCCTATGACGCGACGGCCAGCGACCTGATGGCCTTCGACGCCATCGGCTGGGACCTGGCCGCGGCCGTGCCCGAGCCCAGCCAGTACGCGCTGCTGCTGTGCGGCCTGGCCGCCATCGGCCTGGCCCGCCGCCGCCAGCGCGGCTGAGGCCGTATCACCCAGCGCAAAGCGGCCCCGCGGGGCCGCTTTCTTGTGGCCGGGGACTCAGCGCTTCAGGATGCCCAGCCCCTTCAGGTAGTCCCCTTCCGGGAAGCGCACCGTCTGCGGATGATCGGCTGCCGCCGACAGGCGCTCGACGATGTAGCCGTCCACGCCCGCGTCCAGGCCCGCGCCGGCCACGATCTTGTGGAAGAGGTCCGGCGCGATGCCGCCCGAGCAGGAGAAGGTGTAGAGCAGGCCACCATCGTTGAGCAGCATGAAGGCCAGGCGGTTGATGTCCTTGTAGGCCCGCGCGGCGCGCTCGGCATGGGCGGCCGTGGGGGCGAACTTCGGGGGATCGAGCACGATGGCGTCGAAGCGCCGGCCCCCCTGTTTCAGTTCTTCCAGGCAGCGCCGCAGCGTCGCGTTCACATCGGCGTCCCAGGCCTGGTGGCGGCCGGCGTCGAAGCCGTTCAGCGCGACATGCGCCGTCGCGCGCGCCAGTGCCGGGCCGGAGGAGTCCACGCTGATGACCTCGCCCGCGCCGCCCGCCAGCGCCGCGACGGAGAAGCCGCCCGTGTAGCTGAAGCAGTTCAGCACGCTGTTGCAGCGGTACTGCTTCACCGCATCGGCAAAGCGGCGGCGGCTGTCGCGCTGGTCGAGGTAGTAGCCGGTCTTGTGGCCCTCGGCCACGTCCAGCGTCAGCCGCCAGTCGTGCTCGCGGATGGTGATCGCCGTCTCGCCTTGGCCGCGCAGCCAGCCGGTCTGCTGGGGCAAGCCTTCCCACTCGCGGGCCTGCGCGTCGGAGCGCTCGTACAGCCGCGCGAGGCCGGTTGCGGCCAGCAGGGCGTCGGCGATCTGCGCCTTCCAGCGCTCGACGCCGGCGCTGGTGAACTGCGCGACCAACGTGTCCACGTAGCGATCGACGATGAGCCCAGGCAGGCCGTCGGCCTCGCCGTGGATGAGGCGCACCGCATCCGACGCGATGGCCAGCCGGGCGCGCATCGCCAGGGCCTGCTCGATGCGCCGCCGGAAGAAGGCCGCGTCGATGCGCTCGGCCTCGTCGAAGCTCCAGGCGCGCAGCCGGATCTGCGACTGCGGGCTGAAGGCCGCCCAGGCGAGGAACTGGCCGTCGGCCGACTCCACGCGCACCGTCTCGCCCGAGTCGCCACCGCCGCGCGCGACGGAGCTCTCGAACACCCAGGGATGGCGCTTGAGGAGGGAGCGCTCCTTGCCCGGCCGCAGGACGATCTTCTTCATCGCTGCAACGTGCCGAAGGCGTAGCTCAGGGACAGATGCGTCAGCGGCGTGGACTGGCTGCTGCCGCGCAGCGTGCGGAACTCGCCCAGGCCGGCGCGCAGCCGCAGCCGCTCGCTGACCGGCCACAGCGCCCACAGCTCGGCCTGCGTGACGGCGCCGCCGCCCACCTGCACCCCGCCGCCGCCGGCTGCGCCGACCAGCCATTCGGCGCCGACCCGCATGCCGCGCCACAGCGGCTCGCTCTGCACGCCCAGGCCGAACAGGCCAAAAGAATAGGCGCCCGCGCTGCCCGCGGCCGCGCTGCCGGCCAGCGCCGTGCCGTAAATGCGCGAGGTGAACTCGCGCGACATGCTGACGGCCAGGTGCGAGACCGCCTCGCGCCGGCCGTCCTTGAAGCGCACCCGCGGCAGGTGCATGACGCTGGCGCCGAGCTGCTGCACGCGCACGGTGCCGCCGCTGTCCTCGCCGAACGCGACCGGCGCGCGGTCCAGCGGCATCGCCAGCACGGCGCGGACGTAGGGCGCGCTGTAGGCGCCGTTGGGGGCGTGGCTGAAGCCGGCGTCCAGCCGCAGGCTGGGGCCCCAGGGCGTGATCCAGCGCAGTGTGGGCCCGCCGCGCAGCAGCAGGCCGCTGCCGGTGTCCAGGTTGCCGCCACCGCCCAGGCCGGCGCCGAGCTGGCCGCCGACGCGCAGCCGCGGGTTGCCGAAGACCGCCCAGTCCTGGCCGATCTGACCCAGCACTTCCATGTAGCCGTCGGCACCGCCCTGGGCCGCACCCGCGGCCTCGATGCCCCACCAGCTGCCGTCGACGATGTATTGCCTCAGCTCCGCGCCGGCCTTGCCGATGCGCCGCTGCATGGGATTGCCGCTGCGGTCGCGGCTGGACGCACGCGGCTTCTCGTAGCCGCCGGTCAGCGCGATCTCGTCGAAGCCCAGGCCCGTGCGCTGCGTCGCGCGGCCCGGGTGCCCGGCATCGTCGGGCGAGAAGCTGGGGAAGCCCATCGAGCGCCCCAGCGAGAAGCTCAGGCCCACGCCGCTCTTCACGTTGCCGCTGGGAAAGCGGATCTGCGAGATGCCTACGCCGGTGTACCAGGCGCCCACCTCGGTGCGCAGCGACAGCTCAGGGCGCAGCATCAGGCCGCCGCCGAAGCGCAGCTGCTGGCTGGACACGCCGCCGCCGGCGCCCACGTAGAGACTGGCGGCCAGGTGCGTGTCGCTGGTGAGCCGCCAGCGCCGCTGCCCCGTGAAGCCGACCGTGAAGATGCCGCCGTAGTTGCCCTTGGCCGCGCCGTAGACGCCGGGGCCGAAGCCCCAGTCGTCGTCCAGGGCCATCATGTAGCTGATCGACGCGAAGGCCGTGCGGCCGCCGTCGGGCATCTTCATGCGGGTCCAGTTGCCCTCGACGGCGGCCGGGCGCACGGCCTGGATGCGTGCGAAGGGCGCGTCGTCCGGGGTGGACCGGGCGGGCGTGGCGAGCAGTGCCGTCAGCGTGGCCAGGGCCGTGACTTGGAATCTCATTTTTTTGCGCGCGGGTGAGCGGCGTCGTAGATGCGCGCCAGGTGCTGGTGATCCAGCTGGGTGTAGACCTGGGTCGTCGTGATGTGGGCGTGGCCCAGCAGCTCCTGCACCGCGCGCAGGTCGCCGCTGGACTGCAGCAGGTGCGAGGCGAAGCTGTGGCGCAGCATGTGCGGATGCACGTGGGCCGGGCTGCCGGCCGCGATGGCGCGGGCGCTGAGCATGGCGCGCAGCGTCGAGCCGGCGATGCGGTGGCCACGCGCGCCGACGAAAAGGGCCTCCTCGCCCGGCGCCGCGAGCTGCGGCCGCACGGCCAGCCAGGCCCGCAGCGCCTCTGCGGCGGCGCGGCCCAGCGGCGTGCTGCGGCGCTTGCCGCCCTTGCCCAGCACGTGCACCTCGGCGGATTGCAGGTCCACCCAGCCCGCCGCGACGGCGCTGGCCTGCACGTCCAGGCTGGTCAGCTCGGCCGCGCGCAGGCCGGCACCGTAGAGCAGCTCGACCATGGCGCGGTCACGCGCCTCCAGCACCGGGTCGGCCGCCGCCTCGGGCTGGTAGGCGGCGAGCTGGACTGCGTCGTCCACGCCCAGGGCCTTGGGCAGGGGCTTGGGCGCCTTGGGCGCACGCAGGCCGTCGAAGGGGTTGAGCGGCACGCGGCCCTGCAGGCCCAGCCAGCGGTACGCGCTGCGCCAGACCGACAGCAACAGGGCGATGGACTTCGGCGCCAGGCCCTCGCGGTGCAGCAGGGCCGCCAGGCGCCGGGCCTGCGCGATGCTCAGGGACCGCGCCTCGATGCCCCCCTCTGCCAGCATGGTCTGCAGGCGCTGCAGGCCATCCGCGTAGAGGCTCAGCGTGCGCGGACTCAGGCGCTGCTGCACGCGGGCGTGCTGCAAATAGGCCTGGAAGTCCGACGCCAGCTCGGTCATGCCCTGGCCAGCAGCCCCGCCAGGCCGGCGCTGGCGATCTCGCCGACGCGGGTCAGGAAGTCCGTGCCCATCTCGGCCGTGTAGCGCGTCGGGTCGGGCGAGCCCAGCACCAGCAGGCCGAAGGGCTTGCCCTCGTTGGCATTGGGCTGGCTCAGCGGGATCAGCGCCAGCGAGGTCGCCGTGCCGCCGCTCTCGGACAGGCCCAGCCAGCGCGCGGCCTCGAAACCCGAGTTCACGCCGCAATAGGGCTGGCTCAGGCTGGAGGCGAAGCTCTTCACGTCGGCGCTGACGGAGGCGGCGAACTCGGCCGCCTCATGTGCGGGCGCCACGCCCCACAGCCGCAGGCTGGCCTGCGGGATCATGAACTGGTGGCGCAGCTCGGCCAGCAGCACGCCAGGCAGCTCGGCGGGCGTGCCGGCGGCGCGCATGACGGCCAGCGTCCAGCGGTGCAGGCGGTCGGCGATGGCCATGTTGTCCTGGCCGTTGCGGATCATCTCGATGATGCGCAGCTCCAGGCCCTTGATCTTGTCGCGCAGCATCTCGGCCTGGCGCTCCTGCAGCGACACGGCGCGCGCGCCGTGCGGGTGCTGCAACTGCACCGTGGCCAGCAGCGCCGCGTGGCGTTCGAAGAAGCCGGGTGTCGCCGCCAGGTAGTTGGCGATGTCGGTTTCGGTGATGCCTTGCACCGCGTCCGCGGCCGGGTTGGAACTCACAGCTCGATCTCTCCGTCAAAAACTTTCACCGCGGGGCCGGTCATCAGCACCGGCGATTGGCCGCCCGCCCATTCGATGCGCAGCATGCCGCCGCGCGTCTGCACCTCCACCGCCGCATCCAGCCAGCCGGCGCGGATGCCCACGACGACGGCCGCACACGCGCCCGTGCCGCAGGCCAGCGTCTCGCCGGCATCGCGCTCGTAGACGCGCAGTGCGATGCGGTCGCGGCCGAGAACTTGCATGAAGCCCGCGTTCACGCGCCGGGGGAAGCGGGCCTGGTGCTCGATCAGCGGCCCCTGCGTCAGCACGGGCGCGGCCTCGACATCGGCCACGCGCTGCACCGCATGCGGGTTGCCCATGGACACGACGCCCAGCTCCACCCCCTCGACGGGCCACAGCTCGAAGCCGTTCTCCAGCCGCGGCGTCAGGCCTTGCGCGTCGAACGGCAGCGCCGCATGCTCGAACACCGGCGCGCCCATGTTGACCGTCACGCGGCCGTCGTCCTGCAGCTTCAGCAGCAGGCGGCGGTTCATCGTGTCGACACGGATCTCGCGCTTGTCCGTCAGCCCGGCATCGACGACGAAGCGCACGAAGCAGCGCGAGCCGTTGCCGCAGTGCTCCACCTCGTCACCGGTGTTGTTGAAGATGCGGTAGCGGAAGTCCGCGCCCGCGTCCGCGCTGGGCTCGATGACCAGGATCTGATCGCAGCCCACGCCGAAGCGGCGGTCGCCCAGCAAACGCATCTGCTCGGGCGTCAGCGCAAAGGGCTGCCTGGTCGCGTCGATGACGACGAAGTCGTTGCCCGCGCCGTGCATCTTGGTGAAGCGCAATCTCATGGGGGCGGATTATCGGGCGCGGCGCCGATGTCCAGGCCGCGCGGCTGCTTGTAGCGGTGATAGCCCCACAGGTATTGCCCTGGTGCGCGGCGGATCAGGCTTTCCATGGCGGCATTGACCGTCGCGGCGGCGGCCTCGGCCGAGGCATCCCTGGCAATCGCGGGCGCCGGCAGCACATGCACGACATAGCCCCGCCCGCCGGGCAGTCGTTCGCCCCAGATCAGCAGCAGCGCCGCGCCGGTCTGCTGCACCAGCCGGGCCGCCAGCGTCATCGTGTAGGCCGGGCGGCCGAAGAACGGCGCCCAGACACCCAGGCCGTCGGGCGGCACTTGGTCCGGCAGCAGGCCGATGACCTCGCCGCGGCGCAGGCCGCGGATCATCTGGCGCACGCCGGCCAGCGAGGCCGGCGCCGTCGCCAGCCCGGGCCGCTCGCGCGAGCCGGACATCACGTCGCGCAGCGAGGCCTGGCGGGCCGGGCGGTAGAGCACCGTGATGGGAGCCTCGGGGCTGGTGAAGCGCTCGGCGATGGCCTGGGCGCAGATCTCGAAGCAGCCGAGATGCGGCGTCAGCATGACCAGGCCGCGCTTCTCGGCCAGCGCCGCCTCGATCAGCTCGCCGCCGTCCCAGCGCAGCGCGTCGCCCAGCCGCTTGCCGCGCTGGCCGACCCACAGCCAGGGCAGCTCCGCCGCCATGCGTCCGGCGGCGGCGATGCCCGGCCGAACCGCCTGCCAGGTCAGGCCTGCCTGGGCCACGTTGGCCTTGAAGCGCTGCCGGTAGGTGGCCGAGGCCAGATAGACGATCCAGCCCAGCAGCCCGCCCAGAGCGTGCAAAAGCGCCAGCGGCAGGCGGGACAGCAAGCGAAAGAGCAGGGCCATGTTTCTTATAATCCGCGAATCGCCGAGTTACTGAACTACTTGCGGGGCGATTCACAAATCCCGCTAAAGCGTTCGCCGCACCCTCCTGGAGCCACGGCGACGCCGTCATCAAAGCAACCGGAGTTTAAAAGTGGCGAACGACTTTCTCTTCACGTCCGAATCGGTTTCCGAAGGACACCCCGACAAGGTGGCCGACCAGATCTCGGACGCCATCCTGGACGCCATCTTCGAGCAGGACCCGCGCAGCCGCGTGGCCGCCGAGACGCTGTGCAACACGGGCCTCGTCGTGCTGGCAGGCGAGATCACGACGAATGCCCACGTCGACTACATCCAGGTCGCGCGCGACACCATCAAGCGCATCGGCTATGACAACACCGAGTACGGCATCGACCACAAGGGCTGCGCCGTGCTCGTCGCGTACGACAAGCAGAGTAACGACATCGCCCAGGGCGTGGACCACGCCTCCGACGACCACCTCAACACCGGCGCCGGCGACCAGGGCCTGATGTTCGGCTACGCCTGCGACGAGACGCCCGAGCTGATGCCCGCGCCGATCTACTACGCCCACCGCCTCGTGGAGCGCCAGGCCCAGCTGCGCAAGGACGGCCGCCTGCCCTTCCTGCGCCCCGACGCCAAGAGCCAGGTCACGATGCGCTACGTGGACGGCAAGCCGCACAGCATCGACACCGTGGTGCTGTCCACCCAGCACGCGCCCGAGTACAGCTTGGGCGACCGCATGACGGACGAGTTCTACGAGGCCATCCGCGAAGAGCTCATCAAGCCCGTGCTGCCCAAGGAATGGATCAGTGCCGACACCAAGTACCTGATCAACCCGACCGGCCGCTTCGTCATCGGCGGCCCGCAGGGAGACTGCGGCCTGACCGGCCGCAAGATCATCGTCGACACCTACGGCGGTGCCTGCCCGCACGGCGGTGGCGCGTTCTCGGGCAAGGACCCGTCCAAGGTCGACCGCAGCGCCGCCTATGCCGCGCGCTACGTCGCCAAGAACATCGTGGCCGCCGGCCTGGCCCGCCAGTGCCAGATCCAGGTCGCCTACGCCATCGGCGTGGCCCGCCCGATGAACGTGACGGTCTACACCGAAGGCACGGGCGTCATCCCCGACGAAGCGATCGCCAAGCTGGTGAACGAGCATTTCGACCTGCGCCCCAAGGGCATCATCCAGATGCTGGACCTGCTGCGCCCGATCTACTCGAAGACGGCGGCCTACGGTCACTTCGGCCGCGAGGAGCCAGAGTTCACCTGGGAACGCACCGACAAGGCTCAGGCGCTGCGTGCAGCGGCCGGGCTGTAAGGCCTGGCGTTTGCGTCAGCAAACCTGAGCCTCGGGGCGACGCTCATGTCGCCTGCGACGTGAGCGGAGACGACCAAGCCGCCCGCATGCAACACCGCTCCTCAGGCGGTGTTTTTCTTTGTCCTCGACCGTTGCGCTCAGCTGTAGAGTCAGCGCACCGGCCAGGTGCAGCACGCATCACCGCCGGCCCGCGGTCAACCCTTGGAGGCGGTGATGAAGATGCAATCCCTCAGGATCGGTACTCGACTCGCCCTGGGCTTCGGCGTCGTGCTGCTGCTGTTGGTGGCGGCCCTGGGCCTGAGCTACCGGCAGATCGGCGCCGTCGGCCCGCACATCGACCTGCTGGTGGAACTGCAGCGCCGCCAGGACATGGCCCAGGACTGGCGCACCCAGACCCAGCTCAACGTCACGCGCACCGACGCCGTCGCGCGGGCGGGCGGATCGGGCCCGGTGGCCGAGTTCTTCTCGCCGGCCATCAAGACGACGAGCGCCAAGATCAACGAACTGCAGGAGGGGTTGACCAAGCTGGTGGACAGCGACCACGGCAAGGCCCTGCTCGCCGAGATCGCGACCGCCCGCAAGACCTATGTCGACATACGCAACCAGGTCTTCGCCCAGCTCAAGGCCGGCGAGGCCGATGCTGCCTTGCAGACGCTGGAGAGCAAGATGCGGCCGGCTGCCGAAGCCTATCTGGCGACCCTGAGCCGGCTGGCCGACTTCCAGGGCGAGCGTGTGCGCGACGCGACGCGCCAGGTCATGGAGGAGTCGCGCCGCACGCAGTTGCTGATGCTCGCCATCGCCCTCGCCTGCCTGGCCGTAGGCGTCGTGGCTGCCTGGCTGATCACGCGCTCGGTCGTCGGCCCGCTGCGCGCGGCCATTCATGAGGCCGAGGAGGTCGGCCATGGCGACCTGTCGCGCGAGATCCGCAGCATCGGCAGCGACGAGACCGCCCAGCTGACCCAGGCCCTGGCGCAGATGCAGCAGGCGCTGCGCCACCTCGTCGGTTCGGTGCGCGAAAACGCCAACGGCGTGGCGACCGCGAGTTCGGAGATCTCCAGCGGCAGCAACGACCTGTCGGCGCGCACCGAGCAGCAGGCCAGCGCCATCCAGCAGACGGCCGCCTCCATGGAAGAGCTGTCGGCCACGGTCAGGCTCAATGCCGACAACGCCGGCGAAGCCGACCAGCTCGCGCACGACGCCAGCGAAGTGGCACGCCAGGGCGGCGCCGTCGTCGGCGAGGCCGTGCAGCGCATGCGCGGCATCGAGGAGAGCTCGCGCAAGATCGCCGACATCATCGGCACCATCGACGCCATCGCCTTCCAGACCAACATCCTGGCGCTGAATGCCGCCGTCGAGGCCGCGCGTGCGGGTGAGCAGGGCCGCGGCTTCGCCGTCGTCGCCAGCGAGGTGCGCATGCTGGCGCAGCGCAGCGCCGATGCGGCCAAGGAGATCAAGCGCCTGATAGGCGACAGCGTCGAGCGCGTCGAACAGGGCGCCGCCCTCGTCAACCGCGCCGGCGAGACGATGGAGCAGGTCGTCGGATCGATAGGCCGCGTGGCCCAGATCGTGCGCGAGATCAGCTCGGCCAGCCGCGAGCAGAGCAGCGGCGTCAGCCAGGTCGGCCAGGCCATCACGCAGATGGACCAGGTCACGCAGCAGAACGCCGCCCTCGTCGAGGAAAGCGCCGCGGCGGCGGAGAGCCTGAAGCAGCAGGCCAACGAACTCGTGAAGCTCGTGTCGACCTTCCGCACCTGAGCCCCGCCCCCTGGACAGGGGGGCATCCTCGAAACCCGGCTGCGCCGGTCACCTGTACGGGTGAGGGGGCTCCCTCACCGGCCCGGGAGCCTCCCTAGAGTCGCAGGCTCAATCCAGCCCGCGTCGGAGGTCACCATGGAATTTCGCGCCGTGTCGCCGCAACTCGCCGTCCTGCTTTGCCTGGCCACACCGCTGGCCGCCCAGGCCGCCTACACCGCCACGGCCACGGTCGACACCGCCGCGGCCACCGCGATCAACCTGGCCGGCAACAGCTACAAGGCCGACGATCCGGCGGCGGTCACGCTGACCGGCAGCAGCGCCGCACCGCTGGTCAACGCCCAGTCCGCGTACGCCGACCAACTGGGGTCGGTGCTCAACCTGGCGGGCACGGGCTACGCGTACGCCAGCGTGCAGCCCGGGCTGATCCAGCTGTCGGCCGCCGGCTCGGGGTCGACCAACATTTCCCCCGGGCCGACGGGCACCAGGGCTTATCTGCACGCCACCGGGCAAGGGCTGTCCGAAGGCAGCTTCAGCGACGGCGTCACCTGGCATGTGGCCGGCCTGCCGGCCGGCACGATGATCTACGTGGACTACACGGTGCTTTTCAATGGCGCGCCCGGCGTCACGGTGAACAACGTCTACGGCTGGGCCGCAGGCGGCGCCGACTACCAGTGGTCGGCGCGCATCGGCGCCGGCCCGGGCTACAGCTCGGGGCAACGCTTCTACCAGGTCGGCGCGGACGGCAGCATCACCCAGAACGGCACGCAGTTCGGCAGCTTCGCGGTCACGGGCTACGTGACGCTGGGATCTCTGGAAACCCTGTCGATGTGGGTCCGCGCCGGTGCCTCGGCCAACGGCGACGCCCAGTGCGACAACTGCAACTGGGTGAACAACGGTGCCGCCGCTAGCACCTTCGGGCAGGGCCAGCTGGCCTGGGGCGGCGTCACCGCCGCGCGCATGGCGGACGGCACCCCCATCGAGCTGTCCCGGGTATCGGCGCTCGGCGACAGCGGCTTCCAGTACCTGAACGCCGCCCCGGTGCCTGAACCCGGCTCGCTGATGCTGCTGCTCGGCGGCCTGGGCCTGGGCCCGCTGGCGCTGCGCCACCGTGGCCAGGGCAGGTCGGAACGCTAGGTCGCGTCACACCCCGCGCAGCGCGTCGTCCAGCACCTCCACCCAGTGCCGCACCGGATGGGTCGTGCCGCTCTGCAGATGCTGGATGCAGCCGATGTTGGCCGACACGATCTGCTCGGCCTGCAGCGGCGCCAGCGCCGCCAGCTTGCGGTCGCGCAGCTGCTTGGAAAGCGCCGGCTGCAGCACCGAGTAGGTGCCGGCCGAGCCGCAGCAGAGATGGCTGTCGGTCGGCGCGCAACCGATGGTGAAGCCCAGCTCGCGCATCGAGGCTTCCACGCCGCCCTTGAGCTTCTGGCCGTGCTGCAGCGTGCAGGGCGGGTGGTAGGCCAGGCTGCCCGGCCTGGCCTTCAGGCGAGGCTTCAGCGCCGGCACGAGGTCCGGCAGCAGCTCGCTGAGATCCTTGGTGACCTCGCTGATGCGGGCAGCCTTGTCGGCATAGGCCGGATCGTGGGCCAGCAGGTGGGCGTAGTCCTTCACCATGACGCCGCAGCCCGAGGCGTTCATCACCAGGGCCTCCACGCGCTCGCCGCGGCCCGACACCAGCGGCCACCAGGCGTCGATGTTGCGGCGCATGTCGGCCAGCGCCGCCTCGTGGTCGCCCAGATGCTCACGGATGGCGCCGCAGCAGCCCGCGCCGTCGGCCACCACGGTCTGGATGCCGGCAGCGTCCAGCACGCGCGCCGTGGCACTGTTGATGTTGGGCGCCATGGCGGGCTGCACGCAGCCCAGCAGCAGGGCCACCTTGCGGTTGAGCTGGCGCGTCGGCCAGTCGTGCGCCGTGGCCGGCGGCCGGGCCGGCACCTTGTCCTTCAGCGCGGCCGGCACCAGCGGGCGCAGGGCCTGGCCCAGCTTCATCGCCGGCTTGAACAGCGGTGAGGTCAGCCCCTCCTTCAGCAGCCAGCGCACGCGCCTCTCGCCGCCAGGGCGCTCCACCTTGGCATCGACGACACGACGGCCGATGTCGACGAGGCGGCCGTACTCGACGCCCGACGGGCAGGTCGTCTCGCAGTTGCGGCAGGTCAGGCAGCGGTCCAGGTGGGCCTGGGTCTTGCGCGTGGGCGTGGCGCCTTCCATCACCTGCTTGATCAGGTAGATGCGGCCGCGCGGGCCGTCCAGTTCGTCGCCCAGCAGCTGGTAGGTCGGGCAGGTGGCCGTGCAGAACCCGCAGTGCACGCAGCGCCGCAGGATGGCTTCGGCCTCGGTGCCGTCGCGGGTGCCGGCGAATTCGGGAGCGAGCTTGGTTTGCATGGCTAGACGAAGAATTTGAAGACGAGGGGCATCAGCAGCGAGGCCAGCACCACCTGCACGCCCAGGGCCAGGCTGGCGTAGGCGCCGGCATCGGCGTCCACCTGCAGCGCACGCGCCGCGCCCAGGCCGTGGGCGCAGGTACCCAGCGCGAAACCGCGCGCCACCATGGGCCGCACGCCGATGAGGTCGAACAGGTATTTGCCGCCCACGGCGCCCACCATGCCGGTCAGCACCGCGAACACGGCGGCGAGCGCCGGGATGCCGCCGATCTTCTCGGCGATGCCCATGGCCACCGGCGCGGTGACGGACTTGGTGGCCAGCGAGGCGACGAGCTCCTGCGGCAGCCCGAGTGCCCAGCCCAGGCCCACGGCGCTCAGCGACGCGGCCGCCCCGCCCGCCAGCGCCGCGACGAGGATGGCCCCCCAGCGGCGGCGCAGCTCAATGCGGCGCTGCCACAGCGGCCAGGCCATGGCCACCACGGCCGGGCCGAGCAGGAAGTGGATGAACTGGGCGCCGGAGAAATAGGTCGGGTAAGGCGTGCCACTGGCCAGCAGCAGCGTGGCCAGCACCGCCACGCTCCAGGGCACCGGGTTGGCCCAGGCCGCGTGATCAAGCCGCACATAGGCCGCGTGGGCCAGCACGTAGACGGACAGCGTGACCGTGAGGCCAAACAGCGGCGTGGCGCTGAGATAGACCCAGAGCTGGACGAAGTCCTGCATATCAGCGCCGCCCGGGCGCCCGAAGGCGCTGAGACGCCCCCTCGGGGGGCAGCGAGCGAAGCGAGTGTGCGGGCTGCTTCATCTCAGGGCTTGCCTTCCTGGGTGAGAAAGGCGCGCAGCACCCAGGCCGTCACGGCCAGGCCCAGGCCGGTGGACAGCACCAGGGCCAGCAGCAGGCGTGCGCCGAACTCGCTGATCAGGTGCAGGTGGGTCATCACGCCCACGCCCACCGGCACGAACAGCAGCGACAGGTGGGCGAGCAGACCCTCGGCCGCCGGCTTGACCATGTCGCGCAGCGGCGCCCATTGCAGGGCTGCCCACATCAGCAGCAGACCCAGCACCGGGCCGGGCAGGGGCGCGTGCGTCAGACGCACGAGAGCCTCACCCAGGGCCTGGGCGATCAGCAGCAGCGTGAGGCCGCGCAGCAGATCCACGATCAGATCCCGGCGTAGAGACGGCCGGGGTTGAAGACGCCGTGCGGGTCGAACGAGGCCTTGAGGCGGCGGTGGATGGCGGCCAGCGGCGTCGACAGCGGCGTGAAGGCGCCGGGCGACTTGTCCAGCGCGCGGAACAGCGTGGCGTGGCCACCCGCACCGGCCGCGGCTTCGCGCACGGCGGCGGGCTCCATCGGCGTGACGACCCAGCGCTGGGCCCCTCCCCATTCGATGAGCTGCTCGCCGTGCAGCTTGAGCTCGGGCGCCGTGCTGGGCAGGGAAAGCCGCCACAGCCGCGCGCCGCCGGCCACGGCGCGTTCGGCGCCGGCGAAGAATTCGTCGCTCTGGTCACGCAGGCCGCTCCAGAAGGGCCGGGCCATCTCGGCCGGAATCACGTCGCCGCCGAGCTTGGCGATGGCCGCCTCGACGGCCGCATTCGCCCCGGCCAGGCGCAGCAGCAGCGCGCCGTCCCACCAGGCGCTGGCCTCGATGGGCAGCGGCTGGCCGCCCCAGGTGTTGAGCGCCTTCAGCGCGGCCGGCTGGTCCAGGTCGAAGCGCAGCGTGGCCGTGGCGGCCGGCAGCGGCAGCACCTTCAGCGTGACCTCGGTGATCAGGCCCAGTTGCCCTAGCGAACCTGCCAGCACGCGGCTGACGTCGAAGCCGGCGACGTTCTTCATGACCGTGCCGCCGAAGCTCAGCAGCTCGCCCGCGCCGTTGATGAGCACGGCACCAAGCAGGTGGTCTCGCACCGAGCCGAGCGCCGCGCGGCTGGGGCCCGAGAGGCCCGCGGCCACCATGCCGCCCACGGTGCCCTGGCCGCCGAATCGCGGCGGCTCGAAGGCGAAGCGCTGGCGCTGCTGGGCCAGCAGCGCCTCGACATCGGTGATCGGCGTGCCGGCCAGCACGCTGACGAAGAGCTCGCTGGGCTCGTAGGCCGTCACGCCGTTCAGCCCCAGCGTGGACAGCGCCTCGCCGGCCGGCGCCTCGCCGTAGAAATCCTTGCTGCCGTGGCCGGTGAAGCGCAGCGGGCTGCGCGCCTCGCGGATGCGCTGTTGCAGGTCGTCGAACTTCAAAACCGCTCCAGCTCGGGGAAGGCCAGCAGGCCGCGCTTGACGTGCATGCGGCCGTACTCGGCGCAGCGGTGCAGCGTGGGGATCTGCTTGCCGGGGTTCAGCGTGCCCGCGGGGTCGAAAGCGCCCTTGAGCGCCAGCATCTGCGCCAGCTCCTCGGGGCTGAACTGCACGCACATGGAGTTGAGCTTCTCGACGCCCACGCCGTGCTCGCCCGTCACCGTGCCACCTAAAGCGACGCTGCGCTCCAGGATCTCGGCGCCGAACAGCTCGCAGCGGTGCAACTGATCCGGGTCGTTGGCATCGAACAGGATCAGCGGGTGCAGGTTGCCGTCGCCGGCGTGGAAGACGTTGGCGCAGCGCAGGCCGTATTTCTTTTCCATCTGCTGGATGTCGAGCAGGATGGTGGCGAGGTGCTTGCGCGGGATCGTCGAGTCCATGCACATGTAGTCGGGGCTGATGCGGCCGCTCGCCGGGAAGGCGTTCTTGCGGCCGCTCCAGAACTTCAGGCGCTGGGCCTCGTCGGCGCTGACCTGCACGTCAGTCGCACCGCTGGCGCGCAGCACAGCCTCCATGCGGCCGATCTCCTCGGCCACCTCCTCGGGCGTGCCGTCGCTCTCGCACAGCAGGATGGCCTCGGCCGTCAGGTCGTAGCCGGCATGCACGAAGTCCTCGACGGCCGCCGTCATCGGCTTGTCCATCATCTCCAGGCCGGCCGGGATGATGCCGGCCGCGATGATGGCCGCCACCGCGTCGCCGGCCTTGCGCACGTCGTCGAAGCTGGCCATCAGGCAGCGCGCGAGCTGCGGCTTGGGTACCAGCTTGACCACCACCTCGGTCACCACGGCCAGCATGCCTTCGCTGCCGACGACCAGGGCCAGCAGGTCCAGTCCCGCCGCGTCCAGCGCCTCGCTGCCGAACTCGACGGGCTCGCCCTCCACCGTGAAGCCGCGCACGCGCAGCACGTTGTGCAGCGTCAGGCCGTACTTCAGGCAGTGCACGCCGCCCGAGTTCTCGGCGATGTTGCCGCCGATGCTGCAGGCGATCTGGCTGCTGGGGTCGGGCGCGTAGTACAGGCCGTGCGGCGCGGCCGCCTCGCTGATGGCGAGGTTGCGCACGCCGCACTGCACGCGGGCCGTGCGGGCATAAGGGTCTATGGCCACGATCCTGTTGAACTTGGCCAGGGCCAGCGTCAACCCGGCCTCGTGAGGCATCGCGCCACCCGACAGGCCGGTGCCGGCGCCGCGCGCCACCACCGGCACGCCGAGACGGTGGCAGGCCTTGAGCACCGCGCCCACCTGGGCCTCGGTCTCGGGCAGGGCCACCGCCAGCGGGCGCTGGCGGTAGGCCGTCAGGCCGTCGCACTCGTAGGGCGTGGTCTGCTCGGCCTGGTGGAGCAATGCGTGGGCCGGCAGCACGGGCGCCAGCGCAGCGACGAGCTGCTGCAGGCGCGCGTGGCGGTCAAGGCCAGGGTCTTGGGCGGGGGCGTTCATCGCCAGCCAACTTTAGCCCGCTCAGCGCACGAGCAGGGTGAAGGGCGGCACGTAGGCCTGCAGCGTGATGAAAATGCCCACCAGGCAGGCCAGCGCGATGGAGTGGAAGAACACATAGCGCAGGATGGGGCCCTCGCCGTTCTCCCAGCGCGTGGCGGTGGAGGCGACGACGATGGACTGCGCGTCGATCATCTTGCCCATCACGCCGCCCGAGCTGTTGGCCGCGCCCATCAGGTTGGGGTTCAGCCCCAGCTGCTCGGCCGCCACCTTCTGCATGCCGCCGAACAGCACGTTGCTGGCGGTGTCGGAGCCCGTCATCGCCACGCCCAGCCAGCCCATCAGCGTGCCGAAGAAGGGGTAGAGCACGCCGGTGTTGGCGAAGGCCAGGCCCAGCGTCGTGTCCAGGCCGCTGAAGCGCGTCAGCGTGCCCAGGGCCAGCATCAGCACGATGGTGAGCAGCGAGGTGCGCACCAGCCACACGGTCTGGCCGAAGCACTTCACGAGGCCGCCGAAGCGGTAGCCCATCGCCAGGCCGCCGACGACGGCCGCCAGCAGGATGCCCGTGCCGGTGGCCGACAGCAGGCCGAACACGTACTCGGCGGCCTCCGCCGTGGGCTTGGGCACGACGGGCGCAACCTTCTCCACCAGCTTGTGCAGGCCATCGATGGGGAACTTGGGCGCGAAGATGCCGTTCAGCGCCGCCTTGGTGGCCGGCAGGCCCCAGATGAAGACGAACACGGTCAGGATGACCCAGGGCGTCCAGGCCTTCACCACGGCGGCACGCGAGTGCACGGTGGTCTTGACGGCCGGCTTGGCATCGGGGCCGTCGTGCTCATGGCCGCGCAGCGACACCGAGGTCCACAGCTTCTTGGGCTGCCAGAAGCGCAGGAAGGACACCAGCGCCACCATGGAGCACATGGCCGCAATCACATCCACCAGCTCCGGGCCGATGAAGTTGCTGACCAGGTACTGCGGGATGGCGAAGGACAGGCCCGTGACCAGGATGGCCGGCCAGATCTCCCACATCGCCTTGCGGCCGGCGAAGGCCCAGATCAGCCAGAACGGCACGAGCAGCGAGAAGAAGGGCAGCTGGCGGCCGATCATGCCGGACACGGCCATCAGGTCGTAGCCATGCACCTTGGCCAGCGTGATGACCGGCGTGCCGAGCGCCCCGTAGGCCACCGGCGCCGTGTTGGCGATAAGGCTCAGGCCCGAGGCGGCCAGCGGCGAGAACCCGAGGCCGATCAGGATGGCGGCCGTGACGGCCACCGGCGTGCCGAAGCCCGCCGCACCCTCGAAGAAGGCGCCGAAGGCAAAGGCGATCAGCAGCAGCTGCAGGCGCCGGTCCTGCGTGATGCCGGCGATGGAGTCCTGCAGCACCTGGAAGCTGCCGTTCTTCTCGGTCAGCTGGTGCAGGAAGATGATGTTCAGCACGATCCAGCCGATGGGCAGCAGGCCCGTGAGGCCGCCCAGCAGCGCCGCGCGCCCGGCCATGTCGGCGGGCATGCCGAAGGCGAACACCGCGATCAGGAAGGCGCTCAGCAGGCCGGCGGCCGCCGCGATGTGGGCCTTCCAGTGCAGCACGCCCAGGCCCAGCAGCATGACGACCACCGGAACGGCGGCCACCAGCGTGCTGAGCAGCATGTTGTTGAAGGGGTTGTAGACCTGTTGCCAGACCATGGTCGTCTCCGGTTTTTGAAATGCTTGAGCCGCGCCGAAAGCGAGGCTGGACTGGGCCGGGATGGTGGTGGCGATGGCTTGCCGGCGGCGTGAATCCTGCTGGCGTGTCGCGTGAAGAAATTTCAGCCGCACCGGCCGACACAGGGTTGGCCCGGGGGCCGCGCGTCAGCCGCCCGTCAGGCCAGTGCGCGCGTCAGCCACTCGACGAAGGCAGCGCATTCCCAGCGCTCCAGCGCGCCGGGCTTCCAGCAGATGTAGTGGTGGAAGCTCGACGGCACGGTGCGCGGCGACAACCGCAGCAGCCGGCCCGAGTCCAGCCACGACGCGCCCAGCTTCATGCGCATCAGCGCCACGCCGAAGCCGGCCGCCGCAGCATCCAGCACCAGGCCCAGGTCGTTGAACTGCGCGCCGCCGCGCGGCTCGTCCAGTTGCAGGCCATGGGCCTCGAACCAGCTGCTCCACGGCGCCAGCGGGCTGCGGATGAGGTGCACGCGGCGGATGTCGGCCACGCTGTCGAAGCCGTCGAAGGGGCCATGCTCGTGCAGGTAGTCGGGGCTGCAGACGGGGCTGAGCTCGTCGGTCAGCACGCGGCGGCTCTCCAGGCCCGGGTACTCGCCGCTGCCGAAGCGGATCTCCAGGTCGGCGTCCTCGGACTTGAGATCGGCCAGCGGGATGGCCACCTGCATGACCAGCTCGATCTCCGGGTTGGCGTGGCGGAACAGCGCCAGCCGCGGCAGCAGGATCTGGCGCGAGAAGGTGGGCGTCACCGCCAGCCGCAGCCGCACGCCCTGCGGCCGCACGCCGTCGGCACCCGGGATCTTCTGCAGCGCGGCCAGGCCCTGGCGCACCGAGGGCAGGTAGACCTGGGCCTCGTCGCTGAGCACGAAGTCGCGCCAGAACAGCTTGAAGCCCAGCTGCGACTCCAGTTGCCGGATGCGGTGGCTGACGGCGCTGGGCGTGACGGCCAGCTCCTCCGCCGCCGCGCTGACGCTGCGCAGCCGCGCCACGGCCTCGAAGGCCTGCAGGCACTGGATGGGCGGGATGCGGGGCGGCGCCATGGTTGCCGGACTCTAGAGCACCAGCCACAACGCCTGCCGGTTCAGCGGCGTGGCCGGTGGCAGCAACGGATTGCTCAGCTTCAGCACGCGACGCTGGGTGAGCCGGTGCCGCGCGATCAGCTCGCCGTAATGCTGCAGGAAGAGGCGCTGGAAGCTGCCGTCCGCCACGGCCGCCTCCAGCCCGCGCGCCAGGTCGGCCGCCAGCTGGGGCCGGTTGGGCCGCACGAAGAGGTAGGACGCCGCCGGGTAGCGCAGCAGCAGATGCGGCTCGATGGCGAGCTCGCGCGCCATCGGCGTGGCGGCCTCGTCGTCGATCTCGATGACCGAGCGCGGGAAGTAGTCGATGCGCCCCAGGCGCAGCATGTCGAACAGCGTCTCGTAGCGGCTGGCGGTCTCGACGCGCAGGCCGTTGCTGCGCAGGATCGCGGTGTCGGGCCAGTCATGGCCCTGGCCGGCCACGTCGCGGGCCAGGTCGGGCAGACTCCGCACATCGCGCCAACGCTGCATGTCGGCCGTGCGCACGAAGGCGAGGCGGCAGCCGATGAGGCCGCGATCCACCGGCACGCGGATGGGCAGCAGGTCGGCCTCGCGCTCCGGGCTGGTCATGGTCCAGGCGAGGTCGGGGTCGCCGCGGCCCTCGGCCAGCTCGCGCACGACGCGCCCCTGCACCATGGGCCGGCGCGACTCGACCAGCTCGTAGCGCACGCCGCTGCGCTGGATGGCCAGCTTCAGCACGTCCTGCAGGTAGTGCCACGCCGGGATGCGGTCGGGGTCGTGCAGCGGGTAGACGATGCGCTGGGCCGAAGCACCCGCCACTGACGCCGCGCCGCCGGCCAGCGCCAGCAGCAGCGGCCGCCGCCTCAAGGCTTGCGCCGCGCCTTGACGGCGGGTTTGGCGGCTGCCTTCGCCGCGGGCTTGGGCGCCGGCTGACCCGCCAGCCCCTTGGCCACGCTGCCAACGACGGCGCCCGGCACCGTGGCCGCCTTGCGCAGCGTGTCGCTGGCCGCGTCGAAGGACTGCTTGACGAGGTTGCCGGCGAGGTTGCGGGCCGCGTCGGTGGCGCTGTCCTTCATGGCCGAGGTGGCGAGCTGGGTGAACTGCTGGGTGAGCGCCGTCCACCACTGCGTCGGGTCCACCGCCGCGCCGGGCACGCCGGCGGCCTTGGCGGCGTCACCGGCGGTCTTCACCGTCTTGGCGGCCACCTTGGCGGCGGTCTTGGCCGAGGTGGCTGCCGTCTTCACCGCCGTCGTCGCGGCGGCCTGGGCCACCGGCGCGGCGGCCGCGATGATCTCGGGCGGGATGCTGGGCCAGGCCGGCGCGTCCATGCCGGTGGGCAGCTTGAGGCTGTCGCGCAGGTCGGCCAGCGGCACGTTCATGGACTTCAGCGTGGACAGCGTCATGCGCTGCACCTCCAGCGCCTGGATGGTGGCAGCCAGCATGCGCGCGTTCTGCTCCAGCCAGAACTGCACCGTGCGCAACTCCTCGATGCGCTTGGACAGCTCCTCGGGGTTGAGCGTGGGCGCCACCCACTGGCCGATGCCCGGCAGCGCCGATCCGGCGTTCTTGACCAGGCCCTGCAGGAACTCGAAACCGGGCACGAACTTGGTGAAGCTGTTGTCGCTCATGGCTGTCTCCTCTGAGGTCGCGTCCATCCTACTTGCTGGGCAGCAGGGCCTCGACGGTAAAACCCTCGGCCTCCAGCAGCCTGGGCAGGGCCTGGGGCCCGCTCATGTGCAGTGCACCCACGGCCACCAGCAGGCGCTGGCCGGCCCCGTGCAGGGCCGCGATGCGCTCGGCCAGCGGGCCGTTGCGGCCGTCGTTGACGCGACGCAGCCAGTCGCGCTCGGCCGGCGTGTCGGCGCAGGCGCACCAGCGCGGGTAGTCGGCCAGCGTCTTCAGGTCGCCGCGCGACCAGGCCGCCGCGAGCTTGCGCAGCGGCGCACGGATCTGGCCCTTGCGCAACTGCTGCAGACTGCCGTCAATGACGGCCGGCAGCTCGCCCGGCGCGGGCTCCAGCGCCTCCAGCTGATCCTGCACGCTCTCCAGCGACTGCACCGGGCGGCCTTCCCGCTTGGCCCAGGCCAGCAGCATCAGGTCCTGGCCGAAGCCGGCGTCGAAGCCGTCGCGGCGGGCCTCCAGCAGCGTCAGCGTGCTGAGCTGCAGCATGGCGGGCAGCGCGCTCAGGGCGCCCGGCGGCAGGCAGGCAGCGCGGGCCTGGGCGTCGAGCTGGCGGGCCTGGGCCGGCGCCAGCGCATCGGCCTTGGGCAGGGCGGCCAGTGCCGGGGCGACGTCGGCCGGGTCCAGCTCCACGGCCAGCACCTCCGTCCGGGCCCAGGCCGCGCGAAGGGCCGGGCCGGGGTAGGCCCAGTCGGCCCGGCCGATGTGCAGGCTGCCGAACAGATAGCTGCTGTGCCCGCCGCGGCTGATGCGCCACAGCAGGCCGCGGTCGCTCGCCTGGGCGGCCCAGGCGGCGGCCTGCTCTGCGCTGGGCAGGGCCGGCATGGGCGGGCAGGCGGCATGGGCGCTGCCGGCCAGCAGCGCGAGGGACAGCAACAGGCGTCGGATCATTCTTTCGGTTCGATGCGGAGTTGGCCGGGTTTCTGGCTGAAGTGAAGGCGGCCCAGCACGTCCATGCCCAGCAGCGGCGCGGCGAGGTCGGGCAGCACCGTCACCGCCAGCTTGTCGGCCCGCACGCCGCCGTCCAGCGCGATGTCGGCCCGCGCGACGAAACCGCGCGTGGCGCCGCCGGCCGTCTGCGCTTGCACGGCACCTAGGGGCTTGAGGCCGGCAAGCTCGGCCAGGGCCTGCGGCAAGGCCGTGCTGGTGGCACCGGTATCGACGAGGAAATCCACCTCGATGCCGCCGACCCGGCCGGGCCAGTGGAAATGGCCGTCGCCCGAGCGCGTCAGCACGATGGCCTCGCCGGCCAGCTGGAAACGGCTGGCCTCGCGCTCGCGCTCCCAGGCCTTGATGCCCAGGAAGATCAGCAGCCCGACGAGCAGCCAGATCGTGATGAGCTTGAAGGTGTGGGGCAATTCCTTGTGGGTCACGGAAGCAACGATAACCGGGCGGCCCAGAATCCAGGCCATGACGCCATCACCCCTCCTGCTCATGGCCCTGCTGCTGGCCGGCAGCGCCGACGATGAGGCGCTGAACCGTTTCGGCGACCCCTTCGAGGCCGTGTCTGCAGACATCGCCGGCTGCCCCGAGCCGCGCGGCCCGCGCGTCACCGCGGCCGAGGCGCTCGTGCAGGCCCACCACCGCGCCGAGCGCGGCACGAGCTGCTGGCTCAAGGGCGAATGCCGCGAGCCCAATGCCTTCCGCTACGACGCGGACATCGCCGCCGCGCTGCGGCAGAGGCTGAAGGAGACGCCGGCCCTGCACCCCAGCAGCCTGTGGTTCACCGTGCAGGGCCGCGTCGTCTACCTGGAGGGCTGCGTCGGCAATGCCGGGCAGGCGGCCGAGCTGGAGGACCGCGCGCGCGGCCTCCCGGATGTGCAACAGGCCCTGGCGCTGGTGCGGGTCGGCCCGCGAGGCGCCCTGCCCTATCGGCGCATGGATTGACCCCGGACATGACAGCGTCGGCCCGCAGAGCCAAGATGCTCCCATGTCATTGCTGAAGCGACTCGCCGCCCCGCTCGTCCTGCTGCTGGCCCTCGGCCTCGCCGCCTGCTCCAGCCTGACGCTGGCCTACAACCAGCTGCCGCTGCTGGGCGGGCTGTGGATCGACAGCTACCTGGACCTGGACAGCGCCCAGAAGGGGCGGCTCAAGGAGAAGCTGCTGGCCTGGCAGGCCTGGCACCGCCGCGAGGAACTGCCGCAATGGCTGGCCCTGCTGCGCCAGGCCGGTACGGTGCTGGACAACGGCGCGGTCACCCCTGACGACCTGCTGGCGCTGGAGCGCGGCGCGCGCGCCAGCCTGGAACGATGCCTGCAGCACGCCGCACCGCTGGCCGCACCGCTGCTGGCCGAGCTCAGGCCCGCGCAATGGCAGCACCTTCACAAGAAGATGGACGAGAAGACGGCCGAGTGGCAGGACCGGAACAGCGGCCGCGGCGGCCCGTCCGAGCGCGCCAAGCGCTACACGACCAACCTGGAGCGCTGGCTGGGCGACCTGGACCGGCCCACGCGCAAGCAGGCCCGCGCCGACGCCGAGGGCTGGCACTTCGACCTCGCGGCCATGGCCCAGGGCCGCGCCACGCGGCAGCTGCGCACGGAGGAGGCGCTGCGGGCCTGGGCACGTCAGGACCTGGCCGGCGGCACGGCCCTCTTCCTGCGGATCTCCCAGACCCTGCCCGCCGAGCAGGCCTACCGCGATGAGGTCACGGCCAGCCTGCTGCGGCTCGTCAACGGACTGAACGCGAAGCAGCGCGAGCAGGTGCGCAGGCACTGGGCCGACTGGGCGGCCGAGCTGAAGACGCTACAGGCCGGCTGAGCCTCGCCCTCAACGGCTGCCGGCGTCCTTCGCCGGCAGCGTCTGCAGAAACGCGTACAGCCCGCGCAGGTCGACCTCGTTCATCTGCGACAGCGACGCGAAAGGCATGACGGCGATGGCCGAGCCGTCGGGGCGCTTGCCGCTCTTCATCATCGCCATGAAGGCATCGACGCCGGCATAGCGCGGCATCGCGCTGCCGCGGCCCGGCGTGAGGTTGGCCGCGGCCGGCCAGTCGGGCGGGCCGCCGGGGATCTTGCCGCCGCCATAGCCCTCGCCATGGCAGCCCATGCACATCTGCGCGACGTAGCGGCCGTGTTCGACGGTGGGCCCCTCGGGCACGGCCGCGGCCGGCGGCAGCGCATGGTTGATCTTGGCGGCGGCGTCCTTGATCAGCCCCAGACCGTAGAGCACGCGCACCGGCGGCGGCAGCTGGATGACCGTCGTCTGGCCGCTGACGGCGGGCAGCTGCTTCGCGTAGGCGACAAGCGCGCCGACATCGGCGTCAGTGAGGCGGTTGTAGTCCTCGCTGGGCATGATCATCAGCGGCCGGCCATCGGGCTTGACGCCGTGGCGGACGGCGCGCACCCAGTCTTCCACGCGGTAGGCCGCCGTCACCGACCCCGGCCCCGGGCTAATGTGCGGCGAGATGACCAGCAGGCCGCCGCTGTCGATGACCTTGTGCCCTGCGCCGTCGGCACCGTGGCATTCGGCGCAGCCGCGCGAGGTGAAGAGATAGCGGCCGCGCTCGATGGCGGGCGCCTCGGTGGGCAGGGCCACGGCCGCGACCTGGACCTCGACGCGGCGCTGCATCTTGCTTTCGGCCTGCAGCCAGCCCATGGCCGCGATGGCGATGACGACGAGCACCGCCAGGCCGATGACGATGGCCAGCCATTTGAAGAGCTTCTTCATGCCGTCTCCTTGCCGTGGGCGTGCCGGACTGTGACTCAGGCGCGCAGCGCTGCCACTGCGGACAAACGCGCGGCCCGGCGCGCCGGCACCCAGACGGCGAGCTGGCCCAGCGTCCACAGCGCCAGCGCACCAGCGGGCAGGTAGGCCCAGGGCAGGCGCGGCAGCTCGTAGCTCTGCATCAGCAGCTGGCTCAGGGCCCAGGCACCGCCCAGGCCGATGAGGACGCCGGTGCTCGTCAGCAGCAGGTTCTCCAGTTGGAAGTAGCGCAGGATCTGGCCCTCGGTGGCGCCGAGTGCGCGGCGCGTGCCGATCATGCGGGTGCGCTGCTGCACCCAGAAGCTGGCCAGGCCGACGATGCCCATGGCCGTGACGAGCAGCAGGCAGACGCAGACGCCGCCCATCAGCCAGGCCATGGCGCGGTCCTGGGCATAGAAGGCCGCACGCATCTCGGTCAGCGGCCGGGCCTGGGTGACGACGCGACCCTGGTCGCCGGCCTCGAGCACGGCCGTGGCGGCCTTGATGACGCGGTCCAGCTGGCCCGCGTCGGCACGCAGGATGTAGGAGCCGCCGCCGCGCAGCGGCAGGATCATCGCGGTGCCGCTGCCGTCGCCGCCACGGGCACGGTGCAGCTGGGTGTGGGTCAGCGTCTCGACGACGCCGATGACGGTCGACGGCGAGCGGCCGAAGATGTAGACCGTCTGCCCCACCGCCGGGCGGCCGGGGAACAGCTTGTCGGCCATCGCCTTGTTGATGACGACCTGGCCGATCTTGGGGTCGGGCACGCTGAAGGCCTGGAAGCCGTCGAGGATCTCGTCGGCCGTGAAGTTGCGGCCCTCCAGCAGCTTGAGGCCGAAGGTGGCGATCATCTGCTCGTCGGCCGCGTACTGGGCGGCGGTGACGCGCTGGCCCTTGTAGTCGGGCTCCAGCGACACGCCGCTGTTGTTGCTGTTGTTGCCGTAGACGATCTGGTTGGCCACCGTCACTGCCTTGACGCCGGGAATGGCGCGCAGCCGCGTCGCGTCCTCGGCCACGATGCCCGCGGTGCGCTCGGGCGGCTGCGGTTTGGCGCCGCGCAGGTTGAGCACGGCCACCTCGGACTCGACGAGGCCGCTGTCCGTGCTCAGCGCCTGGACGCGGGTCTGGATGAGGTGCAGCGCGTTGGTGACGATGGCGCAGGACAGCGCCACCTCCAGCACGATGAGGCCGGCCGCGATGCGGTGGCGGCGCAGCGTGGACAGGATGGGCATCAGGTCTTGGAACATCACTGCACCTTCAACTGGAGAGCAGGGGTGACAAGGGCGGCGCGCCAGGCCGGCAGCAGGCCGGCAATCAGGCTGGCAAGCAGGGCCAGGCCCAGCGTCAGCGCCAGCATGGAGGCGTCCAGCTCGGCCAGGCGGGCGTAGTCGTTGGGGCTCTGGCGCACCAGCCACAGCCCGCCCTGGGCGAACAGCAGGCCCAGCAACGCACCGGCCATGCCCAGCAGGCCGGCCTCGACGACGAACTGCTTGAAGATGTCGCCGCGCGTCGCGCCGAGTGCGCGGCGCACGCCGATCTCGCCGCTGCGACGCAGCGTCTTGGCCAGCAGCAGGCCCACCATGTTGACAACGCAGACGGCCAGGAAGCCGAAGGCCAGCCAGGTCTGCAGGCGCACGTCGGCCGGCAGCACCTTCTGCGCGCCCAGCCAGTCCATCACGCTGCGCAGTCGCACGTTGGTCGGGCGCTCGAAGCGGCCGGCCTTGCGCTGGGCCTCGGAGTAGGCGACGAGGTAGTCGCGGTAGGCGCCGGCATCCTCGGGCCTGGCGATCTCGACCCAGTACTGGATCCACGAGCAGCTGGCGTTGAGGTCCAGCGAGCTGCCACCGTTGGCGCCCTTGCCCCAGCAGTCCATGTTGCCCCAGTGGCCCATCTTCAGCGCCATGGCGGTGGAGAAGGGCAGGTAGAAGTCCTCGGTCTCGGTGTAGCTGCCCAGCGTCAGATCCCAGAAGTGGGGCATGACCTTCCAGGGCTGGAGCACGCCGACGATGCGCAGCGGCTGGCCGCGCACGATGACTTCCTTGCCGATGCTGTTGGCGCCACCGAACAACTTCTCGTTCAGCGCGGCCGAGATGACCGCCACGCGGGCCTCGGCCTCGTCGTCGGCCGCGCTCCAGCCGCCGCCGTGCTGCCAGGGCGCGTCGAACATCGCGAAGAAGTCGGCCGAGGTCATGCGAACGCCCGAGAAGATGGGCTTGGTGTTGGCATCGGGCAGGCCCACGGCGGTGTTGAAGCCGCTGGACATGACCTGGCGCTGCGCCTTCCTGTCGCGCAACAGCGCGGTTGCATCAAAGCGGGTCAGGTCGAAGGTGGGCTCCTCGCCGGCCTTCCAGCCGACCATGTCGGAGGCGTCGAGCTGCACGTTGAACAGGCGCGCGCTCTTGTGCGGGATCGGGTCGCCGGAGAGCACGTGATAGACGGTCAGCGTCGTCATGCAGGCGCCGATGCCCAGCGCCAGCGCCAGCACCATCAGCGCAGACAGGCCCTTGGCGGCCAGCGTGTTGCGCCAGGCGAGTTCGAGGTAATGAAGAAACATCAGCGTGTCTCCAGCAAGGCGTTGACGGTGGCGAGTTCGGCGTCGCCGAGGGAGCCCGCCGCCTGGTGCAGGGCCAGCAGGGCCAGCACATGGCGGTGGCGGGCCTGGGTCTGCGCGTTCTGCGCGCCGGCCAGGGTCTGGATGGCGAGCAGCAGGTCGGTGGTGCTGCGCGTGCCCAGGGTCAGGCCCGTGCGGGTGGCTTCCAGCGCGCGCTCGGCGGCTTCGACAGCGACCTGCGTGGAGCGCAGCTGGGCCTCGCCCTGGCCCACGGCCAGGTGCTCGGCGCGCACCTCGCGTAGCACGGCACGGCGGCCGGCTTCGAGCTGCTCGCGGGCGGCGTCGCGCTGGAAGCCGGCGCGGTCCGCTGCGGCAGCGGTGGCGCCGCCGGCGAACAGCGGCACGGTCAGGCGCAGGCCCACCGTCGTCGGCGTGCGGCTGGCGTCGAAGGCCGAGACGTCGCCGCGGCGCTGCGTGGTGTCGACGCCCACGCTCAGCGTCGGCAGGTGGCCCGCGCGGGCGGCCGAGATGCGCTGCTCGCTGGCCTGCACGTCCAGCTGCAGCGCGCGCAGCCCGGGGTTGGCCTGCAGCGCACGCTGGGCCCAGGCTTCTGCGTCGTCGGGCAGGGGTTGGGCAGCGAGATCACGGCGCAGCGGCTGCACCGCCGTCACGGCCACGCCGGTCAACTGGGCCAGGGCTTCGCGGGCGTCGGCGAGGTTGGCTTCGGCAGCCAGCGTATTGCCGCGGGCCAGCTCGCGGTAGGCGCGCGACTGGTCGGCCTCGACCTGGGCGGAGAGGCCGGCCTTGAAGCGCGTGTCGGCTTCCTTGACCTGACGATCGAAGGCTTCCTCGTTGGCACGCGCCGTGGCGAGTTGGGCCTGGGCCGACAGCAGACCGAAATAGGCCTCGGCGACACGGGCCCGCGCGGCCTGCTCCGCGGCGGCGAGGCGGGCCGACTGGGCCGAGGCCTGGCTGCGGCTGGCATCCCACTCGCGCAGGGCGGCGAGGTCCACGAGCGGCTGGCTGAGGCTGCTCGTCGTGGTGCGAACGCGAGCGCCGCTGCCGTTCTCGCGCTGCTCGCTGCTCTGCAGGCTCCACTGCGGCAGCAGCGCGGCGCGGGCTTCGCGGGATGCAGCCTCCTGCGCCCCGGTGGCGGCGGCGGCCTGGCGCAGCAGCGGGTCGGCGGCGCGGGCCCGGGCCCAGACCTGCAGCAGGTCGTCGGCGCGGGCCGACGAAGCGGCCAGCAGCGCGAGGACGAGGATCAATCGGCGCATGAGAGTCAGGCCGCGAGTGCGGTGTTCAGCTCGGCGGTCAGGTCGACCACCTGGCCGTCGATGACGTGCACATTGCGCTGCGCGCGCGCCGCCAGCTGCGGGTCGTGCGTGACCATGACGATGGTGGCGCCGTCACGGTGCAGCTCTTCCAGCAGCTCCATGACGCTGCGCGCCATCGCGCTGTCGAGGTTGCCGGTGGGCTCGTCCGCGAGCAGCAGGCGCGGTTCGCCGGCCAGGGCGCGGGCGATGGCCACGCGCTGCTGCTGGCCACCGGACAGCTCGTTCGGATAGTGGCGGCCGCGGGCCGACAGACCGACGCGGGCCAGCGCGTCGGCCGCGCGCTTCTTGCGCTCGGCACCGCTCATGCCGCGGTAGCGCAGCGGCACCTCGATGTTGTCAAGCACGCTGAGGTCGGGGATCAGGTTGAAGGCCTGGAAGATGAAGCCGATCTTCTGGTTGCGGATGCGCGAACGCTCAGCGTCGCCCATGCGGCTGACGTCGATGCCGTCGAGCTTGTAGCTGCCGGCGCTGAAGGCCTCGAGCAGGCCGGCGATGGTCAGGAAGGTCGTCTTGCCCGAGCCCGACGGCCCGGTCACGGCGACGAACTCGCCCTCGTTCACCGTCAGGTTGAAGTCGCGCAGCGCGTAGGTCTCGACCATCTCTGTGCGGTAGACCTTCTGCAGTTTGTCCATCTGGAGCATGTCTGTTCCCTTTGCTTAGTCAGCGATGAGCGCGCGGTCCGCGCCCTTGAAGTTGTCCGACCCGGAGATGACGACGCGGTCCCCGGCCGCGAGGCCCGAGATCACCTCGACCCGTTCCAGCGAGCGCGCCCCCAGCTTGACGGCGACCTTCTCCGCTACGCCGCCCCGCACCACATAGGCGTAGCTGCCGCCGCTGTCGTCGACGAAGCTGCCGCGGGCCACGCCCAGCACCTTGTCGCGCTTGTCCAGCAGCACGCGTACCGACAGGCGCTGGTTCTGGCGCAGCTGCTCGGGCTGGGTGCCCGCAAAGCGCAGCCGCGCGCTGACCTCGCCGTTGACGACCTCGGGCGACACCGAGCTGACCTGGCCGGCCCAGCGCTGGCCGTTGCCACTGATCTCGCCCGGCATGCCAGGCTGCAGCTCACGGGCAAAGCTCTCGGCCACCTGCATCTGCACTTCCAGCGCAGACAGGTCGATGACCGACAGCAGCTTGGCGTCGCGGGCGACGTTGGTGCGGTCGGCGATGAAGAGCTGGCCGACCTGGCCATCCACCGGGGAGCGCACCTGCAGCTCGGCCACCTGGCGCTCCAGGTCGCTCACCAGCAGCTGCTGGCGGGCCAGCGCGCTGTGCTTGGCCTGCACGTCGAGCTTGAGGCTGTCGGTCTTGAGGCCGCGCAGGTCGCGGGCCTGATCGTGCGCGAGCTTGGCCTTGGCCAGCGCGTCCTGGGCGCGCTCGACCTGCATGCGCGCGGTGGCGCCGGCCTCGAAGGCCTGGGTCTGGCGGGCCAGGTCGTTGGCGGCGGTCTGCTGGTCGATGCGGGCGTTCTCGAAGGCGCTCTGCAACGCGGCCGTCTGCTGGCGGGCCTCGACCTCGGCGCGGGCCAGGTCGGCCTTGAGCGCATCGACGTTGCTGCGCTCCTGGGCCAGCCGGTTGGTCAGCTCGGGCGAGTCCACGCGGGCCAGCACCTGGCCCTTCTTGACCGGGTCGCCCGCTTGCACGGCCAGCGTGACGGTGCCGGCGCCGGGCGCGAAGAGGGTGGGGCTCTGGGCGGCGACGACGCGGCCCTCGCCGGCCACGTCGCGGGTCAGCGGGGCCACGCCGACGGTGGCGATGGACAGGCGCGCAGCGCTGACGGCCGAGTCGGCGGAAAGCATCTGCTTGACGCGGCCGCCGCCCAGCAGCACGAGCACGGCCACGACGACGGCGCCGCCGGCCAGCAGCAGCGGCCAGCGCCGGGTCTTTTGAGCCAGGGGGCGGTCCTGTTCCGAGGTGTCGCGAAAGCGGGTGTTCATGCCTCGTCTTTCGCAAACCATGTGCCAGCACAGGTGCCGTGAAAAATCAACGACTTGGGAGCTCGGACGGTGTCCGCGGACAGCTCCCGGACAGTCCGAACATGGTCCGCAACGAACGGCAGCGTTTGCTTACCAAAGCGCACAACTGGTGGCAAGACGGCCCGCGGAAGGCGGCTCCAACATCGCGCCCGCTTCCGGAGATTCACCATGCCCCTCGCCCGACTTTGCCTGCTGGCAGCGGCGGCCAGCCTGAGCTGGCCCGTGCTGGCGGCCGATGCGCCGCCGACGATGACCGAGTCCGAGGCTCGCCGCTTCCTGGGCCAGGCCAGCTTTGGCCCCACGGACGCAAGCGTCGCCGCGGTGATGTCAGGCGGGCGCAGCGCCTGGCTCGTCAGTCAATTCGGGCGCGCCGATTCCGACTTCAGCGGCGTGGCCTGGGTGGACCCCGACAGCAGCAAGGGCTGCCCCACCGGTGCGCCCGCCACCTGCAAGCGCGACAACTACAGCCTCTTCCCCGTGCAGGTGCAGTTCTTCGCCAATGCCGTGAACCAGCCCGACCAGCTAAGGCAGCGCACGGCGCTGGCGCTGTCGGAAATCCTGGTCGTGTCGGGCAACGTCATCAGGCTGCCCAACGCGATGGCGCAATACCAGCGCATCTTCCTGCGCAACGCCTTCGGCAACTTCCGCGGCGTGCTCAAGGAAGTGACGCTGTCCCCGGCCATGGGGCGCTTCCTGAACATGGCCAACAACGACAAGCCCAACCCGGCCAGGGGCATCGAGCCCAACGAGAACTACGCCCGCGAGGTGCTGCAGCTGTTCTCCATCGGCCTGTGGCAGCTCAACCTCGACGGCAGCCAGAAGCTCGACGCCAGGGGCCTGCCCCTCCCCAGCTACGACCAGGAGACGGTGGAGGGCTTCGCCCACGCCTTCACCGGCTGGACCTATGCGCCGCGCCCCGGCGCGACGCGCAACCGCTTCGGCAACCCGAGCTATTACGACGCACCGCTGATCGCCTTCGACGACCATCACGACAAAGGCACGAAGAAGCTGCTCAATGGCGTGACGCTGCCCGCCGGCCAGACCGCCCAGGCCGACCTCGACGCGGCCATCGACAACATCTTCAACCACCCCAACGTCGGACCCTTCATCGGCCGCCAGCTGATCCAGCAGCTCGTGACGGCCAACCCCAGCCCGGCCTATGTGCAGCGCGTGGCCCAGGCCTTCAACGGCACGGCGGATGTGGCCTGGCAGCGTGGCCAGCAGCTCACCCGCACGCCGCGCGGCGACATGAAGGCCGTGCTGCTGGCCGTGCTGACCGACCCCGAGGCGCTGACGCCCCAGACTCCGGCCAGCTTCGGCAAGCTGCGCGAACCCATCCTGCAGCTCACGCATCTGCTGCGCGCCCTGGGCGGCACGAGCGACGGCGTCTGGCTGCGCAGCCAGGCGGCCAGCCTGGGCCAGACGGTCTACAGCCCGGCCAGCGTCTTCAACTTCTTCCCGCCCGACTACGACCTGCCCGGCGACTCGGCACTGGACGGCCCGGCCTTCGGCGTCTTCAACGCCAGCGCCGCCTTCAAGCTCAGCGGCGTGCTGCAGACCCTGCTGAACGGCAAGGGCGTGGCGCAGGACACCACGGTGGCCGGCTCAGTAGGCACCAGGATCGACCTGACGCGCTGGCAGAACCTGGCCGCGACGCCGGCCGTGCTGGTGGCCGAGATCAACCGCGTGCTGTTCGCCGGCCGCGCCAGCGCGGCGCTACAGACCGCGCTCTTGCGCGCCGCGCAGATCGCGCCGGCCACCCGGCCGCTGGACCGCGCCAGGGCAGCACTCTTCCTGGCCGCGATGTCGCCCGAATACCTCGTGGAGAACTGAAATGCTGTCACGCCGCCATCTGCTCTCCCACGCTGCCGCGCTGGCCGGCGCCTCCGCCCTGCCCTCGCTCGCCGCACCGCTGGCCGGCAGCGACTACCGCGCCCTCGTCTGCGTCTTCCTCTACGGGGGCAACGACGGCAACAACATGGTCATCCCCATGGACAGCGCCGCCTACGCCGCCTACGCCAAGGCGCGCGGCACGGCTGGTGCCGGCGGGCTGACGCTGCCGCAGTCATCGCTCGCCCCGCTCAATGGTGGCGGCGTCGGGCTGCATCCGGCACTCACGCCGCTGGCCGACATCTGGAACCAGGGCCACCTTGCGGTGCAGGCCAACGTCGGCCCGCTGGTCAAGCCCATGACCAAGGCCGAATTCAACGCGGCTGGCGCCCAGGTGCCCACCAACCTGTTCTCCCACGACGATCAGCAGGACCAGTGGCAGCGCGGCCAGTCCTTCAGCGGCAACGCGGCACCGTCCACCACCGGCTGGGGCGGCCGCGTAGCCGACCTGCAGCCCGGCGGCGGCGTCGTGCCCATGGCCCTCTCGGTCAGCGGCAACAACGTCTTCATGAACGGCGCAACGGCGCAAGGGCTGGCGGTCGGCAGCGGCAACAGCTTCGCCATCCGGGGCTTCGGCAGCAACCCCGCCGCCAGCCCGCTCTATGCCCTCTACCAGAGCCTGCTGCAGCAGCCCTACGCCAACGCCGAGGAGCGCGCCGCGGCCAGCGTGCTCAACCAGGCCATCAAGGCCAGCAACGCACTGAACACGGCCCTGTCGGGCACCAGCAGCGTTGCTGGCCTGTTCAACGGGCTGAACAGCAGCGTCGCCCAGCAGCTGCTGACGGTGGCCAAGATGATCGAGGGCCGCTCGGGCCTGGGCGTGAACCGCCAGCTCTTCTTCGTGTCGCTCGGCGGCTTCGACACCCACAACGACCAGCTCAACCAGCAGCAGGCCCTGTTCAGCGACCTGGGTCCCGCGCTGAAGGCCTTCTACGACGCGATGCAGCAGCTGGGCGTCGCCAACGCCGTGACCACCTTCACCGCCAGCGACTTCGCCCGCACGCTGCAACCCGCCTCCGGCGGCGGCACCGACCACGCCTGGGGCAACCACCAGTTCGTGCTCGGCGGCGCCGTCAGGGGCGGGCTCTACGGCCGCATGCCCCAACTGTTGCTGGGCGGGCCGGACGATGTCTCCGACGAGGGCCGCTGGCTGCCGACGACGGCGGTGGACCAGATGAGTGCCACGCTGGCGAGCTGGTTCGGCGTGAGCGCAGCGGACCTGGGCAGGGTGTTCCCGCACCTGGCCAACTTCACGGTGAAGAACCTCGGCTACTTCGGCTGAAGCAGGCTCAGGTCCCGACCGCGACGAGGAAGCAGTACGCCAGCACCGCGCCCCAGAGGCAAAGCCCGAACAACGAAGAAGCGCTGCGCATCAAGTCGTTCTCCCATCTGATTGAACGGAGCAGCTGCACGTCTCAGGCGCGCAGCAGCTTGTCCGCATAACGCCAAGTTTGCGGGCCTTGCGGAAACACCGTTGCCAGTGCGGTTTCCGACAGGCCCAGGTGGCGCTGCAGCAGCGGCGCCAGCACCTGTCGAAAGTCGGTGCGCACCGCCAGGTCGCGGCCGTCGACCAGCGCGCCCGCGTCCAGGCCGGGCCATTCGCCCAGCACCTGACCGCCGGCCACCGGGCCGCCCAGCAGCCAGATGACGTTGCCGCGGCCGTGGTCGGTGCCGCCGTTGCCGTTCTGGCGCAGCGTGCGGCCGAACTCGCTGGCGACGACGATGACGGTGTCCTTCAGCGCGTCGCCCAGGCCCTGGCTCAGTGCGTCCAGGCCTTCGCCCAGGCTGGCCAGGCGGTTGGCGAGCTGGCCGCGGGCGGCGCCCTGGTTGACGTGGGTGTCCCAGCCGCCCACCGCCGTGAAGGCGAGCTGGGTGTGCGCGTCCTTGCGGATCAGCTGGCCCAGCCGGCGCGCGTCGGCCGCAAAGCTGCGCGCGGAGGGCGCGCCGGCATCGGCGCTCGGGTCCATGCCGCGCGGCTCAGCGGCCGCCATGCTGCGCGCCATCTCGCCGCGGCCCTCGGTCGTGTCGCGCAGCGTGCCGCTGAGCTGGGCATCGCCCGCGTAGAGCCTGGCCAGGCCGGCCTGCATCTTCGGATCGTCGATGGCGCGGCGCTGCATCGCGCCCGGCCCCAGGCCCAGGCTGGCGACGCTGGCCGTGCCGGCAAAGATGCGCGGCGGCGTGCTGCCCTGGGAGATGGCCCGCGTCGGCGCGGGTTCGCCGGGCAGCGCGGTCAACAGCCGGTTCATCCAGCCGTCGGGCGTGGACTTGCGGCCGGGCGTGCCGCTCTCGAAGTAGTCCTGGGCATCGAAGTGGGAACGCGTAGGGTCGGGCGAACCGCTGGCGTGCACGAAGGCGAGCTGGCCGCCGTCCCAGTGGCGCTTCAGCAGGCCCAGGGCCGGGTGCAGGCCGAACAGCGCGTCGAGCTTGATGAGGCCGTCCTCGGCACCCGGCGCGCCCAGCGCGATCTGCGGGCGGCTGGCGGCGTACTCGCGCTCGCCGTAGGGCGCGACGACGGAGAGACCGTCCACCGCGCCGCGCAGCATGACGACGACGAGCTTCTTCTGCGCGCCCTCCTCGGCCCGCACGAGCGACACGGGCAGGCCACCCAGGGTGAAGGCGCCGAAGTGCAGGAGTTGGCGGCGGAGCATGGTCGGGGTCCTCAACGCTTCATGAAATCGGGGCTGGCCAGCAGCAACGCGACCTGCTGCGCGGGCGGCTCGCTGGCGAGCGTGCGGCGCGTCGGCTCGCTGACCGAGGCGCCCAGCGTGCTGGTCAGCTGCCCGGCGCTGACGCCGCTACGCTGGCCCAGCGTCGTCGCGAGCTGCACGCGCTGCGTCAGCGCCTCGGGGTTGCGCCAGGCGGCGGCCGTGTTCTTGTAGCCGTCGGGCGTGGCGGCGCCGAACAGCGGCTGGCCCGCCTGGGCCAGCGCGGCCAGCAGGTTCTGCGGGTTGGCGGGCTGCAGGTCCAGCGCGCGCAGGCTGGACAGCAGGTATTGATACGGCGTCTTGAACTTGGCCTGGTAGGCCTCGCGGCGCCAGAACTCGTCAGCGCGGAGCAGCGTGCGTGTGAACTCGCGCAGGTCGCCGCCGCTGGCGCGGAAGCTGTCGGCCAGCTTCTGCACGAGGCTGGTGGGCGGGTCGTCCGCGACGAAGGCCTGGGCGAACTTGGTGGCCAGATGGCGGGCCGTAGCCGGGTGGGCGGCCAGCACGTCCAGCGCATGCTCGCCCTCGGCGATGCCGGCGCCCTTGACCGCCTGGCCGAGCCAGGTCTTGCTGCCGCCGTCGTGCTTGCGCGCGTCGAAGGCGAACAGGTCGCCCGTGCCGCCGACCAGGGCCTTGCGCGTATCCAGCCCCCAGCCGGTCAGCATGCGCGCGAGCTCGGTCACGTCGCGCTGGCTGTAACCGCCGTCCACGCCCAGCGTGTGCAGCTCCATCAGCTCGCGGGCGTAGTTCTCGTTCAGGCCGGCGGGCACGCGCGCCTTCAGCTCGGGCCGGGCCGCCAGGAAGCGGCGCGCCCGCTGCGGCGGCTCGTAGCCGGCGACCACGCTCTGCGCGTTGTCGAGGTAGATCAGCATCGCCGGGTGCCGCGCCGTGGCGCCCAGCATGTCGCGGAAGCGCCCGAGCACGAAGGGCCGGATGGCGCGCTGCTCGTAGTCCGCCACCAGCACACCGACCGCGTTCTTGCCGGCGAACACGTTGAAGTGGTTGAACCAGAACTCGGTCAGCACCTCTTCGAGCTGGGCCGGGCTTTGCAGCGCGCGCGACAGCCGCGCCGTCGCGGCCTGGGCGACGAGGGGGCGGATCTTGTCGCGCACGGCGTTGATGGCGTCGGCCTCGGGCGCCATGCCCTGGGCCTTCTCGCGGCGCGCCTCGCGGGCGGCCTTGACGGCCTCGCGGTAGCGGCCCATCAGCTCGGCCTGGCCGAGACGGAGCACTTCGAGGCCGGCCAGGCGCGTCGTCAGCGGCTCGGGCTGGGGCAGGCTGCGCGGCGTCAGCTGCTCGCTCAGGAAACGCTCCAACCATTGGTCGGCGCCCTGAGCTGCGATGGCCGCCGCATCCGCGGGGCGCGGGCCGTAGCCGAGGCGGTTCAGCGCATGCAGGGCCCGTTCATCGGCGCTCAGCGGCGGTGCGCCGGGCGCGGCGGCCAGGGCCGCAGCCGGCGCGCGCCGGGCCAGCATCATGGCCCCGGCGAGCGCGGCGCCACTGCCGAGCACGAAGCGGCGATTTGTCATGGGCGATCTCCGGTGTCCTGCGCCGAAGAATCGCCCGCCTCACGCAAGCCCGTGTGGCCGATGCGCAAAGAATTGTGTCAGTCCCGCCCGCCGGGGCCGGCCGCGTCAGCCGAGCCAGCTGGACAGGCTGCGCAGCGTGGCCGCAACGTCCAGCGGCTTGGTCCAGTGGCCGTCGTAGCCGTGGCGGCGCGCCAGCTGGGCGGCCACGAATTCGGACTCGGCCGTGACGAGCAGCGCCGGCACGCCCTCGGGCAGGCCGGCCGCCCGCAGTTGGGCCAGCAGTTCCCCGCCACCGACGTCGGGCAGGTGCAGGTCGCAAAGCAGCAGATCGACCCGCCCCTGCGCGACAAGGCGCCGGGCCTCGGCGCCACTGCGCGCCACCTTCAGGTTGCAGCCCGGCTGGAGTTCGAGGATGCCCTGCATCAACATCGCGTTGACCGGATCGTCCTCGACGTACAGAACCTGTTTCGTCGTCATCCGGTCTCCTTCAGCTGGCAGCAAGGCGCAGCAGGCCGAGGCAGGTGGCGGAACATTCTCGACGGTCGATCGGCATGGCGGGCAAACAAGAAACCACTGTTGTGATGATTATCAAATCTATTGATATTGGCGATCAAGACGGCCGCCCTCAACCGCGTGGGGTGGCCGTTGAATTTGCTAAATATTGCGTGACAGCCGCCGTGCCACTGGGTTAGGCGCCGACGCGCAACGCCGCCAGCCCACGGGCCAGCGTCGCCCAGCCCTCGGGCAGGGGCTGGCCTTGGCCGACAGCGGCCGCGGCGTCCTCCAGCGCCCGGGCCTGGGCGGCCAGCGCCGGCTCACCGATCAACGCCAGCACCGCCTTCAGGCCATGGGCCACGCGGCGCAGCGCGGGCGCGTCGGCCGAGCTGACGGCGGCATCCCCCTGGGCGAGGTCGTCGGCAAAGCGCTCGATGCAGCCGCTGCGGAAACTCTCGTACAGCGCGCGGTCCCCCCCGAAATGCTGCTGCACCGGGTCGACCTCCGCAACCGGCCCGCCCCGGGGCAGGACTGCCGGGCCCGCACGCAGCAGCCCGGCGATGGTGTCCAGCAGTTCGGCCAGCGCGACGGGCTTGCGAAGCATGCAGGCGACACCGCGCGACACGAGCGCGGCGCGGCGCTCCTCTTGCACGCCGGCGCTGAAGACCACCCAGGGCGGCGCGCCGTCGGCCAGCGCCAGGCCTTCCGCCAGCAAGGCCTCGGCCGATCCGTCGGGCAGCATCAGATCGCTGATGACGAGTTGCCAGCCGCCCGCCGACAGCGCCACGCGCGCCTCGCTCAGCCGGCGCACGACGCTCAGCTCGACGGCCGGCGCCGACGCATCGTGGTCGGGCAGCATGTCCAGCGCAAGCTCGATGAAACGGGCGATCGAGGCATCGTCCTCGATGAGCAGCAGGCGCGCGGTCATCGCGGCGCCTTTGGACCGGCGCGGCCGGGCCGGGCCGGGCAACCGTCAGGGCTGCGGGGGCGCCGCGCGTGCATGCCGCCCCTCCCGTCCGGTCAGGCCGGCAGTTCGGCCAGCGCCGCCGTGGCCTCGGCCAGCAAGGGCGGCAGCTCGGTGACGAGCGCCGTCTTGTGCACCAACGGCACACCGGCCAGCGCAAAGGCATAGGGCGCGCGCTGGGCTTCGTCGAGCGCGGTGACGACGATGAGGCGGCTGCGCGCGAACTGCGGATGCGAGCGCAGGCTGGTGATCAGGGCTGCGCCATCGATGCCGGGCAGCAGGATGTCGATCAGCAGCACGTCGGGTTCGAGCCGCCCGGCCATCGCGAGGCCCGCGATGCCGTCGGACGCCACATGGAGCTGCGCATCCGGCAGCTCGCGCTTCACGACCAGGCTGATGAGGTTCTGGAAATGGACCGAGTCCTCGATGAGCAGCAGCGTCAGCGGTCGACCGGAGGCGGCCGCGCCGGGGGCCGCCGACGCCGTGTGCGCGGCGCCGCCGCGGCCGGCCAGCCAGGCGTCCAGCGAACTGCGCAGGATGCGGCGGTGGCCGCCGGGCGTCTTCCAGGCCTGGAGTTCGCCGCGGTCCACCATCAATTGCACGGAGCGCACCGCCATGCCCAGCCGCTGCGCGGCCTCGGTGGTCGAGCAGGTGTCGGGAACGGTTGTCGTTGGGTTCACAGCGCGATATTTTGCCGAATTCGGCGGGGTTTGCGTGCAACCTCTTATTTGATAAAAATGTTCGCATTGGACAATTCAGCATCCATCCGAAAAGTCATGCCACCGCCCGTCGTCCTCGCCCCGCCCGCCCGTGAAACCGCTGCCCCCGCGGCGTCGTCGCAAGCCGGCAGCGCCGGCACGCCGGCCCGGCAGGACGAGGCCATGCGCGCCCACCGCCAGCGACTGGGCCGGCTGGCCGAGGCGCTGGCCCTGCGCCTGGGCTGGGATGCCGAGCGCGCACGCCACCTGCGTCTGGCCGCACCGCTGCACGACGTCGGCGAACCGGGCGCCGGCGCCACGCATCTGCTGCTGCCTTCCGGCAAAGACCGCCATGACGCCCGCACCCAGCCGCGCCGCGGCGCCGCACTGCTCGGCGGCTGCAGCCTGCCGCTGTTCGCACTGGCGGCCGAGATCGCCCTGCATCACCGTGAACGCTGGGACGGCAATGGCTACCCCCAGGGCCTGCGCGGCGAGGAGATCCCGCTGTCCGGGCGTATCGTTGCCGTGGTGGACTACTTCGACGCCCTGACCATGCCCCACAGCTTCCGCCCAGCGCGCGCCGACGACCGCGCGCTGGCCATGCTGGCCGAGCAGGCGGGCAGCGCCTTCGATCCCGCCATCGTCGCGGCCTTCCTCGCCGACGCGGCCGCGCTGATCGCGCTGCGCGACGGCGCCGTGCAGGGCACCTAGCCCCGATGCCTCATCGCGGCCGTCTGCGCCCGAGCAGCATCACCGCCGGCGCGGGCGTGCTGCTCGCCGCCACACTGCTGGCCGGCGCCGGCTACGGCCTGTGGCGCGAGCAGCGCGAACTGGCGGCCGAAGCTGGCGCCCAGCAGGCCTTGCTGGCCCGCGTGCTGGAGGATCACGCCAGCCGCAGCCTCGACGCGACACAGCTCGCCCTCGCGCGCCTGGCCGACGTTGCCGAGCGCGGTGCGCCGCCGGACGTCCTGCAGGCCCTGCTCGGCCAGACCCAGGCGAGCCTGGGCTTTCTGCGCGGCGTCGCACTGCTCGACGAGTCCGGCCGCGTGCTCGCCGCCGCCGATCCGGTCGACCGCGGCGCGCAGCTGCCCCCCGCGGCCCTCGGCCCCTGGCCGGCGCCCGGCCGCGACACGGTCGGCGGCTTCGTCGCCGCACGCAGCCTGGCGGGCCTCGGCAGCGCGGGCACGGCGCCGGCCGCGCCGCGTGGCGTCGGCTTCATCCCGCTGCTGCGCGGCCTGCAGCTGCCCGGCCACGGCGGCCGCGCCCTGATGGTGGCGCTGCTGAATCCCGACGCGCTCGCCAACTTCCAGCAGCTGACGCTGAACGACCCGCGCGCCGCAGCCGCCCTCGTCGACATGGACGGGCGCCTGCTCGCCGCCACCGACGGCGCCGACCACCTCGCCGGCGAGCGCCCGCCCTCGCTGCAGGCGCCCACGGCGCCGCTCGCCCGGGTGCGTGCCGGCAGCGAACATGGCAGCTGGACCGGCCCCGGGCTGCGCGAGGCCGAGCAGCTCGGCGCCTACCGGGCGCTGCGCGCGCGGCCGCTGGTGGTGCTCGTCGAGCTGCCGCGGGCCGAGCTGCGCAACCAATGGCTGGCCACAGTGCTCGACCTGGGCCTGCCGGCGCTGGGCATCGCCGCGGCGCTGCTGGGCCTCTCCGCCGTGGGCGCGGCGGCGCTGCGCGGGCGCGAGCGCTCCCTGGCCCAGCTCGACGCGGCCCAGCGCCAGATCGTCGAGCGCGAACGCGAGCTCAGCGCCATCTTCGGCAGCGTGCAGGATCTGCTCTTCCGCACCGACGCCGACGGCCGCGTGACCTTCATCAACGAGGGTTACGCCCGCCTGAGCGGCCAGCCGGTCGCCCATCTGCTGGGGCGGCCGCTGCAGGAACTCTTCGGCGGCTCGCCCGCCGTGGCCGCGCTGTTCGCCGCCGACGGCGCGCAGGCGGCCGGCCCCCGCCAGGTGCGCGCCGACTGGCTGGCCCCTGACGGTGGCGCGCGCAGCTTCGAGATCAACCTGGTGCCTCTGCGCCGCGCCGCCGACCGGCTGGAATGGGTGGGCAGCGCGGCCGACGTCAGCGGCCTGGTCCGCGCCCAGGCCGAACTGAACGCCCAGCTCGGCCTGGCGCGCTCCCTGCTGGCCAGCAGCCCGCTGCCCATGTCGGTGCTGGACACCGACAACCGCTACCTCGACGTCAACCGTGCCTGGGAGCAGTTCACCGGCCGGCGCCGCGACGAGGTGATCGGCCGCCGGGCCGCCAGCTACCTGAGCGCTGACGAGGCGGCCGTGCACGACGCCCGCGACGCCGCGCTGCTGGCACACGGCGGCGAGATGAGCTACGAGACCGTCTGGCACGGCAAGGACGGCCGCCAGCGCGACTTGCTGGTCAGCAAGTCCACCTTCCCCGATGCAGACGGCCGGCCCATGGGCATCGTCGTCTGCTTCATGGACATCAGCGACTTCCGCGAGGCCGACCGCGCCACCCGCGCGGCGCGCGACGCCGCGCTGGAGGCCTCGCGCGCCAAGTCCGAATTCATCGCCAACGTCAGCCACGAGCTGCGCACGCCGCTGCAATCCATCCTCGGCTTTTCCGAGCTCGGCGCGCTGCGCGCCCGCGAGCAGCCGCGCCTGGCCGAATTCTTCAGCGACGTGCACCGCGCCGGCCAGCGCATGCTCAGCCTCGTCAACGACCTGCTGGACCTGAGCAAGATCGAGCGCGGCATCGAGCCCATCCAGCCCGAGCGCCTGGACCTGCGGCCGCTGGCGCTGGAGGTCTTGCGCGAGCTGGCGCCGCTGCTGTCCGCCCGCCATCTCATGCTTGACGCCGCGCTTGGCAGCGAGGACCTGATCGTGCTGGCCGACCCGCTGCGCCTGCAGCAGCTGCTGCGCAACCTGCTCGCCAACGCCATCCGCTTCTCGCCCGAGGGAGGCCGCATCGAGCTGACAGCCCGGCAGGACGCCGCGGGCGAGGTGCGCGTGGAGGTGGCCGACCGCGGCCCCGGCATCCCGCCGGACGAGCTGGAAAGCATCTTCGAGGCCTTCGTGCAGTCCAGCGCCACCAAGAACGCCGCCGGCGGCACGGGGCTCGGCCTGGCCATCTGCCGACGCATCGCCCAGGCGCACGGGGGCCGCATCTGGGCAGCCAACCGCGAAGGCGGCGGTGCGGTCATCACGCTGATGCTGCCGGTCGTCCGCTTCACGAACTCGAGGTCCGCGGCGCTCTGAGGAAGGGCGCGGGCGGCACTGCCGCCGCTGGCCTTCTTCGAGGCCGCGCTGCAGCGGGGGCCGATGGCCCCGCTGCACCAATCCATCGACAAGGCGGCCTAAGCCTTGCTGTTGGCGGCCACGGCCGCCCGGATGAGCGCCTTCAGCGCCGGCTTGTCGACCTTGTCTCCCTCGCGGAAGTCGATGGCGCGGCGCACGTTGCCCTCCAGGCTGGAATTGAACAGGCCCTTGGGATCGGGCAGCGAGGCACCCTTGGGGAAGGTCATCTTCACGACGCTCTTGTAGGCCTCGCCGGTGCAGACGATGCCGTCACGCGACCACACCGGGTTGCGCCACTTCCACTCTTCCACGATGCCGGAGTCGGCCTCGAGGATGAGGGCGCGCAGCATGGCCAGCATCTCGCCGCGCCAGCCTTCGAGACTGGCGATGCGTTCGTCGATCAGGGCGGAGGCGGACGGGGCGTTCATGCCGCCAGCTTAGCCGCGGCAGAATCCGCCGGCCATGCGCCTGCTGCTTGTCGAAGACGACCCCATGATCGGCGAAAGCCTGCGCGAAGCCCTGCGCCGCCAGGGCTTCGCGGCCGACTGGCTGCGCGACGGCCAGGCCGCCGACGCGGTGCTGGCCAGCGGCGAACGCTTCGACGCCGTGCTGCTGGACCTCGGCCTGCCCCGGCGCGGCGGCCTCGACGTGCTGAAGAGCCTGCGCGCCCGCGGCGACGCGACGCCGGTCATCGTGCTGACCGCCCGGGACGCCCTGAGCGACAAGGTGGCCGGCCTGGACGCCGGCGCCGACGACTACCTCGTCAAGCCCTTCGAGCTGGACGAGCTGCTGGCCCGGCTGCGCGCCGTCACGCGCCGCCTCGGCGGGCGCACCGACACGGCGCTGGCCGTGGCCGACCTGCGCCTGGACCCGGCCACCCGCGAGGTCACGCGCGCGGGCAAGCCCATCCTGCTGTCGGCGCGCGAGTTTGCGCTGCTGGAGGCCTTGTTGGAGCGGCCCGGCGCCATCGTGTCACGCGCCCAGCTCGAAGACCGGCTCTACGGCTGGGGCGAAGAGCTGGAGAGCAACGCCATCAGCGTCTACATACACCAGTTGCGCAAGAAGCTGGGTGCCGACCTGCTGCACACCGTGCGCGGCCTGGGCTACTACGCTGGCCCTGAAAAGGCATGAAGAAGCTGCTTTCCACCCTGCGCGGCCGCCTCTTCGCCCTGCTCGCCGTGCTGGGCGCGGTGACAGCCCTGGCGGTGGGCGGCGCCACCTACTTCAGCGTGCGCACCGAGGCCGATGCGCTGTTCGACTACCAGCTGCGCCAGACCGCCCTCTCCTTGCGCGACCAGGGCCGCGTAGCCGGCGACGAAGCCGCGGCGCTGACCGACCCGAGCTTCGACTACGTCGTGCAGATCTGGTCGCTGCAGGGACTGGAGCTGTATTCCAGCCGCCCCCAGGGCATGACCGAGCCGCTGCCCGCGCGCGCCGTGCTCGGCTACTCCGACCTGCACTTCGGCGGCCAGGACTGGCGCGTCTTCAGCGCCGCCACGCCGGTGCGCGTGGTGCAGGTGGCCCAGCCGCTGGCCGTGCGCCAGAAGCTCGCAGCCCTGGCCGCGTTGCGCAGCGTGGTGCCGGTGGCCGCGGCCCTGCCGCTGGTGGCGGCGGCGCTGTGGTGGCTGATCGGGCTGTCGCTGGCGCCGCTGGCGCGTGTCGTGCAGGCGGCCCAGGCCGGCGGCGCCAACGCGCTGGGCGCGCTGCCGACCGCCGGCCTGCCCGGCGAGATCGCGCCGCTGGTGGACGCCTTCAACGACCTGCTCGCGCGCCTCTCGACGGCCTTCGATGCCCAGCGCAGCTTCGTCGCCGACGCCGCCCACGAACTGCGTACGCCGCTGACCGCGCTGAAGCTGCAACTGGGCCTGCTGCGCGACTCCGCGCCGGGGCCGCAGCAGGACGAGGCCATCGCCCGCCTGCGCGGCGGCATCGACCGCGCCGTGCACCTCGTCGAGCAGCTGCTGGCCCTGGCCCGCGCCGAGCCCGGTGCCGCGGCGGCCGACCATCCGCTGGACCTGGCCGAGCTGGCCGCCCAGGCGGTGGGCGACGTGCAGCCCCTGGCCGACAAGGCCGGCGTGACGCTGAGCCTCGCCGCCCCCGACCCGCTGCCGCTGGAGGGCGACCCCCAGGCCCTGCGCAGCGCACTGCGCAACCTCATCGACAACGCCGTGAAGTACGGCGCCCGCACCGTGCAGGTCAGCGCCCTGCGCGGCCCGCGCGGCGCGCCGCTGCTACGCGTGGACGACGACGGCCCCGGCATCCCGCTGGACGCGCGCGAGCGCGTGTTCGACCGCTTCCAGCGCGGCGAGGGCGCCGCGGCCGAGGGCAGCGGCCTGGGCCTGGCCATCGTGCGCGCCGCGGCCCGGCAGCAGGGCGCGACGGTGCGGCTGGCGGACTCGCCGCTGGGTGGCCTGCGCGCCGAGATGGCCTGGCCTTAGCGGCCAGCCACCGCGTGCGGCCGGCGCTGCCAGCCGTCGATGGCGCCGACGACCTGCTCCCAGGCCGCGCGGTCATAGGTCACCGTGGCGAAGAGGTTGTCCTTGGCCGGCTCCTGCCGGGAGGCGCTACGGGCCAGGCGCTCCAAGGGCGCGCTCGCCGCTGCCACGCAGCCGGCCAGGTCGCCGAAGGCGGCACCGACCCGATGGAACAGCACGCCACGGTGCAACTCCGTGGCCTTGAGCGACGGCTGCTCCACCGCCCTCAGGAAGATGCGCGCCTGGCCATCGCCCAGCAATTCCACACAAAACTCGCGGCGCCAGCCGGTCAGGGTCTGGGCCGACGTCAGGGCCGCGGGGGTGTCATCGATCTGCAAACTCATGGGAGGAGTCTGAGGCATGCGACGCGGCCGCCGGCGCGGCATGTATCGCGATGCTTCCCATGCCTCGCCCCGGACGGTGCCGCGCTAACGCCCACCTGCAGGAAGTTGCGCGCTGTTTCCTGCCAAGATGGCGGCATGACCACGCTGCGCCTCTCCCTCCTCCGCCTCGCCGCCACCGCGCTCGTCGCCGCCGCCGCCGCCGCCCAGGCCGGCACCGCCATCGTCATCGGCGGCGCGCTGAGGAGCGACAACGAGGCCGTCTGGCAGCGCATCGTCGACGAGGCGGGCGGCGCGGGCACGCGCATCGCCGTGTTCGCCACCGCCGCTGCCAACCCCGAGCGCAGCGCCGGCATCATCGTCGCCGCGCTGAACCGCCACGGCGCCAATGCCGAGACCATCCCGGTCGCGCCGCGGCTGAAGGACGTCGATCTGCGCGCCAACCTCGACGACCCGGCACTGATCGCCAAGGTCGCCGCGTCGCGCGGCGTGTTCTTCTCCGGCGGCGCCCAGGAGTACATCGTCGACACGCTGCAGCCCGGCGGCGAGCCGACGGCCATGTTGAAGGCCATCCGCCAAGTGTTCGACGGTGGCGGCGTGGTGGCCGGCTCCAGCGCCGGCGCGGCCATCATGAGCCGCATGATGTTCCGGGACGCACCGGACAACATGCAGATCCTCAAGGGCCAGTGGCGCGACAAGCGCGAGTACGACCAGGGCCTGGGCTTCGTCGGGCCCGAGCTGTTCGTGGACCAGCACTTCCTCAAGCGCGGCCGCATCGGCCGCATGCTGCCGGCCATGCGCGCCTTCGGCTACCGGCTGGGCCTGGGCGTGGAGGAGGACACGGCGGCCGTCGTCAAGGGCCAGGAGGTGGAGATCGTCGGCGCGCGGGGTGCGCTGCTGGTGGACTTGTCCGAGGCCAGCTCGGACGCGAAGCTGCCGGCCTTCAACCTGCGCGGCGCGCTGGTGAGCCACCTGGACCGCGGCGACCGCCACGACCTCAAGACCGGCATCACGACGCCCGCCGCGCACAAGCTGCGCGAGCCACGCATCGACCCGGCCTCGCCCGACTACAAGCCGACGCGGCGCTTCGACAACTACTTCCTCGACGTGCTCGGCGACAGCACCATCGTCAACGCGCTGGCCCAGCTGCTCGAAGGCCCCGCGCCGGAGGTCCGCGGCCTGGCCTGGCGCGCCAAGCCGCGGCCCGGCGACCTGGCGCCCGAGCTCGGCTTCGAATTCCGCCTCTACCGCGGACCCGGGCTGGTGGGCTGGCTCAGCAACGCGCTGGGCAGCGACGACTACACGGTGCTGAAGGCACGGCTGGACGTCGTCCCGGTGCGCATGGCCGCGCCGCTGTTCACGCCGCTCGCAGCCTCGCCCTAACTTTCGCCTCACCTTGGCCTCATCGAGCCCTCACCCGCGCTGCCTAGAGTGCCTGGCAACGGGCTGCGCCGCAGCCTGCATGAGGAGTACCCGATGACCCGCAACGCCAAGACCGCCCTGACCGCCACCGCCGCCGCCCTGCTCGCTGCCGGCGTGACCGTCACCACCGGCGCCTCCGGCTGGACGCTGCCGGCCTGGCTGCAGAACAAGGCGCCGAGTTCCGCCCCTGCCAGCGGCGATGCGCCGGTCAGCCTGACACCGACCGCGGCCGCCGCCGCTGCCGTGGCCGCGCCGGTTGCCCCGCTGCCCGCGGCCCAGACGCCCAACTACCGCGCCATCGTGCAGACGCAGGGCCCGGCCGTCGTCGGCATCACCGTGGCCGGGCTGCACAAGGCCAGCGCCGAGGATGGCGATGACGCGCAGCAAGGCCTGCCGGGCATGGAGAGCGACCCCTTCTTCCGCTTCTTCCGCGGCGTGCCGGGCCTGCGCATGCAGCCACGCGGCGCGCAGCCCTTCCGCGGCCAGGGCTCGGGCTTCATCATCAGCAGCGACGGCCTGGTGCTGACCAATGCCCACGTCGTGCGCGACGCCAAGCAGGTCACCGTCAAGCTCAGCGACCGCCGCGAGTTCTCGGCCCAGGTGCTGGGCAGCGACCCGGCCACCGACATCGCCGTGCTCAAGCTCGACGCCAAGGGCCTGCCCACCGTGCAGCTGGGCGACCCCAAGCAGGTGCAGGTGGGCGACTACGTGCTGGCCATCGGCGCGCCCTACGGCTTCGAGCAGACCGCAACGCAGGGCATCGTCAGCGCCAAGGGCCGCTCGCTGCCGGGCGACAGCAGCGTCGTGCCCTTCATCCAGACCGACGCGGCCGTGAACCCCGGCAACTCCGGCGGCCCGCTGTTCGACGCCTCGGGCCGCGTCGTCGGCGTGAACGCGCAGATCTACTCGCAGAGCGGCGGCTTCCAGGGCCTGGCCTTCTCCATCCCGGTGGACGTGGCCCTGCGCATCAAGGACCAGATCGTCGCCCACGGCAAGGTCGAGCACGCGCGCCTGGGCGTCACGCTGCAGGACCTGTCGGCGCCGCTGGCCGCCTCCTTCGGCCTGAACGCGCCGGACGGTGCCCTGGTGTCCAGCGTCATGCCCGGCAGCGCCGCGGCCAAGGCGGGGCTGAAGGCGGGCGACGTCATCACCGCCGTGGACGGCGAGCCGGTGCGCGTGGCGGGCGACGTGTCCAGTCGCGTGGGCCTGGCCCGCCCCGGCGACAAGCTCAAGCTGGAACTGTGGCGCGACAAGGGCCGCCTCAGCGAGACCGTGGCGCTGGGCCGCGCCGACAAGGATGTGCAGGAGGCCAGCGCCGCGCCCGAGGGCGGCTCGCTCGGCCTGGCGCTGCGCCCGCTGGAGCGCCAGGAGCTGCGCGGCTCGGGGCTGGACCATGGCCTGCTGATCGAGCGCGTGACCGGCCCGGCCCAGCTGGCCGGCGTGCAGCCCGGCGACGTGCTGCTGGCGCTGAACGGCAAACCGGTGCAGGACATCGAGCAGGTGCGCGCGGCGATGAAGGACAAGCCGCGCCAGGTGGCGCTGCTGGTGTCGCGCGACGGGCAGCAGATCTTCGTGCCGGTGCGCATGGGCTGACCGCCCCCGCCGCCGCGGCAGGTGAAAACTGCCGGCCACGCCTGTTCGGGCCGTGGCCGGTTTTGCGTTGCGCTAGGCTGGGCACCTTGCTCGCACGCGGAGGCCGCCCTGGAGATCCTGCTTGAACTGCTGCTGGAACTGATCTTCCAGGTCTTCGGCGAGCTGCTCGTCGAACTGGGCCTGCATTCGCTGGCCGAGCCGTTCCGCAGGCAGCCCAGCATCTGGGTGGCCGTGCTGGGCTATGTGCTGCTGGGCGGCATCGTCGGTGCACTGAGCGTGTGGCTGATGCCGCAGCACCTGACGCGCGACGGCTGGCCGCGCCTGCTCAACCTCGTCGTCACGCCCGTCATCGCCGGCTTCGCGATGACGCTGATCGGCCTGTGGCGCGCGCGCCGCGGCGACCCGGTGCTGCGCATCGACCGCTTCGCCTGCGGCTATGTGTTCGCGCTGGCGGTGGCCGTGGTGCGCTACAACTTCGCCGGCTGAGAGGCCATGGACGCGCTCCGCTGGGTGCTCATCCTCATCGCGGTTGGCACCGCCGCCGCCGTGGCGCTGTGGCTGGGGCTGAGCGGGCCGGCCACGAGTACCGCCCCCGAGGCGCCAGCCGCGCCGGTGGCGGCCCTGCCCTTGAGCCTACCGCCGGTGGCTTCCACGGCTTCGGCGGCGGCGCGCGCTGCGCCCCCGGCGGCCACGCCCCTGCCCGCCGCCAGGCCGCCCGCACCGCGCGTCGGCTCCGAGGGCTACGGCCCCCACATCGACCGCGCGATGGCCGGCAGCGACGCGACGGCGGCCTGGGAAGCAGTGCACTGGCTGCGCCAGTGCGCGTCCAACGAGGCCAGGCGCAGCAGTTTCGAGACCGTCCGCAACCAGGGAATTTCGCCAGAGATGATGACCCAGATGATGGTGGAGGCCGATGCCGAGGCGAGGCGCTGCCAGACGGTGACGCCCCAGCACCGCGCGATGCTGGCCGAGCTGGCCTCGCGGGCCATGCGGGCCGGCGTGCCCGAGGCGGCCTCGGCCTTTGCCGCCGCCACCTTCGCGGGCGACCTGAGCGCCGCGCAGCGCCGGCAGGTGGCCGACGCCATGCGGCGCGATGCGCTCGCGGGGGATGGGCTCAGCCTCATCAACGCGGCCACGTCCAACCCGGCCTGGGGGCTGAGCGACGCCGAGCGGCTCGCCTTCCTGATGGCCTATGCCGAACTGCCCGACCACCCCGAGGCGAAGCGCGTGGTGCAGTCGCTGCTGGAGCAGCGCGCCCTGCCGCTGGCGGCACCGCCCACGCCGCAGCAACTGGCTGCGGCCAGGGAGGCAGCGCAGCAGATCCTGGCCCGCAGGGCCGGCGGCAGCCGCCTGCCCTGAAGCCGTTCAGGGCATGCCGTTGTCAACGTAGTCGGCAAAGCCCGGCCTCGCAGCCAGCCGCTGCATCCAGGCCTGCACCGCGGGCAGCTCGGCGCGCTCGATGGGCGCGTTCTTCCAGCGCTGCGCGGACAGGCCCAGCACCACGTCGGCCAGCGTGAAGCTGCCGCCGCAGACGCAGGCCCCGGTACGCGCCAGCTGCGCGTCCAGCAGGCCCATGTGCTTGTTCCAGCTCGCCACGCCGGCCTGAATCGCCTCGGGCGTGGCCGGCTGGCCGCGCACCAGGGCCATGAAGGCGACGCGCCAGCTGTTGTTGAGCTCGCCGGCCTGCCAGTCCATCCACTGCTCGACGCGGGCGCGCGCCTGCGGCTCGGCGGGCAGCAGGTCGGTCGCACCCAGCTTGGCTGCCAGGTAGCGGCAGATGCTGTTGCTCTCCCACAGCGTGAAGTCGCCGTCGACGAGGACGGGGATCAGTCCGTTGGGATTCATCGCCAGATAGCCCGCCTCCTGCGGCGAGCGGAAACCCACGCCCCAGTCCTCGCGGTCGAGCTCCAGCCCCAGCTGCGCGGCGGTCCACATGACCTTGCGGACGTTGATGGAGGAGAGGCGTCCGAGAAGCTTCATGGCGGGGCGACAGGCGGGGTGGCGGCCCCGCAGTGTGTCAGCCCGCGCAAAGACCGGTCAGCCAAAGGCCAACACGATGTCCCAGGACACGGCCAGCGCGCCGTTCTCCTGGCCGGCGGTCGGCGCGCCGGGGCGGGAGATCAGCGTCTTGCGGTCTTCGGGCTGCTGCAGCTTGAGCAGCGGGTCGGTCTCGTTCGCGGCCTCGCCCTCGAAGTACATCTGAGTGATCAGCCGCGTGGCGCGGCCGCGCACGTCGAAGTGGATGTGCCGGGTGCGCGGGCCGTAGAGGCCGGGCTGGATGGTCTTGAGCCGGTAGCTGCCGTCCGGCCCGCTGCGGATGCGGGCGTAGCCCTGGAAGTCGGGGTCCAGCGGTGCCGCGCTGGTATCGCCCGGGTGCGCGTAGCGCCCGGCCGCATTGGCCTGCCAGACCTCCAGCACCGCGTTGGCGATGGGCTCACCGCGCGGGTTGACCACGCGGCCGCCGACGTAGAGCAGCTGGCCCAGGGCCCGCGCCTTGTGGCCGGCGATGCGGCTGAGGTCGAAGTCCTGGTCGCGGGGCAGGGTCAGCGGGTAGAAAGGCCCCAGCGCGTCCTCGGCGGTCTCGTGGCGCAGTGCCTCGTCGGCCATGGCCGGCGACAGGCCGGCGAGGCCGGCGGCCCCCCATAGCAGCTGGCGGCGGGACAGGTGTGGGCCGGCGTGGTGGTGGCCGTCGTTCTGGGTGGCTGTCGGTGTCAACATGGCATCCCCTCTCGATCACATGGCGCAGGGCCATCCTAGGCGCACGGGCCACGGCCGGCGCGGCGCCAACCTACCGTTTGGGGATTCGTCGCAGCCACAGCCCGAAACCCGGCGCCGTGTCCTGCAGCTGACCGGGTACAGCGCCAGGCCGACCTCGTGAGTGATGGCGGCGCACGGCGGGCGTGGCAGCCGGTGTCTCAGGAGGCTCTGGCGATGGTGCCGGGCCTGACGCGCCAGCCCCCGGCAGGGCGCCGGGCGAGCGGGGAACCGAGGCCCCGGGGGTCAGAAGTCGGTCCAGTCGCCCTCGGCCGCGGCCAGCGCGGGCTGCAGGCTGGGGCGCGGCGCGGCCACTGCCGCCTCGGCCCTGGCCTTGGGCACAGGCGCTGCCGCCGGCTTGCGGGCCACCGGGGCGGCCTTGCCGGCCTCCGCCGACAGCGGCTTGCTCGCCCTGGGCGCGGCCGCGGCGCGGGCTTCATGGGCCAGCTGGAAGACGGCCACCGCGTCCACCAGCTGGCGGGCCTGCTCCTTGAGGCTCTCGGCCGCGGCCGCGCTTTCCTCCACGAGGGCCGCGTTCTGCTGGGTGGCCTGGTCCATCTGCGAGACGGCGTCGCCCACCTGGGCCACGCCGCTGCTCTGCTCGCCACTGGCGGCGCTGATCTCGCCCATCAGGTCGGTGACGCGGCGGATGGCGCCGACCACCTCGGTCATCGTCGAGCCGGCCTGGTCCACCAGCGTGTTGCCGCGCTCCACGCGCTCCACGCTGGCGAGGATCAGGGACTTGATCTCCTTGGCCGCCTCGGCGCTGCGCTGGGCCAGGCTGCGCACCTCGCTGGCCACGACTGCGAAGCCGCGGCCCTGCTCGCCGGCCCGCGCGGCTTCCACGGCCGCGTTCAGCGCCAGGATGTTGGTCTGGAAGGCGATGCCGTCGATGGTGCCGATGATGTCGGCGATGCGCTGGGAGCTGTGCTGGATGTCCTTCATCGTGGCCACCACTTCGCTGACGACCTGACCGCCCCTGGCCGCCACCTCGCTGGCGCCCTGGGCGAGCTGGTTGGCCTGGCGGGCGTTGTCGGCGTTCTGCTGCACGGCAGAGCCGAGTTGCTCCATGGACGCCGCCGTCTGCTGCAGCGCGCTGGCCTGCTCCTCGGTGCGGCTGGACAGGTCCTGGTTGCCCTGGGCAATCTGGGCGCTGGCCGTGGCCACGCTGTCGGAGTTGCCGCGCACGGTGCGCACGATGCCCACGAGCGACTGCTGCATGCGGCCCACGGCGGCCATGGTGCTGGTGGTGTCGCCGGCCCGCACGGGCACGGGATGGGCGAGGTCGCCATCGGCCACGCGCTGCACGGCCTCGCTCAGCTCCGCGGGTTCGGCCCCCAGAGCGCGGCCCAGGCTGCGCGACAGGGCCCAGCCCACCAGGCCGCCCAGCAGGGCCATGACGGCCGCCGCGGCCAGCATCAGCGTGCTGCCGCCGGCGGCCACCCGGCCGGCGTCCTCGGCGAGCCGGTGTGCGATCTTGCCCTGCAGCTCGATCGAGTCGTCGACCGCCTTGAACATCAGGTTCTGGTACTGGCGCACCTCACCGCCCAGCAGCGCGGTGGCCTCGGCCGCCTTGCCGTCTTCGGCCAGGGCGATCGCCTGCGTCAACCCCTTCTGGTAGGGCGGGTTGTTGTCGGTGATGACCTTGAGCAGTACGCGACTCTCCGGACGAAGCAGCACCTTGTCCAGCTCGGCGATCAGCCTGTCGTTGGCCTCGCGCATCTCGGCGATGCGCTTGACCTCCGCGGCGCGGGCGCCGGCATCGGCCGCCAGCAGCGCATTGCGCACCGAGCGTGCGCTGGTGTTGAAGTTGTCCTTGACGTCGCCGAGCTTGTCCATCTTGGGCATGCGGTCCAGCGCCAGCTCGTCGACCTGGGCGGCCAGTGTCCGCATCTGCACGGTGCCGGCGATGGCGATGACGACGCCCAGCAGGACGCAAGCGCCGAAGCCCAGGGCCAGGCGGGTGGAGACTTTGAGGGAAGCGATGTTCATGTCGGGCTCGAGTCGAGGGCTGAAGGTCAGGCGGCCAGTGCCGCCGGTGCGCCGGCCTGGATGTCGGCCAACAGGGATTCCACGTCCATCAGCACCACGCTGCGCTGGTCGAGGGTGGCGATGGCGACCAGGTGGCGCTGCTCGGCGCCGCCCTTCATGGCCGGCATGGTGCGGATCTGCTGCGGCGCCAGCTCCACCACGTCGTCGACGCGGTCGGCCACGACGCCGATGCGGCGCTCGCCCAGGCTGATGACGATGACGACGGTGAGGTCGTCGACGGCCGGCGCGTGCAGGCCCAGCCGGCGGCGCAGGTCGATCAGCGGCACGACCTCGCCGCGCAGCTCCATGATGCCCAGCAGGTAGTCGCAGGCACCGGCCAGGCGCGTCGGGGCCTGGTAGGAGCGGATCTCCTGCACGCAATGCAGCGCGATGCCGTATTCCTGGCCGTCCAGCAGGAAAACCAGGGCCTCGGTCGGCTGGCTGGCGTCCGGGCGGAAGGCGATGGCGGCGGTGGCTGTGGCGGGAACCAGTTGAAGGTTGTTCATGACTGCAGGCCCGGCGGGCGGGCGGTGTGTGAAGCGATGCCGTCCATGCTATTTGCTACATTTGATATTTGCTTGTCGATTTGCGTAGCATTGGTCACACGATGCCGTTCTGCATGCACGTCACCCCGCCTCCATGGCAGCCAAATGCAATCGATTCCCAACTGGGATGGCGCAAGCAAATTTCGAACCGGGGCGCGTCCAGCCGTCGCTGCGATCAGCGATCAATCGGTATCAAATCACGCAATTCAACGAGTCCGGGCGCGCGGGCTTGCCCGGCCGGTCTCGGTCAGGCACGCGGTCCAGCGACCGGCGTCGTCGCAGGCCAGCTGCACCAGGCCCGGCCCCGATGCGCCGCCGATGCTGGCGTCGGTGAGGCCGTTCAGCTCGCGCAGCAGCACGCTGACGCGCTGGTCCAGCCGCTTGGCCAGCCGGGTCAGCGCGACCGATTCGCCCCCGGGCGCCAGCTCACGCAGGGTCCGCAGCAGCGTGTCCTGCATGGCGGGTCAGCACGACCGGGATGGACTTGCTCGTCGGCGTGCGCGCCGTGACGGAGAAGCTCTCCAGCGGCACCAGCGGGTTGGTCTCCGGGTAGTAGCTGGCCAGGCAGCCGCGCGGGATGTCGTAGGCCACGAGCACGAAGGCTTCCGCGCGGCGCTGCTGCACGTCGGCACCGCCCTCGGCGCAGTAGAGGCTGGTGATGTCGACCCAGTCGCCGGCCTTCATGCCGAGATCACGGAGGTCATCGGCGTGGATGAAGACGACGCGGCGGTGGCCGTAGACGCCGCGGTAGCGGTCGTCGTGGCCGTAGATGGTGGTGTTGTACTGGTCGTGGGAGCGCAGCGTGGTCAGCGTGAAGACGCGCTGGTCACGGTGCCGTTCGGCGATGCGCTCGACCGCCAGGTCGGTGGGCATCGCGTGCACGCTGAACTCGGCACGCCCCGATTCCGTGGCCCAGACGCGCTCGCTGGCCGTGTTGCGCAGGCGGAAGCCTCCGGGGGCCTTGAGCTTCTCGTTGAAGCCGGCGAAGTCGGGCAGCACGGCCTCGATCTTGTCGCGGATGGCAGCGTAGTCGCCGGCCAGCGCCAGCCAGGGCGTGCGGCTCTTCGCCAGGGTGGCCGCGGCCATGCGCGCGACAAGCATGGGCTCGGACAGCAGGTGTTTGCTGGCCGGCGCATTCATGCCCGACGAGAGGTGGACCATGCTCATCGAGTCCTCCACCGTGATGCCCTGCGGCCCGGTGGCCTGCACGTCGATCTCGGTGCGGCCCAGCACGGGCAGCACCAGCGCCTTCCTGCCGTGCACGACATGGCTGCGGTTGAACTTGGTGGCGATGTGCACGGTCAGCTCGCACTGGCGCAGCGCGCGCCAGGTGGCCGCGGTGTCGGGCGTGGCGGCGGCGAAGTTGCCGCCCATCGCGATGAAGACCTTGCCGCGGCCGTCCAGCATGGCCTGGATGGCGCCCACGGTGTCCAGGCCGTGCTCGCGCGGCGGCTCGAAGCCGAAGACCGCGCCGAGCCTGTCGAGGAAGGCCGGCGCCGGCTTCTCGTAGATGCCCATGGTGCGGTCGCCCTGCACATTGCTGTGGCCGCGCACCGGGCAGGCCCCCGCGCCGGGGCGGCCCAGGTTGCCGCGCAGCAGCAGCAGGTTGACGATCATCTGGATGGTCGCCACCGAATGCCGGTGCTGGGTGATGCCCATGCCCCAGCAGGCGATGACGCGCTCGCTCGCGGCGTAGAGGTCGGCCGCCTGCTCGATCTGTTCGCGGCTCAGGCCCGAGGCTTCGACGAGCGGCGCCCAGGGCTGCTCGCGCAGCTCCGCCACGAAGGCGTCGAAGCCGTGAGTGTGTCCGGCGATGAAGTCGGCGTCGAGCAGGCCCCGTTCGACGACGCGCTTGCACATGCCCTTGAGCAGCGCGAAGTCGCCGCCGACCTTGAGCTGGAAGTAGTGGCTGCTGATGGGCGAGTCGCCCAGCGTCGCCATCTCCATCGCATTCTGCGGGTCGGCGAAGCGTTCCAGGCCGCGCTCGCGCAGCGGGTTGAAGCTGACGATGCGCGCGCCACGCTTCCTCGCCGCGCGCAGCTCGCCCAGCATGCGCGGGTGGTTGGTGCCGGGGTTCTGGCCGAAGACGAGGATGCAGTCGGCCTGCTCAAAGTCCGCCAGCGTGACCGTGCCCTTGCCGACGCCGATGGTGGGCTTGAGGCCCGAGCCGCTGGGCTCGTGGCACATGTTGGAGCAGTCGGGGAAGTTGTTGGTGCCGTACTCGCGCACGAACAGCTGGTAGAGAAAGGCGGCCTCGTTGCTGGTGCGGCCCGAGGTGTAGAAGAAAGCCCGGTCGGGATCTGGAAGCGCCTGCAGCTCAGCCGCGATCAGCGCGAAGGCCGCGTCCCAGGTGGTGCGCCTGTAACGGTCGGTCTGCGGGTCGTAGACCATCGGTTCGGTCAGGCGGCCAGTGGCCTCCAGCTCGTAGTCCGACGCCTCGGCCCATTGGCCAAGAGTCTTCGCCCCGATGACCTCGGGCGTGGCCCGCCGCGCCGTCGCCTCGGCTGCCACCGCCTTGGCTCCGTTCTCGCAGAACTCGAAGGTGGAGCGGTGGTCGCGGTCGGGCCAGGCGCAGCCGGGGCAGTCGAAGCCGTCGGCCTGGTTGGCGTGCAGCAGCGTCCTGGCGCCCTTCACGGCCACACCCTGCTCGTTCAGGTGCTTCGCCACGCTCTTCAGCGCGCCCCAGCCGCCGGCGGGGCCGTCGTACAGCTCGATCTTCCGTTCCGTCATTCCGTCAGTATCCTGCGCGCCATGCGACGAGTCTTGATCATCGACGACCACCCCGGCGTGGGCCAGGCATTGGAGCTGCTGCTGTCGCTGCACGACATCGAGGCCAGCGTCGCGGCGAGCCCCGAGGCGGGCCTGGCGCTGCTCGAACAACGCCCCTTCGGCCTGGTCATCCAGGACATGAATTTCACGGCGGACACGACCTCCGGCGAGGAAGGCGAAGCCTTGTTCCGCGCCATCCGCGCCAGGCGCCCCGACCTGCCCGTCATCCTGCTGACGGCCTGGACGCGGCTGGACGCGGCCGTGGCCCTGGTGAAGGCCGGCGCGGCCGACTACCTCGCCAAGCCCTGGGACGACGCCAAGCTGCTGGCCACCGTCGAGAACCTGCTGGAGCTGGGCGAGGCCAACCGCGAGATCGCGCAGCTGCGCGAGGCGCGGGCCGTGCGCCGTGCGGCACTGGCACGCCGCCACGACCTCGCCGGCCTCGTCTTCGGCTCCGACGCGATGGCCAATCTGCTGGAGCTGGCCGGCCAGATCGCCGCGGCGCCGGTGCCGGTCCTCATCACCGGGCCGAACGGCGCGGGCAAGGAGCGCATCGCGGCCTTCGTGCACGCCAATTCGTCGGCCAAGGACGGGCCTTTCGTGGCGCTGAACTGCGGAGCCCTGCCGGCCGACCTGATCGAGGCCGAACTCTTCGGCAGCGACAGCGGCGCCTACACCGGCGCGGCCAAGGCGCGCGTCGGCCGCTTCGAGGCGGCGGACGGCGGCACGCTGTTCCTGGACGAGATCGGCAATCTGCCGCTGGCCGGCCAGGTGAAGCTGCTGCGCGTGCTGGAAACCGGCCAGTTCGAGCGTCTGGGCTCCAGCAAGACGCGCCAGGTGCGCGTGCGCGTGCTGTCGGCCACCAATGCCGACCTGCGCGCCATGGTCAGGGCCGGAGCCTTTCGCGAGGACCTGTTCTACCGACTCAATCTCATCGAGCTGAAGCTTCCCGCGCTAGCCGAGCGCCGCGACGACGTGCTGCCGCTGGCCGAGCATTTCCTGGCCGGCCGTGCCCGGCTCGGCGATGCGGCGCGCGAGGCCCTGCTGGCCCACCGCTGGCCGGGCAATGTGCGCGAGCTGAAGAATGCCGTCGAGCGCGCCGCCCTGCTCTGCCAGGGCGGCGAGATCACGCCGGCCCTGCTGGGGCTGGAGGAGACCGGCGGCAACGGCGGCGCGTGGCGCAACCTGGACGAGCCCAGCCGGGAGACGGTCGTCGCCGCGCTGGCGGCGGCCGGCGGCGTCGTCAGCCGCGCCGCCAGCCAGCTCGGGTTGTCGCGCCAGGCGCTGTATCGGCGGCTGGAGCGTTACGGGATCGCGCCTTGATGACGCTGTCGCTGCGCGCCCGCGCGCTGCTGGCCCTCGGGGCGTCCGCGGTCGTGCCGCCGCTGGTCATCCTGGGCGTGCGGCGCATCGGGCTGGAGACCGGCACCGCCCTCGCGGTGGCCATCCTGGTCATGCTGCCGCTGATCGGCTGGCTGGCGGCCTTCTGGCTGGCGCCGCTGCTGCGGCTGACCCGGGCGCTGGAGGGTGCCGTGCTGAGCTACCGCGACGGCGACTTCAGCCTCAATCTCGCGCCCGACGGCCCCCGCGAGCTGGTCGAACTGACCCAGCTGCACGCCGAACTGGGCCTGGCCCTGCGCGAGCAGCGCCAGCACCTGGCCCAGCGCGAACTGCTGCTGGATACCGTCGTGCAGAACACGCCGGTCGCGCTGGTGCTGACGGCTGCGAACGAGCGCATCGCCATCGCCAACCTGGCCGCGCGCCAGCTGCTGGGCGACGGCCGCAGCCTGACGGGGCTGGACTTCGCCACCGTCATCGCCCCCCTGCCCGAGACGCTGCGCGAGGCCCTCGCCGGCGACGGCGACCGGCTCTTCACGGTGACGCTGCCCGACGGGTCAGAGGAGACCTTTCACCACAGCACGCGCTCGTTCCGCCTGCAGGGCCAGCCGCACCGGCTGCGGCTGCTGCGGCGCATGACGCGCGAGCTGTCGCGCGCCGAGGTGGCGACGTGGAAGCGCGTCATCCGCGTGCTCAGCCACGAACTGAACAACTCGCTGGCGCCGATCTCGTCGCTGGCCCACAGCGGCGCCGAGCTGGCGCGGCGCGGCAACACCGAGCGCCTGCCCCAGGTGCTGGCCAGCATCGGCGAGCGCGCGGCGCATCTGCATGGCTTCCTGAGCGGGTATGCGCGCTTTGCCAAGCTGCCGGCGCCGCGCCGCGAGGCGGTCGCATGGCCGGCCTTCCTGGCCCGCCTGGCCACGCTGGGCGAGTTCCGCGTCGACGGCCCGCTTCCCGGGCAGCCTGGCTGGTTCGACCCGGGCCAGATCGAGCAGGCGCTGCTCAACCTGATCAAGAACGCCCATGAATCGGGCAGCGACCCCGCCGAGGTGGCGCTGCGCCTGCGCGTGGACGTCGGCGAGCTGCGCATCGAGGTGCTGGACCGAGGCCCCGGCATGAGCGAGGCGGTGCTGGCCCAGGCCCTGCTGCCCTTCTATTCCACCAAGCGCTCGGAGCCCGGCTCGCAGGGCGGCACGGGCCTGGGCTTGGCGCTGGCGCGGGAGATCGCCGAGGCCCATGACGGCCGGGTCGCACTGACCAACCGCGGCCACGGCGGACTGCGCGTGGCGATCCGGCTGCCCCAGCCCGCCGTCCTGACGAATGGGGATGGCAAGCCCGGCAATTCGTGACAGACTGCACGAATCGTTTCCGGGCCATCGACGGCCCACCGCCATGGGAGCCGTTGCCATGTCCTTCCGCGTGTCCCTTCGCGTCCTGGCCCTGCTGGGCCTGACCTCCCTGTCCTGCTCCGGTCACGCGCAGTCGCAGTTCCGCCTGTTCTCCGAGGCGTACGGGGGGTACTACAACTACGTGCAGACGACGAGTCCCGTCTTCGGCCTGAACCCCAGCGGCAATCCCAACACCGTCTATGGCTCGCTCTACTACGGCTCCGACTACGCCAGCGCCGCCGCCTACGATCAGCTCACGCCGCTGCCCAACGTGACGGCCGGCGGCACCTGGGCGGGCGACGCCAGCCAGGGCATGACGACAGTGACCAGCGGCGCCTACGGCAAGACGGACTGGGGCAGCAACCATGCCAGCGCCTCGACCTCGGGTTTCACGCCGGTCAGCCAGAGCTACGACGGCCAGTTCGTCGTCGGCGGCACCAGTTGGCCTATGCATGTGGACAGCAGCAACTACGCCTACTCGACGGGGCGCTCGATCTGGGAAGAGCTCTACCAGATCGGCGGCGGCACCGGCACGGGCCAGTTCACCGGCACCATTCACATCGACGGTTCGCTGGCCGGCACCCTGGGCAGCGGCACCGCGTCGCTGAACTGGTCGCTGAAGACCTTCTCCAACCAGCTCGTCGCCTCCGTTTCGGCCTCCTATGACGCCACGGCCGATAACTGGTCCATGAACGTCTACAGCAACGGCCAGTGGACCAGCACTAACGGCAGCGGCGCACTGACGATCAACGCGGACGTCATCGGCGGCTACAGCTTCACCTATGGCGCGGCTCTGTATCTGAAGTCCGAGCTGATCACCAGCGTCGACGGCAATGGCGCAGCCGACTTCTCCAATACCGTGCAGTTCACCGGCATGAAGCTGCCGCAGGGCTCGGCGGTGTTCGTGATGTCCGGCGCCCGTGCGGCAGACTACGGCATCAGCTTCGCCGGCGACGGCAGCGGCACGATCTGCGAGACCCTGTCCTGCGCCACCGGCGGCGGTGGCGGGCTGCCCATCCCGGAGCCAGAAACCTACGCGCTGCTGCTGTCGGGCCTGGGCGTCGTCGCCTGGGTGGCGCGGCGCCGCAGCCGCCGCTGAGCGGCGCCCTGCCAGTCCTCAGATCAGCGCTGCCGCCAGGCCGCTGAAGCTGAAGAAGGCCAGGGCCGTCGACGCCAGGATGATGCGCGCGACACGGCCGTTGTCCGCGCCGTAGCGCTCGGCCAGCAGCGACACATTGCTGGCGCTCGGCAGCGCGGCCGCCAGCGTCAGCGCGACGAGCTGAAGCCCGGTCAGCGGTGCACCCAGCCAGCGCGCCGCGGCCCCGAGGGCGAAGACCAGTGCCGGATGCAACAGCAGCTTGATCGCAGCCACCGGCAGGTAGAGAACCGGCGCCGTCACCCGGCCGGCCTGGCGGTTGGCGCGCCCCGAACGGCTCAGCACGGCACCGATCGTGAACAGTGCCACCGGCGAGGCGGCATCGCCAAGCATCGCGATGACCTTGGCCAGCGGCCCCGGCAGCGACCAGCCGCTGGCGCCCACCGCCGCACCCAGGGCGATGGCCCAGGGCAGCGGGTTGGACGCGGCGGCCTTCAATGCCTGCACGAAGGCCGCACGGCCGGCACGGCCACTGGCGCCGGCCTGGGCCAGCGCAATGCACAGCGAACTGGTCACGAAGAGATCCACCAGCAGGGTGCCGACCACAGGCCCACCGGCGGCGCTGCCCAGCAGCGCGACGGTCAGCGGCACACCCATGAAGCCGGTGTTGGGGAAGGCCGCCACCAGGGCGCCGAAGGCCGCGTCCTTCATGCCGACCTGCGCGGACAGCGTCGTTGCCACCGTGAAGAAGACGATGAGCAGGGCGGCGCTCAGATAGACGCCCAGCAGGGCCGGGTTCAGCAGCTCCCGCAGCGGCGTGTCGCGACCGAAACGGAACAGCAGGCAGGGCAACGCGAAGAACAGCACGAAGCCGTTCAGGCCCGGGATGGCACTGTCTGGCAGCAGCCCCCGCTCGGCAGCCAGCCAGCCGCACAGCACGAGGGCGAAAAAGGGGAAGGTCGTGGCCAGGACGGCAAGCATCTTGGCACGCGAGTATGAAGGCCGTGAGCGAATGCGCGGCCGACCCGGGTTCGTCACAAAGAGGGATGGCGGCGAACCTGGGGTCACCCCTAATATGCCGCGCCATGCGCATGCCCAACCTGTCCCTGCCGCCTCCGGCCGCCGCCGCTCCGCTGGAGGAAGGCCAGGCCCTGGGGGTGTGGCGGCTGATCAAGCCGCTGCCCGATGGCGAACAGGCCCATGCCGGCCAGTGGTACAGCGCCCATCATTCGATGGCCACCGTGCAGCAGGCCGCCGTCCTGGTGCTGGACCGCAGCGACCAGGGCGCCGGCGTCATGCTGCGCTACGCTGACCAGGCCGGTGACCTCGGCAAGTTGCAGCACCCCCACATCGCCGTGCCCAGCGACAGCGGCGTGACGCCTGACGCCCACCCCTACCTGATCCTCGAAGGCACCCATGGCGAGCCGCTGCTGCCCCGGCTGCAGGCGCTCGGCCTGCGCGAGCGCGTGGAACTACTCGTGCAACTCTGCGAGGCGCTGCGCTCGGCCCACCAGCAGGGCTGGCTGCTGGCAGAGATCGACCCGGCCATGATCTGGCTCGACCCGGCAGGCGATGTGCGCCTGATGGGCCTGGGCCTGACCAAGATTCCCGACCCGACCGATCCCTTCGACCGCGGCCTGAGCCTCGGCGCCTCGCCCGCCTTCGTCGCGCCCGAGCGCCGCAACGGCGAGCCGCCCAGTCTGGCCAGCGAGGTCTACGGGCTGGGTGCACTGGCCCGCGTCTTCGTCTGCGGCTGGGAGGACACGCCCAAGGGCCTGGCGCCGCTGCGCGGCAGCGCCGCCGACCAGTGGCCGATGATGAAGGAGGCCCAGCAGGTCAAGCTCGACACCCTGCTGCGCGCCGCCATGGCCGAGTCGCCCGACCTGCGCACGCGCGGGGCCGAGGGCCTGGCCGATGAACTGCGCGAGTGGCTGGGCCTGAGCCCGCAACGCAGCGCCATGGCGCAGGTCGAGGCGCTGCCGCCCAAGCCGGCGGCCTGGTGGAAGCGCTGGCTGTGGCTGGGCGCCGCCGCCGGCCTGGGGCTGCTGGCGATGACCGCCCGCGTGTCCGAGCCGCCGCAACCCACCGCCAGCTCGCACAGCCAGCCCGCGGGCTGAGCACGCCCACAAGTTCCACGGCACCGGCCGCCCGGCTTGGGGGATTGTTTGGGGGTGCGCCGCGGGCAGGCCTCGGCAACAATGCGAGCCCCACCCCTGGAGGTTCCATGGCCCGTACGCTGCGTGCGATGCTGCTCGCCACCTGCACCGCCCTGCCGCTGGCCGTTTCGGCGGCGGGCTTCGCCACCGACGCCGAGGGCTGGACCACCACCAGTGGCGGCGCCCAGACCTGGGTCGCCACGGGCGGCAACGGCGGCGGCTGGCTGCGCGTGGCCGATACCTCCAGCGATGACTTCCTGCTGAACGCACCCGCGGCCTGGCTGGGCGACTGGTCTGCCTTTCTCGGCGGCACGCTGTCCTTCGATGCGCTGAACGCCAACGGCGATGCGCCGGACTGGGCGCCGTTCGGCGAGGTGGTCATCAGCGGTGCCGCTGGCAGCATCGTGCTCGACGCCGTGGCAGCCAACAATCCGCCGGCCGATGGCCTCTGGCACCACTACAGCGTGTCGCTCTCCCCCGCCGCCGGATGGGGCGGCAGCGCGTCGGTTGCGGCGGTGCTCGCCAATGTGACCAGCCTGACGATCAAGGGCGAGTTCCACAACGGCGTCAGCGAGGTTGTCGGTTTCGACAACCTCCAGATCAGCGCCGTGCCCGAGCCGGCGAATGCCGCGCTGCTGCTGACGGGCACGGGCCTGCTGGCGGTCCTGCGGCGCAAGCGCTGATGGCGGCCGTCGGCACCCAGCCCGCCCCTACCGGCCTGCTCGGCTTCGGGGAGCTCAAGCTCAGCCTGCCCACCTCGCGGCTGCAATGGCTGGCCCTGGCCGCAGGCCTGGGCCTCGGCCTGGTCGGCGCCGAACTGGCGTGGCACCACCCGCTGTCCGGCCCGCTGGCACTCGCGGCATGGGGCGCCGTCGTGCTGCTGGCCGCCCTGTTCTGGATCAAGACGCCTGTGCTGCTGCTCGCGCCACTGCCCCTCGTCGGCCTGGCGCCCTGGAGTGGCTGGATCACCTTCGAAGAGATGGACCTGCTCGTCACGGCCTGCGGCTGCGGCGGCTACCTCGCCTATGCACTGCAGCTGAATGCGCGCGACCGGGCGCCGGCCTGGCGCCACGCGCTCGTCTATTCACCCGTCGTCGTCGCGCTCATCCTGGCGCTGGCGCTGTCGGCAGCCTGGAGCGTGAGGCGCGGCTTCGCGGATGCCGGCGGCTTCAGCTTCGGCTGGTTCCATGGCTATCACGAGGCCATGAACTCGGTGCGCAACGCCAAGGCCATCTTCCTCGTGCTGGCCCTGCTGCCGCTGTGGACGGCCGCCGCCGCGGCCCGCCCGCGCGGCTTCTCGCGCGGCCTGTTGCTGGGCCTGGTGCTGGCCCTGGCCGGCTGCAGTGCTGCCGCGCTGTGGGAGCGGCTGGCCTACACGGGCCTGCTGGACTTCTCCACCGACTACCGCACGACGGCGCTGTTCTGGGAGATGCACGTGGGCGGCGCGGCGCTGGACGGCTTCCTCGTCCTGACCCTGCCCTTTGCGCTGCTGGCGTTGCTGCGCACGCGCTCGCCCTTGCGCTTTGTCCTCGGCATGCTCATCGCGCTGCTGGCGGCCTATGCCTGCCTCACCACCTTTTCGCGCGGTGTCTACCTCGCGCTGCCGCTGGCGCTGATTCCGATGATCATGCTCGCGGACGCCCAGCGCCGCCGTGCGGCGACCTCGGCGCCGGAAAGCAGCCAGATCGACAGCACGCTCGGCACCGTCGACGAGCCCTTGCCGCGCCTGGCCAAGATCGGCGCCCTGGCCATGGCCGGCGCCTTCGCGCTGGCAGCGGCCCTCGTTTTCGGTGGTGGCGGCTATCGCGGCCTGCTGGCCCTGTTCCTCGTGCTGGTCGTGCTGCTGACCATGCCGGCCAGCCTGTGGCTGCCTAGCCTGGGCCAGCGGCTGACGGCCCTGGTCATGGGCGGCCTGCTGGCCTTGCTGCTCGGCGGCGCGAGCTGGGCCTTGTCCATGGCCGTACCCAAGGCGGCCTATGTCCTCAACGTTGTCGCGGCGCTGTGCTGCGGGCTGCTGCGCTGGCGCGACGCACCCGGGCAGGCCCGCCCCGTCTATGTGCTGCTGGTGTCGACCTGCTGGTTCTGGCTGCTGGCCACCATGGTCATCGTGGCCGACTACTGGGGCGGCGCCGCTGGCCGCTGGACGGCGCTGGCCGCCGGCCTTGCGCTGGCCGGCATCTGGGCCGCGGTGCTACTGGAGCAGCGTCTGTGGCCCCTGCGCAGCAGCGGCAAGGCCGGCTGGCGCAAGCGCGCCCTGCTCGTGGCCGGGCTGGTGTTCGTCATGGCCATCGTCGCAGCTCTGGGTGGCGGAGCCTATCTGCGCGACCGCGTCGCGACCTGGAAGGAAGACGGCCAGACCCGACTGACCCACTGGCGTGACGGCCTTCGTCTGCTGCACGGCGGGCGGCAATGGTTGCTTGGCAAGGGTGCCGGGCGCTTCGTGCCCAGCAACTTCTACGACGGCCCTGTCAGCGCCCGGATCGGCGACTACCGTTTGCGCACCGACGAGGCCGAGGCCTATCTCGCCCTGACCGCGGGTAAGCACATTCTGGGGCGCGGCGAACAGTTCCGCGTCAGCCAGCGCATCGCACCGCCCGCGCCTGGCTCCTTGACGCTGGATCTTGTCAGCCGCACGGCGGCCAACGCCAACCTGGTGATACAGATCTGCGAGAAGAACCTGATCTATCCGGACAACTGCATTGGCAGCGAGGTGACGCTCAAACCGCCGCAGCCCGCCACCCCGACCGAAGGCCGCGTGGAGGAGCCCACGTCGGCACCGGGCGCGAGTGGCTGGCAGACCAGCAAGATCCCGCTCGGGTCGGCCCCCCGGCTCGGGGGTGACTGGTGGGCACCGCGTTTCGTGACCTTCTCCGTGGCCTTGAACACGCCCGGCGCACGGGTCGACATCGGTCGCATCTCGATGCAGGACGCCCAGGGCCGCCAGTTGCTGCAGAACGGCGACTTCAACCGCGAGATGGCGCACTGGTTCTTCTCCAGCGACCGCCACCACCTGCCCTGGCACGTCAAGAATGCAGCGCTGCATGTGCTGTTCGAACAGGGGCTGGTGGGCCTGGCCCTGCTGAGCGGTGCCTACCTGCTGGCGCTGGTGCGCCTGTCCTTCGGACGCGGGCGTGATCATCCGCTGGCACCGGCCATCGTCGCAGCGCTGATCGGCTTCGGTGCCGTGGGCGCCTTCGACAGCCTGCTGGACGCGCCGCGCATCGGCTTCGTCTTCTTCACGCTGCTGCTGCTGGGCCTGGGGCTGCGCGCCCTGCCCGGTGAAGGCGTGGCGCGAGTGGCATGATGCGCGCCCCATGTCTTCTGCCGCCCCGCCGTCTGCCGGCCTCAACCCGGCCCAGCTCGAAGCCGTCCATCACCTGAGCGGCCCCTGCCTCGTCATCGCCGGCGCGGGCTCGGGCAAGACGCGCGTCATCACGACCAAGATCGCCCAGCTGCTGGTGTCGGGCTACCGGCCCAGCCAGATCGCCGCCATCACCTTCACGAACAAGGCCGCGCAGGAAATGCGCGAGCGCGCCAAGGCGCTGGTGGGCAACAAGGCCGCCAAGGACCTCGCGATCTCCACCTTCCATTCGCTGGGCGTGCGGCTGCTGCGCGAGGAAGGCACGCGCCTCGGGCTGAAGGAGCAGTTCTCCATCCTCGACAGCGACGACGTGCTCAACGTGCTCAAGGACGCCGGCGGCACCACCGACATGAACCAGGCCCGGCGCTGGCAATGGACGATTTCGCTGTGGAAGAACCAGGGCCTCGGCCCGGCGCAGGCCGCGCAGGTGGCCAAGGACGAGGACGAGCGCGCGGCCGCCGCCGTCATGGTGCGCTACCAGGAGCGACTCTCGGCCTACCAGGCCGTCGACTTCGACGACCTCATCACGCTGCCGCTGAAGCTGCTGACCACAGACGCCGAGGCCCGCGAGAAATGGCAGGCCAAACTGCGCTATGTGCTGGTGGACGAGTACCAGGACACCAACGCCGTGCAGTACGAGTTGTTGAGGGCGCTCGTCGGCGAACGCGGCATGTTCACGGCCGTGGGCGATGACGACCAGTCCATCTATGGTTGGCGCGGCGCCACCATCGAGAACCTCAAGCGCCTGCCCACCGACTACCCCGCGCTCAAGGTCATCCCGCTGGAGCAGAACTACCGCTCCACTGGGGCCATCCTGCGCGCGGCCAACAACGTCATCGCCGGCAACCCCAAGCTGTTCGAGAAAAAGCTGTGGAGCGAGTACGGCGACGGCGAGCCCATCGCTTTGCTGGAGGCCGACGGCGAGGAGCACGAGGCCGAGCGTGCCGTCGCCCGCATCCAGCAGCTGCGCGCCGACGGCAAGGGGCCGCAGTTCCGCGACTTCGCCATCCTCTACCGCGCCAACCACCAGGCCCGCGTCTTTGAGCAGGCCCTGCGCCGCGCCCAGATTCCCTACAAGGTCTCGGGCGGCCAGAGTTTCTTTGACAAGGCCGAGATCAAGGACTTGTGCGCCTGGCTGCGGCTGCTGGTGAACCAGGACGACGACCCTGCCTTCCTGCGCGCCGTCACCACCCCCAAGCGCGGCATCGGCCACACGACGCTGGGCGCGCTGAGCAGCTTCTCGGCGCAGTGGAAGTGCAGCATGTTCGAGGCGCTGTTTTCCGAGTCGCTCGCCACCGCCGTCACGGCCCGGGCGCTGGCTGGCCTGCACGAGTTCGGCCGCGCCGTGAACGAGCTGCAGTACAAGGCCCGCCACACCGAGGGCCACACCGCCGCCCACGCCATGCTGATGGAATGGCTCAAGGACATCGGCTACGAGCAGCACCTGCTGGAGAATGAGGAGAACGAGAAGGTCGCCCAGGCGCGCTGGGGCAATGTGCTGGACTTCGTCGACTGGGTGGCCAAACGCTGCGGCGGCCAGCACAGCGAGGAAGGTGGCGTCAGCTTCACCGAACCCAAGCAAAGCGTTTTGGACGTGGCCCAGACCATCTCGGTCATCCTGTCGCTGGCCGAGCGCGGCGACGAGCAGGACCAGGTCACGCTGACCACACTGCACGCCTCCAAGGGCCTGGAGTGGCCCCACGTCGTGCTGGCCGGCGTCAACGAGGGGCTGCTGCCCTTCAAGCGCGAGGAAGCCGAGCTGACGCCCGAGGCGCTGCAGGAGGAAAGGCGGCTGATGTATGTCGGCATCACCCGCGCCCGCACGACGCTGGCCGTTTCGACGTTGCGTCGGCGCAAAAAAGGCCGCGACACCGTGGTGGGCATCCCTAGTCGCTTCCTGGCCGAAATGAAGCTGGGCGAGGGAGGCACCCGCGAGGACCCCCGGGAAAAGCTCAAGCGCATGCGCGAGGAAATGGCCGCCAAAGCAGCTGCACGGGCATCCTCAGCCGGTCAAGGCTGAATCGCTCATTCGCGGGGGTCCCCCCCGAGCGCGTGAAGTCTTCACAACTTCGCCACGCTAGGCTGCGAACAATGCGATCTAGACCTTTTTTTCACGGTGAGTCCGCATGAAAGCCCTGGTCCTTGCTGCTGCCCTCGCTGCCCTGAGCTCCACTGCCACCGCCGGCGCCTCGCGTGAAGCGCGTGCGCTGGACGCCGTGGACAAAGCGACGGCCTCCGTGATCGCCGACGCCAGTCGCCTGGGTTCGACCAGACTGGTGTCGCTGAATGGCAACGGCAGCCCCTGGACGCCGACAAGCCATCAGGCCGCGGCCGATTTCGACAGCCTCGCGCCCCAGGTCGACACGGGCACGCTGCTCGTCGTCTTCGGCGCACTGGCACTGGCGCTGGCCCGGCCGGCCAGCCGACTGCTGCGCCGCCATGAGCAGCACCGCCGCGCCACGGCGCTGGCCAGCACGCTCGGCCACAACCCGCGAGCCTGAGCCCCCAGTGAATTGCGTCACAGGCCATCCACCGGCCTGAGGGGGGCATTTCAGCAGGCGTGAAGTCTGCACCCGGCGCCGATCGAACGAGGCCGAAGAATCGCGGCGATTCACAACGCCCGTCGGCCCGTCCATGAAACGCACGCTGTCCCTGCTCGCTCTGCTCGCCTGCGGCATTGCCGCCTCCGCCGCCCCGGTGCCGACCGGCAATCTGATCGTCAACGGCGGCTTCGAAAGCACGGTCGTCGCCAATGGCAACTGGGTCAACGTCGCCGCCACGCCGGGCTGGAACTGGCTCGGCGGCCCGGGCACCGGCTTCGAGATCCGCAACAACGTCGCCGGCGCCGCCCAGGAAGGCCGCAACTACGTCGAGCTGGACACCAACGGCAACACGCTGATCGGCCAGTACTTGGACAACCTCGGCGCCGGTGCGGGCTACGACCTCAGCTTCTGGTACTCGCCCCGCGAGTTCCAGGCCGCGTCCACCAACGGCATCCAGGTGTTCTGGAACAGCACGCTGCTCGACGCCACGCTGACCGGCCTCGGCGGCAGCGGCAATGACTGGACCCGGCACCAGTACCGCGTGACGGCCCAGGCTGGGCGCAACCTGCTCAGCTTCGCCTCGGTCGGCACCAGCGACAGCCTGGGCGGCAACCTCGACAACGTCAGCCTGACCAACCATGTACCCGAGCCTGGCTCGCTTGCGCTGACCTTGGCCGCGCTGATGGGTGCGTTGCTGCTGCCGCGCAGCCTGCGCCGCCGAGCCGAAGCACGCCGCGCCGCCGCGCTGGCGAGCACGCTGACGCGCTAGATTGCCAGCGGGTCGACGTCCACGGCCCAGCGCAGCACGGCCCTGAACTCCGATGAACGCTCGCGCTTGAGCGCGATCAGCTCCGGCACCCAGCCGCGCAGGAAGGCCTGCAGCCGTGCGCGCTGCGGGGCCTCCACCAGCATCTGCATGCGTTCCACGTCGGCCACGCGCGCCACCGCGTGCGGCACGGGCGGGTAGACGAGCACGCCCTCGTCATGAGCCAGTTGGGCTGCGGCCTCAAGAAACGACTTGGCCACTGCGGCCGTCCGTGACTCGGCGCGCAGCAGCGCCAGGTGGGAGAACGGCGGCAGGCTGGCCGAGCGGCGCTCGGCGAGCTGGTCGCGCGCAAAGCGCTCGTAGTCATGCCGTGCCAGGGCCTGGTACAGCGCGTGGTCGCGGTGCCAGGTCTGCACCCACATCTCGGCCGGTGTCTCGCCGGACGCGTCGCGGCCGGCGCGGCCACCTGCCTGCATCAGCAGCGCGAAGAGCCGCTCCGGCGCCCGGAAATCGCTGCTGAACAGCGCGCCGTCCGGGTTCACCGCGGCGACGAAGCGGATGCGCCGGAAGTCGTGGCCCTTGGTGATCATCTGTGTGCCGACGAGGATGTCCACGTCGCCGTCGTGCACGGCCTTCAGCTGGGCCTCCAGCTCGCCCTTGCGCCGCGTGGAGTCGGCGTCGATGCGCAGCACGCGTGCGCCTGGCAGTGCCTCGCCCAGTTGCTCTTCCAGCTTCTCGGTGCCGCGCCCGATGGGAGCGATGTCATGGTTGCCGCAGTTCGGGCAGGCGCTGGGCACGCGCTCGGTAAAGCCACAGTGGTGGCACCGCAGCGTGCGGTCGCGCTTGTGGAAGACGCGCCAGGCGCTGCAGTGCGGGCAGTCGCTTTTCCACTGGCATTCGCCGCAATGCAGCACCGGCGCGTAGCCACGCCGGTTCAGGAACACGAGGCTCTGCTCGCCGCGGTCCAGCCGCGCCTTCAGCTCGGCCAGCAGCGGTGCGGTCAGCGCGGTCGTCACGCCGGCTGATGGCGGCAGCGACTTCATGTCGAACAGCTTCACCCGCGGCAGGGCGCCGCCGCCGATGCGGGCCGCCAGGGTCAGTCGTTCATAACGGCCACTCTCGGCGTGCTGCCAGCTCTCCAGCGAGGGCGTGGCCGAGCCCAGCACGACGGGAATCTTCAGGTCATGCGCGCGCCAGACGGCCAGATCGCGCGCCGAGTAGCGGGCGCCGTCCTGCTGCTTGTAGGAGGGGTCGTGCTCCTCGTCGACGACGATCAGCCCCAGTTCGGGCAGGGACGCGAACACCGCCAGCCGCGTACCCAGCACCAGCCGCGCCCGGCCCAGGTGGGCGGCCAGCCAGTTCTGCAGGCGCTGGGCCGGGGTCAACGCGCTGTGCAATGACACGATGGCCAACGGCTGCGGCAGCAGCGCGGCAAAGCGCTCGGTGAAACGGGCCTCCAGTTGCGGCGTCAGGTTGATCTCGGGCACCAGCACCAGCACCTGACGCCCAGCCGCGAGCGCAGCCTCGGCGGCGCGCAGATAGACCTCGGTCTTGCCGCTGCCGGTCACGCCGAACAGCAGCAGGGGCTTGGCAGCCCCGCCCGCCACCTGCGCCTCGATACGGGCAACGGCCTCGGCCTGCTCCGGCGCCAGCTGCGGTTTGACCGGCACCGCCACATCGCCTCCCCTGGCCGGCTTGCGATCCAGCTTGCGCAGCCGGGCCGCCAGTTGCTCGGGCGACAGCTCGCGCAGCTGCGGCGGCAGCACGGCGCTGGCCAGCTCGCCCACGCTGCGCTGGTAATAGCCCGCTGCAAAGTCCAGCAGCCGGCACCAATCGGCGCCCAGCGGCGCGAGTGCATCGAACACCGCGGCCACCGGTCGCAGCAACACCTCCGACGCGGCCGCTTCGCCGCCCGGCCAGACGACACCCAGCAACTCGCGCCTGCCCAGCGGCACCCGCACCAGCGACCCCGATGCGAGCGCCTGCTCACTGGCGTAGTCAAGCGGGCCATTCAGACCACTGTGCTGGGGCGTGTCCACGGCCACGCGCACCGTCACGGGGCCGGCCTGCTCAACCATGCACGGCTCCGCGCGCTTTATGAAGCAACAGCTCAGCAAGCGGCCGCAAGTCCATGATTTTCAAAGGCTCTCGGGTTGCCCACAATTTCTGTGGATAAGTTTGTGAGCAAATCGGCCCACCTCAGCCGCCGGTCCGTCTCGAAGCGCCGGCCACCGAGGTCGAGCCCTCCCTGAGAGTTTTTCGAAGCGCCTTTGAAATCAAGCACTTAGGGCGAGCTCGGGAAAACTCTTAGGTGCGCTGCATCAATCGATCGCCGCACGGCCCGCATCCCGATATTTGGGGATAAGTCCGCGGGCAAGCGCAGATTTGACACCCGTCAAAGGGCCGCGCGCAGCCTGCGGGAATGGCCATGCACCTCGTCCACCAGGGCCGTCACGCTCTCCGGCGGCGTGAACTGGCTGATGCCGTGGCCGAGGTTGAACACATGGCCGCTGCCCGCCGTCGGCGCGCCGAAACTGTCCAGCACCGCGCGGACCTGGGCACGCACCGCTTCGGGCGGCGCGAAGAGCACATTGGGGTCGAGGTTGCCCTGCAGCGCGACGCGGTCGCCCACGCGGGCGCGGGCCTTGCCGAGGTTCATCGTCCAGTCCAGGCCCACGACGTCGGCGCCAGCGTCGGCGATCTCGTCCAGCCACAGGCCACCGCCCTTGGTGAAGAGGATGCGCGGGATGCGCACGCCCGCGTGCTCGGTCTTCACCGCCGCCAGCACCTGTCGGGAATAGGCCAGGCTGAACTGCTGGAAGGCCCCGTCGGCCAGCACGCCGCCCCAGGAGTCGAACAGCATGACCGCCTGGGCGCCGGCCTCGATCTGCGCGTTCAGATAGGCGGCCACGGCGCGGGCGTTGATGTCCAGGATGCGGTGCATCAGGTCCGGGCGCGCGTACATCAGGCTCTTGACGAGCCGGTAGTCGTCCGAGCCGCCGCCCTCCACCATGTAGCAGGCCAGCGTCCAGGGGCTGCCGGAGAAGCCGATCAGCGGCACGCGGCCGTTCAAGGCCTTGCGGATGGACGTGACCGCGTCGAAGACGTAGCGCAGCTTGTCCATGTCAGGCACTTCCAGCGCGGCCACCGCCGCCTCGTCGCGCACGACCCTGGCGAACTTCGGTCCCTCGCCCTGCTGGAAGCTCAGGCCCAGGCCCATCGCATCCGGCACGGTCAGGATGTCGCTGAACAGGATGGCCGCGTCGAGCGGGAAGCGCTCCAGCGGCTGCAGCGTCACCTCGGTCGCGTAGTCGGTGTTCGTCGCCAGGCCCATGAAGCTGCCGGCCTTCTCGCGCGTGGCACGGTATTCCGGCAGGTAACGGCCAGCCTGGCGCATCAGCCAGACGGGCGTGTAGTCGGTGGGCTGGCGCAGGCAGGCGCGCAGGAAGGTGTCGTTTTGCAGGGGGGCGAACATCGCCGGATTATCGGCGGCGCCCCGCACCGCCAGCTGATTCAGAGCAAGGCCAGGCTCTGCCGCCCCACCCAGCTTTCGCCCGCCTGCAGCAGCACTGGTACGCCGATGGTGGCCGCCTCCACGCAGAGCATCTCGCTCCAGCCCTCGGGCGGCATGTCGGCCAGCTTCGCGCAGCGCTCGGGGCCGGGATTCCACACCACGGCGTCGTCGAAGCCCTGCTGCTTGATGACGACCTGGCGGCGGTCCTCGGTCACGACGAGCGGCCGCTCCTTCACGCCGAAGTAGATGCGGTCCAGGTCGAGCACGCCCTTCTCGCCGGTCAGCAGCAGGTCCATGCGCTGCAGGGCCTCCGCCTGCTTGATGCTGTCGAAATAACGCAGACCGGCCAAGCCCTCGACACTGACCGCGTCCAGGTCGGCCACGCGCAGATAGGTGTGCAGGGCCGTCGTGAATTGCAGAGGTGCATCACCCGTGTTCTCGCAGGCCAGCTCGATGTCCAGGCTGCGGCCGCCCACCCGCACGCTCAGCTCCAGTTCGAAGGCATGAGGCCAGAGGGCACGCGTCGCCTCGCTGTCGCGCAGGCGCAGCACGGCCAACGCGTCGTCCTTGCCCTGCTCCTGGCTGACCAGCTCCCACGGCAGCGTGCGCGCAAAGCCATGCTTGGGCAGCGGACCACGCTCGGCGAACTGCGGAAAGCACACCGGCACGCCTCCGCGGATGGCCTTGCCGGGCACGAACTCGCTGCGCGGGGAGAGGTAGAGCTGCTCGGGCGCGCCAGCGGGCTTCCAAGAAAGGAGATGGCCGCCGGCGAGACTGATTCGCGCGACGGCACCGTCGGGAGCCAGAAGATCGAGTGTCAAGGCTTGCTGTAATTGGGAGAACGCGGACCGTAGAGCATGCCATTCACACGGCCTGCCGCCAACAGGCGCTGGCTGGCAATGCCGGCCATCGGGTGGCTGCGGTCGGTGGCCGAGTTGATGATCTGCTCGACCACCGCCTTGACTAGCAAGCCGATCAAGCCACCCTGGCTGTTGTTGGCCTGTTCCGCGCTGGAAGCCGTTGCAACGCCTTCCCACAGAAGCGCCCCGCTGCGCAGGTCGACCAGCTTGGCCTCCAGGCTCACGGCGGTCTCGCTGTTGACGACCTTGTAGACCGAGCCATAGCGCTTGACTGCCACGTACAGGGCCGCGTCGGCACCGAAGATCTCACGCAACTTTGGCACTGCGATGGCCTGGGCTTCAGCCGGCGTTTGGACGCCGTTGCCCTTGAGCGTTTCGTCCACCAGCGACACGGGCATCACGTAGTAACCCGACTCGGCCAACGGAAAGGTCATCTGGGCCATCACGCTCGGCACAGCCATCACCTCGGGCGTGTCGTTGACGGGCGGCAGCACCAGGATGGAGGCCGGCTTGGCGGCCTTGAACGCCGTGTAGTCGTACGGCTTGGGTGGCGTAGCGCAACCTTGCAGCAGCGCGAGTACGACCACAGCGCCCAGCGGTGCAAGGCGGCGGATCTGGATGTTCATCTTGATTTCTCCCTCAGCTCTTGGCGGCTGCAGCCGTCTTGTTGCCGTTCTTCAGCAGGAAGTCCACATAGGTCGCCGATTCCGGAAACTTGGCCCGCTCGGCTTCCAGGTGCTTACGTGCACTGGCATCGTCGCCGTTCTTGGCGTATAGCAATGCCAGATGGCCGTGCATGCCGGGCGGGCAGGCAAGGCCAGCAGCGTTGTTCTTCTCGATCTGAGCTTCCAGCTGCGAAATCTGGGCGCCCGGGTCACTGCCGTTGGTCTTCAGGTACTGGTAGACAGCAGCGTCGTAACCGGCCCAGCTGTACAAGGGCTTGGGGCCCGGCTGCGCGCAGCCCACCAGGGCCAGCACAGCAGCAGCGGCGGCCAACCGAACGACGATCTTGCGCCCGCTCATTTGACAGGCCTCCAGGCGCCGCTATCGATGCCAGCAACGAGAGCGTTGACGGCTTCTCGGATCGCCAGGTCGAGCACCTTGCCGTTGAGCGTCGCGTCGTAGCTGGCGGTGCTGCCGAAGCCAAGCACTTCGCGCTCCGACAGGCTGTACTCGCCCGCGCCCTGGGTCGAATACACCACCTCGGACGTCGTCGCGTTGACGACGTTGATCGTCACCTTGGCATAGGCCACCTGCGACTTGCCGCGGCCCAGGATGCCGAACAGCTGCTTGTCGCCGACCTCCTTGCGGCCGAACTCGCTCACCGCACCGGTCACGAGGTAGTCGGCGCCTTTGGTCGCCTGGGCGCTGCCCTTGAACTTCGCTTCCTGGCTGGACTCCTCGAGATTGTCCCGATCCAGCACGCTGAATCGGTTGGTCTGTTGAAGATGCGAGAGCAGGATGGTCTTGCTCTGGCCGCCGAGGCGGTCCACGCCGTCGGCAAAGATGCCTCGTGCGTAATTGCTGCGATTGTCGAACTTGCCGACTGCAATCGGCGCGCGAGCACCTTGATAGGCCGACGCGCTGGCAGCGGCCACCTTGGGAACTTCGAGGGTGCGTGACTGCTCAGTGGCAGCACAGCCGGCGAGCGCCAACGTGGCGCTCACCACGACACAGAGTCGCGTTTGGTATGACATGGGACCTCCCAGATTGGACAGAAGTGCTGCGCGTGGCTTCGCTGGCCGCGCAGCGGGCGAAGTCTAGTGCTGAGAATTGGTGCGGCCCGTCGGGTCTAACCCAACTTCTTCACGTCATGGCGGACAGACATGCGATGGTCGGCGCCCGACTTGACTCAGTCCGGAAATTCGGCGTGCAGCAGCAGGAAGTCGTCACCCAGCCGGGAGCTCTCCGCCATGCGCCGCAGCTGCACGAAGGCCTGTTCCGGCGCGTTACCCGGCGTGAGCGGCGTGCAGGCCAGCAACGCTTCGAGATCATCCAGTTCCAACGGGCGGCCGCTCCGGTCCATGAAGTCGAAAGCGCCGCGGTTGAATAGATAGAGCCGGCTGCCCGGCGGGACTGTCAGCGTGTCCTCGACGAACTCAGTGCCGGGCAGCAGGCCGACGGGCGGGCCAAGCGCCTCCAGGCGCAGCATCTCGCCGTCGGGAATGCGCAGCAGGGCGGGATGCTGGCCCGCACAGGCGTGAGAGAGGCGGCGCGTGGCGGGGTCGTAGATGGCGGCCCAGGCCGTGAAGAAGAGGCCGACGTTGGCGCCCTGGCGCCAGCGTGCGTGCAGTTGCCCGAAGAGGTCGGCCGGGCCGGCCAGGCCGCCGATGTCCTGCAGTTCCTGCAGCAGGCGGGCGGCATGCCGGGCGACATGCTCGGCAGGGCCGCAGACGTCGATGAGGACCAAGCCGACTCGGTCCTCGGCCAGCGGCAGCACGGCGAAGCCGGCACCGCGACGCGGCTCGGCCGGGCGGTAGCAGTACTCGGTGCGGACCGCCCCCCTGGCGAGGGGCGCCGGCAGCCAGGCTGGCACGACCTGCTCGCGGTCGACGTCCTGGCAGGCCGCACGGACCAGATTACCGGGTGATAGGAAATCGTGGCGGAACAGGTGCCGCCCCAGCGCCAGCGTGCTGCCCGGCGCCAGGTAGGCGGTGCCGGCGATGCGCTGGCCGTTGATGAAGCTGCCGTTGGTGGAGTTGAGGTCGGTGACCTTCAGCGCCGGCCGGCCCCGATCGACCTGCACGCGGCAGTGCAGGGCCGAGACCTGGAGCTCGGGCAGCACGAGGTCAGCGGCCGTGCGGCGGCCCAGCACCAGGGGCTTGTCGCCCAGCTCGATGCGCAGCCCCGGCTGCTGGCCCTCTAGCACAAGCAGGCTGTGTTGCCACTCCCCATGAGCACCGGACCCAGAAACGCCAAGCGCGGCCGGAGCCGCGCTTGGTTGGGGGGTGCCGAGCGTGCGCTCGTCCATCGCTGTGCGCGACGTGGCGCCTTATTTCTTCAGGAACTTGCGCAGCGCGGCGATCTGGGCCGCCTGGATCGCGAGTTCGCTCTGGATCGCGGCCTGGTCGAGCTTGTCCTTGGCGTTGCGCAGCGCTTCCTCGGCGGCCTTCTTGGCTTCCGTGGCCTTGGCCTCGTCGAGGTCCTTGCCACGGATGGCGGTGTCGGCCAGCACGGTCACGCGGTGCGGCTGCACTTCGAGGATGCCGCCGGCGACGAAGACGAACTCTTCGCCACCATTGGCCAGCTCGATGCGCACGGCGCCCGGCTTGATGCGGGTGATCAGCGGCGTGTGCTTCGGCAGGATGCCGAGTTCGCCACTCTCGCCCGGCAGGGCGACGAACTTGGCCTCGCCAGAGAAGATCTGCTCTTCGGCGGAGACCACGTCGACGTGGAGGGTTGCCATATCAATCGTCCTGGGCTGTAGGGGTGGGAAGACTCAGTGGAGCAACGGGGCCGGCCGGCCCCGCCGGGCTTTACTGGATCTTCTTCGCCTTTTCGAAGGCCTCGTCGATCGTGCCGACCATGTAGAAGGCCTGCTCGGGCAGCGAGTCGCACTCGCCGTTGACGATCATCTTGAAGCCGCGGATGGTTTCCTTCAGCGGCACGTACTTGCCCGGCGTGCCCGTGAACACTTCGGCGACGTGGAAGGGCTGCGACAGGAAGCGCTGGATCTTGCGGGCGCGAGCCACGGCCAGCTTGTCTTCCGGCGACAGTTCGTCCATGCCCAGGATGGCGATGATGTCGCGCAGTTCCTTGTAGCGCTGCAGCACGGCCTGGACCGAGCGGGTCGTCGTGTAGTGCTCTTCGCCGACGACGTTGGGGTCGATCTGGCGCGAGGTGGAGTCCAGCGGGTCGACGGCGGGGTAAATACCCAGGGCGGCGATGTCACGAGACAGCACGACGGTGGCGTCCAGGTGGGCAAAGGTCGTGGCGGGCGACGGGTCGGTCAGGTCGTCCGCAGGGACGTAGACGGCCTGGATCGACGTGATCGAGCCGACCTTGGTCGACGTGATGCGTTCCTGCAGGCGGCCCATTTCCTCGGCCAGCGTCGGCTGGTAGCCCACGGCGGAAGGCATGCGGCCCAGCAGGGCGGACACTTCCGTGCCGGCCAGCGTGTAGCGGTAGATGTTGTCCACGAAGAACAGCACGTCACGGCCTTCGTCGCGGAAGGACTCGGCGATGGTCAGGCCGGTCAGGGCCACGCGCAGACGGTTGCCCGGGGGCTCATTCATCTGGCCGTAGACCATGGCGACCTTGGAGTCTTCGAGCTTCTCCTGCACGACGACGCCGGAGTCCGACATCTCGTGATAGAAGTCGTTGCCCTCACGGGTGCGCTCGCCCACGCCGGCGAACACGGACAGACCGCTGTGCGCCTTGGCGATGTTGTTGATGAGCTCCATCATGTTCACGGTCTTGCCGACGCCGGCGCCGCCGAACAGACCCACCTTGCCGCCCTTGGCGAACGGGCAGATCAGGTCGATCACCTTGATGCCGGTTTCCAGCAGGTCTTGCGACGGGCTCAGCTCGTCGTAGGCCGGGGCCGTGCGGTGGATGGAGGCGGTCAGCTCGGAAGACACCGGGCCGCGCTCGTCGATGGGGTTGCCCAGCACGTCCATGATGCGGCCGAGGGTGGCCTTGCCGACCGGCACCTTGATGGTGTCGCCGGTGTTGTAGACCTCGGTGCCGCGGCGCAGGCCGTCGGACGAACCCAGCGCAATGGTGCGGACCACGCCGTCGCCCAGCTGCTGCTGGACTTCCAGCGTCAGGGCAGAGCCGTCCATCTTCAGCGCGTCATACACCTTGGGCATGCGGTCGCGCGGGAATTCCACGTCAACGACGGCGCCAATGCACTGAACGATCTTGCCGACTGCTTGAGTGTTAGCCATTTGTGCGTTCCTTCAATTCAAATCTTTGCGTTCGGGCTGGATCAGCCCACCGCGGCCGCGCCGCTGACGATCTCGGACAACTCTTTGGTGATGGCAGCCTGGCGGGTCTTGTTGTAGACCAGCTTCAGCTCGCCGATCAGCGTGCCGGCGTTGTCGGTCGCAGCCTTCATGGCCACCATGCGGGCGGACTGCTCGCTGGCCATGTTTTCGGCGACGGCCTGGAAGACCAGCGCTTCCGTGTAGCGCACCAGCAGTTCGTCGATGACGGTGGCGGCGTCCGGCTCGTAGATGTAGTCCCACGAGTGGGCCGGCTTGTCGGCCGAACTGGCGGTCGCCAGGTCGCTGGCCTTGAGGGGCAGCAGCTGGTGCACCTGCACCTCTTGCTTCATCGTGTTGATGAACTGCGTGTAGCAGAGGTAGACGGCGGAGAGCTTGCCGGCGGCGTAAGCGTCCAGCAGCACCTTGACGGGGCCGATGAGGGCCTCGATGTGGGGCTGATCGCCGAGCTGCGTGGCGTGGGCCACGACCTTGGCGCCGACACGATTCATGAAGCCCAGGCCCTTGCCGCCGATGGCGACGACCTCGGCCTTCTGGCCCGCGTTTTCCAGCTCCTTGAGCTTGGCCGTGGCCGCGCGCAGCAGGTTGGTGTTCAGGCCACCGCACAGGCCCTTGTCCGTCGTGACGACGACCATGCCGACCGCCTTCGCGTCCTCGTTCTTCACGAGGAAGGGATGGCGGTATTCGGGGTTGGCCTTGGCCAGCTCGGCCGCGATGTTGCCGATCTTCTCGGCGTAGGGGCGGGCCGAGCGCATCCGTTCCTGCGCCTTGCGCATCTTGGACGCGGCGACCATCTCCATCGCCTTGGTGATCTTCTTGGTGTTCTCGACCGACTTGATCTTGCCGCGGATTTCTTTGCTTGAAGCCATTCGAACTCCTAGTCAGTGCGGGGCTGGGTTGAGGCCTGGCCCCGCGTGTTCCGTGGCTTCTTAAGCGAAGGACTTCTTGAAGGCCGTGATGGCGGCGTTCAATTCGGCTTCCGCGTCCTTGTCCATCGCCTTGTCGTTTTCGAGCTTGGCGAGCAGGGCGGCGTGGCTGGTCTTCAGGAACTGGTGCAGGCCGTGTTCGAAGGCCAGGACCTTCTTCACTTCGATGCTGTCCATGAAGCCCTTGTTGGCGGCGTACAGCGAGGCGGCCATCAGCGAGATGGACAGCGGCGAGTACTGGGCCTGCTTCAGCAGTTCCGTCACGCGGGCACCGCGGTCCAGCTGCTTGCGGGTGGCTTCGTCCAGGTCGGAAGCGAACTGCGCAAACGCAGCCAGCTCACGGTACTGGGCCAGGTCGGTACGGATACCACCGGACAGCGACTTCACCAGCTTGGTCTGGGCGGCGCCACCGACGCGCGACACCGAGATACCGGCGTTGATGGCGGGGCGGATACCGGCGTTGAACAGGTTGGTTTCCAGGAAGATCTGGCCGTCGGTGATCGAGATCACGTTGGTCGGCACGAAGGCGGACACGTCGCCGGCTTGCGTTTCGATGATCGGCAGGGCCGTGAGCGAACCGGTCTTGCCCTTGACCTCACCCTTGGTGAAGGCTTCGACGTAGTCGGCGTTCACGCGGGCGGCGCGCTCCAGCAGGCGGCTGTGGAGATAGAACACGTCGCCGGGGAAGGCTTCGCGGCCCGGCGGGCGGCGCAGCAGCAGCGAGACCTGGCGATAGGCCACGGCCTGCTTGGACAGGTCGTCATAGACGATCAGCGCGTCCTGGCCGCGGTCGCGGAAGTACTCGCCCATCGTGCAGCCGGAGTAGGCCGACACGTACTGCATGGCGGCGGATTCCGACGCCGAGGCGGCCACGACGATGGTGTATTCCATCGCGCCGGCCTGCTCCAGCGAGCGCACCACGTTCTTGATCGACGACGCCTTCTGGCCGATGGCGACGTAGACGCAGGTCATGTTCTGACCCTTCTGGTTGATGATCGCGTCGATGGCGACGGCGGTCTTGCCCGTCTGACGGTCACCAATGATCAGTTCGCGCTGGCCGCGGCCGACGGGAACCATGGAGTCGATGGACTTCAGGCCGGTCTGCACGGGCTGGTCAACGCTCTTGCGGGCGATCACGCCCGGGGCGACCTTCTCGATGACGTCGGTCATCTTGGCGTTGATCGGGCCCTTGCCGTCGATGGGCTCGCCCAGCGCGTTGACGACGCGGCCGATCAGTTCGGGGCCGACCGGCACTTCCAGGATGCGGCCCGTGCACTTCACGGTGTCGCCCTCGGAGATGTGCTCGTAGGCACCCAGAATCACGGCGCCGACGGAGTCGCGCTCGAGGTTCAGGGCCAGGCCGAAGGTCTGGCTACCGTCCTTGGCGACCGGGAATTCGAGCATTTCGCCCTGCATCACATCGGACAGGCCGTGGACGCGGACGATGCCGTCGGAAACGGACACGACGGTGCCCTGGTTGCGGATGTCCGTGCTGCCACCAAGACCCTCGATGCGGCTCTTGATCAGTTCGGAAATTTCAGCGGGATTCAGTTGCATGCTTGGTCTCCCAGTTGGCCGTTCCTTCGCCGGATCAAGGGCGGGGTCAGACGCGGGGTAAATCGGAATGTCTTGCGTGGCGTGGCTGCGGATCAGGCGGTCAGCGCGACCTTCATGCGCTCAAGGCGGGCCTTGACGGAGGTGTCCAGCACCTCGTCGCCGACGACGACGCGAACGCCGCCGATCAGGCCAGGCTCCAGCTGCACATGGGCGTCGAGCTTGCGGCCGAAGCGCTTCTCCAGCGAAGCCTTGAGGTCGGCGAGCTGCGCGTCGCTGATCTCGTAGGCGCTGAAGATCTGCGCGTCGGACACGCCCGAGGCGGCGTTGGCCAGCACGTGGTACTGGGCGACGATCTCGGGCAGCGCGGCCAGGCGGCCGTTCTCGACGACGGTCTGCAGGAAGTTCTGCACGCCGGCAGCGAGCGCCTGCTTGGACGCAGCGGTCACGACCGCCACGACCTGCTCGGTCTGCGCCTTCGGGTGATCGGCGAACTGGCGCAGATCGGCGTCCTGCGCCACCTGGGCCAGCGCGTCGAGCTGCTGGCCCCAGGCCGCGAGGTCGTGCGACTTGGCAACCTGAAACAGGGCTTCGGCGTAAGGCCGGGCGATGGTGGCGAGTTCAGCCATTTACAGCTCCGTCTTCAGGCGAGCCAGCAGCTCGGCGTGGACGCCGGCGTTGACTTCCTTCTGCAGGATCTGCTCGGCGCCCTTGACGGCCAGCGCGGCGACCTGCTCGCGCAGGGCCTCGCGAGCGCGGGAAACCTGCTGCTCGGCGTCGGCCTTGGCGGCGGCCAGGATCTTGGCGCCTTCTTCTTCGGCCTTGCCCTTGGCGGCATCGACGATAGCGGCGGCGCGCTTCTCGGCATCCGAGATCAGCTTGCCGGACTCGGCCTTGGTCTGAGCCAGTTCCTTGGCGATCTGCGCTTCGGCGCCGGCCAGCTCGGCCTTGGCCTTGTCGGCGGCGGACAGGCCGGCGGCGATCTTCGCGGCACGCTCGTCGAGCGCCTTGACGATCGGCGGCCACACATACTTCATCGTGAACCCGACCAGAATCAGGAACACGATCATCTGAACGATGAGCGACGCGTTAATAAACACGGTGGTGCCTCACAAAGTTTCGAGGTGCTTGAAGCCGCCCCCCAGGAGTCGGAGGGCGGGGCGGCAACGTCGAATTACTTGGCGACGACTTGGGCGATCTGGCCCAGGAAGGGGTTGGCCGTGGCGAACCACAGGGCGATACCGGTGCCGATGATGAAGGCGGCGTCGATCAGGCCGGCCAGCAGGAACATCTTGGTCTGCAGTTCGTTCATCAGCTCGGGCTGACGAGCGGCGGACTCGAGGTACTTGCTGCCCATGATGCCGATGCCGATACAAGCACCGAAGGCGCCCAGACCAATGATCAGACCAGCGGCGAGAGCAACAAAGCTAATGACTTCCACGATGACTCCTTAGAGGGATAGAGAGGGAAAGGGTTGGAAAAGGAACTGCTGAGGTTGGTGCGCCGCTTTAGTGCGCGTCGTGGGCCTGACCGATGTAGACCAGCGTCAGCATCATGAAGACGAAGGCCTGCAGCGTGATGATCAGGATGTGGAAGATGGCCCACACCGAACCCGCGATGATGTGGCCGATCGCCAGGCCGATGCCGGTCGCCGAGAGGCTCCAGGCACCGCCCATCAGGGCAATCAGCATGAAGATCAGTTCGCCGGCATACATGTTGCCGAACAGTCGCATGCCGTGGGACACGGTCTTGGCGACGAACTCGATGAGCTGCATGGCGAGGTTGATCGGGTAGAGCGCTACCTTGTCGCCGAAGGGTGCGGAGATCAGCTCGTGGCCCCAGCCGCCGGCACCCTTGATCTTGATGTTGTAGATCAGGCAGGTGATCAGCACGCCCACCGACAGGCCCATGGTCATGGACAGGTCGGCCGTGGGCACGACACGCAGATAGGCATGGTGGTCACCGGTGACCGCCTGGAAGGCCCAGGGCAGCAGGTCGACCGGCAGCAGGTCCATCGCGTTCATCAGGAAGATCCAGACGAACACGGTCAGGGCAAGCGGAGCCACCAGCTTGCGGCTCTCGGCGTTGTGAACGATGCCCTTGGCCTGGTCGGCGACGACCTCGACGAGGATTTCGACGGCGGCTTGAAAACGGCCCGGAACGCCCGACGTGGCAGCCTTCGCGGCGCGCCACAGGAAGAAGCAGCCCAGCACGCCGATGACGATGCTGAAGAACAGGGAGTCGAGGTTGACGACGGAGAAGTCGACGATGCCCTTCTGGGTGCCGCTCTGCGCGTGGTGCAGGTGGTGAATGATGTATTCACCAGCGGTCGGGGCTGCTGTTGCGTGGCCTTCTGCTGCCATGTTTCGTTCTGCCTCGTCAGTTCGGTCTGCGGCCGCGCCACGCGAGCGCAAGCCAGTTCACTTTGATGCACACCGCGAGGGCTACCAGCAGGGCTGGCCAGCTCAGGCCCGGCACCACCTTTGGCGCCAGCACCAGCATCGCGATCGATGCACCGATTTTCAAAAATTCCCAACCCATGAATCCGGCGGCCGCTGCGACCACAGAATCCACGCGCTTCGTCATGCCCCGCGCCAGCAGCATGTTTGGCAGCACCACCGCCGCAACGCCGTAGAGCGCCGAGGCCATGGCCACGCCGGATGCCGTCCACAGCCGGATCACGGCCACGCACAGCAGACCTGCCATCAGCTGCCAACCCAGCACACGCCAGGGCGACAACATCGGCAACGCGGACTTCAGTGCCGCCGCCTCCTGCGGGCTCAGCGCCTTGACGGGCGGCTCCTCGTTGTCGTCGTCCCAGCCGCCGGCCGTCGAAACGGCGGGGGGCCAGGTCTTTCGGGGGCCGTTCTCGGTCATGGCGCCAGGGTCCTGGGGTGGGCGGCTCAACCCCCAAGACTGCCGAGGGCTGATTGCACCGGGATGACGCGCAAGCGCCATCCAACAAAGCCCCTCATTATATGTGACGAGTTACACCGGGGTAAACCTGCCCCGGGTCACAGGGATTCAGGCCTGTGTCAGCGTCGCGGGCAATCCCGGCACATCGACGCGCAGTTGCAGCACCGCGCCGGCCAGTGGCTCACGCTCGAGTTCCTCGGCGGGACGCTTCTCGCAAGCCGTCGTGATGAAGAGGGTGCGCAGGTCGGCACCGCCGAAGGCGGGCATGGTCGGACAGGTGGCGGGCAGGTCGATGCGCTGCACGACCTCGCCGGATGGCGCGATACGCACGACGCAACCGCCCTCGAACATCGCTGCCCAGTAGCAGCCTTCGGCGTCCATAGCAGCGCCGTCGGGGCGGCCACCATAGGCCGCGCCGCTTGTGCGCGGCCTGAATTCGGCAAAGACACGCGGGGCGGACAAGGTGCCCGTCGCCACGTCAAAGTCGGCCATGTAGACACGGTGGGCCTTGGTGTCGGACCAGTGCATGCGCTCACCCGAGGGGCTCCAGGCCAGGCCGTTGGACGTCGTCAGCCCAGGCACCTGAGCCGTGAACGCGCCGCCGTCGAAGCGATAGAGCGCAGCCTCGGGCGCGCGGGCATCCGAGATGCTGCCGATCCAGAGCCGACCGGCGGGGTCGACCTTGCCATCGTTGAAGCGCAGGCGCGCAGGGTCATAGGGCGGCGGGCTGACCAGCGCCTGCGCGCCCGTGACCGTATCCAGCGACCACAACCCGTCGCGCCGCGCGACGAGCAGCCCCCCGTCCGCGCGGGCCGCGATGCAGCCGGGCTCGGCCTCCTGCGGCCAGATATCGGGTGCGCCGGCACCCGCACGCCAGCGCAGCACCTGGCGGCCGGGGATGTCGACCGCGTAGAGGCATTGCTCCGTCGGATGCCACAGCGGTGATTCGCCGAGCAGGCAGCGGTGGGCGCCGAGCGCCTGGATGTCGTGTTCAAGTGCCATGTCGGCACTCTAGGCGGTTATCCGAAGTAACTCGGACGGAAGGCACCAAGCTCGGCCTTCAGGTAGTGGGCGCCAGGGATGGGGTTGAAGTAGAACGGCGGCACCTCGACGAAGCCCAGGCTCTCGTAGAGGCCGCGGGCAGCCTCCATGTCGTCCAGCGTGTCCAGCAGCATCGACGAATAACCGGCCTCGGTGGCGCGGTCCATCAGTGCCTGGGCCAGGATGCGCCCCAGACCGAAACGGCGAAAGGCCGGACGCACGAACAGGCGCTTCATCTCGCAGGCATTGGGGTAGTCAGCGTCGGGCAGCGGCCGGAAGGCGCCGCTGCCGGCAATCGCGCCGTCCACGGTGGCCAGCAGCATCAGCCCGCCGGGAGGGGCGTAAGCGCCAGGCAGCGCGGCCAGTTCCTCGTCGAAGCCCTGGAAGTCGAGGTCGATGTCGAGGCTCGCGGCGTAGTCGCGCAGGACGAGTCGGGCTTCCTGCCAATCCGCGGGGGACTCAGGCGTGATGAGCTGGATGTCGGGGCCGGCCATAGGCGCCGCAGTTTAGCCAGCGAAGCCCAGCACGACCCGACGGGTCTTGGCGCTCTTCTTCTCGATCTTTGTGACGACGACGGCACCGATCTCGGCAGTGTTGGACACATGGGTGCCTCCGCAGGGCTGCAGATCCACGCCCTCCACGTCCAGCACCCGAACGCGCCCGAGGCCCCGAGGTGGCTGCACGCTCATGGAGCGGACCAGCCCCGGGCTCGCATCCAGCTCCTCTTCGCTGATCCAGCGATGGCTGACCGGATGCGCCTCGGCCACGAGCCGGGCGAGCCCGGCCTGGATGGCCTCCCTGTCGAAGGGCTCGTCGGTGTGGAAGTCCAGCCGGGCATAGGTCTCGGTGATGGAGCAGCCGTCGACCGGGTAGGGCAGCAGCGCGCACAGCAGATGCGTCGCGGTGTGGAAGCGCCGGTGGGCCTGACGCCGCGCGGCGTCGACCTCGACGCGCACGGCCGCGCCCACGGCCGGCGGCTCGCCATCGATCAGGTGCAGCACGGCACCAGGACGCTCCTTGCTCTTGCGCGTGTCGGTAACGCGCCAGCGCTGCTCGCCGGCCAGCAGCCAACCGGTGTCGCCGGCTTGGCCACCGCCCAGCGGGTAGCAGACGGTGCGGTCGAGCAACACGCCACCCTCTCCTTGCGCGACCACGGTGGCCTCGCAGGCCAGCAGCGTCGCGTCTTCGCGGAAAAGTTCTTCGGTCATCACAGCCTCACCTGGCCATGGATCAGGGGCGTCACATCGCCGCCGATCCAGGTGGCATCGCCCTCACGGCTCACATGCACGCGGCCGGCCCGGCCGAGCGCGGCACCCTGCGCGGCCACGTAGCGGTCACCCGCCAAACCGGACGCCTGCAGCCACAGCGCCAAGCCGGCATTGAGGCTGCCGGTGACGGGATCCTCGGGGATACCGAGGTCCGGCACGAAGGCGCGTACCTCGAACTGGCATTCGCTGCCCGCCGGATGGCCGCCGACGACGCCGAGCTTGAGCCCCCGCATGGCCACGAAATCCGGCCGCAGCGCCAGCACGCCGGCCGCGTCGGGCAGGCGGGCGGCCATCCAGCCGGGACCGTTGTCGACCCAGACCAGATCGAGCAGCGCCTCGGGTGCGATCCGCAGCGAGGCGATGGCTTGAGCACGCAGGGCGGCGTCCTGCACCGGACCGCTGCGCTTGAGCGGCGGTGCAGCGAAGGCCAACCGCGCGCCATCGCGCATGACGCGCACCAGGCCGATGGCGCACTGCTGCACCACCTCGCCGGGCTTCTTCGCATCGCCGCCGCTGGCCAGGAAAGCGTGCGCGCTGCCCAGCGTCGGGTGACCCGCAAAGGGCAGCTCGCCGCCCGGCGTGAAGATGCGCACGCGGTAATCGGCTGCCGGGTCTGTGGGCGGCAGCAGGAAGGTCGTCTCGCTGAGGTTGGTCCAGCGCGCGAAGTCGGCCATCTCAGCGTCGGACAGCCCGGCGCCGTCGACGACGACGGCCAGGGCGTTGCCCTTCAGCGGGGTGGCGGTGAAGACGTCGACTTGGACGAAGCGGCGCAGTTCAGGCATCGGCAGGAGGCGTGGCGGTCAGGTAGAGCCCCGGCCGCACGACCTCCATGCCGCGGTCCGGCGTCGCCAGCGGCTGGAAGCCGTGGCGGGCATAGAGCGGATGGGCGTCTCGCGTGAACAGCATGAAGCGGCGCAAGCCTTGCAGGTCCGGGTGGGCGAGCAGTGATTGAACCATCCAATCGGCCAGGCCCTGCCCCCTATGGTCTTCAAGGACATAGACATCGCAGAGGTAGGCGAAGGTCGTGCGGTCGGTGACCACGCGGGCGAAGCCCACCTGGCCCTGCCCCTCGGCATGCAGCGCGATGCACAGCGAGTGCCGAACAGCCCGCTGCACGGTCGTCAGCGGGATGCCCTCTGACCAGTAAGCCCGGGTCAGGAAGGCATGCGCGGCAACGGCATCGATGTCGGCCGCGTCGAAGCTCAGCCGGTAGCCGTCACGGCGCACGCTCAGTGGCCACCGCCCAGGTAGGCGGCCTGCACGGCCGGGTCGCTGCGCAACTTCTCGGCCGGGCCGTGCACGGCGATGCGGCCGTTCTCCAGCACATAGCCATAGTCGGCCACCTTCAGCGCGGCGGCGGCGAACTGCTCGACGAGCAGCATCGTGACGCCACGCGCCTTCAGGCTCTCGATGATGCGGAAGACCTCGTCCACGAGGATGGGCGCCAGGCCCATGGAGGGCTCGTCCAGCAGCACGACCTCGGGGTTGAGCATGACTGCGCGGGCCATGGCCAGCATCTGCTGCTCACCGCCGGACAACGTGCCGGCCAGCTGCAGGCGGCGCTCCTTGAGGCGCGGGAAGAGCTCCAGCGCCCGCTCCAGGTCGCCGGCGATGTCGCCCTTGGGCCGCTCGCCGGTGTAGCGCGGGAAGGCGCCCAGGCGCAGGTTGTCGGTGACGGTCATGGTCGCGAACACGCGGCGGCCTTCGGGCGAATGCGCCAGGCCGCGGCGGGCGATGTGATAGCTCTCCATGCCGTCGATGCGGCGCTCGTTCAGCGTGATCTCGCCCCCGGTGGGCTTGATCATGCCGCTGACGGCGCGCATGGTGGTCGTCTTGCCGGCACCGTTGGAGCCGATCAGGGTCACGACCTGGCCCTTGGGCACCTCCAGCGAGATGCCGTGCAGGACCTGGACCTTGCCGTAGCCGGCGCTGAGGTTCTTGATGGTCAGCATGTTCTCGTCCTCAGCTCGCCTGGCCGCCGAGGTAGGCCTCGATGACTTTCTCGTTCGCCTGCACTTCGGCAGGCAGGCCCTCGGCGATCTTCTGGCCGAAGTCCAGCACGGAGACGCGGTCGCACAGGCTCATGACGACGTCCATGTGGTGTTCGATGAGGATGACCGTGACGCCCGCGTCGCGGATCTTGCGGATGATCTCCAGCAGCTCCTTGATGTCGGGGGCGGTCAGGCCGGCGGCGGGCTCGTCGAGCAGCAGCAGCTGCGGGTCCAGCGCCAGCGCGCGGGCGATCTCCAGCAGGCGCTGCTTGCCGTAGGGCAGATTGCGCGCCTCCTCGCTGGCCAGCTCGCCGAGGCCAACGAAATCCAGCAGCGCATGCGCGCGGGCGCGCTGCTCGCGATCCTCGCGCAGATAGCGCGGCAGGTGCAGAGCGACGTCGACGAGGTTGCTGCGGAAGCTGTGGTGCAGGCCCACCAGCACGTTCTGCAGCGCCGTCATCTCGCCGAACAGCTGAACGTTCTGGAAAGTGCGGGCGATGCCCGACAGCGCGATGTCCGACGAGGTGCGGCCGTTGACGCCGCGGCCGGCGAACGCCACCGTGCCGGCGGTGGGCTGGTAGATGCCGGTGAGCACGTTCATCATCGTGCTCTTGCCGGAACCGTTGGGGCCGATGAGGCCGTGGATGGTGCCGCGCTTGACGACCAGATCCACGTTGTTCAGCGCCTTCAGGCCGCCGAACTGCATCAACACACCGCTTGCCTTCAGCAGCTCGGGCTCGCCCTGGGTACTGGCGCGGGTGAGCGCGGCGGCGGCGGCCGTCGTCGTGTCGCGCTCAGTCTTAACCTTCAGGTTCAGCGCCTGGCGCACGAAGCCGACGATGCCGTCCTGCAGGTAGTAGACGACGAACAGCGTGATGAGGCCGAAGATGGACAGCCGCCAGTCGGTCATCGTCTCCAGCTTGAACGACAGCAGCGCGAGGCCGATCGTGCCGAACACGGGAATGGCCGCGAGCTGGCCGGTCATCTTGCCGCGCTTCATCGCCACGCCGACCGAAATGGTCACGATGACGGCCAGCACGACGGCGCCGATGCGGAAGACCTCCAGGTCGTCCAGCAGCTTTGGCAGCATGACGATGATGGCGGCCCCCAGCAGCGCGCCCGTGCGAGTCTTGCGGCCACCCATGATGATGGCCAGCAGGAACATCACCGTCTGCTCGAAGTTGTAGGTGTTGGGGCTGATGTACTGCTCGGAGTAGGCGTACAGCGCGCCGGCCAGGCCGGCCAGCGCCGCCGAGATGACGAAGGCGTAGACCTTGTAGCGGTAGACCGAAACACCCATGCAGTCCGACGCGACCGGGCTGCCGCGCAAGGCCTCGAAGGCCCGACCCAGCTGCGAGTGCAGCACGCGGTGCACGAAGATGAGTGCCGCGACGAGGCACACCATGACCAGCCAGTAGAACTCCGTCTCGTCCAGATGGTGACCGAACAGCGTCGGCTTGGTCAGCGTGATGCCCATCGGACCTTCGGTGAGGAAGGTCATCTCGTTGATGAGGATCTGGATGATGGTGCCGAAGGCCAGCGTCACCATGGCCAGATACGGTCCGGTCACGCGCAGCGCCGGCAGCGCCAGCATCGCGCCGAAGACGGCCGCCACCGCGATGGCGGCCGGCAGCGTGGCGTAGACCGGCGCATCCAGTTTGAGGATGAGCACGCCGGCCGTGTAGGCGCCGATGCCGAACAGGCCGGCATGGCCGAGAGACACCTGGCCGGTGTAGCCCACCACGATGTCCAAGCCGAAGAGCACGATCGCGTAGATCATGATCGTCTCGACCAGGTGGATGTAGTACGGGTTGCCGGAGGCGAGCGGGAAAACGGCGACGGCCGCGATGGCCAGGGCGCCGAGAAAGAGCTTCTTGAAGTTCACGCGTCAGACCTTCTTGATGGCGGTCTTGCCGAACAGGCCCGCGGGTTTGACGGCCAGCACGATCAGCAGCAGTACCAGGCCCGGCACGTCCTTGTAGCCGGTGGACAAGTAGAAGCCCGTCGTCGTCTCGGCCACACCGAGGATGATGCCGCCCACGATGATGCCCATGCCGCTGGTCAGGCCGCCGATGATGGCGACGGCGAAGGCCTTCAGGCCCAGCACCGCGCCCATGGTGGCGCCCGTCAGTGTCAGCGGCGCGATCAGCACGCCGGCGAAGGAGGCGGTCAGCGACGACAGCGCATACGAGAAGGTGATGACCAGGCCGGTGTTGATGCCCATCAGCTTGGCCGCGTCGCGGTCGTTGAAGGTGGCCACCACCGCCTTGCCGTAGATGCTCTTGCGGTTGAACACCTCGACGGCCAGCATCATGCCGACGGCGCCGAAGATGACCAGCAGCTCCATCGGCAGCACGTTGGCGCCGAGGAACTTCATCGGCGCCTCGGGCAACGGTGACGGGAACTTGAGGTCGTCGCGGCCCCAGACGTTCTCGGCCACGTTCTTGAAGATGATGCCCAGCGCGATGGTGGACATGATCCAGCCGAACTCGCTCTTCATCTTGATGGCAGGCCGCACGCCGATGCGCTCCACCACGGCGCCCTGGAAGGCACCGAACAGGCAGACGAGCGGAATCATCAGCCAGTAGTTCACGCCCCAGCCCACGAGGCTGAGGCCCACCAGCGCCCCCAGCATCAGCGATTCGCCCTGACCGAAGTTCAGGGTGTCGCTGGTGGCGAAGGTGAGCTGGTAGCCGAAGGCGATGACGGCATAGATCATGCCCAGCGCGATACCGCTGAACACGAGCTGGGTCAGGATTTGCATGTCATTCCAGTGCGTAGTGCCTTCCCCAACCGCCGCCGCGGAACCGGCTTTGCCGGGCCGCCAGCGGCGCCCCCTTGAGGGGGCCGGCAAAGCCGGTCGGGGGCAGGCCGATTACTGACGCTTCTTCTGCTCGAGGGCGCCCTTGGCGTTGAGGTCCTTCACCCGCACTTCCGAGGCCTTCTTGAAGTCGTCGGTGTAGGCATAGACCACGCGCTGGCCCTTGACCTCGCCCATGACCGGGATGTTGGCCGTGATGGCCTCGTGGTCGGCCTTGGAGAAGGGCTTGTTGTAGGTCGTCACCACGCCTTCAACCGGCGCCTTCAGGTCTTCCAGCGCGGCCTTGATCTTGGGGCCTTCGGTGGAGCCCGCCTGCTTGATGGCCGCAGCCAGCAGGTAGACCGAGTCATAGCCTTGGGCGGCCGACACCGGCGAATCGATGCGCGAGTTCTTGGGAGTGAAGGTCTTCAGGTAGTTGATGATGAAGCTCTGGCGCTTCGGCGTCGTCGGCTCCTGGATGAAGGTCTGCGGCATGCGCGCGCCCTCGCCGCCGGGGCCGGCGTTATCGATGTAGTTGGCCATGGACAGGGTCCAGGAGCCGATCATCGGCACCTTCCAGCCCAGCTTGGTCATGCCGTTGGCGATCTGCGCCAGCTCGGGGCCGATGGCGTAGGTCAGGATGGCTTCGGCGCCGGCTTCCTTGGCCTTCAGCAGCTGGGGCGTCATGTCGACGTCCTTGATGTTGAACTTCTCGACGGCGACCGGCGTGATGTTCTTCAGCTTCAGGGCTGCTTCCAGGTCGGCGCGACCGAGCTGACCGTAGTTGGTGCTGTCGGCCAGGATGGCGACCTTCTTGAAGCCGCGCTTGGCGATGGCCTCTTCCACGATCATCGGCGCCTGGATGGAGTCGTGCGCCGCGTTGCGGAAGATGTAGTTCTCGGGCTGGCTCTCGAACTGCTTGGTGATGATGGAGCCGGTGGCCACGTTGTTCATCACCGGAATCTTGGCTTCCTGGTAGAAGCGCTGCGAGGCCAGGGCCACGCCGGTGTTGATGTAGCCGACGGTGGCGGCGACCTTTTCCTTGTTGATGAGCTCCTGGGCGATCTGCACGCCACGCTCGTTCTTGGCCTCGTCGTCACGCTCGACGAGCTGGATCTGGCGGCCCAGCACGCCGCCGGCCTTGTTGATCTCGTCGGCCGCCAGGCGCACGCCGTCGCGCATGCTGACGCCCATCGACGAGGAGCCACCGGTGAAGGGCCCCGCCACACCGATCTTGATCGGGTCCGCCGCCTGGGCACCCACTGCAAAAACCGCCGCAGCCACGGCTGTCCAAACCTGCTTCATCGCTTGCCTCGTCTGTCGTTATGCAATCCACCCGGCGTCATTGCCGGGACCGATTGCATACGATGCCAGAGCGGCAGCGACTTTGGGATATGGAAACCCGGGAGCCCCAGAAAGCCCCCGGCTTCAGCTATGTGTCAGGGTTCAGGATTAAGGAGCCGGCTCCAGCGCCACGGCCAGGGCCTCGTGAAGCAGCACGCCGAGCTTTTCGACGCCCTCCCGGATCAGGTCCGGCGTCAGCGTGACGAAGGACAGCCGCAGCGTACGTGCATCAGGTTGGTGCGCGTAGAAGGCCGCTCCCGGCACGTAGGCGATGCCGGCCTCCACCGCCTGCGGCAGCAGCGCCATCGCGTCCAGGCCCTCGGGCAGCCGGATCCAGAAGAACATGCCGCCCTGGGGGCTCTGCCATTCACAGCCGGCCGGTAGGTACTGGCGCAGCGCCTCGGCCATCGCGTCGCGGTTGGCCTTGTAAAGCGCGCGGATGGAGGGAATGTGCCGGTCCAGGAAGCCGTCGCGGATGACTTCGTGCACCACGCGCTGGTTGAAACCCGGCGTGTGCAGGTCGGCGGCCTGCTTGGCCTGCAGCAGCTTCGGATACAGCTCGGGCGGCGCGATCAGGTAGCCGAGGCGGAAACCCGGCGTCAGCACCTTGGAGAAGGAGCCGAGATACAGCGAGCCCTCGGGCCACAGGCTGGACAGCGAGGCCGGCGGCGGCTCGTCGAACCAGAGGTCGCCGTAGGGGTTGTCCTCAACGATGGGCACGCCGGCACGGCGCGAGGCCTCGACAACCTCGGCACGGCGCTGGGCACCCATAACGCGGCCGGTGGGGTTCTGGTAGTTGGGCAGCAGGTAGCTGAAGCGTGTGCCGGGCGCGTCGTGCGGCAACTGGCGAATCGCCTCGGGGCGGGGGCCCTCGCTGTCGCTGGCGAGGCTGGCGAACAGCGGCTCGAAGGGCGTGAAGGCCTGCAGGGCGCCGAGGTAGGTGGGCGTCTCGACCGCGACCGGCGCGCCGGCGTCGCAGAGGATCTTGCCCACCAGGTCCAGTCCCTGCTGGGAACCGCTGGTGACGAGCACCTGCTCGGGCGTGACCTTCATGCCGAGCGAGGCGACCCGCGCCGCCACCCACTCGCGCAGCGGTGCGTAGCCCTCGCTGGCGGCGTACTGCAAGGCCTCGCGCGGCGTCTTGGTCAGCACGCGGTCGCAGGCGGCCTTCAGCGCGTCGACGGGAAAGGTGTCCGCGCTCGGCAGGCCGCCAGCCATGGACAGGATGCCCGGCTTCTCGGTGACCTTGAGGATCTCGCGGATGATGGACGGGTTCATGCGCGCGGCGCGGCGCGCTTGGGTCCAGACGGTGCTCATGATGGAGTTACGTGGGATTTCAAAGGAGTCAGCCTAGCATCCAGTCGACCGCGGCGCGGGCCTGCAAGTCGGTGGAGTCGAACAAGGGCAGTGCCGCGGCGCTGCCCGCGGGCAGTGACAGGCCGAGCTCCGTGCAGCCCAGGATGGCGGCCTGGGCGCCCCGATCCGCCAGCGCCGCCACCTGGGCGCGCAGCATTTCGCGGCCGGCCGGCTCGAAGCGGCCGCGGCACAGTTCCTCGTAGATCAGCCGGTGCACCTCGGCACGGCCGGCCGCATCGGGCGTGATGAGCTCGATGCCGAAACGGGCCCACATGCGCTCGCGGTAGAAGTCCTGTTCCATCGTGAAACGCGTGGCCAGCAGGCCGGCCCGGCGCACGCCGGCCGCGCGCAGCGCCTCGGCCGTCGCGTCGACGATGTGCAGCACCGGCAACCCGGCCACCTGCTCGATCTCGGCGGCGACGAGGTGCATGGTGTTGGTGGCGATCAGCAACGCCTCGGCGCCGGCACGGCGCAGGCCCGTCGCGGCATCGCCCAGCAGGCGCGCCGCGCCGGCCCAGTCGCCGGCCGCCTGCATGGCCGCGATGGGCGCGAAGTCCACGCTGTGCAGCACCAGCTGCGCACTGTGCAGGCCTCCCAGGCGAGCCGCCACACCGCGGTTGATCAGCGCGTACAGATGCTGAGTCGATTCCCAGCTCATGCCGCCCAGGATGCCCAGCGTCTTCATGCCGCCCCCGCCAGATTCATGCGCCAGCCACGTGCCGGCCGGGCCTCGGCTCTGCGCCTGGGCGCCGGTTGCAACAACTGGAAGCTCGCCTCGGGCCAGGCCTCGACGACGACTTCCTGGCCGGCGGCCAGCGTCAGGCCTTCGCCGACGCGCAGCCAATGGTCATCGGCGCTGCCGGCCATGGTCAGCCACAGCCGGCCGCCGATGACGACGAGGCGGCGCGGCGTGCGAGCGGCGGCCAGGGTCAGGGCCTGGCCGGGGGCGAGTCGGGTCGTGAAGCTGTCGTTCAAGGGCGTCTCCTTCAGTGAACGGGTTGCCGCTTGGCGCACCACACGACCGCGAGCACGGCGGCGGCGAAGACGACAGTCATCGCGTCCAGCCGCTCGCCCAGCAGCGGCACGGCGAACAGCATGGACAAAAAGGGCTGCAGCACCTGCACCTGGCTCACGCGCAGCGTGCCGCCCAGGGCCAGGCCGCGATACCAGGCGAAGAAGCCGATCCACATCGAGAACAGCGAGACATAGGCAAAGCCGCCCCAGGCCGAGGCCGCCACCGGCGCCGCAGGCCACGTCAGCACGGCCAGCGGCACGGTGATGGGCAGGCTGATGACCAGCACCCAGCAGATGACCTGCTCGGCGGTGAAGGCCCGGGACAGGCTCGCGCCGCTGACATACCCCGCCGACGCGCACAGCACGGCGCCCAGCAGCAGCCCGTCCGCCATCTCCAGCCCGCCCGCGCCGCGCCAGGCCGCAAAGCCGATCACCAGCGCCAGGCCGGCGAACGCACAGGCCCAGAAGCCCAGGCTCGGCCGCTGGCGCAACGCCACCGCGGCAATGACCGCCGTGGCCAGCGGCAGCACGCCCGACACGACCGAGGCGTGCACGGCATCCACATGCCGCACCGCCACACCCAGCAGCAGCGGCCAGCCGAACACGACGCCCGCGGCCGTGAAGGCCAGCAGCCGCCACTCGCCGCCGCGCGGCCGGCGCGCGCCGGTGACCCACAGATAGGCCACCGACAGCAGCCCGGCGACGGCCGCGCGGCCGAAGGCGACGAAGGCCGGGTCGAGCTGCGGCGCCGCGCCGCTGCCGCCGGCCAGGCGCGTCATCGGAATGCTCATCGCGAACATGACGACGCCGGCCAGACCAAGCAGCAAGCCGCGCGTCGCGTCGGACGCCAAGGTGGCCGAAACGGTGGAGGACGTGGATAACCCTGGCATGAGTCCAGTCTGAGGCACGAAACCAGTACAGAACCAGTACAGTCCGCCGATCAACCCACGAATCTGTACTGCCGTGCCCACCGGTACACACCCGCCGCTGCAGCGCGGCGCCAGCGCCTCCCTGGCCGGCCAGCTGGCCGATCGCTTCGCCGAGCGCATCCGCGAACGCCTGCTGCTGCCCGGCGCCCGCCTGCCCTCGGTGCGCGACTGCGCCCGCCAGCATGGCGTGAGCCCGCACACCGTCGTCGCCGCCTACGACCAGCTGCAGGCCGCCGGCCTGCTGGAGGCGCGCCGCCAGCGCGGCTTCTTCGTGCGTGAAAGCCGGCCTGCCACTGCCCGAAGCCCGGCCCGCGCGCCCGCCACCACCATGCCGCGCCAGGCGCCGATGGACGCCACCGCCCTGATCCGCGGGATGTTCGAGGCCGACGCCGCCCGCTCGCCGGGCCTGGGCACTCTGCCGGCCGACTGGCTGGACCCGACGCTGCTGCAGGGCGCGCTGCGCCGCCTGCACGCGGCCGACGCCCAGGCCGTGCAGGTGAGCTACGGCGACCCGAATGGCGACCTGCGCCTGCGCACCGCCCTCGTGCAGCGCCTGGATGACCTCGGCATCCACGCCAGCCCCGCCCACATCCTGACGACCAACGGCGCCACGCACGCGCTGGACCTCATCATCCGCACCCAGCTGCAGCCCGGCGACGCCGTCCTCATCGACGACCCCGGCTGGGCCATCATGTTCGCGCGGCTCACGCAGGCCGGCATCCGGCTGCTGCCGGTGCCGCGCGGCGCGCACGGCCCCGACCTCGACGTGCTGGGCGCGCTGGCCGCCGCGCACGCGCCGCGCGCCTACCTGACCGTGTCGGTGCTGCACAACCCGACCGGCCACAGTCTCAACCTGGCCGGCGCCCACCAGCTGCTGCGCCTGGCCGACGAACACGACTTCTTCATCGTCGAGGACGACAGCTACGGCTTCCTCGCCCCCGAGCACCTGCCCCGGCTGGCCGCCCTGGACGGGCTACGCCGCGTGACCTACGTGTCGGGCTTCTCCAAGGTGCTGACGCCGGCCTGGCGTGTGGGCTATCTGGCCACCTCGCCCGAGCGCCTGCGCGCGCTGACCGATACCAAGCTGCTGGACGGCCTGACCAGCTCGCCCGTGCTGGAGCGCGCCGTGGCACTGTGCCTGGAGCAGGGCCGGCTGCGCCGCCACGCACAGCGACTGCGCGAGCGCCTGGCCAACGCGCGCCAGCGCATCTCGGCCCAGGCCACCCGGCAGGGCTTCCGGTGGGCCGCGCCGCCCGACGGCCTGTTCGGCTGGCTGGACGTGGGCGTGGACACCGAGCGCCTGGCCCAGCCGCTGCTCGACGCCGGCTGGCTGACCGCGCCCGGCGCCCTCTTCAGCGCCACGCGCCGGCCCGGCTCGCTGATGCGCATCAACATGGCCACCTCGCAGGACCCGGCCTTCTGGCGGGCGCTGCGCGCCGCAGTGGACGACATGCGCCATCCGACGACGCCCCCCTGATTCCCCCACCCCTCATTCACGGGGCGAGCCACTGGCGCCAACGGCGGGCAACGAGTCAACTTGGGGCTCGGTTCACGCCAGGGAGGGTTCCATGCGACTCGCTTCTTCCCCCGTCCGCAGCTTGCTCAGTGCCGCTCTGGGCACGTTGCTCGCGCTGTCCTCGCTATCTGCCCAGGCCAATTTCGTCAGCGGGGTCTCCATCCAGCTGATCGTGCCGGGCGGGTACACCGGAAACAGCGTCGATGGGTTCAGCGCCACACAAAACGTCAGCCTGGCCGGCATGCCGACGGGCATCTTTCAAGGCGACAACGGTGCCATCGGCGGCGACTCACTCGCCAGCTTCGGCTACATGCTGCGCGGCGAGACGATCTTCTTCGACGACGCCACCAACTCCATCCGGCTGCACGTCGCCGGTGGCGTGGACGATGCCCAGACGCACCTGATCAAGACCGGCTACTTTGGGGCCAACGGTGCCCACGCCCGTTACGAGATCAGCGGGCTGGATATTGGCGCGGCCATCACCGGCTTCAATGCCTATGACTCCACCGGGTATTTGACGAGCGGGCCTTCAGGCCTACAGAGCCCATCGGACCCATTGCAGTACATCTCGTTGGTGGGTGGCACGCTGACCTTCAATCTCGACGATCTCGTCTTCGTGCGACCGGCGAGCGGCAGCGGTGACGCCTTCGCCGAGTTCCGCATCGACCTCCTCACGCGGAGCGATGGCACCGGCGGCAACCTGCCCGAGCCCGCCACGCTGGCTCTGTTCGCAATTGCAGCCCTGGGCGCCGGTGCGGCGCGTCGCCGTGTCTGAGGGCCTGCTCACGCTGGCCCGCTTCGAGCCCCTGGTCGGCAGCCGCTTCACGCTGCGGCTGGACCCGGCCGATGGCGGCGCCGAACTGCCGGCCCAGCTCATCCAGGCCCAGGCCGGGCGTGGCGGCGCACCGGACGGCCGCCAGCCCTTCAGCCTGACCTTCGAAGCGCCACCCGAGCCGGCCCTGCCGCAAAGCATCTACCGGCTCGAGCACCCACAGCTCGACGCGATGGACATCTTTCTCGTGCCTGTGGCCCGCACCACCGCCGGCCTGCACTACGAAGCCGTATTCGGCTAGGAGACCGCCATGGCAAACCCCTTCCTCGGAGAACTCAAGCTCGCTGGTTTCAACTTCGCGCCCCGTGGCTGGGCCTTCTGCAATGGCCAGATCCTGCCCATCTCGCAGAACACCGCCCTGTTCTCGCTGCTGGGCACCACCTACGGCGGCAACGGCCAGACCACCTTCGCCCTGCCCGACCTGCGTGGCCGGGCGCCGGTGCACATCGGCAGCATCAGCCTTGGTGAACAGGGCGGCGCCGAGAACGTGACGCTGAACGTGAACCAGCTGCCGGCCCACAGCCACACCTTGTCCGGCAGCAGCGACCTCGCCAACGCCAGCGCCCCCGGTGGCGCCCTGCCAGCGGTCAAGCCACGCGGTGGCATCAACCGCTATGCGCCGGCCGGCAGCGACACCGTCATGACGCCGGGCTCCGTGGGGCTGGCCGGCGGTGGCCAGCCCCACAACAACATGCAGCCCTACCTGGTGCTGTCCTGGCTGATCGCGCTGGAAGGCGTCTTCCCCAGCCGCAACTGAACCGAGGAGACCGTCATGTCCGACTACTTCATCGGCGAGATCCGTCTGTTCGCGGGCAACTTCGCGCCGCGCGACTGGGCCTTCTGCGAGGGGCAGATCATGTCCATCGCGCAGAACACCGCGCTGTTCAGCCTGCTCGGCACCACCTACGGCGGCAACGGCCAGACCACCTTCGCCCTGCCCGACCTGCGCGGCCGTGTGCCCGTCCATCAGTTCCAAGGTCCGGGACTGAGCAACCGCAACCTCGGCGAGGTGTCGGGCAGCGAGAGTGTCACGCTGCTGTCGACACAGATCCCGGCCCACAGCCACGCGCTGCGCGCCAGCACGGCGGCGGCCACGGGCTCGACGCCGGCAGGCGCCCTGCTCGGCTCGACCGCCGTCAACAGCTATGACAACTCCGCCGCCGGCGTGGCCATGGCGGCCGGCGCCATCGGCAACAGCGGCGGCACCCAACCGCACGACAACATGGCCCCGACGATGGCGCTGAACTACATCATTGCGCTGTTCGGCATCTTCCCCTCTCGCAACTGAGGAGCCCGACATGTCCGAACCCTTCCTCGCCGAGATCCGCGTCATGCCCTACAACTTCGCCCCGCGTGGCTGGGCGAGTTGCGATGGCCAGTTGCTGCCGATCAGCCAGAACAGCGCCCTCTTCGCGCTTCTGGGCACGAACTACGGCGGCAATGGCACCAGCAACTTCGCCCTGCCCGACCTGCGCGACCGCATGGCCATGCACGCCAGCCAGGGCCCCGGGTTGAGCCCGCGCACCCTGGGCCAGATCACCGGCCAGGCCGCAGTCACGCTGCAGAGCAACGAGATGCCTGCCCACGGCCACGGCCTGATGGGTGGTGCCTCCGGCCTCGCAGCCAGCCCGGCCAATGCCGCCATGGCGCCGCCGACCACCGGGGCCAACGTCTACCGCATGCCCGGCGTCACCGTGCCGATGGCGGGCGAGAGCATCGGCCCCTCGGGCGGCAGCCAGCCCCACGAGAACCGCCAGCCTTACCTTGGCCTGATGTTCTGCATTGCGATGCAGGGCATCTTCCCGTCCCGCAACTAGACCGCTCACCATGGACTACCGCCTGCGCGTGGCGACGCCGGCCGATGAGGCCCTGCAGCTGGCCATCTACGCCAGCACCCGGGCTGAAGAGCTGGCGCTGACCGGCTGGCCAGCGCAGCAGTGCGAGGCCTTCGTGCGCCAGCAGCACCACGCCCAACAGGCCCACTACACGCGCCATTTCCCGCGCTCGGTCTGCCATCTCATCCTCGTCCACGGCGACGAGGTCGCCGGCCGGCTCTGGCTGGACGAGCGTGACGACCATCTGCACATCCTCGACATCACCGTGCTGCCGGCTTGGCGCAGCCAGGGCCTGGGCACGCGCTGCCTGCAGGCGCTGGCCGCCGGCGGCCGGGCGCTGGGCATCCAGGTCGAGATGCACAACCCCGCCCGGCGGCTCTACGAGCGCCTGGGTTTCGTCATCGACGGCGAGCCCCGCGGCCTGCACCAGGCCATGCTGAAGCCCGCCGCACAACCCGAGGAGTGCCTGCCGTGATCAACAAGCGCGATTTCCTGAAGGGCGGCGCGACCGCAATCGTCGCCAGCGCCGGGTCGACCGTGGCACTGGCGGGCGTGCGCCCCAGCCTGGCCAGCCGGTCCGGCCTGGCGAGCTGGCAGGCCCATGTCGGCCAGCGCTTCGAGGTGGACGGGCATGTGGTCACGCTGGTGGCCGCAACCGCCGTGCCCAGCCATCAGCCGGGAGAGCAGTTCAGCCTCAGCTTCGCCGGCCAACTGCCAGCCGGCCTGGGCGACGCCATCCACCAGCTCACCCATGAAGGAACGGCAGGTCAGCCCCTCTATCTGGCCCGCACACCGCAGGGCCTGCGGGCCGATTTCTGCCGGCTGCAAGGCTGACGAATAGTTCTCGCTCCGGACGGGGTTTGTCATCGGGCCGGCGCAAGGCTGCCGGCAGAATCCGCGTCACTTGGCGCCGCCGCGGCTGCGGCGCCCGATGTGGACATGAGCAACCCCTTGAAATTTCTCGTTGTAGATCCCCTGGCTGGGGTGCAAACCTTTGCACGACAACTGCTGCTGGGCCGAGGTTTTGCCGCCGACGGCATCCTCTGTTGCGCCGACACCGACACGGCCCTGGCCCAGGGCCTGACCTTCAAGCCCCATTTCCTGATCACCGACTGGTTTGCCAAGGCGCCGCTGACCGGCATCCAGCTCTACCAGCGCCTGCGCGCGGTGCAGCCCTCGCTGTACCTGTCGCTGCTGAGCTTCGAGGTGACGCCCGAGCACGAGTTCGAAGCCGAGGCCCATGGCGCCCACTTCCTGCTGAAGAAGCCCTTCACGGCCGAGCAGCTCAAGGCCGAGGTGCACCGTTCGCTTGACCTCCTGGCCAAGAATTCACCCGGCCTTCACGGCCAGGTGCGCGACCCGATGCGCCCCGCCCGGCCGGTGCTGCCCGTCATCCCGCCTCAGCCCGTCATCAAGCCTGGCGACAAGGTGCGTTTCAACGGCGCCGTGCACGTGGCGCAGTACGTCGTGCACCGCCAGGGTGAAACCGTCGTCCAGCTCAAGGGCCAGAACAGCTTTGTGCCGGTGGCCAAGCTGCAGCCGGCCTAGACCGCAACCACCAGCAGCATCAGCAGCGGGTAAGGCAGCGCCACCGTCGGGCGCAGGGCGCTCTTCAGGTATTGCCCGGCCAGGCCCGGGCCGCGCGGCCGGCTCGCAAGCCAGTCGCTGTGCAATTGCATCGCGGTCACGTCTCCACCGGCCCTCAGCCCCGCCTCGACGACCAGCAGGCGCTCGCCCAGCCGCCCCTGGAAGGTCTTGAGCACGGCCTCCTGCAGCCACAGCAAGGCCAGCAACGCCAGGGCCAGCGAGTTGTCCGGGACGAGCACGGTCGCGGCGAAGGCGACCAGCTTCACGCCCAGGGCCAGCGCCTCGTAGCGCTCGTGCTGCGCCTGCAGGGCCAGCCACTCCTGGTGCAAGGCGTTCATTTGGCTTCCAGCACTTCCCAGCGCTCCATCAGTGCCAGCAGTTCGGTGTCGATCTCGGCCGCCCTGTCGGTCACCTCGGCGATGCGCTTGGCGCCCTGGGTGTAGAGCTCGCTGCCGGTGATCAGCGCATTCAGCTGGGTCTGCTCGGCCTCCAGCGCGGCGATCTGCTTGGGGATCTCGTCGAGCTCGCGCTGCTCCTTGTAACTGAGCTTGCGCTTGGTGGCGACGACAGGAGCCGGCTCGGGCGCGGGCGGCGGTGTGGGTGCGGCGGCGGCCGGCGCGGCCTTGGCCTGCTGCGCCTGGATCGCACTCGCACGCCTGGATTGCGTCAGCCAGTCCTGCACGCTGCCCTCGTACTCGCGCCAGCGCGCGTCGCCCTCGTAGACGATGGTGGAGGTGACGACGTTGTCCAGGAAACGCCGGTCGTGGCTGACGAGGAAGACCGTGCCGTCGTAGTCGGCCAGCAGCTCCTCCAGCAGTTCCAGCGTCTCGATGTCGAGGTCGTTGGTGGGCTCGTCCAGCACCAGCACATTGGCCGGCCGCGCGAACAGGCGCGCCAGCAGCAGGCGGTTGCGCTCGCCGCCGCTCAGCGTGCGCACCGGCGAGTTGGCCCGCGCGGGCGAGAACAGGAAGTCGCCGAGGTAGCTCTTCACATGCTTCTTCTGCGTGCCGATCTCGATCCACTCCGAGCCCGGGCTGATGGTGTCGGCCAGCGTCGCGTCCAGGTTCAGCGTGTCGCGCATCTGGTCGAAATAGGCCACCGTCAGCCGCGAACCCAGGCGCACCGTGCCGCTGTCGGGCGGCAGCTCGCCGAGGATCATCTTCAGGAGCGTCGTCTTGCCAGCGCCGTTGGGGCCGATGAGGCCCACCTTGTCGCCGCGCAGGATGGTGGACGAGAAGCCGCGCACGATGGCGCGGTCGCCGAAGCTCTTGGACACGTCCTCCAGCTCCGCGACGATCTTGCCGCTGCTCTGTCCGGTGTCGATGTCCAACCTGACCTTGCCCTGCACGTCGCGCCGCGCCGCATGCTGCAGGCGCATGGCTTCCAGGCGCTGGATGCGGGCGACGGAGCGCGTGCGCCGCGCTTCCACGCCCTTGCGGATCCACACCTCCTCCTGCGCCAGCACCTTGTCGAAGCGCGCATTGGCCAGGGCCTCGTTCTCCAGCTCATAGGCCTTGGCAGCCTGGAAGGCGGCGAAGTTGCCCGGGTAGCCGCGCAGCTGGCCGCGGTCCAGCTCGACGATGCGGTTGGCCACGTTGTCCAGAAACTGGCGGTCGTGGGTGATCAGCAGCAGCGAGCCCTTGAAGTCGTTCAGCAGGCCTTCCAGCCAGGTGATCGCGTCCAGGTCCAGGTGGTTGGTCGGCTCGTCCAGCAACAGCACATCGGGCTGGGCCACGAGCGCCCGGCCCAGGGCCACGCGCTTCTTCAGGCCGCCCGACAGGCTGCCCACGAGGCGCGAGCCGTCCAGCCCCAGGCGATGCAGCGTTTCGTCCACGCGCTGCTCCCAGTTCCAGGCGCCGATGTGCTCGATGCGCTCCTGCACCCAGGCCAGGTCGTCGTTTTCGTCGTGGCGCTCGTAGCGTTCGCGCAGGGCCTTGGCCTCGGCCACACCCTCGCTGACGACGTCGAAAATGGTCGCGTCAGCGCGCAGCTCGGGCTCCTGAGGCACGTAGACGTTGGTGAGGCCCTGCTGTTGCTGCAGCAGGCCGTCGTCGAGCTTTTCCAGGCCGGCGAGGATCTTCAGCAGCGAGGACTTGCCCGTGCCGTTGCGGCCGATGAGGCCGACGCGCTCGCCGGTCTCCAGCGAGAAATTGGCGCCGTCAAGCAGGGCAACGTGGCCGAAGGCGAGGTGGGCGTTGGTGAGGGAGAGGACTGCCATTCGGGGGATTGTCCCCCGAGGGTCAAGTCAGGGCCCGCGCGTGATGCCGCAGGTGGTCGTCGACGAAGCTGGCGATGAAGTAATAGCCGTGGTCGTAGCCCGCGTGACGGCGCAAAGTCAGTGGCTGGCCGACGGCAGCGCAGGCGGCCTCGAAGGCCTCGGGGTGGAGCTGCTCGGCCAGGAACTTGTCGGCCAGCCCCTGGTCGATGAGGATGCCGCCGGGGTAGGGCACCGCCGTCTGCGCGCGCATCAGGGCACTGGCGTCGTGCGCGGCCCAGGCGCTGCGGTCCTCGCCCAGATAGCCGCTGAATGCCTTCTCTCCCCAGGGGCATTGCATGGGCGCGGCGATGGGCGCAAAGGCCGACAGCGAAGCGAAGCGACCTGGATGGCGCAGCGCCAGCGTCAGCGCGCCATGGCCGCCCATCGAGTGGCCGAACAGGCCCGCCCTGGCGAGGCCCGTCTCGCGCTGCACGAGGGGCAGCAGCTCCTTCATCAGCCAGCTCTCCATGCGCCAGTGCTTCGCCCAGGGCGCGCGGGTGGCGTCGAGATAGAAGCCGGCGCCGACGCCGAAGTCCCAGCTCTCGCTCTCGCCGGCCACGCCCGCGCCGCGCGGGCTGGTGTCGGGCATCAGCAGGGCCAGGCCCGATTCGGCCGCCAGCCGCTGCGCGCCGGCCTTCATCGTGAAGGTCTCTTCCGTGCAGGTCAGGCCGGCAAGGAAGACCAGCAGCGCCCGCGGCTCGGGCGGCGTGAAGAGGGCGAAGCGCATCGGCAACCCCGTCTCGGCCGAGTCGTGCTGGAGAAAGCGCTGGGTGCCGCCGAAGCAGCGGTGTTCGCTGAGGATCTGCATGCCGCGAGTGTGGCCGCAGAATGCGGGCGATGCCTCCATTCCAGACCTATCTCGTCGGCGGCGCCGTGCGCGATCGCCTGCTTGGCCTGTCGGTGCAGGACCACGACTGGGTCGTCGTCGGCGCGTCGCCGCAGGACCTGCTCGCCGCCGGCTACCAGCCCGTCGGCAAGGACTTCCCGGTCTTCCTGCACCCCGAGACCCACGAGGAAGTGGCGCTGGCCCGCACCGAGCGCAAGACGGCGGCGGGCTATCACGGCTTCGCCTTCCACACGGCGCCCGACGTGACGCTGGAGCAGGACCTGGCGCGCCGCGACCTGACGATCAACGCGATGGCCCTGGACGCCGCCGGCCGGGTCATCGACCCCCACGGCGGCCAGCGCGACCTGCAGGCCAAAGTGCTGCGCCACGTCTCGCCCGCCTTTGCCGAAGACCCCGTGCGCATCCTGCGCCTGGCCCGCTTCGCGGCGCGCTTCGCGGACTTCGGCATCGCCCCCGAGACCGTCGGGCTGATGCGTGCGATGGTGGCCGCCGGCGAGGTGGACGCGCTGGTGGCCGAGCGCGTCTGGCAGGAACTCTCTCGCGGGCTGATGGAGGCCAGGCCATCGCGCATGTTCGAGGTGCTGCGCGAGGCCGGCGCGCTGGCCCGGCTGCTCCCCGAGGTCGAGGCCCTGTTCGGCGTGCCCCAGCCTGAAGCCCACCACCCGGAGATCGACACCGGCATCCACCTGCTGATGGTGCTGGACCAGTGCGCCCGGCTGCATGCGCCGCTGACCGTGCGCTACGCCTGCCTCTGCCACGACCTCGGCAAGGGCACCACGCGCCAGGAGGAACTGCCGCGCCACATCGGCCACGAGGGGCGCAGCGAGAAGCTCGCGCGCAGCGTGAGCGCGCGCTGGAAGGTGCCGAACGACTGCCGCGAGCTGGCCGAGCTGGTGGCCCGCGAGCACACCCATGTGCACCAGAGCAGCAGCTTCGGCCCCGAAGCCCGGCTGCGCCTGCTGGAGCGCTGCGACGCCTGGCGCCGGCCGGAGCGCTTCGCCGAACTGCTGTGGGCCTGCGAATGCGATGCCCGCGGCCGCCTGGGCCTGGAGGACCGTGACTACCCGCAACGCGAGCGGCTGGCCGCCGACCTGGCCGCCACGCAGCAGGTCGACCTCGCCGCCGCCAGCGCCGAGGCCATGGCCCGCGGCGCCAAGGGGCCGGACATCGGCCGTGCCGTGCAGCGTGCGCGGCTGGCGGCGTTGCAGGCGTCGGCGAGCTGAGCTCATCCGGCCCAGGGCTTTGCGTTGCTTCACCGACGTGAAAGCGATTGCATGGCTAAAGTCGCCGGTTTTGCTTCGCGCGCCAGGGTCGGCGCCGGGGCAGGATCGGCACAAGCAAGTCGAACAGGACGCAATGATGAAGTTGGCACGGGGTAGCAAGGCGGGGCTGGGCGCGATGGTCGTGCTGTTGACGGGTCTGGGCGCCGGCCTGCAGGGATGCAGCCCCTCCGCCAGCCAGACCCCGGCCGCCGCGCCGCCGCCGCCCGAGGTGGGCGTCGTCACGGTCACGCCGGGCCGGGCCGACCTGGCCGCCGAACTGCCCGGTCGCCTGGAGGCCTACCGCGTCGCCCAGGTGCGCGCCCGCGCGGCCGGCATCCTGCAAAAGCGCCTGTTCACCGAAGGCAGCGACGTGAAGGCCGGCCAGGCCCTGTTCGAGATCGACGCCGCGCCCTACCGCGCCGCCCTCGCCAGCGCGCAGGCCCAGCTCGCCCGCGCCGAAGCCAATCTCGTGCAGGCCCAGGCCCTGGCCGACCGCTACGCGCCGCTGGCCAAGACCCAGGCCGTCAGCCAGCAGGAAGCGCTGAACGCACAGGCCGCCGCCGGCCAGGCCAAGGCCGACGTGGCCGCCGGCAAAGCCGCCGTGCAGACGGCCCAGATCAACCTCGGATACGCGGCCGTCAGCTCGCCGATCGCCGGCCGCATCGGCCGCGCCCTCGTCACCGAAGGCGCGCTGGTGGGCCAGGGCGAGGCCACGCCGCTGGCCGTGGTGCAGCAGGTGGACCGGCTCTACGTCAACTTCACGCAGTCGGCCGCCGAGGTCATGCGGCTGCGCCAGGCCCTGGCGGACGGCAGGCTGCAGAGCGCCGGCAAGGACGCGGCCAAGGTGCAGGTGCTGATGGAAGACGGCAGCGTCTACGCCCAGCCGGGCAAGCTGCTGTTCTCCGACCTCAGCGTGGACGCCGCCACCGGCCAGATCACGCTGCGCGCCGAGCTGCCCAACCCCAAAGGCCTGCTGCTGCCGGGCCTCTACGTGCGCGTGCGCCTGGCCCAGGCCGAAGTGGACGGCGCCGTCTGGCTGCCCCAGCAGGCCGTGGCCCGCGGCGCGACAGGCGAGACGGTGCTGGTGGTGGCCGATGACGGGGCGGTGAGCGCGCGCCCCGTCAAGCTCGGCCCGGCCCAGGACGGCAAGGCGCTGATCCTCAGCGGTCTGAAGGCCGGCGAGAAGGTCATCGTGGACGGTCTGCAGAAGGCCAAGGCCGGCGGCAAGGCGCGGCCCGTGCCCTGGACGCCGGCGGCCCCGGCCGCGCCCGCTTCGGCCGCCTCGAAGGGCTGACCCGACATGGCGCAGTTCTTCATCAACCGGCCCATCTTCGCCTGGGTCATCGCCCTCTTCATCACGGTCCTCGGCGGCGTCGCGGTCACGCAGCTGCCGATCGCGCAGTACCCGCCGGTGGCGCCGCCCTCCATCGTGCTGTCGGTCAGCTACCCGGGCGCGTCGGCGCAGACGCTGGAGGACTCGGTCATCTCCGTCATCGAGCGCGAGATGAACGGCTCGCCCGGCCTCATCTACATGGAGGCCGTGGCCCAGGCCGACGGCACCGGCTCGCTGACGATGAGCTTCGACCCGGCCACCAACCCCGACCTGGCCCAGGTGGACGTGCAGAACCGCTACGCCCGCGCCCAGCCGCGGCTGCCGCAGGCGGTCATCCAGCAGGGCGTGCGGGTGGACAAGGCCAACCCCAACTTCCTGCTCTTCATCATCCTGTCCAGCGACAACCCGGCCTTCGACCCGATCGCGCTGGGCGACTACGCCTCGCGCACCGTGCTGCCCGAGATCCAGCGGGTGCCCGGCGTCGGCCAGGGCCTGCTGTTCGGCACCGAGCGCGCCATGCGCATCTGGCTGGACCCGGCCAAGCTGGTCGGCTACCGCCTGGCACCGGCCGACGTGAACGCCGCCATCCAGGCCCAGAACGCCCAGGTCAGCTCCGGCTCCATCGGCGACCTACCCAATGTGCCCGGCCAGCCCATCGCCGCCACCGTCGTGGTGCGTGGCCAGCTCACCAACGTCGAGCAGTTCCGCAACATCGTGCTGCGTGCCAACGCCGACGGCTCCACCGTGCGCCTCAAGGACGTGGCCCGCGTCGAGCTCGGTGCCGACAGCTACACCGGCCGCTCCACGCGGCTGAACGGCACGCCTTCGGTGGGCGTGGGCGTGCAGCTCGCGCCGTCGGCCAACGCGCTGCAGACGGCCAAGCTCATCAAGCAGCGCCTGAAGCAGCTGCAGCCCTACTTCCCGGCCGGCGTGAAGGCCAGCATCCCCTACGACAGCTCGCTGTTCATCGACATCTCCATCTCGCAGGTCGTCGAGACGCTGGTGGAGGCCGTCGTGCTGGTGTTCCTGGTGATGTTCCTGTTCCTGCAGAACATCCGCTACACGCTGATCCCGACGCTGGTGGTGCCCATCGCGCTGCTGGGCAGCTTCGCCACGCTGCTGGCGCTGGGCTTCTCCATCAACGTGCTGACGATGTTCGGCATGGTGCTGGTCATCGGCATCGTGGTGGACGACGCCATCGTCGTGGTGGAGAACGTCGAGCGCATCATGAGCGAGGAGGGGCTGTCGCCCCTCAAGGCCACGCGCAAGGCCATGAGCCAGATCTCCGGCGCCATCGTCGGCGTGACGGTGGTGCTGATCTCGGTGTTCGTGCCGCTGGCCTTCTTCAGCGGCTCCATCGGCAACATCTACCGCCAGTTCTCGGCGGTGATGGTCTCGGCCATCGCCTTCTCGGCCTTCCTCGCTTTGTCGCTCACGCCGGCGCTGTGCGCCACGCTGCTCAAGCCCGTGGAGGCCGGCCATCACATGGAGAAGCGCGGCTTCTTCGGCTGGTTCAACCGCGGCTTCGCGCGCACGGCCAAGGGCTATGAGGGCTGGGTGTCCCGCTTCATCCACCGCGGCGTGCGCATGGCCTTCGTCTACGCCGCCGTCATCGCCGCCGCGGTGCTGATGTTCCAGAAGCTGCCCACGTCCTTCGTGCCGAACGAGGACCAGGGCAACATCCTCGTCAACATCCAGCTGCCGCCGGGGGCCACGCAGGCCCGCACGCTGGAGGTCGTCAAGCAGGTCGAGGGCTACATGCTGGCCCAGCCCGAGGTGGAGAGCATGGTCGGCGTGGTCGGCTTCAGCTTCTCGGGCGCCGGGCAGAACGCGGGCCTGGCCTTCGTCACCCTCAAGCCCTGGGACGAGCGCCACGGCGCCGAGCATTCGGCGCAGGCCCTGGCCGCGCGTGCCTTCGGCGCGCTGAGCAAGGTGCGCGACGCCATCATCTTCCCCACCAGCCCGCCGCCCATCCGCGACCTGGGCCGCGCCAACGGCTTCGCCTTCCGCCTGCAGGACCGCAGCGGCCACACCCGCGCCGAGCTGCTGGCCGCGCGCAACCAGCTGCTGGGTGCCGCCGCCAAGAACCCGCTGCTGACCGCCGTGCGCCCCGACGGCCTGGAAGACGCCGCCCAGCTGCAGCTGGACATCGACCGCGACCGCGCCCAGGCGCTGGGCGTCAACATCGGCGCCGTCAACGCGGTGCTGGGCACCTCGCTGGGCTCCAGCTACGTGAACGACTTCCCCAACGCCGGCCGGCTGCAGCGCGTCATCGTGCAGGCCGACGCCCCGGCGCGCATGCAGCCCGAGGACCTGCTGCGCCTGAACGTGCTGAACAGCTCCGGCCAGCCGGTGCCGCTGTCCGCCTTCGCCAGCAGCAAGTGGATCACCGGCGCCATGCAGACCGTGCGCTACAACGGCTACCCGGCCATGCGCATCTTGGGCGAACCGGCCAAGGGCGTGTCCACCGGCGTGGCCATCGCCGAGATGGAGAAGATCGCGGCCACCCTGCCCGACGGCTTCGGCTACGAGTGGACCGGCCAGTCGCGCGAGGAGAAGCTCTCGGGCTCCACCGCCTTCATCCTGTTCGGCTTCTCGCTGCTGGCCGTGTTCCTGTGCCTGGCCGCGCTGTACGAGAGCTGGAGCATCCCGCTGGCCGTGCTGCTCGTCGTGCCGCTGGGCGTGCTGGGCGTGGTGCTGGGCGCCAACTTCCGCGGCCTGGAGAACGACGTCTACTTCAAGGTCGGCATGATCACCATCATCGGCCTGTCGGCCAAGAACGCCGTGCTCATCATCGAGTTCGCCAAGGACCTGCAGGCCCACGGCCGAAGCGTGTTCGACGCCGTGCGCGAAGCCGCACACCTGCGCTTCCGTCCCATCATCATGACGTCGCTCGCCTTCATCCTCGGCGTGCTGCCGCTGGTGCTGGCCAGCGGCGCGGGCTCGGCCAGCCAGCGTGCCATCGGCACCGGCGTCATGGCCGGCATGATCTCGGCGACGCTGTTCGCGGTGTTCTTCGTACCGGTGTTCTTCGTCGTCGTGCGGCGCTTCTTCCCGGGCAGCGAAAGGCAGCGCAGGCGCGATGCCCACGAGAGCGAGGAAGAGTCGGGAGGCCAGGCATGAAGACATCCCTCTCCCTGATCGCCCTGGCTGCACTGCTGGCCGCCTGCGCCGGCCCGGAGCCCAGGCGCCCGGTGGCCTCCGAGGCCGCCGCCGCGGCGGTGCCGACCACGTTCCCGCAGCCCGGCGGCCCCGGCGCGACGGCCGCCGCCGAGCTGCCCTGGGCCCAGGCCTTCCGGGGCGCGCGGCTGCAGAAGCTCATCCCGCTGGCCCTGGCCAACAACCGCGACCTGCGCGTGGCGGTGCTCAACATCGAGACGGCGCGCGCCACCGCCCAGACCCGCGACGCCGACCTCTGGCCCACCGTCAACGCGGGCCTGAGCGGCTCGCGCACGCCCACGGCGGCCGGCGGCATCAACAGCCTCTACACGGCCGGCCTGCAGGTCTCGGCCTATGAGCTGGACCTGTTCGGCCGCCTGCGGGGCTTGAGCGCCGCCGCTGCCGGCCAGGTGCTGGCCGCGCAATCGGCCCAGCAGGCCGTGCGCACGGCCCTGGTCGCCAGCGTGGCCAATGCCGAGATCGCACTGCAGGCCGACGCGGCCCTGCTCAAGCTCACGCGCGACACCCTCGCCACGCGCGAGCAGTCGCTGTCGCTGACCCGCCAGCGCTTTGACGGCGGCGTGTCCGGCGAGCTGGACCTGCGCGCGGCCGAATCCTCCTGGCAGGCCGCCCGTGCGGTGCTGGCCCAGGCCCAGCGCCAGCGCGCGCTGGACGAGAACGCGCTGGCCCTGCTCATCGGTGGCCCGCTGCCGGCCGACCTGCCGGCCCCCACCGGCGACCTGGCCGACTTCGAGCCCCTGGCCGAGCTGCCCGCCGGCCTGCCCGCCGAGGTGCTGACGCGCCGGCCCGACATCCGCCAGGCCGAGTTCGCCCTCGGCGCGGCCGATGCCAACATCGACGCCGCCCGCGCCGCCTTCTGGCCGCGCATCACGCTGACCGGCCAGGTCGGTACGGCCAGCGGCCATCTGTCGGACCTGTTCAAGAACTCGGCCTGGAGCTTTGCGCCGCAACTGGTGCAGCCGATCTTCGACGCCGGCCGCAACCGCGCCAACCTGAGCGGCGCGCGCGCCAGCCGCGACGTCGCGCTGGCCCAGTACGAGAAGGCCATCCAGACCGCCTTCCGCGAGGTGTCCGACGGGCTGAGCAGCCGCGCCACGCTGGCCGAGCAGCGCGCGGCCCTGACCGCCCAGGTGGACGCCGAGACGCGCCGCCTTGCCGCGGCAGAGCAGCGCTACACCGCCGGCGTTTCCAGCGCCCTGGACCGGCTGGACGCACAGCGCTCGCTGTTCGCCGTGCAGCAGACGCTGGTGCAGGTGCAGAGCCAGCGCGCGCAGAACCTCGTGGCCCTGTACCGGGCGCTCGGCGGCGGAGGCTAGGCCGATGCGGGCGCTGGCGTCGGCCCTGGCCCTGCTCGTGCTGCTGCCTGCAGCCCAGGCCCAGGCCCAGGCCCAGGACACGCTGCGCGACCGGCTCAAGGCCCGCATCGAACAGCGGCGCGCCGAGCGCGGCACACCCGCCGCGGGTGGCCTGCAGGAGCTGCAGGTGCAGGGCCGCAAGGTGCTCGTCCACCTGCCGGCGGGTTATGACGCCGCCCGGCCCGCGCCGCTGGTGCTGGCCTTGCACGGCGGCGGCGGCCATGCCGAGTACATGGCCGACGACACGAAGTACGGCCTGCAGCGCAAGGCCGACGAGGCCGGCTTCGTCGTCGCCTTTCCCAACGGCTACAGCAAGCTGCCGGGCGGGAAATTTGCCACCTGGAACGCCGGGGGCTGCTGCGGCGATGCGCGCGACCGCCACATCGACGACGTGGCCTTCGCCCGCGCCGTGGTCGCGGCGCTGCAAGCTCGCTACAGCATCGACGCCAGCCGCGTCTTCGCCACCGGCATGTCCAACGGCGGCATGCTCAGCCACCGCCTGGCCTGCGAGGCGGCCGACGTCTTCCGCGCCGTGGCCTCGGTGGCCGGCACCGACGCCACCGCCAGCTGCACGCCGGGCAAGCCGATCTCCGTGCTGCACATCCACGCCCGCGACGACGACCACGTGCTCTTCAACGGCGGCGCCGGCCCGAAAGCCTTCCGCGACGAGGGCCAGGTGATGGCCTTCGTGTCCGTGCCCGAGACCGTGTCGCGCTGGGTGCAGCGCGACCACTGCGCCGCCCCGCCGCGGCGCACGCTGGACGCGGCCGGCGCCAGCTGCGAGGCCTACGACAGCTGTGCCGGCGGCGTGGCCGTGCAGCTCTGCGTCACCGAGACCGGCGGCCATTCCTGGCCCGGCGCCGACAGCGTGCGCCACGGCAGGCCGGCAGCGTCGCGGGCCCTGGACGCCAACGACGTGATCTGGCGCTTCTTCGAGCAGGCCTCCCGGTAATTCGATTGGAATCGCTTCCAATTTCCTGCTCCATACTGCGCTGCACGCCCTGATGCCGCGACTCGTCCCATGCGTTTACTGACTGCCGCCCTCCTCCTCGCCACCAGCCTCGCCGCCACCGCCGGCGGCCCGCCCCCCATCTACGACGAAGCGGCCGACGCCAAGGCCACCATCCACGCGACGCTGGCCGAGGCCGCCCAGGCCCGGCTGCCCGTCCTCGTCGTCTTCGGCGCCAACTGGTGTGGCGACTGCCGCATGCTGGACGCCACTTTCAAGCACGGGCCCAGCGCCCCGCTGATCGCCAGGAGCTTCAAGGTCGTCAAGGTGGACGTGGGCCGCTTCGACCGCAACGTCGACATCGCCGAGAGCTACCGCGTGCCGCTGAAGAAGGGCATCCCCGCCGTGGCCGTGCTGTCGCCGCAGGGCCGACTGCTCTACGCGACCGAAGGCGGCGAGCTGGCCGATGCCCGCAAGATGGGCGACCAGGGCGTCTACGACTTCTTCACCCGCATCAGCGCGGGCGCCCGATGAATCCGGTCGTCGGCGCATCGCGCGCGCTGCGCGCGCAGTTCTTCGTGCTCGGCGTGATGTTCGCAACCTGGGGCGTGCACGTGCCCACCGTCAAGGGCCACTACGGCCTGGGCGAGCAGGCGCTGGCCCTCGCAATGCTGTCCGGCGGCGTCGGCGCGCTGATGGCCCTGGCCCAGGCCGGCCGCGTCGTCGGCCGCTGGGGGCCGCGGGCCGTGTCCGCCGTCATGGGCGTGGCCTGCTGCGCCTCCATCGCCTGCCTGCTGGCGGGGTCGGCCTACGCGGCGCTGCTGGCGGTGATGCTGGTCTTCGGCATCACCGGCAGCCTGATGGACGTGGCCATCAACACCGAGGCCACCGAGATCGAGCACCTTGCGGCCAAGCCCCTGATGAGCGGCTTCCACGGCATGTTCAGCCTCGGCGGCATGGCCGGCGCCGGCCTGGGCAGCGCGGCACCTGCGCTGGGCCTGTCGCCGCAGGCGCATCTGCTCGTCGCCACGGGCCTGGGCGCGGTCGTCACACTGCTGGCCAGCCGCGCCATGCTGCCCGTGCCCGAGAAGGCCGCCGAAGAAAAACATCCGCTCAGCCTGCCGCGCGGCCCGCTGCTGCTGCTGGGCGTGCTGGCCTCCATGGGCCTGATCGCCGAGGGCGCGATGTACGACTGGAGCGTGCTCTTCATGAAGCAGGAGCGTGCCAGCGAGGCCAGCACGGCGGCCCTGGCCTATGCCAGCTTCAGCGGCGCGATGGCGGCAGGCCGCTTCGGCGGCGACTGGGTGCGCGCGCACATTTCCGGCGCCGGGCTGATGCGCGCCAGCGGCGTGCTGGCCGCGGCCGGGATGGCCCTCGCGCTGGCCCTGCCCTCGCCCACCGTCGCGCTGCTCGGCTTCGCCCTCGTGGGCCTGGGGCTGAGCAATGTGGTGCCGGTGTTGTTCAGCGCGGCGTCGAAGGTGCCGGGGGTGTCGTCGGCCCACGGCATCGCTGCCGTGTCGGGCGTGGGCTATCTCGGCATGATGGCCGGCCCGCCGCTGATCGGCCTCGTCGCCGAGCACTCGTCGCTGACGGCGGGCCTCGTGGTCGTCGTCGTGTTCGCCGTCTTCATGGCCTTGTCGGCGAAGCGGGCGATGCGCTAGCGCGCAGCTGGCGCGAGGCCACGCCCTGCGCCGCGTCGATCTGCGCAGGGCTCAGGCCCAGCTCGCGCCCCGCGCGGCTCGCCGCCCCCAGGCTGGCCGGGTCACGGCCGGTGAGCTGGCCGAAGATGACCAGCGCCTCCAGATAGCTGCCCCAGGCGCTGAGGTGATAGCTGTCGTCGCCCCACAGGTTGACTTGCCCGGGCGTGATGCCGTCATAGGGATCGCGGTCGGCAACGCCTTCCTGCACGGCGCGCAGCGCCGCATCACCCACCGGCAGCACGCCGGCGATGCAGCCGGCGCGCGCCGCGGCCAGAGCATAGGCCGCGTGCAGGTCGCCCTGCATGGCTTCCAGGGTCATGCCCGCCCAGCGGCCGCCGGGCGTGCGGTAGACCTGATCGGCGCGCGCCCAGGTTTCAAGCAGGTGGACGCGAGCGGCGGGATTGACCACCTGCACCAGGGCCTGCAGCCTGCCGGCCGCAGCCACGAAGGCCGTGGCGTCTCCGGGCTTGCGCGGGCTCAGCGTGCTGTACTCCTGCAACACGACGATGTCCCAGGGCCGGCTGGCGATCAACGCGTGCTTCTCGTCGAGGTGAAACTGCAGCGTCTGGCCGCTGACGAGCTCGCTGGCCACGTCGACGGACACGCCCGCCTCGTCCGCCAGCTGCTTGAACACGCCCGGCACGCCCCCGTAGCCGCTGCCGTTCAGGTCCGTCACACGCGCCGCGTTGTAGTGCAGCACCGGCGGCGCATGGCCGTGCAGGAAGCTGTTGCCGACGAACAGGATGCGGTGCGGCACCGGCGCGGTGGCGGGCGGCAGCGGCGTGCGGTCGCAGCCTGCGGTGGCCGCTGCTGCGGCGGCGAGCAGGGCCAGAGGCAGGAGATGGCGGGCGAAGCTCATCCGGGCAAGTATGGCCGGGCTGGGATGATCGCGGGATGCAGGTCGACGATCACTGGGTTCTTCATCCGCGCGGCAGGCTCTTCGCACGCTCATGGGCGCCGCCGGGCGAGGCCGCCGGCGCACCCCTCGTGCTGCTGCACGATTCGCTGGGCTGCGTGGCGCTGTGGCGGGACTTCCCGGCGGCCTTGTGCAAAGCCACCGGCCGCCGCGTCGTCGCCTACGACCGGCTGGGCTTCGGGTGCTCCGATGCGCGGGCCGGCGCGATGCCACTGGACTTCATCGCCGACGAGGCGCAGCGCTTCTTTCCGGTCGTGCTGGCGCAGCTGGGCATCACGCGCTTCGCCGTGTTCGGCCATAGCGTGGGCGGCGGCATGGCGGTGCACTGCGCGGCCGAACTGGCGGCGGGCTGCGAGGCGCTGATCACCGAGTCGGCACAGGCCTTCGTCGAAGACAGAACGGTGCAGGGGCTGCTGGCCGCCCAGGCGCAGTTCGAGGCCGCGGAGCAGATGGAACGCCTGGCCCGACACCACGGCGACAAGGCTCGCTGGGTGCTGGATGCATGGCTGCAGACCTGGCTCAGCCCGGCCTTCGCGGCCTGGTCGCTGGCGGACGTGCTGCCGCGCCTGGCATGCCCGGTGCTGGCGATCCACGGTGCCGACGACGAGTACGGGTCGGCACTGCACCCCCGGATGATCGGCCGACTCGCCGGCGGCCCGGCGCAGCTGGCCTTGCTGGCCGACACGGGCCATGTGCCGCACCGCGAGCGGCCGGATCAGGTCATCGCGGCCGTGCAGGGCTGGCTGCCGCGGCCCTGACGCGGCGCCGGGGCCGGGGCCAGGCCGTCAGGCGGTGATCAGGCGGCGAACAGCTTCTGGATGCTGGCCCGCAGCCACACGGTGGCCGCGTCCTTGTGCGCGCGCCGGTGCCAGAACTGGTGCACCGGGATCACCGGCGCCTTCACCGGCGTCTCGACGATGCGCAGCTCGGCATAGCGCGAGCAGATGTCGGCCAGGTCGCGTGGCACGGTGGCGATGAGGTCGCTGCTTTCGATGATGGGCGGCAGGCTCATGAAGTGCGAGATCTCCAGCGCCACGTCGCGCTTGAGGCCCTGCTGCTGCAGGTATTGCTCGAACACGTGGGCACGCCCCTCGGGCTTGACCAGCACGTGGCGCATGGCCAGGTAGCGGTCCACGCTGAGCGGGCCCTCGCCCACATGCGGATGGTCGCGCCGCACGATGCAGACATGGTGGTTGTCGAACAGCTTCTGGCGGAAGAACTCGGCGCTGTCCAGGTCGGGGAAGTAGCCCACCGCCAGATCGGCCGCGCCCGAGGCCAGCGCCTCCGACGCCGCCAGCCGCGGGCGCGACACGACGCGCAGGCGCAGATGCGGCGCGGCCTTGGCGAGAAAGGCCAGCAGCGGCGGCACGAAATGCATCTCGCCGATGTCCGGCGTGATCAGCGTGAAGGTGCGCTCGCTGGTGGCAGGGTCGAACTCGGCGCTGTTCAGGATCTCGGTCTTCACCGTCTCCACGACGCGCCGCACGTGCGGCGCCAGCGTCTGCGCCCGAAGCGTCGGCTCCATGTGGCTGCCGGTCTTGACGAACAGCGGGTCGCCGAACAGCGCACGCAGCCGGTTCAGCGCGGCGCTCATGGCGGGCTGGCTCAGCCCGATGGCCTCGCCGGCGCGCGTGACGCTGCGGTGCTCCGCCATCGCGTCAAAGCTCACCAGCAGATTCAGGTCGACCTTGGATATATCCATTTCGTGGATTCTAAATATCCACCCCATCATCTGGATGAATTGAAGGCATTTTCCTAGAGTCGCCGCCAGTGCAAAGCAATGCCTCGCGCCCGTCGGGCCAAGAGGCTCACCCGGAGACGACACCCATGACCCCGCTGACCCTGGCGCAGGCAAACACCCTGCTGTCCGCCGCGCTCGCCGCGGCCCGCGCCGCCGGCCATGCGCCCATGGCCGTGGTGGTGCTGGACGAGGCCGGCCACCTGAAGGCCGCCCAGCGCGAGGACGGCGCCAGCATGTTCCGCATCGACATCGCCACGGGCAAGGCCTGGGGCGCGGTCGGCATGGGCGTGTCCAGCCGCGTGCTCGCCGAGCGCGCCAAGGGCAACCCCCATTTCTTCACCACGCTGGCGGACACGGCGCAAGGCCGCTTCCTGCCGCAAACCGGCGCCGTGCTCATCAAGGATCAGGCCGGCCGCGTGCTCGGTGCCGTCGGCGCCTCCGGCGGCAGCGGCGACGAGGACGAGGCCATCTGCATCGCGGGCGTGCGGGCCGCGGGCCTGGTCGCCGCATGACCCTGCAAGCCTGCGCCTGCCGCGGCATCGACGTGCATGCGCATGTGGTGCCCGAGCACTTTCCGACCTACCTCGGCGCGCATGTGCCGGCCAGCTGGCCGTCCACCATTGCCGCCCCCAGCCAGGGCGGCCTGTGCCACCGCCACGTGATGATTGCCGGCAAGCAATACCGCACCGTGTCCGAGAAGTGCTGGAGCACGCCGCGCCGCCTGGCCGACCTGCCCGGCATGGGGCTCAGCCGGCAAGTCATCTCGCCCATGCCCGAGCTGCTCAGCTACTGGCTGGACGCGGCCGACGCACAGCCGCTGCTGCGCTACCTGAACGAGCAGACCGCCGCCATGGCGGCCAACAGCGGCTGCGCGCTGCTGGGCCTGGCCGCCGTGCCGCTGCAGGACCTGGACCTCGCCATCGCCGAGCTGCAGCACGCCGTGCAGGCGCTGGGCCTGGTGGGCGTGGAGCTGGGCAGCAACGTCAACGGCGTGCCCATCGGCGACCCGCGCTTCCTGCCCTTCTTCCAGGCCTGCGAGGCGCTGGACGTGCCGGTCTTCGTGCACGCCCTCAAGCCCACCGGCATGGACCGCCTCGTCGGCCCCGCGCCGCTGCAACAGGTGCTGGCCTACCCCAGCGACGTGGGCCTGGCGGCCGCCTCGGTCATCACCGCCAACCTGCTGCTGGCCTGCCCACGGCTGCGCCTGGCCTTCAGCCACGGCGGCGGCACGCTGGCGATGCTGCTGCCGCGCCTGCAGCAGGGCTGGCAGGTGTTCCCGGCACTGCGCGAGCAATTGCAGGCGCCGCCCGTCGAGCAGGCCCGCAAGCTGTTCTTCGACACGCTGGTGTTCGACGACGCCACGCTGCGCCATCTGGTGGAGCGCTTCGGCGCGAGCCAGCTGATGCTGGGCAGCGACCACCCCTTCAACTTCCATGACCGCACGCCGGCGCAGCGCGTCGAGGCCGCCGGCTTCGACGACGCCACCGTGACCGCGCTGCTGCATGGCAACGCCGAGCGCTTCCTCGGTCTCACTCCCAAGGTTCATCCATGAGTTCACGCTGGATCAGCGGGCTGCGCAGCGTGGCCCTCGATGTGCCCGACCTGGCACGCGCGGAAAGCTTCTACACCGACGTCTGGCGCCTCAAGGTCGCCGCCCGCACGGCCGACGCCATCTACCTGCGCGGCACGGGTGCCGACCATCACCTGCTGGCGCTGCACGCCGCCGACACGCTGGCCATCCGCCAGGTCACGCTGCGCGCCCGCAGCGAAGCGGCCCTGGCCGAGATCGCCCGCGCGGCCACCGCGGCCGGTGGCCGCGTGCAGCAGGCCCTGGCCCCCATCGCCGAGCCCGATGGCGGCACAGGCCTGACCGTGCGCGACCCCGAAGGCCGCCTCTTCCAGGTCGTCCACGGCGACGCCCGCCACACCGACACCGCCGACGAGCCCGACCGCCCCGTCCGCCTCGCCCATGCGGTGCTGAACAGCCATGCACTGCCCGCCAGCCAGGCCTGGATCGAACGGGCGCTGGGCTTCACGCTGGCGGACCGCACGCGCATCATGGCCTTCCTGAACTGCGACCGCGACCACCACACGCTGGCGCTGGGCGACGCCGACAACGACGCGCTCAACCACATCGCATTCCTCATGCCCGACCTCGACGCCGTCATGCGCGGCGGCGGTCGCATGCGCGATGCCGGCCACGCCATCGAGTGGGGCCCGGGCCGGCATGGCCCCGGCAACAACGCCTTCAACTACTTCATCGGCCCCTTCGGCGAGGTCATCGAATACACGGCCGAGGTCGAGCAGATCGATGACAGCTACGCCGTCGGCGGCCCCGCCGACTGGACCTGGCCGCCCGGCCGCGTCGACCAATGGGGCATCTCCGCCCCACCCAGCGCCGCGCTGAAAGCCGCGCAGCGCAGCGTCTTCTTCATCCCGACTTGAGGCCCTCACCGCCATGAAATTCACCACCTTTGCCACCGCCGATGGCCGCACCCGCCTGGGCCTGGTCGATGGCGAGCACGTCATCGACCTGAACGCCGCCCAGCCGCAGGTGCCGGCCGACCTGCGCGCCGCGCTCGAAGCGGGCGTGGACCTGACCGCTGCCGCCGGCGCCGCACTGGCGAGCGGCGCGCCGCGGCTGCCGCTGGCCGAGCTGACACTCGCGCCGCTGGTGCCCGAGCCCGGCAAGACCATCTGCTTGGGCCTGAACTACTACGACCACGCCAAGGAAGGCGGCCGCGAGAAGCCCGAATACCCCTGGTTCTTCTTCCGGGGCAAGAGCTCGCTGATCGGTCACGGTGCGGCGGGCCAGTTGCCCAGCGTGTCGGAGAAGTTCGACTACGAGGCCGAGCTGGCCCTGGTCATCGGCGCCAAGGTGCCGCGCCACGTGAGCCAGGCCGACGCGCTGCAGTACGTGTTCGGCTACACCTGCTTCAACGACATGTCGGTGCGCGACTACCAGAAGCGCACGCCGCAGTGGACCATCGGCAAGAACTTCGACGCCACCGGCGGCTTCGGCCCGGTGCTGGTCACGGCCGATGAACTGGCGCCCGGCGCCACCGGCCTGCGCATCCAGAGCCGGCTGAACGGTCTGGTCATGCAGGACGCGTCCACCACCGACATGATCTGGAGCGTCGCCGAGACCATCTCCCTGCTGTCCGACTGCCTGACCCTGGAGCCGGGTGACGTCATCGTCATGGGCACACCGGCCGGCGTCGGCCAGGCGCGCACGCCGCCGGTGTGGATGAAGGACGGCGACGTAATCGAGATCGCCATCGAGCGCATCGGCACGCTGGTCAACCCCATCCGCCGCGAGGGAGCCTGAGCGATGGCCGAGCCGCTGTACGACGTCGCCATCGTCGGCTTTGGGCCTTCGGGCGCCGTGGCCGCGGCCTTGCTGGGCCAGGCCGGGTTCAAGGTCTTTGTGGCCGACCGCGAGCATGAGGTCTACGACCGCCCGCGCGCCATCGCGCTGGACCACGAGGTGCTGCGCGTATTCCAGCAACTGGGCGTGGTCGAGCAGATCGAGCCCTTCATCGAGCCTTTCACCGACTCCTGCTACTACGGCGTCGATGGTGAACTGATCCGCCGCATGACCATGGTGGCGCGGCCCTACCCGCAGGGCTACACGCCCTCGGTCGTGTTCACGCAGCCGCCGGTCGAGGAGGTGCTGCGCGCCGCCGTCGCCGCACGGCCCTCGGTCATCGTCAACACCGGGCTGACGGTCTTCGACCTGCAGCAGTCGGACGCGCAGGTCGTGCTGCACTGCCGTGCCGAGGACGGCCGCGAAAGCCAGGTGCGAGCCCGCTACGCCGTCGGCTGCGACGGCGCGTCCAGCACCGTGCGCGAACTGGTCGGCATCACGCTGGAAGACCTGTCCTTCGACGAGCCCTGGCTGGTCGTGGACGTGCTGGCCAACGCGCAGGGCCTCGCCAAGCTGCCCACCACCAGCGTGCAGTACTGCGAGCCCGACCGGCCCTGCACCTACGTCATGGGCCCCAAGAACCATCGCCGCTGGGAGATCTCGCTGAAGCCCGGTGAAGACCCCAAGGCGGTCGTCGAGGACGAAGCGACCTGGGCGCTGCTGTCGCGCTGGATCACGCCGGCCGACGGCGAGCTGTGGCGCCAGGCGGCCTATCGCTTCCATGCGCTGGTGGCCGAGCGCTGGCGCGTGGGTCGCGTCTTCATCGCCGGCGACGCGGCGCACCAGCAGCCGCCCTTCCTCGGGCAGGGCATGTGCCAGGGGGTTCGAGACGTCGTCAACCTCGCCTGGAAGCTGGCGGCCGTGCTGCAGGGCAACGTGCAGGGGCCGGCCGCCGACGCGCTGCTGGACAGCTACGGCCAGGAGCGCAAGGCCCATGTGACCGACCTGACGATGCGGCTCAAGGGCATCGGCGCGGTGATCTGCGAGCGCGACGTCCAGGCGGCCCGGGCCCGGGATCGGCAGATGCTGGCCGAAGGCGTGGCACCCAGGCCGCGCCAGGACATGCTGCCGCGCCTGACCACCGGCCTGCTCGACAGCAGCGCCGCGGCGGGCAGCCTCGCGCCGCAGCCCTGGCTGCAGCTGCCGGACCGGCGAGTGCGCCTGGACCACTGGCTGGGCTGCGGCTGGCGGCTGCTGATCGCCGCCTGCAGCGACCTCGGCGGCCCCACGCCGGCCCAGGCCCGCGCGCTGCAGTTGCAGACGCTGCGCTTCGGTGACGGCGAGGGCTGCATGGCCGAGGCCGAAGGCGTCATGGCGCGCTGGTTCGAGGCGCAGCGCTGCCAGGCCGTGCTGCTGCGGCCGGACCACTACGTCTACGGCACCGCCGGCGATGCCGCGGGCCTGCGCGCGCTGCTGGACGGCGCCGTCATGGCCCTGCATGGCTGACCACTTGGATACTCAAGCCATGAACCCCGTGCCCGACTCCATCGCCGCGCGACTGGCCGCACTGGGCGCCGGCTTCAACCTGCCCGAGGTGCAGGCGCTGTACGAGCCGCTGCTGGCCCGCCAGCCCACCGACGGGGTGCTGCTGCAGCAGTCGCAGCGCTACGGCGCGCACGCGCGCCAGGTGCTGGACGTCTACCGGCCCGCCGCCGAGGCGCTGGTGCCGCGCCCGCTGCTGCTGTTCTTCCACGGCGGCGGCTTCATCCGTGGCGACAAGAGTCACAAGGCCAACATCGGCTGGCACCTGGCACGGCAGGGCATCGTCACGCTGCTGCCCAACTACCGCCTGGCACCCGAGCACCGCTGGCCCGCCGGCCCCGAAGACGTGGCGGCCGCGCTGGCCTGGGCGCGCGCGCAGGCGCCGGCCCTGGGTGCCGACCCGGCGTGCATCTTCCTGATGGGCGAGTCGGCCGGCGCAGCCCATGTGGCAGCGGCGACGCTGCTGCGGCGATTTGGCGTGCAGGTCTGCGGCGCCATCCTGGCTTCAGGCCCCTACAACGCCCGGCTGGAGCGCCTGTCGCGCGTGGCCTTCGGCATCGCCACGCCCGACCCGCGCAACGACGCCTATTTCGGCACCGACGACCCCGAGGCCCTGGCCGCCATGAGCATCGTCGAGCAGATCGATATGCCCCCCTTCCCGCTGCTGCTCAGCTACGCCGAGCGCGACCTGCTGCAGATGCAGGTGCAGGCCGGCGAGCTGTTCGCGCGGCTCGCTGGCCGGCATGGCTTTGCGCCCGAGCTGCGCTTCATCCGCCACCACAACCATTTCTCGCAGACGCTGGCCGTCAACACCGGCGACGACAGCCTCAGCGGCCCGTTGCTGGACTTCATCGCCCGCCACGCCTGAGCGGCGGCGCCGCGCGCTGCCCCAAGCCCCAAGCCCCTCGCCACGCGGCCCGTTTGTGGCCCGGAGACCTCGGTGTTTTCCCCTGAACGCACCGGCTGGAAGGACCTGTTTTTCGCCCGCCAGAGCCCCGCCACGCCCGGGCCGGCAACCCACCCGCAGCACCATCCACAACATGGATTCAGAGAATTCACTTCATCCCCTGGATGAATAAATGGTGAGTCCATAGACTGGCCCGCAACAGATCAAAAAGCCCGCCAGCCATCCCCGCAGGGCGAGGTTCACAGGAGACAAGCCATGACCCAGCCGACCCCGGCAACCTCGCCGGATTCCGCCTCGGCGCCGCCCTGCCGGCGCCCCGCCGCGGGCCTCGATTTCCCCCGTTCCTGAAACCCGCGCAGCGGCCACGCGGCCCGCTGCCAGCACACGACCAACGCACAAGGCTCAGCCTTGGCATCCATCCCAGGAGACAAACTTGACGACCCACTTCGTGCCCTTCCGCCCCAGCGCCATCGCGCTGGCGCTGTCCACCGCCAGCCTGATGTCCGTGGCGCCGCCCGCATCCGCGCAGCAAGCCGCCGCCGACACGCCCCCCGCGGCCCGGGCCGACGTGAACGAGTTGCCGACGGTCATCGTCACGGCGCAGAAGCGCACGCAGACGCTCAAGGAAGTGCCGGTCGCCATCAGCGTGGTCAGCGCCGAGCAGCTGCAGAAGCAGGGCGTCAGCGAGATCACCGACCTGTCCAAGGCCGTCGCGGCGCTTGAGTTCGGCGACACCAAGACCGGCGGCGCCGGCGGCAGCGCCTCCATCCGCGGCATCGGCACGGCGGTGTTCACGACCTCGGCCGAAAGCTCGGTGGGCATCGTCGTTGACGGCGTGCCGCTGGGCAACACGGCCGGCGGCGCGCTGTTCGACCTGGAGCGCGTGGAAGTGCTGCGCGGCCCGCAGGGCACGCTGTTCGGCAAAAACGCCTCGGCCGGCGTGCTGAACATGGCCACCAAGGCACCCCGATTCAACGCCTTCGAAGGCTCGGCCTCGCTGGAACTCTCGGGCAAGAACGTGCTGGGCTCCCGGCTTGGCAACACGGTGCTGCGCGGCGCGGTCAACCTGCCCATCAACGACATCTCGGCGCTGCGCATCACGGCCCATGCCGACCAGCTCACCGGCGTCTATCACAACGTCTACAACGGCACCGACGCCAAGACCGTGGGCACCGGCGCGCGGCTACGCTATCTGCTCAAGCCCGACGCCGACCTGAGCATCAACCTCATCGCCGACTACGACAGGAACAAGAGCAGCAATGCGGTGTTCTTCGCGCCCGTCATCGCCAACGCCTCGAACACGGCCGGCAACCATGCGCCGCTGGCCGAGTTCGCCGCCTGCGGCGTGACGGTGAGCCTGCGCAACAACGACGTCTGCTCCGACTCGCCGGAAATCTGGCAGGCCAAGGTCGGCGGGCTGTCGGCGCAGGTCGACAAGACGCTGGCCAACGGCCTGACGCTGACCTCCATCACCGCCGTGCGCGAGCGCCGCACGGGCCCGGACTACGCGGCCATCGACATGTCCGCGGGCTACGACAAGATCCGCACGGAGGGCACGGCGATCAACATCCGCCAGGCGTCGCAGGAGCTGAGGCTGGCCTCGCCGAGCGGACAGGCGGTGGACTGGGTGGCCGGCGTCTTCCTGTCCGACTATCACTCCACCAAGACCTCCACCACCACCATCCTGCCGGCGCCCTATCTGCCGTCGCCACCCGTGCCGCGCTCGATCTCCACGCTGATCGACTACACCACCGACAGCGGCTCCGCCGCGCTGTTCGGCCAGGCCACGTTCAAGCTGGACGAGCAGTTCAAGCTGCTGACCGGCCTGCGCTACACCCGCGACCGCGTGAAGGACTTGCAGGTCCGCACCGGCAACGTGGCCTTCGCCAACTTCGCGCTGCCCACCACCGTCATGAGCGGCCAGGGCGCGGCGCGCGAGAGCGACCTGTCCGGCAAGCTGGGCCTGCTGTACGCGCTGGACAAGCAGACCCAGGGCTATCTGACGCTGAGCCGCGGCTACAAGGGCCCGCAGATCGACAACGACACCCCCATCAGCGCGCTGACCGCCAACGGCGCCACCAGCGGCGCCCTCGTCAAGGCCGAGCAGCCCACCAGCCTGGAGCTCGGCCTGAAGACCAGCCTGTTCAACAAGCACCTGGACGTGGACATCGCCGTTTTCAACACCAGCATCAAGAACTTCCAGGAACAGAACTGCACGCTGAATGCGGTCGGCGCATTGAACTGCATCCCGCTGAACGTGCCCAAGGTGAAGAGCTACGGGCTGGAGCTGGACCTGCGCGCCCGCGTGCTGGGCGCGCTGAGCCTGCGTACCAGCGGCGCGCTGATCCTGGGCACCGAGTACCCGGCCGGCTTCACCTTCGACAACCAGAACGTCGGCGGCCAGCGCCTGCTGTACTCGCCCAAGGGCAAGCTGACCGTGGGCGCCGACTACGACACCGAGGTCTGGGGCGGCTACGAGTGGAGCCTGGGCCTGGACGCCACCTACAAGACCGCCGTGCGCCTGTGCAACACGCTGGCCGCCGAGTGCAGCTACAAGGCCCACAACATCCTCGGCCTGCACACCGGCCTGCGCAGCCCGGATGACAAGTGGGGCCTCAGCCTGTTCGTGCGCAACGCCGGCGACGAGCGCGTGCCCAACGCCATCCTCTACCCGCTGCCGGGCAAGGGCGCGGGCTCCGGCTACGCCTACTCGCTGGGGGCCAATTCCTTCCGCACGGTGGGACTGACGGCCGACATCAAGTTCTGATCCGGCGCAAGCTCCGTCCCATGTCCTCGATCGAAGCCGCGTTCCGCCAGCCGCCCACCGCCCAGCGCCCCATGCTGCGCTGGTGGTGGCCCGGTGGCGCCGTGGACGCGGGCGCGCTGTGCGAGCAGTTGCGCGGCTTTGCCGGCGCCGGCTGGGGCGGCGTCGAGATCCAGCCCTGCCGCGTGGGCCTGCCCCACGGGCTGACGGCCGAGCAGTCGGCCCGCGTGCACGACGTGTTCACCCCGGGCTGGTTCGAAACCGTCGCCACCGTCATGGCCGAGGCGGCGCGGCTGGGGCTGCTGGTGGACGTCACCTTTGGCTCGGCCTGGCCCTTCGGCGGCGGCGAGGCCGTAACGCCCGAGCTGGCCACGTCGGAGCTGACGCTGGCCTGGACCTCCGTGCAGGGGCCTTGCCATTGGCTCGGCGTGCCCCGCCAGCCCGAGCGCCCGCTGCGATCGGCGAGCTGGCTGGCCAGGCAGGGCGGCATTGCCGAGGAGCAGGCGCTGCCGGCCGCATGGCAGGAACGCATGGCTGCCCCCGTCGAGACCGTCGCCGTGCTGGCCCTGCGCGGCGGCGTACCCAGCCTGGGTCCCTACCCCGGCTTCGTGCCGATGACGCTGCCCGACCGCTGGGGCCAGGTGCTGGCAGCCGGCTGGGTGGACGCCGGCCGCACCGTCGACCTGACCGAGCGCCTGCAGCCCGACGGCAGCCTGGCCTGGCAGGTGCCCGAAGGCGACTGGCAGATCGTCGTCGTGCAGCGCTTCGTCGGCGACCACATGATCCTCGAAGGCGCCGGCTGCGGCCCGCAGCTGGTGCTGGACCACCTGCAGCGCGCCGCCTTCGACGCCCACGCCGCCCGCGTCGGCGACGCGGCGCTGCCGCACTGGCGCGCGCATGCCGGCGGCACCTGGCGCAGCATCTTCGTCGACAGCCTGGAGATCCCCGCCGACCTGCCGTGGACGGCCGACTTCCGCACCGAGTTCCGGCGCCGCCGCGGCTACGACCCGCGCCCGCACCTGCCGCTGCTGCTGCAGCCCGGCTGGCGCAACTGCTTCCAGGCCCGCCAGGGCGCGCCGCTGTTCGACGACGCCGACATCGGCCCGCGCCTGCGCCACGACTACCGGCTGACGGTGTCCGAGCTGATGATCGAGCGCCTCTACGGCGCCATGGCCGGCTGGGCCCGCGATCACGGCCTGCAGGCCAAGGTGCAGGCCCATGGCGCGCCGGTGGACTGGCTGCAGGCCTATGGCGCGGCCGGCATCCCCGAGACCGAAGACCTGGCTGGCGGCGCCGCACCGCACTTCCTGCGCGTGGCCCGCTCGGCCGCACACATCTACGGCCGCGAGCTCGTCACCGGCGAGGCCTTCTGCTGGCTGCTGGAAGGCTTTGCCGTCACGCCGCAGCAGGTGCGCGAGCGCGCCGACGCTTTCTTCGCCGCCGGCATCCAGCAGCTCGTCGGTCACGGGGCCAGCGCGCGCATGACCGGCTGGAGCGGAGGCCACCCCTGGTACCCCTTCGAGGCCATGGAGATCGGCACCCCGCTGGACGACGCCAACCCCTGGTGGACCATGGTGCGCCCGCTGACCGACTACATGGCCCGCAACCAGCTGCTGCTGCAGCGCGGCCGGGCCTGCGTGCCCGTGGCCGTGCTGGCGCCGCTGGACCTGTTCGCCTTCACCAGTGCCGCCGAGCGCATGACGCCGCCGCCCTGGCACGACGCGCTGCTGGATGCCGGCTACGACTGGGACTGGATCAACGACCACGGCCTGCTGGCCAGCCGCCTGGAAGCTGGCGCGCTGGTGACGCCGGGCGGCCACCGCTACCGTGCGCTGCTGCTGCCCGACCTGCCGGCACTGCGTGCCGAGGTGGCCGAGTTCCTGGCCGCCTGTGCCGAGGCCGGCGTGACGGTCAGGGCCTGCGGCCGCGTGCCGGCCCGCGAGGCAGGCTTCAAGGACGCCGCGGCGCGCGACCTGCGCGTGCAGCAGGCACTGCGGGCGGTCCGCCTCGTCGCGCCCTCCGCGCTGGGCCGCGAGCTGCGCACGGCCAAGGTGCCGCCCAGCCTCCCGCTGGACCCGGGCCATGGCTGCAGCTTCCACGTCCGCGAGGACGGCGAGCAGCAATGGGTGCTGCTGCGCAACGCCGGCGCGACGGCGCAGACGCTCTCCTGGCCGTTGCCGGCCGGGCAGGCCGCCGAGGTCTGGGATGCATGGAGTGGAGAGGTACAAGGCATGAAGACCATTGACCGCGTCGAGACGCCACTGCCGGCAGGCAGCTCACGCTGGCTGCGCATCGCGCCCGCGGAGCGCTGCCGTACGCCGCGCGCAGCCCGCGCGGCAACGGCCGGCAAGGCCATCGAGCGCGAACTGCGCGGCCCCTGGCAGGTCAGCGCCGACGGCGTGGGGCTGGGCGGGCGCCGCGTCCGCTTCGACGCCACCTGGGACACGCTGGCCGACCTGCGCAACCTGGCCGACATCGCCGACTTCGCCGGGCAACTGCGCTACACGTTGCAGTTCGACGTGACGGCCAAGGACCTGGCCGCCGGCGCGCTGGTGCTGGACCTCGGCACCGCCCACGATGCGCTGTCACTGCAGCTCAACGGCGACACGCCCTGGATGCGCAGCGAGGGCCCGTTTGTCTTCGACGTGACCCGCCGCGTGCAGGCGGGCATGAATACTGTCGTCATCACCGTGGCCAATGTGCCCGAGAACGCTCACCGCGACCCCGCCCGCCCCGGCGGCCTGCCGCTGCCCGGACGGCGCCTGACCCGCCTGCCCACCGGTCTGCTCGGCCCGGTCCGGCTGCGCACGGCCTGACCCTTTTCAGAAAGCCCTCCATGAGCCAGCTCCGCATCCCCTTCCATGAAAAGGTCGCCTACGGCCTGGGCAACTTCATGCCGACGGCCGTGACGGCCACCGGCGGCATGGCGATGTACTTCTACACCGACGTGGCCGGCCTGTCGGCGGCCTTCATCGGCGCGCTGCTGCTGCTGGTGCGCGTGGTGGACGCGGTGTGGGACATCGTGGTCGGCCGGCGCGTGGACGCCACGCACAGCCGCTGGGGCCAGGCCCGGCCCTACCTGCTGTGGTTCGCGCCGGTGCTGGCCCTGGCGCTGGTGGCCAGCTTCACGGTGCCGCCCCTGCAAGGCATGGCCCGGACCCTGTACTTCGTGGGCGCCTACATCGCGCTGTGGTGCGCCTACAGCCTGATCATGATTCCCTTCCAGTCCATGCTGCCGATGATTGCGCCCGACCCCGACGAGCGCCTGCGCATGGCCGGGGTCAGCAGCTTCGTGCAGTTCATCTTCGTGGTGGGCTGCAGCGCCGGCTTCCCCCTGCTCAAGGACGTGCTCTCCGAGGGCAACCCGGCCCAGGGCTTCCAGCGCGCGGCGCTGGTGTTCGGGACCCTGGGCCTGCTGTTCACCTGGCTGTGCTTCGCCTTCGTGCGCGAACGCGTGCCACCCATGAGCGGGCCGCGCGCCGACCTGCGCGCCGACCTGCGTGCCCTGCTCGCCAGCCGCGCCTGGCGTGCCGGCGTGCTGGCGCAATGCGCGCTGGGCACGCTGATCGGCCTGCCGCTGGCCAGCGGCGTGTACTACTTCGCCGTCGTGATCGGCAAGCCACAGCTCATCGGGCCCTTCATGGGCCTGGGCGGCATCGGCCTGGTGCTGGGCGTGGTGCTGAGCGACCAGCTCACGCGGCGCCTGTGCAAGAAGCGCGTCTACGTCGGCGCCATGCTCGGCGCGGCCGCGCTGCTGACGGCCCTGGCGCTGGGCGGGCCCGAGCGCCTGCCGCTGGTGTTCGCGCTGTCGCTGCTGTCCAACGTCTGCCTGGGCATCAGCGCGCCCATCAGCTACTCGATCAACGGCGACATCGCCGACGACATCGAGTTCCGCGAAGGCCAGCGCGTGGTGGGCACCTTGATCGCGACGATCAACTTCGCCTCCAAGGTCGGCTCCGGCCTGTGCAGCGCCATCGTCGGCGGGGTGCTCAGCGTCACGGCCTACCAGGCCGGCGCCGCGGCGCAGGCGCCCCAGGCCCTGCAGGGCGTGGTGGCGCTGATGAGCGTCATCCCCGCCTGCATGGCCCTCGGGGTGGCCGCCATCATGGGCTGGGCCTACCCGCTGGGCCGCACCCAGCTCTCGCGGATGAACCAGCAACTCGGGGCGCGCCGCAAAGCCGCGGCCGCCTGAATCCCCAAACCGAACGATCAACGCTCCCCTCATGCAAAAGAACTTTCCCGCAGGCTTCCTCTGGGGCGCCGCCACCGCCGCCCACCAGGTCGAGGGCGGCAACGACAACTGCGACACCTGGGCCGAGGAATGGGCCGAGGGCTCGCCCTATGTGGACAAGAGCGGCGACGCCATCGACCACTACCACCGCTTCCGCGACGACATCGCGCTGCTGGCCTCGCTGGGGCTGAAGGCCTACCGCTTCTCGATCGAGTGGGCCCGCGTCGAGCCGCGCGAGGGCGAGTTCAGCGCCGAGGCGCTGGCGCACTACCGCGCGGTGGTGGACGCCTGCGTCGAGCATGGCCTGGAGCCGCTGGTCACGCTGCACCACTTCACGTCGCCCAAGTGGCTGATGCCGCTGGGCGGCTGGCGCGGCGAGCGCACACCGGCGCTGTTCGCGCGCTACGTGGAGCAGATCATGCCGGCGCTGGGCACGGCCGTAAGGCGCGTGGTCACGCTGAACGAATGCAACATCGGCGTGCTGCTGCAGGGCATGTTCGCGTCGCTGGGCTTCGTGCCGCCCATCGGCGTGGACGTTAAGAGCTGGCGCGCGCCGGGCTGGCGCAACAGCGCCGCCCAGGCCTGCGGCACCGACGCGGCCACCTACTGCGCCTTCCAGATGGCCGGCGACGAGCGCGGCGTGGCCACCATCTCGGCCGCCCACGTGGCCGCGCGCGCCGTCATCCGCCGCGTCGCGCCCCATGTGCAGGTGGGCCTGGCGCTGGCGCTGTCCCAGCCCCAGGTCGCGCCCGGCGGCGAGGAGCAGGCGGCCAGGATGTGGCACGGCAACTTCCGCCAGTGGCTGCCGGCCATTCAAGGCGACGACTTCTTCGCGCTGCAGAACTACACCCGCGAGATCTACGGCCCCGAAGGCCAGGTGCCGCCGCCCGCCGGCACCGAGACGACCGGCGCCCGCTACGAGTTCGCGCCCCAGGCCATCGCGTCCGTCGCGCGCCGCGTGGCCCACGAACTCAAGCTGCCCATCCTCATCACCGAGAACGGCTACTGCGGCGACGACGACGCGCGCCGCATCGACTTCATCCAGCAGGCGCTGGCCGGCCTGCACGCGGCCATCCAGGACGGCGTACCGCTGATCGGCTACACCTACTGGACGGCCTTCGACAACTTCGAGTGGGTGTTCGGCTTCGGCATGCGCTTCGGCCTCGTGGCGGTGGACCGCAGCACCCAGGCGCGCACCCCCAAGCCCAGCGCGCACGTGCTCGGCGCCATCGCCCGCGCCAACGCGCTGCCCGACGGCATCGTCATCCAGCCGCAACCCGGCACCTCCCAGGAACTGGCCATGGACCACGTCTACACCCCGCCCGCCGCCGAGCCCGGTGTCGTCTTCACCAACGTGCGCATCTTCGACGGCAGCGGCAGCCCGGCCTTCGCCGGCGAGCTGCGCGTGGACGGCCGCCGCATCACGGCCGTGGGCGCCAGCGTGCCGCATGACAACGCCCGCGTCATCGACGGCCGCGGCGGCGTGCTGATGCCCGGCCTCACGGAGGCCCACGCGCATCTGACCTGGCCCACCAGCGTCGAGAAGTTCGTGCCCGGCATGAGCCTGCCGCCCGAGGAGCTGACGCTGACCGCCGCGCGCAACGCCCGCATCCTGCTGGACCACGGCTTCACCAGCGCCTACTCGGCCGGCGCGCTGGGCAAGCGCATCGAGCCCGCGCTGAAGGACATGATCGACTCCGGCGGCATGCCGGGGCCCCGCCTCATCGCGTCGTCGGTGGAGCGCGAGCCGCCGATGGAAGGCACGCTGCTGGACCCGGGCAAGGTCGACGAGCACGGCGCCGGCCCGGCCAACGTGGCGGCCTTCGTGAAGGGCTGCAAGGACATCGGCGCCAAGGCCGTCAAGTTCCTGATCTCGGGCGAGAGCGCGCTCAAGCCCGGCGCGTCGCTGGAGCTGCTCTACACCGAGGAGGAGCTCATGGCCGCCGGCCGGGCCGCCCGCGAGCACGACCTCTGGCTGACCGGCCACGCCCACGCGGCCGAGGCCGTCAAGCTGGGCCTGAAGGCGGGCTTCCGCGTGCTGTACCACTGCACCTACGCCGACGAAGAGGCGCTGGACATGCTGGAGGCAGCGCGCGACGAGGTCTTCGTCGCGCCCAGCATCGGCATCATCCAGGCCACGCTGGATGCCACGCCGCCGCCGCACTTCGACATGACGCACATGAAGCAGGACGCGGCCCTGGTGCTGGAGACGCAGAAGGCCCTGGTGCCCGAGCTGCGCCGCCGCGGCGTGCGCCTGCTGCCGGGCGGCGATTACGGCTTCCCCTTCAACCCCAATGGCCGCAACGCGCGCGACCTGGCGCTGTGGGTCGAGCACTTCGGCTACACGCCCGCCGAGGCCCTGCACGCGGCCACGGCCCTGGGTGGCCAGATCATGGGCATGGGCGACGAGCTGGGCCTGCTGAAGCCAGGCTTCCTGGCCGACCTGCTGCTGGTGGACGGAGACCCGACCGCCAACGTCGCCATCCTGCAGAACAAGCACCACCTGAAGGCCATCATGAAGGACGGCCGCTTCCACAAGAACCCCGCCTGACATGGACCGCCGCCTGCTGTTGGGCCACGCCGCGGCGCTGGCCCTGGCTCCCCCATGCCTGGCCGCCGCGCCGCTGATCGCGCAGCGGCCGACCGCCCGCGTCATCGTCGACAACGACTTCGCCGGCGATCCCGACGGCCTGTTCGCGCTGGCCCACCAGTGGCTGAGCCCCAGCACGAAGACCGTGCTGGTCACGACGACGGCACTGGACGCCGGGCTCGCCACGCTGGCCAAGGAGCCGGCGGGCAGGACGGCCGCCAAGGGCCGCGACCTCGCCGTGGCGCTGGCCCGCGTCGCCGGCCTGCGCCAGGCCTGCCCGGTCGTCACCGGCGCCGAGCGCTTCGGCACGGGCGACGGGCAGCTCAGCGCCGCCGCGCACGCCATCGTTGCCGAAGCCCGGCGCGACGACCCGCTGCCGCTGTTCCTGACCTGCGGCGGGCCGCTGACCAACGTCGCCGCCGCGCTGCGCCTGGCGCCGGAGATCGCCGCGCGCCTGACGGTGATCTGGATCGGCGGATCGCTCACCGCCACCGGCGAGCCCGAATACAACCTCGCCACCGACGCCGACGCGGCGCGCGACGTGCTCGCGCATCCATCGCTGCCGCTGTGGGTGGTGCCGCGCGAGACCTACCAGCAGCTGGCCGTCTCGGTGGCCGAGCTGGGCGCGGACCTGCGCCCCATCTCGCCCCTGGGCCGCTGGCTGTACGAGCGCTACCTGCAGCTGCCGCCCTTCGTGCAGCTCGGCCCCACCGTCACGCTGGGCGACAGCGCCCTGGTGCACGCCGCGGTGCTGGCGCGCGGCGCAGCGCTGCGCACGGCGCCGGCACACACCGTGCTGCCGCAGGAGGCCGCTGGGCCTGCCGGGCGCGACATCCGGGTCTGCGACCACGTGGACACGCGCGCGCTGATGGCGGACCTGCTGGCCAAGCTGCGGCTGCATGCCGCTTCACAACACTCTTGAATAACAGCCCATGAGACATCACCCCGCCATCGCCCATCGCGCGGCAGCCACCGCGTTCTGCCTAACGGCTCTGCTCGGCGGCCTGCCCTCGGCCCACGCCGCCGAGGGTGGCGGCCCGCCGGCCCATGTCTTCCGCACCGTGCCCGCCACGCCGATGGAGCTGCCGGCGCCGCTGTCCTTCGGCGGCAGCGGCACCGGCCCGGCCTTCCAGTGGACCGGCCTGGGCCAGGAACGCATCCTGCGCAACGTGCAACGGCCGCAGCTCTTCCCGGTGCGGCCCGCCGCCGGCAAGGCCAACGGCCGCGCCGTGCTGGTGGTGCCCGGCGGCGGCTACCGCTTCGTGGCCATCGAGAACGAGGGCCTGCCCATCGCGCGCCGGCTGGCCGACCAGGGCTTCACCACCTTCGTGCTGGTCTACCGCGTCAAGCCCACGCCGGTGGCGGACGCCGACTTCGCCGCCGAGGTCAACGCCGAGATCGCGCAGCGCTTCGCGCCCGGCGCGCCCAAGGCCGCCGACGACCTCGCGCCGCACGGCCCCGCGATCGAGGATGCCCGCGCCGCGATGGCCTGGCTCAAGGCCCACGCGGCCGAGCAGGGCTTCGACGCCAGGCGCCTGGGCTACATCGGCTTCTCGGCCGGCGCCCGCAGCGGCCGCGCGTTGGTGACGCAGGCCACGGCCGACGAGATGCCCGACACACTGGCGCTGATCTACGGCGGCTTCTACGCCACGCCGCCGCGCCAGCCCGTGCCGCCGCTCTTCCTCGCGCAGGCGGCGGACGACCCGCTGTTCCCGCCCGACGGCTTCGACATCGTGCAGAACTGGCGCCGCGCCGGCCAGCGCGTCGAGCTGCACCTGTACGAGCGCGGCGGCCACGGCTTCGGCTCCCTGCCGCGCGGCACGACGGCCGACGGCTGGCTGGACGCCTACCTCGCGTGGCTGAACCGCCAGTGAGCCTGAGCTATCGGAACCCGGTGCTGCCGGGCACCCATCCCGACCCCAGCGTCTGCCGCGTCGGCGACGACCACTACCTCGCCTGCAGCTCCTTCGAGTTCTTCCCCGGCGTGCCGCTGTTCCACAGCCGTGATCTCGTGAGCTGGCGGCCCATCGGCCATGCGCTGACGCGCGACAGCCAGCTCGACCTGCGAGGCTGCAAGAGCTCGCTGGGCATCTTTGCGCCCACGCTGCGCCACATCGCCGGGCGCTTCTGCCTGGTCACGACCAACCTGAACCGGTTCCGCAACTTCCTCGTCCGGGCCGACCGGGCCGAGGGGCCGTGGTCGGAGCCGGTCTGGCTGGACTGGCCGGGCATCGACCCCTCTCTGTTCGAGGACGCCGACGGCCGCGTCTTCATCAGCGGCAATGGCGGCTTCCTGGGCGACGAGCCCGTGGGCATCTACCAGGCGGAGATCGACCTTGCCACCGGCGTGCTGCGCTCGCCGCGCCGGCTGGTCTGGACGGGCAGCGGCGGCAAGGCGCCGGAGGGGCCGCACCTCTACCGCCGGGGCGCCTGGTACTACCTGCTGATCGCCGAGGGCGGCACCGAGTACGGCCACATGGTGACCGTGGCGCGCAGCACGCGGCCCGACGGCCCGTTCGAGCCCTGCCCGCACAACCCCATCCTCAGCCACCGCAGCCTGGACAGCCCCATCCAGGCCACGGGCCATGCCGACCTCGTCGAGACGGCGGATGGCCGCTGGTGGGCGGTGTTCCTCGGCATCCGGCCCGCGCCCGTGCGCTTTGCCGGCCAGCACCACCACCTGGGCCGCGAGACATTCCTGGCGCCGGTGACGTGGACGGCCGATGGCTGGCCGCACATCGGCCAGGTCTTCGAGACGATGGACGCTGGCAGCCTGCCGCTGCAGCCGCCCGAGACACCGGCGCCGCGCACCGAGTTCAACGGTGCGGACCTGCCCCCCGCGTTCAACCACCTGCGCAACCCGGCGCCCGGCAGCTGGAGCCTGCAGGCCCGCCCCGGCTGGCTGACGCTGCAAGGCCAGTCCGACACGCTGGACGATGCGGCCGCGCCGGCCTTCGTCGGGCGCCGCCAGCAGCATTTCGACTGCGAGGTCGCCACACTGCTGGACTTCGAGCCCGCCGCCGACGGCGAGGAGGCGGGCCTGACCGTCTTCAAGAGCGAACGCTTCCACTACGAGATCGCCGTCGGCCGCCGCGCCGGCCAGCGCATCGCCTTGCTGCGCCGCCGCCTCGGGAGCCTGTGGAAGGTGGAGCGGGAGCAGCCGCTGCCGCCCGGCGAGCTGGTGCTGGGCCTGCGGGCCGACGCACAGCACTACCGCTTCTTCTTCCAACACCCGGGCCAGCCCGCGCAGGACTTCGGCGGCGGGGAATGTGCCTTGCTGTCCACCGAGACGGCCGGCGGCTTCACCGGCGTCTACCTGGGCCTCTACGCCACCGGCAACGGCCGCCACAGCCTGGCGCCGGCCTGCTTCCGCTGGCTGGACTACATCACCACCCCATGAGCCACACCATCGATTCCACCGCCGCATGCTGGCTGGCCGCCGAAGACGCCGCCGCACGCGCGGAACGCCAGGCCGGCTGGCATTGGGCCTGGGGCACCCTGCCCGCAGGCGTCACGCCCGAGCCCAAGTTGCGCGAGTTCGTCTGGGACTTCCACCTCGACGCGCCTCTGCCCGACGCCCGCCTGCTGATTGCCGCGCAGAAGGGCCTGCCCGGCGTGTGGCTGGACGGCAAGGCACTGCACGAGTCGGCGGACGTGCTGTCCGGCCGCGCGATGCAGGACCTGGCACTCGGCACGCTGGCCGCCGGGCCGCACCGGCTGGCGGCGCAGGTGCGCGTCTTCCACCCCTTCATCGCCGAGCCGCGCCAGGGCGGGCTGGCGGCGCTGCTGCGGGGTGGCGGGCGCTTCCTGTCGCCGCAGCCGGCGGACTGGCGCACGCGCGTGCTGTCCGAGCCGGGCTGGCATCTCGGCACCCTGGGCCCCGAATGGCAGCCCGCCAGCGCGCCCGCCGAGCCCATCGACTGGCTGCCCATGCCGGCCCAGCCCGCACGGCTGCTGCGCCGCGCTTTCCACCTGCCCGCCAAGCCCGTGTCCGCCACGCTGACGCTGACGGCACTGGGTGGCTGCGAGGCCGAGCTGAACGGCCACCGCGTCGGCGACGCGCTGCTGGCGCCGGAGAACAGCGACTTCCGCCACCGCCTGCTGGTGCAGCAGCACGACGTGGCCGCCCAGCTGCAGGCCGGCGACAACGCCATCGGCGTGATGGTGGGCGACGGCTTCTACGCCAGCGAGGCCATCGGCCGGGGCCGCTACCCCTTCGGCGCCGCACCGCGCCGCCTGTGGCTGACGCTGGACCTCACGCTGCCCAACGGCAGCACCCAGCGCATCGCCACCGACGCGCACTGGCGCGCCGCCACCGCACCGGTGCGCTTCGCCGAGATCTACCACGGCGAGACCTACGACGCGCGGCTGGAGCAGGCGGGCTGGTCGTCGCCTGGCTTCGACGATGGCGGCTGGGACGAGGTCTGGCCGGCGCCCAAGCCTTCCTGCACGCTGTTCCTGCAGGAAGGCCCGCCCGTCCGCGCCACCTTGACGCTGCGGCCACAGGCCATCAGCGAGCCGGTACCGGGCGAGTACGTCATCGATTTCGGCCAGAACTTCGCCGGCTGGTGCCGCATCCGCGTGCGCGGCGAGACCGGCCGCACGGTCACGCTGCGCTTCGCTGAGATCCTGGGCGAGGACGGCCAGGTCGACATGCGCAACCTGCGCGCCGCCCGCTGCACCGACCGCTACACGCTGCGTGGCGACCCCGCCGGCGAGATCTGGGAACCGCGCTTCACGTACCACGGCTTCCGCTACGTACAGGTGGCCGGCTGGCCCGGTGCGCTGAACGCCGACGACATCGACGGTGTCGTGGTGCACAGCGATCTGCCCGTCATCGGCCACTTCGAGAGCAGCCAGCGCATCCTGCAAGGCCTGTGGCACAACACCTTCTGGAGCCAGCGCAGCAACTTCGTCGGCATGCCCACCGACTGCCCGCAGCGCGACGAGCGCCTGGGCTGGACGGGCGACGCGCAGGTCTTCTGGCCCACCGCCGCGTTCAACATGGACGTGCGCGGCTTCACGCGCCGTTTCCTGGCCGACCTGCGCGCCAGCCAGCGCGCCGACGGCGCCTACGCCGACACCAACCCGCCCGCGCTGCCGGCCTACGGCGCGCATGGCTGGAGCGATGCCGGCGTCGTGCTGCCGTACACCGTCTGGCAGCACTACGGCGAGACCGCGCTGATCGACGAGCACTGGGACTCCATGGAGCGCTGGATGGCCTGGATCGCCGAGCCCAACGCCGAGGGCCTGTGGCGCGCGCGGCGCGAGGTGGACTTCGGCGACTGGCTGTCGCTGGACGCCGTCAGCCTGATGGACGAGACCACGCCCAAGCTGCTGACCGCCACCGCCTGCTGGGGCCGCATGCTGGGCATGATGGCCGACATGGCCACGGCCACCGGCCGGCACGGGCGCGCGGCCCACTTCGGCGCCTGGCGCGAGCGCGTCGGCCAGGCCTTTGCCGCGCACTTCATCCAGCCCGACGGCCGCATCGGCAACGGCAGCCACACCGGCTACATCCTCGCGCTGGCCTTCGGCCTGGTGCCCGGGGCGCTGCAGCAGGCGGCGGCCGACCACCTGGCCGCTGCCATCCGCGCCCGCGGCACGCTGCTGACCACCGGCTTCCTCGGCACGCCCTTCAGCCTCGACGTGCTGGCCGACCACGGCCACGGCGCACTGGCCGTCGAGCTGCTGCTGCGCACGGAGTTCCCGAGCTGGGGCTACATGGTCGAGCGCGGCGCGACGACGATCTGGGAACGCTGGAACGGCGACACCGGCGACGTGGCGATGAACTCCTACAACCACTACGCGCTGGGCGCCATCACCGGCTTCCTCTACCGGCGTGTGGCGGGCCTGGCGAGCGCGGAACCAGGGTTCAAGGCCGTGCTGTGCCGTCCGCTGCTGGATACCCGCCTGGGATCGGGCCATGCCACGCAAGCCACGGCGCATGGGCGCATCGGGTCAGCCTGGGGCGTCGACGAGCGGGGGCAGCCCTGGTTCGAGCTGGATCTTCCCGCAGGAGTGGAGGCCCGCGTGGTAATGCCCGGCGGGGCGGCGCGACACATGGGCGCGGGCAGGCATCGGTTCTCGTGACACGACAGCTTGAGCGCCTGCGTCAGCAGTCCCGTGCTCCGCGCCTCGCCGAACACGCGCTTCCCCATGCCCGTCGTTCCGCTGAAGAGCGGCCTCCCTGCCCCTGCGGTCTGGCAGGGCATCAGGCGCACAGGTCAGGGCGGCCTCTTTAGCTCACCGCTTCAGCTTCGACGTGGGCCTCGCGTCCATGCCGGACACATAGCATCGCTGCCAATTGTTCCGGCACGTCATTGTCAAAGCTCATCAGCAGGTCGGAGGTCTGGCTCTCAGCTGCAGCCCTGAGAACTTCGGTCACGCAAGTCTTCTGTGCGGCGGTGGCCGGATGCCCGAGCTTGGCCTCCAGCAGCGCCACCGTCTCGTCGCACAAGCGGTCCGACGCGAGGACATGCCACGCGTAGTCGATCTCGTACCGCTGCACGGCGTCCCTCAGGCTCTCGCCGTCCAGCCGGGACTCTTGCGCAAAGCCGTTCAGCGTGCGGGTGCACAGGCTCTTGGCGACAAGCGCCAGCAGTTCATCGTGCATGAGGTTTTTTCCAGCGGCCATGGGGGTCCTTGGTACGTCAATTCACCCACGGGAACTGCAGCTGCCGCAGGTCCATGGGCGGACCAGCGGCCACCGGCGGCAAGGCCGGCCAAGAAAGCAAAAGCCCCTGATTCCAATCGAAATCAGGGGCCTGCAATCTAGGTGGCTGGGGCGGAATCCAAAAATGCGCTACAGGCCGCGCAAACACTGCATCTTCCCCAGCAATCGTCATCTTGGGTACTCAGGTGGGTACACCAGACCAAGATTCGAGCACGGCATCAAGCCACCTCGATCAGTGTTGATTGTCTCATCCTTCACTGTTTTCCCTTGAGCAAGCTCCAACCACAGCACCTGCAACCTGCGGCTGAGGTAAGAGAAGTCAAAAACTGCGCTGCGGATGCGCCAGCTTCCATGTCGCGACAGAGGGGGGCGTGAACGCCGATGTACCGCAGTTGCGCATAAGGGAGCGCGATCCAACGTCATTGAAGGAAAAACTGTCTGACTTCGCGGGCTCAGTGGTTGCCGCTGCCACAGCGTCCTGGCCTACTTTCGAGCGGCTCGGAGGCGTCCGATTGCAGCGCGCTCACTGCCGGCAGTCCAAGCTGGCGGTCATCCGTTTTGTCGCTGGCTGCACGCAAGCCTCACATGCTGATCGCAGCGGCACGAAAGCGATAGCACCTGCCTCTCGCGCTTGGGTTGTCCCGCGACGCGTCAGGCTGACCCGCTGAGTTCAACGAAGTCCCATCCGCACACTGCGCAGCTCACCATTCGTATCAACTTCAGGGCAGCCACAGCTACTTTGCGGCCAGTTCGAGGTGGCCTGCACCTAACCGAACGACCAAGCCATGCAACTCGGCCACGGCGTGGGCGAAGGATTCGCTATCGCGGGTCCGGTAGACCCCGCTGACTCGCAATGCAGCCACGCGCTCGCCCTCAAGGGTGATCGGAACCTTGTTGTAGCGGTTCATCTCAGACACGGCGTCGAGCAGCGTCACGTCTTCAAACACGGCCTCGCCTCGTTGCCAAGCCGTCAGGGGGCCAATCGACGGCCGGTCCAAGCGTGAGGGCAATGGGGCACGCGAAGCCTGGTCATCGCCCGAGCGCGCCATCCGCAAGCGTTCGCCAGGCACCATCACGATGGGCGTTGCCGTTGAGTCCCCGTCACGGGTTGCGCGATGCACGATCACTTGTCCTTCGATCAGGGTGACGTCGAAAGCGGCGTCGCCGTTTCTCGCATCTGACGTCGACCGGATCAGGAACGCCGTCCCTGTCGCCACAACCTTTGCGCCTGATACCTGGACCACGAACGGTCTACTCGGATCCTTGGCGACCTCAAAAATTACTTCGCCGCGAAGCACGTTCACCACGCGCTGGGCCTGAGTCATGTCCACCCGCACATCGGTCGACGTGTTCAGCGTCAACCGCGTCCCGTCCGCAAGCATGACGATGCGTTGCTCTCCCAGCGCTGTTTCATAGGCCTGCTCTCGCGGCCATGCGCGCCAGGCGAGCAGTGCTGTGACTCCCAAGGCCGTCGACATCAGGACAGCGCGCCGGGTGTTGCTGCTTCTGTTCGTGGTGCCTGGCTGCCCCACTTTGGCTGCAGCGCGAGCGTAGGTGCTGAGCGTGACGCCTGAGACCGCTTGCCAAGTGTCAGTACACCGCTCAAAGGCCAGACGATGCATTGCGGAGCGGCCTTGCCAAGCCAGACATTCCAGCTCCATGGCGCGTGACCGGTCGGGGCCGTGAAGACGAGCCACCCACACGGCCGCTTCCGAAGCGAGCTCCGGCGACACGCGAGGGGGCCTGCTGGACTCGGCTCCCGGCACGTCGGAAGCCATTGGCGAGCGCACGGCTACCAGCCTTCCATCCAGGTGGTGAGCAGCAGCGTGGCTTTAGCGACGTGCTTGTGCACCGTGCTGATGCTCATGCCGTGGGATTGTGCGATGTCGGCGTACGGCCTGCCATCGATGCGATGCGCTAGGAAGACGCTGCGGGTGGTCTCGCTCAGACGGCTGAGACCGAGACTCAGGCGCGCGAGACGCTCCTTGGCGAGCACCATGGCTTCTGTTGTGGGTGCGAGGTCGATGAGGACCACGTCCTCGACAAGGACCTCCTCGCCTCGCGTCACTTGCGCGCGGTGGGCGTCGATCGACAGGTTGAGCGCCGCGCGCATTAGGAAGGCTTCAGGGCGCTCCACCGGCTGCTCACTCTCGTAGCAGGCCAGCCGCACCCAGGCCTCCTGCACCAGGTCATCGGCATCCTGCTCGCTGCGGCCACGCCGCATCAGTGCACCACGGACGCGGGCGAGCGTTTCGCGCAGGTTCTTGACGAGGAGCGCGGTCATGCCTCGTAGAAGCGACGGTCAACGGCCTGGAGCGTCTGAGCAAGAAACGCAACCGCGGCGGTCTCATCGGCAAAGGGTGCACGACGCTTGATCGCCCGCGTGATGCTCAACTGCAAGCGCTCTGCCTTAGCTGCCGCCGACTGCAGCGCTGCGCGGCGCCGACGTCCGAAAACACGTGCGCTGTCCGAGGTCGACACCTCGCATTCGTCAGTCGATGGCCACCGGGTCGCGTCAGGGTAATTTGGCGCGAGGTCGGCATGATCGTCAGCGGAAATTGCCTTGATGTGCTCGACCCCGCGGTTGTCCAGGTCCTGAGCGAGGAGCGCGGGCAAAGCTTGTGCAGGCCAAGCGCCGAGGACTTCGTATTGGTTTTGCTTGAACAGCCCGAGCGCCCAGCGCCAGGACACGTCCTTGACAGCATTGCCTTCGCGCACGGGAAGGTGCAGCGTGTTGAAGCCGGCAAAAACGTACCGGCAGCAAAGTGGTTTGTTGAGCCAGTCCAAGTTTGCAGAACTTCGGCCATCTGCCTGAGCTGACTGCCGAGATGACTTGAGCGCTGATGACTGAACGTCCATGACTACTCCTTCAGCACCGACTCAAGCTTCACCGCTCTTATATCGGTGCAAATCGTTGACCTTCTAGTCAACGATTTAGATTCTGGCGCAGAGGGATCCTCGAGGCAACCATATCTGTTGGCTAGATATCCGACACTAATGGTTGACCGACGACGCCGACTGACGCCCGATGAAGTGGCTCACACTGACCTGCCGGTTAGATTGGGACGCAACCTCTCAGCGCGTCGTAAGGCTCTTGGGCTGACTCAGGCTGCGGTGGCCGAACGTCTCGGCGTAGACACGGAGACGCTATCGAGGTTCGAGCGCGGCAAGCATGTGCCATCTCTGCTGACGCTTGAGCGCCTAGCGGGGCTTCTGGGTTCTAGCTGCGCCGCGTTGCTTGAGGAAGTTCCTCCAGAGCCGTCATCCGACGCGCTGATGATGGAAACGTGGCTGTCGGGCCTGAGCACAAAGGACGCAGCATTTGCGAGGCGCATGCTTAAAGCTTGCTGCGACCATCTGGCGCGCTGAACCAGCAGTTCAGAAACGTCGTCTTTTGCCTGCGCTGTAACCACAGTTCGGCAGTCATTGAAGGTGCCAGGCTGCTCAGAATCAGTGCCGCTGTTGGTGACTAAGCGAGTCCCAGCAGGCCGCTCTCCCATGCCCGGCTTTGCCGGCGCAGACCTTCAAAGATGGACTGAGCTGTGCACTCAGGGAAGCCTGCTGGCAACAGCCTCTGGACTGCGGCGATGGCGGTCTCTACGCTGCCTACCAGAGCCTTCATCGCCTCCCAGACGCCCGCTGCACCGCTGCGCTGCGCCAATCCATACCAATGACGCGTCAGGATACGGTCGAGCTCGAAGTACACGTTTTTTGAACGCACCGCCATCGCGAGCTTCGCCTGCTGCCATGCAATCAGGTTCGGCCCGTGGCCGATGACCGGCCACACCGAAATGACGTCGTACAGAGGCGTCATCCGGTAGCCGCCACCGGGTAGCAGGAAGACCGAAAAGTTCTTTGCGTGGCCATCGGTCGCCGCCAGCAACCAGAAAGCCAGTTGAGCGCAAAGAAAGTGACGAATGTCGGCGTTCGCAGTCCGGCTGTTTCGGAGCACTTGCAGGCACTGGGCCATGCCCGGCCCGCCTTGGGCTTCGTACTTCTGGTGGGGAGGCATGCCCATCACCTGGCAGAAGTCTTCCTGCGGGATGCGCGCGATCCAGCGGCGTCCGGTATCAGGCGCTTCCACCCATTGCCGATCAAATCGCTCCACTGCGAGCACGGTTTCGCCACCGAAAGTGGCGAGATCCGTCACCGCCGTGGGCAGACCCAGCTCGCGCAGCAATTGCGCGCACAGCCATTCGTTGTAGACCGAATGCGTGAGGTCCAGCCGGCGGCCACCGACCAGCCCGAGGGGTAGCTTAAGGATGTGCGTTGTCGGCGTTGCGCCAAGCGGGCGACACCATTGACCATCGAGTTTGAGAAGTGCCGTCTTTTCCTGTGCCCCTGCGATCGAAATGCGCAGGTCGTCGGGCTCCTGGTCTGCGCCCAAGCCAGGTTCGGCAGCGATCCCGCGCAAGTGCCGTACGACGGCTTCCTCATCCATGCGCTCGCTTTCAACCTGGTCGAAGCCCGTCGGGGGCTGTCCATGGGGCAACAGCTGGACAGCGCCGACGCAGTCACGACCGATCGCCTGCAACAGCTCGAAGACATCGGTCGAGCCGACCTTGAAGCGTGCGCTGACACGACGCCGGATCCTCTCGTCGTCCGGCAGAAGGTTGTCGAAGAAGTTGGCCACGACGGGGCCGCTGATCGTCCGGTCCGGTGTGATGGGCAGCGATAGCGACAAGGGCCGTACCCGGTCTGACGCCAGCCATGTAGCCTCATAGACGAAGCGGTGACCGCCGGTGCGCATGCGTTGCCATGCGCCTACGTGCTCACCGTTCATCCAGACCCAGAGTTCGCGTGACTCAGCCATTGACTCCCCCTTTGGAGCTCTTGGGCCAGGCAATGTTCACGTCCTTTGCGTTGGGCATGGGCGTCGCGCTCATCACCACTCCCCCCGCGGCTCGCCGTCAGTCGGGCTGTCGGGTTGTGTGTCCGACGTCGGAGATGCCTGTTTGGGAACTGTGGTCAGCGAGCCCGTCGCGCTCGCCATGGCCCGGGCATGCCCCTCCAGCTCAATGCTCGGCCTGGTTGCTGAGATCTCAGCGGCGATGTCACGGACCACCATCTGAGCACCAAGCATGGTCAGGACTTGCAGTAGTTGCTCAACGCTCACTGCGCCGGGATTGCGCTCAATGTCAGCAATGCGCGACTGCACGACGCCCAGCCTTTGGGCCAGTTCGTACTGCGTCATCTTTCGCGACTTGCGCAGGGACTTCAGCAGTTGCTGCAGCTGGCTCGTGAGTTGGACGGAATAGTCCATGTCAGTTATCGGTTAGAGGTGATTTTTTAAGGATATCGCTTTAATGCGATTAATTCAAGAAATCGCCTTTGGCAGACAAATAAAAACAATCGCCTAAGAACGATATGCAGCATCGCACGGCGCCTTAAAGCAGGAGCGAACGCACACCTCGCTTCGCCAGCGCCCTGCGCCGAATCGGTACCCCGCGCAGTCAGGACCAGTGCGCGCTGCGACCGATTGCGGGCCCAACCTCTTTGCCAACGGTCAGGTCATCCAACAAGTCCACCAACAAGGATTTGCCGCGTGGCATGGCGCTCAAGGATGGGCGCTACTACCACGCAACGTGACCACCGTAGCGCCTCGCGTCTGGACGCCGCTCGGCCGCGACCGCGCGAAAGCGTTCCTGATGTGGGCACGGCTGGAAGGCGGCCAGCCTGACACGAGCATCAAGACGTTCGAGGCCATCGCCAATCGCTACGAGCTGGAAGTGATCCCGACGAAGGCCAGGCGCACCCAGGCCGACAACCTGAAGGAGCTCGCCAAGCTGCGCGCGGTGTTCGGTCGCATGCAAATCGACGCGATCAAGCCTCACCACGTGCGCGGCTACATGGACAAGCGCGGGCAGCAGGCCAAGGCCCGTGCAAACCGCGAGAAGGCCCTTCTGAGCCATCTTTTCAACAAGGCGAGGGAGTGGGGCTACACCGACGCCACGAACTCCTGCCAGGGCGTGAAGGGCTTCAAGGAATCGGGACGCGCCCGCTACGTCAGCGACGGCGAGTTTCAGGCGGTGTGGGAGAAGGCAGACCAGACCACGCGGGATGCAATGGACCTGGCGCTGTTGACGGGCCAGCGGCCGGCCGACGTGCTGAAGATCGAGCGCACCGACCTGCGCGACGGCGCGTTGTGGATCGTGCAGAACAAGACGAAGGCGAAACGGGCCATCGAGATCACCGGGGAGTTGGCCCAGTTGATCGACCGGATCAACGCCAGGCCGCGCCAGCGTCTGAGCGCCTGGCTCATTCAGGATGACGACGGCAAGCCGCTCGGCACCTTCGGCCTACGGTCGCGGTTCGACAAGGCGCGCGCGCTGGCGGGCGTGGACTTTCAGTTTCGGGACATCCGGGCAAAGGCGGCGACGGATACCGGCGACCTGGCGCATTCACAAAAGCTGTTGGGACACCGGAACCGCGAAATGACTGAGCACTACGTGCGCTCCCGAGTTGGTGAGCGAGTTCGACCGCTTCGATAGCGACGCTACTTGCCTGCCCTTTGTGGATTCCAGCTTCCCCGATCACGTAGCGGCGTCGGGTTTGTCCACCTTGGCACCTCCCGTCCTCGCTTCGGCCTTTACCTTGCCAAGCGCAGTCACCTTGGCAAGCCTTGCAGCCCGATCTGCACGCGCGACGTACCACTCATCGTCAAGCAGGTGAATCAGATCGAGAAGCTCTTGGGCTTCGCCTGGTTCAATCTCAACGATCAGGCTTATGTCTCGTTCGGGATGTGCCCCGATATTGCCCACACCCTTCATCGCCATCATGGCTTCCCAAAGCGCGTGATCGCATTGGTCCTTGATTGCCCACAACTCCGCGGCTAGCGTGTCTTTTGCGATGCCCCAAAAGTCGCGAATCATTCCCTGCAATGCCCGTCGAGCCAATGTGGCCGACGCTTTTGGGCTCAACGCGCGAATCAGGTAGGCCTCTGCATAGTCCGCCAGAACTTGTGCAGGCACATGGTCAGACAGCGGTTTCACCGTCGTTGGCAAGAACTGAAATGACCCGATGCCAACTGGCCGCGCATCATCGGCCGTCACGTTGATGCCATACGAGCCCCGTGACGGCTTCCCATGCACAGCACTCACTCGGAAATCAGACTGCTGGCAAGCCTCATTTGGGCAGCGGATTAGCGTTGCGGACAGTGAGATTCCGTCGCTCTTTACCAATCCGGTCTCGGTGCAGAGGGAGAGGGTTGAGAACCTGAAATCGTCGTCGCCGAGCGTGACGTGATTGCGGCAAGAAGGACAGACCCAGTTGAACCTCGCCATCGTCAGCTCCCCTCGATTTGTAGACAACGCCCCGGGTTGTAGAAAAGCCCCGACCAGTTTCCTGTGCGGGGCTTTCGCCTAAGTGCTTGTCAGCCTTAGTAAATTCTGGTGGCCTGGGGCGGAATCGAACCACCGACACGCGGATTTTCAATCCGCTGCTCTACCAACTGAGCTACCAGGCCTCGTTCTGATCGCCGGCAGCGCAACGGCCGCTCAGCGAAGTCCGCGACTATAGCACAGGCGCCGTAGCTGCCAAGCCGGCAGCGCGTCAGCCGCCGCTGCCGCGCTTGTTGCGGCTGAGGTCCACGCCCAGCTGCTTGAGCTTGCGGTAGAGGTGGGTGCGCTCCAGGCCAGTCTTCTCGGCGACACGGGTCATGGAGCCGTTTTCCTTGGCGAGGTGGAACTCGAAGTAGCTCTTCTCGAAGGCGTCGCGCGCCTCGCGCAGCGGGCGGTCGAGCTCGAAGCTCTGCTCGGACGCCAGCGAGTTGCCGCTCGGCAGGTGGCTGGTCATCGCCATGCCATGGCTGGCCGCAACGGGCATGCCGACGGTCTCTGCGCGGGCGTAGCTGGGCAGGCCCGGCGCGGCCGGCGCGGGGCGAGGCGGTGCCGTCTTGACCAGGGCCTGCTCGACGGCGCGCAGCAGCTTCTGCAGCGTGATGGGCTTTTCGAGGAAGGCGATGGCGCCGAACTTGGTGGCCTCGACCGCCGTGTCGATGGTGCCGTGGCCGCTCATCATGATGACCGGCATGGTCAGCAGGCCGGCGCTGCCCCACTCCTTGAGCAGCGTCACGCCGTCGACGTCGGGCATCCAGATGTCGAGCAGCACAAGGTCGGGGCGCATGCGCTCCCGCATCGAGCGCGCCTGGGTGGCGTTCTCGGCGAGTTCGATGGTGTGCCCCTCGTCGCTGAGGATTTCGGACAGCAGAGCGCGGATGCCCAGCTCGTCGTCGACAACAAGAATGGTGGCCATGAATCCTTAGATCAGGCGCCTTGCGCACCGGGCTCGGTGGCGGGCGTCAGGTTCGAAAATGATAGCGAAACTTGCGCGCCGATCACGGGCGCGCCTTGACCGTCGTCAAGGGGAGAACCCGCATCGGAAGCGGGATGCAGGTTGCGCAGCGCGATGCGGGCACCGTGTTCGTCGGCAATTTTCTTGACGACGGCCAGGCCCAGGCCCGTGCCTTTGGCCTTGGTCGTCACGTAGGGCTCGAAGGCGCGCTTGAGCACTTTCTCGGCGAAGCCGGGGCCGTTGTCGACGATGTGCAGGCGCACGGAACGCGGCGTGCCGGTGTCGGTCAGGGACAGCGAAGAGCGCACGACGACATGGCCGTCGGGGCGATCGTGCACGGCGTCCAGCGCGTTCTGCACGAGGTTGTGGATGACCTGGCGCAGCTGGCTGGCGTCGCCCTTGATGTGGGGCAGGCGGGGGGCGAGTTCGGCCGTGAGGCGGCCCTTGTCCTGCGGCTCGGCGTAGAGGCTGAGCACCTCGTGGATGAGGGCGTTGAGGTCCAGCGGGTGCAGTTGCGCCGAGGGCAGGCGGGCGTAGTCACGGAACTCGTTGACGAGCTGCTTCATGGCCTGCACCTGGTTGACGATGGTGGCGACCGAGCGCACGAGCATGGCCTGGTCGGCACCCTCCAGCTTGGCTTCGAGCTTGTGCTGCAGGCGCTCGGCGGAGAGCTGGATGGGCGTCAGCGGGTTCTTGATCTCGTGGGCCAGGCGGCGGGCGACCTCGCTCCAGGCCGCCGAGCGCTGGGCGGAGACGACCTCGGAGATGTCGTCGAAGACGACGAGGCGGGCGCCCTGCGGCAGCGGCGCGCCGCGCACGAGCAGGGTCAGCGGGTCCTGCTTGGGGTCGAGCTGCAGCTCGAAGGATTCCTGCCAGAGCTCGCGATCCATGTCGCGGTCGCTGTCGCTGCTGCCGCTTTGTTCGAAGCGCCGGTCCAGCGAGGCGGAGAACTCGGCCAGCGGCGCCATGTCGGCCAGCGGGCGGCCGACATAGGCCGACAGCGGCAGTCGCAGGATGCGCGTGGCGCCGGGGTTGACGGTCTCCAGCGCGCCGTCGGCGTCGAAGACGAGGACACCGGCGGTGAGGTTGTCGAGGATGGTCTGCAGGTGGGTGCGGGCGGCGTCGAGCTCGGCCACCGTGCGCGAGACCTGGGCGCGCGCGTCGGCGAGCTGGCCGGTCATGTCGGCAAACGAGCGCGTCAGGCCACCGAGCTCGTCGCGCGAGGTCAGCACGGGACGCACGGAGAGGTCGCCCTGCGCCACCAGGCGCATGCCGTCGGCCAGCATCAGCAGCGGCCGCGCCAGCTGGTTGCCCAGCGTAACGGCCAGCAGCAGGGCCGCGAAGGTGGCGAGGATGAGCACCAGCGTAAGCGTGCCCAGGTACATGCGGCGCAGGCCCACGCGCTCCAGCGAGCGCTGCTGGTATTCGCTGTTGGCCGTCTGCACGGCCAGCGCATTGGTCAGCACGCTGGCCGGGATGCGCTGGATGATCATCAGGTAGCGCTCGCCCAGGCCCAGGCGCAGCTCGGTGTTGGGCAGCAGCGCCAGCGTGCGGATCTGGGCGCCGCCCTGCAGGGCCGCGGCCTCGTCTTCCAGGCCTTCGAGCTGGCTGGCCACGCTGCCGCCGCGGGCCTGGCGCAGCATGCTGCCGCTGGGACGGTCGGGCGTCAGCTGGCGGGTGTCGCCACCGCTCTCCAGCAGGATCTGGCCGTTGCCGCCGACGAGGGCGACGGTGCGGGCGCCCAGCTTGTCGCGCACGCGCTCCAGCGCCAGCAGCTGGGGCGTGCTGTTCTCGGAAAGCTGGTCGGCGGCGTCGCGCGTCTTGCTGCCGAGGTCCGCCACCATCGCGTCCAGCGTGCCACGGCCGAGGTTGAGGCCGGCCTCCAGCGCGCTGGCGAGCTTCACGTCGAACCAGTTCTCGATGCTGCGGTTCACGAACTGGTAGGAGACCGCGTAGATCATCAGCCCCGGCACCACGCCCACCAGCGCGAAGATGGCCGCCAGCTTGAACAGCAGCCGGCTGCCGAAGCGCCCCTGGCGCACCCGCACCACCAGGCGCACGGCGGCCGTCAGGATGACCAGGGTGAGCACCGCCGCCACCGCCACGTTGACCCAGTAGAGCCAGTGGTAGTGGCGCTCGAAGAAGCCGCGCTCGGAGGTGGTGCCGACGGACAGCAGGAAGGCCAGCACGCCGGCCACGCCCGTGAGGGTCACCAGGGTGATGACCCAGCCCCAGCGAGCAACCTTGGTCATCGGAGGCTGAAGTCGGGCGCGAAGTTGCGCTTCTGCTCGATGCTGAGCGCGAAGCCGCTCTGCAGGCCGATCTGCATGGGCCGGGGCAGCTGGGCGACGTCCAGCCGGTAGCTGAACTCCAGGTAGTAGCTGCCGCCGTCGTCGATGTCCTTGGGCTCGGCGATGCGCCAGGCGCTCTGGCCGCGGATGACGGTCAGGGCTTCGTCCAGCGTGGCGAAGCTCTGGTGCAGGCCGCCGTTGGAGACGCGGTACTGCCGGGTCAGCGGCTGCCAGGACAGGCGCCAGGTGCGCTCGGCACGCGCCACGCGGGCATCGCGCCAGTACCAGCGGTTGCGCAGCACCGTGGCCTCGGCGACGAAGTACAGCGGCACGCCCTTGTGCAGCGCGTCGTCGGCCGGGTGGCCGAGCTCGAAGCGGGTCGTGAAGCTCAGCTCCAGCCCGTCATCGGCACGGCGCGCGGACAGCTGCGCCAGCTCGACGCCGTCGGCCCGCGCGCCGCCCGGGAGCAGGGCAAGCAGCGCGGCGAAGAAGGCGGCGATGGCGATGCGGGCGAACAAATCAGGGCTTGGTCAGCAAGGCGTAGAAGAAGCCGTCCAGGGGCGGCTGGGCTTGCGAACCATTGTCAGCCAGGGGGAGCAGGTGGCCCGTGAACCCGGGCACGGCATGGGACTTCGCGTCAGCTTGGCGTTGCAAAAACGCGTCGAGCTGGGCCTGGCCCTCGGCGCGGAAGACCGAACAGGTGGCATAGACCAGCCGCCCGCCCGGCGCCAGCAGCGGCCACAGCGCATCCAGCAGCTCGGCCTGGATGCAGGCCAGCGCGGTGATGTCGTCGGGCCGGCGCAGCCAGCGTACGTCCGGGTGGCGGCGCACGATGCCGGAGGCGCTGCAGGGGGCGTCGAGCAGGATGGCGTCAAAGGGCTGGCCGTCCCACCACACGGCCGTCTGGCGGGCGTCGGCCGCCTTCAGCGTCGCCGTCTGCCGCAGGCGGTTGAGGTTGTCCTGCACGCGGGTCAGGCGCTGGGCGTCGGCGTCCAGCGCGGTGAGCTGCAGGTCGGGCTGCAGCTCCAGCAGATGGGCCGTCTTGCCGCCAGGGGCCGCGCAGGCGTCCAGCACGCGGGCGCCGGGTTTCAGGCCGGCACCGAGGACCAGCGGCGCAGCGAGCTGGGCGGCCGCGTCCTGCACGGAGACCAGGCCCTCGGCGAAGCCCGGCAGGGCCGACACCGGCACCGGCCTGTCCAGCACGACGGCCTGGGGCGTGGGGGCGCCGAGCGCGCGGGCACCGATGCCCACGGCCGCCAGGTGCTCGACGTACTCGGCCGCCGTGGTGCGCCGGGCATGCACGCGCAGCGTCATCGGCGGCGGGCGGTTGTTGGCGGCCAGCATGGCCTGCCATTGCGCCGGCCAATCCTGGCGCAGCTTCTCGATCCACCAGGGCGGGTGGTTGAAGGCGCCCTGCGGGTCACGCTGGGCCGCGGCCACCAGCGCCTCGCGCTCGCGCAGGAAGCGGCGCAGCACGGCGTTGATGAAGGCGGCGCTGGCCGGGGCACGCTGCTTGGCGGCGTTGACGGCCTGGTCGACGAGGGTGTGGTCGGTGTAGGCCGGGGGCTGGTCGGGGTCGGGCCAGAGCAGGGCCAGCGCGACGACGAGCAGCGCGTCGACGCGCGGCGGCGGCGCCTTGGGGGCGAGCTGTTTGCGGGCGGCCTCGGCCGCGCCCAGGCGGCGCAGCGCCGTGAAGGCCAGGGCCTGGGTGCCGGGGCGCAACTCGGCCGGCGTGCGGGCCAGCAGTTCGGTCAGGGACTTGCCCTCGCGCACGCCCTGGACCGCGTCGGCCGCCTGGGCCAGCAAGCGGTGCAGGGGCGCGGACTGGGGGCTTTGGGACATGGGGGCAGTGTAGGAGTGGCAACCGCAGCACAATCCGCCGCCATGAATGCACCCGCCTCTGACGCGCCTGTCTCCGAGCGCATCCGCTACCGCCTGGTGTCCGCAGGCTGCCGCCACCATGCCAACGACAACATCGCCGCCTTCATCGAGCCGGGCGAGCTGGACGCGCTGCAGGCCGAGGTGCAGACCAAGATGCAGGAGGTGCTGAAAAGCCTCGTCATCGACACGGACAGCGACCACAACACCCAGGAGACGGCCAAGCGCGTGGCCAAGATGTTCGTGCGCGAGGTGTTCGCCGGCCGCTATGCCGCGGCGCCGCCGGTCACCGAGTTCCCCAACTTCAGCCGCCTGAACGAGCTGATGATCGTGGGGCCGATCACCGTGCGCAGCGCCTGCTCCCACCACCTGTGCCCCATCATGGGCAAGGTCTGGATCGGCCTGCTGCCCAATGAACACTCCAACCTCATTGGTCTGTCCAAGTACGTGCGCCTGACCGACTGGGTCATGAGCCGCCCGCAGATCCAGGAAGAGGCCGTCACCATGCTGGCCAACGAGTTGCAAGAACGCGTGCAGCCCGACGGCCTGGCCCTGGTCATGGAGGCCGACCACTTCTGCATGCACTGGCGCGGCGTGAAGGACAGCGAGTCCAAGATGACCAACAGCGTCATGCGCGGCGCCTTCCTGAAGGACGCCAACCTGCGGCGCGAATTCCTTTCACTGATTGCCAGGGGCTGAACCATGCTCGTCCGCCTGATGTACGCCAGCCGCGCCACCGCGACGCCGGCCGACGCCGACCTCGCTGCCATCCTCAAGACCTCGCGGGAGCACAACCCGGCCGAGGGCATCACCGGCCTGCTGTGCTTCACGGACGGTGTGTTCGTGCAGGTGCTCGAAGGCGGCCGCGATGCAATCAACGCCCGCTACAAGCACATCGTGCAGGACGCCCGCCACCGCGACCTCATCCTGCTGGGCTACGAGGAGATCACCGAGCGCGCCTTCCCCGGCTGGACCATGGGCCAGGTCAATCTGCACCGCCTCAACCCGGCCCTGGTGCTGAAGTACTCCGAGGCCGGCAAGCTCGACCCCTACGCCATGAGCGGCGGCGCGATGGCCGCGCTGTTCAAGGAGATGTGCGCCTCGGGGGCGATTGCGGTCAGCTGATGGCACTCACAGCGAGCGCGCTTCCTTGAAACCGTAGAGATTCGCCAGCACCCGCGTCGGGAACTGGTTCAGCGCCTCGTTGTACTGCCCCACCGCCTGGTTGAAGACCTGGCGGGCGAAGGCGCGCTGGCGCTCGATGAGCTTGAGCTCGCTGACCAGCCCGTCGATCTCCGCCTCGCTGCGCAGCTCGGCCTGGTGGTCCAGCAGCGACAGCAGGCGCGTCAACGCTGCCGCGTGCAGGGCGCTGGCCACGGCCAGGCTGCCGACCGGATCGGGCGCCCAGGGCTTGCCGCGCGAGGCCAGGGTAGCCGCCTGCGACTCGGCCTGCGCGCTGGCCAGCGCGTCGAAGGTGGCCTGCTCGCTCGCCAGCCGTGGCGCCACGGCGGCCAGCAGCTTGTCGCAGACCTCGCTGCGGTCCTTCAAGTGGGCGTCCAGCTGCACATAGGCCTCGCCGATGGCATTGCGCAGCGCCATCAAGCGGTTGTAGGCGCCCACGCCCCAGAAGAACAGCAGCGCCGCCGCCGCGACGCCCACCCACTGCCACGCCGTCATGCGCCGGCCTTGTACTGCGAGAAGCCGCGTGCCCGCAGCTCGCAGGCCGGGCAGTGGCCGCAGCCATGCCCCCAGTCGTGCAGCTGGCCGCGCTCGCCGAGGTAGCAGGTGTGGGTGTCCTCGACGATCAGCCTCACCAGGGCTTCGCCGCCCAGGCCTTCGGCCAGCCGCCAGGTGGCGGCCTTGTCGATGAACATCAGCGGCGTCTCCAGCGTCATCGGCGCATCCAGCCCCAGGCTGAGCGCCACCTGCAGCACCTTCAGCGTGTTGTCGCGGCAATCCGGGTAGCCGGAGAAATCGGTCTCGCACATGCCGCCCACCAGCACGCTCGCGCCGCGCCGGTAGGCCAGCGTCGCGGCAAAGGTCAGGAACAGCAGGTTGCGGCCGGGCACAAAGGTGTTGGGCAGCCCCCCCGCCTGCAGCTCGATAGCGCGCTCGCTGGTGAGGGCCGTGTCGCTGATCTGGCCCAGCAGAGAGAGGTCCAGCAGGTGGTCGGCGCCCAGCTTGCCGGCCCAGCCCGGGAACTGCGCGGCGATCTTTGCGCGCACGGTATTGCGGCAGTCCAGCTCCACGCGGTGGCGCTGGCCGTAGTCGAAGGCCAGCGTCTCGACCTCGGCGTAACGATCCAGCGCCCAGGCCAGACAGGTGGTGGAGTCCTGGCCGCCGGAAAAAAGCACCAGCGCCTTGCGGTTGTCGATCATGGGCGGGATGCTACCTTTGCGGCCCGCGCCTGCCCTCTGCGCGCCTAGGGAGAAACGTCTTGAACCGAGCCTTGCTTGCCCTCGCCGCCCTGCCCGTCGCTGCCATGGCGCAGTCCCGCATCGACGAGGTGCTCGTCTACCCCGGTGGCGCGCAGGTCACTCGGCTGGCCACGGTGGCGGCCGGCGCGCGCGAGCTGGTGCTGAACTGCCTGAGCGCCCGCTTCGACCCCGACTCGCTGCAGATCGCCGCGCCGGAAGGCGTCAACCTCGGCCCCGTGCAGCTGGAAACCCTGTCGCGCGAGCGCACCCCCGAGTGCGCCCACGGCCCGCTGGACGACAGCATCCGCAAGCTGGAAGTGCAGCGCGACGGGCTGACGGCCGAGTCGAGCGCGCTCGACACCAGCCTGGGTTATCTCAAGGCGCTGGGCTCGGGCGAGGCGCGCAGCACGCCGGCCACCGGCATCGCCGCCACGGCCGACAGCATCCGCAAGACCGCCCAGGACGCGCTGCTGCGCCAGGCCCAGCTCAAGCGCCAGCTGGAAGAGCTGGACAAGCAGCTCGCGCCGCTGCAAGGCGAACGCGAGCGGCTGACCCAGGCCAACCCGCAATGGCGCAGCCTGCGCCTGCGGCTGTCCACGGCGCGCGAGGCCGAGCTGAAACTCAGCTACCGCGTCACGCAGGCCGGCTGGGCGCCGAGCTACCGCGCGCTGCTGGACACCGCCAGCGGCGCACTGGCCCTGGAGCGACTGGCCCAGGTGTCACAGCAGAGCGGCGAGGACTGGAAGAACGTGAAGCTGCGCCTGTCCACGGCCCAGGTGACGCCGCGTGTCGGCGTTGGCCAGCCGCCGCCGTGGCGGCTGGACCTGCAGCGCCCCCAGCCGCAGGCCGAAGGGCGCGTCTTGTACGCGCCCGCGCCGGCTGCGCCTGCGATGCTGGCGCAGAGCGTGGCCGTCACGGGCTCGCGCATGGCGGAGCCCGAGCTGGACCGCTTCGACCTGAGCGTGTTCCAGAGCGCCTACGCCACCGAGTTCGTGCTGCCGCTGCGCGTCACCATCGACAGCAGCACTCAGCGCGCCAGCCTGGCGCTGGGCAGCGAGAAGCTGCAGGCCAAGGTCATCGCCCGCGTACAGCCGCAGAGCGAGGCCGCGGCCTACCTCGTGGCTGACGTGGCCCGCCCCGCCGGCTCCTGGCCGCGCGGCACGATGCAACTGCTGCGCGACGGCGCGCTGGTGGGCAGCAGCATGCTCAACGTGGCCGGCAGCGAGGAAAGGCTGGAACTGCCCTTCGGCCGCGACGACGCGGTGCGCGTGCAGGTCGAGCCCGAGCAGCGCAACGCCGGCAACACCGGCTTCATCGGCACGCGGGCCGAGCACAAGTACTCACGTGCCTGGGTGGTGGAGAACCGCCACACGACCGGCTCGCTGACGCTGCAACTCCTTGAGGCCGCGCCGGTGTCCCAGCACGAGGACATCAAGGTCCAGACCCAGTTCAGCCCCGCGCCGACGACACAGGCCTGGCGCAAGCAGCCGGGGCTCATCCTCTGGGAGCAGCCGCTGGCCGCGAGCCAAAGCCAGCGCTTCACCGCCGAGTACCTGATCAGCGCACCGAAGGAAGCACAGGTAACGGGGCTGCGCTGACGCATCTGTTGGCTGTTCGGCAGTTCGGCTGTTCCCGCTGACCCCTTTGGAGGAGCCGAGCATCGCAGGGCGTCGAGGCGCGCGCGCAGCGCGCTTCGTCAACTGACTCCGCGCGGCTGTTTGAGCAGAGCGTAGCGGCGCGAGTTCCGCGCGGGCCTCGGCGCCCGAGAAGCGCAGGGGACCCGCAGCGAAGCGGAGGGCGACGGAGCAGGGGCGACTTTTTGCCTTCTTTCTGGGCGCTCAACAAGAAGGTCGCCCGCCGGGGCTGAGCCCGGCTGGGCCTCACGCAGAGGCCCGCCGCCGGATGAGCAAACATGCGGTGGGCGGGGGACTGGCAGGCGCCTGCGCGTTGCGATGCGGGATTCGTTGGGGTTCATTGCATTCACCCCAACCTACTGAGCTGAAAAGCCAAGGCTTCAGTCGGTCAGGGCTCAGCCCCTCACCTCACCCTGCCCCAACACCACCCACTTCATCGACGTCAGCCCCTCCAGCCCCACCGGCCCGCGCGCATGGAACTTGTCGGTGGAAATGCCGATCTCGGCCCCCAGCCCGTACTCGAACCCATCCGCAAACCGCGTGCTGGCATTGACCATCACGCTCGCCGAATCCACCTCCCGCAGGAAGCGCATCGCCGACACATGATTCGCCGTCAGGATCGCATCCGTGTGATGCGACCCATAGCGGTTGATGTGCGAGATCGCCTCGTCCAGCGAGTCCACAACCTTGATGCTGATGATGGGCGCCAGGTACTCGGTCGACCAATCCTCCTCGGCAGCCGCCACCGCGCCCGGCACCAGCGCCAGCGTGCGCAGGCAGCCGCGCATCTCCACGCCCTTGGCCTTGAAGACGGCCGCGATGCGCGGCAGAAAGGCCGGCGCCTGGGCGGCATGCACCAGCAGCGACTCGGTCGCGTTGCAGGGGCTGTACTTCTGCGTCTTGGCGTTGTCCACCACCTTCACGGCCAGATCCAGGTCCACCACCTCGTCCACGTAGCTGTGGCAGTTGCCGTCCAGGTGCTTGATGACGGGCACCTTGGCCTCGGCCGAGATGCGTTCGATCAGCCCCTTGCCGCCGCGCGGGATGATGACGTCCACCCACTGCGGCGACGAGATCAGCAGGCCCACGGCCGCACGGTCGGTCGTGTTGACGAGCTGCACGGCCGCGCGCGGCAGGCCGGCTTCTTCCAGCGACGCGGCGACCAGCTCGGCCAGCGCCAGATTCGAATGGATGGCCTCGGAGCCGCCGCGCAGGATGCAGGCGTTGCCGCTCTTGATGGCCAGCGACGCGGCCTCGATGGTCACGTTGGGGCGGCTCTCGTAGATCATGCCGAACACGCCCAGCGGCACGCGCATCTGGCCCACGCTGATGCCACTGGGGCGGCGCTTCACGCCCGTGATCTCGCCGATGGGGTCGGGCATGGCGGCGATCTGCTCGCAGCCCTCGGAAACGGTGGCCAGTGTCCTGGCGTCGAGCTTCAGGCGATCGCGCAGCGGGCCGCTCAGCTCGGCGGCGCCGGCCAGGTCGCGCGCATTGGCGTCGGCCAGCGCCGGGCCGGCTTCGCGCAGTCGGCGGGCCAGGGCCAGCAGCGCGGTGTTCTTGGCGGCCGTGGAGGCGGCGGCCATCTGCGTGGCGGCGGCGCGGGCGGCGCGGCCGAGGTCGTCCATGTAGGCGGTCAGGCTCATGCCGCCATTGTCCCAAACGGTCTGCGACCTAGAGCTTCGTAAGGTCGGGCCCGCCCTCCGCGCCGAACCAAGCCTTGCTCAATGCCTGGCGAGCGCTCTTCTCGGCCGCCGTGTCGCCGCGCTTGCGGTAGACCTCGGCCAGCCCGGCCAGCGCCCAGCCGTTGTTGCGCACGCGCACGAGCGAGTCGCGCAACGCCTTCTCGGCCTCGTCCAACCGCCCCTGGCGCAGGCGCACGGCGCCCAGGGATTGGCGTACCGGGTAGTACCAGTAGGCGGGCTCGGTGTAGGCCAGGCCCTCCTCGACGACGACGGCCTGCTCCAGCGCCGCAGCGGCGCCGGCGAGGTCGCCCTGGGCATCGGCCAGCCGTGCCGCGGCAACGAGGCGGGCCGTCTGCGTGATGGCCTGGGCCGGCACGCCCCAGGCGTCGAAGGGCTTGAAGTCGGCGGCCTTCTCCAGCGCCTCGATGGCGGCGATCTCCTGCCGGGCGGCGGCCAAGTCGCGGCGCTCGGCCTGGGCCAGCGCGCGGGCGTAGTGGTAGAAGACCTTGACCAGCACGAACTCGTCGGCCGGCGCGGGCAGCTTGAGGATAACCTCGGGCGGGCTGAACTGCGCATGCGTCGTGTAGGGCGCGGCCTTGACGGGCTGCATGACGGCGAAGGCGCGGACGACCTCGTCGGGCAGGGCCGCGTCGAGCTTGGCCGCGGCCTCGATGGCCGTCCTGCCGGCCCCGCCCATCTGCGCCGACACCATCAGGAAGTGGATGTTGTGGGGGTAGTAGGCCGAGCGGTAGGTGGGGTCGGACGGCGAGCGCTTGAAGTAGGCCTCGTCGACGGCAATAGCCAGGCGGTTGGCCTCCAGCGACTCGCGGTACAGGCCCACGCGGAAGTAGATGTGGGCCGGCATGTGCACGATGTGGCCGGCGCCGGGCATCTGCGCGGCCAGGCGGCGCGCGGGGGCCAGAGCGCGATCGGGCGTCGTGGAGGCCTCGACGGCGTGGATGTAGAGGTGGATGGCGCCAGGGTGGTTGGGGTTGCGCTTGAGCACGGTCTCCAGCGCGGCCAGGATGTCGGCCGTGCGGCCCTTGGGTCTGGCGCCGGCAGCCTCCCAGTAGTCCCAGGGCTGGGTGTCCATCGCGGCCTCGGCATGCAACGTCTGCATCAGGTCCTCGCCGGGGAACTGGGCGGCGGCGCGCTTCATCGCGTCGGCGTAGGCGGCGTCCAGCGGCGCGCGGTCGGCCGGCGGCTCGGCCTGGTAGCGGGCCTGCAGGGCCTCGATGAGCACGCGCTCGCGGACGGGCAGCTTGTCCTTCAAGACCACGGCGCGCTGCAGCGCGGCCCAGGCGGGCGCGTTGGCCTCCGGCGCCATCGGCACGTTGATGTTGGGGCCGAGGATCAGCGCCTCGCCCCAGAAGCACAGCGCGCAGCCGGGGTCGAGCTTCTGCGCGGCCTGGAAAGCGCGCTGGGCCTCGGCGTGATTGAACGCGAAGGACAGGCGCAGGCCCTGGTCGAAATAGGCTTGCACCTTCGGGCTCGCGTGGTCGAGCTTGAAGCTCATGCGGCCCAGGTCCTTGTAGACCGGCACGGCGCCCGGGGCAGCCTTCATCGGCGCGGGCTGGAAGGGAGCCGTCTCGGTCCTGGGCTGGGTGGCGGCGGCGGCCAGCAGGGCCTGCAGCAGCACGGGCCGGCCGGCCACCGCCGGGGTGCAGACGCCGCCGGGGCCGCTCAGCAGCGGGTCGAAGGCGGCGGCGGGGTCGGCGCTGCCGCCCAGGGCGACAAGGCCGACGGCGGCGAGCGCCTGCAGCAGGCGGGTGACGGAAGCGTGGTGCGGGTTCATGCAACCTCCTGGCCCGGCAGGGGCCAGCGGGCATGCTCGCACCGGCGCGACCGGCACGCAATCAGGGCTGGGGCTTGCCGTCCGCGTCGCGCAGTTCGGGCTTGCGGGCCACGGCCTCCAGCTGGGGCAGCACCTTGGCCTTGTCGCCCACGGCCACGACGATGAGCCGGGACGGGTCCAGATGCTCGCGGGCGGCCGCCAGCGCGCTGGCGGCCGTGACGGCACCGTACTGCCGCGGCAGGTCGGTGATGACGCTCAATGGCTGGCCCGCGGCCCAGTTGCCGGCATAGCCGCTCACGATGGCGACGTTGGTGTCGAACAGGCCGGGCAGAGACAGCAGCTGGGCGTTGCGCACGCGCTGCAGTTCGGCGGCGCCCATGGGCCTGGCGCGCATGCCCTCGATCTCCTTCCACATGTCGACCAGGGCCGCACCCGTCACGTCGGTACGCACGCTCCCGCGGATGCTGAACTGGCCGCTGCTGCGGCCCATGCTGTAGCCCGAGAAGATGCCGTAGGTGTAGCCCTTGACCTCGCGCAGCTGGTTGTTGATGCGCGACGTGAAGAGGCCGCCCAGGCCCGCGTTCATGACCTTGACCGAGGCCGCATCGGGCCGGCCGGCCACGGGGCCGGGCGCGACGACGGCCAGCGCCGTCTGCGGCGCGCCCGGCTTGTCGACCAGCACGGTGCGCGCAGCGACGGGCCGGGCCGGCGGCAGCGGCGCCTCGGGCGCTGCGGCGCCGGCGGGCTGCCAGGCGCCGAACAGCGGCTCGACAAGGGCGCGCAGCTCGGCCTCCGTCAGGTCGCCGGCCACGACGAGGGCCGCGCGCTCAGGGCGGTAGCGCGCCTGCCAGAAGCCGTGCAGCGCGGCCGCGTCGATGGCCTTCAGGCTGGCCTCGTCGCCGAGCGGGCCCGCGGCCAGCGGATGACCTTCGCCGTAGAGCACGCGGGCACCGACGTTGACGGCCAGCTGGTCGGCCTGCTCGCGCATCTGGGCCAGCGCGGCCAGCAGCTGGGCGCGCTTGCGCTCCACCTCGGGAGCGGCGAAGGCAGGGTGCTGCACCACGTCGGCCATCAGCGCCAGGCCCTCACGGGCGCCGGACTTCAGGCTCGAAAAGTCCACGCGGGCCTCCTCGGCACCGGCGTGGGCCTGCAGCGTCGCGCCGAGGCCGGCAAGGCTCTCGGCCACCTGCTGCGCGCTGCGCGTGGCCGTGCCCTCTGGCAGCATGGCCGCGACGAAGCTGGCCAGGCCGGCGCGGTCGGCGGGGTTGGCGGCCTGGCCGGCGCGCAGCACCAGGCTGGCGCTGACCAGCGGCAGGCCGGGCTTGGGCGAATGGATGACGGTCAGGCCGTTGGCGAGCGTGAAGCTCTGCGCGGCGGGCAGCGTCAGCGGCTTGGCCTTGGCGGCGGCGGGCGGCTTGCTGCGCCAGGTCTCGGCGGCGTTCAGCGATTCGCGCTCGCCCTTGGCGACACGGGTGGGTGCCGGGGGCGTGGGCACCTCGGCCGGCAGCACCTGCTCGCCGGGCAGCGCCTGCACGACGACGCGGCGGTCCTTCTGCATCCAGCGCGCGACGGTGGCGCTGACGGCGGCCGGCGTCGTGGCGGCGTAACGCGCCAGGTCCTGGCCGACAAAGCCGGGGTCGCCCGCCATCTGGTTGTAGTGGTTGACGAGGTCGGCCAGCGACGTGACCTTCTCCATGCGCTGCAGCAGTTGGGTCTGGATGGTGGCGCGGGCCTGGGCCAGCTCGGCGTCCGTGGGGGGCGTCGTCGCCAGCCGGGTGATCTCGGCATCGACGAGTTGCTCGATCTCGTCCAGCGAGGCGCCCGGCCGGGCCACGATCTCGATGTTGAACAGCGAACTCAGCGACTGCGAGTCCTGCGCCACCTGAACGCTCTGCGCGAGCTGCCGGTCGCGCACCAGCAGGCCGTAGAGCCGGCTGGCCTTGCCGCCGCCCAGCACATGGGCGGCCACGTCCAGCTCGGCGTCGCCGGCCGCGAACATGGAAGGCGTGTGCCAGGCCAGGTTGAGGCGGCTCAGCTCGATGCGGTCGGTAACGACGAGGCGGCGCTCCTTCGTGATCTCGGGCATGGCCACACGGACCTCGGGCACCTTGGCGCCGGCCTTCAAGGTGCCGAAGTACTTCTGCACCAGAGCCTTGGCCCGCCTGGGGTCGAAGTCGCCGGCCAGCACGAGCGTGGCGTTGTTGGGCCGGTAGTAGGTGCGCGCGAAGGCCTTCACGTCGGCCAGCTTGATGCTCTGGATGTCGGCATGCGAGCCGATGACGGCCGCGCGATAGGGGTGGCCCTCGGGGTACAGCGCCTGGTACATCGCCTCCTCGACGATGCCGTAGGGCCGGTTCTCGAAGCTCTGGCGGCGCTCGTTGCGCACGACGTCCTGCTGGTTGGCGAGGGCCACGGAGTCGACCTCGTCGATCATCCAGCCCAGCATGTCGGCCTTCAGCCACAGGCCCATGGCCAACTGGTTGGACGGAAGCGTGAAGAAGTAGTTGGTACGGTCGAAGTTGGTGGAGCCGTTGCTGTCGGTGCCGCCGGCGGCATCGACGAATTTGTCGAACTCGCCGCGCGGCACATGCCGGCTGCCGGCGAACATCAGGTGCTCGAAGAGGTGGGCGAAGCCCGTCTGCCCCTTGGCCTCGTTGCGCGGGCCGGCATGCACCCAGAGGTTGAAGGCCACCAGCGGCAGGCGGTGGTCTTCGACGAGGATGACCTCGAAGCCGTTGGCCAGCGTGAACTTCTCGTGGCGCACGGCCAGCCGGCCGGCCTCGGTGCTGACGGCAGGCGCGGCGGGGGCGCTCCAGGCGGGCAGCGAGAGGGCGCCGGCCAGGGCCAGCAGCGCGATGAGGCGGCGGGGAGCGGGTGCGTTCATGGGGGCAGGAGTCCTCGGAATCAATGCGGTGATTGGGCGATGCCGGCGCGCCCGGGCCAAGTGCCGGGAGTCACCATGGGGAAAGCCAGGCCAGCAGCGCCAGCCACAGCGGCGCCGTGGCGACGTAGAAGATGGTGGAAATGACGGTGGCCGCCGTGACCTCGGCCTCCAGCGCGCGGTAGCGCTGCGCGAAGATCAGCGCGTTGGAGCCGGTGGGCAGGGCCGCGATCATGACGATGACGGCCAGCGGCATGCCGTTCAGGCCCAGCAGCCAGTGGCCCACGGCGAGCACCACGGCCGGCATCAGCAGCAGCTTGGCTGCAATGAGCCCGGCCAGGCCATGCCAGGTGCGCGGCCAGCCGTAATAGGCCAGCGACATGCCGATCAGCGTCAGGCACAGCGGCACGACGGCCGTGCCCAGGCTCTGCAACGCCTCGTCGGCCACGGCGGGCAGGGCCAGCCCCGTCGCATTCCAGGCCAGGCCCGCCAGCACCGGCAGCACGACGGGGTGGATGACGGTGTTGCGCACCGTCTGCAGCAGCGTGCCGGCCAGGTTGCCGCTGCTGCGCTCGCGCGCCAGGTCCAGCTCGACGATGGCCGTCAGCAGCGTGAGGATGGACAGCGCATGCAGGCTCACCACCGCGATGTGGATGGCCAGGCCCTTCTCGCCGAACACGCCGGCCGCGACCGGCAGGCCCACCTGCAGCGTGTTGCCGAAGCCGGCCGTGATGGCCCGCACGCTGGGCGCGACGACGTTCTCGCCCGGTTGGCGGCGCCAGCGGTGCAGCCCGTAGAGCCCCGCGATCAGCAGCAGCGCCGGCACGAAGAAGGCCAGCAGGAAGGCCCAGGGCAGCGTGGCCGTGTCCAGCCGCGCCGTGGTGCGGAACAGCAGCGCCGGCACGAAGATGTAGAAGGCCGCGTTGGCCAGCACACGAGCCGGATCGCTGTCGCTGCCGGCCGCGCCGCCGCCCAGCCAGCGCATGCGGCCGACGGCCCAGCCGATCGCCACGGCGACCAGGATCGCCAGCAGCTTCGCTGCGATCGCCCAGGTCATCTACGCCACAGCAACGCGAAGTTCAAAGACGAAGCTGCTGCCCTGCCCCGCCGTGCTCTGCGCCAGGATCTGGCTGCCCATCAGCCGCACGAGCTGCTGGCTGATGGACAGCCCGAGGCCCGTGCCGCCGAGGTGGCGCGAGGCGTCCGACACCTGCTCGAAGGCCTGGAACAGGCGCGCCTGCTGGGCCGGCGTCATGCCGATGCCGGTGTCGGCCACCTCCAGGCGCAGGCGCACATGCGCACCGTGCTGCTCGACGACGCGGGCCGACAGCTGCACCATGCCGCTGTCGGTGAACTTGACCGCGTTGGACAGCAGGTTGAGCAGCACCTGGCGCAGGCGCTGGCCGTCCACCATGACGAGGTGGGGCAGGCGCGCATCGATGTCCAGCACGAAGGCCAGGCCCTTCTGCTCGGCCCGCAGGCGCACGCTGTCGCTGGCCATGTCGAGCAGGGCGCGCAGGTCCACCGCCGTGGGCTTGAGGCTGACCTTGCCGGCCTCGATGCTGGCCATGTCGAGCACGTCGTTGATGAGTTCCAGCAGATGCAGGCCCGAATCGCGCATCAGCTGCAGCTTGGCCTGCTGGCCGGGCGGGATGGCCGTGTCCATCTGCATGAGCTGCGTGAAGCCGAGGATGGCGTTCAGCGGCGTGCGGAACTCGTGGCTCATGGTGGCCAGGAAGCGGCCCTTGGCCTGATTGGCGGCTTCGGCGCGCAGCTTGGCTTCGCTGAGCTCGGCGGTGCGTTCGGTGACGAGCTCTTCGAGGTGGTCGCGGTGGCGGGTCAGCTCGGCCTCGGCCTGGCGGCGCAGCGAGATGTCACTGACCATGCCCTCGATGCGGCGCTGGCCACCCTCGCCTTCCACCCAGTGCGCATTCAGCTCCACCCACAGCGGGCGCCCCCCCGCGCCACGCAGCAGCAGCTGGGCCTGCTGGATCTTGCCCTGCTCGTTCATGACGGTGGCCACGCGGTGCAGTTCGGCGCGGGCGATACCGGTCAGCTCGCGCAGACGCCGGCCAACCGGGTTTTGCGTGCCCAGCCCCAGCATCTGCGTGAAGGCGCGGTTCATGCTCAGCACCTTGCCTCGGTCGTCGGCCTGGAAGATGCCTTCCGTCGCGTTCTCGAACAGGCTGCGGTAGCGCGCCTCGCTGGCGCGCAGGCCCTCGGAGCTGAGCTGCACCTGGTCGGCCGCGCTGCGCAGCTTCAGGCTCATGGCGTTGAAGCGCATCGTCAGCTCGCCGACCTCGTCGCCGCGCTCGACGGTCTCCTGGGCGCCCAGGTCGCCCTTGGCCACGCGCTGGGCCAGCGCGCCCAGCCTCAGCACGGGCCGGCGCACGAGGAAATGCACCAGCAGCGAGCTGGCGATGACGATGCCGGCGACGACGACCGCCAGCAACTGGACGACGAACACCCGCGTGCGGCGGATCTGCTCGTCGACGAGGTCGCGCGTGAAGACGAGGACAGCCGAGGCGACCTGCGTGCCGTCCGCATCAGCCGCCGGCTGGTAGGTGACGGCGAACTCGCGCCGCAGCGCACCGCTGGCGGGCCCGTCAGTCTGCGTACTGCGCTCGCGCCGCGCCTGGCCGCCGCGCAGGCCCAGGCCCTTGAGCTCGATGGCATGCACTTCGGGGTCGGCCATGACGGCGTCGAGCAGGTTCTCGATGGCGACGTGGTCGAGGTTCCAGATCGGCCCGGCGAAGCCGCGCTCGATGAGGCCGGCCATGCGCGCCTCGCGCTGGCGCAGGCCGGCCATCAGCTCGGCCTCCTCGTGCGTCGTCCAGTACCAGCCGACGGCCAGCACCAGCAGGCTCGCGACCAGCGCGATGCCGGCCGTCAGGCGCGTCTGGATGCCGATGCTGATCGGTGTCAACGCCATCCCCTGCTCTCCCCGTTAGGCCTGCTCAGGTCCAGGCAACGAGCATAAGTCCAGAGCACCGGATCAGCCCTTGGCCGCTGCCTTTTTCGCGGCGGCCTTCCTGGCCGGCGGGGCCTTGCCGGCGGGTTTTCCGGCCCTGGGCTCGAACTCGAAGACGACCTTGCCTTCCTTCTTGTCGTAAGCCAGGAAGGCCTTGAACTTGCGGCGCGTCTTGTTGGAGACGAAGTTCTCCAGCAGGTCGGTCTTGCCTTCGGCCAGCAGCTTCGCAGCCTGGGCCGGCTCGATGGGCTGGGTCAGGATGACCTTGCCGGTCTTGAAGTCGCAGGTGACGTGGGCACCGACCGAGTGCTCGCAGACATAGTTGGCGCCATGCTCGTAGACGTGGCCCTGGCACTTGGGACAGGCGCCCAGGCTCTGCTGGCCGCTGAAATCCACCGGCTCGCCGTCGTTCTCGGCCTTCTTGGCGTCCTCGCCGAAGTCGAACTCCAGCTTCCAGTTGGCGATCTCGTCGTCATAGACCAGCGCGAGTTCCGCCGTGAACGGCCAGCCGGCCTTGGAGCGGAAGCCTTCCAGCGGGCCGATCTTCTTGTTCGCCAGGAACTGCTCCACCTCGGCCAGCTCGAAGCTGCGGCCGCCCGGGATCTTGCCGATGGAGAAGCCGCAGGCGTCGTCGCCCGTGCCGCTCTTGCCGTTGCAGGTGAAGCGGCGGTAGTTCTCCTTCACGATGCCGCCGCACTTCGGGCAGGGCGTCTTCAGCGTCGCGTAGTCGCCGGGGATGGTGTCGCGGTCATAGCCCTTGGCCTTGGCGACCATCTTCTCGGTCATGGCCGCGATCTCGGCCATGAAGACCTCGCGCTTGAGGCGCCCCTTCTCCATCTCGGCGAGCTTGAACTCCCAGTCGCCGGTCAGCTCGGGGCGGGTCAGGTCTTCCACGTCCAGGCCGCGCAGCAGCGTCATCAGCTGGAAGGCCTTGGCCGTCGGGATCAGCTCGCGGCCCTCGCGCAGCATGTATTTCTCGCTGATCAGCCCTTCGATGGTGGCCGCGCGCGTGGCCGGCGTGCCCAGGCCCTTCTCGGCCATGGCCTCGCGCAGCTCGTCGTCGTCGATGAGCTTGCCGGCGCCTTCCATGGCGCTCAGCAGCGTGGCTTCGGTGTAGCGGGCCGGCGGCTTGGTCTGCAGGGCCTTCACGTCCACGCTCTCGGTGCGCACCACCTCATTGGGCTGCACCGGCACCAGGTTGGCGTCCTCATCGTCCACGTCCTTGCCGTAGACGGCCAGCCAGCCCGGCTTCACCAGCACCTTGCCGTTGGTCTGGAAGTGATGCTTGTCCAGCACCTTGGAGATGCGCGTCGTGACCAGGAACTCGGCCGGCGGGAAGAACACCGCCAGGAAGCGCTTGACGACCATGTCGTAGAGCTTGGCCTCCACCTCGGTCAGGCTCTTGGGCGCCTGCAGCGTGGGGATGATGGCGAAGTGGTCCGACACCTTGGCGTTGTCGAACACCTTCTTGGTGGGCTTGATGTAGCCCTCCTTCAGCGACTTGGCGGCGTGCTGACTCAGCGCGGCCAGCGGGCCGGGCAGGTCTTCGGTGGCCAGCATCTTGGCCGTGTCCTTGGCCACGGCCAGGTAGTCCTCGGGCAGGAAGCGCGAGTCCGTCCGCGGGTAGGTCAGCACCTTGTGCTTCTCGTACAGCGCCTGGGCGATGGACAGCGTCGTCTTGGCCGAGAAGCCGAAGCGCGAATTGGCCTCGCGCTGCAGCGTGGTCAGGTCGTAGAGGCCGCCGCAGCTGGTGGTGCTGGGCTTGCTCTCTTCCGTCACCGTGGCCGGCTTGCCCAGCACGGCCTTGGCAATCTCGTCGGCCTCTGCCTGCGTCCACAGGCGATCGGCGCGGCGTTCCGCGTCGTCGTTCTTCTTCCAGGCGGGGTCGAACCACTTGCCTTCGTACTGGCCGGCCTGCGCGTCGAAGTTGGCGCGCAGCTCCCAGTAGTCGCGGGCGACGTGCTTGCGGATCTTCTCTTCACGCTCCACGACGACCGACAGCGTCGGCGTCTGCACGCGCCCCACCGTGGTCAGGAAGAAGCCGCCGTCGCGCGAGTTGAAGGCCGTCATCGCCCGCGTGCCGTTGATGCCCACCAGCCAGTCGGCCTCGGAGCGGCAGCGCGCGGCATCGGCCAGCGGCAGCATCTGGGCATCGCTGCGCAGCTTCTCGAAGCCTTCGCGGATGGCCGCCGGCGTCATGGACTGCAGCCACAGGCGCTGGATGGGCTTGTTGAGCTTGCCCTTGGCGGGCTGGGCGTACTGCTCGATGAGGCGGAAGATCAGCTCGCCCTCGCGGCCCGCGTCGCAGGCGTTGATCAGCGCCGTCACGTCCTTGCGGCGGATCAGCTTGGAGAGCGCGTTGAGCCGGCCCTTGTTCTTGTCGATGGGGTTGAGATCGAAGTGCGGCGGGATCACCGGCAGGTTGGCGAAGCTCCACTTGCCGCGCTTGACGTCGAACTCCTCCGGCGCCGCGATCTCCACCAGATGGCCCACGGCCGAGCTGACGACGTAAGCGTCGTTCTCGAAGTGGTCGTCGTGCTTGTCGAACTTGCCCGCCACGGGGGTCAGCGCGCGGACGATGTCCTGCGCGACGGAGGGCTTCTCCGCAATGATCAGTGTCTTGCTCATCTCTCGGTTTCTCTTCGACTTCCCTCGGCAGGCCAACCCGATGCCCTGCCTACAATCCGGGCCTCGCGCGCATGCCCACGCACGCGCGCACCCATGAAATCACCGTACCACAGCGTTTGATGCCCACCAAAACCCCCCGCCGCAAGATCGAAGTCCGTGATTCCGGCGTGCACGGCCGGGGCGTCTATGCCACGGCGCCCATCGCCGCGGGCACGCGCATCATCGAGTACACCGGCGAGCGCATCGGCTGGGAGGAGGCCGTGCGGCGCCACCCGCACGATCCCGAACAGCCCAACCACACCTTCTACTTCCACATCGACGGCGGCCAGGTCATCGATGCGCTGCATGGCGGCAACGACGCGCGCTGGATCAACCACGCCTGCGAGCCCAACTGCGAAGCCGACGAGGTGGACGGACGCGTCTTCATCCAGGCCCTGCGCGACATCGAACCCGGCGAGGAGCTGTTCTACGACTACGGCCTGGTGCTGGACGAGCGCCACACGGCCAAGGTCAAGAAGCAGTTCGCCTGCTGGTGCGGCGCCGCCACCTGCCGCGGCACGATGCTGGCGCCCAAGACTCGACGTTCGGGGCGCTGACGCCATGGAGCGGCGCCATCTCGCGGAGTGCGGCTCGACCAACACCGAGGCGCTGGCCCATCTGCGCGACGGCGGCGGGCCGCTGCTGGTCTCGGCCTCGCGCCAGACGGCAGGACGCGGCCGACTGGGCCGGGCCTGGCAGAGTGACGCTGCCGGCGGGGAGGGGGCGCTGACCTTTTCCGTCGCCCTGCCGCTGCCGGCCGAGCTGGACCTGTCGGGCCTGTCGCTGGCCGTCGGCTGCACGGTGGCCGACGTGCTCGACCCGTCGGGCGAGCGCATCAGGCTGAAGTGGCCCAACGACCTCTTCCTGGACGGTGCCAAGCTGGGCGGCATCCTCATCGAGACGGCCCCCTTGCCGGCCGGGCAGCGCGGCGTCGTCATCGGCATCGGCATCAATCTGCATTCCCTGCCGGCCGGCGCCGACCGCAGCGCCTTCGCCAGCGGCCATGCGGCCCTGCAGACGCTGGACCCGACCGCCACCGCCGCCGCCACGCTGGACCGCCTGGCCCCCGCGTTGCGCGCCATGCTGGCCGATTTCGAGACGCTGGGCTTCGCGCCCTGGCAGGCCGCGTTCGCGCGCCGCGACCTCGCTTCGGGTCAGCGCGTGCGCGTCGGCGAGCAGGCCGGCGTGGCCCGCGGCGTGTCGGCGCGGGGCGAGCTGCTGCTGGAAACAGCCGCCGGCATCGCGCCCTGCAGCGGCGGCGAACTGAGCCTCAGACTGGAGACCGCTCTGTGATGCGCATCGTCGTGATCGTGCTGTTGGCCTTGAACGCCCTCTTCTTCGCCTGGTCGCGCGGCTGGCTGGACACCGTCACCGGACTGCCCGCCGAGGGGGGGCGCGAACCGCAGCGCCTGGCCGCCCAGCAGCATCCCGAGCGCATCCAGCCCCTGGCCGCCAGCGCCGCTGCGGCCCTGGCCCAGCGCAACTGCCTGGAGCTCGGCCCGCTGGAGGGCGACGCTGCGCTGGCGGCCGCCCAGGCCGCGCTGAAGACCCTCGGCGCCGAGGCCCAGGTGCGCAGCAGCGAGCAGCCGGGCGTGTGGGTGGTGGCGACCATCAGGCTCGCCGACCCCGAGTTCCGCGCCCGCAAGGAAGCCACCTACAAGCAACTCAGGCTGCCCTTCGAGCCGCTGGACGGCCTGCCCGCCGAGCAGCCCGCCTTCGTGCTGGGCAAGCATGCCAGCCAGGCCGAGGCGAACGCAGAGATCGCGGCCCTGGACAAGCGCGGCCTGAAGGGCCTGCGCGTGCTGGCGCTGAAGGCGCCGCTGACCCGCCACACCCTGGTCCTGCCCCAGGCCGACGGGCTGCTGGCGGGCAAGCTCAAGGCGAGCAAGGACGCGGCCCTGGCCGCCGGATTCAAGGCCTGCAGCGCCACGTCAGCGGCGCCGGCCTCAGCCGCGAGCAGCTGAACGCCGCAGCGCCAGGGCTGCCAGCAGCAGCGCGGCCAGCCAGGCCGCGCTGGCTGCACCGCCGCCGCCACCACCGCCGCTGGAGGGCGCCGGCGCAGTGGCGGGCGCAGCGGCGACGGTGAAGGTTGCCGTCTGGCTGTGCACGAAACCGTCGCTGTCGGTCACATCGGCCTGCACCGTGAAGCTGCCTGCCGCGCTGGGCACCAACGACACCGTCGCCGTAGCAGCACCACTGCTGAAGGCCGAGAGCGCCGTGCCGCCATCCAGCAGCGTCCAGTTCGTGGACACCGCCGACTTGCCGGTGGCGAGCCCGGCAATCGATGCCGTCAACGTGGCCGACTGCGTCGCCGTCAGGCTGGTCGCGGAAGGCGCGACGGCGACCGTGGCGTCGTTGAGCTTCTTGGCTGCCGCGACGGCCGCCGCAGCGTCCACCATGCCGGCGCCACAGGTATCGACAGTGCAGTAGCACTCGTCCTGGACGGCTGTGCTGCTCGGCGCCTTGCACTGCGGAGGATTGGGGTCGGCCGAGCTGCCGCCCCCCGTCGTGGGGAACGCTCGCGCCGTCTTGCGCAACGCGGCCGTCGCCTCCGCCGAGGTCAGACCCGGCCGCACCGAGGCCATCAGGCCCACGATGCCGCTGACGACGGGCGCAGAGAAGCTGGTGCCGACCGAGGCCGCGCTGCCGGTGTAGGCGCCGTCGGCGGCCACCGGCGTCGTCGTGCCGGAGTTGGTGGTGCTGATCATCGGATACAGGCAGGCCTGGCCGGCACCGACGTTGATGCAGTTGCCGCCCGGCGCGGCGATGGTCACCTCGGTGCCCAGGCTGGAGAAGCCGACCTTGGTGCCCACGTGGCGCAGTGCCGCCACGGTGACGACGCCGGGGCAGTTGCCCGGCAGGCCCACGGCCTGGCCCTCGGAGTTGCCGGCCGCGACGACGATGGTGGCGCCGGCCGCGTTGACCTGGGTGATGGCGTCGCGGTAGAGCGCGCCGGTGCCGCTGGTGCCGCAGCTGCCGCTACCCCCCAGGCTGAGGTTGAGCACCTTGGCCTTGCTGGCGTTGGCCGGCAGGCCCGGCACGGCGACGCCGGCTGCCCACTTCATGCCGGCGATGATGTCGCTGTCGTAGCCGCCGCATTTGCCCAGCACGCGCACGGGCATGATCTTCAGGCCCCAGCCCACGCCGGCCATGCCGACGCCGTTGTTGCTCAGCGCCCCGATGAGGCCCGACACGCGTGTGCCGTGCCAGGAGCTGTTGCCGATGTCGCTGCTGTCGCAGCCGCTGCCCAGGGTGCCGCCGTTGATGTCGGCCTGCGTGACCCAGTCGCCGGGGTCCGAGGGGTCGGCATCGGCGCCGCCGCCGTCGTTGGCGATGGCCGTGGAGGTGGCGCCCGGGCTGCCGAAGCCGATCATGTCGTAGCCGCTGACGAACTGGCCGGCCAGGTCGGGGTGGTCCATGCGCACGCCGGTGTCGAGCACGGCGACGATGGCCGTGGTCGCGCCCGTCGTCACATCCCAGGCCGCCGGCGCATTGATGCTGGAAACGACCTGGCCCGGCGTGCTGCTGGGCGCCTTCAGATACCACTGGTCGATCGTGCGGGCCTGGATGCCGCCGACGGTGGTCTCCGGGTTCACGTCCGCGCCGCCGAACAGGGGATCGTTGGGCAGCCTGGCGTGCTTGCGGCGCTGATCCACCGCCACCAGCTCGACCTCGCCGTCAGCCGCCAGCCGCCTGGCGAGCTGGGCGCCGGTCAGGCCCTTGGCGAAGACGACATGGGTGCGCTCGTCCAGGCTGATGCCGGCCGCGAGCCGGTGGCCGGTGCGCAGGCCCAGGGCGGTCGCACGCGTCTGCGCGATCTCGCGCGCCTCGCCGCGCGTGGCCCGCAGGCCCAAGGCCTTGGCGCGCACGCTGTCGGCCTGGGGCTTGAAGCGCACGATGACCCGCGCTTCGACCTCGGCCGACTGCGCCAGGGCGGGCAGGCAAGCCAGCGCGGCCAGGGTGGCGATCAGCAGCGGGCGCAAGGGCTTCATGTCGGCAGACTCATGCAGTGCAGGGGCGGCCAGTTTAGGTGCGCCCCCGGCGGCCATTCGCAAACAAATGTGGCGTGCAAGAAAGCAGAAGGCCCCGCCGGGGCGGGGCCTTCATGACGGTGTCAAACGACGGCTCAGCCGTTGACGACGCGCACCATTTCCAGGCACTTGTTCGAGTAGCCCCACTCGTTGTCGTACCAGGACACGAGCTTGATGAAGGTGCCGTCCAGCGCGATACCGGCGTCGGCGTCGAAGATGGAGGTGCGCGGGTCGCCGCGGAAGTCGGTCGCCACGACCTTGTCCTCGGTGTAGCCCAGCACGCCCTTCAGCGCGCCTTCGCTCTGGGCCTTGAACTCGGCGCAGATCTCTTCGTAGCTGGCGTCCTTCAGCAGCTCGACGGTCAGGTCGACGACCGACACGTCGCTGGTGGGCACGCGGAAGCTCATGCCGGTCAGCTTCTTGTTCAGCTCGGGGATGACCTTGCCGACGGCCTTGGCGGCGCCGGTGCTGCTGGGGATGATGTTCTCCAGGATGCCGCGGCCGCCGCGCCAGTCCTTGTTGCTCGGGCCGTCCACGGTCTTCTGCGTGGCGGTGGCGGCGTGCACGGTGGTCATCAGGCCGCGCTTGATGCCCCACTTGTCGTTCAGCACCTTGGCCAGCGGTGCCAGGCAGTTGGTGGTGCAGGAGGCGTTGGAGATGATGGCTTCGCCGGCGTACTTGGTGTGGTTCACGCCGAAGACGAACATCGGCGTCTCGTCCTTGGACGGGGCCGAGAAGATGACCTTCTTGGCGCCCGCGGCCAGGTGCTTCTCGCCGCCGGCCTTGTCCAGGAAGATGCCCGTGGCTTCGATGACGATGTCGGCCCCGACCTCGGCCCACTTCAGCTCGGACGGGTCCTTGACGGCGGTCAGGCGGATCTTCCTGCCATTGACGACCAGGGTGTTGCCGTCCACTGAAACCTCGCCCTCGAAGCGGCCATGCACCGAGTCGTACTTCAGCATGTAGGCCAGGTAATCGGGTTCGAGCAGATCGTTGATCGCGACGACCTCGATGTCCTTGAAATTCGCAATGGCGGCACGGAACACCATGCGTCCGATGCGGCCGAAGCCGTTGATGCCGATCTTGATGGTCATGGAACAGTCTCCAGGAGGATGAAAAATTCTGCGCGGGCGGGATTCTCGGCGATTCGGGCGAGGGGGTGGTTTCGGCGCGATTTCACTCAGCCTTCGGCGCCAGCGCCAGCCGGCCGCAGGGCACGTTGACGATGACAGTCTGGCCCACCAGCTGCTCGAACTGCGTGGCCTTCACCTCCATCTCCAGGCCCGCCAGCCAGGCCAGGAACTCGGTGCGGTTCAGGTCGGGTTTGCCGACCTCGCCGACGCGGTTGTCCAGCGCCGGCCTGCCCAGGGTCCAGGCCATCTGGAAGGGGCAGGACATGGTGTTGAGGTCAAAGTCCGTGCGCATGGCCTGAATGCCCTTCATGTTGGACAGGAAGGAGACCAGCGGCACCGCGTCCTTGAACACCCGGGCTCCCACGCCGTAGGGCCGGAACTGGAAGTGCTGCTGCACCACGTAGGGTTTGGCGCCCGCTTCCAGGCAGGGCAGGCGGTACTGGCGCACATAGTCGGCCACCACCCTGGCCTGGCGCTCGCCGACGCTGGCATAGGCCATCTTCACGTCCGGCGGCGCATCGGGTGCGGTGAAGCTGAGCTCGACGAAGGCGTTGGCCACCTCGCGCTGCAGCGTCGAGCCGCCGTACTCGGGCGGCTCCTTTGGCGTACGCATGCAGGCCAGCGCCTTGGGGCGGCCCTGCAGGGCCTCCTCGCGCTCCGCGACAGCGCGTGGCGCGGTCCAGGTGATGGGGTCGGTCACGCGGGGCGTGAACTCGAACTCCTGCACCGCCAGCACGCTCTGCGCCCCTGCCGGCAGGCAGGGCAGGCGGTAGCCGCGCACGAACCAGTTCACCTCGTCCAGCATGGCCTCGCTGGCGGCGCGGAACAGCACCGTGACCTCGGGCGCACGGTCCGGCGCCGTGAACCTGAGGCTGAGGCGCACATGGCCGGGCAGGCGCATCTGCTCGTCGCGTGCGGGGTAGCGGATGGCGGGGCCGCCCTTGTGCAGGCAGGCCAGGGCCTGGGGGTCGACACGGTCGATCTCGACCACCTGGGCCTGCGCGGCGCAGGCGAGAAAGCCAGCCGCAAGGGCCATGAAGACATTGCGCATCCGAACCTCCCTGGTCTTTTCGATGCAGGCGGGTTTGTAGCGCAGGACGGCGGGCCCAAAAGCAAAGGGCCGCAAAAGCGGCCCTCGTGGTCATTCGGCGCGGCGCGTGCCGCGTGATCACTTCTTCTTCAGCACGGCCTTGACGGTGGCCGCCACGTTCTCGGGCGTGAAGCCGAAGTGCTTGAACAGCACCGGCGCCGGGGCCGATTCGCCGAAGCTGTCGATGCCGACGACGGCGTCCACGCCGTACTTCCACCAGAAGTCGCTGACACCCATTTCCACGGCCACGCGCGGCAGGCCCTTGGGCAGCACGCTCTTCTTGTAGTCCTTGTCCTGGCGGTCGAAGACGTTGGTGGACGGCATGGAGACAACGCGCACCTTCACGCCCTCGTCGGCCAGCAGCTTCTGCGCGGCCATGGCCAGCTGCACTTCGGAGCCGGTGGCGATGATGACGGCCTTGGCCTTGCCCTTGGGCGGTTCGGCCAGCACGTAGGCGCCCTTGGCGATCTCGTCGACGTTGGTCTTGGGCGAGTAGGCCAGGTTCTGGCGGCTCAGCGCCAGCAGGCTGGGGCGCTGGGCGTTGCCCAGGGCCATGGTCCAGGCGACCACCGTCTCGGTCGTGTCGGCCGGACGCCAGACGTCCAGGCCGGGGATCAGTCGCAGCGACGCAACGTGCTCGATGGACTGGTGGGTCGGGCCGTCTTCGCCCAGGCCGATGGAGTCGTGCGTCATCACGTGGATGACGCGCTGCTTCATCAACGCGGCCATGCGGATGGCGTTGCGGCTGTAGTCGCTGAAGGTCAGGAAAGTGCCGCCGTAGGGGATGAAGCCGCCGTGCAGGGCCACGCCGTTCATGATGGCGGCCATGCCGAACTCGCGCACACCGTAGTTGATGTGCCGGCCGTTGTTGGGCGTGCCATTCGCCTCGAAGCGCAGGTTGGGCGTCGAGCTGGTGTTGGTGAGGTTGGAGCCGGTCAGGTCGGCGCTGCCGCCCAGCATCTCGGGCAGCTTGGCGGTGAAGGCTTCCAGCGCGATCTGGCTGGCCTTGCGGCTGGCGACGGTCTGCGCGTCGGCATGGGCCTTGACGACGGCGTCGACGGCGATCTGCGCGAAGTCGGCCGGCAGCACGCCGGCCATGCGGCGCTGGAACTCGGCGGCCAGCTCGGGGTGGGCTTCGGCATAGGCGTCGAAGCGCCGGTCCCACTCGCTCTCGGCGCGGTCACCGGCGGACTTGGCATCCCAGGCGGTGTAGACCTCGGGCGGCACGATGAAGGGCTCGTGCGTCCAGCCGATGGCCTCGCGGGTCAGCTTGATTTCCTCGGCGCCCAGCGGCTCGCCGTGGGCCTTGGCCGTGTTGGCGCGGTTGGGCGAGCCCTTGCCGATGTGGGTCTTGGCGATGACGAGCGTGGGCTTGTCGGCGCTCTTCCTGGCCTGGGCGATAGCGGCGTCGACCGCGTCGACGTCATGGCCGTCCACCGGGCCGACGACGTTCCAGCCATAGGCAGCAAAGCGCTTGGCGGTGTCGTCGCCGAACCAGGGCGCGACCTGTCCGTCGATGGAGATGCCGTTGTCGTCGTAGATGGCGATCAGCTTGTTCAGCTTCCACGAAGCGGCCAGGGCGGCGGCCTCGTGGGAGATGCCTTCCATCAGGCAACCGTCGCCCAGGAAGACGTAGGTGTGGTGGTTGACGATCTCATGGCCGTCGCGGTTGAAGTCGCGCGCCATCAGCTTCTCGGCCAGGGCCAGGCCGACGGCGTTGGTCACGCCCTGGCCCAGCGGGCCGGTGGTCGTCTCGATGCCGGCGGTGATGCCCACCTCGGGGTGGCCGGGCGTCTTGCTATGCAACTGGCGGAAGGCCTTCAGCTCCTCGATGGGCAGCTCGTAGCCCGTCAGGTGCAACAGGGCGTAGATCAGCATGGAGCCGTGGCCGTTGGACAGCACGAAGCGGTCGCGGTCGGCCCAGTGCGGGTTGGCCGGGTTGTGCTTCAGGTGCCGCGCCCACAGCGCCACGGCGATGTCGGCCATGCCCATGGGAGCGCCCGGGTGGCCCGAGTTGGCTGCCTGCACCGCGTCCATCGCGAGGGCGCGGATCGCGTTGGCCATGAGAGTGGGGGAGGCGGTCGATGCAGTCATGGCCGGGGCTTTCCTTGGGCGGTTGGGCAAAACCAGGGATTTTACGGGGGTGGCTCGCCGTGGCTTGATCCAGCGCAAGGTCGGCTTGCCGCCGCCGCGCGACGCTTCGAAACATGCCCTCCTCGACCATGCCCCTGGCCGTGCGCGTCATCCGCGCCGAGCACGATGCCCTGGCCGCCATGCTGCGAACGGTGCCGCTGCTGCTGGAAGCCCAACGCCGCGCCGGCACGACGCCCGACTTCGGCGCGCTGCGGGCCATGCTGTTCTACGTCGACGAGTTCCCCGAGCGCCTGCACCACACCAAGGAAAGCGAGCTGCTCTTCCCCAAGTTGCGCGCACAGGCGCCGGATCTGCGCCTCGTGCTGGACGACCTGGATGCCGACCACGCCCAGGGCGAGCGCGCCATCCGCGAGCTGCAGCACAGCCTGCTGGCCTGGGAGCAGATGGGCGAGCCGCGGCGCGAGAAGTTCGAGCAGCAGCTCAAGGTCTACACCGCCCGCTACCTGCGCCACATGAAGCGCGAGGAAACCGAGATCCTGCCGCGCGCGGCGGCCCTGCTGTCGGCCGCGGACTGGGCCGAGCTCGACGAGGCCTTCGGCAGCCACCAGGATCCCCTCGCGCCGCGCGCCGGTCAGCAAGTCGACGAGGCCTATGCGCCGCTGCGCCAGCGCATCCTGGCGGCCCTGCCGGCACCACTGGGCTGGGGCCCGGCGCTGCCGCCCCCGCCTTAAACGGACTTGGCCGGTGCCGCCGTGCAGGCCTTGGCCGACGCCAGGCCGCGCAGGAAGCCGCGCCGCACGCCGCCGGCCGTGATGGCCGCGCTGACCTGGCGGGCGTAGCGCTCTGCGCCGGTCAGCTTGCGCACCCAGCCGCGAAAAGGAATGACGCCCTCGGCAGTGCGCTGCAACGCACCGGTGGCGGCATCCTCGCCGCGGTCCAGCAGGCCGGGGTTGCCGGCCGTGTGCGGTGCGTCGAGATCAGGACCGAGCACTTCGTCGAGCGCGCGAATGTCAGCGGCGAGGCCCGCGCAGCTGCCGTCGGCCGGCAAGGCATAGGGCGCAGTGGCGGCGGCCTTCAGGACGTCGGGAATGTCGGCCCGCACGACGTTGAGATCGCTCAGCGGCGTCGTCGCCGCGGTGGCAACCTTGTCCTGGCTGGAGCTGGCGCAGGCGCAGAGGGCTGCGGCGAGGAAGAGGGTGAGGTGATGTGGGCGCATGGCCCGCGCATCATCTCAGCCCGGCATTGATCTTTTCGAGCGCCGCCGCGCCCGGACAGAGTGCTTTTTCACCCAGCGTGTTCAGGGGGCTGGCCACGGTGCGCTGGGCGGCATGCCAATCCCGGGCGGCGGGGTCGACGTAGAGCAGGCCGGTGGCGATCTCGCCGGCCGCGGCGCGCAGCTGCATGGCGTTCATGGCGCCGAGGCGGTCGGTGGGGTCGTAGTCGGCGGCCATCCTGCGCAGGCGCAGCGTGCTGCCGTCGGCCTGCGGGACGTCGATGACGTCGGGCGAGTGCTCGACGACCTGCTCTTCGGCCAGATCGATGAAGTCGATGCGGTTCAGCGCCTCGTTGTGGGCGCGGACATGGTCGTAGCTGCGCGTGGAGCCGGCGTGGTTGTTGAAGGCCACGCAGGGGCTGATGACGTCGATGAAGGCCGCGCCGCCGTGGCGGATGGCGGCCTCGATCAGCGGCACGAGCTGGGCCTTGTCGCCCGAGAAGCTGCGCGCAACGAAGGTGGCGCCCAGCTGCAGCGCCAGCGCCGCGAGGTCGATGGCGGCGTCGTTGTTGGTCGCGCCCTTCTTGGCGACCGAGCCCTTGTCGGCCGTCGCGCTGAACTGGCCCTTGGTGAGGCCGTAGACGCCGTTGTTCTCGACGATGTAGACCATGCGCACGCCGCGGCGCATCGCATGGGCGAACTGGCCGAGGCCGATGGAGGCGGAGTCGCCGTCGCCCGACACGCCGAGGTAGAGCAGCTCGCGGTTGGCGAGGTAGGCCCCGGTCAGCACGCTGGGCATGCGGCCGTGCACGGTGTTGAAGCCGTGGCTGGCGCCGAGGAAGTAGTCGGGCGTCTTGCTGGAGCAGCCGATGCCCGACAGCTTGGCGACGCGGTGCGGCTCGATGTCAAGCTGCCAGCAGGCCTGGACGATGGCGCTGGAGATCGAGTCGTGGCCACAGCCGGCGCACAGCGTCGAGACCTTGCCCTCGTAGTCGCGGCGCGTGTAGCCGACCTTGTTCCTCGTGAGGCTGGGGTGGTGCAGCCTGGGTTTGGCGAGGTAGGTCATGCTGCGCTCCTCGGGGCTGTCCTTGGTGAAGTTGCCAGCGCGTGGACGTGGCGCGTGATCGCGTCTGTGATGAAGCGGGCCGTGATGGGCGTGCCGTCGAAGTGCAGCACCTTGATCAGCTGCGCGGGCGCCACCTCCAGCTCGTTGACCAGCATGCGGCGCATCTGCGCGTCGCGGTTCTGCTCGACGACGAAGACGGCGTCGTGGGCGGCGATGAACTCGGCCACGCTGGGCGCGAAGGGGTAGGCGCGCAGCCGCATCGCGTCGATGTGGATGCCGGCCTCCGACAGCGCCACCAGGGCCTCGTCCATGGCCGGCGCGGTTGAGCCGAAGTAGAGAACGCCGAGCCGCGTCTTCTGCGCCGCGGCCCGCACCAGAGGCTGGGGCGCCAGCAGGGCCGCGGTCGCAAACTTGCGCTTCAGCCGCTCGACGTTGCGGATGTAGTCGTCGCCACGCTCGGAGTAGATGGCCTGCTCGTTCCTCGTCGTGCCGCGCGTGAAGTAAGCGCCCTTGCTCGGGTGGGTGCCGGGCAGCGTGCGCCAGGGGATGCCGTCGCCGTCCACGTCCTTGTAACGGGCGAACTCGCGGCCGGCCTCGAGCTGCTCGGCCGTCATGACCTTGCCACGGTCATAGCGGCGTTGGTCGTCCCACTCGAGGGGCGCACACAGGCGCTGGTTCATGCCGATGTCCAGGTCGCTCATCAGGAAGACGGGCGTCTGCAGGCGCTCGGCCAGGTCCAGGGCCGTGGCCGCGAACTCGAAGCATTCGCGCGGGTCCTCGGGCAGCAGCAGCACATGTTGCGTGTCGCCATGCGAGGCGTAGGCGCTGGACAGCAAATCGGCCTGCTGGGTGCGCGTGGGCATGCCGGTGCTGGGGCCGCCGCGCTGCACATCGATGACGACGAAGGGGATCTCGGCGAAGTAGGCCAGGCCGAGGAACTCGGTCATCAGCGAAACGCCAGGGCCCGAGGTGGCCGTGAAGGCGCGCGCGCCGTTCCAGCCGGCGCCGGTGATGATGCCGATGGAGGCGATCTCGTCCTCGGCCTGCACGATGGCGTAGCGCTTCTCGCCGGTGTCGGCATCGACGCGGAACTTGCCCGCGTACTTCTCGAAGGCCTCGGCCACCGAGGACGACGGCGTGATCGGATACCAGGCGCAGACGGTGGCGCCGCCGTACACGCAGCCCAGGGCCGTCGCGGCATTGCCCTCCAGGAAGATCTTGTCGCCCACCTTGTCGGCGCGCTTCACCTTCAGGCCGAAGGGCTGCACCGACAAATGATCCCGCGCAAACTCACGCCCGGCGTGCAGTGCGCGAACGTTGGAGTCCAGCAGCCGCTCCTTGCCCTTGTACTGCTCGGCAAACAGCTTCTCGATCACCGCCGCCTCAATGCCCATCAGCTCGCTGAGCGCCCCCAGCACGAGGATGTTCTTGAACAGCGTGCGCTCGCGCGGCACGTCGTAAGTGGCGTTGCAGATGGCCGTGGCCGGCATGCCGATGACGTGAATATCGGGCCGGAAGGCGCTGGCCGGCATGGGCTTGGTGCTGTCGTAGAACAGATAGCCGCCGGGCTGGATCTCCGCCAGGTCCTGGGCCCAGGTCTGCGGGTTCATGGCCACCATCAGGTCCACGCCACCGCGCCGGCCCAGCCAGCCGGCCTCGCAGACGCGCACCTCGTACCAGGTCGGCAGGCCCTGGATATTGCTCGGGAAGATGTTGCGCGGGCTGACCGGCACACCCATGCGCAGGATGGCGCGAGCGAACAGCTCGTTGGCCGAGGCCGAGCCCGAGCCGTTGACATTGGCGAACTTGACGACGAAGTCGTTCACTGCCTCGATACGGCTCATGCAGCCTCCTTGCGAGTGGCATGGTCGCGGCAGGCCGCGCCGGCCTTGGCGGTGACGAGCAGGAACTTCTGCATGTCCCAGGCCCCCGTCGGGCAGCGCTCGGCGCACAGGCCGCAGTGCAGGCAGACGTCCTCGTCCTTGGCCATCACGCGCCCTGTCTTCAAGCCGCCCTCCACGTAGATGTCCTGCAGCAGGTTCAGCGCCGGCGCCTTGAGCCGCTCGCGCAGGTCGTCGCCGTTGTCGGTGAAGGTGATGCAGTCCATCGGGCAGATGTCCACGCAGGCATCGCATTCGATGCAGAGCTTGGGCGCGAATACGGTCTGCACATCGCAGTTCAGGCAGCGCCCGGCCTCCTTCAGCGCAGCCTGGGCGTCGAAGCCCAGCTCCACCTCGACCTTGATGCTGGCCAGCGCCTTCTCGGCCGCCGCCCACGGCACCTTGCTGCGCGCGTCCAGCGTGATGGCGTTGTCGTAGCTCCACTCGTGGATGCCCATCTTCTGGGACACGAGGTTGACGTGCGGCGGCGGGCGCTGCGTGACAGGCTCGTCGTGCAGCAGGCGGTCGATGCTGACGGCGGCCTCGTGGCCGTGCGCCACGGCGGTGATGATGTTCTTGGGGCCGAAAGCCGCGTCGCCACCGAAGAAGACCTGGGGCAGTGTGGACTGGAAGCTGGTCGGGTTCAGCACCGGCAGGCCGTCGTCGCCGAAGGCGATGCCAGCATCGCGTTCGATCCACGGAAAGCTGTTCTCCTGACCGACCGCGATCAGCACCTCGTCACAGGGGATGACGACCTCCTCGCCGGTCTGCGCCTTGCGAAAGCGCATGCCGGTCAGCTTGCCGTCCACATGCTCGAAGGCCAGCGGTACGTGGAAATCCAGGATGGGGATGCCCTCGTGCTCGGCGTCCTCCTTCTCCCACGGGCTCGCCTTCATCTGCGCATAGCCGCTGCGCACAGCCACCGTCACCGACGACGCGCCAAGCCGTCGCGCCGAGCGGCAGCAGTCCATGGCCGTGTTGCCGCCACCCAGCACGATGACGCGCGGCTGCACCGCCGTCACGTGACCGAAGGACACGCTGCTCAGCCAGTCGATGCCGATGTGCACCTGGGCCCGCGTCTCCTCGCGGCCCGGCAGCGCCAGGTCGCGGCCGCGCGGCGCGCCGCAGCCGACGAAGACGGCATCCCAACCTTGGGCCAGCAGCGCCTTCATCGAGTCCACGCGCTGGCCGGCGCGCCACTCGACGCCCAGGCCGAGGATGTAGCCGCACTCCTCGTCGATGACGCGCTCCGGCAGCCGGAAGCGCGGGATCTGCGTGCGGATGAAGCCCCCGGGCCTGGCCTCGCCGTCGAAGACGGTCACGGCATAGCCCTCCAGAGCCAGGTCGCGCGCCACCGCGAGCGACGCCGGCCCGGCGCCCACGCAGGCAACGCGCTTGCCGTTCCTCGCCGCGGGCTTGGGCAGCATGGCGCGGAACTCGTCCGTCTTGCTATCCGCCGCCACGCGCTTCAAACGGCAGATCGCCACGGGCTCCGGCTTGGCCGCCTGCTTTTCCTCCACGCGCCCGCGCCGGCAGGCAGGCTCGCAGGGCCGGTCGCAGGTGCGCCCGAGCACGCCCGGGAAGACGTTGCTGACCCAGTTGACCCAGTAGGCCTCGTCATGCCGCCCCTGGGCGATGAGGCGGATGTACTCGGGCACGGGGGTGTGCGCCGGGCAGGCCCATTGGCAATCGACGACCTTGTGGAAATAGGCCGGGTCCGAGATGTCGGTCCGCTGCACGGTGTCTCCTCCGTGGTGCGCTTTTTGTGAGCCCAGTCTAGGACGGCGCCTTCGTCCTCATCCCTGTGGAAACCCTTTGCAAGCTGGGGATGTCGACGCACTCCACAGCGGCGCAGCATGCAGCGCCGGCCATTCCGGCCGGGCTCAGAAAGGAAACTCATGAAGAAGACCTCACTTCGCTGGCTGCACGCTGCGGCCCTCGTGCTCGGCCTGGCCATCGGCAGCAGTGCCGGCGCCGCCAACAGCTACTTCCTGCAGATCGGCGGCATCCCGGGCGATTCCGTCGACAAGAACCACGCGAACTGGATCAACCTCGACAGCTTCTCCTGGGGCCTGACCAATGTCGCCGGCAGCGGCGCCAGCAAGGCCACGTTCAACGACTTTGCCTGGACCCAGGGCGTCGACAGCTCGACGCCGAAATGGTTCCTCGCCGTCGCAACGGGCCAGGAGATCCCCACGGTAACCCTCGACGTGACGACCCCCAACTTGGCCGGCGCGCCGTACTCCTTCTTCCAGATGATCTTCACCAAGACCCAGGCCACCGGCCTGAAGATCACGGGCAGCGGCGCCGCCCCCGAGGCCGATGCCTCGATGAGCTCGGGCACGACCGTCAAGCTGCGCTACCGCCAGCTGGACGCCAAGGGCGTCCCCCTCCCCTGGGTGGAGGGCAGCTTCAACCTGCTGACCAACCAGCCCAACGCGCTGTTCAGCGGCGACGAGCGGGTGATGCTCGGCCTGTTCAGCGCCGGCGGCAACATCAGCTTCGACGGCAGCGCCGTCACCGCGGTGCCGGAGCCGGCCAGCGCCGCGCTGCTGATCGCCGGGCTCGCGCTGCTCGGCCTCAGGCGGCGCCGCGGCTGAGGCGCCACGGGCCGAGCCAGGCGGCGACCACCGTCACCGCCCAGCAGATCCAGCCCGTCCACATGGTGTGGCTGGGGTAGTGGGCGCCGCGCAACATCTGCCCAACGCCATAGATGGCGCCGAGCAGCATGACGGCGGCCAGCCAGGCTCGGGCTGTGCGCGGGTAGGCCCGCGCCAGCGCCCAGCCGCCGGCGAGATACGCGAAGGCCGCACTCGCATGACCGGACGGGAAGCAATGCCCGCCGCCCCCGTCGCGCACGCCGAAGGCCCAGTGCGACACATACTGCGCCGCGCCGCCGAACTCGGCCAGGTCCCACGGGCAGCTCGTCAGGCTGGCGCGCTTGGCCAGGGAGATGACGGCCAGGCAGGCCAGCGTCGTCACCAGCCACCAGGTGCGCTCCCTGCGGGTCAGCGCGGGCAGCAGCCGGGGCCACAGGTTGATCAGCACGATGAACCCCGTGGCCAGGTAGGACACGATGCGCCCGCCCTCGTGGATCAGGGCCCGCGTGACCCAGGCCTCGCGCAGCGCAAAGCCGTTCGCGTCGGCCACCTGGCGCATGGCCAGGAGATCGAGGGGGCTGGCGTCCCAGGCGAGCAGCAGGACGAGGGCCAGGAGCGGGGCGAGCAGGGGCCAGCGCAGTGTCTTCAACATCGGGGCATTGTCTACACTGGCCCGATGTCTTCCGATTCCTCCGCTGAGCGCGCCATCGCGATCGGCCGCCAGGCCCTCGAGGTCGAGGCCCGCGCGCTGGCCGCGCTCGCGCCCCGCCTCAGCGAGCCCTTCGCCCGCGCCGTCCAGCTCGTGCTGGCCTGCCGCGGCCGCGTCGCCGTGATGGGCATGGGCAAGAGCGGCCACGTCGGCCGCAAGATCGCCGCCACGCTGGCCTCCACCGGCACACCGGCCCTGTTCGTCCACCCCGCCGAGGCCGCCCATGGCGACCTCGGCATGGTCACGGTGGGCGACGTCGTGCTGGCCCTGTCCAACTCCGGCGAGAGTGACGAGCTCAACGCCATCCTGCCGGTGCTCAAGCGCCTGGGCGTGCCCGTCGTCGCGATGACGGGCCGCGCCGAATCCAGCCTGGCCGCGCATGCCGACATCGTGCTCGACAGCGCCGTGGCCGAGGAGGCCTGCCCGCTGCAGCTCGCGCCCACCGCCAGCACGACGGCGCAGATGGCCCTGGGCGATGCGCTGGCCGTGGCCCTGCTGGACGCCCGTGGCTTCAAGGCCGAGGACTTCGCCCGCTCCCACCCCGGCGGCGCTTTAGGCCGCAAGCTGCTCACGCATGTGCGCGACCTGATGCGCAGCGGTGACGCCCTGCCCCGCGTGGCGGCCGGCACCGGCTTCACCGACCTGATGCGCGAGATGAGCGCCAAGGCCCTGGGCATGGCCGTCATCGTCGACGCCGAGGACCGAGTGCAGGGCATCTTCACCGACGGTGACCTGCGCCGCCTCGTCGAACAGGGCCGAGACCTGCGCGCGCTGACCGCCGCCGAGGTGGCCCATGCCAAGCCGCGCACCGTCGGCCCCGAGGCGCTGGCGGTGGACGCCGCCGACCTGATGGAAGCCGCCCGCATCACCGTCGTCCTCGTCGTCGATGCGCAGCAACATCTGCTCGGCGCGATCAGCATCAACGACCTGATGCGGGCCAAGGTGATCTGATGGCTGCGCTCGCTTTCCCTCCTGAACTCCTCGTCAAGGCCCAGGGCGCGGGTCTGGCCATCAAGCTGGCCATCTTCGACGTCGACGGCGTGCTGACCGACGGCCGCATCTACATCAGCGACGCCGGCGAGGAATTCAAGGCCTTCAACACGCTGGACGGCCACGGCCTGAAGTCGCTGCAGCAGGTAGGCATCACGCCGGTCATCGTCACCGGCCGCGACAGCCCCGCCGTGCGCCGCCGCGTGGCCGACCTGGACCTGGCCCATGCCGTCTACGGCGCGCGCGACAAGCTCGCCGCAGCCGAACCACTGCTCGCCAAACTCGGCGCCAGTTGGGGCGAAGTGGCCGTCATGGGCGACGACTGGCCCGACCTGCCGCTGATGACCCGCGCCGGCTTCGCCTGTGCCCCGCCCGGCGCGCACGCCGAGGTGCTGGCCATCGCCCACCACGTCACCCGCGCCGCAGGCGGCTATGGCGCGGCGCGCGAGTACTGCGACATCCTGCTGATGGCCAGCGGCCACTACGAGCGCCTGCTGAACGCCCACCACGCTACGCTGGACGGGGGCCGGCCGTGAATGCGGCGCTGCCGGCGCCCGCGCCGCGGCGCCAGAAGCCCCGGCCCTGGCTGTGGCGGGCGCAGAGCCTGGTCTCCAACTACCTGCCGCTGCTGCTGATGGCCCTGCTGGCCAGCGGCACCTGGTGGCTGGTGAAGAACACGCCGCTGCTGGACACGCCGGGCGAGCTCGCGCCGCCGCGCCATGTGCCCGACTACCGCATGGCCAACTTCGAGATCCAGCGCATCGGCGCCGACGGACGGCTGAACGTGCAGATCGCCGGGGCCGAGCTGCGCCACTACCCGGACACCGACACCGTCGAGATCGACCAGGCCCGCGTGCGCGCCATCGCGCCCGACGGCAGCCTCGCCATCGCCGAAGCCAGGCGGGCGCTGAGCAATGGTGACGGCAGCGACATGCAGCTCATCGGCGACGTGCGCCTGCGCCGCCTGCCGCCGGGCTCCGGCGACAACGCCCCGGCCCAGCTGGAGATGCGCGGCGAGTTCCTGCAGGCCCTGGCCAACAGCGAGATCCTGCGCTCCCACCTGCCCGTCACCATCCGCCAGGGCGGCTCGACGTTGAATGCACAGAACTTCGAATACCGCCACCTGACCGGCCAGGTCAGCTTCACGGGCAAGGCGCAGGGGCAGATTGCCTCCAAACCCGCCAGATGAGCGAACTCGTTTTCATCACCGGCGCGTCCAGCGGCATCGGCCAGGCCCTGGCGCTGCGCTACTACCGCGACGGCGCCCGACTGGCTCTCGTTGCGCGCCGTACCGCAGAGGTCGAGCGCTGGGCCGCGGAGCAGAGGCTCGACGCCAGCCGCTTCAGGGTCTACGGCGCCGACGTCGCCGACCTCGACGCCATGGCCCGCATCGGCCACGAGTGCATCACCGCCCAGGGCCTGCCAGACGTGGTGATCGCCAACGCCGGCATCAGCATTGGCATGGACACGGCCCACTTCGACGACCTGGAAGTGATGCGCCGCACCTTTGAGACCAACAACGTCGGCCTGGCCGCCACCTTCCACCCCTTCGTCGCCGCGATGAACGAGCGCCGCTCCGGCACGCTGGTGGGCGTGGCCAGCGTCGCCGCCATCCGCGGCCTGCCGGGGCACGGTGCCTACTGTGCGAGCAAGTCGGCCGTCGTCGCCTACTGCGAAAGCCTGCGCGGCGAATGCCGGCCTTTCGGGGTGCGCGTCGTGACCCTCCTGCCGGGCTACATCGACACGCCGCTGACGCGCGGCAACCGCTACGGCATGCCCTTCCTGATGCAGGTGGACGACTTCGCCGACCAGGCCGTGCGTGCCATCCACGCCCAGGTCAGCTACCGCGTCATTCCGTGGCAGATGGGCGTGCTCGCCAAGGTTCTGCGCCTGCTGCCCAACTGGCTCTACGACCGCGCGCTGGGCAGCCGGCCGCGCAAGAAGCGCGCCGGCGAATAGCCGAACGAGCGCTTCGCAACAGCGGCCCCGGCCCGGCCAGACGTCGAGCGCTGCCGTAAACGAACAAAGCGCCCGAAGGCGCTTTGTCGAACTTGCCGTGAGGCCGGGAGATCAGTAGCCGCCCGAACGGCCACCGCCGCCGTAGCCACCACCGCCGCCGCCGTAGCCGCCGCCACCGCCGGAGCGGCCACCGCCGCCGCCGCCGTAGCCGCCGCCACCGGAACGGCCACCGCCGCCACCGTAGCCGCCACCACCGCCGCCGTAGCCGCCACCGCCGCCGCCGTAGCCGCCGCCGCCCGAACGGCCGCCGCCGCCGTAGCCGCCGCCGCCACCGAAGCCGCCGCCGCCGGAACGACCACCGCCGCCGCCGAAGCCGCCCGGACGCTCTTCACGAGGACGGGCCTCATTCACGACGATGGCGCGGCCTTCCAGAGCCTGGCCGTTCATGCCGTTGATCGCGGCCTGCGCCTCGGCATCCGAGCCCATTTCCACGAAGCCGAAACCCTTGGAGCGACCGGTTTCACGATCCATCATGACCTTTGCGGAGGTCACGGTCCCGAACTGACCGAACGCTTCTTGCAGCGATTCGTCACGCACGCTGTAGGCGAGGTTGCCCACGTAAAGCTTGTTTCCCATGGGGAAGCCCTTCTCTTCTCAAAACCAAAAAACCGTGTGGTGCTTCAACCCATCGTGAACCATTCAAGCGAAGGTGCGGCGTCCAGACACAGGCAATTGATTATGGTGGCGGGGTGCTGAGATTGCGGGACGGCACTCCCGCAAGTGTTGTTTTTACGAGCTAGCACAAACCCTGGCGATTCCTGAGCGTCACGGCATCGTCATCGATACCATCGCCGCCCGACCCTGAAACCATGACTGCAAGCCTGCTTCCCGCCCTCTCCCGCGTCCTGGCCAGCATCGACGCACTGCGCAATCTGCGCGCCCTGTATGCGCTGATGGCCAGCTTCTGCTTTGCCGGCCTGCTGCTGGCATCCGCCCAATCCGCGCTGGTGCGCGAGCAGCCGCTGATGAGCGCCGTCTGGATGGGCCTGGCCCTGGCTGTCGCTTTTTTTGGCGTCAATGCCACCGGCCTGATGCTGATGGACCAGGCCCGCGGCCTGCCAGTGCGCGACCCGCAGGACGCCATCGTTGACGCGCTGCGCAGTGCCCACCACGTGCTGCTGTCCCTGCTGGCCTGCCTGGCCCTGGCCGGGCTGGCCGCCCTGGCGCTGGCCGCACTGCTGTGGGCGACGCGCTGGCCCGTCGTCGGCGCGCTGCTGCTGGCCGTGGTGCTGCCGCTGGCCGTGCTGGCGCTGGGCGGCATCGCGTTCGCGCTGGTCGTGCTGGTCGGGCCGCTGGCCGGGCCGGCGGTCTGGGCCGGGCGGCGCAGCGCCGGCGTGCTGGCCTTTCTGCGCGAGCGTCTGCGCCACGGCCTGCCCGAGGCGGCGCTGCTGATGGCCGCCGTCTACCTGCTGGCCGCGCTGGCCACGGCGGCGGTCAGCTTCGTCGTCGTCAGTGGCGGGCGGCTGATGGCGGGCCTGGCCATCCTGGGCGCCGGCGTGGAGCTGCCGGCCGGGCAACTGCTGGCCGGCGTCATGGGGCTGGGGCCACGTGGCATGGGGGCCAGCGGCGTGCCGCTGCAGGGCGGCACGCTGGGCCTGGCCGCGCTGGTGGGCGGTGGCGTCGTCTTCGCCATCGCACTGGTGCTGCCCACGCTGGTGTGGCTGCGCGGGTGCTGCGCGGTCTACCTGGCGCTGACCGAAGAGGCGTGAGCCCCCGCATCGCGTCGCTAGTGCCCAGCGCGACCGAGACGCTGGTGGCACTGGGCCTGGGGCCTTGCCTGGTCGCCCGCACCGGCTTCTGCATCCACCCGGCCGAGGCCGTTGCGGCCGTGCCCAAGGTGGGCGGCACCAAGGACGTGAATCTTCCCAAGCTGAAAAAGCTCGCGCCGACGCACGTCGTCGTCAATGTGGACGAAAACCGGCTGGAAACGGCTGAGGCGCTGCGCGCGTTCGTGCCCGAAGTCATCGTGACCCACCCGCGCCGGCCCGACGACAACCTGGCCTTGTTCGAGCAGCTGCGCGCGGCCTTCGCCGGAGAGCCCGGCGTCAACGAGCGCGCGGCGGCGCTGTCTGCCGAATTCAGCGCCGCGCTGGCGCGCTGTCGCGGCGGAGACCGTCCGCCAGAGAAGGTGCTCTACCTGATCTGGCGCGAGCCCTGGATGACGGTGGCCCGCGACACCTACATCTCGACGCTGCTGGCCGAGGTCGGCTGGCAGACCTGGCCCGACCTGCGCGGCGGCGAGCACGGCGCCGCTCGCTACCCCACGCTGACGGGCGAAGAAACCAGGCTTGCCGGCATCCACCGCGTGCTGCTCAGCTCCGAGCCCTACCGCTTCGGCCCCCAGCACCTGGCCGAGGCGCAGGCGCTGTGCCCGCAGGCCCGCGTGCAGCTGGTCGACGGCGAACTGCTGAGCTGGTGGGGCAGCCGCGGCGCAGCAGGGCTGGACTATCTGCGCCAGCTCAGCGTTCCCAGTCGATGCGATCCAGCAGGGCCTTGAGTTTCTCGGCCTTGCCGGCGTTGAGCTGAGCCGTCCAGGCCACGCGGCCGCGCAGATGGGCCTGCCAGTCGGCATGCCCCTCGCGGTTCTGCGTCGAGGGGCCGTCGACAACGCAGCGATGCAGCGTGGCCTTGAGCCGGTCGAACTCGTCGCGCGCCAGATTGGGCCGGGCGTTGACGACGATGCCGCAGACCGATTGGCGCTGCGCGGCACCCAGGCTGCGCGTCTTGCGCGGGTGGATGACGAAGCCCTCGTCCGCCGCGATGGCGGCCACCCAGGCTGAGACCGCCCGCACCGGCAGCGCGGCCGGGCCGGAGATGACGAGATCGTCGGCATAGCGGCTGTAGCGGGCGCCAAAGCGTTCGGCCAGGCCGGCGAGGCGCGCGTCCAGCGCGAAGGCGCAGAGGTTGGCCAACGCCGGCGAGGTGGGCGCGCCCTGCGGCAGATGGGCGTCGCGCAGACGCTGGCGCTGCGGCCAGCCCAGGCGCGGCTCGCTGCACAGCCAGGCCTCGGGCACAGCGGTGGTGCACAGCGCCGTCAGCGCGCGGGCCACGGCGGTGGAGTAGCCCAGGGTCTTGAAGAGGGCATGGATGCGCGCGGCGCGCACCGTCGAGAAGAAGTCGCTCAGGTCGAAGCGCAGGACCCGGCCCTGACCGGCGTGCCGGGCGGCATGCTGGACGACGTTGCGCCCCGTCGCGTAGCCGAAAGCCGCCTCATGGGGCGGCAGGCCATTCAGCAACTGGGCCAGCAGGCGGCGCTGCACCGCGCGCAGATGCGGCGCGGGCACCTCCAGCAGCCGCCAGCCGGCCGAATCACCGCGCTTGGGCACGAGTTGGGGGCGGTAGTGCTGCTGCGCCAGCGGGCGGCGGCGCTGCCAGTCGGGCGGCAAGGTCAGCCGCCACAGGCCGGCCGGCGTCAGCCCCAGGCCGCGGGCCAGGGCGCCGACGGTGGGCCAGTGCGGGCGCTCCAGGCCGGCGGGCGCAGGCGCCAGCGCGTCGGGCGGCCTCAACAGCCAGCGGCGCGCCTCGGGCCGGGCGTCGCTGGCCCAGGCCTCGGCAAAGCCCTCGTGCGCATCCACGCGCTCGCCCAGGGCTTGCACTTCCAGCCGCAGCCAGACCTCGCCCGGCAGGCGCGCCATCGCGGCGGCCAGACCGCTCAGCCAGGGCGGGCGCGCGCCCAGGCAGGCCGCCATGCGCGCTGCCAGGGCCGCCTCGTGGCGAGGGCCGGCCAGCATGGCGTGGGCCAGGGCCCGGGCCGTTGTCCTGCGGGCGTGGTCCACCCGTTCTACTCCCTGAAAAAAGGCGCGGCGCGCCGCCCGAGCGACGGGTGGTGCATGGGGTGTCGGGCGCCGTGCGCCCCGCACTCCATGCCCTGCCGGGCGCGAGATTCATGTCCCCCGGGGTTGCCCCGGAGCGCTTGCCGGTGAAGGCAGGCCAAGACCTCGGACGACGCCCGCGCGGCGATGGTAGCCTCGCCTGAATGGACATCTACAAGCCCCTCGTCGCGCTGCTGGCCATCGTGAATCCGGTCGGCGTGGTGCCCTTCTTCATCCACTTCACGAGCAGCCTCACGCGCGAGCAGCGGCGCAAGACCATGCTCGTCAGCGCCTGCACGGCCGGCATCGTCATCGCGCTGTCCGCCCTCTTCGGGCTGAAGATCATCGAGTTCTTCGGCATCTCGCTGGCGAGCTTCCAGGTGGGCGGCGGCTGCCTGCTGCTGATCAGCTCGCTGCAGATGCTCAACGCCCAGCCCGCCGAGGCGCGCAAGGAGGACGTGAGCGAGGGCTCCAGCAAGGTGGACGCCGGCGCCAGCATCGCCGTCGTGCCGCTGGCCATCCCGCTGCTGACCGGGCCGGCCACCATCTCCACCATGGTCATCTACGCCGACAAGACCCGGCACTGGTGGGAGCTGGCCGTCCTGTGCGGCTACGGCGTCGTCGTCGCGGCGGTGACCTTCCTGACCTTCTCGGCCAGCAGCAAGATCGCCAAGGTGCTGGGCCAGACGGGCATCAACATCATGACGCGGCTGATGGGCCTCATCCTCGCCGCGCTGGCGGTGGAGCTGCTGGCCGACGGCCTCATCAAGCTCTTTCCGGTGCTGGCGGCGCGAACCGTGGGCTGACACCGTGAGCCTGTTCAACCTGCCGCCGATCTGGATGGCCCCGATGGCCGGCGAAGCATCCAGCGCGGCCCTGGTGGCCGCCGTCGGCGCGGGCGGCGGCTTCGGCCAGCTGGGCGCGGCCTACCTCGCGCCGGCGCGCATCGGCGAGATCGCGGCCGACATCCGCGCACGCACGAACAAGCCCTTCGGCGTCAACCTTTTCTGCCCCCTGCCCTGGATGCGCGATGACGACGCGCTGGACGACTACCTCGCCCGCCTCGCCCCCTGGCATGCCGAGCTGGGGCTGCCGGCGCCGGCACGGCCCGAGCGCTGCGAGGAAGACTTCGACGCCCAGCTCGAAGCCACCATCGCCGCCGGGCCCGCCGTCATCAGCTTCGCCATGGGCGACCCCGGCGTGGCGCGGGTGTCCGCGTTGAAGGCGCAGGGCTTCACCGTGGTCGGCACCGCGACGCAGGTTGCCGAAGGCCTGCTGCTGCAGGCCAGCGGCGTCGACGCCGTCGTCGCCCAGGGCTTCGAGGCGGGCGGCCATCGCGGCGGTTTCCTCGGCACGCCGGAAGGCGCACTGATCGGCACGATGGCCCTGGTGCCGCAGCTCGTCGATGCGCTGGACATCCCCGTCATCGCCGCCGGCGGCATTGCCGATGCACGCGGGGTGGCGGCAGCGCAGGCGCTGGGCGCGAGTGCGGTGACGGTGGGCACGGCCTTCCTGCTCGTCGACGAATGCCCGCTGTCGCCGGCCTACCGTGCGGCGCTGCTCGCGGCCCGCGATGCCGACTCGACGCTGACCCGCGCGTTCTCGGGCCGCCTGGCGCGCGGGGTGGCCAACCGCGTCACCCGCGAGCTGGAAGGCGTGGCCCTGCCCGCCTTCCCCCAGCCCAATGCCGCCAGCCGGCCCATGCGCCAGGCGGCGGCCAGGGCGGGCCGGGCCGACTTCATCAGCCTGTGGGCCGGCCAGGCGCTGCCGGTCTGCCGCACCCCGGGCACGGCGGCCGATCTGGTGGCGGCGCTGAGCCAAGGCTGGCGGCCTTGACCATCCTGCTGCTGGAAGACGACCCCGCCATCGCGGACACCGTCGCGTTCGCGCTGCGGCGCGAGGGCTTCGAGGTGGCCCATCACGCCTGGCTGGCCGAGGCGCGCGAACGGCTGCGCAGCGCACCGGCACCGCAGCTGCTCATCCTCGACATCGGCCTGCCCGACGGCCACGGGCTGGACCTCTGCCGCGAGCTGCGCGCAGGCCCGCTGGCTCATCTGCCCGTGATCGTGCTCAGCGCCCGCAGCGACGAGATGGACCGCGTGCTGGGCCTGGAGCTGGGCGCCGACGACTACCTCGCCAAGCCCTTCAGCCCGCGCGAGCTGGTGGCCCGCGTGCGCGCGCTGCTGCGCCGCGCCCAGGCCGCGCCGCCGGCCACGGCGGGCTTCCTGGTTGACGGCTCGCGGGTGAGCCTGGACGGCGTGCCGCTGAGCCTCACCAAGCTGGAGCTGGGCCTGCTGACGCATCTGCTGCGCGCGCCGCAGCGCATCCACAGCCGCGACGCGCTGCTCGACGCCGTCTGGGGCAGCAGCGCCGAGAGCGCCGACCGCACCGTGGACACCCACATCAAGACGCTGCGCGCCAAGCTGCGCGAGGCGGCCCCCGCGCGCGACCCGATCAAGACCCACCGCGGCCTCGGCTACTCATTGGAACCCTGACGTGAAGCCCCCGCGCTCGCTCCGCTCACTGCCCCCCGCGGGGGCGCGTCAGCGCCTTCGGGCGGCCGGGCGGCGCTGACATGCGCCTCGGTCTCCGCGTTTTCTTCGGCTTCTTCCTGATCGCCGGCCTCAGCGCCGTGCTGCTGCTGAAGGTCTTCCTTGCCGAAGTGAAACCCAGCGTGCGCGAGGTCATGGAAGACCTGATGGTGGACACGGCCCACCTGCTGGCCGAGGTGGCCGCCGACGAGATGGCCGCCGGCCCGCCCCGTGCCGACGGCCCGCTGGCCGCGCAGCTGCGGCGCTACACGCAGCGCGAGGTCGACGCGCTGATCTGGGGCCTGCGCAAGCAGAGCCTGGACCTGCGCATCTACGTGACCGACGCACGCGGCATCGTCGTGCTCGACTCGGGCAAGCCCTCGGCCGTGGGGCAGGACTATTCGCAGTGGAACGACGTCGCCCGCACGCTGCGCGGCGACTACGGCGCCCGCGCCACGCCCTACGAGACGCACAAGGACCTGAGCACCGTCCTCATCGTCGCCGCGCCGGTGCTGAAGGACGGCCGCACGCTGGGCGTCGTCAGCGTCGCCAAGCCGGTGGCCAGCGTGCAGCGCTTCATCGACCGCGCCGAGCGGCGCGTGTTCTGGGCGGGCGCCGCGCTGCTGGCGGCCAGCCTCGTCGTCGGCGTGGCGGTGACGCTGTGGCTCGTGGCCTCGGTGCGGCGCCTGCGCCGCTACGCCCAGCAGGCCCAGGCCGGCCAGGCCATCGCGCCGCCGGCCATGCCCGGCGAGCTGGGCGACTTGGCTCACGCGATGGACGACATGCGCCGCCGCCTCGAAGGCCGCGAGCAGCTGGAGCACGACGTGCGCGCGCTGACCCACGAGCTCAAGAGCCCCCTGGCCGCGCTGCGCGCCAGCGGCGAGCTGCTGCAGGACGAGCTGCCCGCCGCCGACCGCCAGCGCTTTGCCGCCCAGGTGCTGGACCAGACCGCCCGGCTGCAGATGCTGGTGGAGCGCGTGCTGGCGCTGTCCCAACTGGAGGCGCAGGTGGGACTGGGCGAGCGCCAGCGCATCGTGCTGGCCGACTGGGCCGAGGCCCAGCTGGAGCGCCAGGCGCCGCGGCTGGCGCAGAGGGAGCTGCGCGTCACGTGGACGGCCCGCGAGTACGTGACGGTGAACGCCGACGCCCCGCTGCTGGAGCTGGCCTTCGGCAACCTGCTTGTGAACGCCATCGACTTCGCGCCCGCAGGATCGACGCTGGAACTGGCCGTCAGCACCACGCCCACCGGCGCGCGCCTGACGCTGCGCGACCACGGCCCCGGCGTGCCACCGGCTGCCTTCTCGCAGCTGGGCCGGCGCTTCTTCTCGACGGCGCGGCCCGGCAGCCTCGTCAAGGGCTCGGGCCTGGGCCTGGCCATCGCGCGCCGCGTGGCGGAGCTGCACGGCGGGCGGCTGGCCTTCGAGGCCGCTGGGCCGGGGCTGCGAGTGAGCCTGATCCTGCCCGCTTCACGCTGACTTCACACAGCTCGTCCTGCCCTCACATCGCGCCGCGATGCTGGGCGGCATGAACAAGACCCTCCTCATCAAGCTGGCCATCTTGGCCGTCATCACCGTCCTGCTGTGCATCGTGCTCGCCCAGATCGGCGGCCTCGCGCACGAACGCCAATGGCGCCAGCGCGAGGCCACGCAGAGCGTCGAGCAGTCCCTGGCCGGCGCCCAGGCGCTGGCAGGGCCGCTGCTCGTGCGAGCCTGCAAGGAAAGCTGGATCGTGCCCGGTGTCGACGGCAAGAAGGAGGCGGTCGAGGCCCGCGACTTCTGGCTTGTCGCCGCGCCGGGCAAGCTGAACGTGAACGGCGGCATCAGCCCCGAGGTGCGCAAGCGCGGCCTCTTCAAGGTCAACACCTATGCCAGCCAACTCAACATCGAGGCGCGCTGGGACACGCTGGCGGCCCTGACGCCCAAGGCCGAGCACGCCAACGGCCGTCTCGCCTGCAACGACCCCGCGGTCATCGTCGCGCTGAGCGACACGCGCGGCATCCGCACCGCCGAGCTGAAACGCGACGGCCATGCGCTGGCCGTGCGGCCAGGCACCACCCACCCGGCCTTCCGTGGCGGCCTGCACGCCGTGCTGGCCGAGCTGCGCCCCGAGGAACCGCTGGTGCTGTCGCTCAAGCTCAGCCTCGTCGGCAGCCAGCGGCTGGGCATCGTGCCCGCGGCCGGCGACACGCAGGTGGCGCTGCAGTCGAGCTGGCCCCACCCCAGCTTCACGGGCCAGTTCCTGCCCGTCGAGCACCAGGTCGGCGTCAGCGGCTTCTCGGCGCGCTGGCAGGTGTCGTCGCTGGCCAGCAGCGCGGTGGCGGATGTGAAGGCCGGGCGGCCGCTGCCGGAGCTGAGCGGCGACGGCACGCCCGGGGCCTACGCCGAGGCGGGCAAGACGGCGAAGGGCAGTCTCGATGTGCTGGCCGTCGAACTCATCGACCCCGTGAACCCTTACGTCATGAGCGACCGCGCCATCAAGTACGGCCTGATGTTCATCGCACTGACCTTCGTCACCGTGGGCCTGACCGAGCTGCTGACGGGCCGGCGCGTGCACCCGGTTCAGTACCTGCTCGTCGGCATGGCGCTGAGCCTGTTCTTCCTGCTGCTGCTCAGCCTGTCGGAGCACCTGCCCTTCCTGGCGTCCTATCTCATCGCCGCCGGTGCCGCGGCCGTCGTGCTGACGCAGTACGCCGCCGCCATGCTGGGCGGCTGGCTGCGCGGCGCGGCCTTCGGCGGCGGCATCGCCCTGCTCTACGGCGCGCTCTACGTGCTGTTGAGCCGCGAGCAGACGGCGCTCGTCATCGGCGCCGTGCTGCTGTTTGCCGTGCTGGCCGTCGTCATGACGTTGACCCGCCGGCTGGACTGGTACGGACTGGCGTCAGCCAAACCGCGGGACGAGTGAATTACGCTAGGGGCCATGTCCCAAGGATTCGACTACATCATCGTGGGCGCCGGCACCGCCGGCTGCCTGCTGGCCAACCGCCTCAGCGCCGATGCAGGTAAGCGCGTGCTGCTCATCGAGGCCGGCGGCAAGGACGACTACCACTGGATCCACATCCCCGTCGGCTACCTCTACTGCATCGGCAACCCGCGCACCGACTGGTGCTTCAACACCGAGGCCGAGCCGGGGCTCAACGGCCGCAGCCTGCGCTACCCGCGCGGCAAGGTGCTGGGCGGCTGCTCCAGCATCAACGGCATGATCTACATGCGCGGCCAGAGCCGCGACTACGACCACTGGGCCGAGCTGACGGGCGACGACACCTGGCGCTGGGAGCGCGTGTTGCGCGCCTTCCGCCGCCACGAGAACCACTGGCGGCTGGACAAGCCCAAGACCGCGCCTCCCGGCTTCGCTGACCTGCACGGCCCCATCCCAGGCAAGAAGGGCGAATGGCGCGTGGAACAGCAGCGCCTGCGCTGGCCCATCCTCGACGCCTTTGCCGCCGCCGCCGAGCAGGCCGGCATCCCGGCGACGAGCGACTTCAACACCGGCAGCAACGAAGGCGTGGGTTATTTCGAGGTCAACCAGAAGAAGGGCTGGCGCTGGAACACCGCCAAGGCCTTCCTGCGGCCCACCACCTTCGGCCGCCCCAACTTCGAGCTCTGGACCGGCGCCCAGGTGCGCAAGCTGCGCCTGATGCACGACGACAGCGGCCTGCGCTGCGGCGGCGTGGAGGTGCTGACGCCCCACGGCGTGGAGCAGCCCTGGCTGAACGCGGGTGGCGAAGTCATCCTCGCGGCCGGGGCCATCGGCTCGCCGCAGATCCTGCAGCTCTCGGGCCTGGGCCCGGCGGCGCTGCTGCAGGGCCTGGGGCTGACCGTGGAGCGCGACCTGCCCGGCGTCGGCGCCAACCTGCAGGACCACCTGCAGATCCGCGCCGTCTACAAGGTGCAGGGCGCGAAGACGCTGAACACGCGCGCCGCCTCGCTGCTGGGCAAGGCCATGATCGGCCTGGAATACGCGCTGCGCCGCAGCGGCCCGATGAGCATGGCGCCCAGCCAGCTGGGCGCCTTCACGCGCAGCAGCCCCGACAAGGCCTGGCCCGACCTGGAGTACCACGTACAGCCGCTGTCGCTGGACGCCTTCGGCGAGCCGCTGCACGGCTTCAACGCCTTCACGGCGAGCGTGTGCAACCTGAACCCGACCAGCCGCGGCACGGTGCACGCCACGTCGCCGGACGCAGCCGTGGCGCCGGCCATCCGGCCCAACTACCTGTCCACCGACGAGGACCGCCGCATCGCCGCGCAGAGCCTGCGCGTCACGCGCCACATCGTGGCCCAGCCGGCGCTGGCCGCCTTCAAGCCCGAGGAATACAAGCCCGGGCCGCAGTACCAGACCGACGAGGACCTGGCGCGGCTGGCCGGCGACATCGCCACGACCATCTTCCACCCGGTAGGCACCTGCAAGATGGGTCGCAGGGACGACCCGATGGCGGTGGTCGACTCGCGGCTGCGCGTGCGCGGCGTGACGGGCCTGCGTGTGGCGGATGCGAGCGTGATGCCGACGATCACGAGCGGCAACACCAACTCGCCGACGTTGATGATTGCAGAGAAGCTTGCCGGCTGGCTGACGGGCTGAAAGCCTCAACTGCGGGGCGTCACGGACAATTGGGGCCGTGGATCAACCTGTGCCAAACCCTTTGCGCGTGCTCGCCGTCATCCCCCCGATGACGCAGCTGAACACGCCCTACCCGTCCACCGCCTACCTGACCGGCTTTCTGCGCTCGCGCGGGGTCGATGCGCAACAGGTGGACCTGGCGCTGACGCTGGTGCTGGCGCTGTTCTCGCCCGCCGGCCTGGCGCAGATCCGTGAAGCGGTCCAAGCCCTGCCCGACGCGAAAAGCACGCCGCAGACCGCCTGGTTTGCCGCAGAGTTCCCGGCCATCGCCGCCGCCGCGCCGCGCGTGCTCGGCTTCCTGCAGGGCCGTGACCCGACGCTGGCCCATCGCATCAACACGCGCAGCTTCCTGCCTGAGGGCGCCCGCTTCGCGTCGCTGGACAACTACGTCGACGAAGACGGCGGCGACCCGCTCGCCTGGGCCTTCGGCGCCCTGGGCCTGCAGGACCGCGCCCGCCATCTCGCCACCCTCTTCCTGAACGACCTCGCCGACGTGCTGCGCGACGCGGTGGACGAGCGCTTCGAGTTCGTCCGCTACGCCGAATCCCTGGCCGCCGCGCAGGCGCATTTCGACCCACTGGCCCAGGCCCTGGCCGCGCCGCCGAACCTCGTCGATGAGACGTTGCAGCGCCTCACGCTGGAAGCGCTGGAGCAGCACCGGCCCGACGTCCTGCTGCTGTCCGTGCCCTTCCCCGGCTCCGTCTACGCGGCGCTGCGCATCGCCCAGGCGATCAAGGCGGCGCGGCCCGAGGTGGTCTGCGTGCTGGGCGGCGGCTATGTGAACACCGAGCTGCGTGAGCTCGCCGAGCCGCGGCTGTTCGACTTCGTCGACTACGTGACGCTGGACGCCGGCGAGCGACCGCTGCTGGCGCTGCTGGAACACCTCGCGGGCAAGCGCTCCAAGGCCCGCCTGGTGCGCAGCTTCTGGCGCGACGGCGAAGGCCAGGTGAAGTACACCAACTTCATCGAGCCCGACGTGCCGTTCGACGACGTCGGCACGCCGACCTGGGACGGTCTGCCGCTGGACCGTTATCTGTCGCTGCTGGACATGCTCAACCCGATGAACCGGCTGTGGAGCGACGGGCGCTGGAACAAGCTGACCGTGGCCCATGGCTGCTACTGGAAGAAGTGCAGCTTCTGCGACGTGAGCCTGGACTACATCTCGCGCTACGAGGCCGCCTCGGCCGAGGTGCTGGTGGACCGTATCGAGGCCATCGTGCGCGAGACCGGCCAGACGGGTTTCCATTTCGTCGACGAGGCTGCGCCGCCGAAGGCGCTGAAGGCGCTGGCCGAGGAGCTGATCCGCCGCGGCGTGGCGATCTCGTGGTGGGGCAACATCCGCTTCGAGAAGACCTTCACGCCCGAGCTGTGCCAGCTGCTGGCCGACAGCGGCTGCATCGCCATCTCGGGCGGGCTGGAGGTGGCGTCGGACCGGCTGCTCAAGCTGATGAAGAAGGGCGTCAGCGTGGAGCAGGTGGCGCGCGTGACCAAGGCCTTCGCCGATGCCGGCGTGCTGGTGCATGCCTACCTGATGTACGGCTTCCCGACGCAGACGACGCAGGACACGGTGGACGCGCTGGAGTACGTGCGCCAGCTGTTCGAGCACGGCTGCATCCACAGCGGCTTCTTCCACCGCTTCGCCTGCACGGTGCATTCGCCCGTGGGCCTGAACCCGGCGGAGTACGGCGTCACGCTGCAGCCGCTGCCGGCCGACGGCCGCTTCGCCAGGAACGACATCGCCTTCGTCGACCCCACGCCCACCGACCACGACGGCCTGGGCCAGGGGCTCAAGAAAGGCCTCTACAACTTCATGCACGGCGTCGGCATCGACCAGGACATCCGCGCATGGTTCCCCGTGCGCGTACCCAAGACCACCGTGCCGCGCCGCTTCGTCGAGCGCGCACTCTCCACGATCAACTGATGTTCACCTCCACCTTCACCTTCGCCGCGGGCGACTACGACGACGAGTTCCACGCGCTGGATGCACGCATCGCCGCGATGGCCCGCGCCATCCCCGGCTACCTGGGTGAGGAGACCTGGGAGAACGCGTCGACAGGCCTGATCTCCAACGTCTACTACTGGGACTCGATGGAGGCCCTGCAACAGCTGATGGGCCACCCCGACCACCGCGAGGCCAAGCAGGCCCAGGCGCGCTGGCTCAAGGGCTACCAGGTGGTCGTCGCCCAGGTGCTGCGCAGCTATGGCGACGGCGGCATCCCGCATCCGCTGAAGGGCGCGCCGGCCGCCTGACTTTTGTGCAGTGCACAATCGCCACTTCCAGCAACGGAGGTACGGCGATGCGGCGGGTCGTGTTCAACCAGAAGGGCGGCGTGGGCAAGTCCACGATCACGAGCAACCTGGCGGCGATTGCCGCGGCTTCGGGCCAGCGCGTGCTCGTCATCGACCTGGACCGCCAGGGCAACACCAGCCGCTACCTGATGGGCGAAGCGCTGGAGGATGGCGCGCCCGGCTCGGCCGAGTTCTTCGAGTCGACGCTGAAGTTCAGCGTGCGCGCACCGGCCCCGACGGAGTTCGTCGTCGAGACGCCGTGGGAGAACCTGCACCTGATGCAGGCCAGCCCCGAGCTGGACGAGCTGCACGGCAAGCTGGAGAGCCGCTACAAGATCTTCAAGCTGCGCGACGCGCTGCTGCCTCTGGCGGACGAATACGACGAGATCTGGATCGACACGCCGCCGGCGCTGAACTTCTACACGCGCTCGGCGCTGATCGCGGCCCAGGGCTGCCTCATCCCCTTCGACTGCGACGACTTTTCGCGCCGCGCGCTGTACGGGCTGCTCGAAGCCGTCGAGGAGATCCGCGCCGACCACGCGCCCGAGCTGTCGGTGGAAGGCATCGTCGTCAACCAGTTCCAGGCCCGCGCCTCGCTGCCGCAGCGCGTCGTGCAGGAGCTGCTGGACGAGGGCCTGCCGGTGCTGCAGCCCTATCTGTCGAGCAGCGTCAAGGTCAAGGAATCGCACGAACTCTCACGGCCCATGATCCACCTGGACGCCCGCCACAAGCTGACGCAGGAGCTGCAGGCGCTGTACGAATCGCTGGGCTGACCGGTCTTTTTCCGGCCATGGCGGGGCGGCGCGAGCCGCCAGAATTGCCGCCATGACCATGTCCGAGTCCGTCCGCGTCGTTGGCGCCAGCGTCCAGACCGAGCTGCCCGTCATCATTGCCGAGCTGGGCGCCATCGCCGACCGGCTGCAGCTCGCGCGCGAAGCCATCGAGGAGCTGCGCGTCAGCCACCCGCAGTCGCCCGAGTCGAACGTGAAGGCGGCCTACATGAGCCCGTGGAAGAGCCACATGCTCAATGGCAAGCTGATGCCGCTGTGCGCCAGCGTCGTCGAGATCGCCCGCGCGGCGGCACCCAAGGCCTGGTCGGGCGACCTCGGCGCGCTGGGGCTGGACCTACTCGTCACCCACTGCTGGGGCGCCGTCTACGAACAGGCCGACTACACGGCCCCGCACAACCACTGGCCGGCCGACCTGAGCTGCGTCGTCTACCTGGAGGCCGAGCCGGGCTGCGCGCCGCTGGTGTTCTCCAAGACCAGCGTCTACCAGCCGCGGCCGGCCACCCTCATCATGTTTCCCGGCATCGCCATGCACGAGGTGCCGGCCACGCCGGGGCGGCGCGTCGTCGTCGCGATGAACCTGTTCAAGCAGCTGGCGCTCGAGCCGACTGCAGCGGCGGCAGGCTGAGCCGTGCCCGCAGGCCCGGGCCTGCGTGGGCGTCCAGCAGTTCCAGCCGCCCGCCATGGCGGGCCGCGATGTCGGCCGCGATGGCCAGACCCAGGCCGCTGCCGGAACCACTGGCGCTGCTGCCGCGCCGGAAGCGCTGCATGGCCGCCTGGCGCTCCGCCGCCGGAATGCCGGGGCCGTTGTCCTCCACCTCCAGCCACGGCCCCTCGGGCCCGCTGCCGCAGCGCACCGTGATGCGCGCGCCGGCGCCGGCATAGCTGACGGCGTTGTGGATGAGGTTCTCCAGCAGCTCGCGCAGCAGGAAGGCATGGCCCAGGGCCGGCGCCTCCGACAGCTCGAAGCCCAGGTCCACGCCGCTGGGCAGCGCCCGGTGCGCCCAGTCCTGGCCGCTCTCGGTGGCGATGTCGCGCAGGTTCAGCGCCGAGCCGACGTCGACGCTGCGGTCCTCCGCGCGTGCCAGCGACAGCAGCTGCTGGGCCAGCCGCGCACTGCGCACGACGCGCTGGCGCAGCCGCTGCAGCAGCGGGTCCATGCGCTGGTCGTGCGGCTCCAGCATGGCCAGCTCGATCTCGGTCTGCAGCGAGGTCAGCGGCGTGCGCAGCTGGTGGGCAGCGTCGGCCAAGAACTCGCGCTGCGCGCCGGCTGCACGCGCCAGGCGCTCGAAGAGGCGGTTGAAGGCGGCCTGCAGCGGCACCAGTTCGCGCGGCAGGCGGGACGTCAGCGGCGTGAGGCGGTGCAGGTCGCGATGTTCGAGCTCGGCGCTGAGGTCGGTCAGCGGCGCCAGCCCCTGGCGGATGGCCCACCAGCCAGCCAGCGCCAGCAGCAAAGCGAGGCCGGCGCCGTTCAGCGCCACCAGGCCGCCGATCTGGCGCTGCAGCGCGTCACGCTTGTGCAGGGTCTCGGCGACGAGGATCTGGCAACTGCCCACGCCGCAGTCATGGCCCAGCTGCACGAGGCGAAGTTCGCGGCCGCGCAGCTTGACGTCGCCGTACCAGGACTTGCCCGCCGGCTGGTGGCCCGGCCGGGGCTGCAGGTCGGCCAGGCCCGCGTCGCCCTGAAGCACCTCGCCGCGCGGGGCGAGCACGAGGTAGAACACGTCGTCCTGGCGGTCGAAGCGCAGCGCGCGGTCCATGGTGGCGCTCATCTCGATGCGCGGCTCGCCGCCGCGCGTGTCGATCTGGCCCGCCAGGGTCAGCGCGGTGTCTTCCAGGCCCTCGTCCAGCCAGCTCTGCGCGCTGTGCTGCACCTGCTGGTACAGCCCTATGCCCAGCAGCGGCAGGGCCACCAGCAAGGGCAGCAACAGCCAGCAGAACAGCCGCCGCTGCAGGCTGGAGCGCGGCGCCTCAGCCAAGGTCGACCACCTCAGCCGATTTCTTCCAGGAGGTAGCCCAGGCCACGCACCGTCCGCAGCTGCACGCCGCCCGGCTCGATCTTCGCGCGCAGGCGCGACAGGCAGACCTCGATGGCGTTGTCGCTGACACCCTGGTCCCAGGCGTTGCTGGCCAGCGCGATGTGCTCCTTGGGCACGACCTTGCCGGCGCGCGCCATCAGGAAACCCAGCACGTCCCACTCGCGCGCCGACAGCGCCAACGGCTCGTCGTCGATGTAGGCGCGGCGCGCCTCCTGGTCGATGCGCAGGCGGGCCAGCTGCAGCTGGTTGCTGGTGCGCGCCTGGCTGCGCCGCACCAGCGCACGGGCGCGGGCGACGAGTTCGGTCAGCGCGAAGGGCTTGACGAGGTAGTCGTCCGCCCCGCCCTCCAGGCCGCGCACGCGGTCCTCGACGGCGTCGCGGGCGGTCAGGATCAGCACCGGCACGGCGATGCCCTCGCCGCGCACGCGGCGCAGCGTCTCGAAGCCGTCGATGCCGGCCAGGCCGATGTCGAGGATGAGGAGGTCGTAGGCGTCCTCGCGCAGCGAGCGCGGCACGGGCTCACCGCGGGCGGTGCAGTCAACGACCCAGCCCTGGGAGCGCAGCGCGCGGGCGGTGGTTTCGACGAGATGTTCGTCGTCTTCGACGAGCAGGATTCGCATGATGGCCGCAGTATGGCGCGACAGCGGCCCGCGTGCTGACACCTGACTGTCAGCGCGCGAAAGCTCGCGGCAAGGCGGGCGTCAAGGCGGCGACGGCGCCGCTTTCGACACTGTCGGTCATGGATGCGTCAATCGAGCAGCGCCCCGCCGTGCTGCTGTTTCATGGCCTGTGCGCCAACCCGCTGGAGCTGGCTCCGGTCGCCAAATCCCTGCGTGAAGTGGGTTATGTCGTCGAGGCGCCGGCCATGGCCGGGTATGGTGTCAGCAGCGCCACCGGCGAGCAGCTGCCCGTGCCGCCCTTCGAGCACTGGCTGGCCGAGGCCGAAAGGCTCTTCGACCGCCTCGCCGCCACCCATGGCCGCGTCGCCGTCGGTGGCCTGTGCATGGGCGCCGTGCTGGCTCTGGCCCTGGCCGCACGCCGCCCCGCCGCGGCCCTGGTGCTGATCTCGACGACCCTGCACTTCGACGGCTGGAACGTGTCGCCCTGGCGCCGCCTGCTCCCGCTGGCCTATCTGCCGCCGCTGCGCCGGCGCATGAGCTTCAAGGAGACGGCGCCCTTCGGTCTCAAGAACGAGCGGCTGCGCGCCTGGGTCGAGCAGGCCATGGCGACCACCCAGGTCTCGGCCGTGGGCGCCGCGCGCCTGTCGGCCGCCTCGCTCTACGAAGCCACGCGGCTCATCCGCCATGTGCGCGGCCGCCTCGGCGCGCTGGCCGCGCCGGCCGTCGTGCTGCACGCCAGCGAGGACGACGTGGCCGGCCCGCGCAGCGTGCGCGAGCTGCAACAGCGTCTGGGCCAGCGGCCCGAGGTGCACTGGTTCCACGACAGCTATCACATGCTGACGCTGGACAACGAACGCGTCGCCGTCGCCCGCACGGTGCGCGACTTCCTGCTGCGCAGCCACCCGCTCGCGGCGCTCCCTCCCCTCCCGGCAGTCCCCCATCATGAGCAACACGCTTGAACAACTCTGCAGCATCGCCCAGCGCGAACTCGGCGCCGAGGCGCTGAGCGACAAGGTCGACACGCCCTTCGCCGAGCTGGGCCTCGACTCCCTCGGCCTGGTGGACTTCATGTTCACCGTGGAGGACCACTTCCACGTCAACATCGAGCACGACCGCGCGCTGCAGAACCCCACGCTGGCCGGCCTGGCTGCGCTGGTGGACGAACTGCTCGCCGCCAAGGCCCAGCCGGTCCCCGTCTGATGCGCGTCTGGATCACCGGCCTGGGTGCCGTCAGTGCTCTCGGCCAGGGCGCCGAGGCGCTGGCCGACGCCTTGCAGGCCGGCCGGTCAGGAGTCGCCGCCCAGCCGGGCAGCGAGGAGCACGGCCTGAGGCCCTACGCCGCTGCCGCCGTGACGGTGCCGCTGGCCGCCGGCATGCCGCCGGCCCAGCGCAACCTCTACGACCGCCATAGCCTGATGGCGCTGGAAGCCGCCGCCGAAGCCTGGGCCCAGGCCGGCCTGCCGGCCACCGCCGCCGACCCCGACCGCGCGGCCGTCGCCTGGGGCACCGGTCTGGGCGGCTCGGTGTCCATGGAAGCCTCCTACGAGCAGATGTTCACGGCGCACCCGCCGCGCGTGCATCCCTACACCGTCGTGCGCGTGATGGCCAACTCGGCGGCCTCCCACCTCGCCATGCGACACCAGCTGCGCGCGGCCCAGCTGGCCGTCTCCAACGCCTGCGCATCCTCGGCCCAGGCCATCGGCGAGGCGCTGTGGCTGCTGCGCACGGGCCGTGCCGATGTCGCCCTCGTCGGCGGGTCGGAAGCCATGCTGCACACCGGCAGCGCCCTGGGCTGGCAGGCCATGGGGGTCATGGCGCCATTGGACGCCGGCGCGCCCGAACAGAGCTGCCGCCCCTTCGACGACACCCGCCGCGGCCTGGTGCTGGGCGAGGGCGCCGCCGCCCTCGTGCTTGAAACCGATACCCATGGCCGCGCCCGCGGCGCCACGCCGCTGGCCGTGCTGGCGGGCTACGGGCACAGCGTCGACGCGGTGCACCTGTCCCGGCCCGACGCCGCCGGCCAGGCCCGCGCGATGACGGCCGCGCTGCGCGACGCCGGCCTGGCGCCGGCCGCCATCGGCTACATCAACGCCCATGGCACGGCCACCGAAATCGGTGACGCCGTCGAGGCCGAATCCGTCACCGCCGTCTTCGGCCCGCGCGCCGTGCCGGTGTCGGCCACCAAGGCCCTGCACGGCCACCTGATCGGCGCGGGCGGCGCGCTGGAGCTGGTGGCCACGGTGCAGGCCCTGCGCCGCGGCCTGCTGCCCGCCAGCGCGCATGTGCGCACGAGCGCGCTGGCCGCGCAGGTCGACCTGATCACCGGCGCCGCGCGCACCACGACGGCGCGTGCGGCGATGTCCAACTCCTTCGCCTTCGGCGGCAGCAACGTCGCGCTGATCACCACGCTGATCTGAGCACCTCCGCTGGGGCCCCGGCCCCGATGCCAGGCTGCCCGGCCCGTGCCGGGCGGCCTTTTTTGTGCGCTTTTCACCGGGAACCACGCGCAAGCACGCAGCCACTCAGCCATACCGACGCACTACCATTGCCGACCTCCGGTAGAGGCCACCATGAAACTGCTTGCCAAATTCAATCTCGTCTACCTGCTCGTGATGAGCCTGGGCATCGCCCTGAGCGGCTACATCGCGCGCCAACTGCTGCAGGACAACGCCAAGCAGGAAACCGTCGCCACCGCGCAGATGTTGATGGAGAAGGCGCTGGCGGTGCGCAACTACACCAACACCAAGATCAAGCCCTTGCTGGTCGGGCAGATGACCGACAAGTTCCTGCCCGAAACCGTGCCCAGCTTCTCCGCCACCGAAGTGCTGGGCACCTTGCTGGCCAAGCACCCCGAGTTCGCCTACAAGGAGGCGACGCTGAACCCGACCAACCCGCGCGACCGCGCCACCAGCTGGGAGGTCGATATCGTCGGCCAGTTCCGCAGCGCGGCCGACCTGAAGGAAACCGTCGGCACCCGCGACACGCCGGCCGGCCCGTCGCTCTACATCGCCCGCCCGCTGCGCATCACCGACCCCGCCTGCCTGGCCTGCCACAGCAGCGTGGACGCCGCGCCCGCCACCATGGTGGCCAAGTACGGCCCGGCCAACGGCTTCGGCTGGAACCTCAACGAGGTCATCGGCGCGCAGATCGTCTCCGTGCCGCTGGGCGTGCCGCTGCAGCGCGCCGACCAGACCTTCAAGGTCTTCATCACCTCGCTGATCGGCGTCTTCGTCGCGGTCGGCATCGTGCTCAACCTGATGGTGTGGATGCTGGTCGTGCGCCCCGTCACCCAGCTCTCGGCGCTGGCCGACCGCGTCAGCCAGGGCGAGCTGGACGCGCCCGAGTTCCAGGCCAGCGGCAGGGACGAGATCGCCACGCTGTCCGACTCCTTCTCCCGCATGCGCGCCAGCGTCGTGCAGGCCATGAAGCTCCTCGATGCCTAGATCTGGCCCACCCCCTACCGGCTTCGCCGGCCCCCTTCAAGGGGGCGCCGCTGGTGGCCTGGCAAAGCCAGTTCGACGGCGGCCGCTCGGGAATGCACGCTGCATCCGTCGCCGACCGTGCGAAACCAAAGCTGAGTTGGCATGAGCGAGTCGAAGCATCCCAAGCAACTGGGCAAGTACCGCATCACCGAGGTCCTCGGTGAGGGCGCAATGGGCGTCGTCTACAAGGGCTTCGACCCCGACATCCAGCGCGTCGTCGCGCTGAAGACCATCCGCACCCAGCTCGACTCCGACGACGACAGCCCCGGCGCGCCGGCCTCGCGCTTTCGCAACGAGGCCCAGGCCGCCGGCCGGCTGATGCACCCCGGCATCGTCGCCGTCTACGACTTCGGCCGCGACGAGCAGGTGGCCTACATCGCGATGGAGTTCGTCGAGGGCCGCTCGCTGGCGAGCTATCTCGGCGCCAAGGTGCGCTTCACCGACACCGACATCCCCGGCATCATGAGCCAGCTGCTCGATGCGCTGGGCCACGCCCACGACAAGGGCGTCTGGCACCGCGACATCAAGCCCGCCAACATCATCATGACGACGGCCGGGCGGCTGAAGGTGGCCGACTTCGGCATCGCTCGCATCGAGAGCACCAACCTCACGCAGACCCACTACATGGTGGGCACGCCCAGCCACATGGCGCCCGAGCAGTTCCTCGGCAAGCCCATGGACCGGCGCGTGGATATCTACGGCGCCGGCGTCGTGCTCTACCAGCTGCTGACCGGCCGCGCGCCCTTCGCCGGCACGACCGAGGCGCTGATGTACAAGGTCGTCAACGACATGCCCCAGCCGCCGTCGACGGTGGAAGGCGCAGAGCGCCCGGGCTGGTTCGACGCCGTCATCGCCCGCGCGCTGGCCAAGCGGCCCGAGGACCGCTACGCGACGGCCGAGGACTTCAAGCAGGCGATCACCGAAGGCATGGGCCAGGCCATCGACGACACCGCCTGGGAGAAGACCGTGATGCTGGCGCCGCCGCGCGCCCGCGCGCCGCAGCCCCTGGCCACGCCGACGCATGCGCCGCCCTCGCTGTCCGGCAGTTCGCTGCCGGGTTCGACGGCGGGCACCGCCACGGCGCCCCCGCCCTCGCACTGGGACAAGGCCCAGCTCACCCAGGCCGAGCTGACGCTGGCCAGGCACGTCGGCCCGCTGGCCAGCGTGCTGGTGCGCCGGGCCGCCCGCGAGTGCCACGACATCAACGAGCTCTACAGCAAGCTCGCCGAGCAGGTCAGCGACCCGCGCGCCCGCGACGCCTTCCTGGGCCAGGCCAGCCTCGTCACCGGCGGCCAACATCACCGCACGGCCGGCGGCAGCACGGCCGGCGCGCCCTCGGCAGGCGGCTCGCGGGGTGCGACGGCCGGTTCGGCCGGCGGCACGATGATCGGCGGCCCGCTGAACGAGGCCGTCATGGACAAGGCCCAGGCCTTGCTGGCCCAGCATGTCGGCCCCATCGCCAAGGTGCTGGTGAAGCGCGCCGCCACCGGCACGGACAGCCGGGCCGTGTTCTACAACCGGCTGGCCGAGGCCGTGAACGACCCGGCCGCGCGGGCCAGGCTGCTGGCCGATCTCGGGCGCCTGGCCTGAGGCCGGCTGCACCGCGCCTCAGGGCGCGCGGTAGGCCAGCACCTTGAGCGCGCGGTCCTCCGACACGTCCGCGAAGGCGGCCGGATTGGCCACACGCTCGACGAAGCTCAGCGCCGGCGCGTTCTCCGCCATGACGTCGCGCAGGAAGGCCGCGCCCAGTTCGGGCGCATTCAGGCACAGCAGCGCCAGCCCGCCAGGCGCCAGCAGCGCCGGCAGCCGCCGGGCCAGCCGGGCGTAGTCCTTGGTGGCGACAAAGCTGCCCTTCTGGAAGCTGGGCGGGTCGCAGACGACGAGGTCGTAGGGCCCGCCACGGGTCAGCTTGCCCCAGGAGCTGAAGATGTCGTGGGCCAGGAACTTGGCGCCCGCCCCGGACCCGCGCAGGCCGTTGAGCTCGTGGTTGCCGCGGCCGATGGCCAGGGCGCCGGAGGCCATGTCCACGTTGGTGACCTCGGCCGCGCCGGCCTGCATTGCGACGACCGAGAAGGCGCAGGTGTAGGCAAAGAGGTTGAGCACCTTGGCGCCGGGCTTCACATGCCCGTGCACCCAGCGCCGCCCCTCGGCCATGTCCAGGAAGAGGCCATGGTTCTGGCCGCGCAGCAGGTGCACGCCATAGCGCGTGCCGGCCTCGGTGACGACGTGGGGCTCGGGCACGCTGCCGGCCATCAGGCGCGTTTCCGCGCGCTCGCCGCGGCACTGGTAGACCCAGGGCTGCGCCGGCCAGCGCGCGGCGATCACCGCGGCGACCGCGGCCAGGTCCGCCTCGTCCAGCGGCCTGAAGCTGGTCAGCAGCAGCACCGGCGGGTAGATGTCCAGCGCGAGATGCTCGCAGCCTGGATGCAGGCCGCCGCGGCCGTGGAAGAGGCGCTGGGCGTCTTGAGGAAGTTGCGCCATCGCGGCGATGGCGTCGAGCAGGGCTTGCATGGGTCGGCATTCTGAAGTCCAGAATGCCCCTTCATGGACTTCCAGCTCATCCTCGACGAGATCGATGCCGAACTGCGCCCGCGCCTGGGCCAGGGCGGCAAGGTCGCCAGCTACATCCCGGCGCTGGCGCGCGTGTCGCCGCTGCAGTTCGGCATCGCGCTGCGCACCTGCGACGCGCAGGTGGCCCAGGCCGGCGACAGCGCCGTGCCGTTCTCCATCCAGAGCATGTCCAAGGTGTTCTCGCTGACGCTGGCGATCAAGGCGCTGGACGAGGCGCTGTGGGAGCGCATCGGCCGCGAGCCCTCGGGCAGCCCGTTCAATTCGCTGGTGCAGCTGGAGTCGGAGCGTGGCATCCCGCGCAACCCCTTCATCAATGCCGGCGCCATCGCCGTGGCGGACCGGCTGGTCAGCCAGGCGGATGCGCTGCCCCAGCTGCTGCGCCTGCTCGGCGGACTGTGCGGCGAGGCCGTGCAGGTGGATGCGGAGGTGGCGCAGTCGGAGGCCGATACCGGCTACCGCAACACCGCGCTGGCCAACTTCATGAAGGGCTTCCGCACGCTGGACAACGACGTGGCCGAGGTGCTGGACGTCTATTTCCACCAATGCGCCATCCGCATGACCTGCGAACAGGTGGCCTGCGCCGCCGGCTTCCTGTGCCGCGACGGCCGGCATCCGCTGGCCGGCCCGCCGGTCATCAGCGCCACGCAGGCGCGCCGCATCAACGCGCTGATGCTGACCTGCGGCACCTACGACGCGGCCGGCGAGTTCGCCTTCCGCATCGGCCTGCCCTGCAAGAGCGGCGTGGGCGGCGGCATCGTCGCCATCGTGCCCGACCGGCTCTCAATGTGCGTCTGGTCGCCCGCGCTGGACGCCACCGGCAACTCGTGGCTGGGGCGCCAGGCGCTGGAGCTGTTCGTCGCGAGGACGGGACTGTCGGTGTTCTAGCCGGCGTACTTGACGCTGCAGCCATAGGGCCGCGTCGACGCCTTCTCGACCTTGCGGCCCGTGGCCACGGCGGCGAGCGCCTCGGTCACGAAGGGCTCGGCCCTGGCGATGTCCTCGGCCTTGGACGTGGCGATGCTGTCGATGCCGCCCTTGTAGGCCAGCGTGCCGTCGCCCTTGATGACGAACATGTGCGGCGTCGTCTGCGCACCGTAGAGCCGGCCGAGTTCGCCCTTGGGGTCCAGCAGCGTGGCCGTGGCCGCCGCGCCGCGCTCGGCGTTGAGCTTCTGCGCCGTGGCGCCGTCGACGAAGCCCTGCTGGCCGGGCGCCGAGGAGATGACCTGCAGCCAGACCACGCCCTGGGCGGTGGCGGCCTTCTGCTGGCCTTGCATGTTGCCGCTGCCGTAGTGTTTTCTGACGAAGGGGCAGTCGTGGTTGGTCCACTCCAGCACGACGGTCTTGCCCTTGAAGTCCGCCAGATTGACGGTGCTGCCGTCGGCCGCCGTGGCGGTGAAGGCCGGCGCGGGCGCGTCCACCGTGGCGTTGGCCAGGGCCAGCACGGGGGCGGCAACGGCAGCCGCGATCAGCGCGCGGCGAAGCAGATTCTTCATGTCGAACTCCGGGAGGCTGCAGGAGAGGAGACTGCCTCGATGACGAGGCCGGGGGTGAGGATCTGCGGCAGCACCTGGGCCTCGGCGGCGCCCGGTGCGTAGTAGAGGTAGAGAGGCACGCCGGAGCGGCCATGGGCCTTGAGGACGGCGGTGATCCCGGGGTCCTCGCGGGTCCAGTCGCCCTTCAGGTAGACGACGCCGGCCTTGGCAAAGGCGTCCTTCACCTCGGGGCGGGACAGGGCCACGCGCTCGTTGACGAGGCAGGAGATGCACCAGGACGCGGTCAGATTGACGAACACCGGCCTGTTCTGACCGCGGAGTTCGGCCACGCGCTCGGCGCTGTAGGGCTCGACGGTCGATCCGGTGGCCGCTGCATGGGCGTCGGCCGCGAGCGGCCTGATCCAGCTGGCGACGCTGAAGGCCAGCAGGAAGCTCAGTCCCGTGAAGACGGCGCCACGAAAACTCTTGCTGACGCGCCGCAGCCAGAGGCCGAAGGCGATCAGCACCAGGCCGCCCAGCGCCAGCGCCACGCCGTCCGCCCCGGCCTGCTGGGCCAGCACCCACAGCAGCCAGACGACGGCGGCGAACATGGGAAAGGCCAGGAACTGCTTGAACCTGTCCATCCAGGCACCCGGCCGCGGCAGCCAGCGCTGCGCCGCCGGCCAGAAGGCCAGCACCAGGAAGGGCAAGGCCAGGCCCAGGCCCAGCGCCAGGAAGACCGCCAGCATGACGGCCGCCGGCTGAGCCAGCGCGAAGGCCAGCGCCGCGCCCATGAAAGGCGCCGTGCACGGCGTGGCCACCACGGCCGCCAGCACGCCGGTGAAGAAGCTGCCGGCCAGCCCCCGGCGCTCGGCCAGGCCCGAGCCGATGCCGGTGAAGCTGCCGCCGAACTCGAAGAAGCCCGACAGGTTCAGACCGACGAAGAACAGCAGGTAAGCCACGACCAGCACGAACACCGGCGAATGGAATTGGAAGCCCCAGCCCACCTGCTGGCCGCCAGCGCGCAGCACGAGCAGCACGGCCGCCAGCACCGCGAAGCTGGCCAGCACGCCGGCCGTGTAGGCCAGGCCCTCGGCCTTGTGGTCGCCCTTGTTCACGAGGGCCAGCGCCTTGATGGACAGCACCGGGAAGACGCAGGGCATCAGGTTCAGGATCAGCCCGCCGAGCAAGGCCAGGGCCAGCGCAGGCAGCAGGCCCAGGTCGCTCTCGGGCGCCACCGCGGGCACGGCGGCCTCGGCCCCCGGGGCCGACAGGTCGGCGGGGCCGGGGCCTTTGCCGGCGCCCTCGGGCATGGGGGCGGCAACGGTCCAGGCCTGCTCGCCGGCCGCCGTCGTCAGCACGATGACGCCGGACAAGGGCTGGCCGGCCTTAACCGGCTCGTCGCCGGCCGGGATCTCCAGCGCCCAGCCGCTGCCGTCCTGCCTGAGGGGCTGGGGCGCGCTGTGCGCCACGGCTCCCCAGGTGTCGGCAAAGAAATAGGCCTTGGTGACGCGCTCGTTCGGGCCGCTCAGGCGCACGCCCTGCGACGCTGCCTTGAGCTGCACTGCAAAGGGTGCGGGCCTGGGAATGGCCGCACGCCATTCATCGATCTGCGCCGCGTCGGCACCGGCCCTGGCTTCGGCCGCCACGGGCAGGTCCAGGCCCAGACTCACCTGCTCGGGAATGCAGACGTCCTTGCAGACCAGCCAGCGCACCTCGGCCGTCGGCTTGAAGCGGCCGCCAGGCTTGGCATCCGCGGGCACGGTCAGGTCCACCAGCAGGGCCGGCCGGCCCTCGTAGCCGTAGTTGACGATGGGGCCTATGGCCTGGATGGACGGCGTGGGCCACTGGATGGCGCCCGCCTGAGCACCCTGCCAGTCGATGGTCGTCGCCTGGCCGGAATCCCCCGGGTTGAGCCAGTAGGTGTGCCAGTGCGCCTTGATGTTCTGCTCCAGCGCCACCGTGAAGCGCTGGCCCGGCGCAACCACGGTCTGGGCCGACACGAGGCGGGCCTGCACATGCTCGGTGGCGGCCTCGGGTGGGGCGGCGAGCGCGAGCAGCGGGGCGGCCAGCAAGGCCAGGAAGACGGGACGCAGGGCGGATGACATCCCGAAATCCTAGGCTAAACCGATTTCCCTTCTGTAAAGCCCGGCCTGAACGAAGCGATCAAAGGCCGCCCACAGCGGCTCGAAACGCTGGGCTCCGCCCTCCAGGTGCGCCAGCGCGTGCAGGCCGGCCTCCAGGGTGGACAGCTGGCCGGGCCGGTGGGCGCGGCGGATGGCGTAGCGCGACGGCAGTTTCGGCAGAGCCAGGCGCGGCAACGCGGCCAGCCAGGGGTTGGCGGCCAGCAGGCGGCGGCTCTGGCGCCAGCTGCCATCGAGCAGGATCAGGCGCCGCACGTCGGCCGGTGCAACCGGTTCGCCGTCGCCGGGGTAGAGCAGCGCCGTGCCGGGGCCGGCCAGCGTGGCAGCGAACTCCTCGCCACGCAGCAAGCGCACGGATTGCAGGCCCAAGGTCAGGAACGCCGCCGTGTTCTTCGCATGGCCGGCCTCGGCCGGATGCTGCAGGATCAGCAGCTCGGTGCGATGGGCCAGCGGCGGCGGCAGCGTCGCGCACAGGCAGGTGGACGCCGGGCGCCCGCAGCGCGGGCAGACCGCGCGCGACATGGCCTCAATGCGGCGGCGAGACGGTCTGGGGCCCGACGGTCGACACGGTGCTGTCGGCCCCCGCATCCTGCACGCCAGCCTCCTGGGAGCGCCGCTGCGAACGCGTGCTGGGCAGGCCCATCTGGCGCTTCTTGGCCCAGTAGCCGGCCAGCCAGACGCCGGCGACGACGCCGAAGATGTTCAACGCGCCGAACAGCGGCGCCGCGTTGGACGACAGCAGCATGCTCTGCAAGGGTGCCGAATAGGCGCGCGGCTTCAGCGCGAAGCTGAAGGCACCGAAGATCAGCCAGCCGGCCCAGGCCGTGCCGACGCCGGACATCATCCAGGCGATGTAAGGCCGGTGGCGGCGGCGCTGGGGGCGCAGCGTCACATAAGCCCAGATGGTGGCCACGATGAAGAGCAGCACCACGATGGCGATGGCCTCGCCCAGCATGACGGGCAGGCTGCTGCGGCCGCCCAGCTGCACATAGACCTGGCGCGGCAGGCCGGTGCTGGCGTACTTCATGGCGGCGCCGGCGCCGAAGCAGTAGAGGAAGACGCCTGAGAAGAAGGCGATGGAGCGGCGGGCGGCTTTCATGGGGGCGCATTCTCGCGGCAGCCGGCGCCCGGGATCCGGGAGGATTTCCCAATCGGGGCAAAACAAAGCCCGCGATCCGGGGGCCGGATGGCGGGCTGGAAGGAGCGGGAGCGACTCAGCGCTTGCGGTCCAGGCGCATCGCGCGGGCCAGGCCGCGACGTTCGCCGCTGTAGAAGCCCGTGTCGAAGGCCTCGTGCTTGCGGCCCTTGTCGACGGATTCCTCGGCGCTCCAGGCCCCGCCCATCTCGGGCACGGGGAGGCGGCGATGCTGGGTTTCGGTACGGGTCTGGATCTTCATGATGGCTGTCTTGCCTGTCTCGCGGCCCGGAAACCGGCGCGATTGGGAGGCACAACGCACGCCATTTCGGGTCGGTTGACAAGGTCCATCACATTTCTTTGCCGAGCCGCTTTGCCGACAATGCCGGCTCTGCGAATTCCAGGACCCGCGATGACCGTCCAGCTGAAAAAGACCCCCCCGGCCAAGGCCACCCCCATCACCGTCGTCGACCGCGCCGCCTGGCCGGCCCTCGCCGCCGGCCTCCCCGAAGCCACCCGGTCCTGGCTGGCCACGGTGGGCTTCGTCGGCGCCGCCGACAGCCACGCCCTGGTGCCCGGCGCCGACGGCCGCCTGGCCCGGGTCTTTGCCGGCGTGGCCCACGCCGCCCACCCCTTCGCGCTGAGCCACCTGCCGCTGGCGCTGCCGGAAGGCGTCTACAAGCTCGACGACGCCGGCCTGGCCCTGCTGCCCGAGGCGGCGGCCATGTCCTGGGAACTGGGCGGCTACCGCTTCGACCTCTACAAGCCGGCCAAGCGCGCGCCGGCGACGCTGGCGCTGAAGGGCGGCGCCGACGCCGAGCGCGGCCTGGCCCTGGCTGCCGCCATTGCGGCGACGCGCGACCTCGTCAACACGCCGGCCGAACACATGGGCCCCGCTGAACTGGCCGGCGCCGCCAAGGCGCTGGCCAGGCAGTACGGCGCCAGCTTCTCCGAAACCGTCGGCGACGCGCTGTTGAAGAAGAATTTTCCCAGCATTCACGCAGTTGGCCGCGCGAGCGTGCGCTCACCTCGGCTGATCGAGGTGAACTGGGGCAACCCCAAGCACCCCAAGCTGTCCCTGGTCGGCAAGGGCGTCTGCTTCGACACCGGCGGTCTGAACATCAAGGGCGGCGAAGGCATGCGCCAGATGAAGAAGGACATGGGCGGCGCGGCCAACGCGCTGGGCCTGGCCGGCCTCATCATGGCTTTCCGGCTGCCGGTGCGGCTGCAGCTGCTGATCCCGGCAGTGGAGAACTCGATCGCCGGCAACGCCTACCGGCCGGGCGACGTCATCAAGACGCGCAAGGGCCTGCACATCGAGATCGGCAACACCGACGCCGAGGGCCGCGTCATCCTGTGCGACGCGCTGGCCTACGCCGCCGAGGGCAAGCCCGATCTCATCATCGACCTGGCGACGCTGACCGGCGCGGCCCGCGTGGCCCTGGGCGCCCAGCTGCCGGCGCTCTTCGCCAAGCACATGGACACGGCGCGCGACCTCGTCGACCTGGGCCTCAAGCTGGACGACCCGCTGTGGCACATGCCGCTGTGGGCGCCCTATCACGCCGGCATCGAGAGCTCAATCGGCGACATCGTCAACACCGGCAAGAGCGCGCTGGCCGGCGCCATCAATGCGGCGCTGTTCCTGGAAGACTTCCTGCCCGCCCAGCAGGACTGGCTGCACGTCGACCTGTTCGCCTGGAACGACGCGCCGCGGGCCGGCCGGCCGGTGGGCGGCGAGGCGCAGACCATCCGCACCCTGCTCGCCTACCTGGAGCAGCGTTACTCGGGCGCCTGATCCTTGGGCGACTCGGCCGGCGCCTGTTCGGCCGGCTGGGCCTGAGGCGCCGCAGCCTTGGCCGCCTGATCGCGGCGGGGCTGCTGCGGCTGGCCGGGCTTGCGGCCCGGCTGCGGCGGGCGGCCGCCCTCGCGGCGCTCACCGCGGGGCTGCTCGCGGCGGCCTTCCGGACGCTGCTCGGGCCGGCGCGGGCCGCGGCCCTCCGGGCGACGGTCGTCACGGCGTGCTTCACGGGGCGGTGCCGGCGGCGCCTCGGCGCGCTCCTTGCGGGCGATCTCCAGCAGGCCCGGCAGTTCCTCGGGCACCACGCCCTTGAGCACGCAGAAATTGGCCTCGGTCAGCGTCGTGCGTTCAAAATCCCAAAGCAGCTGGGCGCGGTTGCGCTTCTGCTGCGCCTCCAGCTGGTGGCGCTGCTGGTCCTGCTGCTCGCGCTCCTGGCGCAAGCCCTTGCGGCGGGTCAGCTCTTCCTTGGCGGCGTTGAGGTGCTCCTCGGTGATCTCGCCGGCCGGGTTGCCGTCCAGGTCGAAGCGGGTCTTGGCCTGGGTCAGCGCGATCAGATAGCCCGTGCCGCCGGTGTGGCGGCGCAGGAAGGCGCTGAGCTGGGCCTTGCTGAACCGGCCCGGCGCGCGCTCCTGGATGTCGGCCTGGATGCGCAGCTTGACGGGCTTGGGCTTGCCAGTGAACAGGGCCGGGAACAAGGCCTTGAGCTCGGCCGTCGCGTCGGCGGCCGGGGCGGGTGCAGCAGCAGCCTCGGAAGCCTCGGGGGCGGGAGCGGGAGCAGATTCGGGAAGATCGGAATTCATGAACGGGGCCGGCTTGCGGAACCGGCGATTGTCCTTCAGCCGCCCAAGCCCCCAAACACCTTCTTCAGGATGGCGCTGCCGGTGCCCACCGGATCCTGGCGGATCTTCTTTTCTTCCTCGCCGATGATGCGGTAGAGCCCGTCCAGCGCCCTGGCCGTCACGTACTGCTGGATGTTGGCCTCGTCGCCCTTCACGAGGCCGAAGCCGCCGGCCTTCTTGGCCACGGCGTTGTACTTGTCGGCCAGCGAGACCTTCTCGGTGGCCCTGGTGACGATGGGCAGGAACTGCTGGCCCAGCGGCTCGCGTGTCTTGCCGGCGAAGAACTGCGTCACCGAGTCGTCGCCGCCCTTGAGGATCTTCAGCCCGTCCTCGACGCTCATGTCCTTCACGGCCTTGACGAGCAACGGCTTGGCCGCAGGCACGGCGGCCTCGGCGGCACGGTTCATCGCGGTGACGAGTTCATCCAGCTTGGCGCCCTGGCCGGTGGCCTTGAGCAGCTTGGCAGCGTCCTTCAGATAGCCCGGCAGCTCGATCTTGACGAGGGGGTTGCCGAGAAAACCGTCGGGCCGGCCCAGCAGCGCCACGGCCGCGTTGGCGCCGCGCTCCAGCGCGGTGCGGATGCCCGCGTTGGCATCGCCCTCGCTCAGGCTCAGCGCCCAGGCAGGACGCAGAAGCAGCAGGGCGGGGGCACTGGCGACGATGAGGCGGCGTTGCATGGCGATCTCCGGCAAGTCGGGAGGCCCATCTTCCCACCGCTGACGGCACTCAGGCGGCCACGTGCAGCAGCGCGCTTGTGGCGGCACATGCGCGGGTCGGCCAGGTCGAAGAACTCGGCGGCGCTTGCTCTCGGTCAAGGCCACGCCAGCCGGGGCTGCCTAGCATGAGCCGCAGGAGACAAGACCATGCTGCCCGCCTACATCAGCCACCCCGACTGCGCCCGCCACGAGATGGGCCCGGGCCACCCCGAATGCCCCGAGCGGCTGGGAGCCATCGCCGACATGCTGCTCATCCAGGGCCTGCTGGACTACATGCTGCCGCATGACGCGCCGCCGGCCACCGCGGCCCAGCTGGAGCGCGCCCACTCCGCCCTCCACGTGAAGCGCGTGCTGGATGCCGCGCCCGCCGAGGGCTACGCCCAGGTGGACCCGGACACCCGCATGAACCGCTTCACCGTGCCCGCCGCGCTGCGCGCCGCGGGTGCTGCCGTGCTGGCCACCGACCTCGTGCTCGCCGGCCAGGTGCCATCGGCCTTCTGCGCCGTGCGGCCGCCCGGCCACCATGCCGAGCACGACGCGGCCATGGGCTTCTGCTTCTTCAACAACGTCGCCGTGGGCATACGCCACGCGCTGGATGAGCACGGCCTGCAACGCGTGGCGCTGATCGACTTCGACGTGCACCACGGCAACGGCAGCGAGGACATCCTGGCCGGCGACGAGCGCGTGCTGATGTGCAGCATCTTCGAGACCGGCCTCTACCCCTTCAACGGCCCCGATGCCCGCTCGCTGAAGGATGCGCCCAACATGGTCAACGTCGGCCTCGCCGCGCGCTCGGGCAGCGAGCATTTCCGCGCCGCCGTCACCGAGCACTGGCTGCCGGCGCTGGAGCGCTTCCAGCCCGAGCTGATCTACATCAGCGCCGGCTTCGACGCCCACCGCGAGGACGACATGGGCAACCTCGGCCTGGTCGACACCGACTACGCCTGGGTCACCCGCCAGCTGATGGACCTGGCCTGGCGCCACTGCCGCGGCCGCGTCATCTCCTGCCTGGAGGGCGGCTACGTCCTCAACCCGCTGGCACGCAGCGCCGCGGCCCACATCAAGGTGCTGATCGGCGCCGACTAGAGTTCCACGATGGACAACCATTTCCTGACCCCGCTGTTCATGCCCCGCTCGGTGGTCGTCTTCGCCGGCCCGCCGGACGAGCCCGAGCGCCAGACCCGCCAGGCCCGCGTGCTGCGCGCGGCCCTCACGGCCGCGCCGGGGCCGCACCCGCCGCAGTTCCTGCACGGCGACACCACCGGCACGCTGGGCGAGCTGGCCCGCTCGCGCGCCGACCTGGCCGTCATCGCGCTGCCGGCCGACGAGATCGCCGCGGCGCTGGAGGTGGCCGGCCGCATCGCCTGCCGCTCGGCGCTCATCGTCAGCGACGGCATCGAGCCTGAGCAGGCCGCCCAGCTCAAGCGCATCGCCCGCCGCGAGGGCGTGCACCTGCTCGGGCCCAACTGCCTGGGCTTCCAGCGCCCGCACCTGAACCTCAACGCGAGCGCCGCCGGCCCGCTGGCGGCCGAGGGCTCGCTGGCGCTGGTGTCGCAGTCCGGCGCGCTGACCTCGGCCATGCTGGACTGGGCGCGCCAGAACGGCGTAGGCTTCAGCCAGGTCGTGTCGCTAGGCCCCAATGCCGCGGTGGACCTGGCTCAGGTGCTGGACTTCCTGGCTGCCGACACGCGCACGCAGAGCATCGTCGTCTATCTCGAAGGCATCTCCAGTGCACGCCGCTTCATGAGCGCGCTGCGCTCGGCCGCCCACGCCAAGCCCGTCGTCGTGCTGAAGGCCGGCCGGCGCAGCGCCGGCAACGAGGCGGCGCTGACCCACAGCCGCGCCATCGTCGGCAGCGACGACGTCTTCGACGCCGCGCTGCGCCGCGCCGGCGCGGTGCGGGTGCGCAGCTTCGTGGAGCTGTTCTCGGCCGCCAAATGCCTGGCCGCGCGCTACCGCCCGGTGGGCAAGAGGCTGGCCATCATCACCAACGGCGGCGGCCCCGGCGTGCTGGCGGCGGACTGGGTCAGCGAGATCGGCCTGCAACTGGGCAAGCTGTCGGCCGACACCGCCCGGGCGCTGGCGCCCAAGCTCGCGCCGCTGGCCTCGCTGGCCGATCTCATCGACCTCTCGGCCGCGGCCACGCCCGAACACTTCCGCGCCGCCATCGAAGCCGCCGCGCAGGACACGGCCGTAGACGGCCTGCTCGCCGTCTACGCACCGCAGATCGGCTCCGACGCCACCGAGATCGCCCACGCCGTCGTCGCTGCCAAGGCCGCCACGGCCAAGCCGCTGCTGGGTTGCTGGATGGGCGACGCCTCGGTGCTGGAGGCGCGCCGCGTGCTCAACGACGCGGCCATCGCCAACTTCCGCACCCCCGAGGCGGCGGTGGGCGCCTTCGGCAACATCGCCAGCTTCTACGCCAACCAGCAACTGCTGCTGCAGACGCCGCCGCCCATGTCCAACCTCGCGCAGCCGGACGTGGAGGCCGCGCGCCTGCTCATCGAGAGCGTGCTGGCCGAGCGCCGCCGCACGCTGACCGAGATGGAGAGCAAGGCACTGCTGGCGGCCTTCCACATCCCGGTCACGCAGACCGTGCTGGCGCGCAGCGCCAACGAGGCCATGATGCTGGCCACGCAGATGGGCTTTCCCGTCGCGCTGAAGATCGACTCGCCCGACATCGCCCACAAGAGCGACGTGCAGGGCGTGGCGCTGAACATCCAGAGCGGCTCGGCCGCGCGCGACACCTACAACGAGATGGTGGCCCGCGTGAAGCGGCTGCAGCCGCAGGCGCGCATCAACGGCGTGACGGTGCAGAAGATGGCGCGTGCCCGGCGTGGCCAGGAGGTCTGCGTGGGCCTGGTGACGGACGAGGCCTTCGGGCCCACCATCGTCTTCGGCGCTGGCGGCACGATGATCGAACTCATCGCCGACCGCGCGATGGAGCTGCCGCCGCTGAACCAGTTCCTGGCGCGGCGCCTGATCGAGCGCGCGCGTGTCTCGGAGGCTCTGGCCGAAGGCCGGGGCGGCGGCGCGCCGGCCGACATGGAAGCGCTGGAACGCGTGCTGCTGCGCGTCAGCGAAATGGTGTGCGAGTTCCCGCAGCTGCGCGAGATGGACATCAACCCGCTGATCGTCGACGAGACCGGCGCCATCGCGGTGGACGCCCGCGTGGTGCTGCAACCCGGCCAGCAGGTCGGCAACCCGCGCGCCTTCGACTACCCGCACCTGGCCATCCTGCCCTACCCGGCCCGCTTCGAGCAGGTGTGGCCGCTGGCCGGTGGCGGCGAGGTCACCGTGCGCCCGGTGCGGCCCGACGACGCCCAGATGCTGCAGGACCTGGTGCGCGGCCTCAAGCCCGAGAGCCGCTACTTCCGTTTCGCCAGCGCCATCAAGGAGCTGCCGCCCGGGCTGCTGGCGCGCCTGACGCTTATCGACTACGACCGCGAGATGGCCCTGGTGGCCGTCTACACCGAACGCGCGGCGCGCGAGGACGGGGGGTTCGACGAAGTCGAGCGCATCGTCGGCGTGTCGCGCATCATCACCAACCCCGACCAGACCAGCTGCGAGTTCAGCCTGCTGGTGGCCGACGACTTCGGCGGCAAGGGCCTGGGCTCGCGGCTGATGGAAGGCATCACCGACGCGGCGCGCGAGATGGGCCTGGCCGACATCGAAGGCCTGGTGCTGACCAACAACAGCGACATGCTGAAGCTGATGCGCGGCCTCGGGTTCACCGTGAAGCCCTTCCCCGAAGACCCCGACTTCAAGCTGGTGACGCGCTCACTGCAGGGCTGACAGGCGCTCGGTCAGCAACGCGAAGAACCCGTCCGCGTCCGCGTGACGCAACACCTGGGCGTTGGCCGACAGGCCGCTCACGGCCCACCAGTCGATGACGGTCATGCCACGCGTGAGTTCGCTCTGCGTCTCGACGCGCACATTGCAGTCGCGGCTGGTGAACAGCTCGGGCTTGAGCAGGAAGGCGATCACGCAGGGGTCGTGCAGCGGGCCGCCGTCCTGGCCGTATTTCTCTTCGTCGTAGCGCTCGAAGAATTCCATCCAAGCAGCGACCACGGCGCCGACGCGGTTGGGCAGCGCGCGGATGGCGGCGATGCGCTGGGCCGTCGTCAGCACCTCGTGTGTGACGTCGAGTGGCGCCATCGTGATCGGCACGCCGCTGGTGAAGACCTCATGCGCGGCCCGCGGGTCGACGTAGATGTTGAACTCGGCCGCGGGCGTCACGTTGCCGCCCTCGAAGAAGCCACCGCCCATCAGCACGATGCGGCGGATGCGCGCGGCGATGTCGGGCGCCTTGCGCAGGGCGAGCGCGATGTTGGTCAGCGGCCCCAGCGGGCACAGCGTCACTGTGCCGGCCTCCCGCTCGCGCAGCGTCTGGATGATGAAGTCCACCGCGTGGCGCGCGTCGACCGGCAGCGTCGGCTCGGGCAGCTCGACGCCGTTCAGGCCGGTATCGCCATGCACATGCTCAGCGGTGACCAGCGGCACGTCCAGCGGCCGGTCGGCGCCGGCGCAGACGGGCACGTCGCGGCGGCCGGCCAGCTCCATGACCTTGCGCGCGTTCAGCGTCGTCAGCGCCAGCGGCACGTTGCCAGCCACGGTGGTCACGCCCAGCAGCTCCAGCTCGGGCGAGGCGGCGGCCAGCAGCAGCGCGATGGCGTCGTCCTGGCCGGGGTCGGTGTCGATGATGATGGGCAGGCGGCTCATGGGGCTTCGGGGGCGATGTCGAGGTCGATGGCGCCGAACAGGCTGCTGCCCTCGGCGGTCTTGAGGTCCAGGTGCAGGCTGTCGCCGGGCGCGAGCGTCAGGTCCAGGGCGCCGAGGTCCGCGCCCGCCACCTGGCCGGCCCGCTGCGCGCGCAGGCGGGCCAGCCGGGCGATCGCTTCGCCAGGCGCAGCCGCCACGTCGCGGGGCTCCTGCTTGCTGCCGTTGTGCAGGCGGTGCAGCCGGGCCTGCAGGCGTCCGGCGCTCCAGGCGCTGCCGAGTTCGTCGGGCGTGACGGCCAGCGGGGCGGCCTGGGTGGCGACCAGCTCGCCGTCGATGCGCCAATCCACCGCGAGGGTCAGCAGGCGCAGCGCATCCAGCGCTGCGGCCGGGTCGCTGGCGGCGGCGAGGTCGCCCGTGATGGCGGCCAGCACCGCCTGGCCCTGGGCCGGCGCGCGCAGCGGCTGGCGCGGCGCCGAGAAGCTGCCCGCCTCGCGCTGCACGCCGCCGTCGGCATCGACGACCGCCCAGCCATAGACGCGCGGCAGCGGCGCCACGCACTTTTCGGGCTCGAAGGCGAAGGCATGGCGCAGCTTGCCGTGGTTGAGCTGCACGGCCAGGTCTTCGAGCTGGGGCGCGAGGAAGCCCCAGTCGTCGAGCACCTGCTGCAGGCGGGTGGCGATGCCGGTGGCGTAGTGGGCCTGGGTCAGGTCGCGCGAGACGACGACGAGGTGGCCGTCGCGCGAGCCGTCGGCGTAGCTGGCGAGTTTCATGGGCGGGAGGTCTGGGTGATGGCAGCATTGTGCGATGCGCGCCGGCCTGCTCCCTCCCCGCGCCGCCCTGCTCGCGCTGGCGGCCAGCCTGCTCGCCCACGCGGCACTGCTGGGCGGCGAGCGGGTGCGCGCGGACGCCGCCCGGCCGGCGCGGGCCGTCAGCGTCGCGCTGCTGCAGCCGCCCAGCCTGCCGATGGCCTTGCCCGAGCCGGCGGCACCCGTGCTGCCGGCGCCCCAGGCCCGCTCACCCCGGCCCAGCGCCAAGGCGCCCGAACCAGCCCTGGACATGCCGACGCCGGCCCCCGACACACCGCTGCTACGCCTGGCCGGCCCCGCCGCCTGGCAATACCGGCTGCGCCAGGGCGGCCAGGACGGCGAGGCCCTGCTGGACTGGCGCCCCGAGGCGGACGGCCGCTACAGCCTGCGCCTGACCCGCCGCATCGGTGAGCGCACCCTGCCCGCCTGGGAAAGCCTGGGCCACACCGGCAGCGCCGGCCTGGCACCGGAGCGCTTCGCGCTGCAGCGCAGCGGCCAGGACCGCCAGGCCATCAACTTCGATGCCGAGGAGCGTCGCGTCAGCTTCTCGGCCAGCCCGGCCCGGCTGGAACTGCCCGAAGGCGCGCAGGACCGGCTGTCGTGGTGGCTGCAGCTCGCCGCGCTGGTGCAGGCCAATCCTGCCCCGGGCGGGCGCTGGCGCGTCTGGGTGGCCGGGCTGCGCGGCGAACTGCGCGAATGGACCTTCGAGGCCGTGGACGCCGAGCCGGGAGACGCGGGCTCCGTGCATCTGCGCCGCCAACCCCTGGGCGAGCGCGACCCCGGCGTCGAGCTCTGGCTGGACCCGGCGCGCGGCTACTGGCCGGTGCGTCTGCGCCAGGGCGACCCGGAGACCAGGGGTTACGAAATCGTGTTGAGCGTTGTGAACTCCTGACGCTTCCTACACGTTGTCGGCATGCGGGATGACCCGAACAGCGGGGCGTTCTGCCAGTATCTGAACCGAGCGGGGCTTGAAACCACGGGCCCCACCCGCAGTTGAAGCCACGAGGAGAACTTCATGCACATGCTCTACAACTCCGACAGCTTCATCGTCGTCCAGTTCGACGTGCCGACCGCCGAGTTGCAGGCTGTCGAAGCCGGTCCGCAGCTCAACCGCGGCGGTTTCGAGATCGTCGACAAGTTCGCCCGCAAGGAAATCTTCATCGAGGGCGCGCTGGCCGAGTCCTTCCAGCAGGGCGTGCAAGCCATCATGGACGAGGGCGAGCCGTCCGAGGACGAACTCGACGCCTTCATCGAGCGCTACGCCGTCATGGGCCAGCAGCCGGTCGTGATGCACTGAACACTTTGGGGGGCGGATCTGACATTGATCTGCGCCCAAGCCTGATACAAGATGGGTTCGCGCCGGCCGTCCAAGGCCGGGCAAGGAGTCCATCGATGGTGAAGCGAGCCGCCGCAGAGACAGCCTCCCGGGCATCGACCCGCGTGCTGCCCTCGCCCGGCCTGGACAGCGCCCCGGTGCTGGACCGCATGTGCTCCCAGTTCGTGCTGACGTTGACCGTCCGCCACGCCGGGCGCTTCAACCTGCGGCGCGATTTCAACGGCCTGCTGTCCTTCACGGGCCGCCACCTCGTCTGGCCCACCCGTGTGCTGCAGCGGCTGCGTGGCTATCTGGCGCAACGCTGCGCCGGCAACGAGCTGTGGCGCGGCCATGAGGCACTGAACGACGAGGCCTTTCTCGACCGCTTCGGCCAGTGGAGCGGCCCCTTCTCCGAAGCGACGCTGTTCTTCTACCTGGACGAGTACGTCAAGGACGCGCCCAAGGACATGATGGCCCTGCTGGCCACCACCTGCGAGCACCTGGACCGGCAGTTGAAGCGCGAGTCCACGCTGGTCGAGAAGAACATCGCCGCGCTGGGCACGCTGCTGCAGCTCAACCCGGCCGAGCGCGCCATCCTGCTCTACGGCACGCTGGCCCGCTACCAGCGCGAGCTGCGCGGCGCCCTTGTCGAGTTCAAGGTCAACACTGCCCAGGAGGCCTTCGCCGCCATCGCCGCCGTGGCCGGCGTGGACGAGCGCGAAGTGGCCGAGGCCCTGCGCGCCGGCTCGCGGCTGGAACGCATCGGCATGGTGGAGAACCTGATCTCCGAGCACAACATCACCGACCTGGCCGACCTGATGAAGGTCAGTGACCAGCTGCCGCCGGTGCTGATGCGCGAGTACCAGGGGCCCCACGACCTGATGGCCGTGTTCACGCGGCCGGCCGCGCTGAGCACGCTCGGCACCAGCGACTTCCAGTTCGTCGTCGAGGACCTGGACCTGCTCAAGGGCCTTCTGCGCCAGGCGGTCGCCACGCACGCCACCGGCGTCAATGTGCTGCTCTACGGCCCGCCGGGCACGGGCAAGACCGAACTGGCCAAGGTGGCCGCCGCGGCCGCGGGCCTGGACCTGTACGAGGTCGAGTACGCCGACCGCGACGGCAACTCCCTGTCGGGCCGCGACCGCTACCGCTCGCTGCAGATCAGCCAGGTCTTCCTGAAGGCCAGCGCCAACGTGGCGCTGCTGTTCGACGAGGTCGAAGATGTGTTCCCGCCCCTGTCCAGCGACACCGCCTCGCTGCTGAACCGGCTGGATGCGAGCGGTGAAGGCGGCGTGGGCAACTCCGTCAGCGGCAAGGCCTGGGTGAACCAGATCCTGGAAACCAACCCGGTGCCGGTCATCTGGGTCACCAACCGCATCGAACAGATCGACCCTGCCTTCCGGCGCCGCTTCCAATACCACCTGGAGCTCAAGTCGCCGCCCCCCGGCGCGCGCAAGGGCCTGGTGGCCAAGGCGCTGGGCGAGGTGGCCGTCAGCGAGGGCTTCGTCGCCAAGCTGGCCGAGCGCCCGGGCCTGACGCCGGCGCAGATCCGCACCGCCGTGCGCTTTGCCCTGCTGGCCGGCGGCGCCGGCGACGCCGAGAAGCACATCGAGCGCCAGCTGCTCAACGCCGACAAGGCGCTGGGCCGCGACGACGGCAGCAGCCTGGCCCGCCCCTGCGTCACCCGCTACGCGCTGGACCTGCTGAACTGCGAGAGCCGTTTCGAGATCCCGCGCATCATCGAGGCCCTGCGCCGCACAGGCCGCGGCCAGCTCTGCTTCTACGGCCCGCCCGGCAGCGGCAAGACCGCCCTGGCCGAGCACATCGCCCAGGCCCTCGGCCGGCCGCTGATGGTGCGCCGCGCCAGCGACATCGCCAGCAAGTTCGTCGGCGAGACCGAGCAAAACATGGCCCGGATGTTCGAAATGGCCCAGACCGAAGGCGCCGTACTGCTGCTTGACGAGGCCGACAGTTTTCTGCGCAGCCGCAAGCATGCGGAGCGCAACTACGAAGTGTCAGAGGTGAACGAAATGCTGGCCGGCATGGAGCGCTTCAACGGGCTCTTCATCTGCACGACCAATCTCTTCGACGATCTCGACGAAGCCGCGCTGCGGCGCTTCGCGTTCAAGATCCGCTTCAAGGCGCTGAAGCCCGAGCAGCGGGTGGCGATGTTCGAGCGCGAGGCCAGTGCCGTGCCGACCGACGAGCAGCACTCAAGGCTGGTGGCGATGGACTGCCTGACGCATGGCGACTTCGCGGCCGTGCGGCAGCAGGTCGAGATCCTGGGCGAAGCCTTCACGGCGGATGAGTTTCTGGCGCAGTTGGAGGCGGAGCACCGAGCGAAGCCCGAGGTGCGTGAGCGCCGCGGGATCGGCTTCAGAGCACCCTGAAGTAGTAGGTCGTCGAGCAGAACGGCCCGTCAGGCATCAAGGCGTAATTCGGAATGTCTCCGGCCTTCGCCCAACCTGTCCTCTCATAGACCCGCGACGCATCGCTGCCCGTGACGGTGTCCAGCACCAGCGTCGTCCTGCCCAGTTCGCGCGCCTTCGCCTCCAGCGCGCTCAGCAGCCGCTCGGCGATGCCCTGCCGGCGTGCCCTGCGATGGACCAGCATCTTGCTGACATCCGCCCGATGCGGCTGGTTGTCCGGCATGTCGACGACGAGAGACAGCGTGCCGCAGATGCGGCCAGCCTCGTCCTCGGCGACGAAGAGGTAGCGCTCGCCGGCCGCGACACCCGCCGCCACCTTGCGCCAGAAAGCTTGCGGCCGCCCGTCGGCCAGCGGCAGCATGAAACCCACCGACGCACCGCCTTCGACGCAGTCGCGCAGCACCTCGGCCAGTTCGTCCACGCGGGCCAGCGCCTCGGCGCCGTCGAGTTCACGGATCGTGGTCATGGCCGGGCTCCGGTGAGGGCGACGAGGTAGCGCGCCGGCTTGCCTCCAGGATTGTGGAAACGGATGGGTGCGTCCAGCCGCATGGCCAGGCAGTCGCCGGGGCTGAGCTGCCACTGCTCGCTGCCATGGGCGATCTCCATGACGCCGTCGATCATCCAGACGAGCTGGTGGATGTCGGCGTCGCGCTCGGAAGTTTCGAAGGACACGCGCTGGCCGGCGGGGAAGACGACGTCCACCAGCTGCAGCGGCGACGCGCTGGCGGGCGACACGTTGCGGCGGACATAGCCCGAGGCGGGGTCGCTCCAGACGGGCTGGTCGGCCACTCGGGCCAGCGGCGAGGGCGCGGCGGGCGCCTCGCCGGCCTCGAACATCGACGCGACGCTGACGCCCAGCGCCGACGAGAGCTTGTCCAGCACAACGGCCGTGGGGCTGCTCTGGCCGCGCTCGATCAGCGAGATGTTGGAACGGCTGACGCCGCTCTTCTGGGCCAGCGCGTCGAGCGACAGGCCGGCGGCGGCGCGCAGCTCGTGCAGGCGGCGGCCGATGCGTTGGGTGATGTCCATTCCTCCAGTTTACTGGAATTTCCCTTTTACTGGAATTTTCATCCATCAAAGTGGAATTGCGCGCTCCACCGCCCTTCGCCAAGCGGGGTCGGGCCAGCGCCGGCCGAGGCGCCAGGCGGCGTGGGTGAGCTTGATGACGTGGGCATCGTCCTGCTCGCAGGCTGCGGAGATCAGCGCCGGCCAGGGGCGGCTGGGCGGTCGGTCCAGCATCGACGCGGGTTCGGTGCCGCTGGCCAGCAGCCCGGCCGCGGCAGCCACGCTGAAGCCACGCGCCAGCTCGGGCGCCGGCCACCAGGGCTCCAGGACCGACAACGCGTGACTGGCGGTCAGCAGGTGCAGCACGATGAAGTTGCCGGTGACGGCATAGGTGCGGGCGGCAAGCAGCGCGAGGTCACGCAGCGTGTCCGGCCCGTGTTGCAAGCGGCCGGCGATGGCGGCAAAGCCGGTTGAGCCGCCCCAGACCTGCATGCGGGCGGTGATGAGGCTGCCAGCCGGCACGACCGGGCGGGACAGCGCCCGCAACGCCTGCAGCCAGTCGGCGAACCCAAGCGGCTGCCCGTCACCGCCCGTCGGCAACGGCATGAAGTGGGACGCCCAGTGCGCCAGGCCAGCGGCCAGCTCGCCCTCGTGGCCGGCCAGCACGGCGTGACCGGTGCGGATCAGGCCATGGAAGGCGATCGCGCCGGCGCCGGGCAGCAGCAGGGCCAGCGCTTCGCGCAGCGCGCCGCCCGAGCCCAGCAAGGCGATGCGGGCCGCGAAATGGGCGCGCCAGGCGGCGTCGCTGTCCGGCCGCCCCAGATCGCGCTCGACGGCGATGCGCGCCGGGCGGGCAGCGGCGCGTGGCTCAAGCATGGCTTCCTGCGCCTGCGTGAACGCCTGCAGCCGTGCGGCCGAGGCCCTCAGCTCCAGCAGCGCCTGCAGAGCCATGGGCAGGTGATTGCTCAATTGGCCGCGATAGGTGGCGGACAGGGCCTAGCCGGCGTCGAGCAGGTGGTGGAGCTGGGCCAGGGTGGCGGGCGGGGTGGCGATCTTCATCAACATGGGCGAGCTCGTTCGTGGGAACATGGCTGCCATGCTCGAAGTTGAAGTTAACTTGAAGTCAAGCCCTGCGACTTCGAACGTGGCTGCACTGACCATCGGCCAGCTTGCCCGGCGTGCGGGTGTCGCGACGAGTGCATTGCGGTTTTACGAAGCCGAGGGGCTGCTTGCCGGCAGCCGCAGTTCCGGCGGCCACCGCCAGTACCCGCGGCATGCGCTGCGGCGTGTCGCCTTCATCCGGGCCGCACAGACGGTGGGGCTGACGTTGCCGCAGATCAAGGCGGCCCTGGCCACGCTGCCCGATGGACGCACGCCCACCAAGGCCGACTGGGCGCGACTCTCGGCCAGCTGGGCACCGCTGCTGGATGCACGCATCGCGGCACTGCAGCAGCTGCGCGAGCGGCTGACCGGCTGCATCGGCTGCGGCTGCCTGTCGCTGAAGGCCTGCGCGCTCTACAACCCCGAGGACAAGGTGTGCAGCGAAGGCGCCGGGGCCAGGCTGCTGCGCATCGAAACGACGCGTTGACCCTTGCGCGACGCCCGCCTATCACTTCCGGGCGAAAATATCGGGTTAACCCGTCACCTTGATCGCCCCATGAGTGCCTTCCACGAAGAGACCGTCCTGACCGTCCACCACTGGACCGACCGCCTGTTCAGCTTCACGACGACGCGCGACCAGGCGCTGCGTTTCTCCAACGGCCACTTCACGATGATCGGCCTGAAGGGCGACAACGGGAAACCGCTGCTGCGTGCCTACTCCATCGTCAGCGCCAACTACGAGGAGAACCTGGAGTTCCTCAGCATCAAGGTGCCGGACGGCCCGCTGACCTCCAAGCTGCAGCACATCAAGCCGGGCGACAAGATCATCGTCGGCCGCAAGCCCACGGGCACGCTGCTGATCGACTATCTGCTGCCGGGCAAGAACCTCTACCTGCTGGGCAGCGGCACGGGCCTGGCGCCCTTCATCAGCATCGTGCGCGACCCCGAGACGTATGAGCGCTTTGAGAAGGTCATCATCGTGCACGGCGTGCGCGAGGTGGCCGAGCTGGCCTATCACGACCACCTCACGGTGGACCTGCACCAGCACGAGTTCCTGGGCGAGTACGCTGCCGAGCAGCTGCTGTACTACCCGACCGTCACGCGCGAGTCCTACAAGAACATGGGCCGCATCACCGACCTGATCCAGACCGGCAAGCTGCAGGCCGACCTGGGCCTGCCGCCGCTGGACCCCGAGAACGACCGCATCATGCTGTGCGGCAGCCCGGCGCTGCTGAAGGACATGCAGGAGATGCTGGAGATCCGCAAGTTCAAGGAAGGCAGCACGACGACGCCGGGCGACTACGTGATCGAGCGGGCATTCGTAGAAAAGTGAGCCCCTCGCCTGCGGACCGGCTTTTGGCGGCCCGCAGCGGCCTAAGCCCTACATGCCCTTGAACAGGTGCGTGTAGCTGCGGCTGACTTCCAGCTTCTCGGTCAGCCCCTTCACGCCCACCAGTTGGCGCCCGCGGAAGTCGCGGGTGATGCCGTCGATGGCGCGGGCGTTGACCAGCGTGGAGCGGTGGATCTGCCAGAACAGCTGCGGGTCCAGCTCGTCCACCAGCTCCTTGATGGGCTTGCGGATCAGGGCCTCGACCTTGGCTGTCTGCACGCGGGTGTACTTCTCGTCGCTGATGAAGAAGAGCACATCCTCGACCGGGATCATCTGGATGGCCTGGCCAACGGTCGCTTGAATCCATTGCAGGTAGTTGGGCTTGCCGCCGCCACCGCTGACCTGGGCGGACAGCTTGTGCAGCAGTTGCTGCAGCGGTGCTGAAGACGTCTCGACGGCCTCCTTGCCCTCGCGCTGGGCCAGGCGCTTCTTGATGCGTGCAACCGTGAGCTGCAGGCGCTCGCGCTCGGCGGGCTTGAGGACGTAGTCGGCCACGCCCTGCTCGAAAGCCTCGACGGCGTACTGGTCGTAGGCGGTGATGAAGACGATCTCGGGCACCAGCCAGTCGTCGTCCTCGGGCAGCTGGGCGATCTGGCGGGCGGCGTCCACGCCAGTCAGGCCCGGCATGCGGATGTCGAGGAAGACCAGGTCGGGCTTGTGCTCCTTGGTCAGCTCGACAGCTTCGAGGCCGTTCTTGGCCTCGGCCACGATGTCCAGCTCGGGCCAGACCTCCGTCAATCGCGCGCGCAACTGCTCGCGCATCAGTCGTTCGTCGTCGGCCAGAACGGCGCGGATGGGGGCTGCTGTGTTCATGGCCGCGGATGCTAGATCAATCAGACCGGCGTCGAGCGGGCGGCGTTGGCGCGGCGCCGGTTGCGCAGCACGACGAAGAGCAGCAGGCCCAGCAGGATCAGCGGCGAGCCCAGCACCGCGCCGACGCCGAGCAGGCTGGCGACGACGACGGCCAGCACGCCGCCGACGATCAGCAGCGGCAGGGCCACGCCCAGCAGCAGCACCAGCGGCACGACGAACAGGCAGACGGCACCGGCCACGAACAGGCCGATGCTAGCGCCCAGCCAGTCGCCGAAGTCGCTGCCGCCGAGGAAGAACTCGCCGTCGTCCAGCACGATGTGCATGTCCGGGCCGCCATGGTGGTGCAGCAGCGCGAAGCCACCAAACATCGCCATCAGGACCATCAGCGCGGTGCCGATGAACAGGATCTTGAACAAGGTCTTCATGCTGCGGCTCCTTCGTCGTTGCGGCTGCGGTAGGGCACGGTGATGGTGACCACGGTGCCCGAGGGTTGGTTCTCGGTGACGGTGACGCTGGCCTTGCTGCCGTGCAGCAGCTGCAGGCGTTCGCGGATGTTGGCCAGGCCGACGCCGGTGCCGCTGGTGGCGGCGCGGCCGAAGCCCAGGCCCGTGTCGGCCACGGTGACGGCGAGCTTGCCGTGCACGATCTCGGCCTTGACCTTCAGGCTGCCGCCCTCGGCCTTGGGCTCCAGGCCGTGCTTGATGGCGTTCTCCACCAAGCCCTGGATCATCATGGGCGGGAACTCGGCGGACAGCAGCCCCTCGGGCACGTCGATCTCGGTCTGCAGGCGCTCTTCCATGCGCATCTTCAGGATCTCGAGATAGGGCCGGATCACGGCCAGCTCGCGGCCCAGGTCGCGCACGGCGCCGTTGGCATTGGCCTCGCGCATGGTGGGCATGGAGGCCCGCAGCAGCGCAATGAGGTTCTTCTGCATCTGGCTGGCGCGGGGCGGGTCGACCTCGATCAGGTGGTCGATGCTGGCCAGCGTGTTGAACAGGAAGTGGGGCTCGACCTGGGCCTGCATGGCGGCCATGCGGGCCTCGACGACCTGGCGCTTCAGCGCCTCGCTCTCGGCGTTCTCGGCCGCCTGGGCAGCCTTGACCTCGGCCTGGATGCGGCCCTTGTACATGGCCTTGATGACGGCCGAGGCCAGGATCCACAGGATCGCCAGGTCCACCAGCGAGTCGCCGGCATGCACGATGGTCACGCGCTTGCGGTTCTGGGAATTGGCGGCTTCCTCGGTGGCCTCCTGCAGCGCCTGCTGGGCCTCGGCAGCGGCCTGCTGGGCCTGCTCGACCTCCTCGGCCTGGGCCTTGAGCTGGCCCAGCTGCTCCTTGGCCTGCTCGACGGCGGCGCGGATGTCCTCGGGCTTGGCGCTCTTGGGGAAATCGATGGCGATGACGGGGGCCTCGTCGGCCTTGGGCTCGCCGTCCTCGCCGACTGCGCTGGCGGCCGAGGCCGCGCTGCGCACCGGCTGGATGCGCACGCCGCGCTCGTCGATCTTGACCTCGTAGTGGAGGCCCTTGTCGCCGACCTTGCGGCCGGATTTCTCGGCCTTCTCGGCCACCTTGCGGGCCTGGTCGGCTGCCTTCTTGGCCTCGGCCTCCAGCTTGGCCTGGCGGCGCACGGCGCCACGATCTTGCTCCTCGACCTGCTCGCTGACGCGCCAGGTGAAGGGGGGCAGGTTCTTCAGCACGTTGACGCCGATCAGCAGCGCCAGCGACAGCAGCACGAAGCGCTTCCAGCTGATGCCCACCAGCCAGCCGGCGTAGACGTGGAAGTAGCGCACCGCCGTGGTGGAAAAGCGCTGCCAGCGCTCGATCCAGAGCTTCTGCTGGGGGCTGGGAGTGAAGGAGGTGCTCATGGCCGGTTTGTCGTCGTTGGGGCCACTGTACGCAGCCGCCTCGGGCCCTGTGGGGCCGGCGCGACGCTCTGGCCGGCGCGGGTGACGAACTGCATGGGGAGGCGACAGGCCGCGCAGGCTTCGATGACGCCGCGATGAAGGGCCCGGCAATAGTTCACGGATCGCCACCGCGCAGGCAGCAAAAAGCCCGCCATCGGCGGGCTTCGGGGCTGGGCGAAGCGGGCCTTACTGCTTGACGCCTTCGGCCTGGATGACGATGCGGACGCTGTCGGGAATGCCGTAGTCGATGCCGTAGGTGATGCCCCACTGGCTGCGCTGGATGGTGGCCTCGAAATCGCCGCCGCAGACTTCACGCTTGAGCATGGGGTTGTCGTAGCAGTTGAAGTTGTTGGCGGTGAGCGTGACCGGGTTGGTCTTGCCGCGCAGCGTCAGCTCGCCGGAGATGCTGGCGACCTTGTCGCCATTGAAGACGAACTTGCTGCCGACGAACTTGGCCGTCGGGAACTCGGCCGCGGCGAAGAAGTCCTTGCTCTTCAGATGGCCGTCGAAGGGGCCCACGCCGCTGGAGATGGAGTTCATGTCCAGCGTGACCTCAACCTTGCCGGTCTTGGCGGCCTTGTCCAGCGTGATCGTGCCTTCCTTCTTCTCCCAGCGGCCGCGGTTGGTACTGGTGCCGAAGTGATTGGCCTCGAAGAACACGGTGGTGTGGGTCGGGTCGAGGGCGTAGGTGGCGCTCAGGGCCTGGGCGGTGCCGACGGCGGCGAACAGGGCGGTGAGCAGCAGGGCTTTCTTCATCGGGGAAATCTCCGGGGGGACTGAGGGTAGAGAGGGGGTTAGACGCCGGCAAAGGCCAGCTTGAACTTGACGGTGACGTCGTTGGCGACCATGGAGGTGTCGGCCCATTCGCCGTCGCCGATCTTGAAGTCCAGGCGCTTGATGAGCACGCTGCCGCTGGCCACGCCCGCGGCGAGGGTGATGGGCACGACCACGTCGCGCACGGCGCCCTTGATGGTCAGCTTGCCGGTCACGTCGTACTTGCCGGCGCCGGTGGGCTTGATGCCGGTGGACACGAAGGTGGCCTTGCCGTTGCGTTTGGTATCGAACCAGGTCGGGTCGACCAGCTCCTTGTCGAAGGCCGGGTCACCCAGCGACACGCTGCCCAGGTCCACCGTGAAGGCGATCTTGCCGGCCTCGGGCTTCTTGGCGTCGAAGTCCAGCTGGGCTTCGAACTTCTTGAACTTGCCATCCACCGGCACGCCCATCTGCTTGAACGTGAAGGCGAGGTCACTCTTCTCGGGCTGGAGCGTGGCAGCCTGGGCCGGCGCGAGGGCCGCGGCGAGCAGCAGGGATGCGAACAGTTTGGTCATGGGGAATCCTCTTTCAGGGGCGACGCAGCGACATGCGGCCCAGCAGGCCGTCGCGGTCGATGAAATGGTGCTTGAGCGCGCCGGCCACATGGGCCAGCACCAGAACGGCCAGGCCCCAGGCCAATGCGCCGTGAACCTCTTCCAGCAGTTCGCCGAGGTCATGGTCCTTGGGCACGAAGTCGGGCAGCGGCAGCACGCCGAACCAGACGATGGGGAAGCCCTTGGCCGAGCTCATGGCCCAGCCGGTCAGCGGCACGGCAAAGAAGACGATGTACAGCAGCACGTGCACGCCATGAGCGACACGCGCCTGCCAGGCGGGCATCGGCAAGTCGGCCGGCGGGCGATGCGCGAGTCGCCACAGCAGGCGCAGCGCAGACAGCGCCAGGATGGTCATGCCGGCCCACTTGTGCCAGTTGAACAGCTTGAGCTTCATGGGCGACAGCGGCAGGTCAGCCATGTACAGGCCCACGCCGAAGGCGCCGACGATGGCCAGCGCGAGCAGCCAGTGCAGCAAGATGGCGACGGGGGTGTAACGGGTGGGGCTCGTCATGGGCTTGCAGTGTGTTCCTCGGCGGGCGCGCGTCGGTTCATGCCCCTTGTCGCCAATGTTCAGCGTTTTTGAACATGCGGGTGGCCGAAGGGCCTTCCCGCTCAGCGCGCGGCGGGCTTGCGGCCGACGAGGAAGACGCCGGCCAGCACCAGCGTCGTGCCCAGCGCGATCCAGCCGTTCATCGGCTCGCCGAGAATGAAGACGCCCATCAGCAGCGTGCTCATCGGCCCGACCATGCCGACCTGCGACGACAGCGGCGCGCCGATGCGGGCGATGGCCAGCATGACCATCAGCACGGGGGCCACAGTGCAGGCCGTCGAGTTCAGCAGCGACAGCCAGAACACCGGCGCGGGCACGATGGCCGCGGCCAGCGGCTTGAGCAGCAGGAACTGCGCGATGCACAGCAGGCAGGCCACGCTGCTGGCCAGGCCGGCCAGGCGCAGCGCGCCCAGCCGCTGCACGACCTTGCCGCTGAGCGCCAGATAGACCGCGTAGCTGATCGCGCTGCCGAACACCAGGGCCGCGCCGAGGGCCGTGTTCGCGCCTTCGAAGCTGAGCTCATGCGCGAACACGGCTACGACGCCAGCGTAGCTGGTGGCCATGGCGATGACCTGCCGCGCCTGCAGCCGGTGGTGGAAGAACACCACCGACAGCAGCAGCACCAGCGTCGGGTTGAGGTAGAGGATGAGGCGTTCGAGACTCGCCGAGATGTAGGCCAGGCCGGCGAAGTCCAGGTAGCTGGCGAGGTAGTAGCCGGTGAAGCCCAGCACGGCCAGGTCGCGCCAGTCACGACGCGTCAGCGCCGGCTTGCCGCGCCCGGCCCACCAGGCCATGACGAGGAAGAACGGCAAGGCCAGCAGCATGCGCCACATCAGCAGCGTGACCGCGTCGACGCCATGGCGGTAGGCCAGCTTGACGATGATGGCCTTGCCCGAGAACCCGATGGCGCCAAGCATGGCCAGCAGCAGCCCGGCCCAGCTCAACCGGGCGGCGGGAAGGGCGGGAGTGGAGGCGGCCATGGGCGCCATGGTGCCTGCACCTGGCGATGCAGGGGCTTTCCGCGTCGTGGACGGCCGCTTCGCCGGACCGTCGGCGGGGCCTCAGGGGCCCGCGCGGCGCCGCACGGCTACGGCGCAGGCGCCGGCCAGCGACAGCAGGGCCAGCGAGCCGGGCTCGGGCAGGCGCTGGCCGCTGGTGACGGCTGTGCGCTGGATGCTGAGGATGGTGAAGTCCTCCAGCGCACCGACGCCCTGCTGGACATCGATCAGGCGCACGCGGTGTTCGTAGCCCCAGTCCGACAGGTCCAGACTGGTAGGCAGGTCCATGCTGCTCAGGGCCGTCTTCGTGTCGTCGAAGAAGCTCACGAACATGCCGGAGTAGATGATGTGCAGCGCATCGCCCGAACAGTCGGCGCAGGCGGGGTCCAGATCCTGCACGTTCCAGGTCAGGCCGCTGGCCGTGATGCTTCGGCCATCGAGCACGCCGCCACTGACCTGGCCGGTCAGGAAGCCAGCGCCGTCATAGCGCCTGGCGAGGACGACGCCGCCCAGCCCGATGAGGGTGGGCGAACTGGACGCGCTGGTTTCCCAGCCGAAGGTGCCCTGCACCGTGGAGCCGTCGGCAGCCTGGCCGGTGTAGTCGAAGGACACGAGGCCGGCCAGGGCCGGCGTGGCCGCGAACGATGCGGCGGCGACAAGAGCGGCAACGACGGGTCGCAAGATGCGCAGATGAAAGGCGGGCATGGTGTTTTTCCTGAATCGTCGAAAGGTCGTCGGGTGTCCGACACCCCAGCGGGAAGCGCCGTCCACGAGGCTTTGGGGCCTGTGGCGAAATTCTGGAAAGCGCCGGATTCAGCCGCGTTTCATGCCGCGTTTCATTTGTTGTCCGAGCGCCATGAAAGGCCTCAGGTGTCAGCGCAGGCCGTAGGCCAGCCGGAGCCTGGCCGCGCCGCCACTCGCCTCCAGCGCACGCATGGCGGCCAGCACGCGCGCCAGGCGCTCGGCGGGCAGCGTGGGCGTGTAGGCCAGCAACAGGTCCTGACGGCGGAAGATGGCCGGCAGGATGCGGACCTGGGTCTGCAGCCCGCTGGCCTGGATCGCGCGACGCAGCGACGACTCGGAGTCGTAGAGGAAGCGAGACCGCCCGCTGACCAGCTTGCGCAGGTTCTGGTCGACGCTGGTCGCGCCATCGTCGACGTTGAGCCCGAGCTGATCCCTCAGCAGGTTGGCATAGCCACTGCCCCGGGTGGCCAGGATGCCGCGCGAGCCGACGGCGGCCCGCAGGTCGTCGATGCTGCGCACCTGGTCGGCCTGCACGTCGGAAGCGAGCACGGCGACCTGGTGGTGGATGGTGTAGATCCGAGGCATGTCCGTGAAGCGGTACAGGGCTTCGCGTTCCGGCGTCTTCAGCATGCCGAAGAAGACCTCGACACGCCCTGAAGCCAGCTCCTGCTCGATGCGCAGGGTCGGCAGCATCTCGTCCAGGCCGCTGAAGGCCAGGCCGGGGTCGATCTGGCTCAGCGCCTGGATGTACTCGATGCAAAAGCCCGGCTGCCCCGGCCCGCCCACGTTGAACTTGTGCGGGAAGCCGCTCTGGGCCGCCGAGCGCAGCAGCAGCTGTTCGGCGCGCACCGGCGGCAGCCAGCCGAACAGCAGGCCCAGGGGCAAGGCGAGACGACGGCGCATGGCCGCCACTGTAGGCGAGGCGCCAGCGCCTCGCCAGGCCAGTCGCCCGGCGCGCTCAGACCTTCGCCAGCAGCGTGTCCCACCTGGCCTTGGCGGCCTTCTCGTGGCGCGCCTTCACGTGGCCGTAGCCACGGATGTCCTCCGGCACGCGGGCCAGCTCGACGGCATTGGCGAGGGACTCGACGGTGAGCCCCGCCAGCGCCTTCTCGACGCCGGCGCGGTAGTCGCCGATCCAGCGGCGCTCCATCCGGCGCTCCTCGGTGTGGCCGAAGAGGTCGAAAGCCGTGCCACGCAGGCCCTTCATCTTTGCCAGCAGGCCGAAGGCAGGCCGCACCCAGGCGCCGAAGGGGCGCTTGACCAGCTCGCCCTTGGCGTTCTTCTTGGCCAGCAGCGGCGGTGCGAGGTGGTGCACGAGCTTGTAATCGCCCTCGAACATGCCGGCGATCTTGGCCGTGAAGGCCGGGTCGGTGTGCAGACGGGCGACCTCGTACTCGTCCTTGTAGGCCATCAACTTGAAGAGGTAGCGAGCCACCGCCTCGGTCAGCTTGGTCGTGCCGCCCAGCTTGGCTTCGGCGGCGCGCACCTTGTCGACGAAGGCCTTGTACTCGGCCGCGTAGTCTGCGTTCTGATAGCCGGTCAGGAAGTCCACGCGTTTGGCGACGATCTCGTCCACGCCCTGGCGCTTGACGAGCTGGATGACGGCCTGGGCGGCGTACAGCGACTGCACGCTCTTCAGGTCGTGCGCGCAGCGGCGGCCCCACTCGAAGGCGGCCTTGTTGTTGTCCACCTGCACGCCGTTGAGCTCGATGGCGCGCATCAGCGCGTCATAGCTCAGCGGAATGCGGCCCTGCTGCCAAGCGTAGCCCATCATCAGCGGGTTGGTGTAGAGCGAGTCGCCCACCAGCTTGACGGCCACCTCCTCGGCGTCGAAGGCGCCGAGATGCCCCTGGCCCACGGCCTTGCCCAGCGCCTGCTCGCAGGCCGCGCCGGGGAAGCTCCAGTTCGGGTCGTTGACCAGCGTGGCCGTGGGCGAGCCATGCGTGTTCAGCGCCACATAGGTGCGACCTTCGCGCATCACGGCCAGCGTGGCCTTGTTGGCGGCGACGATGGCGTCGCAGGCGATGACGAGGTCCGCCTCGGCCGTGCCGACCTTGGTGCAGTGGATGGCCTCGGGCGTGTTGGCGATCTGGATGTGGCTCCAGGTCGCGCCGCCCTTCTGGGCCAGGCCGGCGGCGTCCTGCGTGATGACGCCCTTGCCTTCCAGGTGGGCGGCCATGCCCAGCAGCTGGCCGATGGTGATGACGCCCGTGCCGCCCACGCCGGCGACGACGATGCCCCAGGCCTCCTCGGCGTTCGGGATCACCGGCATCGGCAGGCCCGGCAGCGCCGCGTCGAAGGGGCTCTTGCGCGCCTCCTTCTTGGGCTTCTTCAGCTCGCCACCCTCGACGGTGACGAAGCTGGGGCAGAAGCCCTTCACGCAGGAGTAGTCCTTGTTGCAGGTGTTCTGGTTGATCTGGCGCTTGCGGCCGAAGTCGGTCTCCAGCGGCTCGACCGACAGGCAGTTGCTCTGCACCGAGCAGTCGCCGCAGCCTTCGCAGACCAGCTCGTTGATGACCACGCGCTTGGCCGGGTCCACCAGCTTGCCGCGCTTCCTGCGGCGGCGCTTCTCGGTGGCGCAGGTCTGGTCGTAGATGATGGCCGTGGTGCCCGGGATCTCACGGAACTGGCGCTGGATGTCGTCGAGCTCGTCGCGGTGGTGCACGGTCACGCCGGGCGCCAGGGCCACGCCCTCGTACTTGGCCGGCTCGTCGGTGACGATGACCAGCTTCTTCACGCCCTCGGAGATCACGCTGTTCATGATCTGGATGACGGTGTGGCCCTCGGGGCGCTCGCCCACCTGCTGGCCGCCGGTCATCGCGACGGCATCGTTGTAGAGGATCTTGTAGGTGATGTTCACGCCCGCGGCGATGCTCTGGCGGATGGCCAGGCTGCCGCTGTGGAAGTAGGTGCCATCGCCGAGGTTGCTGAAGATGTGCTTCTCGTCGGTGAACGGCGCCTGGCCCACCCAGGGCACGCCCTCGCCGCCCATCTGCGTGAAGGTCGCGGTGTTGCGGCCGGGCATCCAGGTCACCATGTAGTGGCAGCCGATGCCGCCCACGGCGCGCGAGCCCTCGGGCACGCGGGTGCTGGTGTTGTGCGGGCAGCCCGAGCAGAACCAGGGCGTGCGGTCGGCGCCGCCGGCCGTCTTTTCCTCGGCCTTGAGGGACGCCTCCTTGGCATCGATGACCGCCATGCGCGCATCCAGCCGGGCCACGATGTCGCTGTCCACGCCCAGCTTCTTCAGGCGCTTGGCGATGGCGCGGGCAATGATGGCCGGCGTCAGGTCGGCCTGCGGGCGCAGCAGCCAGTGCTCGCTGGGGTTGGGCACGCTCCACTCGCCGCCATCGGCATCACCCGCATCGAACTTGCCGAGCACGTTGGGGCGCACGTCGGCGCGCCAGTTGTAGAGCTCTTCCTTGACCTGGTACTCGATGATCTGGCGCTTCTCCTCGACGACGAGGATCTCCTGCAGGCCCTTGGCGAACTCGCGCGCCACCTGCGCCTCCAGCGGCCACACGACGTTGACCTTGTGCAGCCGGATGCCGAGGCGCCGGCAGGTGTCGTCGTCCAGGCCCAGGTCGTGCAGGGCCTGGCGGGTGTCGTTGAAGGCCTTGCCGCTGGTGATGATGCCGAAGCGGTCGTTCGGGCCTTCGATGACGTTGTAGTTCAGGCGGTTGGCGCGGATGTAGGCCAGCGCCGCGTACCACTTGTAATTCATCATCCGCGACTCTTGTTCGAGCGGCGGGTCCGGCCAACGGATGTGCAGGCCGCCCGGCGGCACGACGAAGTCCTCGGGCAGGATGATGTTGACGCGGTCCGGATCCACGCTGATGGAGGCCGACGATTCGACGATCTCCTGGATGGTCTTCATGCCAGCCCACAGGCCGGAGAAGCGGCTCATGGCGAAGGCGTGCAGGCCCATGTCGAGGATGTCCTGCACGCTGCTCGGGAAGAAGGTCGGGAAGCCCACCGCCTTGAACACGTGGTCGCTCTGGTGGGCCGCCGTCGAGCTCTTGGCGATGTGGTCGTCGCCCGCGATGGCGATGACGCCGCCATGCTTGGACGTGCCGGCCATGTTGGCGTGCTTGAACACGTCGATGCAGCGATCCACGCCCGGGCCCTTGCCGTACCAGAGGCCGAACACGCCGTCGAACCTGGCCTTCTCGGGGAAGAGGTCGAGCTGCTGCGTGCCCCACACGGCCGTCGCGCCGAGTTCCTCGTTGACGCCGGGCTGGAACACGATGTTCTGCTTGGCCAGGTGCTTCTTGGCCGCCATCAGCGCCTGGTCGTAGCCACCCAGCGGAGAACCCCGGTAACCGCTGATGAAGCCCGCCGTGTTCAGCCCGGCCATCGCGTCGCGCGTGCGCTGAAGCATGGGCAGCCGCACCAGGGCCTGCACGCCGCTCATGAAGGCACGGCCGGAATCGAGCGCGTATTTGTCGTCGAGGGTGACGGTCTGCAGCGCGCGCAGGATGTGTTCGGGCAGCGGGGCGTTCATCGGGGGTCTCCTGAATCGGGATGCCCTGGCGGACCGCTCTTGTGGAGCGGGCGCACGGGCGTCGGGCCAGTATGGCCGGACCGGGCAGTGTAGGGAAATGGGCGCGAGTGGTGCTTTCTCATTCAATCCAGACTTGAGCCATTGGCGCAATGTCCTTTCCCTCAATCGCAAAAATAACTTCTTTCATATCAAGTTTCGAATGATTAGGGCAAACCACGAGCCGCACTCAATCGACCAGGGCTTGCTGCACCAAGGCCCGCACCAGCGACCGATATCGCCCCACCGTCGCACCACGCGTGTTGAGAAGAAAGACCACCGCCAGCTGCTCCTTGGGGTCCACCCAGAACTGCTGGCCGAGTGCACCAATCCAGCCGAATTCGCCGGCGGACCCCGGCGAAGATGCCTGCGCACCCTGGCGCCGCACGGCCACGCCCAGGCCGAAGCCGTAGCCCGTGTAGGGCGTGAAGGCGGCGACACGTGGCTCAGGTTCGGCGGGCAGCTGGTCGGTCGCCATGAAGTCAACCGTCTTGCGGCCCAGCAGGCGCACGCCGTCGAGCGTGCCGCCGTTCAGCAGCATCTGGGCGAAGCGCAGGTAGTCACCGGCGGTGGAAGCCGAGCACGCGCTGCAGTCGAACTTCAGGGCCTGCGTCATGTCGAAGGCCTGCGGTGGCTTGCCCGTCAGCGGATCTGGGCTCAAGGGCTGGGAATAGCGCGAGGCCTTGTCGCCAGGCACGAGGAAGTGGCTGTCGGCCATGCGAAGCGGCCGGAACAGCTGTGCCGCCAGGAACTCGCTCAAGGGCTGGCGGACCACCGACTCCAGCGCGATGCCCAGGACGGTCGTCGAAGCGCCGTACTCCCACGTCGTGCCCGGCTGGTAGAGCAAGGGCAGGCTTGCCAGCTTGTCGATCAATTCCTTCGAGGTCAGCACCCGTGCGCCGGCCGATTCCCCGGGCGGATACGCCTGGTGCACCGAGGTATTGCCCATCACGGCATAGCTCAGCCCGGAGGTGTTGCGCAGCAGGTCGAGCAGCGTGATCGACTTCAGCGCGGGCGACAGCTCCGGCGCGGCGCCGGTGGCATCGGTCGTGAACCGCGCCACGTTCATGTTCGCGAACTGCGGCAAATACTTCGACAAGGGGTCGGTCATCAGCCACTGCCCCTGCTCGTAGAGCATCAAGGCGGCCACGGCCACCAGCGGCTTGCCCAGCGAGTTGAGCGGAAAGATCGTGTCCGTCGTCATCGGCAAGCCGACGGCCTTGTCCCGCCAGCCGTAGGCCTTGAAGTAGGCCAGGCGGCCACGCCGGGCGATGGCTATGACGGCACCCGGGATGCGCCCCTCCGCGACGTCCTGCTCGATGACCCGGTCCAGCCTCTGCAGCCGCTCGATCGAGAAGCCCAACGACTCGGGCCGCGCCTCCGGCAAAGGTGGTGCGGCCTGGACCGATACAGCGGTCAGCAGGACCGCGACGAGGGAAGCCATGGGACGGAGCATGAGGAACTCCTGGCGCTAGTAGGGCTCGATCAAGCCTAGCATCGCGGTTCGATTCGGCAAGCGCCGCCCGCCACCGCGCGCGCCTTGCTCCCGCCTCCGTCAACCAACCGCAAGCATGAGTTCCGAAGACGCCACATCCGACGAGCTGGACCGCTACCACATTGCCATCCTGGCCGAATTGCAGCGCGACGCACGCCAGTCCAACGCCGAGCTGGCCCAGCGCATCGGCCTGTCGGCCGCCCCCACCTGGCGGCGCGTGAAGTGGCTGGAGGACCAGGGCTACATCACCGGCTACCGCGCCGAGATCGACCGCCGCAAGCTGGGCCTCGGGGTGCTGGCCTTCGTGCGCGTGGATGCCGAGCGCAGCGCGGGCGCGGCCACCAAGCCGCTGGAAGACGCCATCCGCCAGCTGCCCGAAGTCATCGCCTGCCACTACATCTCGGGCGCGGGCACCTTCGAGCTGCAGGTGATGGCCACGGACCTGGACGCCTTCTCGCGCTTCTCCATCGACACGCTGCTGAACCTGCCCAACGTCAAGGACATCCACACCAGCTTCTCGCTGGGAGAGGTCAAGGCCAGCGGCGTGCTGCCGCTCGGCCACCTCAAGGGATGACCGCCATGCGACCGGCCCTCGCGCCGCCGGGCCGATGCCGCCGAGCGGTTAGGCTTGCGGCATGAGGGGCGCAAGCATGCGGCGGCTGGGAAATCTGTGGCTGGGCACCGACTCGGCCCAGCGATTGCGGCTGCGGCAGACCTCGCTGGCGATGGCGCTGATGGGCTTGTGCGTGCCCATGCTGCACTACGCAGTGGCGGTCGGGCACGGTGAGCGCGGCCTGGCCCTGTGGGCGTGGACGGCCGGCGCGCTCGGCGGCATGGGACTGATCTACGGCGCCATCCGCAGCGGCTGGTCGCTGCGCTTCGCCGACCCGTCGCTGACCGGCGTGCAGATCGCCTTCGCTCTCAGCGCCGCGGCGCTGGGCTATGCCCAGGCCGGCATCCTGCGCGGCGCGGTGTTCCCGGTGCTGACGCTGATCCTGATGTTCGGCATGTTCCAGCTGCGAGCACGCACCGCCTACGCGCTGTGCCTTTACGCGCTGGCCCTGTTCGGCGCCGTCATGGCCGGCATGTCGGCGCTGCGTCCGGCCGCCTACCCGGTGGCGGTGGAGGCGGGGCATTTCGTCATGCTCGCCATCATGCTGCCGGCCGTCGCCGTGCTGACGGCCCGGCTCAGCCGCATCCGCCACCGCCTGTCCGACCAGCGCGAAGAACTGGCCCGCGCGCTGGCCCAGCTGCAGGCCATCGCCACGCGCGACGAGCTGACCGGCCTGCCCAACCGCCGCCAGATGCAGGCCCTGATGGACCAGGAGCTGCTGCGCTCGCTGCGCCACCATCATGAGTTCTGCATCGCCATCGCCGACCTCGATCACTTCAAGCGTGTCAACGACGCGCACGGCCATGCCGCTGGCGACACCGTGCTGCGCGCCTTCGCCCAGGCGGGCCAGGCGGCCCTGCGGGCAACCGACGTGCTGGCGCGCTGGGGCGGCGAAGAGTTCCTCGTGCTGCTGCCCGACACCAGCATGCCGACCGCCCTCGTCGGCATGGAGAGGCTGCGGCAGCACATCGCCGCGCTGCGCGTCGACGTGGGCAGCGACCAGCCCGTCGCCATCACCGTTTCCATCGGCCTGACCGGCCACCAGCGCACCGACACCCTGGCCCAGACACTGGAGCGCGCCGATCGACTGCTCTACCAGGCCAAGGCCACGGGCCGCAATCGCACCTGTGCCGACTAGGGGCAGCCACCGGCTGGCATAGTCCGCCGCACCTCCGCCAACGCCTCCTCGCATGGCCCCCCTGCCGCTGCGCCACTTCCTGCTCGCCCTCGCCGTCGTCGCCATCTGGGGCAGCAATTTCGTCGTCATCAAGTACGCGCTGCACACGCTGCCGCCGATGACGCTGGCCGTGCTGCGCTTCAGCTTCGCGCTGGTGCCGGCCTGCTTCTTCCTGCGCCGCCCGACCGTGGGCTGGCGCAACCTGGCGGGCTATGGCGTGCTCATCGGCGTCGGCCAGTTCGGCCTGCTGTATCTGGCCATGCGCAGCCAGATTTCGCCGGGCCTGGCGTCGCTGGTCGTGCAGACGCAGGTCTTCTTCACGCTGCTGCTGGCCGTGCGCATCCGCAAGGAGAAGGTGCTGGGCGCGCAGTGGCTGGGCCTGGCGCTGGCAGCCGGCGGCGTGGCCGTCATCGCCTCGCACACCGACGGCACGACCACGGCCCTGGGCGTAGCCATGGTGCTGGCCGCCGCCTTCTCCTGGGCCTGCGCCAACCTGCTGACGCAGCGCGCCGGCCGCATCGACATGCTGGCCTACGTCGTCTGGAGCAGCGCCTTCGCGGTGCCGCCGCTGCTGCTGCTGGCGCTGCTGATCGACGGCCCGCAGCCGATGATGGCCGGCATCGCCGCGGCCGACCTCGGCACCTGGGCGGCGGTGCTGTGGCAGTCGGTCGGCAACACGCTGTTCGGCTACGGCGTCTGGAGCTGGCTGCTGGCCCGCCACCCGGCCGGGAGCATCGTGCCCATGGCGCTGCTGGTGCCGGTGTTCGGCATGGGCTCGGCGGCGCTGCTGCTGGGCGAGCCGCTGCCGGCCTGGAAGCTCATCGCGGCGACCCTGGTGCTGGCCGGTCTGGCGATCAACCTGTTCGGACCGCGGCTTTTGCAGCTCAGGGCCAAGGCTGCCGCGGACTGAGGCTGCACCGAGGACAGCGCCTGCGCGCTGTCCGACGGCTGCCGAAGACCCTGGCGCGTCTTGAGCGCTAGGGCATAAGCTCACGTGCATGAAGCGCCGCCCCCTGCTCCTGCTGAGCCTGCTGGCCTTGCCCGCCGTTGCCGCACCGCCGGCCGTGACGCTGCTCGTCGAGCTGCGCTGGGTGGACAGCCACCTGCCGCCCGCCGCCCAGGCCGGCGTGCGCGACGGCGCCGTCGTCGTCGGCACCGCCGGTGCGGTGTCGCCGCGCGGCCCCGGCGTCGTCACGTCCACGGCCGCGCCGCCCGTCCAGCCGGCCCAGCGCCTGCAGGTGCTCAACGGCCAGCGCGCCAGCGTCCGGCTGACGACGCGCGAACCGCTGCAATGGCTGGACGCCATCGCCGAGCTCGACCCCAAGGGCACCGTGCGCGGCATTTACGCCAGGCCGCAGCCGCGCGAGCGCCAGGTCTCGCACAGCTTCACCGTCACGCCCACCTGGCCCGGTGGCCGGGCGCCGGTGCGCGTCGCCTTCAGCGTGGAGGAGGACGGCAGCGAGTTCCAGTCCACGCTGGACCTGCCGCTGGAGCGCTGGCAGACCGTCGCGCGCAGCGGCGCAGGAGCGGCGCCGGCACCGGCACAGAAGGGCACGATCAGCAGCAGCGACGCCGCCGGCCAGCCCGAACGCGAGCTGCAGTTGCGCGTCTCGATTCAGCCCTGAGCCGGGTTGGCGGCGCTCAGCGCCCCGTTGATCTGCGGATACGGCGCCGCGCCGTCGAACAGCTCGGCCCCGCCGCCCTGCGCCAGGAAGCCCGCCGCCGCGCGCTGCGCCCGCCCCCAGGCGGCCTCGGCGATGGCGCTGCCGGCACTGATGCGGCGCACGCCCAGGCGCTGAAGTTCGTCCAGGCCGGGCAGCGCCGGCCGGGCCATCACGTTCAGTGGCAGCGGCTGGCCCGCCACCAGGGCCTGGATGTCGGCCACCGCCGTGACGCCGGCCGCGAACAGGCCGTCGGCCCCGGCCGCCGCGTAGTCTCGGGCGCGCAGCAACACCTCGTCGGCCGCACGGCCGGGCGCCAGGTTCTTCAGCCAGACGTCGCAGCGCGCGTTGACGAACAGGTCCACGCCGGCCCGCGCCGTCGCGGCCTTGATGGCCTCGATCTTGCGCGCCAGCAGGGCCGGCGCGCCGGCGCCGTCCTCCAGGTTGATGCCCGCCACGCCGGACTCGACGAGGCGCATCACGTTGTCGGCCACCGTGGCCGGGTCGTCGCTGTAGCCGGCCTCGCTGTCCGCGCTGAGCGGAACGCGGGCCACGCGGGCGATGCGCCGCAGGGCCGCGGCATGCTCGGCGACGGGCAGCTGGTTGCCGTCGGCATAGCCCAGCGCCCAGGCCAGGCCGGCACTGGTGGTGGCCAGGGCCGGCACGCCCAGGGCCTGCACAAGGACGGCGCTGCCGGCGTCCCAGACGTTGGCGATCTTCAGGAGTTCGGGGCCTTGGTGGAGCTGGCGGAAGTTCATGGGGCTGCGAGGTTGGCGGATGGAGTTCACGATGCTGCCCGCCGCCACTGCCAGCCCCTGGCAGCAGGGGCGCGCAGGTACATCCGGGTAACAGCGACCGGCAATGTGTCAATGTGCCCAGTCTGGCAGCGTTTATGACAGCGCCTTGCGTGTAACGTCAATCCTTTGCGGACCGCAACGCCCTGCCCACGATGAAACTCGCACTGATCGCCCACGACGGCAAGAAGGACGCCATGATTGCCCTGGCGGCCGAATTCCTGCCGCTGCTGCGCCGCTGCCAGCTAATGGCCACCGGCACGACGGGCACCCGGCTGCACGCGGCCCATGGCCTCACTGTCGAGCGCATGCTGAGCGGCCCGATGGGCGGCGACCTGCAGATCGGCGCGCGCCTGGCCATGGGCGACCTGGACGGCGTCATCTTCTTGCGCGACCCCATGACCCCCCAGCCCCACGAACCCGACATCAACGCCCTCGTGCGCGCCTGCGATGTGCACGACGTGCCCTGCGCCACCAACGTCGCCACCGCCCGGCTGCTGCTGACGCGCTGGAGCGTCGAATGAGGTTTGCGAGGCGGCTGCGCATCCGCACCCGCCTGGGTCTGGCTTTCGGGCTTCTTCTTCTTCTGCTGCTGGGCCTGGCCGCCCTGTCGGCCTACCGGCTGACGGGGCTGTCCGACGCACTGAACCGCATCGTCGACGACCAGGCCGTCATCCGCGACTCGGTCAACGAGATCAACCGCAACGCCGAGGCCGCGGCGCGCAAGCTGCTGGTGCTGATGAGCCCCGACGCCGAGCTGCGCGTGGCCGCTTACCCCGAGATCGCTTCGGCCAACGGCCGGCTCGACGACGCCATGCAGCGCCTGGCCCTGGTGCTGCCCGCGGGCCCGCGCAGCGAGCGCCTGGCCGAGGTGCGCCAGCGCCTGGCCGAGTACCGCGCCAGCTACATCGTCGCGCGCGACCTCATCGAGCGTGACGACTTCCAGGCCGCGCGCGCCCAGCTGGGCAGCGACACGGAATCCGCCCTGTCCCTCTTCGTCAGCGCCATTCACCAGCTGGCGTCCAGCGAGGAGCGCGTCGGCACGGCACAGGCCCGCGAGCTGCGCGACCAGATCGACGCCGACCGCACCGGCGTGCTGGCCCTGTGCATCGGCGCGCTGGTGGCCGGCGCCGGGCTGGCCGTGGGTGTCACGCGCTCCATCGTCAACCCGCTCAAGCGCGCCGAGGGCGGCGCCGAGCTGATCGCCCAGGGCCAGTACGGTCATCGCATCGCCGTCGACTCCGACGACGAGCTGGGCCACATGGCCGGGGCGATGAACACCATGGCCGCGGCGGTCGGCGAGCGCGAGGCCGAGCTGCGCCGCCTGGCCGACATCGACCTGCTGACCGGCCTGCCCCAGCGCGCCCGCTTCATCGCCGACGGCGACCGGCTGCTGGCCAGCCTGCCCGAGGGCGAGCGCCTGGCCGTGCTGATCTGCATCGACGTGGACCGGCTCAAGGCCGTCAACGGCGTGCTCGGCTTCGACGCCGGCGACGCGCTGCTCAAGGGCGCGGCGGCCAAGCTTCAGACTCTGTTCGAGGGCGTGGCCGCCTACGGCCGCCTGGCTGGCGGCACCTTCGCCGCCCTGGCCCCGGTGCTGCGCCTGGAGCATGGCACGGCGCTGGCCACCCAGCTGCGCGAGGAAGTCGAGCACAAGCTCTCCTGGCAGGGCCAGTCGCTGGACCTGTCGGTATCCCTGGGCGTGGCCCACTGGCCCGAGCACGCAGCCGACACCGAGGCCCTGCTGCGCCGGGCCGAGCAGGCCATGTTCGAGGCCAAGCGCCTGCGCCAGGCCGTGGCCGTCTTCAACCCCGGCGCGGAAGCGGCGCGGGCCCTGCACCTGAGCCTGCTGTCCGACCTGGCCACCGCCATCCAGCAGGACCAGCTGCGCCAGTTCCTGCAGCCCAAGCGCTGCCTGCGGACCGGCCGCATCACGGGCGCCGAGGCCCTGGTGCGCTGGCAGCACCCGCAGCGCGGCTGGCTGCCGCCGGGCGACTTCATCCCGTTCGCCGAGCGCAGCGGCCGCATCCGCCAGATCACCGACTGGATGCTGGCCCGCGCCGTGCGCACGCTGGCCGCCTGGGAAAAGGCCGGCCGCTCGCCGCTGTCCATCGCCGTCAACATCTCGACGCTGGACCTGCAGGACCAGGGCCTGCCGGCCCGCCTGGCCGCGCTGCTGGCCGAGTACCGCGTCGACCCCAGTCAGCTGCAGCTGGAGGTGACCGAGACCGGGCTGATGGCCAGCGGCGCCGACCCCATCGCCGTGCTGCATGCGCTCAAGAGCTGGGGCGTGAAGCTGGCCATCGACGACTTCGGCACCGGCCAGTCGTCCCTCGCCTATCTGCAGCACCTGCCGGTGGACGAGCTCAAGATCGACCGCAGCTTCGTGCAGGACGTGGACCGTGACCCGCGCCGCCAGGCCCTGCTGAAGTCCATCGTCGGCGTGGGCCAGGGCCTGGGCCTGACGGTGACGGCCGAGGGCGTGGAGAACGAGGCCGAACTGGCCTGCATCACCGCCTGCGGCTGCGACCTCGTCCAGGGCTTTCTGCTCGCCCGGCCGATGGACTTGCCGGATTTCGAGACCTGGCTGGGCCGAGCAAGCTAAAATCCGCGCCTTTCGTCGTTTTGCCCCTGCTGTGGGCTAGTTTCACTGGAGCCATTCATGGGCAACAAGATCATCACCGAAGCGGCCGCCCGCGCCACCCCCCGTCCCGCCGCACCCAAGGGCGTGACCTTCACCGCCGGCCGCGGCCAGAAGCGCAGCCTGGAGCGCGGCTCGCACACCCGCTCCAAGAAGAACCCGGGCAAGCGCCCGCATTCGGGTTGATCGACGGGCGCATCGCCCAACGATCTCGCACACAGGCCCTTTGAGGGCCTGTTTGTTTTTGTCGGCTAGAAACTGACCAAAGAACATGATCCGCATCACCGAACTTCGCCTGCCGCTGAACCACGCCGAAGACGCGCTGCGCCCCGCCGTGCTGGCCCGCCTGAAGCTGGCCGACGCCGAGCTGGCCGCCGTCCACGTCTTCCGCCGCGGCTACGACGCGCGCAAGCGCAGCGACATCCAGCTCGTCTACACGCTGGACTGCACGCTGGCTGAAGGCGCGGACGAAGCCGCCGTGCTGGCCCGCTTCGCCGGCGACCACCAGATCCGCCCCACCCCCGACACCGGCTATCACTTCCTCGCCCAGGTCGGCGAATACACCGGCCCGCGCCCGGTCGTCGTCGGCTTCGGCCCCTGCGGCCTGTTCGCCGCGCTGATCCTGGCGCAGATGGGCTTGAAGCCCATCGTGCTGGAGCGCGGCAAGTCCGTGCGCGAGCGCACGCAGGACACCTGGGGCCTGTGGCGCGAGCAGAAGCTGAACCCCGAGAGCAACGTGCAGTTCGGCGAGGGCGGCGCCGGTACCTTCTCCGACGGCAAGCTCTACTCCCAGATTTCCGACCCGCGCCACCTCACCCGCAAGGTGCTGACCGAGTTCGTCAAGGCCGGCGCGCCGGAGGAGATCCTCTTCGTCAGCAAGCCCCACATCGGCACCTTCCGCCTGGTCAGCATGATCATCAAGATGCGAGCCGAGATCGAGGCCCTGGGCGGCGAGATCCGCTTCCAGCAGAAGATGACCGACCTGCTCATCGAGGACGGTGCCGATGGGAAGCATGTTCGCGGCGTGCAGCTGGAGTCCGGCGAGCAGATCAGCACGACCCACGTCGTCATCGCCCTCGGCCACAGCGCCCGCGACACCTTCCAGATGCTGCACGCCCGCGGCGTGCAGATGGAGGCCAAGCCCTTCTCCATCGGCTACCGCATCGAGCACCCGCAGTCGCTGATCGACGCCGCCCGCTTCGGCCCGAATGCCGGCAACCCCATCCTCGGCGCGGCCGACTACAAGCTGGTGCACCACGCCAAGAACGGCCGCGCCGTCTACAGCTTCTGCATGTGCCCCGGCGGCACCGTGGTGGCGGCCACCAGCGAGGAGAACCGCGTCGTCACCAACGGCATGAGCCAGTACTCGCGCAACGAACGCAACGCCAACGCCGGCATCGTCGTGGGGCTGACGCCCGAGGACTACCGCCAGGACGGCAAGCGCGACGGCAGCCCCGTGAACCCGCTGGACGGTATGGCCTTCCAGCGCATCTGGGAAAGCCGCGCCTATGAGCTGGGCGGCGGCGGCTACCTGGCGCCGGGCTCGCTGGTGGGCGACTTCGTCAAGCGCCAGGTCAGCAAGGCCTTCGGCGACGTCGCGCCCAGCTACAAGCCCGGCGTCACGCTAACCAACCTGCAGGAAAAAGGCCGCGGATCGCTGCCGACCTACGCGCTGGAAGCCATCCGCGAGGCCCTGCCCGCCTTCGCCCGCCAGATCCGCGGCTTCGACCGCGCGGACGCGGTGCTGACCGGCGTGGAGACGCGCACGTCATCCCCGCTGCGCATCAACCGCGGGCGCGACTACCAGAGCGTCAACGTGCGCGGGCTGTTCCCGGCCGGCGAGGGTGCCGGGTACGCGGGCGGCATCATGAGCGCAGGCGTGGACGGCATCGAAGCAGCCGAGGCGCTGGCGGCTGACTTGCTGGACATGCCGGACGCGGCGGTGCTGCAGGGCAAGGGGTCCAAGGCGGGTGGGCAGGTGTGAGGTCGGGGTCAACGCCCGACGACCTTGATACCGGCAACGTGAATCAGCAGCTTCGTGTGGTGGTGCGCCGTCAAGGCACGGAAGAGTTCGCCACGGATCACGACCCGCCGCGCTGGCAGCGGGCGGAGCGACACACCCTCGCCAGGCACCAACGTCAATTCCCGCTGAGCTGACTCAGCCTCGTCGCCAGGCGCCTCGCCTTGGATCACGCAAACCGCGCGATCAAGCACGAGGATGGCCTGTGTTTCTCGGCTGTCCGTCTTCGGGTTCTCGCCGTACCCAGGTGGTCCGAAGAAGCTGCGCTTCACCACCTTGCCGACCAGATGGACCGTCGAGCCATAGCCCAGGCACTGCGCTTGCACTGGCATTCCCATGCACAGCAGCATGGCGGGCAGCAGGCCGAGCACCCTGCCAACCCTTCGGGTCTCGCCGCCGTGCGAACAGGGCGACGTGCATGCGGGCCGGGTTGCGAAGAGGCGCATGGACACGAGTCTAGGACGCCATCATCCCGATCAGCTCCTTCGCAAACGCCAGCGCGTCCTCTGGCAGCTCGAAGTGCATCTCGTTGTTGAGCTCCACCACCTCGCCGTCCGGCCCCTTGTGAACGACGGACCAGCCGCCCGCGCCGCCGTCGATGGCGAGCACGCCGAACTGGCCCGGCGCGAGATCCCGGGCGCTGCCGCCGGTGACGACGATGTCGCGCCCAAGGTGGGAGTGGTAGCGTTTCATCCGACCCATTTTCAAGGAGACCCGCCATGAAGGCAGTCTGGAACGGCATCACCCTGGCCGAGAGCGACGACACCGTTGTCGTCGAAGGCAATCACTACTTCCCGGCCGAGTCGCTGAACCGGCAGTACACGACCTTCAGCAACCATGTCAGCCGCTGCGCCTGGAAGGGCGAGGCCAAGTACCTGAGCCTTCTGGTGAATGGCGAGATGAACACGGACGCGGTCTGGTACTACCCCGACCCGCTGCCCGCGGCCGCGGAGATCAAGGGCCGCTACGCTTTCTGGAAGGGCGTCAAGGTTTCGGAGTGACCCCTTCGGGCCACAGCGCCCACAGCCGCAGGCCCTGCTTGGTGCGCCCGGCCTGCTGCGCCGCGGTCTCGCCCCAGCCCCAGAACAGGTCGGCCCGCACCGCGCCCTGGATGGCACTGCCGGTGTCCTGGGCCAGCACGAGGCGGCGCAGCGGCGTGGTGGACAGCGGCTCGGTGCTGTCCAGCCACAGCGGCGTGCCCAGCGCGATGAAGCTGCGGTCGATGGCCACCGAGCGGCCCGGCGTCAGCGGCACGCCCTGGGCGCCGCGCGGGCCCAGGCTCGCATCGGGCAGGGCCTCCTCGCGGAAGTAGACGACGCGCGGGTTCACGGCCAGCGCGTCGCGCACCTTGGCCGGGTTGCGGCGCGCCCACTCGCTCAGCGTGCGGGGCGTCGCGTCGGCCACCTCACCACGGTCCAGCAGCGCGCGCGCGACGGACTGGAAGGGCTGGTCGTTGTGGCCGGCCCAGGCGACGCGGCTGATGCGCTCGGCGCCCGTCGCATCGCGCACGACGAGGCGGCCGGAGCCCTGGATCTGCAGTTGCAGCAGGCCGAAGGCGTCGTCAACGTAGGCCAGCTCCAGCATCGCGAAGCGCGGATTGGCCTCGATGTCGCGGCGCGGCGTGCGGCGCAGCGTGGGGTCGCCCGGCAGCGCGTGCAGCGGCCATTGGAAGGCGCCCTGGCGCGTGCGGCTGGCCGCGAGCTGGGGCTCGAAATAGCCGGTCAGCAGGCCGGTGGCCTCGCCGTTGTCGGCGGCCAGCCGCCAGGGGCGCAGGTGCTTCATCAGCAGCAGCGCGGCTTCCATCGCATCGGCGGGCGACTGCAGCGCGGCGCGGGCGCAAAACTCGGCCCAGCCGGGCATGGGGCGCTGGCAGCCGGCGAGCAGGGCCGGCCAGGCAGCCAGCAGGTCGTCACCGCCCCAGCCCGGCAGATCCTTCCAGTCGGCCGCCACCCAGCGCTGCGCGGCGGGGGCGGGCTTGGGCAAGGCGGGAGCGACGGGCGCCGGGGGCTCGGGCTGCAGCGGCGGCGATGAGCAGGCGGCCAGGCTTCCTAGAATCGCCGCCAACACTCCACGCGCCCACCACCCCATGCTGCTCCTTGCCCTCGAAGCCCTCGGTGCGCTGCTGATCTTCGTCTTCATCATCTGGTGGACCATGTTCGCCGGCCGCAACAAGGGCGAGCGCCGCGACGACTAGCTCGGCGGCAGCAGGAAACTCAAGGGCGCGCGCCGCAGCCGCGCGCGGATGGCCGCGTAGACGCGGCGGCGGTCGGCCAGGCGGACGCCCCGCGAGCGCATCGCGACCTTGAAGGCACAGAAGAAGCTGACGCCGACGTTGAGCATGCCGATGCCGGCGATGCACAGCACGCAGGACCAGAAGGCCCAGGTCGCCATGACGCCGACGCCGAGCGCACCCACGGCCGCCGCGAGCTGGCCGGTGGACAGCGTCACATGCCGCACCTCCAGCCCCAGACCGAAGAAGCCGCCCAGCGCGGGCACCAGGCCCAGCATCAACCCCAGGCTGGTGTTGGCGGTCAGCCCGGAGATGTTGGCCCGCCACCAGCGCGCCCAGCGCTGCGCCCGTGCCCGGCCCAGCGTGGCGACGATGCGCGGGTTCCAGGCGATGGCGCTGTCCAGCCGGTGAAAGACGAACCAGTTCTCCACCCAGCCGGCGATGAGGCTGGACGCGAACAGCAGCGTGCCGGTGAAGGCCGCGAACAGCAGCGACGGGCCGAACAGGCTGAGCGACTTCAGCACGTAGAGCGCGTCCTTCTCGCCCACCAGCGGCGCGCCGAAGGCCAGCCAGCACAGGCCCTGCACGGCCAGCACCAGCGGCGCGGCCAGCGCGAGGTTGCCGATGATGCCGGCGGCCTGCGAGCGCACGAGGTGGGTCACCTCGTCGACAAAGCCCTCCAGCCCGTCGTCGCGGTCGATGTGCCGCAGCTTTTCGGCCATGGCCGGTGCCGTCATCGCGGGCTGCTTGGTGGCCACCGTCCAGTGCAGCAGATGGATGAGGACGAAGCTGGCCGCGTAGTTCACGCCGGCCCAGAAACCACCCCAGAAGGCGGTGAAGCCCAGCAGCGCGATGAGGAACTTCAGCAGCGTGGTGCCGGCGATCACGGCGCCGCCGCCGGCCGCGCGCCTGAGCATGTCGCGGTACTCGTCGCCGCTGCGGGTGATGTAGTGCTCGCCCGTCTCGGCGCTGCGCTCGGCCACCTTGCGCGCCAGCAACGAGTAGTGGCGCGCGAACAGCGTGCGCAGGCTGCGCCGCTCGTGCACCACGCGCACCAGGCCCGCTACCAGGCGCAGCAGCTCGCGCTGCGGCTCGTGCGACAACAGGCAGGCCAGCAGGGCCTCGATGCGGTCCAGCCGCGCGGTGAGCTGCTCGACGGAGAACATCAGGTCCACCGACACGCCATGGGCTTCGAGATGCTCGGGCACCGTGAGCGCGGCGGCGCGGCAGCGGTCCAGCAGCGCGCGCAGATAGGGCGTGGCCGGCGCGAGGGCGGCGTCATCGCCGCTGGCCAGCGCGCGCTCGACGGCCTCCCAGGCCGCGGGCAGCTGGTGGAAGGGCCGGTCCTGCACGAGCTGGCTGTCCATGCGCACCCGCAGCGGCCCGGCCAGCCCGGCCGCGTGCACATGGCTGACGAGCACGGTGATGGCCGCCCGCGCCTCGACGCGCCAGCCGTCGTCCGGCGTGGCGGCGAACAACAGGCTCAGCCGGCCCAGCAGCTCGTCGTCGATGGCGGCGATCCAATGCTCGTCGCTGTCCCGGCCGTAGCTGCCGAACAGCAGCTCGAAGAGCTCGGCGAGATCGCGCGTGTCGGTCGTGCCCGGCAGCAGGCGGCGGCGCAGGCGGCCCAGGAACTCGTGCCACAGCGCCATGCGCGGCGCAAAGCCCACCTCGGCAAACAGCGCGACCGCGTCGACGTCGTTCCACACCCCGCCGATGACGTTGGCGAAGGCCCAGGCGTGCTCGGGGTGGCGCTCCAGCACGTTGAGCAGGTGCTTGAGCCGCACGAGGGGCCGCGGCGTGCCGGCGGCTGCCTCCTCGCGCGGCGCGTGGCGCAGCCATTCGAGCAGGCGCACCAGCCAGAGGTTGCGCTCGGCGAGCGCCGCCTGCGGATCGGCCGCGTTCAGCAGGGCGGTGAGGTCCCAGGTCAATGGAGGGAGGCGCTGTCGGCGAGCAGGAACTCGGCGACCTCGGTGTGGAAGACCTCGCAGGCCTCGGTCACGCACAGGAAGCGTCCGCGCATCGTGCCCTGCGGCGTGCCGATCTGGGCCCAGGAGCTGTACTGGAAGCTCTGTCCCGGCGCCAGCACCGGCTGGTGGCCGACGACGGCCAGGCCGTCGACGACCTGCACCTGGCCGCGGGCGTCGGTGATCTCCCAGTGCCGGCCTATGAGCTGGGACAGCACGTCGCCGGTGTTCTCGATGGTCACGGTGTAGCTGAAGGCGTAGAGCCCCTGCTCGAGATGGGTCTGCTCGGGCAGGGCCTGGACCGCAACGGTGCAACTGAAACGAGGGTTGGCCATCAGCGCATTCTGCCGGTGTCGGGCGCTATGCTCCACGCATGTCCCCTGCACCGCGTGATCCCAAATGCTGAGGCGCGCCGCCTGCGGGCTGATCGGCCTGCTCGCGGCGCTGAGCGGCCACGCGCAAGAGCTGTCCCTGCGTACCGTCCAGCAGGCGAGCTCCATCGTCAAGTACGACCCCGACGGCGGGCCGCACAAGCCCGGCCTCTGCATGGAGGTGCTGCGCGCCGTCGAGCGCGTGGACCCCGGCCTGCGTTTCAGCGGGCTGGACCAGCAGGTGCCGCTGCGCCGCGTCGAGCGCCTGCTGGCGGATGGCCAGGTGGACGCGTTCTTCTGCCTGCTGCGCTCGCCGGAACGCGAGCGGCAATGGCGATATGTGCCGGTGCCCCTCTACGGCGTGCGCCATGTGATCGTGCAGCGGGTGGACGACATGCGGCCCGTCGACAGCTTGCTGGACCTGGCCACGCTGAGCCAGGTCAAGCCGGTGCTCGTCGCGCGTGGCACGGTGCTGGTGCGCAAGCTGGACACGGCAGGCGTCAATGTCGCCGAGGTCGGCTCGGAGCGCGAGGCGCTGCAGATGCTGACGCTGGGCCGCACCGACGCGATCTACGGCCAGGACATCAACCTGCTGCGCCACATCCGCGACACGCGGCTGGCCGACAAGGTGCGGCTGGGTCGGGCCTCCTTCCAGGACGAGTTTCAGTACCTCGCCGTGCGCGCCGACCTGCCGTCAACCGTCGTCGAGCGCCTGACCGACGCCCTGCGCCGCCTGGAGCGCGATGGCTCTCTGCGCCAGCTGGCCGAGAAATACCGTTGAAGCCCCTGTACCTCCCCCCCGACGGCCGGCCGCGCTGCGCCTGGTGCGCCGCCGCGCCCGGCGACGCGCTCTACCTGCGCTACCACGACGAGGAATGGGGCCGGCCCGTGGCCGACGAGTTCCGCCTGTTCGAGAAGCTCTGCCTGGAAGGCTTCCAGAGCGGCCTGTCGTGGCGGACCATCCTGAACAAGCGCGACGCCTTCCGCGCGGCCTTCGCGGGCTTCGACTACCACCGGGTCGCGCGCTTCGGCGAGCAGGACGTGATCCGCCTGCTGCTGGATGCGGGCATCGTGCGCCACCGCGGCAAGATCGAGGCGGCCATCCACAACGCGGGCCGCTGCGTCGATCTCGTGGCCGAGACCGGTTCCCTGGCCGCCTACCTCTGGCGCTTCGAGCCACCCAGGAACTCGGTGGCGCACAACCTGTCGCAATCGGCGCCCTCCGAGGCCCTGTCCAAGGACCTGAAGAAGCGCGGCTGGAAATTCGTCGGCCCGACCACCATGCATGCGCTGATGCAGGCCATGGGCCTCATCAATGACCACCAGCCCGGCTGCCACCACTGGAAGGAAGCCCAGAAAGCGCGCGACAGCTTCGAGAGACCGGGAACCTAGAATCCCGGCCCATGGCCGCCCCTGACTACCGCATCGCCCCCAGCCTCCTGTCCGCCGACTTCGCCCGCCTGGGCGATGAAGTGAAGAACGTGCTGACCGCCGGCGCCGACTGGATCCACTTCGACGTGATGGACAACCATTACGTGCCCAACCTGACGTTCGGGCCCATGATCTGCGAGGCGCTGCGCAAGCACGCGGTGAAGCCCGACGGCACGCCGGCCATCCTGGACGTGCACCTGATGGTGCAGCCCGTCGACAGCCTCGCCCAGGCCTTCTGCCGCGCCGGCGCCGACATCGTGACCTTCCACCCCGACGCCAGCACCCACGTGGACCGCACGCTGCAGCTCATCAAGGGCGAAGGCAAGCAGGCCGGCCTGGTGTTCAACCCGGCCACGCCGCTGGACGTGCTGGAGTGGGTGATCGACAAGGTGGACCTCATCATGCTGATGAGCGTGAACCCGGGCTTCGGCGGCCAGAGCTTCATCCCGAGCGCGCTGCAAAAACTGAAGAAGGTGCGCGAGATCATCGACGCCTCCGGGCGCGACATCCGCCTGGAGATCGACGGCGGCGTGAAGGTGGACAACATCCGCGAGATCGCCGCGGCGGGCGCCGACACCTTCGTCGCCGGCTCGGCCATCTTCGGCAAGCCGGACTACAAGGCCGTCATCGACGCGATGCGGGCCGAGCTTTCGAAAGTCTGAGATGGCCGCCGTCCTGCTCGTCTGCACCGCCAACATCTGCCGCTCGCCGATGGCCGAGGCCATCTTCAAGGCCCGCCTCGGCGACGTGTTCCAGACCATCGCCTCGGCCGGCGTGCATGCCGACCCGCGTGGTGGCCCGGTGGATGCGCGCGCCGCCGCCGCGCTGGAGCGGCACAAGTACAGCCTGGAGCGCAAATGGCGCTCGCGCCGCGTGGAGCCCGAGCAGCTGGGCCAGTACGACCTGGTGCTGGCGATGGAGTCGGAGCATGTGGACGCGCTGCGCAAGAAGGCCGCCCCCGAGCACCACGCCAAGATCCTGCTGCTGACCGACTTCGTGCCGGAGCTGGCCGGCCAGGACATCCCCGACCCCTACTTCGGCCCCGTCGCCGGCTTCGATGTCGTCATCGGCATGATCGAGCGCGCGGCCCAGCGGCTGCTGGCGGAAAGCCGCGAAGGCCGCCTGCGGCTGAGCTGATCAGGCCTTGCTGGCGAAGTCGGCAACTTCGCGCACGTCCGGCCCCGTGCCGCTGAAGCGGTCCAGCGCCAGATAGATCACCGGCGTGATGTAGAGCGTCACCGCCTGCGACAGGATCAGGCCACCCACCACGGCCAGGCCCAGCGGCTGGCGCAGTTCGGCGCCGGCGCCCAGGCCCAGCGCGATGGGCAGGGCGCCCATCAGCGCGGCCAGCGTCGTCATCATGATGGGCCGGAAGCGCAGGATGCAGGCTTGGCGGATGGCCTCGGCAGGCACCAGGCCCTGGCTGCGCTGCACGTCCAGCGCGAAGTCGATCATCATGATCGCGTTCTTCTTCACGATGCCGATCAGCATGACGATGCCGATGGTGGCGATGATGGTCAGCTCCATGCCGAAGAGCTGCAGCGTGATCAACGCGCCCACCGCCGCCGACGGCAGGCCGGCCAGGATGGTCAGCGGGTGGATGTAGCTCTCGTAGAGCACGCCCAGCAGCACATAGATGACCGCGACCGCGAGGCCGATCAGCAGCAGCTGGCCGCTCTGCGAGTCCTGGAACACGGCAGCGTCGCCACCGTAGCTGGTGATGACGCTGGGCGGCAGCTTGATCTCCTGCGTGAAGGCCTCGATCTGCTTGGTCGCGTCGCCCAGCGGCACGTTCGGCGCGAGGTTGAAGCTGATGGTGATGGCCTGCAGCTGGCCCTGGTGGTTGACGGCCGTCGGTCCGAGCGTGCGCTGCACGGTGGCGAAGGCCGTCAGCGGCACCTGCGCGCCGTTCTTGCCGCGCAGGTAGATCTTGTCGAAGGCGGTCTCGCTGCTGCGGTCGTTGTCGCCGGCCTCCATGATGACCTGGTAGGTGTTGCTCTCGGCATAGATGCTGGACACCTGGCGCTCGCCGAAGGCACCGTAGAGGGCATTTCGCAGGTCCTGCATCTGCACGCCCAGCAGGGCCGCGCGTTCGCGGTCGATGACGAGGCTGGCCTGCAGGCCGCGCAGCTGGGAGTCGCTGGTGATGTCGCGGAAGCGCTCATCGGTGCGCAGCTTGTCCTGCAACTTGGTGGCCCAGGTGCCCAGCTCGCCGGCCGACACCGACTGCAGCGTGTACTGGTAGCGACTCTTGCTCTGGCGGCCGCCGAGCTGCAGGTTCTGCACCGGGCGCAGATAGACCTGGATGCCCGGCACCGCGCGCAGCTTCTTGCGCAGGCCCTCCAGCACCTTGGGCATGGGCTCGCGCTGGCCACGCGCCTTCAGGTTGATGAACATGCGGCCGGTGTTGGTGGCTGCCCCGGAAGGCCCGCCGCCGACGGCCGAGCTGAGCGCCGCGACGTTGGGGTCGTTGCGCACGATGGCCGCCACGCGCTCCTGCAGCAGGGTCATCGCCGCGAAGGAGGTGTCCTCGGCGGACTCGGTGCTGGCCTGGATCTGGCCGATGTCCTCCTCGGGGAAGAAGCCCTTGGGGATGGACATGTAGAACCACACCGTCGCGACGAAGCTCAGCGCGGCCACGCCCAGCACCCACCAGCGGTGGCGCAGGGCCAGGTCCAGCGTGCGCGTGTAGGCGTTCAGCGTGGCGGTGAAGCCGCGCTCGAAGAGCCGGCCCAGCGGCCCGTCCTCGTGGTGCTCGCCGGCCTTGAGCAGACGGCTGCAGAGCATGGGCACCAGCGTCAGCGACACCACGGCCGACACCAGGATGGACAGGCCCACGACGACGGCGAACTCGTGGAACAGCAGGCCGATGACGCCCGGCATGAAGAAGATGGGGATGAGCACCGCCACCAGCGACACCGAGATGGACAGGATGGTGAAGGCCATCTCGCGCGCCCCGCGCACGGCGGCGTCGAAGGGCTTCATGCCGTCCTCGACGTGGCGGACGATGTTCTCCAGCATGACGATGGCGTCGTCCACCACCAGGCCCACGGCCAGCGTGATGCCGAGCAGCGAGATGTTGTCCAGCGAATAGCCCAGCGCGAACAGGAGCGTGAGCGCACCGATCAGCGAGATCGGCAGCGAAGCCGTCGGGATCAGCGTCGCCACCGCGCGGCGCAGGAAAATGAAGATGACCAGCACCACCAGGCCGACGGTCAGCGCCAGCGTCAGGTAGACGTCGTGCAGCGACTCGCGGATGGACACCGAGCGGTCGTTGAGCGTGCTCATCTGGATGGACGCTGGCATCTGCGCCGCGTAGCGCGGCAGCAGCGCCTTGACCCTGTCCACCACCTGCACCGTGTTGGCGTCGGGCTGGCGCTGGATGGCCAGCACGATGGAGCGCTCGCCGTTGTAGGTGGAGTAGGTCTTGCTCGTCTCGACGCTGTCCTGAACCTCAGCCACGTCGCTCAACAGCACCGGCGCCCCGTTGCGCGAGGCCACGACGATGCGGCCGAACTCGGTGGCGTTGCGCAGCTGCTTGTTGGCCTGGATGGTCAGCGTTTGGCGCGAACCGTCCAGCACGCCCACCGGGGTGTTGGCGTTGGCCGTGCGTACGGCCGTCTGCAGCTCGTCCAGCGTGATGTTGCGCTGGTTCAGCAGGTCGGTTCGCACCTTGATGCGCACTGCGTAGCGCTTCTGTCCGAAGATGGAAACCTGGGCCACGCCGTCGATGGTGGACAGGCCCGGCGACAGCAGGTTCTCCGCATAGTCGTTGAGCTCGGTCAGGTCGATGGACGGTGAAGTCAGCGCCACCAGCAGCACCGGTGCGTCGGCCGGGTTGACCTTGCGGTAGCTGGGCGGCGAGGTCATCTCGGCCGGCAGCGCACGCAAGCTGCGGAACAGCGCCGCCTGCACGTCCACGGCGGCGGCGTCGATGTTGCGCGAGGGGTCGAACTCCAGCGTCAGCGAGGTGCTGCCCAGTGTGTTGGTCGACGAGATGGTCTGCAGGCCTGCGATGGTGGCGAACTGCTTCTCCAGCGGCAGCGCCACGGAGGACGCCATCGTCTCGGGCGACGCCCCGGGCAGCGACGCACCCACGTTGATGATGGGCGTGTTGTAGGACGGCAGCGCCGCCACCGGGATCTTGCTCCAGGCGGCCAGGCCGGCGATGACGAGCGACAGGTTCAGCAGCACGGTCATGACCGGCCGCCGGATGAAGACCTCGGTGAGCCTCATTTGCCGGAGTCCGAAGCTGCTGCGGACGCGGCCGCGGCGGCGGCAGTGCTGCCGCCGCTGGCCTGGATGCGCAGCGGCGTGCCCGGCCTCAGGTTCTGCTTGCCTTCCATGACGACCTGGGCCGTCGCGTCCAGGCCTTCGACGACGGCCTGCTCGCCCATGGCCTGCAGCAGTTGCACCTGCACCAGCTTGGCCGTGTTGTCCGGCGCGACGACATAGACCCAGCGCCCGCTGCCGCGCAGGATCAGTGCCGCCTGCGGCACGACCGTCACGCCCTTGAGCGTGCGCAGCGTAACGCGCACGCGCAGGTACTGGCCCGGCCACAGCGTCTGGGCCTTGTTGGCGAACTCGGCCTTGACCTTGATGGTGCCGGTGGTCGTGTCGACGAGGTTGTCCACGGCCGTGACGCGGCCCTTGATGGACGCCGCGCCGCGCGGCGAGCCCGGCGGCGGCAGGGCCTCCACGTCCAGCTCGCCGGCGCGCGTGGCGCTGAGCAGCGAACCGAGCTGGGTCTCGGGCACCGTGAAGCTGATGGCGATGGGGTCCAGCTGGGCGATGTTGACCAGCGGAAGGGCCGTCGCATTGGCCTGCACTAGGCTGCCGGGGTAGACGCTGACGATGCCGGCGCGGCCGTTGATGGGCGCGCGCAGCTCGTTGTAGCCCAGCGTGACCTGGGTGGCCTGGATCGCGGCTTCATCGCTGCGGATCAGGGCCTGGCCGGCGTCGAAGTTGGCCTGCGCCGTGTCGACGGCGTTCTGAGCGATGAAGTTCTGCGCCTTCAGCTCCCTGGCGCGGTTGAGCTGGCGCTCCAGGTCGGCCTGGGCTGCGCGGTCGCGCGCGAGCTGGGCGCGCGCCTTTTCAAGCGCGGCGCGATCGGCACGGTCGTCGAAGCGAAACAGCAGCTCGCCCTTCCTGACGTTCTGGCCGTCCTTGACGAGCACCTGGGCCACGGTGCTGGTAGTCTGCGCGCGCAGGTCCACGCTCTGCAGCGCCGTGACGGTGCCGCTGGCTTCCACGGTGATGGGCACGTCGGCCTGCCTGACCTGGACGACTCCCACGTTCTGCGCCGGCGGCGCGCTCGCCGCGCCAGCCGGCGCCGACGCAGCTGGCGCCGCGCTGCCGGCGTCGTCCTTGCGCCCGCAGCCGGCCAGCAAGGCCAGCATCAGGCCGCAAAGAATCAAGGGAGGGATCGCGCGCATGCAAGCCTGCCGAAAGTAATAGGGGTTGACTGGAAAAACGGATCAGCTTAACCGGCCCGTTTTTCTCGCAGGTTGCTGGCGGCCCCAGCTTGCGCGTTTTTCGCTTTCAGTTCTGCAGCGCACGCGCCAGCCGCGCCCCGGCGACGGCGTTGTGCTTCACGAGCGCGATATTGGTGGCCAGGCTGCGCCCGCCGGTCAGCGCCTTGATGCGGCCGAGCAGGAAGGGCGTGATGGCCTTGCCGGCGATGCCTTGCGCGTCGGCCTCGGCCAGCGCCTGGGCCGTGATGGCATCGATCTCCTCGCGCGGCATGGCCTGGGCCGCCGGCACCGGGTTGCTGACGACGACGCCGCCACCCAGCCCCAGCGCCCACTTGGCGCGGATGAAGCGGGCCTGCTCGGCCGCGTCGTCCATGCGGAAGTCGGCCCTGAGGCCGCTGTCGGGCGTGAAGAAGGCGGCGAAGTTGTCCTGGCCGATGGACAGCACGGGCACGCCATGCGTCTCCAGGTATTCCAGCGTCAGGCCCAGATCCAGGATGGACTTGGCGCCGGCGCAGACCACGGCCACCGGCGTGCGCGCCAGCTCCTGCAGGTCGGCCGAGATGTCTAAGCTCTCGGCGCCGCCCCGGTGCACGCCGCCGATGCCGCCGGTCACGAAGACCTCGATGCCGGCCAGGTGGGCGCAGATCATCGTCGCGGCCACCGTCGTCGCACCCAGGCGGCCCGTGGCGATGGCGTAGGGCAGGTCGCGGCGGCTGAGCTTCATCGCATCGGGCGCCTGGGCGAGTTGCTGCAGCTCGGCGTCCGTCAGGCCGACACGAATGCGCCCGCCGATGACGGCGATGGTGGCCGGCACGGCGCCCTCGATGCGGATGACGTCCTCGACCTGGCGCGCCGTCTCCAGGTTCTGCGGCCAGGGCATGCCATGGGCAATGATGGTCGATTCGAGGGCAACGATGGGGCGGCCCTGTTCACGGGCGGCGGCCACTTCGGGGGAGAGCTGGATCAGTTCGTTCATCGGTTCAACAGGAAATCGGGTGTGAGGTCGGCATGGACGCTGTCCTCGGTCTGCAGCGTCAATGCGGCGAGGTCCAGGCCCAGGCGGGCGGCGGCATCGAAGTCGCCGGCATCGCGCAGCAGGGCCGCGCAGACGCCGGCCGACAGCGCATCGCCGGCGCCGGTGACATCGACGACATGCACGTCGGGCGCCGGCCAGTGGCGCGGCGCATGGTCGGGCTCGCTGAGCAGCAGGCCCTCGGCGCCCTTGGAAACGAGCACGCGGGCCACACCACGGGCATGCAGCGCCGCAAAGGCGTCCAGCGGGTCGGGCGCGACGCAGGCCAGCTCGCCGGCGTTCAGGATCAGCAGATGCAGGCCGGCCAGCTGCTCGGGCAGGCGCTCCATCTTGGCCTCGGACACGGCCACGCCCACCAGCGGGATGCCGCTGGCGCGTGCCTCGGCCAGCAGCAGCGGCCACGCGTCGGTCGGCAGGTTGCCGTCGGCCACGACCAGGGCCGCGCTCGCGCGCAAGGCCTTGCTGGCCTCCAGCGCCCAGGGGTTCAGGCTCTCCACCAGCGGCATGGCCGCCAGGCCCAGCTCCAGGCTGCCATCGGGCGCGAGCACGGCCGTGTAGCTGTCGCTGGCGTGGCGGCGCAGGCGGATGACGGCACGGGTGTCCATGCCCACGGTGGCGGCCTGCTCCAGCAGCATGCGGCCGCCGGCGTCGTCGCCCACGGCCGCGACGAGGGCCACCGGCAGCCCCAGGCGCGCCAGGTTCTCGGCCACGTTGCGCACGACGCCGCCGGGCGTCTCGTGCGATTCGCAGGGGTTGGACGATCCGCGCAGTGCTCGCGCCAGCAGCTTGAGCTTGCGGTCGATGTTGAGGCCGCCGATGCAGACGATGGGGGCGGCGGAGAAGTTCATCGCGCGATTCTAGGAAGGCCGCCCACCCGCGCTGCGCCGGCGGCACCAGCGGCAACGCCGCCGCGGGCCCGGCACAGCCCGGCCGGACAACCGCCCGGACGCGGGGGGAGAAGGCTACAAGTTAGGGGGGCTGGCCTCGGAACGCGCACAATGCGAGACGCCGTACCACGCCGCCATGCCCACCGTCTACCTTCTCCGCCTCAGCGAGACCTCGCTCCAGCGCACGCGCTCATTGCTGCTGCAGGCCAAGGGCGTGGAGCTGGCCGGCAGCAGCCATGTGCTGGCCGATGCGCTGGAGGAGATCGGCGCGCTGGCGCCGGACATCGTCGCCAGCGACCTGCGTCTGGTGGACAGCCACGCGATGCGCGTCGCTCATGAACTCGGCCGCCTGCCCGTGCGCCCCCAGCTGCTGCTGCTGACGCCGACGGCCGACGATCTGCAGCTGTTCGCGGCCTTGAGCGCCGGCGCCAATGCGTATCACGTCGATGACGGCGGGGGTGACGACCTGGTCGAAGCCCTGGACCGCCTGCACGACCGTCGCGCCATGCTCAGCCCACAGCTGGCCCGCCAGGCGCTGGCGGCCTTCGGCATCGAGCGCAGCCCTGTCGTCACGGCCCGCCAGGCTTCAGCGCCGCTGGATGCCAGCCCGGCCGGCCGCCAGATCGAACAGGCCAGCCGGCATCTGCTGACGCTGCTGGCGCAGGGCCTGCTGCTGCAGGAGATCGCGTCGCTGTGGAAGCTGGAAGCCGCCGAGATCGAACGCCGCGTCTGGCGCCTGGTGCGCCTGCTGCACGTCAGATCGCGCGAGCTGCTGATCGCCTGATCAGACCACCGGCACCGTGTCCGCAAAGCTCTGGCGCTGCGAGAGCTTGTCCATGTGGCGCGCCAGGTTGGGATAGTCCTCGCGCCAGTTGTTCTCCGGGAAGCGGAACTCCAGCCAGCCCAGGGCGCAGCCGACCGAGATGTCCGCCAGCGAGAAGTGGTTGCCGGAGCACCAGGGCTTCTCGCCCAGGCCCTGGCTCATCGCGGCCAGCGCGGCGTTCACCTTGGTCAGCTGGCGGTCGACCCAGGCCTGGCTGCGCTGCTCGGGTGGGCGGTGCACCCAGGTGCGCTCCATGCGCACGAGGATGCCGGCGTCCATGACGCCGTCGGCCAGGGCCTCCCAGGTGCGCACCTCGCAGCGCTCCCGGCCGCGCTCGGGGATGAGCTTGCCCACGGGCGACAGCGTATCCACGTACTCGACGATGACGCGCGAGTCGAACACCGCGCCGGTGATGGAGTCCTGCCCCTCCATGACCAGGCAGGGCACCTTGCCCAGCGGGTTCATCTTCAGGATGGCGTCGCTGCCCCAGACGTCTTCCAGCACCAGCTGGTAGTCGAGCTTCTTCTCGGCCATCACGATGCGCACCTTGCGCACGTAGGGGCTGGTGAGAGATCCGATCAACTTCATCGTCATAGAGGCGGCAAGGGGGTCACAGGTCGAAACGATTCTAGCCAGCGCCCCTTGACGGTCCGCCCGTGAAAAAGGCCTGTCGGCCTGGGCCGACAGCCACCGCAGGCGGGGGTTGCCAGCTATGAAGACCCACTGCACAGTGCTGCCGCTCAAACACCGGCACCGTCCCAGGAAGCCGGGACAAAAATCATCCGGGGGAGTATGAATGCTTGATTCCGAAGCGACCACGGACCCGGTGTCCGTGGCCCCGGCGCCGGCCATGCCCGGCCCCGACAAGCCAATTGCGCGCCGGTTGCCCATCCACTTCAGCGGCAGCGGCCTCGAGTACCTGCGCATCTGGCTGCTGCACCTGCTGCTCATCGTGCTGACGCTGGGCCTGTACCTGCCCTTTGCCAAGGTGCGCCGCATCCGCTACTTCTACGCCAACAGCTGGATCGACGGCGACGCCCTGGCCTTCCACGGCGACCCGAAGACGATGTTCCGCGGCTTCCTGGTGCTGGTGGCGCTGTTCGGCGTCTACGCCATCGGCGGCCGCTTCGCGCCGCTCGCCGGCTATGTGGCCTTCCTCGGGCTTTGCGTGCTGTGGCCGGCGCTGTGGCGGGCCGGCCAGCAGTTCCGGCTGGCCAACACCTCGTGGCGCGGCCTGCGCATGGCCTTTCGCGGCGACCTGGGCGATGCCTACTCGGCCTTCGGCGTCGTCATCTGGCCGCTGGTGCTGATGGTCGGCGTGCAGCGCGTCGCCCAGGACATCGTCACGGGCCGCGTCGCCGTCGGCGCGCAGTGGGCGGGCTGGGTGGCCGGTGGCATGGTCGTCGTGGGCGGCCTCGGCACCCTGCTCTACGTCTCGCTGCTGCCGCTCGCGCTGGCCAAGGTCAAGCGTTACCAGCACAACCACTACCAGCTAGCCGACCAGCGCGCGCAGATGCCGGTGAAGACGCGGCGCTTCTACGCCCTGGCCCTCAAGACGGCGTGCTGGGTCCTCGTGCCGCTGCTTGTGCTGGTGGGGCTGCTGATGATTCCCGGCGTCCGCAACTGGCTCGACTCGAACAAGACGGCCGGCATCATCGTGATGAGCGCCGCGATTCTGGTCTATCTGCTCTCCTTCGTGGTGGTCGGCCCCTTCTTCAACACGCGGCTTCAGAACCTGGTGTGGAACCACACGGCGTCCGAGCAGGTGCGCTTCTCCAGCCAGCTGAGCTTTCGCAGCCAGGCGTGGCTGACGGCCAAGAATTGGCTGCTGACGCTGCTGACCCTGGGCCTGTACCGGCCCTTCGCCGCCGTCAACATCTGGAAGCTGCGCCTGGAGGCGATCAGCATCGAGGTGACGGGTTCCATGGCCGGCTGGGACGGCAGCGACAGTGCCGCCTACGCCGATGCTTCCGGCGAAGCCGCCGGTGACTTCTTCGGCATCGACGTCGGCCTATGAGCAATTCCACTTTCCCCATGCTGGCCGCGCAGTGGTTCGACGGCCTGCATCCCGTGCCGCGGCCGGCCTCGGTCTGGTTCGATGCCAGCCGGGTCTGCGTGCGGGCCGGCGACGATGACGGCGCCGCGCCGCGCGACTACGCCGCCAAGCGGCTGCGCTGGCCCGAGCCCCTGCGTCACGGCCAACGGCAGATCCTGCTGCCCGACGGCGGTGTGCTGACCTGCTCCGACGCCGCGGCCTACGACGACTGGCTCAAGCAGAGCGGCCGCCGCCACGCCGCCATCCCGCGCTGGCAGCAGAGTGGCTGGCTGGCGCTGCTGACGCTGCTGCTGCTCGCCGCCACGCTGTTCGCTGGCTGGCGCTGGGGCGTGCCGATGGCAGCCGACGTGACCGTCAAGTTCCTGCCCGAGGCTGTCGACGACCGCGTCGGCGCCCAGGTGTTGACGGAGCTGGACCGGCACTGGCTGCGCCCGAGCAAGCTGACATGGGCCCAGCGCCGCGCCGTTTTCGACCGCTTCGCCGATGCGGTGGACACCGCGCTGGACCGCCGCGCCCTGCCCAAGCTGACCCAGTTCGACTTGCAGTTCCGCGAGGGCGGCCGCCTGGGGCCTAACGCGCTGGCCCTGCCGGGCGGCACCATCATCGTCACGGACGAGCTGGTCAAGCTGCTCGAGGACCAGCCCGACGCCATCGTCGGCGTGCTCGGCCACGAGTTGGGCCACCTGAAGCATCGCCACGGCATGCGGCTGACGCTGCGCGCCAGCACCGTGGGCCTGGCCGCCAGCGTGCTGCTGGGCGACTTCTCCATTGCGCTGGCCACCGCGCCGGCCATGCTGGCCCAGCAGAGCTACTCGCGCGATTTCGAGCGCGAGGCCGACGACTATGCGCGCACGCTGCTGCGCGGCGCGAACATCAAGCCGGCCGTCATGGTGGGCTTCTTCGAGCGGATCCAGAAGCGGCGCGAAGAGGAGGGCATGCGGACCGACGGCTTCGCCGCGGCCTTCTCCAGCCACCCCGCCGACGCCGAACGCATCGCCTTCTTCAAGGCCGAAGGACCGGCCGCGTCCAAAAACTAGAATTGCGGGTTTTCCACGACCCGCCGGCCCGCCATGACCACATCCGACTACTCCGCCATCAGCGCCCTCTCGCCGCTGGACGGCCGCTACGCCGCCAAGGTCGCCGCCCTGCGCCCGCTGCTGTCCGAGTTCGGCCTGATGCACCGCCGCGTGCAGGTCGAGGTCGAATGGTTCATCGCGCTGTCGGACGCCGGCTTCAAGGAGTTCAAGCCGCTGTCGAGCAGCGCGCGCTCGCGCCTGCGCCGCCTCGTGAAAAAGTTCAGCGAGGCCGACGCCGAGGAGATCAAGGCCATCGAGCGCACGACCAACCACGACGTCAAGGCCGTCGAGTACTGGATCAAGCGCAGCTTCGAAGGCCAGCCCGAGCTGCTCGCCGCCAGTGAGTTCGTGCACTTCGCCTGCACCAGCGAGGACATCAACAACACCAGCCATGCGCTGATGCTGAAGGCGGCACGCGACGAGGTCATGCTGCCGGCGCTGGACGGCATCGTCGCCACGCTGCGCAAGATGGCCCACCAGTTCGCGGCCACGCCCATGCTCTCGCGCACGCACGGCCAGACGGCCAGCCCGACGACGGTGGGCAAGGAGATCGCCAACGTCGTGGCCCGTCTGACCACGGCGCGCGCCCGCATCGCCTCCGTCAAGCCGCTGGCCAAGATGAACGGCGCGGTCGGCAACTTCAACGCCCACCTGTCGGCCTGGCCCAAGCATGACTGGGAAGCCTTCTCCAAATCGGTCATCGAGAAGCAGCTAAAGCTGACGTTCAACCCGTACACCATCCAGATCGAACCGCACGACTACATGGCCGAGCTGTTCGACGCGTTCACGCGCGCCAACACCATCCTCATCGACTGGTCGCGCGACGTCTGGGGCTATATCTCGCTGGGCTACTTCAAGCAGAAGACCAAGGCCGGCGAGATCGGCAGCTCGACGATGCCGCACAAGGTCAACCCGATCGACTTCGAGAACGCGGAAGGCAACTTCGGCCTGGCCAGCGCGGTGCTGACGCATCTCTCGCAGAAGCTGCCCGTCAGCCGCTGGCAGCGTGACCTGACCGACTCCACGGTGCTGCGCAACATGGGCGTGGGCCTGGGCTATGCGCTGCTGGGCTACGACTCGCTGGCCAAGGGCCTGGGCAAGCTGGAGGTGAACGAGGCCGCGCTGGCTGACGACCTCGACGCCGCCTGGGAAGTGCTGGCCGAGCCCATCCAGACCGTCATGCGCCGCTTCGGCCTGCCCAACCCCTACGAACAGCTCAAGGAGCTGACGCGCGGCAAGGCCATCACGCAGGAATCCATCCGCGCCTTCATCGAGGGTCTGGACCTGCCCAAGGCCGAGAAGGCCCGCCTGCTGAAGATGACGCCGGGCAGCTACACCGGGCTGGCGCAAGACCTGGCTCGCCGCGTCTGACCTCGTTCAGAGTGTCAGTCTGAACACCCTGGAGGGCTCGCTGTAGCCCTCCAGCCATTCCTGGCCCTGCTCGACGAAACCCAGCCGGCCCAGCAGCGTCACGCTGCGCGGGTTGTCGACGGCCGTGATGGCCATCAGCGTGGGCCAGCCCAGCGCGTCCCGCGCGTGCGCAACGCAGCCGCGCGCCGCTTCCAGCGCGTAGCCGCGGCCCTCGTGCTCGGCCAGCAACGCATAGCCCAGGTCGGGCTCGGGCAGGGCCGGCCGCTTGAACAGGCCGCACATGCCGACGAGCACGCCGTCCTCGCGCCGCTGCACGGCCCAGAAGCCGTGACCCAGTTCTCGGTAAGCCTTGAAGAGCCGCCCCTCGGCCCAGGCCAGCGCCTCGTCGACGCTGCGCACGCCGGGGTCGTTGATGTTGCGGATCCAGCCCGGCTCGTTGACCAGGCGGAGCAGGAAGGGCGCGTCAAGCGGTGTGAATTCACGCAGCGACAGGCGTTCGGTATCCAGGATATGCATGAGACCAGACAATAACCGGTCATGCTCCGCTCCCCGCACGACCACCAGACCGCCGTCTCATAGCCTCTTCATGAGCCCCGCGCCCGACTCCAGCGACAACCCCGCGCTCGACCAGGTCCTGCGCGAGCTGGACGTCATCCTGGCCAACGCGGGCGTCGGCGTCGTCTTCGTGAAGGCGCGTACGCTGGTGCGCTGCAACCAGCGCTACGCCGAGATCTACGGTTTCGACAGCCCGGAGGCCGCCGTCGGCCGCAGCAGCGTGGAGCTCTACGAGAGCGAGGGCGACGCCCGCAGCCTGGGCCGCCGTGCCTACCCCGTGCTGGCTGCCGGCGAGACCTTCCGCAGCGAGCAGCTGATGCGGCGCCAGAACGGCGAGCTGTTCTGGACCCACCTGACCGGCCGGCTCATCAACCCCGCCGACCCGGCAGACGGCTCGATCTGGATCGTCGACGACGTCCACGAGCGCAAGCTGGCCGACGCCACGCTGGCCGATCTGCACGCCGAGCAGCAGCTCATCTTCGACCACGCGATGGTCGGCATCGTGTTCCTGCGCGGCCGCCGCGTGACGCGCTGCAACCGCGCCTTCGAGCAGCTCTTCGGCTACGCGCCCGGCGAGCTCGACGGTCAGCTGTCGCGCGCCTGGTACCTCAACGACGAGGACTGGAAGGCCGCCGGCGACCTTTGCTACGAACCGCTGTCGCGCGGCGACTCCTTCCACGCCGAGATGCTGCTCGGCAAGAAGGACGGCACGCCCATCTACTGCGAGGTGCGCAGCAAGGCCATCGACCGCAGCGACCTGTCGCGTGGCTCGATCTGGATCACCCAGGACATCACCGCCCGCAAGCAGGCCGAGCTGGAGCTGGTGCAGGCCAAGGCGCAGCTGGAAGCGCTGGTGGAGCAGCGCACCCAGCAACTCAGCCAGACCGTCGCGGCGCTGGAGCTGAAGGTGGCCGAGCAGCAGGCCGCCGAGGCCCGTGCCGAGCGCCTGGCGCTGTTCGACGGCCTGACCGGCCTGCCCAACCGCCACCTGCTGGCCGACCGCGCCAGCCAGGCCATGGACATCGCCCGCCGCAGCGACGAGCCGCTGGCCGTGCTGTTCCTGGACCTGGACCACTTCAAGAACGTCAACGACTCGCTGGGCCACCGCGTCGGCGACTCGCTGCTGACCCAGCTCGCCCAGCGCCTGCGCGGCGCCGTGCGCGAGCAGGACACCGTCGCGCGCACCGGCGGCGACGAGTTCGTGCTGGTGCTGCCGCTGACCGACATCGCCGGCGCCGCCCATCTGGCCACCAAGCTGATGGCGCTGGCCAGCGCCCCCTTCCAGGTCGACGGCCAGGAGCTGACCGTCACGCCGTCCATGGGCATCGCGATGTTCCCGACCGACGGCGACGACTTCGAGACGCTGTGCAAGTGCGCCGACGCGGCCATGTACCGCGCCAAGCGCGACGGCCGCAACGCCTACCGCTTCTTCACGAGCGAGATGCAGGCCCAGTCGGCCCGCGCGCTGCAGCTGGAGAACGCGCTGCGCCGCGCCCAGGAGCGCAACCAGCTCAGCCTGCACTACCAGCCGCAGTTTGCGCTGGGGGCCGGCGGCGAGAGTCACATCGTCGGCGCCGAGGCCCTGCTGCGCTGGCACCACCCCGAGCTGGGCTGGGTGTCGCCGGCCGAGTTCATCCCGGTCGCCGAGACCTCCGGCCTCATCCTGCCCATCGGCGAATGGGTGCTGCGCGAGGCCCTGTCCCAGCTGCGCCGCTGGGATGCCGCGGGGCTCCCCGAGCTGACGATGGCCGTCAATCTGTCGACCGTGCAGTTCCGCCACGACGACCTGCCGGAACTCGTCGGCCGCGTGCTGGACGAGGTCGGCATGCCGGCCGAACGCCTGGAGCTGGAGCTGACCGAAGGCGCCGCCATGGACAACCCCAGCATGGCCATCACCGTCATGAACGAGCTGCATGCCCGCGGCGTGCAGCTGTCCATCGACGACTTCGGCACCGGCTACTCGTCGCTGTCATATCTGAAGAAGTTCCGCGTCAGCAAGCTCAAGATCGACCAGTCCTTCGTGCGCGACCTGACCGAAGATTCCGAAGACCGCGCCATCGTCGATGCCGTCATCCGCATGGCCGGCGCCCTGGGCCTGCAGACGCTGGCCGAAGGCGTCGAGACCGAGGGGCAGCTCGCCTTCCTGCGCCGCCAGGGCTGCCAGGCCGTGCAGGGCTATCTGTTCAGCCGCCCGCTGCCGGCCGAGGCTTTTGCAGAATTCGTGCTCACCCGCACCATTCCCATTTCCGCCTTCTGATGAACTTCGTTGCCCAACTCCAAGCCCTGACACCCCAATCGCGCCTGTGCGTCGGCCTCGACCCGGAGCCCTCGAAGCTGCCCGGCGCCTGGGCGGGTGACACGAGCAAGATCTACGACTTCTGCTGTTCAATAGTCGACGCGACCAAGGACCTCGTCTGCGCCTTCAAGCCGCAGATCGCCTACTTCGCCGCCCACCGCGCCGAAGACCAGCTGGAGCGGCTGATCGCCCACATCCACGAAGTCGCGCCCGGCGTGCCCGTCATCCTCGACGCCAAGCGCGGCGACATCGGCTCCACCGCCGAGCAGTACGCCCGCGAGGCCTTCGTGCGCTACCAGGCCGACGCGGTGACGCTGTCGCCCTTCATGGGCTTCGACTCCGTCGAGCCCTACCTCGCCTACGAAGGCAAGGGCGCCATCCTGCTGTGCCGCACCTCCAACAAGGGTGGCGACGACTGGCAGATGCAGCGCCTGGCCGACGTGCCCGGCCAGCCCAGGCTGTTCGAGCACCTCGCTTTTCTTGCCGAGACACAGTGGAACCGCAACGGCCAGTTGGGCCTGGTCGTCGGCGCCACCTACCCCGGCGAGATCGCCCGCGTGCGCGAGCTCGCGCCCACGCTGCCCCTGCTCGTGCCGGGTGTCGGCGCCCAGGGCGGCGACGCGGCGGCCGTCGTGCAGGCCGCGGGACGAGCGGCGCCGCTGGTCGTCAACTCGTCGCGCGCCATCCTCTATGCCAGCAGCGGCGCGGACTTCGCCGATCGCGCCCGCGCCGTTGCCCTGGTCACCCGGCAGTCGCTCGCCTGAACATGGCGCGCGCGGCTGACGATCTCAGCAGCCTCGTCGGCCATGCGGCGCCGATCGACCAGCAGCGCACGCGGCTGCAGAGCAGCATGCGCTGGCATGCCTCGCGCATCTTCCTGCTGGCCTGCGCACCCGTCTTCCTGCCGGTCGCGGTGCTGCTGTGGTTCACGCGCCAGCCGCAGGAGTGGGCCGACGGCTGGGCACCGCCAGCGCTGGCGCTGCTGATCTCGCTGCTGGCGCTGCTGCGCCTGCTGCTGCCCGGCCGCGCGCCACGGCCCGAGCGCCCGACCCTCGCGCTGGGCATGATGATCCTGGTCATGGCGCTGCCGGTGGCCGTGTCCGTCTCGCGCGACCTCGGCCTGTGGGCGCTGAGCCTTGCCTTGCTGGGCGTGATCGTCGCCTTTGCGACCGGCGTGCTCGGCCTGGGCGCCGGCGCGCTGCTGACGCTGCTCGGTGGCGGCGCACTGGCCGGCCTCGGCGCCGCCGAAGCCATGGGCTGGGCCACCCACCCGATGGCGATGAACAGCCTGCTGCTGCGCAGCATCGTGCAGATCTGCCTGCTGGGCTCCGGCCTGATCGCCGGGCTCGGCCTGCTGCGCATGGTGCAGCGCTCCCTGGCCGAGGCCGAGGAGCGCACGACGCGCTTTCGCGGCCTGCTCGGCATGGCCGTGGACTGGTACTGGGAGATGGACCGCGAGTTCCGCTTCACCCACATGGCCGAGGAGCGGCCCGGCACATCGGGGCTGGACCTGGCTGCCCGCCTGGGCAAGACGCCCTGGGAGCTGGAGGGCATGGGGCTGACCGACGACGAGCTCGACGCCCACCGCGCCGACCTCGAATCGCACCGCCCCTTCCACGGCATGGTGGCGCGCCGCGTGGCCCAGGACGGCAGCGCGCGCTGGGTGTCCATCAGCGGCGAGCCGCGCTTCGACGCGCAGGGCAATTTCCGCGGCTACTGGGGCGTGGGCCGCGACGTGACGGGCGAGGTCGCCGCCGAGCAGAGCCTGCAGGCCACCGAGACACGCTACCGCGAGCTGTTCCGGCGCTCGCCCAGCCCGCTGGTGCTGCACCGCTGGGGGCGAGTCGTCGACGCCAACCCCGCCGCGATGGCCATGTTCGGCTACGCGCAGCGCTCCAGCATGATCGGCCAGGACCTGTTCAGCCACTACGAGCCCGGCGACGACGAGACGGCACGCCAGCAGGCCGCGCGGCTCGAAGGCCTGGCCCCTGGCGCCATGCAGCCGATGGCCGAATACCGCCTGCGCACGCTGTCGCGCCGGCGCCGGCTCGTGCAGGCCACCAGCGTTCGCGTCGAGACGGCGTCGGGCCCGGCCACGCTGACCTTCTTCACCGACCAGACCGAGCAGAGCCGCGCCCAGGACGCGCTGCGCCGCAGCGAGGGCCTGCTGTCGCACCTGGTGGCCACCAGCCCCGACGTCATCACGCTGACCGAGGCCGAGAGCGGCCGCTACGCGATGGTCAACAAGGCCTTCGAGGCCCTCTCCGGCTGGAACAGCAGCGAGGTGCTGGGCCGCACGGCCGACGAGATCGGCATCTGGCACAACGCCGCCGACCGCACGGCCGTGCGCGACGCCATCCGCCGCGACGGCATCGCCAACAACGTGCCCATCGCCTTCCGCCGCAAGGACGGCAGCGCCATCTCCATGCTGGTGTCGGTCGCGCCCTTCGAGATGGACGGCCAGAACTACCTCGTGCTCTACGCCCGCGACGTCAGCGAGAGCGAGCGCACCCGCCTCGTGCACGGCGCCATCCTGGAGAACGCGTCCATCGGCATCGCGCTGACGCGTGACCAGCAGTTCGTGCTGGCCAACCCGCGTGTGGAGTCCATGTTCGGCTGGGCCCGCGGCGCGCTGATCGGCCAGCATGGCAGCGTCGTCTGGCCCAGCGTGGAGGACTGGCAGAGCGTGGGCCGCGACCTGGGCCCGCCGCTGGCGGCCGGCCAGCAGGTCGAGGCCGAGCGCACCATGCGCCGCCGCGACGGCTCCACCTTCCTGGCCCGCCTGCTGGCCCAGGCCGTCGACCCGGCCCACCCCAGCCGCGGCGGCACGATCTGGATCATCGAGGACGTTACCGAGCGCCGCCGCGTGGAGGCACAGCTGGCCACGGCCAAGGACGAGGCCCAGGCCGCCAGCCGCGCCAAGAGCGCCTTCCTGGCCAACACCAGCCACGAGATCCGCACGCCGCTCAACGGCCTGCTGGGCCTCGGCCGCCTGGCCCAGCAACCCGACATTTCCGAGACGCAGCGGCGCGACTACCTGAACCAGATGATGGACAGCGCCGAGAGCCTCTCCGGCCTGATCTCCGACATCCTGGATCTGTCCAAGATCGAGGCCGGCCGCCTGACGCTGGAGACCCAGCCCTTCTCGCTGCGCGAGCTGCTCGCCTCCATCCGCCTGGCCTACCTGACGCTGGCGCAGGCGCGCGGCCTGAGCTTCGCCGTCGAGATCGACCCGGCCCTGCCGAGCTGGGTCTTCGGCGACCCGCTGCGCACGCGCCAGATCCTGTCCAACTACCTGACCAACGCGCTCAAGTTCACCGAGACCGGCGGCATCACCGTCAGCGTGCGCGCGCTGCCGGCCAACGCCCGCGGCAGCGCCGGCGAGTGGGTGCACATCGAGGTGCGCGACACCGGCCCAGGCATCGCGCCCGAGCAGCAGGCCCGCCTCTTCCAGCCCTTCACCCAGGCCGACGAGTCGACGACGCGCCGCTTCGGCGGCACGGGCCTGGGGCTGTCCATCTGCCGCGAGCTGGCCTCGCTGATGGGCGGCGAGGTCGGCGTCAACAGTACGCCTGGCGAGGGCTCGGCCTTCTGGGCCGAGCTGCCGCTGCCGGCCGCGCCGGCCCCAATGGCCCACCAGCCGCGCGAACCGCGCAGCACGGCCCACGAGGCCCTGCACGGCCGCCGCGTGCTGATCGCCGAGGACCACCCGGTCAACATGCTGATCGCCGTGGCCCAGCTGGAGCAGTGGGGCATGGAAGTGGCCCAGGCCAGCGACGGCCGCCAGGCCATCGAGGCCGTGCTGGCAGCGGCCAGCGTCGGCAAGCCCTTCGACATCGTGCTGATGGACGTGCAGATGCCTGTCATGGGCGGGCACGACGCGACGCGCGAGCTGCGCAAGCACTTCAGCGCCGAGGAGCTGCCCATCGTGGCGCTGACGGCAGCCGCCCTGGTGTCCGAGCGGGATGACGCCTTTGCGGCCGGCATGAACGACTTCCTGACCAAGCCCATCGACACGCCCAAGCTGCACCAGACCCTGCTCAGGCTCACGGCCAAACGCTGACAATGCCGGCTCCATCGAGGAGACCGAGCCCCATGAACACGTCCGCGCCCCGCAGCTTCAAGTACTACGACTTGATCATGGCGGCCTTCGTCACCGTGCTGCTGTGCTCCAACCTGATCGGCGCGGCCAAGGCTGCCCAGCTGACGCTGCCCGTCATCGGCACGGTCACCTTCGGCGCGGACCTGTTCTTCTTCCCGATCAGCTACATCTTTGGCGACATCCTGACCGAGGTCTATGGCTATGGCCGCGACCGCCGCGTCGTCTGGGCCGGCTTCGGCGCGCTGGTGTTCTCGGCCTTCATGGCCTTCGTCGTCGTGCACCTGCCGCCGGCGCGCAACGACTTCATGGCCGTCTACCAGCCGCAGCTGGAGGCGGTGTTCGGCAACACCTGGCGCATCGTCGCCGGCTCCATGATCGCGTTTGCCTGCGGCAGCTTTGCCAACAGCTTCGTGCTGGCCAAGATGAAGATCGCGACGCAAGGCCGCTACCTGTGGGCGCGCATCGTCGGCTCCACCGTCGTGGGCCAGGCCGTCGACACGGGCATCTTCTTCATGATCGCCTTCTACGGCATCTGGCCCAACGACCAGCTCTTCGCGGTCATCGTCACGCAGTACCTCTTCAAGACCATCTGGGAGGCCGTCGTCTACCCCGTCACCGCCCAGGTCGTGCGCTTCCTGAAACGCGTCGAAGGTGTGGACTACTACGACCGGGGCACCAACTTCAACCCCTTCTCGATCAAGGTCTGAGCCGGGACCGGGGGTTGGCCCCGCGCGGGTCCGGCACCTGACGCAGGACGGGCAGCCCGCAGACCCGGGCTGAAACGGAAACGGCGGCCCGCGGGCCGCCGTCTTTTTTCGCCAGGTTGCTCAGGCGGTCAGAGGCCGCCCTTGCCGCAGCCCGTGGCCAGGTAGTCGCCGATCAGGTTCAGCTGGTCGGCGTTGGTCTTGCGCGTCCAGGCGGGGCCGTGGGCATAGTCCTGCAGCACGTGGTACTCCACGGGCTTGCCGGCGGCCTTGGCCTTGTCGACGAAGAGTTCCGACTGGATCAGCGGCACGGTCTGGTCGCGGTCGCCGTGGTAGACCATGATCGGGATCTCGATCTTGTCCGCCTTGGCCAGCGGATTCAGGCCACGCATGGTGGGCTCCTGGGCCGACTGGAAGAAGGGGTTGGTGAACAGGCGCGCACCGATGCGCTCGATGTCCGACACACCCGCACCGGCGATGGCGCACTTGTAGAGCCCGTTGGGCCGCACCGCCGCGGCGAAGGCCGAATACCCGCCGTAGGAGAAGCCGAACATGGCGATGCGCTTCGGGTCGGCCAGCTTCTCGCTGACCAGCCACTTGGCGCCGTCGTCCTTGTCGTCCTGCATCTTCTGGCCCCACTCGCGGTCGCCGGCGTACCAGAGCGTGCGGCCCCAGCCCGACGAGCCGCGGAACTGCGGCTGCAGCACGACGCGGCATTGCGACACCAGCAGCGGCACCCAGCCCGAGCGGTCGTAGTCCATCGTGTCGCGCGACCACGGGCCGCCGTGCGGATGGATGACGGTGGCGTAAGGGCCGGGGCCGCACAGCTGCGGGTTCGGCACGGTCAGGTAGGCCGGAATGTTCAGTCCGTCGCGGGCCTTGTAATAGACGAAGCGGGCCGTTCCCAGCGCGCGCTTGTCGACGTCGGGGTACTCCCTGGCCAGCAGCTGGATGTTCTGCCCGCGCAGCAGGTAGTGCTCGGTGGGATAGGTCAGACCGCTGACGCGGATCAGATAGGTCGGGGTCTCGCCGCCGACATAGGAGACGAGCCTTACCGACACGCCGTCGAAGGAGCGGATCGTTGCGCGCTCGCCGCTGCCGACGCTCACCAGTTCCTGGTTGATCTCCTTGATGCCCAGCGCCTGGGCCACGCCGCGCACGGCCGCGTCCAGCTTGGGGTTGTCCCAGTGTTCGTCACCGCCCTGGTGCCCATCGAAGGCGTAGCCGTCGAAACCTTCGCCGCGAGGCGCGTCGTCGTCGCGGAACGAGCGCACGCCGGTGGCGTCAAAGTACTTGTGCTCGAACACCGCGGCGCCCACCTTGCGGCTGGCGATGTCGTACTCGTACAGGCCGGTGAACTCGCGGCCCACGTTGCTGCGGATGATGGCCGTGCCGGGCTTGGTGCCCAGCGAGACCACGTCCACGACGTCACGGTTCTTGACGTAGCTGCGGAAGTGCTCGATCCACTCGCCCTCGCCGCTGCGCAGGTCGATCGCGATGAACGCGCCCTCGGCGTCGATGCCCGCCCGCGACTTGGCCCAGGGCTGGCCCGCGCCGTTGACGCGCACGGTGTTGTCCGACTCGCCCAGGCGCATGACGCGCGCGGTCTTGCCGGTGCGCAGGTTGTAGCGGTAGATGTCGCGGCCTTCGGTGCGCGAGCCGCTCTGGATGATGATGTTGTCGGGGTCGGACAGCAGCCGGTTGAGCACTGTCGGGTTGGCCAGCGCGGCGACCTTCTTGGCCGCCTCGGAGCGGGGCACATCGCCCGACACCGTCGGCTCGATCCAGTTCTTGCCCTCGAGGTCGGTGAACAGCAGCTTGGAGATGAAGGTCTTGGTGATCTCGTCCCCACGCCAGTCGTAGGGCTGCGTCATCGTGACCTGCAGCATGTCGTTCTTCAGGAACGAGGCGCCGCTGATCTGCATGTTCCTGGCACCGATGACGGTCGGCTTGGCCGCGAGGTCGGCCAGCTTCCAGACCAGGATGCTGCGGTTGTCGCCCTGGCTCTGGATGGCCAGCATGTGCTTGCCATCGGGCGAGATGCGAAAGCCCGTCATGCCGGGGAACTGCGCCAGCGTCTCGACGGTGGGGACGCGGATGGGGGGAGCATCGGCAGCCATGGCCGGGTAGGCCAGCGCCACGGCGCCCGCGATGGCGAGCATCCGGCCCCATTGGTTCAAGTAGGTTTTCATGGAAGTCACACCTGAAAAAAAGCCCTGGCAACCGCGGTTGCCAGGGCGTCAGATCGCTGGATCTATCAGAAGGTCTTGGAGACGTTCACGAACAGCGTACGGCCGCGGGGGTCATAGCCGCTGTACAGGGGCGCATTGCCCACGCGGTTGTAGACGCCCGAGGAGATCACCGGCGGCTTCTCGTCCAGCAGGTTGCGCACGCCGACCGTGGCCTTCCACTTGCTCACGGTGTCGTTGTACGACACCGACACGGAGTGCAGGAAGTAGCTCGGCGTGTTCAGCTTGAAGCGGCTGGTGGCCGGGTCTTCGCCGTAATAGGCGTAGCTGGAGGTCTTGTCGATCCACTCCAGGCCGTAGTAGACGCTCCAGTTCTTCAGCGTGTACTTGACGTCCAGCTGGCCCGACCACTTCGGCGTGCCGACGTTGCCGTTGTTGTCGTCCAGCGCGTCCTCGGCGAACAGCTTGTAGGCCTGCGAGCGGTACTCGGTCAGCGACAGGTCGACCTTCAGCTTGCCGTTGCCGATCTCGTTGACGTACTGGGCCGTGTAGTCGAAGCCACGGGCGATGTCGGTCGCCAGGTTGACGTAGCTGTCGTTGACGGTCAGCGCATTCGAGCTCGGGTTGCGGGCATCCACAAGTCGGCAGAAGCCACCGGCCTGACGGAAGCCGACGCTGTCGTAGCAGCGCTGCAGGATGTTGCCCGTGCCGGCGCGCGAGACGCCGTTGTCCACCTTCAGGTCGAAGCGGTCGACGGCCAGCGACAGCGAGCCCCAGCCGGTCGGCAGGGTGGGCTGCAGCACGACGCCCCAGGAGGCGTTCTTGGACGTCTCGGCCTTCAGGCCCGCAGCACGGCCGCCGGAGTTGACGACGGTGATGCCGGACGTGGCCTGGTAGCCGGCAGGCAGGCCTTCGGCCTTGCAGTTGATGGCGCGCGGCGTGCCGGCCTTGGCGGGGTCGTCCCAGCTGTTGCACGGGTCGCCGGTGCTGCTCAGGAAGCCGGTCGTGGCACCCAGGAACTGCTCGTACAGGGCCGGCGCGCGGTAGGACGTGCCGTTGGTGCCGCGCAGCGAGATCCAGCTGGCAGGCGCCCAGACGGCGCCGAACTTGTAGGTCGAGTCGGAACCGTAGGACTTGTAGTCGGCGTAGCGGGTCGACGCATTGAGCGTCAGCTCCTTGGCCAGCGGCAGGTTCTTCAGCAGCGGAACCTCGACTTCACCGAAGAAGTCCGTGGCCTTGTCGCTGCCGCGCGTGGGCGTGGACGAGGTCAGGTTGTAGAGGTTGTTGTTCTGCGAGTCGAGCGACGGCGTGTCGTCGATCTTGTTGCTGCGGAACTCGGCGCCGAAGGCGGCCTTCACGTCGCCGTAGGGCAGCTTGAACAGCGAACCGGTCACCGAGGCCGTGACGATGTCTTCCTTGTACTTGGTCAGGCCCGACACCGTCTGCCAGACGTAGTCGACCCAGGCCTGGGGCAGCTGGCCGCCGATGACGGCCGACGTCAGCTTGGGTGCTGCCACGCAACCTGCGGCCGCGGTGTTGGCGCAGGCGAAGCCGCTGCCGCTGGCAACGACGTTCAGGCTGGCGGCCAGGCGGTCGGTCAGGAAGGACTGCTGGTTGTAGGCACCGCGGTTCTCGGAGTGGGTCCACGACACGTCGTAGTCCCAGCTGCTGAAGGCGGGGATGGCGCCGCGCAGGCCAACGGCCGTGCGGACGAAGTCCACCGACTGGCTGCTGCTGTCGTTGCCGAAGCCGATGAAGGCGCGCACGCCGACGTTCAGGCCGTTGCTGGTATTGACCGGGCCGGAGAAGGTGCTGCCTGCCAGGTTGGCGGGGATCAGCGGGCTGCCCTTGATGTAGTCCAGCGACAGCTGGCGGTAGCCGACCTGCGAGGACTCGCGGCGGTTCAGCAGCACTTCGTAGTACAGCTCAGCATCGCCCAGGATGCCCAGGTCCACGCCGCCCTGGGCGTAGATGTTGTGGTTGCGCACCGGCGAGATCAGCGTGCGGTTCAGCGTGCGCGGATCGAAGGTGTCGCGGATGTTCGTGTTGGTGGTCTGGCCACCGCCCACGCCCTCGAAGCCCACCAGACCGGTCGTGACGGCCGAGTTCGGGCGCCAGCGGTTGAAGCTGCCGCCCGTGGAGCCCACCGCGCCGACACCGGCCAGCGTGTTGGTGCCGATGGTGTTGATGGTCACGCCGTTGGAGCCGGTGCCCGTGATCGGGTAGCACTTGGGCTTGCCGGTCAGCGGGTCGATGGTGTCGGCGCTGCCCCATTCGCCCACCACGCCGTTGACGCTGGTGCGGCGGTAGTCGGTGTTGCAGGTGGTCCAGTCACGCTGGCCCAGCGTCATGCTGGTCAGCTCGTTGAAGTTGTACGAGGCCAGGAAGCGCGCGTGGTCGGTGACGAAGCCGCCGGCGATCGAGAAGTTGTAGGAGTTGCCGCCGCCGTCCACGGTGCGGGCCATGGTGCCGTCCACCTGGATGGAGGTCAGGTCCTTCTTGGTGATGATGTTGATCACACCGGCCACGGCGTCGGAGCCGTAGATGGACGAGGCGCCGTCCTTCAGCACTTCGATGCGGTCGACGATGGAGTTGGGCAGCGTGTTCAGGTCGGCCGCGCCGACGGAGCCGCGCGTGCCCGAGGGCGACATGCGGCGGCCGTTCAGCAGCACCAGCGAACGCGTCGGCGCGAAGCCGCGCAGGCCGATGGTGTTGGCGCCCGGGCCGCCGTCGGTGACGTAGCCGCCGAAGGTGTTGTTGACCTGGCCCTGGCCGCCGGTCACGGCGGTGCCTTGCAGGATCTGGGTCGTCGAGCTGTAACCGGCCAGCGCGGCATCTTCGGACTTCACGACCAGCAGCGGCGCAGCGGTGCTGTAGTTGTCGCGCTTGATGCGGGAGCCGGACGTGACGAAGACCGTCTCCAGCTTCTGCGGGGTGTCCGCCTGCTTGGCGGCGGTTTCGGTGGCGGCGGTCGACTTGCTGTCGTTGGCCTGGGTTTGCTGGGCAACGGCGTGCTGCGTCAGGATCAAACCGAGAACGGCGAGCGCAATGGGTTTGCGGGCAGGTTTGAATGGGGAGGAATTCGAGGGCATAAATGGTCCATCAAGGGTGTTTTCGAGCCCTCCGCTACCCGGATGGGGCGGCGCGGCCATCAGGCTCGAAAGTTCATGTTAGGGATGGGCCCTCGGATGACCCGTGCGCTTCGTCAGCACCTAGGGTCATCACGTATTTCAAATTGACCCTTCATGAACCTTGCGTTGTTTACAAGCAACACTCTCGGACCCGCACGGCGAGCGATCGCAGGTGCGGGGGTCAAACACCGCGCGGGCCGAGGCGCCATGCGTGAAACCGTGATGAAAACCCCTTCATTACTTTCAACACGGGTGTCGGCAGCCCGGGCCCGAGTTTCTCGGCGGCACGATTTATTACTGACCAGGAAGATTCATTGCCGGCCGTAAATAACTGCGCAGCGCGACAGGCAATCGCCGCCGATTCATGCCGCAAAACTGCACGAAGAGGTATCGGCCGTCAGGCCATCTCACGGTATCAGCGGCAGATTGCGCTTCCTCTGACCCGTCAGCGCGAACCAGGCGTTGGCCAGCGCCGGCGCGACCGGCGGCGTGGCGGGCTCGCCGACACCCGTGGGCGGGCCCTCGCCGGGCACGAAATAGGTCTCGATGACGGGGCACTGGGCCAGCGTCAGCAGCGGATGGTCGGGGAAGCTCTTCTGGCGCACCTCGCCGTCGACGATGTCGATGCGGCCCCACAAGGCGGCCGTCAGCCCGAAGACGATGCCGCTCTCGACCTGGCGCACGACGATGCCGGGATTGACCACCGTGCCGCAGTCGATGGCGCAGACGACGCGCCGCACGCGCGGCCGGCCGCCCTCTTTCGCCACCTCCACCACCTCGGCTACGACGCTGCCGAAGCTCTCGTGCACGGCCACGCCGCGCGCGACACCGGCCGGCAGCGGCTGCCCCCAGCCAGCCATCTCGGCGGCACGCCCGAGCACGGCCTGGTGGCGCGGCAACCCTTCCAGCAATGAGAGGCGGAAGGCCACCGGGTCGGCCTTGGCCGCGTGGGCCAGCTCATCGACGAAGCCCTCCATGAAGAAGGCATGGTGGGAATGCCCCACAGCCCGCCACATGCCGACCGGAACACCGCTGTGCGCGGGCTGGTGGGCGACGCGCGCATGCGGGATGGCATAGGCCAGGTCGAACAGCCCCTCGGATGCCGTCTTGTCCGGCGCATCGCCGCGCCTGAAGAGGGCGGCGGGAGCGCGGCCGTCGGGGAAGGCGTTGCGGTTGAGCAGATCCAGCGTCGGCGCCAGGCCGGGCATGACGCGCTCGGCCCAGCGCGGCAGCAGAGCATCGGCCGCGTTCGTGACGGACAGCGCCACCGGCCGGCCCGCCGCATCCAGCCCAGCCTGCAGCACGGCCACCTCGGCGGGGCGGTAGAAGTCGTGCGTCATGTCCTCCTCGCGCGACCAGACCAGCTGCACCGGCAGCCCGCCTGTCTCCAGCGCCACACGCACGGCCTGGCCGACGAAGTCCACGTCCAGGCGGCGTCCGAAGCCGCCACCGAGATAGGTCACATGCACCGTCACCTGCTCGGCCGGCACGCCGGCCACGCGGGCGGCCACGTCGCGCGCAAAGCCCGGCACCTGGGTCGGCGCCCAGACGGTGACCCGGCCGTCGGCCACCTGGGCCGTGCAGTTCATCGGCTCCATCGTCGCGTGCGCCAGGTAGGGCGCGCTGTAGACGGCCTCCAGCTGCGTCGCGGCCTGTGTCAGCGCGGTGCGAACATCGCCCTGCGCCAGAAAGGCGAAGCCCTCGCCGGCCGCGTGGGCGCGCCGCGCCTCGCCCTCCAGCGCCGCGAGGATGGCCCCCGAGTCGAGCCGGCCGCCCGGTGGCGGCTGCCAGGCCACGTCCAGCGCCCGGGCGGCATCGAGGGCATGCCAGGTCGTGCGCGCGACTACGGCGTAGGCAGCAGTCGAGCCGGCGATGGGGCCCAGGGCAACCACGCGCAGCACGCCAGGCCGGGCCCGCACCGCGTCGACGTTGGCCGGCCCGAGGCCGCCGCCCAGCATGGGGCAGTGGCGGATGGCGGCGAAGACCTGGCCCGGCTCGCGCACGTCCAGGCCATAGCGGGCGCTGCCGTCCACCTTGGCCGCGAGGTCGATGCGCGGCAGGGCCTGGCCGATCTGCGTCCACTGCCGGGGGTCCTTCAGCCTGACCTCGCCCGGCGGCGTCAGCGCAGCCTGGGCGGCCAGCTCGCCGTAATGGCTCAGCGCGCCGCTGGCATGGTGGACGACGCCGGCCTTGACCGTCAGCTCGGCCACCGGCAGCTTGTGCTTGAGCGCCGCAGCGCCGAGCAGCTGGGCGCGTGCCGTCGCGGCCGCCAGCCGCAGCGTGTCCCAGGCATCGGCCGTGGTGGACGAGCCGCCGGTCAGGTTCAGGCCCAGCTCGCGCGCCACCTTGGCCGTCACCCAGGACAGCAGCCTGAACCCGCCGCGCTGATGGTCGCGCGGACCGAAGGGCATGTTGCCCAGCGACGCGGCGATGTTGCCGTAGATGGCGTCATGGCCGGCCGCGGTCAGGCGCACGCTGCGCAGCGGAACGTCCAGCTCCTCGGCCACCAGCTGGGCCAGCGCCGTGTGCACGCCCTGGCCCATCTCGCTGCGGTTCATGGCCAGCAGCACCGTGCCGTCGGCGGCGATCTTGATCCAGCCGTTCAGCCCCACCTCGCCGTCCACCGGTGCCAGCGTGTGCGCACGCCCCAGGCGCGAGCGCGGCGGCATGAAGCCCCAGCCCACGATGAGGGCCCCGGCCGCCCCCAGGCCGGTCAGCAGCAGCGTGCGCCGCCTCACTTCCCGAGCCCCTTGGCGGCCTGCCTGATGGCGGCCCGCACGCGCGGGTAGGTACCGCAGCGGCAGAGATTGGTCATTGCCGCATCGATGTCGGCGTCGCTCGGGTTCCTGTTCCTCGCCAGCAAGGCCGCGGCGGCCATCAGCATGCCGCTCTGGCAGTAGCCGCACTGCGGCACCTGCTCGGCCAGCCAGGCGAGCTGCAGGGCGTGCGGGTGATCCCCGCTGCCCAGGCCCTCGATGGTGGTGACGGCCTTGCCCTGGCAGGCGCCGAGCGGCGTCACGCAGGAGCGCGCGGCCTGGCCGTCGATGTGCACCGTGCAGGCACCGCAGGCCGCGATGCCGCAGCCGAACTTGGTACCGGTGAGGTTCAGCCCGTCCCGCAGCGCCCACAGCAGCGGCATGGCCGGATCGCTGGCGACGTCCGGCAGCACGACGGCCTGGCCGTTGACTTTCAGTTCCATCGCGTCGGGCCCCGGTGGGAGAAACAGCGCCCCAGGATAGCCGCCAAGGCCGAAAATACGCGCATGAGCCTCCCCCAAGTTGCAACAGCACCCGACCTGCTGTTCGCGCTCCTGCCCGACAGCGGCCTCGCCCCCGACGGGCCCGACACGCTGGCGCCGCTGGCCGCGGCGCTGACCGCCCAATACCCCAAGGCCCTGACGCTGCACCTGCATCCGCCGCTGCGCGATGCCGAAGGCCGCTGCCGCTGGTGGCCGGGCGCCGAGCCCGACCCTGACGGCCTCAACGCCGCCCTGCCCCATCTCATCGAGCGCCTGCGCTTCGAGGCCCGCCGGCTGGACCTGCCCTGGCAGCGTGTGGCGCTGGCCGGCGTGGGCGACGGCGCGATGCTGGCGCTGGAAGCCGTGCAGGCCGAGCCGGCCCTGGTGGGCCGCGTGCTGGCCTTTGCCGGCGGCTATCTGGCCCGGCCGGAAGCGGCGCCGCAGGATGTCTGCGTGCACCTGCTGCACGGCCTGGCCGACCAGCGCTTCTCCTATCGCCACGTCGTCGACGCAGCGCAGGCCCTCGTCGACCTCGGTGCCGACGTGACCGCCGACCTGCTGCCCCACCTCGACCACGGCCTGCACCCGGCCCTGATCGAGAAGGCCATGGAGCAGCTGCGCAATTTCATCCCCGCGCGGCTGTGGCGCGAGGCGCTCATTGCGGCGCAGGAGAACGAGCGGCCGGTCAGCTAGGCCGAGGCGACGGCGCGGGCCGCCAGCTCCGGGATCAGCGCCGCGCGGTACTCGGCCGTGCCGTGCAGATCGCTGTTCAGCCCGTCAGCGCCGACCTTGACGGCGCGTGCCGCGGCCGGGCTCCAGTCGCGGCCCAAGGCCTGCTCCAGGACCGTGCAGCGGAACACGCCCGCCCCGGCGCCGGTCACCGCCACGCGAACGCCGGCGTCGAAGCGCGCGGCGAACACGCCCACGAGCGAGAAGCGCGAGGCCGGCTGCTTGAACTTCTGCCAGGCGGCCGCCTTCGGAATGGGAAAGCTGACCGCGGTGATCAGCTCGCCCTCCTGCAGCGCCGTCGTGAACAGGCCCTGGAAGAAGTCGTCGGCCGCGATCTGACGGCTGCTAGTGTGGATGGTGGCGCCCAGGCCCAGCGCGGCGGCCGGGTAGCAGGCGGCCGGATCGTTGTTGGCCAGGCTGCCGCCCAGCGTGCCGACGTTGCGCACCTGGCGGTCGCCGATGCGGCCGGCCAGGTCGGCTAGCGCGGGGAGGGCCTTCAGCACGTCGGCCGAGGCGGCCACGGCGGCGTGCGTGGTGGCTGCGCCGATGCGCACGGCGCCACCACCCACGCTGATGCCCTGCAGCTCGGGCAGGCGGCGCACGTCCAGCAAGCCCTCGGGCGCGGCCAGGCCAAGCTTGATGGCGCCGAGCAGGCTCTGCCCACCGGCCAGGAACTTGTCGTCGGCGCCCAGGCGGGCCGTGGCGACGGAGGATGCGGCTTGATAGTTCATCGTCATCTCCTCAGGCCTTGGCCGGTTGCAGCGCCGTCCAGACCGTGCATGGCGTGGCCGGCATGGGCAGATCCTTGACGCCGATGGCGTCGCAGATGGCGTTGATGACGGCCGCCGGCGAGCCGATGGCGCCTGCCTCGCCGCAGCCCTTAACACCCAGCGGGTTGTGCGTGCAGGGCGTGCCCTTGGCCGTCTGCACCCGGAAGCTGGGCAGGTCGTCGGCGCGCGGCATCGCGTAGTCCATGTAGCTGCCTGACAGCAGCTGGCCCGAATCGGCGTCGTAGACGCCGTGCTCCAGCAGCGCCTGGCCGATGCCCTGGGCCAGCCCGCCATGCACCTGGCCCTCGACGATCATCGGGTTGACAATGTTGCCGAAGTCGTCCACGGCACTGAAGCGGTCGATGCGCACGACGCCGGTGGCCGGGTCCACCTCCACCTCGCAGACATAGCTGCCGGCCGGGTAGGTGAAGTTGCTCGGGTCGTAGAAGGCGTTCTCGTTGAGGCCGGGCTCCAGCTTGTCCAGCGGGTAGTTGTGCGGCACATAGGCGGTCAGCGACACCTGGGCGAAGGGCACGGCACGGTCGGTGCCGGCGATGCGGTACTCGCCGTTGCTGAACTCGATGTCGCCCTCGCCCGCCTCCAGCAGGTGGGCGGCGATCTTGCGGCCCTTGGCGATGACCTTGTCGACCGCCTTCAGGATGGCCGTGCCGCCCACGGCGAGGGACCGGCTGCCATAGGTGCCCATGCCGAACAGCACCTTGCCGGTGTCGCCGTGCTGGATGTCGACGTCCTCCAGCGGGATGCCGAGGCGGTCGGCCACGACCTGGGCGAAGGTCGTCTCGTGGCCCTGGCCGTGGGAGTGGCTGCCGGTGAACACGGTGACCTTGCCGGTCGGGTGCACGCGCACCTCGCCGGCCTCGAACAGGCCGGCGCGAGCGCCGAGCGCCCCGGCGACGTTGGACGGCGCCAGGCCGCAGGCCTCGATGTAGGTCGAGTAGCCGATGCCGCGCTTCAGGCCCTTGGAGGCACTGACCGCCTTGCGCGCCGCATAGCCGGCCACGTCGGCCAGCTGCTGCACCTGGGTCAGCGTCGCGTCGTAGTCGCCGATGTCGTAGGTCAGGCCCACCGGCGTCGCGTACGGGAACTCCTTGATGAAGTTGCGCCGGCGCAGCTCGGCCGGGTCGATGCCCAGCTCGTGCGCGACCGTCTCCACGAGGCGCTCGACGACATAGGTTGCCTCCGGACGGCCCGCGCCACGGTAGGCGTCCACCGGCGCGGTGTTGGTGAACACGCCGGTGACCTCGGCATAGATCTTCGGCGTGGCGTACTGGCCGGCCAGCAGCGTCGCGTACAGGATGGTGGGCACGCAGGACGCGAAGGTGGACAGGTAGGCGCCCAGATTGGCCGTCGTGTGCACGCGCATCGCGAGGAAGCGGCCGTCCTTGTCGCTGGCCAGCTCGGCCGTCGTCACATGGTCGCGGCCATGGGCGTCGCTCAGGAAGCTCTCGCTGCGCTCGGCCGTCCACTTGATCGGCCGGCCCAGCTGCTTGCTCGCCCACACCAGCGCGGTCTCCTCCGCGTAGAGAAAGATCTTGGAGCCGAAGCCGCCGCCCACGTCCGGCGCCACGACACGCAGCTTGTGCTCGGGGATGCCGAGCACGAAGGCGCACATCAGCAGGCGCTCGACGTGCGGGTTCTGGTTGGCGACGTAGAGGGTGTAGCTGTCGCCGCTGGGGTCGTAGCTCGCGTTGGCCGCGCGCGGCTCGATGGCGTTGGGGATGAGCCGGTTGTTGCGGAAGCTCAGCTTCGTGACATGGGCGGCGCCTGCCATCGCGGCATCCGTCGCGGCCTTGTCGCCGCAGCCCCAGATGTAGCAGCGGTTGTCGGGCGCCTCGTCGTGCACGCTGCCGGCGTGGCCGGCCGCGGTGGCGGTATCGGCCACGGCGGGCAGCTCGTCATAGTCCACCTCCACGAGCGCCGCCGCGGCCTTGGCCTCGGCCAGGGTTTCGGCCACGACCAGGGCCAGCGCGTCGCCCACGTAGCGCACCTTGCCGTGCGCCAGGATGGGATGCTTGGGCTCCTTCATCGGCTGGCCGTCGGTGCTGGTGATGAGCCAGCCGCAGGGCAGGCCGCCGACGTCCTTGAAATGTTCGCCGGAGTAGACACCCAGCACGCCGGGCGCGGCGGCGGCCGCGGCGGTGTCCACGCGGGTCAGACGGGCGTGGGCGTAACTGCTGCGCACGAAGACGCCAAAGGTCTGGCGCGGCAGCACGATGTCGTCGGTGTACTGGCCACGGCCGGTCAGGAAGCGCGCGTCCTCGCGGCGCTTGACGCTCTGGCCGATGAAACCTTCCTTGGGTGAGTTCATGGTCAGGCCCCCTTCATCGCCTGGGCGCCGGCCTGCACGGCCCGCACGATGTTCTGGTAGCCGGTGCAGCGGCACAGATTGCCCTCCAGCCCCTCGCGGATGGCCGTCTCGCTGGAACAGTCGTGGTGCTGCACCAGGTCGATGGCGCTCATGACCATGCCCGGCGTGCAGAAGCCGCATTGCAGGCCGTGGCATTCCTTGAAGGCGGCCTGCATGGGGTGCAGGGTGCCGTCGGTGGCGGCCAGGCCTTCGATGGTGGTGATGGCGGCGCCGTCGGCCTGCACGGCCAGCATGTTGCAGGCCTTGACGGCATGGCCGTTCAGGTGGACCGTACAGGCGCCGCACTGGGCGGTGTCGCAGCCGACGTGGGTGCCGGTCAGGGCCAGATCCTCGCGCAGCAACTGCACCAGCAGTTTCTCGGGAGTCACGTCGCGGCTGACCACACGGCCGTTGACCGTGAGCTGGATCTTCATCGCTTGTCTCCTGGGGTTGTAGGGACGATGCTCCGGCGGCTTCAAGGGCTTGTGATTGACGATTACCCTAGTGGAAATTCAAGTTGGGGATGAACGTCCATGGACAACCTCGATCTCAGCGTGTTGCGCACGGCCGCCGGCTGGCGGGCCGAGGCGCGCGGCGTCGTGCTCGGCACCATCACGCGCACCTGGGGCTCGGCGCCCCGGCCGGTCGGCTCGCTGGTGGCGGTGCGGGATGACGGGCTGATCGCCGGCTCGGTGTCGGGCGGTTGCATCGAGGACGACCTCGTCGCCCAGCTGCGCGCCGGCAGCCTGAAGCTGGCCAAGCCAACGCCGCTGCGCTATGGCGTCGGCGCCGAGGAGGCGCGCCGCTTCGGCCTGCCCTGCGGCGGCACGCTGGAGCTGATGCTGGAGCCGCTGGGGCCGCAGTCGGGCGTGGACGAGCTGCTGGCGCGGCTCACGCGCGGCGAGCGGGTGCGCCGCACGCTGGACCTGGCCAGCGGCGCCGTCGCCCTGGCCGACGCCGAACCCGGCGCCGACACGCTGGCCCTGACCGACACCCACCTCGTCAGCCACCACGGCCCGCAATGGCGGCTGCTGGTCATCGGCGCCGGCCAGATGACCGACTACCTGGCCCAGATGGCCCTGGCCCTAGGCTATGGCGTGACGGTGTGCGACCCGCGCGAGGAATATGCCGACGGCTTCGCCATCCCCGGCGTCATGCTCACGCGCGACATGCCGGACGACGTCGTCACCGCCTTCCGGCCCGACGGCGCGACGGCCATCGTCGCGCTGACGCATGACCCCAAGCTGGACGACCTCGCGCTGATGGAGGCCCTGGGCAGCGCGGCCTTCTACGTCGGCGCCATCGGCTCGCGCGTCAACCAGGCCAAGCGCCGTGCCCGGCTGGCCGAGCATTTCGGGCTGACGGCCGAGCAGCTCGACCGCCTGCATGGCCCCGTCGGCCTGGACATCGGCGCCCGCACGCCACCGGAGATCGCACTCAGCATCCTGGCGGAGATGACGGCGGTGCGCTACCGGGCGGCCGGCGCCAGGCCCGAGGCCGGCTGCGCCGTCTGAATCACCTCATGGTGTAGCCGCGCCCGTCCATGCAGGCTTCCACCGCGCGGTTGAACACGCTGGCGTCGGCCTGGGCGTTCGGCTGCGTCGTGGCCCAGCGGTTGCACTCGCGGCGGTCGTTCTCCAGTTGCTCGGGCGACTGGCCGTTGCGCGGGTAGACGATGGGCTCGGCCCGGGGCGCCGGCGGCGGCGGAGCAGGCACGACCTGGGCCGGCGCGGGTTCCGGCGGTGGGGTCACCACGGCGTAGCCCTCGGGCACGGCACGGTAGTACACGCCGCCCGCATAGTAGTAAGGCAGGCCGCCCAGCGTCAGCGTCACATAGGCCGGCGGCAGCAGCGGGATGACCAGGCCCACCGGCGGCAGCACGACGCGGTAGCGCGGCCCATAAGGCTGGTACCAGACGCCACCATGGAACCAGTAGCGGCCGGGGCCGGCGCCAACGACGACGGCGCCATGCGGCACGTACGGCGCCACATAGCCGGGTGCGGGGTAGTAGTGGTCGTGGTGGTAGCGGTTGTCGAACACCATGCCGATGTTGGCGCGCACGCGCACGTCGGCATGGGCGGCCGGAGCAGCGAAGGCAGCGCACAGCGCAAGCGCGGCTGCGGCGGTGGAATGGAGCCAGGTCTTGTTCATCGTCTTCAACCCGAAGTCAGGGGTGGATGGCCAACGCCGCCAGCGTCACGCGGGTGGACTGCTGCGGCATTGCGGCCGCGTAAAGTTCGCCGCTCCACCTGTCGCCACGCTGTCCCGCCATGATCGAACTGCTCTACTACCCCAGCAACGCCAGCTTCGCGCCCCACATCCTGCTGGAAGAGATGGGCATTTCCTACAAGCTGCGCCAGGTGGACCGTGCCAACAACGAGCACAAGTCGCCGGCCTATCTGAAGCTCAACCCCAACGGCGTCATCCCGGTTCTGCTCGACGGGGATCTCGTGCTCTACGAGACGGCGGCCATCCTGATGCACCTCGCCGACCGCCACCCCGGCTTCTGCCCGGCACCCGGCACGCCGGAGCGGGCCCAGTACTACAAGTGGATGGTCTGGCTGACCAACACGCTGCAGGCCATGCTGATCCACTACTTCTACCCCGACCGCATGGCGACGGACGCCGCCGAGGTCAAGGCCCGCGCCGAGGCCCAGATCGCGCCCATGCTGGACCAGATGGACGCCGAACTGGCCCGCCACGGCGGCGACTGGTTCCTGGGCGGGCAGTACACGGCCGTGGACCCACTGGCTTTCATGCTGTGCCGCTGGACGCGCATGCAGGCCAACCCGGCCAAGACGCGGCCGGCCCTGGGCGCCTACCTGAAGCGCGTGTTCGACCGACCGGCCACGCAGCGCGTGGTGGCCAAGGAAAAGCTGCCCGACCCGGTCTATTGAGAAGACTGCTGCTGCTTCGCCAGCAGCTCGGCCATCTTCAGCTGCACGGCCTGGATGGCCTTCAGGGGCCGGACCATGACCTTGAAGTCGGTGATCTGCCCGGCGCCGTTCCAGCGGATCAGGTCCACGCCGTTGACCTGCACGCCGTCCAGCGCCAGTTCGAACTCCAGCAGCGCATCCCGCTCGCCGCGGATCTCGCGCACGTAGCGGAAGCTGTCGTTGCCGAGGATCATCAGCGCCGCGCCGAGGTATTGCGTGGCCAGCAGCCGGCCGCGCTGCGGCGTGTGCACGACAGGCGAGTGAAAGACAACCTCGTCCGCCAGCAGCGCCGCCAGCGCGCGCGGGTTACGGGCCTGGGCGAGGGCGTGCCAGGCATCGATGGGGTGGGTCATGTCAGATGTCCATGGGGTCTTTGAAACAGGCGGGCGAGCGCCGGGCCGCTCCCAAGCCGGCCCGCTCTGGCGATGTGCTTGCGGCTCGATGCCTCGAGCATCGCCGCCAACGCGGGGGACCGACCGCGTGCGCGCGGGCGAGGGGCGTCATTTCAAGGCCAGTGGCGCTGGAAGACGGCGGCGACCTGCGGGTGCTGCTCCACGCGCAGCAGCTGCGCGTGGAAGCTGGGCCGCTCGGCCTGCAGCATGGGCCGCGAGCCCGACCATTTGGAAACGACCGTGGCCAGCAGCTCCAGCGCACCGGGGGAACCGGCGTCGAAGCCGATCTCGAACTGGTCGGCGAACAGCCGCCAGTGCTCGTGCAGCCGTGCCCGTGTGCCGGCGCGGATGCGGGCCTTCATGTCGTCGTCGCAGGGCTCGCACCAGCGCTCGGGGTAGTCGATGACGCTGATGGCCGCATAGCAGTTGGCCGCGATGTAGACCAGGCCGCGCAGCACGCGCGCCCGGGCGCCGGCATCGGCGGGCAGCAGCAGGCCGGGCACCGTCGTCAGGCCGAGGTGGATCAGGATGGCCGCGCTCTCCGTCAGCACCGTGCCGTCGGCCAGCACCAGCGTCGGGATCTGGCCCAGCGGGTTCACGCGCAGCAGCGCGTCGCGGCCGGAGCCCAGGTTCCAGGAGGCGGCGTCCACGCCGGTGTAGGCCAGGCCGGCGCGGGCCAGCGCCGCCTCGATGGCCGCCGAACCCGATCCCTTGGTGCCGTACAAGGTCAACATCGTCCTGACTCCTCCGTTGAGCGTGCAAAATCGTCGCACATCATGAGCACCCGGTCCGCCCTGCCCCCCTCGAATCGCGCCGGCCCCAGGCCCAGCTTCGGCCGGGTCAGCGTGGGCGTCTACGGCCGCGTCATGATGTCGACGGCCGAAGGCCCGTTCGACGCCGAGCTGATGACGGCCACCCAGCGCGCCATCGCGCTTGCGGGCAAGCGCCTGCCTGCCGACCGCCGCTTCGGTGACCTGCTGGAGATCCGCGGTAGCCTGCAGATGGACAGCGACGCGCTGAGCGCGCTGCGCGCCAGCATCGACGCCTTTGCCTCGCGCGGCGTCGTGGCCATCTCCACCGTCTTCCTCGTGCGCCCCGGCATTCCGGGCATCGAGCGGCTGCCCGCGCTGATGGACATCTGGCGCGCCAGCCGGCCGGTGCGGCGCGCCGACAACTTCGACGCCGCCTGGGCCCTGGTCAACGCTGACCTGGCCGCGGCCGGCCTGCCGACCCAGCCACCGCCCCCCTATCCATGAGCGACGTCACCGGCCTGCAGTGGCCGCTCGATGCCAAGGGCAGGCGTGCCTCGGGAGCGCCCGGCCAGCGCATCGTGGCCGCTGCACTGCGCGGGCCGGATGCCGCCGCGGCCGCTGCCGTCGCCGCCGAGCGCGACTGGCGCCATGCCTACCCCCGCCACTGGCGCGCGCTGGTGCAGGCGCAGGCGGCGCAGCCCACCGGCGTCGTCGCGTCGGCCCGCGCCGGCCTGGCTGCTGCCTGGGCCGAACTGCCCTTCGTGCGTGCCGGCCGGCCCGTGGCCCTGGCGCAAGCGATGGGCACGCCGCAGCACCGCTTTCAGACCCTGCAGTTGCGCGGCAGCGGCGACGCGGCGCCGGCCCGCTGGAGCGTGCCCCACCAGGGGCGCGAGCTGGCCGGCGATGCGCTGGCGCGGCAGATCGACCGCTGGGAGCAGGCCGGCGTCTGCGAGGCCGCCCATGCCCAGGCGCTGCGCGACTGCCTGGCCCACCCCGAGTGGTTCGACCTGTCCGACCAGCACCTCGTGCTGCTGGGCGCCGGCAGCGAGGCCGGGCCGCTGGCCTGGCTGGCCCGGTGGCGGGCCAACCTCGTCGGCATCGACCTCGCACGCACCGCCACCTGGAAACGCATCGCCACCACCGTTGCAGCCGGCAACGCCACGCTGACGGCACCCGTCGCGCCGGGCCAGCCGCTGGACGCGGCCCACGCCGGCGCCGACCTGCTGGCCGACACGCCCGAGATCGCGGTCTGGCTGGCCGGCCTCGGCCAGCCCCTGTCCATCGCCAATCTGGCCTATCTCGACGGCGAGCGCCATGTGCGCGTATCCCTTGCCATGGACGCCATCAGCGCGACGCTGTGCGCCGCCGACGCACGCACCCAGCTCGCCTACATGGCCACGCCCACAGACGTCTTCGCCGTGCCCGAGGCGCTGGCGAACGACGTGATGCGCCGCTATGCCGAGCGGGGCGTCGTCAAGAAGCTGGCCCAGTTCGGCGCGCGCCTCTCCAGCGGCGGGCGGGGCTTCGCGCCGCACATCGAGCGCCTGATCGACGCGGGCGACTTCGGCCACTGGGGTCTGGTGGACGCCCTGGTCGTCGAGCAGGGGCCCAACTACGCGCTGGCCAAGCGGCTGCAGCAATGGCGGGCCCTGGTGGCCCGTGCCGACGGGCATCGAGTCGCCTTCAACGTGGCGCCCAGCACCACGACGGCCTCGGTCGTCTCCAACCCGCTGCTGGCCGCGGGCTTTCGCGGCGCCAGGGCCTTCGGCGTCGAGGTCTTCGCGCCGGCAACGACGAATGCGCTGATGGCCGCGATGTGGGTGCACCAGTTGCGCACCGCGCCGCGCGACTTCGCCCACCCGCTCAAGCTGCTGGTGCATACCGCCAACCACGGCGGCCTGTGGCGCCTGCCCTATCTGCCGCGCTCGGTGCTGCCGATGGCGGCGCTGCTGGGCTTCGTCAAGCGGGCTTGACGGACGCCGCGTCGTAGAGCTCCAGCCCCGGCGGCTCCGAGGCCATCGCTGCCAGCGCCTTTCCGAACTCGCGCGAGGCCGGCACACGGAAGTGAGCCTGCAGGGCGGACATGTCGCGCCACTTCTCGACGAAGACGAGGCGCAGCGGGTTCTCCGCGTCGCGGTGCACCGCGTGCGCCAGGCAGCCGGGCTCGGCGCGCGAGCGCTCGACATGCTGCCGGCTCAGGCGCAGCACCTCGTCGAAGTGCTCGGGGCGGGCGGTGACATGGCCAAGGACCAGGATCATGGTGACGGGCTCCCTCGGAAGGGCCAGGGGCGTTGGGCAGGCCGCAGCCGCTCCCAGGCGGCACCGAGGGCCAGCACGCCGGCGTCGTCGAAGCGCCGGCCGGTGATCTGCAGGCCGATCGGCAAACCGCCCGCGGTGTAGCCCGCATTGATGGACAGCGCCGGCTGCTCGCTCATGTTGCAGGGCAGCGTGAAGGCGATGTGCTCGAAGGGCCGGGCCGGATCGTGCAGCGGGCTGGCCCGATGCGCCGGGTAGGCCGGCATGGGGCTGACCGGCGACAGCACGAAGTCGAACGCCCCGCAGGCCGCGTTGGCCGCCTCGCGCAGGGCCTGCATCTGGCTGTAGCCGCGAAAAACCGTGCCGCCGTCGTAGCCGGCCGCGGGCGCCACCCAGTCGAGGATGTAGGGCAGCACCCTGGCGCGCCGCTCGGGAGCCAGGGCCGAGATGTCCAGCCAGGAGCGCATGCGCCAGAAGCGGTCGATGCCGTCGGCCATCTCGCGCGTCGTGAACGCCGGCATGGGCTCGACGATGGCGCCGGCCTGCTCGAAGGCGAGCGCGGCGGCGGTGATCGCTGCGGCCACCTCGGGCTGCACGGCCTCGCCCCAGCCCGCATCCAGCAGCAGGCCGAGGCGCAGGCCGCGCAGTTCCAGCGGTCGCGGCGCAACGGGCTGCGGCGGCAGCTGCGTCGGGTCGCGGTCGTCCGGCTGCGCGAGCACGGCCAGCATCAGCGCGGCGTCCGCCACCGTGCGCGTCAGCGGCCCGGCCACGCGGCCGGCATAGCCCGGCTTGATGGGCACGCGGCCATGGCTGGGCTTGAGCCCCACGAGGCCGCACCAGCCGGCCGGCAGGCGGATGGAGCCGCCGATGTCGGTGCCCAGGTGCAGCGGGCCATAGCCCGCCGCGCCCGCGGCGGCCGCGCCGGCGCTCGACCCGCCGGGCGTCATGCGCACATCCCAGGGGTTGCGCGCCGGTTCGGCATAGAGGCTGGACAGGCCCGAGCTCAGCATGCCGTAGTCGGGCATGGTGGTGCGCGCCCAGGCGATGGCGCCGGCCTCGCGCAGCCGTGCGGCGGGCGGGGCCTCGAAGTCGGCCGTCGCGTCGTCGGCCGTGGCGGCGGTGCCCAGGCGGTAGGCGGCACCGGGCACGGCGATGTTTTCCTTCAGCGTGACGGGCACGCCGTCCAGTGCGAGCGGCGTGCCGGCGCGCCAGCGGGCCTCGCTGGACCGTGCGGCGGCCAAGGCTGCATCGGCATCGACGGCACACAGCGCGTGCAGTTCGGGCTCGCGCCGCCCGGCCTGGGCCAGCACGTCCCGCATCACGTCGACGGGCGACAGCTCGCCCGCGCGATAGGCCGCCAGCAGCTCGGCGACCGACAGGCCGGCGATCACTTCTTCAGCTTCTCGGCGGCCTTGAGCATCGCGTCGATGTGGCCGTCGGGGTTCATGCTGGCATGCACGGCGGCGACCTTGCCGTCGGGGGCGATCAGGTAGGAGACGCGGTCGGCCATGCTGCCGGGCACCAGCTTCAGGCCGGCGTCGTAGGACTTGATGACCTTGCCCTGGGCATCGGCCGCCACGGCGAACTTGCTGCGGCAGGCCTCGACGCTGAACTTCTTCAGCGTGTCGATGTCGTCGTTGGACATGCCGATGACGGTCGTGTTCAGCGCCTTGAACTTGTCCGTCGCCTCGGCGAACTGGTGGGCCTCGACCGTGCAGCCGCTGGTGAAGGCCTTGGGATAGAAGTACAGCACCACGGGCCCCTGCTTGAGGGCCTCGGCGAGCTTGAACTTGAAGGGCTGGCCGCCGACGGCGGCGTCGGCGGTGAAGTCGGGTGCCGCTGCGCCGACGCCGAGGGCAGCATGGGCCGGCAAGGCCAGGGTCAGCAGCAGGGGCAGTGCGGCGAGAAGACGAACGGGGCGCGACAACATAACGACTCCAAAAGGTGAACAGTCACGGAAATCGGTCCGACGGCAGCGGCCGGGTCGCGCCTAGTATCTGCTGCCCATGAAACCGAGAGGAATGTCATGTCTTTTGTCACCTGCTGCCGCGTCGCGGCGCCCGTGATCCTCGCCGCCCTCGCCGTGACCGGCTGCGGCGGCATCGCCAGCGGCGTGGGAGACGCACTGGACGCCATCGGGGACGGACTGATCTGCGGGCTGCGCAACTGCACGGAATCGTCCACGCTGAACGTGGACGAGATCAGCCCCCGCTTCACGGCGACCCAGACGGCAGGCGACGACCGGGTCGTGGTGGACGGCTTCCTCGGCAAGTCGGCCAATGTGCTGACCACGGTGCTGATGGCTCCCGGCGAGCGCCTGTCGGTCAGCGTGGACGGCGGCCCCGAGGTGACGATGAGCAACCCCGACGGCAAGCGCCAGGACTACACGGCCACGCTGGCCACCACCAGCACGCGGCCGGTGGTGCAGCTGGCCTTCACGCGGGGCGGCATGCGCCACGTCAGCCAGGTCACGCTGCCGGCGCCGTTCACGGTGCTGCAGCCCACGGGCGCCCCCTTGCTGACGCGCAACGGCGCGGCCCTGCCCGTGCGGCTGAGCCTGGCCGGCGTGGGCGACGCCGCCGCGGTGGCCAGAGGCAGCTGCAACCGCTCGGATGGCAGCAGCTTCGCGCTCAAGGGCACCGCGCTGGGCGCGCGGGCCGAGGGCAGCGTGGCGGGCGGCTACCGGCTGGAGCCGGCGGCAGTTGACGAGGCGCTGAACACCACCAGCCGCAGCGCCAACAACAACGACGCCAAGACCGCCGCCGTCAGCCGCTGCGAGCTGACCGTGACCTGGGTGCAGTCCGCTCGCGGCAGCATCGCGCCCACGATGAACGCGCATGGCAGCTTCACTGGCGAGCGTCGCGCCAGCCACCCGCTGAGCTACGACGCGCGGCTCTGAAGCAGGCCGTCGGCCAGCCAGCGCTGCAGAAGGCCGATGACGGCCGGCGCAGCGGCTTGCGGGTCGCCCAGCTGCTCGGCGGCGTGCTCGCACAGCCGCGCGAAGGGCGCGCCTTCAGCCACCGCCGCCAGCAGCGCGGCCTCCAGCGGCTCCAGCGAGCGCCAGCGCGTTTCCAGGTCCTGGCGCCAGGCCAGCAGCGTGTGCTCGTGCGGCACGGGCTCCGGCAGCTCGGGCTGGTCGGCGCCGGCCTCGGGTTCCCACTCGCGCAGCACGCGCCAGGCGGGCTCGATGGCGTGGGCCAGCGTCACGCGTTGCACGCCAGGCTGCAATGCCAGCACGAGGCCGGCCCAGTCGTCGGGGCTGAGCGCGGCCAGCGTCGCGGCGTCGAGCAGCGGCGCCTCGGCGGCGTCGAAGGCGCCGCGCAGCGCCCAGTCCATGCGGGCGAAATCGACGAGGCTGGCGTGGGGCACGAGGTCGTCCCCGGCCGTGGCCATGAAGTCGGCCAGCGCGTGGCCGAACCAGCGGATAGACGGATGCCGGCTGGGACGCGCATCGACGTAGGCGCGGCCCAGCGCGTCGAAGGCCTCATCGCCCAGCGCGCGGGCCAGCACGGTGAAGTTGTCGGTCAGCGCGGCGACGAGGCGGGCGCGGTAGGCGTGGCGGTAGGCCTCCAGGCCGAGGGCGAAGTCGCCGGCCAGCAGGCCGGTTGCATCGGCGCCGTCGCGGATGGCGGCGGCCAGGCGCTGTTGCAATGCGGCCGTGGTCATGCGGCCTCCGCGAGGCGGCGCGCCACAGTCAGCTCGGCCAGCAGGCTGTCCAGCGGCGGGATATGGTCGTCGCGCTCGATCATGGTCGGCACCGGGCCGAAGCGCCTGACGGCGTGCTGGTACAGCGCCCAGACCTCGTCGCGCACCGGGTGGTCGTGGGTGTCGATGACGATGTCGCCGCGGTCCTCGTGGCCGGCAAGGTGGATCTGGCGCACCGGCTCGACGGGGATGCCGGCCAGGTAGTCCAGCGGGTCGAAGCCATGGTTGCGGCCCGAGACATAGACGTTGTTGACGTCCAGCAGCAGCTGGGCGCCGGTGCTCTTGAGCAATTGGGCGATGAAGTCCCACTCCGTCATCTCGTCGGCGGCAAAGCGCACGTAGCTGGACACGTTTTCCAGCACAAGGGGCCGGCCGAGGACGTCCTGCACCTGGGCGATGCGCCCGCCGACGTGGTCGAGCGCGGCGCGCGTCAGCGGCACGGGGAGCAGGTCGTGCAGCTGGCTGTGGGCGTCGGCGCTCCAGCACAGGTGGTCGGACACCCAGCCGGGCTGCAGGCGGTCTGCCAGGTCCTTCAGTTCGCGCAGATAGGCCAGGTCCAGCGGCGCCGGCCCGGCGACGGACAGCGACACGCCGTGCATGACCAGCGGGTAGTCGGCCCGGATGCGCTCCAGGTGCACCATCGGCGGACCGCCGGGCACCATGTAGTTCTCGGAAATGATCTCCAGCCAGTCGGGCCGCAGGGCGACATCGACGCCGGCCTCGAAGTCGGCGTAATGCTCCACGCGCAGGCCGAGGCCGAAGCCTTGGATGTGGGTCATGGGGAGAGAAGGAAAACGCCGCCCAGGCATCAGCCTGGCGCGGCGTCGATTTGGCTAGCTGAGCCGATTACTTTTCAACCTTGCCACCAGCCTTGGTGCACTCGTCAGCCGACTTCTTGCTGACCCAGCCCTGGCCCTTGCAACCGTTGTGGCCCTTGCAGTCGCTCTTGGCGGTCTTGCATTCGGAAGTGCCCTTGCAGCCGTTCACGCCGGAACACTTGACCATGCCATCGGCGGCCATGGCGGTCGTCGGCACGGCGGTGGCGAACAGGGCAGCGGCAGCGGCAGCGATGCCCAGGCCGGTCTTGAGGGATGCGTTCATGTGGAGTCTCCAGAAGAAAGAGGAAGTGGATGAGATCGGGGTTCACCACAGGTCGATTCCGGAGAGGCCCCGACATCGACTTGCCAGCTTGCGTCGGAATGACCCTTCAAGTCCTTACAGCCAGCCGGCAGATTCTGATTACCTGCCGTTATGGCTGCAAGGGCGCGTGGCATTCGTCATGCCGGCGTCCCAGCCGCTAGAGTCCGGCAGCTTGCCGCCGCCATTCCCATGCTGAACACCGAAACCCCGAGCACCCGTCATCCCGACCTGGACAGCTACGCCACGCCGGCCCTGCTGGATGCATTCATCGACGACCAGACCGCCGCCGTCGCCGCGGTCAAGGCCGCCCTGCCGCAGCTCGCTGCCGCGGTGGACGCCGCGCTGCCGCGCATCCGCGCCGGTGGCCGGCTGCTGTATGCCGGCGCGGGCACCTCCGGGCGGCTCGGCGTGCTGGACAGCGTGGAGCTCTACCCCACCTTCTCCTGGCCACGCGAGCGGGCCGTGGCCGTCATTGCCGGCGGCGCGGGCGCGATGTTCGTCGCGGTGGAGGGCGCCGAGGACGACCGTGCCCAGGGCGCCGCCGACCTTGCCGCGTTGAACCCCGGCCCCAACGACGTGGCGCTGCTGCTGGCCGCCTCGGGTGGCACGCCCTATGTGCTGGGCGCTATACAAGCCGCGCGCGCAGCTGGCGCCTTGACCATCGGTTTCGCCAACAACCCCGGCGCCCCGGTCACCGCCCAGGCCGACATCGGCATCACACTGGACACCGGCCCCGAGGTCATCTCCGGCAGCACGCGGCTCAAGGCCGGCACCTCGCAGAAGATCGCGTTGAACACGTTCTCGTCGGCGCTGATGGTCAAGCTGCACAAGGTCTACGGCAACCTGATGGTGGACCTGAAGGCGACCAACGCCAAGCTCGTGAAGCGCGCGCTGGCGCTGGCCGTGCGCGCCTCGGGTGCCAGCGAGGCCGACGCGCAGGCGGCACTTGGCGCTTGCGACCACCACGTGAAGACAGCCCTCGTCATGCTCAAGCGCGGCGTGGGCGCCGACGCCGCCCGCGCGCTGCTTGATGCGGCGGACGGCAGCGTCAGCCGCGCCCTCGACGCATGAACCGTTCCCCCTGGGCGTGGATTCCCACGCTCTATTTCGCCCAGGGCATCCCCTATGTCGTCGTCATGACGCTGTCGGTGGTGCTCTACAAGAACCTGGGCATCTCCAACACCGACATCGCCCTCTACACGAGCTGGCTCTACCTGCCCTGGGTCATCAAGCCGCTGTGGTCGCCGCTGGCCGAGTTGTTCGGCACCAAGCGGCTGTGGGTGACGGTGCTGCAGTTCTTCGTCGGCGCGGCGCTGGCCGGCGTGGCGCTGACCATCCCGACCGACAAGGTCTTCCAGCTCTCGCTCGCGGTGTTCTGGCTGATGGCCTTCGCCTCGGCCTCGCACGACATCGCCGCCGACGGCTACTACATGCTGGCCCTGCCGCAGCACAGCCAGGCGGCCTTCGTCGGCGTGCGCTCCACCTTCTACCGCCTGGCCAACATCGGCGGCCAGGGCGGGCTGGTCTACCTCGCCGGTGAGCTGACCGAGCGCACGGGCAGCGTCGCCCAGGCCTGGAGCACGGTGTTCTGGCTGCTGGGCGGCCTGTTCGTCACGCTGGCCGCCTGGCATGCCCTGGTGCTGCCGAGGCCCGCTGCCGATGTGCGCGGCACCGGCCGCAGTGCGGCGCGCGGGCTGGTGGCCGAGTTCTTCGCCGTCTTCGCCAGCTTCTTCAAGAAGCCCGGCATGGCCGTCACGCTGGGCTTCCTGCTGCTCTACCGCTTCCCCGAGGCGCAGCTGCTCAAGCTGGCCTCGCCCTTCCTGCTCGACCCGGTCGACCAGGGCGGCCTGGGCCTGTCCACCAAGGCCGTGGGCATCGCCTACGGCACGGTGGGCCTGACGGCGCTGACGCTGGGCGGCCTGGCCGGCGGCTGGGTCATCTCCCGCGTGGGCCTGAAGCGCGCGCTGTGGCCGCTGGTGCTGGCCATGCACGTGCCCAACGTGGCTTTCCTTCTGCTGGCCCTCTCACACCCCACGAGCCTGGCCGTCATCAGCGCCGCGCTGGCCGTCGAGCAGTTCGGCTACGGCCTGGGTTTCACGGCCTATCTGATGTACATGATCCATGTCGCCGAAGGCCCGCAGAAGACGGCCCACTACGCCATCTGCACGGGCTTCATGGCGCTCGGCATGATGATCCCCGGCATGTGGAGCGGCTGGCTGCAGGACCACATCGGCTACGTGCCCTTCTTCGGCTGGGTGCTGGTGGCCACGCTGCCCAGTTTCGTCATGGCGGCGCTGATCAAGGTGCCCGATGACTTCGGAAAGAAGGTCGACGAATGAAGGACCGGTTCAGCCCGTCGCCGGGCCGCCCCAAGACGGGCGGCATCCCCTCGGGGGAGCGGACGCCGTACGCGGCGGCCCAAGGACGAGTTCTCTCGCTGGACGCCTTCCGCGGCTTCGCCATCGCGGCCATGCTGCTGGTCAACAACCCGGGCGACTGGGGCCATGTCTACGCGCCGCTGCTGCACGCCCACTGGAACGGCTGGACCTTCACCGACTGGGTCTTCCCCTTCTTCGTCTTCATCAGCGGCATGGCGATGACGATCAGCCTCGCTCGGCGTGCGCAGGCGGGGGCCGACAAGACGGCCCTGCTGCTCGCTACCTCGCGACGCGCTGCCGTCATCATTGGCATCGGACTGGCTCTCAACCTCATCCCCAGCTTCAACTTCGACACCTTGCGCATCCCCGGCGTGCTGCAGCGCCTGGGTCTGTGCACGCTGGCGGCAGCCCCCATCGTCATCTGGTGCCGCGCGCGCGGCGTGGCGCTGTGGGCGCTGGCGCTGATGGCCGTCTACTCCCTCATCCAGCTCTGCCTGCCGGTGCCCGATGCCGATGGCGTCGTCCACACCGGCCTGCTGGAGCCGGGCAAGGATGCCGGGGCCTGGCTGGACCGCCTGCTGATGGACGGCCACCTGTGGCGGCAGGCCAAGACCTGGGACCCCGAAGGCCTGCTGTCCACGCTGCCCGCCGTGGCCTCGCAGCTGCTGGGCGTGCTGGCCGGCTATGTGCTGGCATCGTCCAGGCAACCCGCAGAGAAGGCCATGACCTGGGTGCTCGCGGGCCTGGCCTCGCTGTGGCTGGGCCAGGTGCTGGATACCTGGCTGATGCCCATCAACAAGTCGCTGTGGACGCCGAGCTTCGTGTTCACCATGGCGGGCTGGGCCTGCGTCGTGTTCGCCGTCTTCTACTGGCTGCTGGACGCCTCGCCGCGGCCGCTGTCGCGCGCCCGCTGGGCGCGGCTGCTGCACCCGCTGGTGGTGTTCGGCATGAACGCCCTGTTCCTGTTTGCGCTGTCGGGCCTGGTGGCCAAGATGCTCTACACGGTCAAGTTCGCCGACGGCCGCACACTGGGCGCCGCGCTCTACGCCCCGCTGCGCGACTCGGGCCTCGCGCCGGTGAACGCCTCGCTGCTGCACGCCATCGCCTTCGTGCTGGCGATGTACGCCGTGGCCTGGGTCATGTACCGCAAGCACTGGTTCGTGAAAGTCTGAAGCCATGAAACGCCGCCACCTGCTGAGCCTCGCCTCGGCGCCCCTGCTTGCCGCGTGCGCCACGCCGCCCCTGCCTGCGCCTGTGCCGCCCGGCGAGGCCGCACTGGCGCCGACACCGCCCGCACCCGCCGCTGCCTCGCCGTTGCCTGTGCCGCCCCGCGAATGGCGGGCCGCGTGGATCGCCACCGTCGCCAACATCGACTGGCCCAGCAAGCCCGGCCTGAGCGCCGAAGCCCAGCAGGCCGAGATCCGCGCGCTGTGCGACACGGCCGTCGGCATCGGCCTCAACGCGCTGATCCTGCAAGTGCGCACGGCCACCGATGCGCTCTACGAGTCGAAGCTGGAGCCCTGGAGCGAGTACCTCACCGGCACCCAGGGCCAGCACCCGGGCTACGACCCGCTGGCTGTGTGGCTCGCCGAGGCCAAGGCCCGCGGCCTGGAGCTGCACGCCTGGTTCAACCCCTACCGCTCGCGCCACAGCTCGGCCAAGTCGCCGGTGGCGGACAGCCACGTCAGCCGCAGCCACCCCGACTGGGTGCGCCGTTATGGCGACCAGCTCTGGATGGACCCCGGCGAGCCCGCCGCCGCCGAGCACACGCTGGCCGTCGTGCGCGACTGCCTGAGCCGCTACGCCGTGGACGGCGTGCACATCGACGACTACTTCTACCCCTACCCCGTCACCGACCCGACCACGAAGCAGGAAGTCGATTTCCCCGACGAGCCGAGCTGGCAGAAGTACGTCGCCAAGGGCGGCAGCCTGGCCCGCAACGACTGGCGGCGCTACAACGTCAGCAGCCTGGTGCAGCGTCTCTATACGTTGGCCCACGAGGTGCGCCCCGGCACGCGCGTCGGCGTCAGCCCCTTCGGCATCCCCAAGCCCGCCGCGCGCCCGGCCGGCATCAGCGGCTTCAGCCAGTACGACAAGCTCTACGCCGACGTGGAGCTGTGGCTGCGCGAGGGCTGGATGGACTATCTGGCGCCCCAGCTCTACTGGCCGCGTTCGCAGACGGCGCAGGCCTTCGAGCCGCTGCTGCAGGCCTGGCGCGCGAGCAACCCGCTGGGCCGGCCCATCCACCCGGGCCTGTTCACCAGCCGCATCAACGACACGCCGCAGAGCTGGCAGCCCGACGAGGTGCTGGCGCAGATCGACGCCATCCGGCGCCTGTCGCCCGGCAGCGGCCACATCCACTTCAGCATGGCGGCGCTGACGCAGAACCGCAAAGGCATTGCGGACGCGCTGCGCAGCGGGCCTTACGCGGGGGCCGCGGCAGCTTCGGCGCAGGCCTCGCCCACGCGCTGAGCCCGGCCGGGCTGCAGCACGCGTGACACGCCGGCCGCCATGAAGCCCGCCAGCAGCGTCGCATCGGCGCTGCCGTCCGTCACCAGCACGTCTACATCGGCCGGCGGGCAGATCTGCACGCGGCTGGCCTGCCCCAGCTTGCTGGCGTCCGCCAGCACGACGCGCTGGCGCGCCCGGTCCAGCATCGCGCGGGCCACCGTGGCCTCGTGCCACAGGTAGTCCATCGCACCGTTGACGGCATCGAAGCTCACCGGCGACACGAACGCCCAGTCCACCTGCAGCCGGGTGATCTCGGCGACCGTCTGCTCGCCGTAGGTGGCAGGCACGTCGTCCTCCAGCCGGCCGCCCAGCAGGCGCACCTCGTGGCGGCGGTGGCAGGCCAGCACCATGGCGGCGTCCAGCGAGTTGGTGATGACGATCAAGCCCTCGCGCCTGGCCAGCTCCTGCGCCAGCGCCAGCGTGGTGGAGCCGGCGTCCAGCAGGCAGGCCTGGCCGGGCTGCATCAGGGCGGCGGCGGCCACCGCGATCTCGAGCTTCTCCAGCCGCTGCAGGCCCGTGCGCTCGGCGTAGGCGGGCTCGGGCGGCCCGCCCGCGGCCGCCACCGCACCGCCGTGCACGCGGGCCAGCTGGCCGGTCCGCTCCAGCTCGATGAGGTCGCGCCGCACGGTCTCGCGCGACACACCCAGCGCATCGGCAAAGCGTTCAGTGGTCAGGCCCTGGTGGGTGGTCAGCAGGTCGAGGATGAGGCGGTGTCGTTCGGCAACCCACATGAGCGGCGGCGGTGGTCGGGTAAGGCAATGCGCAAGCAGTGGATCAGCGGCCTGTGGCGGTTGTGTGAATCCGAGGCCGGATGTGGAAATCCGTGGAAATCAGGTCACAGACACCAATGTGTCGCAGAACTGTCGTGGATTTTTGTGACATTGCGGCCCGTTCCAACGCCGCTCACCGGCCCTCGCGCCGGTGGCCCCGTCACTTCTAGCCCACTCCACACCATGCGTTCAGCCGTTCACGCCCTCACCCCCGTTGCCGCCCTGCTGGGCCTGGCCTTCGCCGCCCTGCCGGCCCTGGCACAGAACACCGAGACCCAGGAGCTCGAACGCGTCACCGTGACGCTGGGCCGCGGCCAGATCCGCTCCGTGCAAGGCCTGACCAAGGCCGACTTCGAGGCCGCCGCGGCCGCCGGCCAGAGCCCGCTGGCCACCGTGTCGCGCCTGCCCGGCGTGAACTTCCAGTCCGCCGACCCGCTGGGCAACTACGAGTGGTCCACCCGCTTCACGGTGCGCGCCTTCTCGCAGAACCAGCTGGGCTTCACGCTGGACGGCGTGCCCCTGGGCGACATGAGCTACGGCAACCTCAACGGCCTGCACATCAGCCGCGCCATCTCCAGCGAGAACGTGGCCCGCGCCGACCTGTCGCAGGGCACCGGCTCGCTGGACACGCCCTCGTCCAGCAACCTGGGCGGCACGCTGCAGTTCTACTCGGCCGACCCGGCCAAGGCCTTCGGCCTGCAGGCTTCCCAGACGCTGGGCAGCAACAGCAACAGCCGCACCTTCCTGCGCCTGGACAGCGGCGCCTCGGAGCTTGGCGCCGTCTACCTGAGCTACACCCGCCAGGTCGCCGACAAGTGGCGCGGCGAAGGCCAGCAGCGCCAGGAGCAGGTCAACCTGAAGTACGTGAAGGACTTCGGCGAGAGCCGCCTGTCGGCCTTCATCAACACCTCCAACCGCCGTGAGATCGACTACCAGGACATGTCGCTGGAGATGGTCAACCGCCTGGGCTACGAGTGGGACAACTTCTTCCCCAACTTCGCCGCCGCGGTGAAGGCCTCCAACACGCTGTGCGGCAACAACGGCAGCACCTACGTCGCGCAGTGCGACGACGCCTACTACGCCGGCTCCGGCCTTCGCAAGGACACGCTGGCCGGCGCCACGCTGGACGCCAAGCTGGCCGACAGCCTGCGCCTGAAGACCACCGTCTACCACCACAAGAACGACGGCCGCGGCCTCTGGTACACGCCGTACACCGCGTCGCCCGACGGCACGCCCGTGGCGCTGCGCACCACCGAGTACGCCATCAAGCGCAACGGCGTGACCGCCACGCTGGACTACGACATCGCCGGCCACCAGCTGCGCGCCTCGGTCTGGCACGAGAACAACGACTTCGACCAAGCCCGCCGCTTCTACGCCACGCCGCCCAGCGCCGTGCCCAGCCCCTACGACTTCCCGAGCAACCCCTTCTTCACGCAGTGGCAGTACGCGTTCACGACCAAGACCGACCAGTTCTCGCTGTCCGACACCGTCTCGCTGACGAATGAGCTGACGCTGGGTGCCGGCTTCAAGTCGCTGCGCGCCACCATCGACGCCAACCGCCAGGTCGGCAGCGGCCCGGCCGGCAGCATCACCGCCAGCAAGGGCTTCCTGCCCCAGGTCGGCCTGAACTACCAGCTCAGCCGCACGGACGAGCTGTTCACCAGCGTGTCCAGGAACATGCGCGCCTACCAGGGCGCGGCTACCGGCACGACGCCGTTCGCCACCACGCAGGCCGGCTTCGACGCCATCAAGGGCTCGCTGCGCCCCGAGACCTCCACCAACTTCGAGGCCGGCTGGCGCACCACGTCCAAGCTCTACGAAGCGGCCGTCACGGCCTACATCGTGGACTTCAAGGACCGCCTGCTGGGCGTGACGCAAGGCTCGGGCATCCAGGGCAACCCCACGGTGCTGAGCAACGTCGGCGGCGTGCGCACCAAGGGCCTGGAGGCCGCGCTGTCGCTGCGCCTGATGCCCGGCGTGAGCTGGTACAACAGCCTGAGCCTGAGCAACTCGACGTACAAGGACGACGTCGTCAGCAAGAACGCCAGCAACCAGACCACCACTGTCGCCACCGCCGGCAAGCACGTCGTCGATGCCCCGGACCAGATGGTCAAGAGCATCCTGAGCTACGACGACGGCCAGTGGTTCGGCAACGTCGGTGCGGACTACATGTCCAAGCGCTACTTCAGCTACCTCAACGACGCCTCGGTGGCCGGCCGCACGCTGTTTAACCTGAGCGGCGGCCTGCGCACCAAGTCACTGGGCTTCCTGTCCGAAGGCAGCGTGCAGGTGGGCGTGACCAACCTGGGCGACCGCAAGTACATCTCCACCATCGGCAGCAACGGCTTCGTCAACAGCGGCGACAGCCAGACCCTGCTGCAGGGGGCGCCGCGCCAGTTCTTCGTGACCTTGACGGGCAAGCTCTGATGAGCCCGGCGCCCGCCCAGCTCGACCGGCGCCAGCTCATGCTGGCCGCCGGGCTGGCTGCGGTGGGCGTGAGCGCGCAGGCGGGCTCGCGCCCGCTTGCGCTTGCCACGCCCGCTGACGCCCAGCACCTGCGCATCGCCTTCGGGTCCTGCGCCAAGCAGTCCAAGCCGCAGCCCATCTGGTCCACGGTGCGGGCCGCGCGGCCGGACCTGTTCCTGTTCCTGGGCGACAACCTCTACGCCGACGCGCGCGACGCCGACACGCTGCGCCAGCGCTACGCGGAGTTCCGCAAGGTCGAGGCGCTGCAGTCCTTCCGCCGCGACACCCCCCACCTCGCGACCTGGGACGACCACGACTTCGGCGACGACGACGTGGGCGGCGAGTACCCGCTCAAGCGCCTCTCCCAGCAGCTGTTCTGCGACGAGTGGAACGAGCCCGCCGATTCGCCGCGCCGCACCCGCCCGGGCATCTACGAGGCCTGGCGCATCGAACGCGGCGGCCGCACGGTGCAGGTGCTGATGCTGGACCTGCGCTTCAACCGCACGGCGCTGGTCGCCGACCCCGGGCTGAAGCAGGGCTACGCGGCGATGTACGCGAAAGCCAAGCTCGGCGGCGGCGCGATGAAGGGCTGGTACCTGCCCAACCCCGACCCCGCCGCCACGCTGCTGGGCGAGGCGCAATGGGCCTGGCTGGCCGAGCGCCTGGCCGAGCCGGCCGATGTGCGCCTCATCGTCTCCAGCGTGCAGCTGGCAGCCGAGGGCACGGGCTGGGAAGGCTGGAACAACTTCCCGCGCGAACGCCAGCGCCTGGTGGACCTGATCCGCGAGATGCGCGCCGAAGGCGTGGTCGTCGTCAGCGGCGACATGCACTACGCCGACCTCTCGCGCTGGGACGTGCCCGGCGGCTACCCGCTGTGGGACCTGACCTCCAGCGGCCTGACCGAGGTGTGGGACATCCCCACGCCCAACGCTCGCCGCGTGGGCAGCGTCTACGCCGACCTCAACTTCGGCCTCGTGGACCTGGACTTCACCACGCCGGTACCCACGCTGGAACTCAGCATCCGCGACCTGAAGGGCGACACCCGCCTGCAGCACCGCCTGAGCCTGGACCAACTGCGTTTCCCCACCGCATGAGCCACCTCCACCGCCGCCACGTGCTGGCCGCCCTGTGCGGCCTGGCGCCGCTCGCCCAAGCCCAGCCCTCGGCGCTGGAACAGGCCGCCCGCGCCGAAGGCCGCGTCACCAGCGTCGGCATGCCCGACGACTGGGCCAACTGGCGCGCCACCTGGGCCGACCTGCAGCGCCTGCACGGCCTCGCCCATGTGGACACCGACATGAGCAGCGCCGAGCAGATCGCCAAGATGGAGGCCGAGCGCGCCAACGCCAGCATCGACATCGGCGACGTGGGCTTCGAGTTCGGCCCCATCGCCAAGGCGCGCGGCCTCACCCGCGCCTACAGGCCCGGCACCTGGGCCCAGGTGCCCGACTGGGCCAAGGACGCCGACGGCCACTGGGCCCTGGCCTACACCGGCACCATCGCGTTCGCCGTCAACAAGCGGCTTCTCAAGGACGTGCCGCGCAGCTGGAAGGCGCTGTTCGCGGCGCAGCCGCGCGTGATGATCGGGGCCGTCGGCCGCGCCGCCCAGGCCAACGCCGCCGTGCTGGCCGCCGCCCACGCGCTGGGCGGCAGCGAAGCCCAACTCAAGCCCGCGCTGCAGGCCTTCGCCGCGCTCGCCAAGGCCCGCAAGCTGCTCGGCACCGAGCCCTCGCCCGCGCTGATGGAGCGCGGCGAGGCCGAGGTCTTCCTGCTGTGGGACTTCAACGCGCTGAGCTACCGCGACAAGCTGCCCAACGCGGCCGACTACGAGGTGCTCATCCCCGGCGACGGCAGCATCACCAGCGGCTACACCACGCTGCTGAACACCTACTCCAAACGCCCCAACGCCGGCAACCTGGCGCGCGAGTACATCTTCAGCGACGCCGGCCAGCTCAACCTCGCCCGCGGCAACGCCCGGCCCATCCGCGTCGACCACCTGACCCTGCCCGACGACGTGAAGAAGAAGCTGCTGCCCGCCGCGCAGTACCAGACCGCGCGCGCGCTCAAGCCGCAGCTGTGGACCGAAGAAGTCAAGAAGCTGCCCAGGGCGTGGCAACGGGAAGTCCTCGGCGCATGAACAAGCTAGTCCTGCTGCTCGTCGACGGCCTGCGCGCGGACACCGCCCGCGACTACCTGGGCTACGTGCAGGCGCTGAACGAAGCCGGCCGCGCGCACTGGAGCACGCTGCGCTGCGAGCTGCCCAGCCTGTCGCGCCCGCTCTACGCCACCGTGCTGAACGGCCGCACGCCGCTGGAGCACGGCATCCTCGGCAACGCGCAGGCCGGCCAGCGCTGCGGCCCCACCCTGTTCGACGACCTCGCCGCCGCCGGCCGCCGCTCGGCCGTGGCGGCCTACCACTGGGTGTTCGAGCTGCTGGCAGGCGCCGTCTTCGACCCGCTGCTGCACCGCGAGACGGCGCTGCCGCAACTGGGTGTCGAAGGCGCACGCTGGTACTGGGAGGACGACTACCCCGACTCCCACCTGCTGGCCGACGCCGAGGCGCTGCGCCAGGTCCACGCGCCCGATTTCCTGTTCATCCACCCGATGGGCCTGGACCTGGCCGGCCACCGCCACGGCGGCGAGTCCACCGGCTACAGCTTCGCCGCCCGCAAGCTGGACCAGGTGCTGGCCCAGGCCCTGCCGCGCTGGCATGCCGCCGGCTACGACCTGCTGCTGACCAGCGACCACGGCATGCACGCCGACCACTGGCACGGCGGCCCGTTGCCGGTGGAGCGTGACGTGCCGCTGGTGTGGCTGCCGCATCAGGCCGGCCCCGACGCCCCCGCCGGCTGGCCCGCCACGCAGCTGGGCATCCGTCGCTTCGTCGCCCAGCGCCTCGGATGCCCCTGACCCCGGCCCGCGCCTGGCTCATCGCCACGCCGCTGCTCGGGCTGCTGGCCGCCGCGCTGCTGCTGCCCTTCGGCTGGCGCAGCCTCGACCTGCTGCACGCCTGCCTGGGCGGCGGCGAATGCGCGTTGCAGGAACTGTGGGCCGACCGCTTCTACGTCGATGCCATCGCGCGCACCGTCGCGCTGTCAGCAGCCTCCACCGCCTTGGGGCTGGTGCTGGGCCTGGGCGCGGCACTGCACCTCGTCGCCCACCCGCGCTGGGAGAGGCCGGTGGCAGTGCTGGCGGGCCTCGGCGCCAACTTCGCCGGCGTGCCGCTGGCGCTGGCGCTGACCCTGCTGCTGGGCAGCCAGGGCGTGCTCACCGCGCTGGCCCGCGGCGCCGGCCTGCTGCAGGACTGGGACCTGGCCAGCGACGCCGGCCTGCTGCTGGCCTTCACCGCCTTCCAGGTGCCGCTGGCGCTGGTGCTGCTGATGGCGCCGGTGCGGCTGCTGGACCCGGCCTTCGCCGAGGCCGCCGCCACGCTGGGCGCCTCGCCCGCGCGCTTCTGGCGCCGCGTGGGCCTGCCGCTGCTGGCGCCCAGCCTGGTGGAGACGGCCAGCCTGCTGTTCGCCAACGCCGCCGCGGCCTACGCCACGCCGTTCGCGCTGGCCGGCACGGCCAGCCCGGTGCTGGCGGTGCGCATCGCCGCGGCCGTCAGCGGCGACATCTTTTCGCAGCCCGAGCTGGCCACCGCCCTGTCGCTGGTGATGGCCCTGCTGCTGCTCACGGTCATCGTCGGCGGCCGGCTGCTGGCCGCCCGGTTGAGGCGTTCGGCATGAAGCCCTTGAAGTCAGCCAACCGACCCTGGCGCCTGCCCGCCCTCGCCTTCTGGGCCGCCGCGCTGCTGGTGCTGCTGCCGCCGCTGGCCGTGCTGGCCTACGCTTTCAGCGAGCGCTGGGACCAGGGCCTGCTGCCGCAGGGCGCCACGCTGCACTGGCTGGCCGGCCTCGCGGCGGACGAGCGCGTGCGCGGCGCGGCGTGGAATTCGGTGTGGATCTCCGGCGCCGCCGCCGCGCTGGCGCTGCTGCTGGGTGGCGCGGCCAGCCTGGCCGCCCACCTCGCGTCGCCCCGGCTGAAGCGCCTGCTGGACGCGCTCGCGCTGGCACCCTACGCCATCCCGCCCGTGGTCGTGGCCATCGGCGCGCTGGACCTGTTCGTCGGCCGCTGGGGCGACATGCTGGACCTGCGCGCGGTCTACGTCGGCCTGCTGGCCGCGCTGCTGTTCCCGCTGGTGCACCAGACGCTCACCGCCGCGCTGCAGCAGCTGGACGCCCGCCCGCTGATCGACGCCAGCCGCACGCTGGGCGCCTCCGACGGGCTGCTGCTGCGCCGCGTGCTGCTGCCGCTGCTGCTGCCGGCCTTCGCCGCGGCCGGCCTGCTGGCGTGGACGACGGCGGCCATGGAGTTCGCCATCGCCAACCTGCTGCTGGCCGGCTCGCTGGAGCTGCTGCAGCCTCTCATCAACGGCCTGCGCGGCGCCAACGGCCATCTGGCGGCGGCCCTCATCGTCGTCAGCCTCGTCGTCGTCACGGGGCTGGGCCTGCTCATTCAACTGCTCACCTCATGGCGAACCCCAGCGCGCTCCTGATCCACCAGGCCGGCCTCGCCCTCGGCGGCCGCGCCATCCTGCAAGGCATCGACCTGGACCTGCCGCCCGGCCAGGTGCTGGCCCTGCTGGGCGGCTCGGGCTGCGGCAAGACCACGCTGCTGCGCGCCATCGCCGGCCTGCAGCCCCTGGACAGCGGCAGCGTGCAGCTCGCCGGCCGCGACGTGAGCGACCTTCCCACCGCGCGGCGCGGCATCGGCGTGGTGTTCCAGCACTACGCGCTGTTCCCCAACCTCAGCGTGGCCGACAACATCGCCTTCGGCCTGCAGGCCCGCCACGAGCCCGCCGCGCAGCAGCAGGCCCGCGTGGCCGAGCTGCTGCAGCTCGTCGGCCTGGCCGAGCATGCCGCCAAGCGCCCGGCACAGCTCTCCGGCGGCCAGCGCCAGCGCGTGGCCCTGGCGCGGGCGCTGGCACCGCGCCCTTCGCTGCTGCTGCTGGACGAGCCCTTCTCGGCGCTGGACGAGAGCTTCCGCGTGCCACTGCGGCGCTCGTTCCGGCAACTGCAGCGCGAGCTGGGCCAGAGCTGCGTGCTCGTCACCCACGACCGCGACGAAGCCTTCGAGCTGGCCGACCAGGTGGCCGTGATGTTCGACGGCCGCATCGAGCAGTGCAGCCCGCCGGCCGAGCTGTGGCAGCGCCCGCGCACGCTGCGCGTGGCCGAGTTCCTCGGCGCCTTCAACCGGCTGGACGCATGCAGCGCGCCCGCGCCCTGGCGGCGTGACACGGGCTGCTGGATCGCGCCGCTGGCGGCGCTGCAGCCGGCCGGTGCCGACACGCCGGCGCACGCCTGGCGCCTGAACGCCCGCGTGCTGGCCACCCACCCCGGGCGCACGCACACCAGCGTGGAACTGCGGGCAGCGGCCGAGCAGGCATTGACGCTGAACCTGCCGCCGGGCGCACCGGCGCCGGCCCCGGGCACGCAGCTGGCGCTCGCCTTGCCCGCCGCGGCGCTGCAATGGCTGGCGGACTGACCCCCTAGTTCGGCAAGGCCCGGCCCGGGTGTCACGCCGGCTTCATGCCCGGCGCCTAGCGTGACCACACCCCCCCAACGGAGACACGCCATGCGCCGCACCCTCACCCGACTGGCCCTGCTGGCCCTGGGCATCGCCAGCCTGCCCGCCTTCGCACATGACGGCGACGGCGAACGCCGAGCCATCGGCAGCGTGCAGCTCGGCCCGCGCCCCTTCTTCCTCGTCAATGACATGGCCGACAGCGCGCTGAAGAAGCGCCTGCAGCAGTGCGCCGCCACCCGCGAGAGCTACAAGCCCACGCTGTTCTCCATCGGCCATCGCGGCGCGGCGCTGCAGTTCCCCGAGCACACCAGGGAGAGCTACGAAGCCGCCGCGCGCATGGGTGCCGGCATCGTCGAGTGCGACGTGACCTTCACGAAGGACAAGGAACTCGTCTGCCGCCACGCGCAGAACGACCTGCACACGACCACCAACATCCTCGCCACGCCGCTGGCGGCGAAGTGCATCAAGCCCTTCACGCCCGCCGTGTTCGACGCCGCCGGCACGCTGGTCGCACCCGCGGCCGCCGAATGCCGCACCAGCGAGCTGACGCTGGCCGAGTTCAAGACCCTGCGCGGCAAGATGGACGCTGCCAACCCGCGCGGCCGCACGGTGGCCGAGTACATGGCCGGCACGCCCAGCTGGCGCACCGACCTCTACGCCGGCCCCACCAGCGGCACGCTGGTGACGCTGAAGGAGGCCATCGCGCTGTACAAGAAGCTAGGCGTGAAGATGACGCCCGAGCTGAAGGCACCCAGCGTGGCCATGCCGTTCGACGGCTTCAGCCAGGCCGCCTACGCGCAGAAGATGATCGACGAGCACAAGGCCGCCGGCGTGCCCGCGCGCGACGTGTGGGCGCAGAGCTTCAGCAAGGACGACATCCTCTACTGGATCGCCAACGAGCCCGCCTTCGGCCGTCAGGCCGTGTTCCTCGACGGCGCCGCCACCGCCGCGGACCTGCCGAACGCCGACCAGCTCAAGGCCTACCGCGCCGCCGGCATCCGCATCGTGGCGCCGCCGCTGTTCGCGCTGCTGACCGCCGACACCAGCGGCAACCTGCTGCCCTCGCAGTACGCCCGCAACGCCCGCGCGGCCGGCCTGGACATCATCACCTGGTCGCTGGAGCGCAGCGGCATCCTGGCCGACGGCAACAACGGCTCGTACTACCAGACCTACGACAGCGCCATCACCCGCGAGGGCGACATGATGCGCATGCTCGACGTGCTGGCCCAGGACATCGGCGTCATCGGCGTGTTCTCGGACTGGCCGGCCACCGTCAGCTTCTACGCCAACTGCACCGGCCAGAAATAGGCCGCCCCGCGCCCGGGGTCGGGCGGTCGCGGCGGGCTACATTGCAGCCCACCTGAACCGCTCGCCCCGGCATGCGCTCCGTCGTTTTCCGCCTCCTGTGTCTCGCCCTGCTGCCCTGCGCCTTCGCATCGGCCTGCGAGCTGCGCATGACCTGGAAGCATGACCCGCCCTACCAGTACGAGGACGAGCAGCGTCGGCTCACCGGCCTGGAGATCGAGGTGGCGCGCGCCGCCCTGGCGCGCATCGATTGCCGGCTGGTCCCGGTGGAGCTGCCCTTCGCCCGCGCCATGGCCGAGCTCGAAGCCGGCCACATCGACGTCGTGCCCGGCGTGCTGCCCAGGCCCGATCGCGAGCGCTTCGCACGCTTCTCGCGGCCGGGCCTGCGCACCCGCAACCTCGTGTTCCTGCGCAGCGACCTCGCGCCCGAGCGGCGCGTCGCAACGCTGGACGAGCTGGGCGCGTCGGACCTGCGCGTCGGCCTCGAACGGGGCACGGCCTACCGCGTCGAGCTGAAGGCCCGGCTCACACGGCCCGGCCAGGAGCGCCGCGTGGAGGAGGCGACCAGCCTCGAAGTGCTGCTGCGCATGCTGCAGATGCGCCGCATCGACGCCTTCGTGGCCGACGAGTATTCGACCGCCTACCTGGCCCGCCAGCTCGGCCTCGCCGCGGTCGTCCAGGCCAGCCCCATCGTCATCGACGAGGACGCGCCGGTGTTCGCCTTCTCGCGGCTCACCGTGGCCGCCGCCGTCGTCGAGCGCTTCAACGCCGCGCTGGACGCGATGCGGCGCGACGGCAGCCTCAGGCGGCTGGAGACCCGGTTCCTCCACGCGCCGGCGGCGGCACCGCGCAGGTGATCGGCGCCAGCCGCGGCACCTCCTCGTCGCTCCACAGCCGGAAGTGGGCGACGAAGTGCCGGCCCGAGCCGTCTTCCAGGCCGAAGCTGCCGCTGTTGCCGGGCGCCACGTCCAGCGTCATCTGCAGGCCGGCCAGGTAGTCGCACTGCGCGAGACTGGCGTAGACGGGCATCTCGCCCACGCGCCCCAGCAGCCGGTCGTCGGCGTTGAGCTTGAGCTCGTGCACGGCAAAGCACATCGGCGCGCTGCCGGCACAGCAGCCGTGGGATTGGTAGAACAGCAACTCGCCGTGCTGGCGGCGCAGCTGCTCGATGAGCGCTCGTGCGGCCTCGCTGGCCTGCACGCGGGGGATGGTGTCTGGCATCGGCGACCTCAGGAAAAAGAGGCGGACCGAGCGTCGGGCCGCCCCAAGCCGGTCCGTTCTGGCGATGTGCTTGGCGGTCGGACCGCCAGGCATCGCCGTCCCCTCGGGGACCGTCCAGACTCGCACGCGTTCAGCGATGCGAGCCTGGGCGAGGGGCCACGTTGCTTCAGAAGAAGCCCAGCGCGTTGGGGCTGTAGCTGACCAGCAGGTTCTTGGTCTGCTGGTAGTGGTCGAGCATGGCCTTGTGGGTTTCGCGACCGATGCCGGACTCCTTGTAGCCGCCGAAGGCGGCGTGCGCCGGGTAGGCGTGATAGCAGTTGGTCCAGACGCGACCGGCCTGGATGGCGCGGCCCATGCGGTAGGCGCGGCTGCCGTCGCGGCTCCACACGCCGGCGCCCAGGCCGTAGACGGTGTCGTTGGCGATGGCCAGGGCCTCGGCTTCCGTCTTGAAGGTCGTCACGGCCAGCACGGGGCCGAAGATCTCCTCACGGAAGATGCGCATGTTGTTGTTGCCCTGGAACAGCGTCGGCTGGATGTAGTAGCCGCCGGCCAGGTCGCCGCCGAGTTGCGCGCGGTCGCCGCCGATCAGCACCTTGGCGCCTTCTTCCTTGCCCAGCGCCAGGTAGGTCTGGATCTTGTCCATCTGGATGGCCGAGGCCTGGGCGCCCATCATGGTGTCGGTGTCCAGCGGGTTGCCCTGCTTGATGGCGGCCACGCGCTTCAGGGCGCGCTCGATGAACTTGTCGTAGATGGATTCCTGGATCAGCGCGCGGCTGGGGCAGGTGCAGACCTCGCCCTGGTTGAAGGCGAACAGCACCAGGCCTTCGATGGCCTTGTCCAGGAAGGCGTCGTCCTCGGCCATCACGTCTTCAAAGAAGATGTTGGGGCTCTTGCCGCCCAGCTCCAGCGTGGCGGGGATGAGGTTGGTGGCCGCGGCCTGGGCGATGACCTTGCCGGTGGCTGTGGAGCCGGTGAAGGCGATCTTGTTGATGCGCTTGCTGTTGGCCAGCGGCATGCCGGCTTCGCGGCCGAAGCCGTTGACGACGTTGAGCACGCCGGCGGGCAGCAGGTCGGCGATCAGGTCCACCAGGATGAGCAGGCTGATGGGCGTGCTCTCGGCGGGCTTGAGCACCACGCAGTTGCCGGCACCCAGCGCGGGGGCCAGCTTCCAGGCCGCCATCAGGATGGGGAAGTTCCACGGGATGATCTGGCCGACGACGCCCAGCGGCTCGTGGAAGTGGTAGGCGATGGTGTTGTGGTCGATCTCGCTGAGCGCGCCTTCCTGCGCACGCACGCAGCCGGCGAAGTAACGGAAGTGGTCCACCGCCAGCGGGATGTCGGCGTTCAGCGTCTCGCGGATGGGCTTGCCGTTGTCCACGGTCTCGGCGTAGGCCAGCAGCTCCAGGTTGGCTTCCAGGCGGTCGGCGATCTTCAGCAGGATGTTGGCGCGCTCGGCCGGCGGCACGGCGGCCCACTTGGCGGCGGCGGCGTGGGCGGCGTCCAGCGCCAGCTCGATGTCCTTGTCGCTGGAGCGGGCGGCCTGGGTGTAGACCTTGCCGCTGATGGGCGTGACGACGTCGAAGTACTGGCCCTCGACGGGCGGCACGAACTTGCCGCCGATGAAGTTGTCGTAGCGGGGCTTGTAGGCGATCTTGGCGCCGGCTTGGCCGGGGGCGGCGTAAACGGTCATGGCTTGTCTCCTGCGGTATGCGGTGTGGGGTTGGGACAGGCCTTCATCGCAGAACCCGTGCCAGGCCGCTGCGGGGGCTCGCAGGCCCGCCGCAGCAGCCCTGTGCTGAGGGAAATCACCGGCCGGTTGTTGCAGGCTGGAGCAGCGAGGCACAGGACGGGACAGCGCGGCACAGCCATTGCCGGCCACTGCTCCAGACACCGGCTGTCCCAGAGCGGCGCAGCAGGCGCACGCCGCTGACACAGCCGTCCGTAGAACCCTGCATCCAGCGCAGGCCGACGCGGCCGCGACTGCTCCATCTCGCCGCGAATTTCGTTGGCATGGAGCTTGCGCTTTGGCTGCCCATCCGCTCGCCGCATCGGCATGGCGGTGCATATCCATCCACAAAGGAGACAACACCATGCAACTCAAACCCCTTGCCGCCCTGCTGTCCGTGAGCCTGGGCCTCGTGGCCGCCGGCGGCGCCACCGCTGCCGTCACCGATCAGATGATCGAAGCCTCGTCCAAGTCGGGCAGGGAAGTGCTGTCGTGGGGCCTGGGCACCGAGGGCCAGCGCCACTCGCCGCTCAAGCAGATCAACAGCGGCAACGCCGCCAAGCTGGTGCCGGCCTGGGCCTTCTCCTTCGGCGGCGAGAAGCAGCGCGGCCAGGAGTCGCAGCCGCTGATCCACAACGGCAAGATGTTCGTGACGGCCTCCTACTCGCGCATCTTTGCGCTGGACGCCGCCACCGGCGCCAAGCTGTGGAAGTACGAGCACCGCCTGCCCGACGGCATCATGCCCTGCTGCGACGTCGTGAACCGCGGCGCGGCGCTGTACGACAACCTCGTCATCTTCGCCACGCTGGACGCCCAGCTCGTGGCCCTCGACCAGGCCACCGGCGACGTGGTCTGGAAGGAAAAGATCGACGACTACGCCGCCGGCTACTCGGCCACGGCTGCGCCCATCATTGCCCAGGGCCTGCTGCTGACCGGCGTGTCGGGCGGCGAGTTCGGCGTGGTGGGCCGCGTGGAGGCGCGCGACCCCAGGACCGGCAAGATGGTCTGGGTGCGCCCCACGGTGGAAGGCCACATGGGCTACACCTGGGACAAGGCCGGCAACAAGCGCGAGAACGGCATCTCTGGCACCCAGGGCAAGAGCTGGCCCGGTGACCTGTGGAAGACCGGCGGCGCCGCCACCTGGCTGGGCGGCACCTACGACGCCAAGACGGGCCTGGCCTACTTCGGCACCGGCAACCCCGCGCCGTGGAACAGCCACCTGCGCCAGGGCGACAACCTGTTCAGCTGCTCCACCGTCGCCATCGACGTGAAGACCGGCCAGATCAAGTGGCACTACCAGGGCACGCCCAACGACGGCTGGGACTTCGACGGCGTCAACGAGTTCATCACCTTCGACATGGACGGCAAGCGCATGGGCGCCAAGGCCGACCGCAACGGCTACTTCTACGTGCTGGACGCCAACAATGGCCAGCTGGCCAACGCCTTCCCCTTCGTCAAGAAGATCACCTGGGCCTCGGGCATCGACCTGAAGACCGGCCGCCCCAACTTCATCCCCGAGAACCGCCCCGGCGACCCGACCTCCGCGGCCGACGGCAAGAAGGGCAACTCGGTGTTCTCGGCGCCCTCCTTCCTGGGCGGCAAGAACCAGATGCCCATGGCCTATAGCCCCGACACCAAGCTGTTCTACGTGCCCGCCAACGAATGGGGCATGGAGATCTGGAACGAACCCATCGCCTACAAGAAGGGCGCGGCGTATCTCGGTGCCGGCTTCACGATCAAGACCATCAACGACGACTACATCGGCGCGATGCGCGCGGTGGACCCCAAGACCGGCAAGATCGTCTGGGAAGTGAAGAACGGCGCGCCGCTGTGGGGTGGTGTGCTGACCACCGCCGGCAACCTGGTGTTCTGGGGCACGCCGGAAGGCTGGCTCAAGGCCGCGGACGCCAAGACCGGCAAGATCGTCTGGCAGTTCCAGACCGGCTCGGGCGTCGTCGCGCCGCCGGTGTCCTGGCAGCAGGACGGCGAGCAGTACATCAGCGTGGTGTCCGGCTGGGGTGGCGCCGTGCCGCTGTGGGGGGGTGACGTGGCCAAGAAGGTCAATTACCTGGAACAGGGCGGCATGGTCTGGGTGTTCAAGCTCCCCAAGTAAGCCGCTCGTCTTTCTCTCCGAAGGAGCCGGCCCGCACGGGCGGGCCGGCTCCGCTCATGTCCCGAGGTTCCCATGCATCCCACCCGCCGCATCTTCATGCTCCAGGCCACGATGGCCACCCTGGCCGTCCCGGCCATCGCGCAGACGTCGCCCGTCGACGAAGCCAGCGAAACCGCCGTGGCCCTGGGCTACAAGCACGACACGACCAAGGTCGACACCGCCAAATTCCCCAAGCACCAGGCCAGCCAGCACTGCGCCAACTGCCAGTTCTGGCAGGCCAAGCCCACCGATGCGTGGAGCGGCTGCGCGATGTTCGGCCGCAAGGCCCAGGTCGCCAAGAACGGCTGGTGCAACGCCTGGGTGAAGATGCCTGGCTGAAACGCCTGCGTCGGCGCAATTGCGACCTGCAGCGACGCTCGTGAAGGCCCGCGGGTAGGGAGAGAATCGCCGGCTGGACGGCCCCTGGTCAGCTGGACAGCCTGTCCCGATCTGCAGCTGGTGCCGTCAGACCGCCCATGCCCGACGCTCAATACACGACCTTGCCGCAGTGGCCCCACGCTTATCCGGCCAGCGGCGCCAGCGCCACCCTGAAAAGCCTCAACGAGGATTTCATCGTGACCGAACTGCCGCTGCAGCTGCCCGGCGGTGCGGGCGAACACCTCTGGCTGGACATCGAGAAGAACGGTGCCAACACCGCCTTCGTCGCCCAGCAGCTGGCCGAGGCCGCCGGCGTGCAGGAATGGGACGTGGGCTACGCCGGCCTCAAGGACCGCTACGCGATCACCCGCCAGTGGTTCAGCATCTATCTGCCGAATGGGAAGGGAAAAGGCGAGACGCCCGACCTGACCCAGCTCCAGCACCCGGAATTCAAGGTGCTGAGCCAGAGCCGCCATCTGAAGAAGCTGCGCCCCGGTGATCTGCAGGGCAACCGGTTCCGAATCGTGCTGCGTGACGTGACCGGCGACCGCGACGCCATCGAGGCCAATCTGCAGGCGGTGGCCTCACAAGGCGTGCCCAACTACTTCGGCGCCCAGCGTTTCGGCTTCGAGGGTGGCAACGTCGAGCAGGGCCGGGCCATGCTGGCGCGCGAGATCCGCGTGCGCAATCCGAAGAAGAAGGGCATCTACCTGTCGGCGGTGCGCTCCTTCGTCTTCAATGAGGTGCTGGGGCTGCGAATCCAGCAGGGACTCTGGGGCAAGACGCTGCCCGGCGACGTGATGGACGAGGCCGGCCGGCCCACCGGACCGCTCTGGGGGCGAGGCCGCGTGACCACCACCGATGAAGCGCAGGCCCTGGAAATGGGCGTGGCTGAACGCCACGCCACCTTGTGCGACGGCATGGAACACGCCGGTCTGGATCAGGAGCGCCGCGCCCTGGTGGCCAGGCCGGGGGACATGTCATGGGAATGGCCGCAGGCCCATCAACTGGTGCTCACGTTCTCCCTGCCCGCCGGGAATTACGCCACTGCCGTTCTGAACGAGATCCTCCGCACCACGGAGCCTGACCGGCACACGGAGAACGAGTCTGCGGCTGTCGAATGACGGTGGCCTCACCTCGCCCTGTTCCTCGCACACCACCTCCCGTCCGGCCGCTTTCCCATCGGGGCGTGTTCACACCTGATGCGGCAGTTGGCCGCCGCTGATCCCGCCTTCGATCAGCCCCCGTCTCAGGGCCAGGTGCGCCATCGCCGCCGCCGACGCCAACCCCAGCTTGTCGCGGATCTGCGTCTGCAGGTTGGACACGGTCTTGGGGCTCAGGTGCAGCGTGCCGGCGCAGTCTGCCGGCGTCAGGCCGCGCGCCAGCAGGCGGAAGACCTCGAACTCGCGGTCGCTCAAGGCCTCCAGACCGTCGGGGTCGCCCGGCGGCGGCAGCGGCTGCAGCCAGTGCGCCGGCAGCGAGCCGCAGAGATAGCGCCGGCCCGCCATCACGCACGCAGCCGCATCCAGCAGCGCCTCGGGTGCGCTGCTCTTGGTGACATAGCCGCGCGCGCCCATGGCCAGCGCCCGCCTCACCATGGCCTCGCCCTCGTGCATGCTGAAGACGAGCACGCGCACGCCGGCGTCGCGCTCCACCAGCTGGCGCAGCAGCTCCAGCCCGCCGCGGCCGGGCAGGCCGAGGTCGGTGATGGTCAGCTCGGGCTGGTGCTGGCGGTGCAGGTCCAGCGCCTCGTCCACGCAGGCCGCCTGCGCGACGACGCGCCAGCCGCCGGCCATCTCCAGCAGGCGCTGGTAACCGGCGCGCACGACGGGGTGGTCGTCCACCAGCAGCAGCCGCGTCATGGCCGGCCTCCCAGGGGCAGCCACAGGTCCACCCGAGCCCCCCTGCCCGGCGCGCTGCGCACGCCCAGGTGCCCGCCCAGGGCTGCCGCCCGCTCGCGAGCGCCGAGCAGGCCCAGCCCCGCGGTTTCGGCCGCGGCGTCGAAGCCCAGGCCGTCGTCCTGCACGATCAACTGCACGGCATCCGGCGTCGACCTCAGCTGCACGTCCACCGCCGTCGCATGCGCGTGGCGCAGCGCGTTGGACAGCGCTTCCTGCGCGACGCGGTAGACGGCCATGTCCACTTCCTCGCCGAAGCTGGCGGTCTCGTCGCCCGTGAAGCGGCAGACCGGCCAGGCCCGCTGCGCGCACAGCACGCGCAGCGCAGCGCTCAGGCCCAGCGCGTCCAGGTCGGCCGGGCGCAGCTGGCGCAGCAGGCGGCGCACGCCGTGCTGCAGGCTCTCGGCGCTGGCGGCGGCGCGCTGTGCGGCGGCCACGGCCTGGGGCAGTTCGGTGCAGCGCTCGGCCACGGCGGCCTCGATGCGGATGGCGGTGCAGTGCTGGGCCAGCTCGTCGTGCAGCTCGCGTGCGAGCGCCTGGCGCTCGCGCTCCTGCACGGCGATGAGCTGGCGGGCCAGCTCGCGGTTGCGCCGCAGCAGTCGCGCGGCCTCGCGGTGGCGGCGCCACAGCAGCCCCACCAGGCCCACGGTCATCACGGTCAGCGCCAGCGGCAGCTCGTCCGCCTGCCAGGCTTCGTAGCGGTCCAGGGCCGTGCTCAGCTTCTCCTGCCACTGGCCGAGGCTGCCCAGCACGAAGACGGCCAGCGTCGCGCCGCCCACCCAGAGCAGGTCGCGGCGTAGGCGCGTGGGCGGCAGCCAACCTGCCGCGCGTTGGTTGGCTGCCGCCCACGCGCCTCGCTTCACTCCCAGCTCTCCAGCTCCAGCGTGCGCGAGCCGCCCACCAGCATGGGCGACGTGGATGGCTCGCTGCGCTCCATCTTCACCAGGCCCACGCCGCGGCAGTACCACTCCACGCTGGCGAGCGGCTGGTCCTTGAAGCCGCTGATGGGGTCGACGAAGACCCGCACCGTCGCAATGCCGCGCACGCGCAGGCAGGGCGAGAAGCTGCCCGCCGCCACCTTCACCTCGTCGGCCACGGCCTCGATGGTGTAGGTCATGGGGATGTTGGGGTGGCTGTGCTTGAGCTCGCGCGGGTACTCGTGGGTGCGCATCAGCAGGTAGGTGGTGGTGCCGGCCTGCCACTGCGTGCCCACGGCGAAGGGCGCCTTCAGCACGAAACGGCCGGCCGGGTCGGCCACCGGGTCCACCTGCATGTCGCTCTTGCTGGCCACACGCCGGATGCCGGTGTCGTCGGCGCGCAGCCAGTAGTTGATGCCGCTGTCGCTGCGGCGCACCCAGGCGGGCTGGTCGTCCAGCACCAGCGTCTCGCGGCCCTGGGTGCGCAGCGTGAGGCTCTCGCGCTCAGAGGTGTCGGCGCCGCTTTGCGTGGTGACGCGGTAGGTCCAGCGGTGGCCGGCCGCGAGCGGGAACCAGGCTTCGTTGCCGGCCTCGGGCGAGCGGCCGCAACCCACGAGGGCCAGGACGAGGAAAGGAAGGCAGCGGCGCATGGTCACTTCTCAGGAAGCTGGGGCAGCGGCATGTCGCGCAGCTTCACTTGCTGCTCGTCGCTGCCCGGCCGCAGCCACGACAGGCCCTTGCGCGGCTTGGCCTCGGCCGTGCCGAGCTGGCTGATGCCGTTGCGCACCTTTTTCAGCCCTTCGTTCAGCAGGCCGTGCAGGTCCTTGCTGTAGGGCAGCGCGTAGGCGCGCGGCTGGGCGGCGGGCTTGCCGTCTTCCACGGCGTTCACCCACACATAGAGCGCGCCGTCGCGCTTGGGGCCCGGCTCCTCGATGACCGCCGCCAGCAGCACGAAGCGCTCGGGCAGCGGGTCGCCGCTGGGCCAGCCCCAGAGGGTGTGGATGGCGCCCTCGGCGTAGAAGTAGAAGGCGCTCACGCCCACCACCAGCAGGCCGCGCAGCCAGGCCGGCCAGCGGGACTGCAGCAGGGCGAGAAGGCACAGCAGCAGCAGTGCGGCGAAGCTCAGGATGATGGGCAGAGTCATGGGCGTTGCATCAGGCTTTTCGGGAGCGTGTTCACGTTGACCACGCTGCCGTCCGGCTGCAGCGTGAAGCGCACGGCGGTGGCCTCGTCGCCCTGGCGGGCGAGGGTGACGGTGCCGTAGAAGACGACGTCGGCGCGCGGGTTGACCTTGATGACCGTCACGGTCACCGGCACCGGCTGGCCGTCGTGCGACTGGTAGTACTGGGCGTTGACGACGAACTCGCCCGGCACCAGGCCACGGATGGTCACCACCTCCTGCCGGAACGGGCTCTGGATCTTCTGGCCGTTGATGATGGTGGAGGCGTTGCCCTCGCCGCGGTCGTCGCGGTCCAGGTACATCAGCCCGGCCTCGCGCTGGCGGAACCACACCAGGTTGCCGCCGGGGTCCTGCACCCAGGTGTCGATGTCGTTGGGACTGTTGTCGGGCCAGGCCACGTTGATCATGTACTCGGCCTTGGAGGGCACGTCGCCGGCCTTGGTCGCGCGCGGGTTCATGGCCAGCAGCGCCACGATGAAGCAGAAGACGAAGCCGATCAGCAGGTTGAACAGCATGTCGTAGAAGGGGTCGACCTCCGCTTCCCGCGAGCCCCGGCGGCGTGCGCGGGCCATCAGTCGGCGTCCTTCGCAAGCGCGGCGCGCTGGATGTCAGCCACCAGCGCATCGGCGAAGCGATCGAGGCGGGTCAGCTGCAGGCCCAGCAGGATGTTGCCCACCAGCCCGACCATCGTCGTCAGCAGCGCCACGCCCAGGCCGGCGGTGAGGTTGCGCAGCAGGTCCTGCGACTGGGCCGGGTCGAAGCTCTGCATCTTGCCGATGGCGAGCGCCAGCATGGAAAAGCCGATCACCTTGCCCAGCAGCCCCAGCTTCAACTGGATGCCGTTGACCCACCAGGCCGTGCCGTGCGGGCCGTGGCTGTGCTCCAGCAGCAGGTCGGCCGCGGTGCCGGGCTCAAGCTGCAGCGCGGCGGCGTAGTCGGCCGCCCAGCTGCGCTCATCGATGCGCGCCTGCAGTGGCTGGGTGAGCAGCAGGCGCTGGCGCTGCAGCTCGCGCGAGCGCTGGCCGCACCAGATCGTGGAGCAGCCGAAGACCGCGATGATGACCAGCGTGAGCCCCGTCGGGTCGGCGCCCAGCAGCAGCGCCCACACGCCCTTGATGCCCAGCAGCCAGGTGCAGAAGGCCAGTCCGCCGACGAGCGTGAGCCACTCCAGCCACAGCGGCTCGGGCGGGCGCGAGGAGCGGGTGAGGGGCAATGCATTCATAGCTCGATCACCATGCCGTCATGCGCCAGCTCGATGCCCTGCTCGGCCAGCTCGCGGTGCTGGGCGCCGCTGCGGTCGAGGATGGGGTTGCTGTGGTGGATGTGAGTCAGCACCTTGCGCGGCGCGCCGCTGGCGCGCAGCACGTCGATCATGCCGGGCCGCTCGCCGTGGCGGCGCTGCGGCAGGTGGCCCTTGTCGCTGGCGCTCAAGGCTCCGACGCCGGCCTCCTGCATGCCGTGCTCGGTCCAGAAGCTGCCGTCCACGACGACGCAGTCCGACTCGCGCATGCAGGCCAGCTCGGCCTCGCCCACGTCCGCCAGCGCCGGCGACAGGAACAGGCGCCGGCCGCTGCGCCGGTCCTGCACCTGCAGCGCGATGCCTTCACCCGTCGCCTCGCCGCGCAGCCGCGCATGCCGCGGCGTGCGCGCCGGCACGGCCACGGCGGCGAAGCTCAGCGCCGGGAAGCCGGGGATCTCGAAGCTCGCGCTGCGCCGCTCGCCGGCGATGGGCAGCATGCGCCAGCGCACGCGGCAGTAGCTTTCCAGCACGTGCAGCAGCGGCAGGTCGGCCGTCAGGTCCTCGAAGACCAGCGGCGTCGCGTAGATCTCCAGCTCGCGGCTCTCGCGCAGGCTCAGCAGCCCGGCGACGTGATGCAGCCGCGAGTCCAGCAGCACGACGGCACGGATGGGCTGGTCCCCGGGATGGCCGGCATGGCCGGGCTGCAGCGCGGGCGTGGCGCGGATCTGCTGCGGCAGGTCGGGGCTGGCGTTGATGAGCAGCCAGCCCTCGCCGGGCCGGCCGTCCTGGGAGATGGCGATGGAGGATTGCGTGCGCGCGTCGGCGTCGAGTTCACCGCGCCGCCAGGCGCTGCACAGCCGGCAGTGGCAGTTCCACAGCGGGAAGCCGCCGCCGGCGCCGGAGCCGAGCACGAGGAGCTTCATGCGAAGCCCCACTGAAGGAGACGGGACATGGGTGCAAGGTGTCAGCAAGTCGATGCACCCGGGGGTGCAAGACCCGTGCCTTGCCAAAAACGGCATCCATCAGGGTTTTTGCTCCAGTTCGGCACAGCGCGGCGGCGCACCTCCCCGGGAAAGTCCCGGGCCTGCTTTGAGGCCCGGGAACAACGCTCAGGCGCTCATTCCGGGCGTTCGCCCGTGTTCCAGCGCAGCCGGCGGTAGATGGTGTTGCGGCTGATGCCCAGCTGCTTGGAGGCCAGCGAGATGTTGCCGCCCACGGCGTCCAGCGTGGCGCGGATCATGTCGATCTCGGCCTGCTCCAGCGTGCGCGCGGCGGCGGGTTCGGCGGCTGCGGCTGCGGCCGCAGCGGGCGCAGGCATGGGCGTGGCCAGCGTGGCCTGGGGCTCGAAGGCCGGCCAGGCCGGCGCGGGCGCCGGGGCCGTCGGCAGGCTGCCACCGACGGCGCGCTGCATGTCTTCGAGGAAGTCGTCGGAGAGGTGCGCCGTCGTCACCAGCCGCTCGCCGGCCGACATCACCGCCGCCGTGCGCAGCACGTTGGCGAGCTGGCGGATATTGCCGGGCCATTGGTAGCGGCGGAACATGCCCAGCACCTGGGGGCTGAGCTCGGGCGTGTCCTGCGGGCGCTCGGCCTGCAGGATGCGCCGCACGATGGCCTCGATGTCAGCCCGCTCGCGCAGCGCCGGCAGGCGCAGGGCCAGGCCGTTCAAGCGGTAGTACAGGTCTTCGCGGAAGGTCTGCTGCTCGATCATCTCGCGCAGGTTGCGGTGGGTGGCGCCGATGACGGCGATGTCCACCGCGATGGACTTGGTGCTGCCCAGCGGCGTCACGCTGCGCTCCTGCAGCGCGCGCAGCAGGCGGGCCTGCAGCGGCAGCGGCATGTCGCCGATCTCGTCCAGGAACAGCGTGCCGCCGTTGGCCTGCACCAGCCGCCCGGGCGCGCCCTTGCGCCGCGCGCCGGTGAAGGCACCTTCCTCGTAGCCGAACAGCTCGGCCTCGATCAGCGATTCCGGGATGGAGGCGCAGTTCACGGCCACGAAGGCCTGGCGCGCACGGTTGGAATCGTGGTGCACGGCGCGCGCCAGCAGCTCCTTGCCGGTGCCGGTCTCACCGAGGATGAGCAGCGGGATGCCGCGGTCCAGCACGCGCTTGACCTTCTGGATGACGGTCTCCAGCTGCGGGTCGCCGGTGCGCAGGTATTGCAGGCCGGAGAAGCGCTGGGCGCCGTTGGCCGTGGCCGCCATGTCTGCCGGCGCGGCCGAGGCCGCTGTGCCGGCGCTGCCGGCCCATTCGCCCTCGCGCAGCGTGCTGGTCCCGGGCGAAGGCTCGCGGGCGTCGACGACGTCGGCCATCTCGGCGGGGCGCAGGCCGGCAACAACCGGGCGCGAAGGCCAGTCGAAGCGGGCGCTGACGAACAGGGTCTGGCCGGTCGGCAGGCTGAGCTGCATCGGCGGCGACAGCGGCATGCGGAAGTGGTCGTAGATGGCCGCCGGCGTGGTGCCCAGCAGGCTGCTCAGGCTGCGCATGCGCAGCTCGGCGCCGCCCATGCCGAGCTGGTCCAGCGCGGCGCGGTTGGCGCCCAGCACGCGGCCCTCGGGCGACACGACGAGGATGCCTTCCAGCAAGGTACCGATGAACTCGGGCCGGCTGTGGAAGTGCAGGCGCAGGCGGTTGTTGTAGTCGTCCGAGAGCCAGTGGTTCTCGATCATGCGGGCCGACATGCGCACCAGGCCCATTGTGTGCTGGTGGTAGCCGCGGTGGTCGCCGGTCACGTCCAGCACGCCCAGCATGTTGCCGCGCGGGTCGAAGATGGGCGAGGCGGAGCAGGTCAGGAAGCTGTTGGCGTGCATGAAGTGCTCGCCGCCGTGCACCAGCGTCGGCGCCTCCTCGAACAACGCCGTGCCGATGGCGTTGGTGCCCTTGGCATGCTCGGCCCAGTTCTCGCCCGGCGCCAGCGCCACGCGGTGGGCGCGGGCCAGGAAGCTGTCGTCGCCCACGGCGTGCAGGATGGTGCCCTGCGCGTCGGTCAGCACGATCATGCTTTCGGTGTTGACGATCTGCTCGTAGAGCAGCTGCATCACCGGCGCGGCGTGGGTGTATAGCCGCTGGTTGCGCTCGCGGGCCAGGTTCAGGTCGCTGCGGATCATCGGATCCAGCCCGGTCTTCTCGTGGCGCTTCAGGCCCAGGGCTTCGCTGCGCAGATGGCTGCGCTCGATGAAGGCCTGTCGCGGCGGTGCCGGTGGCGCCGGGCTGCCCGGCACTTCGGTCTCGATGGTTTGCATAGAGGCTTTCATGGGCCTGCCTCCACAGGCTTGTCTCCGGAGGGCCGGCGGTCCCGGCTCAGGGCCGCGCCGCTCGTCTTGGTGTCTGGCCATCGTGTCCCAAACCGCACCGACTGTCCATCGGCGCCGGTCTGGCCGCGCAGGAACAAGTGTGTCAGCTTGGAACACTCCCGTCCTGGCATGTGGCTTGCAGCACAGCAGGCGAGCCCTCCCGGGCCCCGCAGACCTCGACAAAGACGGAGACAGCCTCATGAAACTCAACCAACCCCTCGTCATCGCCGGCAGCCTATGCATCGCTGCCGTCATGGTCACCGTGCAGGCTTGGGCCCACGGCGACGTCACGCCGCAGGCCGTGGACACTTCCAGCCTGCCGCAGCTGGGCGACGGCTGGCGCCCCGAGAACCCCTACCGTAGCAACGAGCCCGCCATCAAGATCGGCACCTCGGCCTACAACCAGAACTGCGCCCGCTGCCACGGCCTGGAGGCCATCTCCGGCGGCATCGCCCCCGACCTGCGACGCCTGGACAACGACTGCTCCACGCTGAAGGACGCCGCCAGGAAGGCCGCCTGCGTGAAGGAGAACGACGACTACTTCCTGAACACCGTACGCCACGGCCGCAGCCGCAACGGCGCCGTCTACATGCCGCCCTTCGAAGGCGTGTTCACGCAGGAAGCCATGTGGGCCATCAAGTCCTACCTGGAAACCCGCCGGGAGAAGCCGCTGTGAACGGCGCGCCACGCCGTTCGCTGAACCGCCGCCAGCTGCTGGCCTGGGCCGCCGCCGGCGCCCTCGCGGGCCAGGCCGGCGCCGCCACGCTGGCCCAGGTGCGCGAACGCGGCCGCCTCGTCGTCGGGCTGTACGAGGACATGCCGCCCTTCCACGTCAAGGGCCGCGGCATCGACATGGAGCTGGGCCAGGCGCTGGCCGAGGCGCTGGGCGTGAAGTTCTCGCCCCTGCCCTTCAATGCCGACGAGAACATGGCCGACGACCTGCGCAACATGGTCTGGAAGGGCCACTACCTGGGCTACGGCCCGGCCGACGTGCTGCTGCACGTGCCGGTGGACCGCCCGCTGATCGAGGCCACGCCGCAGGCGCGCATCTTCGGCCCCTACTACCGCGAGCGCGTGATGCTGGCGCGCCGCGTGGCCGACCTGCCGGTGCTGGACAGCCTGTCCCAGCTCGGCACCGCCAAGGTGGCCGTGCCCGGGCAGACGCTGGCCGGCTGGCTGATGATCGGCGCCGACGGCGGCGCCTACCGCGAGCAGCTGCTCACGCAGTGGAAGGACGGCTGCGAGGCCGCCCGCGCGCTGCAGCGCGGCGAAGTGGCCGCCGCGGCCGGCCTGGCGTCGGAGCTGGAAGCCGTGCTGGCGGGTGACGCGGCCTACCGCATCGAGCCCCTGCCCTCGCCGCGCGCGCCACGCGAAGGCTGGGCGGCCGGCATGGCCGTGAAGAAGGATGCCGGCGACCTGGCCGAAGCGCTGCAGGCCGCACTCAACCAGCTGACCCAGCAGGGTCGCGTGGCCGAGATCTTTGCCAAGTACAAAGTGGCCTGGCGCCCGGCCTGAGCCGACCCGACCCCATCTGGAGACAACCATGACCACAAGATTCGCGCACCGGGCGCGAAGGACCGCGCTTGCCCTGGCCGCGAGCGCCACGGCGGCGCACGGCGCGCCCACCGTCCTCGATCCCGTCGTCGTCACCGCCACGCGCACCGAGGCCGCGCCGTTCGACGTGCCCGCCTCCATCGACCGCATCTCCGGCGACGCGCTGCGCGCCGGCCGGGCCCAGGTCAACATCTCCGAGGGCTTGGGCGCCGTGCCCGGGCTGCTGGCGCGCGACCGCCAGAACTACGCCCAGGACGTGCAGATCTCCGTGCGCGGCTTCGGCGCGCGGGCCAGCTTCGGCATCCGTGGCGTGCGCGTCTACGTGGACGACATCCCCGCCACGCTGCCCGACGGCCAGGGCCAGATCACCAACGTCGAGCTCGGCACCGTGGGCCGCGTGGAGGTGCTGCGCGGGCCGTTCTCGGCGCTGTACGGCAACTCCTCGGGCGGGGTCATCAGCATCTACTCCGAAGCGCCCAGCGGCCCGCCGCGCGTGGACGCGAGCGTCGGCTTCGGCAGCGACGGTCTGCGCCGCGTGGCGGCCTCGGCCAGCGGCCAGGCCGGCGCCATCGGCTACACGCTGGGCGCCAGCCGCTTCACGACCGACGGCTACCGCCAGCACAGCGAGACGGAGCGCCGCCTGGGCAACGCGCGGTTGAACTTCAAGCTGGGCAGCGCCACCCAGCTCACGCTCATCGCCAACAGTGTGGAGCTGCCCGAAGCGCAAGACCCGCTGGGCCTCACGCGGACCCAATGGCAGGCTGACCCGCGAGGCGTGGACCCGTCCGCACTGAGCTTCAACACCCGCAAGACCATGAAGCAGCAGCAGGGCGGCCTGGTGCTGGAGCACGGCATCGACGCGGCCAACACGCTGCGCGTGATGGTCTACCAGGGCCACCGCACGACGATGCAGTTCCAGTCCATCCCGGTGGCCACGCAGGCCAACGCGCTGCATCCGGGCGGCGTCATCGACCTGAGCCGCGACTACGAAGGCGCCGATATCCGCTGGCGCTGGAAAAGCGAGACCGCCAGCCTCGTCGCCGGCGTGGCCGCCGACACGCTGCGCGAGCACCGCGTGGGCACGCAGAACTTCATCGGCACGACGCTGGGCGTCCAAGGTGCGCTGCGCCGCGACGAAACCAACCGCGTCTCCAGCGCCGACCCCTACCTGCAGGCCGAATGGCACCCCACGCCCGCCTGGCTGCTGAGCGCCGGCGTGCGCCGCAGCAAGGTCGATTTCAAGTCCACAGACGCCTACATCACCAAGACCAACCCCGACGACAGCGGCGCCGCCAGCTACGCGGCCAACCTGCCGGTGCTGGGCGTGAGCTTTGCCGCCAGCGACAGCCTGCGCGTCTACGCCACCGCCGGCCGCGGCTTCGAGACGCCCACGCTCAACGAGCTGGCCTACCGCGCCAGCGGCGCCACGGGCCTGAACTTCGCGCTGCAGGCCGCCACCAGCCGCAGCCTGGAGGCCGGCGTGAAGGCCAGGCCCTGGGCCGGCAGCGAGCTGACGCTGGCGCTGTTCGAGACCGGCACCGAGCACGAGATCGTCACGCAGACCAACGTGGGCGGCCGCGCCACCTTCCAGAACGCCGGCGCCACCCGCCGCCGCGGGCTGGAGGCGGCGGGCGCCTTCCAGCTCGGCGCCACGCTGCAGGCGCAGGTGGCCGCCACCTGGCTGGACGCGCGCTACCGCGACGGCTTCCTGACGTGCACGGCCACGCCCTGCGCCGCGGCCAACCAACAGGTCAACGCCGACAACCGCATCCCCGGCATCGCCCGCACCTCGCTGTACGGCGCCCTCACCTGGCAGCCGGCCGGCGGCTGGCGCCTCGGCGTGGAGGGCCGGGCGCTCTCCAAGGTCTACGTCAACGACCTGAACAACGACGCCGCGCCCGGCTACGCCACGCTGGCTGCGCACGCCGGCTACCAGCTCAGCCTCGGCCCCTGGGACCTGGGCGCGCTGCTGCGCGTGGACAACCTGGCCGGCCGCCGCTACGCCGGCTCCGTCATCGTCAACGACGGCAACGGCCGCTTCTTCGAGCCCGCGCCGGGCCGCACCTGGCTGGCCTCTGCCTCAGCCAGCTATCGATTCTGATCCGGAGACCGCCATGCACCGCCTGCTGCCCACGCTCACACTGCTCGCCACGGCACTAGCCTCGGCACATGCCGGCCCGCTGGCCTATGTCTCCAACGAGGGCTCCGGCACGCTCAGCGTCATCGACACCGCGACCGACGCCGTGCTCTACGAGCTGCCCGCCGGCAGCAAGCCGCGCGGCGCCGTCATCAGCCCCGATGGCCGGCGCGCCTACGTGAGCGACCAGCCCGGCAACCGCCTCGTCGTGCTGGACCTGGCCGCGCGCCGCCAGGCCGGGGAGATCCCGCTGGGCGAGTCGCCCGAGGGCCTGGGCCAGTCACCCGACGGCCGCTGGGTGACGGCCGCCGTGGAGGAGGCCAACGAGGTCGTCTTCGTCGACACGCGCACCATGGCGCGCAGCTTCGCCGTGAAGGTGAAGGGCAAGAACCCCGAGCACGCCGTGTTCAGCCCCGACGGGCGCTGGGTGCTGGTGAGCGCCGAGGAAGGCAGCGCGGTGGACGTCATCGACGTGGACAAGCGCGCCCAGGTGGCGCAAATCCCGGTGGGCACGCGGCCGCGCGGCATCGGCTTCTCGCCGGACGGCCGGCAGGCCTTCGTCGCGGCCGAGATGTCCAGCGAGATCTACGTCATCAACACGCAGACATTCACGGTGCAGGGCAAGCTCAAGGCCGGGTCCAAGAGCAACGGCATCAGCGTGCACCCCGACGGCCGGCGCGTCTTCATCTCCAACGGCGGCGACGCCAGCGTGTCGGTGCTGGACGTGGCCAGCATGGCCTTCGTCGCCACCATCCCGGTCGGCCAGCGCCCCTGGAACATGGCGCTCACGCCCGACGGCCGCAAGCTCTACGTGGCCTGCGGGCGCTCGGGCGCGGTGTCGGTCATCGACACCGAGACGCAGCAGAAGGTGGCCGACGTGACGGTAGGCAAGCTGCCCTGGGGCGTGGTGATCCGCTGACTGTTCCGGCCTGGCACAAGGACAGGGCGAACGCGGTAGTTCCTCGGGGCCCGTGCCGGGAAATCTTCCCGGGCCTCGCACCGCTTCGCTGCGAAGAATCGATCGCATCGATTCCCGGAACACGGAGACCGCCATGAAACCCGCGCTCTGCCTGGCCACGCTGGCCTGCATCGCCTCCCAGCCCGCCGGCGCGCAGATCCAGCTGGAACGCGTCGAGGTCGTCGGCGTGTCGCCGGTGGCGGGCGCCGGCGTCGCGCGCGACCTGATCCCGGCCAACGTGCAGACCGCGCGGGCGGCCGACATCGAGCGCAGCCAGGCTCCGGACCTGGGCAGCTTCATGAGCCGCCGCCTGGGCAGCGTCCATCTCAACGAGATGCAGGGCAACCCGCTGCAGCCCGACGTCAATTTCCGCGGCTACACGGCCTCGCCGCTGCTGGGCTCGCAGCAGGGCCTGTCGCTCTACCTCGATGGCGTGCGGCTCAACCAGCCCTTCGGCGACGTGGTGAGCTGGGACCTGATCCCCAAGGTGGCCATCGCCTCCGTGGCGCTCAACCCCGGCTCCAACCCGCTGTTCGGCCTCAACACGCTGGGCGGCGCGCTCAACGTGCAGACCAAGGACGGGCTCGGCAATCCGGGCACCTCGGTGCAGCTGCAGGCCGGCTCCTTCGGCCGCCGCACGGCCGAGTTCGAGCAGGGCGGCCGCAGCGCCGACGGCACGCACTGGTTCGTGGCCGGCAACCACTTCCACGAGCGCGGCTGGCGCGTGGATTCGCCGTCCGACGCCAGCCAGCTTTTCGCCAAGCTCGGCCGGCGCAGCGACGACACCGACGTCACGCTGACCGCGTCCCTCGCCGACACCGACCTCAACGGCAACGGCCTGCAGGAGCAGCGCCTGCTGGCCCGCGACCGCGCCAGCGTCTACACCCGGCCCGACAACACCAGGAACCGCGCGGCGCTGCTCAACCTCGCGCTGTCGCAGCAGCTGAACGACGCGTGGAAGCTGGCCGGCCATGCCCACGTGCGCGGCATCCGCACGCGCACCACCAACGGCGACATCAATGACGACGCGCTCGACCAGTCGCTCTACCAGCCCGGCGCCTCCGAGCGTGCCGCGCTCACTGCCGCGGGCTACACGGGCTTCCCCACCACCGGCGAGAGCGCGGCCAGCGCGCCCTTCCCCAAGTGGCGCTGCATCGCGCAGGCGCTGCTGAAGGACGAGCCCGGCGAGAAGTGCAACGGCGTCATCCACCAGACGCGCACGCGGCAGCGCAACGCCGGCTTCACCGCCCAGCTCAGCCACGACGGCCCGCTGCTGGGGCTGCCCAGCCAGGCGCTCGTCGGCGCCGCGGCGGACTTCAGCCACAGCCGCTTCGTGCAGGGCTCGGAGCTGGGCTACCTCAATGCCGACCGCAGCATCACCGGCGTCGGCGCCTTCGGCGACGGCGTGAACGGCGGCAACGTGGACGGCGCGCCCTACGACACCCGCGTGGATCTCTCGGGCCGCACGCGCACGTTCAGCGTCTTCGCCAGCACCGTGCTCACGGTGGCGAACGGCATGCACCTGACCGTGGCCGGCCGCTACAACCACAGCAGCGTGCGCAACCGCGACGCCATCACGTCCGGCGGCGGCCCGGGCTCGCTGGACGGCGACCACGCCTTCCGCCGCCTCAACCCGGCGCTGGGCCTTACCTTCACGCCGGCGGCCGGCATCAACGGCTGGGTGGGCGCGAGCCAGGGCAGCCGCGATCCATCGGCCATCGAGCTCGGCTGCGCCGATCCGGCCAACCCCTGCAAGCTGCCCAACGCCTTCGCCGGCGACCCGCCGCTCAGGCAGGTCGTCACGACGACGCTGGAAGCCGGCCTGCGCAGCGCCGCCGGCGCGCCGTTGGTGTGGAGCGTGGGCCTGTTCCGCGCCGACAACCGCGACGACCTGCTGTTTGTCGCCGACGACGCGGCCGGCTTCGGCTACTTCAAGAACTTCGGCAAGACCCGCCGCCAGGGCGTGGAGCTGGGCCTGAGCGGCCAGCCAATGAAGGGCTTCACGGCCGGCGCGAACCTCACGCTGCTGGACGCCACCTACCGCTCGGCCGAACTCGTCAACGGCGCCTCCAACAGCAGCAACGACGCCGCACTGGCCGGCCTGCCCGGCGTGGACGGCACCATCGCGATCCGCCCCGGCGACCGCATCCCCCTCGTGCCACGCCGCATGCTCAAGCTCTACGTGGACCTGGACCTGGGCGACGCCTGGAGCCTGGGCGCCGACGCCGTGGCGATGGGCGGCGCGCTGGCTCGCGGCAACGAGAACGGCCAGCACCGGCCCGACGGCATGTACTACCTCGGCGCGGGCCGCAGCGCCGGCTACGCGGTGGTCAACGTCACCGCAGCATGGAAGCCGGCGAAGGGGTGGAAGCTGTTCGCCCAGATCAGCAACCTGCTGGACCGCGCCTATGCCACCGCCGCCCAGCTGGGCCCCACGGGCTTCAACGACGCGGGCGATTTCCAGAGCCGGCCCTTCCCGGCCAACGCCAACGGCGACCGGCCGCTGCGCCACGCCAGCTTCTTCGCGCCCGGTGCGCCGCGCAGCGTGGCGGTGGGCGTGAAGGTCGGCTTCTAGCGAGAAGCCCTCGGGCACTGCTGCGCAGTGCCACAACCGCGCTGCGCCACGGCACAGCAGGCCGCGCAGGCGGCGCAACAGCCCAGGTCGGGGCGCACCCTCGCCACCGTGCCGTCGCGGCACGCTGAACTGCTCCCACTGCGCCGCGCGGCAACGCCCGCGCGGGCACATCGCTCCAGGCCGGCACTGGCACACCCCTTGCGCAAAGGGCTCCGGCTACCCCACCACAACTGGAGACAACATGAACAGCACCCGCACCCTCATCGCCGCCGCCCTCGCCTCGGCCGGCTTCGCCGCGCACGCCGCCGACCTCAAGGCCGGCGACTGGGACATCGGCATCGGCGGCATCGTCAACGCCTACTACACCCACACCAGCTGCAGCGGCGCGCAGACCGTGGGTGGCGTGGCGCTGGCCACCAAGGGCCTGGGCTGCGGCGGCACCGACGGCCGCACCGTCATCGGCAACGGCCTGCTGCCCAACGCCCTCACCACCACGGCCAAGACCCGCCAGGACGGCATCGACATCGGCGCCACGCTGATGATCGGCGCCGCCGTGGCCTCGGGCGACGCCATCTCCAACAACAACAACGTGGACGTGCGCCAGGGCTTCTTCACCTTCGGCAACGCCGACATGGGCACGGTGAAGCTCGGCCGCGACTACGGCCTGTTCGGCAAGACTGCCATCCTGGGCGACATGACGCTCATCGGCGCCGGCGCACCGGTCAGCGCCACGCAGCGCAACCGCGTCACGCTGGGCCACATCGGCTCCGGCTACACCTACCTGGGCACCTACGGTCAGCTCGCCTACAGCCTGCCCACCAGCGGCGGCATCAGCGCCACCGTGGCGCTGATGAGCCCAGTGGACGCCGGCACCCTGGTCGGCCGCAACTCGCCCCAGCTCCAGGCCCTGGCCACAGTCGACTTCGGCGGCGGCAAGGCCTGGCTGGGCGCCAAGAGCCAGAAGTTCGAAGGCCCAGCCAACACCGGCTTCACGATGAACGGCGTGGAGGTGGGCGCCAGCGTGACGGCCGGCGCGCTGGGCCTGTCGGCCAACCTGCAGAGCGGCAAGGGCCTGGGCGTGCTGACCGACGGCGACAGCGGCAACCGCAAGCAGACCAACCTGCTGCTGCAAGCCACGTGGCAGGCCACGGCCAAGACCAAGCTGGGCCTGAACTGGGGCGAAAGCAAGCTCAAGGACGGCGTGGCCGCCAACGACCTGCGCAGCAACACCAACGTGACGGCCGGGCTGTACTACGGGCTCACGAAGAGCGTGACGCTGGTGGGGGAGGTGAGCCGGACGACGTCGAAGCCGGTGAGCGGCGGCGACGCGAAGATGAGCGGCGTGGCGCTTGGCGGCATCGTGTTCTTCTGATCGCCTGATCCCTGCTCGCGGCACGCCCGCGAGCAGGGTGTTCTTGGCACGCGTCTGATTGGAGTTGCGCGGCTGCGGCTGCCGAAGGCCATCACGGCTGATGTGCGGGTAACCGCCACACCGCCGAGTACCGCTGCGTCTCAACCCACCGTGCCGACCACTCGCGCAACGTCCGCTGCATCGAAGTGACGCTCAGGTCGCACTGCCTGTCTGCGCAAGGCGGGGTCAGGTCTCAAATTCAAAGTCCCCCGCCAGCACTACCCTCCTTGTGCAACCATTTGGCGCGCGGCTTGGAATGATGCAACCGGGCCTCGCCATGCGCACCACCGTAACGATTGACGATGCCCTGTACCAGCAGGCGCTGGACGCGGCCGACCCCGAGATGGACAAGGCCGACCTGTTCCGCGAAGCGGTCAAGACCTTTGTGCGGGTTCAGGCGGCCAAGCGGTTCGCGGCCCTCGGCGGCAAGGCGCCGGAGATGCGCGATATACCGCGCCGCCACGAGGACGCCGCGCCGTGAGACCGGTGCTGGTGGACACCTCGGTCTGGTGTGGATCACTTTCGGCGCCACAACCCCGCGCTGGCGGAGCTGCTGGCCATGGACCTGGCGCTTTGCCACCCGATGGTGCTCGGCGAGATTGGCTGCGGCTCCCCGCCGGCGCGCACGCAGACGCTGGCGGACCTCGCCTTGCTGACCTCTGCACAGCAGGCCAGTGTGCAGGAGGTGCTCGCCTTCCTGGAATGCGAGCAGCTCTTCGGCCTGGGCTGCGGCTTCGTGGACATCACGCTGCTGGCCTCGACGCTGATAACCCCCGGCGCCGAGCTGTGGACGCTGAACAAGCGGCTGGCGGCCTTGGCGGAGCGGGCCGGCGTGCTGCATCGGCCTGGGATGCACTGAGGCCGGCGCGAGGTAGCCGGCCGTTGCAGCCAGCGCCACTGCTGCGCGTCGAACCAGACAAGCCGGCAAGCAGGAGAACCCGCCGGCTTGTCCATTCAACCCCGGCGAGCCCCGGGGGTTGATTCGGCTTCACACCGCCCTACTGCGCGTTCACCTTGAACCAGTTCAGGTTCCACTCCTTGCCGATGGACTTGAACCGCAGCGTGTGGTTGCCGGCCGTCATCGTGAACGGCGCGCTGGTCTGCGTGACCCAGGTCTGCCAGCCGCCGGTGTTGGGCACGGCCATCACGGCCACGGCCTTCACGCCGTCCACCCAGATCTCGAAGCCGGTGCTGCCGTTGGCGGTCGCCAGGCGGTAGTCCAGCGTGAACGTGCCGGCGGTGGCGACGCTGATCTTGAACTCGATGAAGTCGTCGGGGTCGAAGTGGCCCACGTCCTGGCCGCCGCCGGTGTCGGTGCAGGCTTCCAGTTCCACGCCGCTCATGGCGGTGAAGGTTTCGGCCTGGATCGTCGCCGGCACGGCCACGTACTGCACGGTGGTGCTGGCCGGGTCGCTGTAGAAGCTCTCGTTGGCGGCCGTGAGGGCCGTCACCACGTAGTTGTAGGTGGTGCCGGGCACGGCGGTGGTGTCGGAGTAGGTGACGGCGGCGACCTTGTCGGCGAGCTTGGTGTAGTTGGCCGAGGCGCCGGGGGCACGGTAGACGGCGTAGCCCGTCACCTTGGCATCGCTGCTGGCCGTCCAGCTCAGCGCGTTGCCGCCTGAGCCTTCCAGCAGCTTGAGGCCGGCCGGGCGTGCGGGCAGCTGGAAGACCTCGGGCGCGGTGGCGCTCACCAGCCACTGGGCCAGGCCCGCGTGCGGCTCGTTGGCCTGGGTAGCGTAGCTCTTGAACAGGGCCTCGATCTCCGCGACCGTGGCGGTGGTGAAGTCCACCTTGCCGGTCATGTCGACGACATCCTTGCCGGGCACGGGCGGCTTGTCGAGCAGGTACATCTCGGCCCAGGTGTTGCTGCTGCCGTTGTCCTTGAACACGCCGCTGAGGGTGTAGCTCTTGCCGCCTTCGAGGGTGATGGCCTGGTAGACGCCGCCGTTGATCTCGCCCGTCACGCCGGCCGGGCGCGTCACGCGCAGCACGGCGCCGTCGCTGCCGGTGGGGGCCTTGTCGGCGGCGGTGCTGTTGAAGTCGAGATCGAGGCTGCCGCTGATGGCGAGCGTCGTCCAGCCGGTGGCGGCGCCGAAGCCGCCGTTGGCGATGACCTCGGTCTTGGCCGTGCTCTCGACGATGCTGATCTTGTCGAAGGTCACGTCGGGGTTGCTGCCGGCATTGGCGCCGGTCTTGATGACGAACCAGTAGGTCTTGGCGCCCGTGCCGCCCACCTTGATGGTGGGCGCCTTCACCGCGCAGGCGTTGGCGAAGCTGCTGTTCCAGCCGGCGCAGTCCCAGGTGCTGGCCTTGGCCACCAGGCCCAGGCCGCTGTCGGCATTGGGGTTGGGCGCGTTGGTGACCATGCCCCAGGTGCCCTTGCCCGAGCCGCCGGCCGGCGTGACGAGCTTGTAGGCCCAGGAGGTGGACGCCCAGCCGTAGCTGGCGTAGGTGTCGTAGGTGGCGCGGCCGATCTGGCCGCCGAGGTCCAGGCCCGCGCCCTGCCAGGGCTGGAACTCGCCGACGAGCAGCGGCACCTTGAGGTCGCTGACCTGCTTGTTGTAGGCACAGACGCCGCCGGCGCCGCTCTGGCCGCAGCGCAGCCAGTCGCGGTGGATGGCGTAGGGCGTGTCGCCGGGGCGATCGCCAAAGAGGCCGGGGTAGGGGTGGATCTCGAAGGCGACGTTGGTGAAGCCCTTGGCGGTGGGGTTTCCGTAGCCATCGATGCTGCCGTAGTGGCTGGGCAGCAGCACGATGTGCTGGCCGTCCACGGCGCGGATGGTCTTGTAGAGGTCTTCCACGCGGGTGACCATGGCCTCGGGCGTGGAGCCCCAGGGCTCGTTGAGCGGGTCGTAGGCGGCCACGACGGGCTCGTCCTTGTACTTGGTGGCGATCTGCGTCCACAGCCAGCGGGTGCGCTCCTGGGCGTCAGTGTCGGTCCAGTACTTGTTCTGGCCGGCGCAGCCGGTGTGGTCGTTGGGCGTCTGGCCGCCGGCGGCGCCGTGCAGGTCCAGGATGACGTAGAGGCCGCGCTTCCTGGCCTGGGCGATGCTCCAGTCCAGGTAGGTCCAGGCATCGGCGCGCAGGGTCTTGGGCTTCTTCTCGTCTTCGATGACGCTCCACAGGATGGGCAGGCGCACGACGTTGAAGCCGAAGGCCTTGAGCTGGTCCCAGTCACGCTCGGTGATCCAGCTGTCGCGGTAGAGCTTGATGAGGCGCTCCTTCTCGGCGTAGCCGAAGCGCTCGGTGAGCTTGGCTTCGAGCGTGCACTGGTCAGTCACGCCGTTGCCGCCCTGGCCCATCATCCAGAACTCCTGCACCAGCCAGTTGCCGAGGTTGGTGCCCTTGAGCAGCACCTGCTTGCCGCTGGCATCCACCCATTTGCTGCCGTCAGTCTTCAGCAGGCCGGGACCTTCGGGCGTGGTCGTCGGGGCCGGTGCGGGCGGCGTGGTGTCTGCACCGCCACCCGAACCACCGCCACAACCCGCCAGAACCGCCACGGCCAGCAGGCCGCCCAGCAATGCACCGCGCAGGGCGCGTTTCTTGCGGCCGGCAGGGCCGCTCACGAACCATCGTTGAACCACGTCTTGTCTCCCGTTGTTGATTTGGAACCGGTTCCAAATCAGTATCGAAGAGGCGTGGCGGGCGTGTCAACTTCCTGAACCCGCGTGCTTGGCGCGGGCCAAGGCCAGCGCGGCCTGCACATCGGCGGCACCCATCACAGCCCCAGGGCGGTGAGCCCGGCATGTTCGTCGGGGCGGCGGCCGGCGGGCCAGTGCAGCAGGCGCTGGTCGGCGCGGATGGGCAGGTCGTTGATGCTGGCGATGCGGGTGTGCATCAACCCCTCGGCATCAAAGGCCCAGTTCTCGTTGCCGTAGCTGCGGAACCACTGGCCGCTGTCGTCACGCCACTCGTAGGCGAAGCGCACTGCGATGCGATCGCCCTGCGTGGCCCAAAGCTCCTTGACGAGGCGGTAGTCCAGTTCGCGGCGCCACTTCAGCGCCAGGAAGGCCTCGATGGCTTCGCGGCCCTGCAGGAACTGGCTGCGGTTGCGCCAGCGGCTGTCGGGCGTGTAGGCCAGCGCGACGCGGGCGGGGTCGCGGCTGTTCCAGGCGTCTTCGGCCAGCCGCACCTTCTGCAAGGCGGTCTCGGTAGTGAAGGGCGGCAGGGGCGGGCGGGACATGGCGATCTCCTGAAGGAAGGAACGGGGCCGCAGGGCGCGGCCCCGTGGGGGGCGGCGGGCTCAGGCCGCAAGCGGCAGCGCGGCGGGGAAGTCGACTTCGGTGCGGGCGACGTTGTTGAGGTAGTTGGTCCAGGTGTTCAGCGCGACGTGCTGGACGATCTCGACGATCTGCGCGTCGTCATAGCCGGCGGCGCGCACGGCCGCCAGTTCGGCGTCGGCAACCTGGCCGCGCTGCGTGGCGACGGCCACGGCGAACTGCACGGCGGCGTGGGCCGTGGCGTCGTTGGAGCGGCCATGGCGGTTGGCCTGGATCTCAGCGGCGTCGAGCTTGGCGAGATGGCTGCCCATGTAGCTGTGGGCCGACAGGCAGTAGTCGCAACCGTTGATCTGGGCCAGGGCCAGCGCGATGCGCTCGCGGGTGGCGGCCGGCAGGCGGCCCTTGGCCAGCGCGCCCGACATGCCGAGATAGCCCTCCAGCGCCGCCGGGCTGCTGGCGACGGTGCGGAACAGGTTGGGCACGCTGCCGATCCGGGCCTCGACGGCCTTCAGCAGGGGCTGGGCGGCGGCGGGAGCGGTGTCGATGGCGGCGAAGGTGTGCAGGCGGGTGTTCATGGTGGGTTCCTTGGGTGGTGTTGAAGGCCGGTAAGTGCCGGTGACATCACTGTAGGAATTCCCGATCTACGGCACTAGACGCCAAAATGGCGAATCAGTCTCTCGAAATTTGGAAACATGGACCGCCTGGATGCAATGGCCGTCTTCGTGGCGGCGGTGGACGAGGGCAGCCTGTCGGCCGCCGGCCGGCGGCTGCAGATGCCGCTGGCCACGGCAAGCCGCAAGCTGGCCGACCTGGAAGCCCACCTGGGCACGCGCCTGGTCACGCGCAGCACGCGCCAGCTGGCGCTGACCGAGGCGGGGCGGGACTACCTCGTCGCCGCCCGCGAGATCCTGGAGCGCGTGGAGGAAGCCGAGCGCGAGGCCGCCGGCGTGCAGGCCGCGCCGCGCGGCGAGCTCGTCGTGGCGGCGCCGCTGGTGTTCGGGCGGCTGCATGTGGTGCCGGTGGTGGCCGACTACCTCGCGCGCTTCGCCGACGTGAACGTGCGCCTGCTGCTGAGCGACCGCAACGCCAACCTGCTGGAGGAGCACGTGGACGCGGCGCTGCGCATCGGCACGCTGCCGGACAGCGGCCTCGTCGCGCTACGCGTGGGCGAGATCACGCGCGTGGCCTGCGCCAGCCCGGCCTATCTGGCCGCGCGCGGCACGCCGCTCACGCTGGACGACCTGCGCGGCCACGACTGCGTGAACTTCGACGGCCTGGGCGCCGCGTCGGCCTGGAGCTTCGCGGCGGGCGAGGCGACGCAGCGCGTGCCCATCCGCACGCGGCTGAACGTGACGACGGCCGACGCCGCCATCCGCGCGGCCGAGGCGGGCGTGGGCGTCACGCGGCTGCTGTCCTACCAGCTGGCCGAGTCGCTGCGCGAGGGCCGCCTCGTGCGTCTGCTGGCCGCGCACGAACCGCCCGCCGTGCCGGTGAGCCTGCTGTACTCGCGCCAGGGCCGGCTGCCGGCGAAGACGCGCAGCTTCCTGGACTTCGCCGCGCCGCGGTTGCAGGCGGCCTTGCGCGGGATCGCCTCGCCATCCCCGCAAATCTAGGGTCGGCGTCCTCAGGGCACACTGGCATGCTTGGCCTACCCCGTCAGCAGTTCGAGACGACCATGTTGTACCCAGCCCCCACCCAAGACCGCCCCCAGACCCTCGGCGAAGAGGTCGCCAACGCCATCAGCCACGGCCTGGGCGCCCTGCTGGCCGTGGCCGCCCTGCCCATCCTCGTGACGCGCGCGGCGGACCGCGGCGGCGTGGCCGACGTGGCGGCCGCCGCCATCTTCGCGGCGACGATGATCCTGCTCTACGGCATCTCCACGCTCTACCACGCACTGCCGGCCTCGCTGGCCAATGGCCGCGTCAAGGCCTGGCTGAACCGGCTGGACCACGCGGCCATCTACGTCTTCATTGCCGGCAGCTACACGCCCTTCACGCTGGGCGTGCTGCACACCGGGCCGGGCATCACGCTGCTGATCGCCGTCTGGGCCGCGGCCGCATTCGGCGTGGCGATCAAGCTGCTGAACCGGCTGCGCCAGCCGCTGGTGTCCACGCTGCTGTACCTGGCCATGGGCTGGGTGGTGGTGTTCGCCGTGGGGCCGCTGGTGGAGCGCATGCCGGCGGCGGGACTGGCCCTGCTGGTGGCGGGCGGCCTGAGCTACACGCTGGGCGCCATCGTCTTCCTGCTGGACAACCGGCTGCGCTACGCCCACTTCGTGTGGCACCTGTTCGTGCTGGGCGGCAGCGTCTGCCACTTCTTCGCGGCGCTGTTCTACGCCTACGGCTGAGGCGCTGCGGCGCAGGCCTGCAGCGGCTGGGGCCGGCCGATGTGAAAGCCCTGGGCGAAGTCGAAGCCCAGCTCGCGCACGCGGGCCAGCACGGCCTCCTCGTCAACGAACTCGGCCACCGTCTGCACGCCCAGCACCTTGGCCACTTCGAGAAAGCCGCGCACCGAGGCGTCGTCCAGCGGGTCGTGCAGCATGCCCTTGATGAACTGGCCGTCGACCTTGATGAGATCCACTTTCAGCGAGCGCAGATAGCCGAAGTGTGAGGCGCCGGCGCCGAAGTCGTCCACCGCCACGCGGGCGCCACGGGCGCGCACGCCGTCGACGAAGCCGGCCAGCTCGGCGAGGTTGGCCAGGGCCACGGTCTCGGTGATCTCGAAGCACAGCGCACGGCAGGCCGTGGCGCCCGCATCCTCCAGCACGGCCAGGATGTCGCGGCAGAAGCTGGCATCGGCCAGCGACTGGGCCGACAGGTTCACATGCAGGCAGGCCAGGCCGCAGGCCGCGCCATGCGCGCGCAGCCAGCGCAGCGCCTCGCCCACCACCCAGCGGTCCAGCCTCGGCGCGAGGCCGAAGCGCTCGGTGGCGGGCAGGAAGCTGCCCGGCAGCGTCAGGCTGCCGTCGGGCTGGCGCATGCGCACCAGGGCTTCGACGTGCAGGCCGCCGGCCGCGGCACCAAGAGGCTGCAGGCGCTGGCCGAACAGCACCAGCCGGTCCTCGTCGATGGCCTGCGTGAGCCGCGTGGCCCACTGCATGTCGCCGCTGCGCTCCAGGATCATGCGGTCGGACTGGTACCAGATGTGCACGCGGTTGCGGCCGGCCTCCTTGGCGGCGTAGCAGGCGGCGTCGGCGGCCTTGAGCAGATCGGCCAGTTCGCTCCAGCGGGCGTCGATCTGCACCAGGCCGATGCTGGCGCCGATGCGAAAGCGCCGGCCATCGTGCACGAAGCGGAACTCGTCCATGCGGTCGCAGATCTGCTGCGCCACGCGCCGGGCCTGCTCGCTGGTGCACTGCTCCAGCACGATTGCGAATTCGTCCCCGCCCAGCCGGGCCAGCGTGTCGCGCGAGCGCAGCGCGCTGGCGAGCATCTGCGCCATCTGCTTGAGCAGCTGGTCGCCCACCTGGTGGCCGCAGGCGTCGTTGACGAGCTTGAACTGATCGAGGTCGATGAAGAGCAGCGTGTGGCAGGCGTTGTCGCGGTGCGCCTGGTCGAGCGCGCGGCGCAGCCGGTGCTCGAATTCCTGGCGGTTGACGAGGCCGGTCAGTGCGTCATGCTTGGCGCGGTAGGTCATCTCCGAGCTCAGGCGCCGCTGCTCGGTCACGTCGTGGAAGACGAGCACGGCGCCCAGCAGGCGCCCGCGCGCGTCGCGGATGGGCGCGGCCGATTCCTCCACGCCAAAGTGCTCGCCGCTGCGCGACACCAGCACGGTGAGCGGGCTGTGGCAGGTGACCTCGCCACTGGCCAGGCAGGCCTGCACGGGGTTGGGCGCCGGCGCCCGCGTTTCCTCGGAGCGGATGAGGAAGACTTCGTCCAGCGGCCGGCCAATGGCCTCGGCGACGAGCCAGCCGGTCATGCGCACCGAGACGGGATTCATCCAGGTGACGCGGCAATGCCCGTCGGTGGTGATGACGCCGTCGGCGATGGATTCCAGCGTCACGCGCATGAGCTCATGCTGCTCGGCCAGCTCGGCCCCGAGCTCCTTGAGCTCGGTGTCGTCCGAGGTGGTGCCGACGAGGCCGGCCACGCGGCCCTGGCCGTCCAGCCGGGCACGGGCCACGGAATGCAGGTGGCGCACGGCGCCGTCGGGCCGCACGATGCGGAAATGCACGTCGTAGTCGCGCTGCCCGAGGAGGACCGCCCTCACCTCGGCCTCGACGCGCGCGCGGTCGTCGGGGTGCAGCATGGCCAGCCATTGCGGGTAGTCCAGCCGCCCCGTCTCCTCCGGCAGGCCGTACAGCGGGAACAGGCGCCGCTGCCAGCTCAAGGTGTTGCGCGCGACGTCGTATTCCCACAGGCCCACGCCGCCGCCCTCCAGCGCCAGCTCCATGCGCCGCCGGGCCAGCTCGGCGGCCTCGCGGTGGCTCACTTGCTCGGAGAAATCCAGGTGGGTGCCGAAGGCCCACTCGGGCGTGCCGTCCGGCCCATGCGTCAGCACGCGGCCGACGGCCAGCACCCAGACCCAGTGCCCGGCCTTGTGGCGCATGCGGAACTCGCAGCGGTACTGGCTCGCCTCGCCACTCAGATGCCGCTGCAGCGCAGCCTCGGCACGCGCCAGGTCCTCGGGGTGGACGAGGCGGCGCCAGGTCTCGATGGACACCGGCTCCAGCTCCTGCTGCCCATGGCCGAGGATGTCGGCCCAGCGCTCGTTGATGCGCAAGGCACCGCTGGGCACATGCCATTCCCAGGTGCCCACGCCGGTGCTCTCGATGACCGAGGCCAGGTACTGGCGCTCGTCCAGCAGCCGCTCCTGCTGCACGCGGGCCTCGGTGACGTCTTCGGCCAGGCCCGCGAAGCCGGTCATGCGCCCCTGGGCGTCGAACTGCGGCGCGGAGCGGCTGCGCACGCTCAGGCACCCGCCGCCGGGCCGGCGGATGGTCATGACCTCGTCGAACAGCTGCCTCTGCTGCACCGCCGCCTGCCAGGCCGCGCCCAGGCGTTCCAGCTCGGCCGGCTCCACGACGCGCATCCAGCCCAGGCCGAGACTGTCCTCCAGGCCCAGCCCGTGGATTTCCTGCCAGCGCGGGTTGGTGTAGGTGCACAGGCCCTCGGCGTCGCCCAGGAACAGGCCGGCGGGCGAGAGCTCCGCCAGCGCGCGGTAGCGTGACTCGCTCTTGGCCAGGGCCAGCGCGTTCCGGCGGGCAGCCAGCAGCGCCGCAGCGGCCTGGCCCAGCTCGGACAGCACCTGCCGCTGGCGGTCGTCGAGCCGGCGTGGCACGCGGTCGATGACGCAGAGGGTGCCCACCGCCGCGCCGTCACCCAGGCGCACCGGCACGCCGGCGTAGAAGCGGATGCCGGGCTCGCCGGTGACCAGCGGGTTGTCGGCGAAGCGCGGGTCGGCGGCGGCGTCCGGCACTTCGAAGATGCCGGCCTCCAGGATGGCATGCGCGCAGAAGGCCTGCTCGCGCGGCGCCTGCGTGATTGCAGGCAGGCCGACGCAGGCCTTGCACCACTGCCGCTGCGCGTCCACCAGCGAGAGCAGCGCAACGGGCACGCCACAGGCTGCCGCCGCGGTGCGCGCGAGCCCGTCGAAGACGGGCTCGGCCGGCGTGTCCAGAACGGCCAGTTGCCGCAGCGCCTGCAGGCGCGCGGCTTCGTCCGCGGGCAGGGCCGCTGGGATCATGTCGCCTCCTGGGCCGGTCGCCGGGTGGCGCCCGCTCCTCGTGTTTGCCGGGCCGCGGCGCCTTCTTGCCGGCGCCTGCGCGAAACCCGCCCCAATCTACAACGTTTGCAGGGCGGCCGATAAGCCGGGCAAACGCGCCACAGTGCCAATGTCATGGCGGCGGCGGTGGCAACGGTTTCAACCGCCCGCCGCCATGCCCGATACCGGCCGAATCGACCCCGGCGGCCGGGGGGCTTGACACGGCTGCTACATTAACGGCATAGATTCGCACAAGACCGTTTCCTCAAGGTCTTATCTGCAGCCCCGCTGGCCACCCCCTGGCCCTTCTTGCGAGCGGCTCGCTACAGCTTCAACTCCCGGTGAGTGTTCTTGAGTGTTTCTGTCTCTGCACGGCATGACGCCGGCGGAGGGTTTTTATCCATCTACGCATTCCCAAAGGAAACACCATGACTACAGAAACCGGCACCGTGAAGTGGTTCGACGACGGCAAGGGCTTCGGCTTCATCACGCCTGACAGCGGCGGCAAGGACCTCTTCGCCCACCACAGCGAAATCAAGAACGGCGGCGGCTTCCGCTCGCTGGCCGAAGGCGCCAAGGTGTCGTTCGAAGCGACGCAAGGTGCCAAGGGCCCGCAGGCCTCCAACATCCGCACGCTCTAATCCGTGCCCGGGCGCCTCGTGCGCCCGACGCCGCAACCGGCACAGGCCGGCGCGGCACTCACCCAAAAGAAGAACAACAACATGAAGAACAACAACATCGAGGTGGGACGTTTTCTCGTTTCACCCATGACCCAGGCCCGCGCGGGCGGCGGCTTCGACGCCTTGGTGTCGATCCGCTCCGGTCGCGGCATGGCCAGCGTGGATCGCGTCATGCGCTTCACGCCGCAGTTCATCAGCCCGAAGGCGGCATTGCGCTATGCCCGGGCCGAAGGCCTCGCCTGGGCGCGCTGCCATTGAGCAGCGCCCGCGGTCAGCGGCCGCACCACGTGCCGGCAGGGCCTCGTGCCCGGCCCCCGTCTTAACCATCGCAAACGGAGCCCCACACTTGGCCAAAGAAGAACTGATCGAAATGCACGGCGTCGTCGACGAAATCCTGCCCGATTCGCGCTTCCGCGTGACGCTGACGAATGGCCACAAGGTCATCGCCTACACCGGCGGCAAGATGCGCAAGCATCACATCCGCATCCTGGCCGGCGACAACGTGTCGCTGGAGATGTCGCCCTATGACCTGAGCAAGGGCCGCATCACCTTCCGTCACCTGGGCGGTCCGCGCCCGGCGCCCACCGGCGGCGCCCGCCGCTGAGGCCTTTCGGCCCGGCGCCATCACTCGATGGCGCTGGCCGACTTCGCGCGCTCGCGCAGCACGAACTTCTGGATCTTGCCCGTCGAGGTCTTGGGCAGTTCGGCGAACACCACGCGCTTCGGGACCTTGAAGCGCGCCAGCTGGCCGCGGCAGAACTCGACGATCTCCGCCTCGCTCGCGCTCGCCCCCGGCTTGAGCTCGACGTAAGCGCAGGGCACCTCGCCCCACTTCGCGTCGGGCAGGGCCACCACCGACGCCAGCATCACCGCCGGGTGGCGGTGCAGCACATCCTCGACCTCCACCGAGCTGATGTTCTCGCCGCCGGAGATGATGACGTCCTTGCTGCGGTCCCTGATCTTGATGTAGCCGTCGGGCTGCACCACGGCCAGGTCGCCGGTGTGGAACCAGCCGCCGGCGAAGGCCTCCTCGGTGGCCCGCTCGTTCTTCAGGTAGCCCTTCATCACCACGTTGCCGCGGAAGCAGATCTCGCCCATGGTCTCGCCGTCGGCAGGCACGGGCTTGAGTGTGTCCGGGTCCAGCACCGTGACGGCCTCCTGAAGCGGGTAGCTGACGCCCTGGCGGCCATTGAGCCGCGCGCGTTCGGCTGGCGGCAGTTCCGCCCAGTGTTCCTGCTGCACGCACACGGCCGCCGGGCCGTAGACCTCGGTGAGTCCGTAGACATGCGTGATGGCGATGCCCGCCGCCTCGCAGCCCTCCAGCACGGCCGCCGGCGGCGGCGCGCCGGCGATCAGCCCCCGCACGACGCGCTGCAGCTGGCCGCGCGCTTCGGCCGGCGCGTTGATGAGCATGCTGTAAACAATGGGCGCACCGCACAGATGCGTCACGCCGTGCTCTTGCATCAACTGCCACACCAGCGCCGGGTCCACGCGCCGCAGGCAGACGCTGGTGCCGCCCACCAGGGCCATGGTCCAAGGGAAGCACCAGCCGTTGCAGTGGAACATCGGCAGCGTCCACAGATAGACTGGGTGGTCCGGCAGCTGCCAGGCGATGACGTTGTTGGCCGCGTTGAGATACGCGCCGCGGTGGTGGGTGACCACGCCCTTGGGGTTGCCCGTCGTGCCCGAGGTGTAGTTCAGCGCGATGGCGTCCCACTCGTCGCCCGGCAGCTGCCACGGCGCCGAAGGGTCGCCCTGGGCCAGCAGCTCCTCGTAGCTCAGCGTGCCCAGGCGCGGCGCCTCGGGCGCGGCGCTGTCCAGCACGTCGATGACCAGCGGCCGGTGGCGCGGCTCCACGGCCTGCAGCGCACGGCCGACGACGCTGGCGAATTCCGGGTCCACCAGCAGCACGCGCGCCTCGCCGTGCTCCAGCATGAAGGCGATGGCCTCGGCGTCCAGCCGGGTGTTCAGCGTGTTCAGCACGCCGCCGGCCATGGGCACGCCGTAGTGGGCTTCGAACATCGCCGGCGTGTTGGGCAGCATGGCCGCCACGGTCACGCCCGGGCCCACGCCATGGGCCGCCAGCGCGCTGGCCAGGCGGCGGCAGCGCGCCTCGGTCTCGCGCCAGGTTTGGCGCAGCTCGCCGTGGATCAGCGCCACGCGCTCCGGAAACACCGCCGCCGCGCGGCCGAGAAAGCTCAGCGGCGACAGCGGCACATGGTTGGCGGCGTTCCTGTCGAGGCCGGTCTGGTAGGGGCTGGTGCGGGTCATGGGCGGGTCCTGCAAAGCTGCAACTGCGCCCAGCCTAGGCCCGCGGGCTTACGGGGAAGCTGACATCCCGTGGTGTACTGGCCACCCTGCCAGCGCCCCACCTCTCCATGACGCAACGCCGCCAGTTCCTCGCGCAAGCCGGTGCCGCCGGCCTGATGGGCATCATCGACAAGGCCCGCGCCATCGCGCCCGCACGCAGCACCGGCACGCTGCAGGACGTGCAGCACATCGTCGTGCTGATGCAGGAGAACCGGGCCTTCGACCACTACTTCGGCAGCCTGCCCGGCGTGCGCGGCTTCGCCGACCCTTTCCCCCTGCCCACGCCTGGCGGCGGCACGGTCTGGACCCAGCCGCGCGCCAAGGACGGCCAACCGCTGCGGCCCTTCCGCCTCGACACCCGCGCCCGCCCGGCGCTGATGCGCCTGCACGGCACGCCCCATACTTGGCCCGACGCCCAGCTCGCCTGGGACCACGGCCGCATGAGCCAGTGGCCGGCCCACAAGCACGACCACGCCATGGCCCACTACGGCCTGGAGGACATCGCCTTCCACACCGCCCTGGCCGAGGCCTTCACCCTCTGCGACGCCTACCACTGCAGCTTCCAGGGCGGCACCCACCCCAACCGCTACTACCTCAACACTGGCACCATCGACCCCACCGGCGCGGGCGGCGGCCCGGCCCTGTTCAACGACCTGGAAGGCTTCGGTCCCGCCGACGGCAGCGCGCCGAGCTACCGCTGGACGACCTATGCCGAGCGCCTGCAGGCCGCCGGCCTGCCGTGGCAGGTCTACCAGGTGCTGGCCGACAACTTCGACGACAACTCCCTGGCCAGCTTCCAGGTCTTCCGCGACGCGCACTTCGGCCGCGACGGCCACAGCCCCGAGTTGCGCGCCCGCGGCGTGGCCGACGCCGGCCTGGACCGGCTGCGCGCCGACGTGCTGGCCGGCCGGCTGCCGGCCGTGAGCTGGATCGTCGGCACCGCCGAGGGCTCGGAGCACCCGGCCACGTCCAGCCCTGCCCAGGGCGCCAGCTACATCGCCAAGGTTCTGGACGCGCTGACCGCCGACCCCGCCGTCTGGGCGCGCACGGTAATGTTCATCAATTACGACGAGAACGACGGCTGGTTCGATCACATGCCCCCGCCCGCCGTGCCCTCGCGCGACGCCGCCGGCCGCCCGGCCGGCCACTGCAGCGTTTCCACCGAAGGCGAGTACCACGAGCGCCTGTCGGCCCGCCACCAAGAGCCGCGCGACGAGGCCCTGCTGGGCCGCCCGCTGGCGCTGGGCCCGCGCGTGCCGATGTTCGTCGTGTCGCCCTGGAGCCGCGGCGGCTGGACCTGCTCGGAGGTGTTCGACCACACCTCCGTGCTGCGCTTCCTGGAAGCCCGCTTCGGCGTGATGGAGCCCAACATCTCGCCCTGGCGCCGCGCCGTCTGCGGCGACCTGACCTCGGCCTTCGACTTCGCGGGCAACGAGGCCACGCCGCCGCTGGGCCTGCTGCCCGATGTCGAGCCCCTGGCCGTGCAGGCCCGCGCCCTGCCCAAACAGGTCAAGCCCGTGCCGCCGGCCCGACTGGCCGTGCCGGTGCAGGGCCGGGGCTCGCGCAGGCTGCGCGCCCAGGAGCTGCGGCCCGAGGCCAGCACCACGGCTCTGCCCGACGGCGGCCTGCGCCTGCGCCTGGTCAACCCCACCGGCCGCGCCGTCGTGCTGCACGCCATGGATCGCCTGCACCTGGACGCGCTGCCGCGGCGCTACACGCTGGCGGCCGGCGAGCAGGTCGAGGCCGACTGGCCGACAGGCGCTCGGGACCTCTGGCTGCTGGGCCCCGGCGGCTGGCACCGCCACCTCATCAACCCGGCCGGCACGGCCCTGCCGCAGGCCGATGTCGTCGTCGCCCGCGACGGCCGCTCGCTGCGCTGGACGCTGCGCAGCGACACCGCGCGCCGCTTCGAGCTGCGCGACCTGGCCTATGGCGCTGCCTCACGCAGCGTCGACGTGCCGGACGGTAGCGAGGTAACGGTCGAGCTGGCGCTGCCAACCCACCGCTGGTACGACTGGGCCGTGGCCTGCGAGGCCCTGCCCGGCTGGCACCGCCGCGCCGCCGGCCATGCCGAGAACGGCAGCCCCTCGATCAGCGACCCGGCCATGCACGGCAAGGCCCAGCTGAAAAGCTGGCAGGGCGGGCCGCGTCAGGCCTGAGCGAGCTGAACGGCGCTGCGCCAGGCAGCCAGTGCCTCGGCGTCCGTCCAGCCCTCGGCCGCGTCACCGATGACGACCTCCACCATGGCGCCACCCTCGATGTGCTGCGAAGCCACGGCCCGCGCGCCCAGCCAGAAGCCATCACGCTGCGCGACGGACAGCAGGGACTTGCGCAAGGCCTCGGGCGCCACGGGCAGGTGCAGCTGGAAGGCATTGACCTGCGGCGGCTCCGGCGCCAGGCGCCAGCCGGGCTCGGCGGCCAGCACGGCCGCCAGCGCACGGGCCCGCGCGCGGTAGGCCGGCATGCGCGGCAGCTGCGCGCGCAGGCCCTGCAGCGCGCTCAGCACGAAGGGATAGACCGTGAAGAGGTTGCCGGCCAGCCGGGTCTGCCAGGGCGCGGTCTTCTCGATGAAGTCCGCCGGGCCCGCCAGCACGCAGCCGGCCAGGCCGCCCAGGCCCTTGTAGAAGGATACGTAGACCGAGTCGGCCAACGCCGCGATCTCGGCCAGCGGGCGGCCGTAGTGGGCCGAGGCTTCCCACAGCCGCGCGCCGTCGAAGTGCAGCGGCACGCCCGCCGTGCGGCACCAGCCGCTGAGGATGACGAGGTCTTCCCACGCCGGCAGCACATAGCCGCCACGGCGCAGCGGCAGCTCGATGGTGACGACGGCCGGCGGCTCAGGCTCGGCCATCAGGTCTTCGATGTGGCTGGGCTGGTCCATGCGGCCGATGCGCAACCCTCGCAGCCCCATCAGCTTCTCGAAGGCCTCGGCCTCGTCGATGGCGATGTGGCTCTGCGGGTGCAGGGCCACCGGCCCGTCGCCCTCGCCACAGTGCACCCGCAGCGCCGCCAGCTGGGCCGCCACGCCCTTGTGCATGAAGCGCGCGGCCGGCTTGCCCAGCAGCGCTGCCACCTCGGCCTCCAGCTGCTGGAGGGCCTCACCCTCGCCGTAGACGTCCGGCGGCAGTGCGCCCTCGGGCACGTCGGCCAGGGCCAGCAGCGACTCGCGCATGGACCGCTGCGGGCGGTGGCCGTTGAGCCAGCGGCTGCAGCGGTTGCGCAGTTCGATGTCGGTGCGGCTCACGGCTTCCCGCAGCGATGGATCTCGATGGTGGCGTGCACGATTTCCTCGTGCACCGCCAGCCAGTCGCGCACGTCCCGCGGCGTGAGCGCCGTGTCGTGCGTGACGACGCTGAGCGCGCACGAGTAGGTGGCGCGGCCGACGCGCCAGACGTGCAGGTCGGCGATCAGCGTCTCGCCCGCCACGCCGCGTTCGGCGATGACCTCGCGGATCTCGTCCACGACGGGATGGTCCATCTCGCGGTCCAGCAGCACCTTCGAGGTCTCGGCGATCAGGCCCTTGGCCCACAGCGCCACGACGACGGCGCCGACGATGCCCATGACCGGGTCCAGCCAGGCCCAGCCCAGCCACCAGCCGCCGGCCAGCGCCGCGATGGCGGCGACCGAGGTGGCCGCGTCGGCCACGACGTGCAGGTAGGCCGACTTCAGGTTGAGGTCGTGGTGGTGATGGTGGTGATCGTGATCGTGCGAATGCCCGTGGTCGTGATGGTGGTGCCCATGGTCATGGGCGTTGCCGAGGATGAGCGCACAGACCAGGTTCACCACCAGCCCCAGCACCGCGATCGCCATCGCCTCGGGGTAGTGGATGGGCTCGGGCTTGAACAGCCGCTCCACCGAGCCATAGACCATCAGCGCGACGATGACGAGCAGGAAGACGGCGCTGGCGAAGCCGCCCAGCACCTCGATCTTCCAGGTGCCGAAGGCGTAGCGAGGGTCGCTGGCATGGCGGCGCGCGGTCGCGTAAGCATAGGCGCTCAGGCCGATGGCAACCGCGTGGCTGCTCATGTGAAAGCCGTCGGCCAGCAGCGCCATGGAGTTGTAGAACCAGCCCGCGGCGATCTCCACGAGCATCATCGCGAAAGTGATCCACATCACCAGCTTCGTGCCGCGCTCGGCGGCCGCGTTGCCGGTGTCGAAAACATGGTCGTGCCGCCATTCGGCCAGGTCGTGGGAGTGCATGGCCGGCATTTTGCGCCGGCCGCATGAAGGCTGCCCGGCCCGCCGGGGCCGTCGCCAGGGGCTTCACTAAAATCTCGCCCTTTTTCCCTCGCGCGGCCCTCCCCATGCAAGCCTCCCTTTCGCAGCCCCACGCCGCCGAGCCCCTGGCCCGGCTGCTGCTGCAATGGGGCGTGGCGCCGGTGCCCGCCGCGCCCGTGGCCGAGCGGCTGGGCGGCTGGCTGGGCTGGGCGGAGGCCATCGGCCTGTCCCAGGTGCTGGCCACGCCGCCCGCGGCCGGCAGCAACGCCGCGGCCGGCGCCCGGGCGCGGGACTGGGCCGATGCCGCCCTGCAGCGGCTGCAGGCCGAGCTGACCGCTGCCTTCGACGACGCCCTGCTGGCGCGCGAGTCGGCCGAGCCCGCGCCCGAGGGCGTACCGCTGGCCGACCTGCTCGCGCCCTACCGCCTGCACCACGCCCAGCAGCAGCGTGGCATGGCGGCGCGCATCGGCACGCTGCGCGAGCGCCTGCGCCCCCACCTCGCCGACAGCTCCGGCCCGCTGGCCCGCCTGGCCCAGCTGGACGCGATGTTCGAGCGCGCCATTGCCACCCAGGAGCGCGAGCGCCTGGCCGGCCTGCCCGCACTGCTGACGAAGCGCGCCGAGCGCCATCAGGCCACTGACCCGCGCCGCTGGCGCGCCGCCTTCTGGGCCGACCTGCAGCGCGCGCTGCTGGCCGAGCTCGACCTCCGACTTCAACCGGTGCTGGGGCTGATCGAAGCCCTGCACACCGACGCCTCCCGATGAACCGTGTCCTGAACGCTCTCTACCCCCTCGCGCTGGCCGCCGGCCTCGCGGGCATTGCCGGCGCCGCGCTGGCCGCCAGCCGCCACCACCCGGTCGCGCTGGCGATGACGCTGCTGATCGCCGCCTTCTTCCTGCTCGGCGCGCTGGAGCTGCGCGCCTTCCGCCGCGCCAGCCGCGAGCTGGACACGGCGCTGGCCGCCGAGCCGAGCGAGGCCTGGATCGACACCCTGCCCGCCGCGCTGCGCGCCGCCGTGCAGCAACGCCTGGAAGGCCTGCGCGTGGCGCTGCCCGGCCTGGCGCTGGCGCCTGCCCTGGCCGGCCTTCTGGTGCTGCTGGGCATGCTGGGCACCTTCATCGGCCTGGTCATCACGCTGAGCAGCACGGCGTCGGCCCTGGGCCAGACCGCCGACCTCGCCGCCCTGCGCAACGCGCTGGGCGCGCCCGTGCAGGGCCTGGGCCTGGCCTTCAGCGCCAGCGTGGCCGGCGTGACCGGCTCGGCCATGCTTGGCCTGCTGGTGGCGCTGGCGCGTCGCGAGCGCGCCGCCGTGGCCGGCCGGCTGGACGCGGCCCTGCTGGGCCGCCTGCGCCCGTTGACGGCCGCCCACCGCCGCGCCGTCGAGCAGCAGGCCGCCGAGGCTGCCGCGGCTGAGGCCGCGAAGCGCAACCAGCTCGAACTCGTCGCCCAGTTGCAGCAGTACGCCAGGCAGATGGCCGACCAGCTCGCCGCGCAGAACAGCCAGTTCCACGGCGAGACGAGCCGGGCCTACACGGCGCTGGCCACGAGCGTGGACACGTCGCTGCGCCACAGCCTGGCCGAGAGCGCCCGCCTGGCCGGCGCCGCCATCCAGCCCGCGGCGGAGGCCGCCATGGCCGGCATCGCCCGCGAAGCCGCGGCCCTGCATGAGCGCGTGGGCGCGCAGGTCGGCCAGCAGCTCGGCGGCTTGGCCGCGAGCTTCGAGGCCGGCGCCGCCCGCATCGCCAGCCAGGGCGAGATCGCCGCCCAGGCCCAGGCCCGCGCACTGGCCGAGCAGCGCGAGGCCGCACTGAAGCTGCTGGCCGACGGCAGCGCCGCCGCCCACCAGGCCGCGGAACGCCTGGCCGAACGCAGCGCAGCCGAAGCGCAGGCGCTGCTCGCCGCGCTCAGCGCCACCACCGAGCGCCACGCCGCTCAGACGCAGGCCCTGCTCGACCGCATCGCCGACGCCCAGGCCCGCCAGCAGGCCGCCCAGGCCGAGCGCGACACCCAGGCCCGCGCCGACCTGCAGGCCGAGTACCAGGCCCTGGCCGCGCAGCGCGCCGAGAACGAGCGCCTGCTGGCGGCCCAGCGTGAGGCCGCCCAGCAGCTGCTGGCCGACAGCGGCGCCCGGGCCCAGAACGCGCTGACCGAGCTGACCACCGGCTTCGCCACGCAGACCCAGGACCTGCTGGACCGCATCGCCGACGCCCAGACCCGTCATGCCGCGCTGCAAGGCGAACTCGACGCCCAACGCCGTGCCGAAGCTCGCACCGAAGCCGAGGCCCTGGCACGCCAGCGCGAGGCCAACGAAGCCCTGCTGGCCGCCCAGCGCGAAGCCGCCCAGCAGCTGCTGACCACCAGCGGCCAGCGCGCTCAGGACGCGTTGACCGAGCTGACCGCCGGCTTCACCGCCCAGACCCAGCAGGCCATCGCCGCCATCGCCGCCGCCCACGGCCAGCTGCAGTCCGCCCACGCCAGCCACGATGCCGAGCGCCTGGCCGCCTGGCGCGCCGAGCTGCAGACGGCAGGCGCCGCCCAGCTCGCCCAGCAGCAGCAGCTCGCCGATGGCCTGCTGCAGCACACCCGCGACCTGGTCGCCCAGACGGAGGCCCAGGCGAAGACGACGCTGACCGAGGCCGGCGCGCTGCTGAAGGCCGCCGGCGAGGCGCCGCGCGCCGCCGTGGAAGTGGTGGCCGCGCTGCGCGAGCAGCTGGCCCAGAGCCAGGCCCAGGACCGTGCGGCCCTGGCCGAACGCGCCGAGCTGATGCAGACCGTGTCGACGCTGCTGGCCTCGCTGCAGCAAGCCGCCGGCGAGCAGCGCGCGGCGCTGGATGCGCTGGTGGCGGGGGCTGCCGGCCGCGTGGACACGCTGGTGGGCGGCACCTCGTCGCAGGTGGAAGCCCTGCTGCAGGGCGCGGCCAGCCAGGTCGAGTCACTGCTGGCCGGCACGGCCTCGCAGGTCAGCGCGCTGATGGGCAGCTCGGTCACCCAGCTGGAGAGCCTGGGCCAGCGCTTCACCGCGCAGACCGATGCCACCGGCCAGGCCCTGTCCGAGGCCGCGACGAACATCGCCGCCAGCGCCGCCGAGATGGGCAGCTTGGGCGAGGGCTTCAGCGCCGCCGTCGAGCAGTTCCAGGGCGCCAACGCGCAGCTGGTGCAGCACCTGGCGGCGCTGGAGGAGCGCCTGGGCAGTGCGATGAACCGCAGCGACGAGCAGCTGGGCTACTACGTCGCCCAGGCCCGCGAGGTCATCGACCTGTGCCTGGGTTCGCAGAAGCAGGTGCTGGACGCGCTGCAGGGGGCGGCCGCGCATGGATGAGCCGCTGGAGATCGAGCAGGAAGGTGTCGGCACGCCCGCCTGGGCCGCCTTCGGCGACCTGATGGCCGGCGTGCTCGGCGCCTTCGTGCTGGTGCTGGCCGCGGCCCTGGTCGGCCAGCTGGACCTGGCCAACAAGCTGGAGGCCGAGGTGGCCCAGCGCCAGGCCGAGCAGGCACGGCGCGAGGCGCTGGAGCGCGCGCTGGCCGGCCCGCTGGCGGACGGGCGCATCACGCTGGTGGAGGGCCGCATCGGCATCAGCGGCGCGGTGCTGTTCGCCATCGGCTCCGACCAGCTGCACGCCGACGGCCGCGCGCTCATCAGGAGCCTGGCCACGCCGCTGCGCACCTACCTCGCGCAGCGCGACGAGATCCTGATGGTGAGCGGCTTCACCGACGACCGCGGCATGCTGACCGGCACCAAGGGCGGCCCGCAGAAGTTCGCCGACAACTGGGAGCTGTCGGCTCAGCGCGCGCTGACCGTCACGCGCACGCTGATGGCCGAGGGCCTGCCGCCGGACGCCGTCTTCGCCGCCGCCTTCGGGCCGCAGCAGCCGGTGGCGTCCAACGACGACGTGGCCGGCCGCGCGCTGAACCGGCGCGTGGAGATCGCGCCCACCCCGCGCCCGAAACGCGCGGCCGCCTCGGCCCCGTGACGATGAACGCGCTGCACGACCCGCTCGCCTGGGTGCAGGCCCGCACCGAGCCCGACCCGGTGCGCCGGCGCGTGCTGGAAGGGCTGGCGCGGCGGGCCGCGGCGCAATCGGGGCCCTTGCGCGAGCGGCTGGTGGCCCGGCTGGTGCAACGCGCTTCGGCTCCGCCGGCGTCCCCGCCTTCTCTGCCGCCCGCAAACGCCGCGAGCCCGCTGACCCAGCTCGTCGCCGAGCTGCAGGCCGGCCCCGAGCTGCGCAACGTGGCGGCCCACCGCCGCACCTGGGGCGAGTTGCGCGTGCAACGCCGCATCGCCGAGGTCAGCGCGCCGGTGCCGGAGCACCTGGGGCCGCTGAACAGCCAGGTGCTGGTGGCGCGTGCGCTGCAGCAGCTGAAGGACTTGTCGCCCGACTATCTGCAGCGCCTGCTGACGCAGCTGGATGCGCTGGCAGCGCTGGCGCCGCTGCAGGCCACGCCCGAAGCCGCAGCCAAGCCGGCCCGCAAGCCGACTGCGCGCCGTCGCTGAGCCCCGAGGCAGCTGACAGGATCTGGCAGGGTGGCGGCGCCAAGATGACAACGCTGCCGCCGTCCAGGTCCTCCGCATGACACCCATCCTCTACTTCTCGCGCAACCCCAACCCGCGCCTGGCCGTCGCCGTAGCCCGGCACCTGGCCGCCCCTGTGAGCTACGAGTTCGCGGCCCCGCTGGCGCCGGGCCAGGCCGAGAAGTTCAGGTCGCTGAACCCGTCGCTGCGCGTCCCAATCCTGGTCGAGGCCGACGGCAGCTCGCTGTTCGAGGCCGATGCCATCGCCTGCCGGCTGTCGCAGCGGGTGGGCTCGGAGTTCTGGCGCGCAGGCGTCGAGCTGCCGGACATGATCCGCTGGATCAGCTGGAGCCGCGACAACTTCATGGCCGCCTGCGACATGGTGCATTTCGAGCGCGGCACCAAGCAGCGCTACGGGCTCGGGCCGCTGGACGAGGCCCTGGTGGCGCGCGGCACCGAGCGCTTCCACGAGACCGCGGCCATCCTCGACGCCCACCTGAGCCGCCAGGACTGGCTGCTGGCCAGCGGCCTGAGCTATGCCGACTTCCGCATGGCCGTCTTCCTGCCCTACAACGACGTGGCCCGGCTGCCGCTGGCCGACTACCCGGCCGTCGCGGCCTGGCATGCGCGGCTGATGGCGCTGCCGGCCTGGGCGCATCCCTTCGAGGGGCTGGACGCGCCGGAGCTGCCGCCGCTGCCGGGCTGAGCGCGCAGCGGCGGGCGCCGACCATCACCTGCACTCATACCCGCATCGTCCTCCGACATGACCCCCAAGGGCTGGCCCCGAGCCGGCGGCCCGGGTGCGCTGCAACAATCCGGGCCTGGCCACGCCGTCCGCCCTCGCCTCCTGCATGAAGTCCACCTCCCTCGTTGCCGCCTCCCTGGCCCTGCTGCTCAGCGCCTGCGCCAGCGTGGCGCCAACGCCGCCGGCGCCCGCCCCGCTGCCCGCACAGCCCGCGCCCACGGCGCCGGGCGCTGCCGTGCGCGCGCCCAACATCGACCGCAGCTACACCTCGCAGAACCAGGACAGCCGGGCTCTCTACATCGTGCTGCACTACACGGTGCTGGACTGGGAAAAGTCGCTCAAGGTGCTGACGACGGGCGGCCAGGTCTCGGCGCACTACCTGGTGCGCGACAACCCGGTGGCCAGCTACGCGCTGGTGGACGAGAACCGCCGCTCCTGGCACGCCGGCGCCAGCTTCTGGGCCGGCAACACCAACCTGAACTCGGCCTCCATCGGCATCGAGATCGTCAACGCGGGCTATGTCGACACGCCGGCCGGCCGCGTCTACGCGCCCTTCCCGCAGGCCCAGGTGGACGAGGTGATCGCCCTGGTGCGCGACATCCAGAAGCGCCACGGCGTGCGCCCCGAGCGCATCATCGGCCACGCCGACATCGCCCCCGGCCGCAAGCAGGACCCCGGCCCCAACTTTCCGTGGAAGCAGCTCGCCGACGCGGGGCTCATTCCCTGGCCGGACGGTCCCGCCGTCATCGTGAAGACGCTGGAGCACGAGGTCGCGCCGCGCGACGCGGGCTGGCTGCAGGAGCGGCTGGCGCGCATCGGCTACAACGTGTCGCGCTCGGGGCAGATGGACGTGCTGACCAAGGAAGTCGTGTCCACCTTCCAGATGAAATACCGGCCGCGCGACATCACCGGCACGCTGGACGCCGAGACGGCCGCGTTGATCGAGGTGGCCTCCACGCCGGCCACGATGCGGGTGGTCGGCAGCCCCGAGGGCGAGACCCGTCCCTACACCTCGCGCTGGTGATGCTGGGCTTTCTGCTCAAGCGCCTGGCGACGCTGGTGCCGACGCTGATCGGCATCACGATCGTCGCCTTCGGCCTGATCCGCCTCGTGCCGGGCGACCCCATCGAGGTCATGATGGGCGAGCGTCGGCTGGACCCCGAGGCCCACGCAGCGCTGGTCAAGCGCATGGGGCTGGACCAGCCGCTGCCGGTGCAATACGCGGACTACGTCGGCAAGCTGCTCCACGGCGACCTGGGCCAGAGCCTCGTGAGCCGCGAGCCGGTCAGCAAGGAGTTCGCGGCGCTGTTCCCGGCCACGGTGGAGCTGGCTTGCGCCGCGCTGCTCTTCGCCGTGGGCTTCGGGCTGCTGCTGGGCGTCAGCGCCGGATTGAAGCGCGGCTCGCTGCTGGACCAGGGCGTCATGGGCACGGCCACCATCGGCTACTCCATGCCGGTGTTCTGGTGGGGGCTGATCCTCATCATGTTCTTCTCGGTGCAACTGGGCTGGACGCCGGTGTCGGGCCGCATCGGCATCGAGTTCGACCCCGAGCGCGTCACCGGCTTCATGCTCATCGACGCCTGGCTGAGCGGCGAGGAAGGCGCGTTCAAGTCGGCCGTCATGCACCTCATCCTGCCGGCCCTGGTGCTGGGCACCAGCACACTGGCGGTCGTCGCGCGCATGACGCGCTCCAGCATGCTCGAAGTGCTGCGCGAGGACTACGTTCGCACGGCCCGCGCCAAGGGCCTGTCGCCGACGCGCGTGGTCGTCGTGCACGCGCTGCGCAACGCGCTGATCCCGGTGCTGACGGTGGTGGGCCTGCAGACCGGCAGCCTGCTGGCCGGCGCGGTGCTGACCGAGACCATCTTCTCGTGGCCCGGCATCGGCAAGTGGCTGATCGATTCCATCGCGCGACGCGACTACCCCGTCGTGCAGGCCGGCATCCTGATCTCGGCGCTGACCTTCATCGGCGTGAACCTGATCGTGGATGTGCTCTACGGCGTGGTGAATCCGCGCATCCGCGGAGGGGGCCACTGATGAGCGCCGTGCTGGATAAACCCGTCGAGCCGCCCGGCCCGCTGCGCGAGTTCTGGCAGGGGTTCTCCGCCAACCGCGGCGCCTTCGCGGCCCTCGTCGTGTTCGCGCTGATCGCGCTGGCATCCCTCTTCGCGCCGCTGATCGCGCCGCACGACCCCATCGAGCAGTACCGCGACTTCATGCTGACGCCACCCGTCTGGGCCGAAGGCGGCAGCACGCGCTTCCTGCTCGGCACCGACGAGCTGGGCCGCGACATGCTGAGCCGGCTGCTGCACGGCGGCCGGGTGTCGCTGGGCATCGGCCTGGCGGCCGTGCTGATGTCGCTCGTGCCCGGCGTGATGCTGGGCCTGCTGGCGGCCTTCTTCGAGCGCTGGCTGTCGCCGGCCATCATGCGCGTGATGGACATCGTGCTGGCGCTGCCGGCGCTGCTGCTGGCCATCTGCGTCATCACCATCCTCGGCCCGGGCCTGGTCAACACCGTCATCGCCATCGCCATCGGCGCGCTGCCGGGCTATGTGCGGCTCACGCGCGCCGCGGCGCTGGGCGAGATCGGGCGGGACTACGTCACCGCCAGCCGCGTCGCCGGCGCGAGCGTGTGGCGGCTGATGTTCATCACCGTGTTGCCCAATTGCATGGCGCCGCTGATCGTCAACGCGACGCTGTCGTTCTCCTCGGCCATCCTGGAAACTGCGGGCCTGGGCTTCCTGGGCCTGGGCGTACAAGCGCCAACGCCCGAGTGGGGCACGATGCTGTCGGCCGCGCGGGACTACATCACCCGCGCGCCCTGGGTCGTCACGCTGCCGGGCCTGACCATCCTCGTCACGGTGCTGGCCATCAACCTGATGGGCGACGGGCTGCGCGATGCGCTCGACCCCAAGCTGAAGAAAGTCGCCTGATGCGCCTGTTGAACATCAGGAATCTGCGCGTGCAGTTCGGCAACTTCCCCGCCGTCGATGGCGTGGACCTCACGCTGGACGCTGGCGAGCTGCTGGGCATCGTCGGCGAATCGGGCTCGGGCAAGTCGGTCACCATGCTGGCGCTGATGGGCCTCATCGACGCGCCGGGCAAGGTCAGCGCGGACGCCATCGAGTTCCAGGGCCGTGACCTGCTGAAGCTGTCGCCCGGCGAGCGCCGCAAGCTCATCGGCCACGACGTGGCCATGGTGTTCCAGGACGCGCTGACCAGCCTCAACCCCAGCTACACCGTCGGCGCGCAGATCGCCGAGGTGCTGAAGGCCCACCTGAGTCTGCGTGGCGCCGCGGCGAAGCAGCGCGTGGTCGAGCTGCTGGAGCTCGTCGAGATTCCCGACGCGGCCAGCCGCGCCCATGCCTACCCGCACCAGCTGTCGGGCGGCATGAACCAGCGCGTGATGATCGCGATGGCCATCGCCTGCGGCCCGAAGCTGCTGATCGCCGACGAGCCGACGACGGCGCTGGACGTGACCATCCAGGCCCAGATCATGGCCCTGCTGCTGAAGCTGCAGCGCGAGCAGGGCATGGGCCTGATCATGATCACCCACGACCTCGCCGTGGTGGCCGAAATGGCCCAGCGCGTGGCCGTCATGTACGCCGGCCAGATCGTCGAGACCGGCCCCGTTCCCGATCTTTTCGACGCACCCCGCCACCCCTACACGCACGCGCTGCTGGCCGCGATCCCCGAGCACAACAAGGGCGCGCGGCGCCTGTCGGCCCTGCCCGGCATCGTGCCCGGTGCGCTGGACCGGCCCGCGGGCTGCCTGCTGAGCCCGCGCTGCCCGCGTGCACAGGACCGCTGCCGCGCCGAGCGGCCGCTTCTGGAAAACGGCGTGCGCTGCTTCTTCCCCGTCGAGGAGGCCGCCCATGTCTGAGCTGCTCCTCGAAGCCAACGACCTCGCCCGGCACTACAGCGTCAGCCGCGGCCTGTTCCGGCCCAAGGCCACGGTGAAGGCGCTCAATGGCGTGAGCTTCTCGCTGGCCGCGAGGAAGACGCTGGCCGTTGTCGGGGAGTCCGGCTGCGGCAAGAGCACGCTGGCGCGGCAGCTGACGCTGATCGAGCCACCGACACGCGGCACGCTGAAGATCCGCGGGACCGACGCCGCGACGGCCGATGCCGCCACGCTCAAGGCCCTGCGCCGCGACGTGCAGATGGTGTTCCAGAACCCGTTCGCCTCGCTGAACCCGCGCAAGACCATCGCGACGACGCTGGCCGAGCCGCTCTTGATCAACACGCCGCTTTCGGCCGCCGAGCGCCAGGAGCGTGTGGCCGCGCTGGCGGCCAAGGTGGGCCTGCGGCCCGAGCACCTGCGCCGGTATCCGCACATGTTCTCGGGCGGCCAGCGCCAGCGCATCGCCATCGCGCGGGCCATGATCCTGAATCCGGGCATCGTCGTCGCCGACGAGCCGGTGAGCGCGCTGGACGTGTCCATCCAGGCCCAGATCCTGAATCTCTTCATGGACCTGCAGGACGAATTCGGCACGGGCTACGTCTTCATCTCGCACAACCTCTCGGTCGTCGAGCATGTGGCCGACGAGGTGATGGTGATGTACCTCGGCGCGGCCGTGGAGGTGGGCGAAAAGAAGCGCCTCTTCGCCGCGCCGCTGCACCCCTACACGCGGGCGCTGATGAGCGCCACGCCGGCGCTGCGGCGGGCCGACCGGCGCGAGCGCATCGTCATCCACGGCGAGCTGCCCAGCCCGCTGAATCCGCCCAGCGGCTGTGCCTTCCACAAACGCTGCCCGCTGGCCCAGGCGCGCTGCGCCGACGAGGTGCCGCAGCTGCGCGAAGTGGACGGCCGGCGCGTGGCCTGTCACGTCGTTTAGGGACAGCGCGCCGCAGGGCATAACCGCCGCACATGCCACGGCGTCATTCCGTCATGCGCGGAATGTTGCTGCGGTGCCGATTTCGCGGGCCTGACCTTTGCTGCGGCGCCCCTGGCATCGCAAGAATCTTCACGTTCAGCAACGCGGAGACATAACCATGCGATTCCAGCCCACCCCCATCGCCATCGGCCTGGCCAGCCTGCTGCTGAGCCTGCAGGTCCACGCCCAGCAGGCCAGCGAAGGCGCCAAGGCCAAGGCCGACGCACAGGCGCTGGAGAAGGTCGTCATCACCGGCATCCGCGCCTCCACCGAGGCCTCGCTGAACGCCAAGCGCGACGCCGCCGCCAACGTCGAGGTCATCACGGCGGTCGACGTGGGCAAGATGCCCGACAAGAATCTGGCCGACTCCCTGCAGCGCCTGCCCGGCGTGGCCGTGCGCACCGACTACGACGAGGCCGAGAAGGTGGCCATGCGCGGCACCAACCCGGACATGACGCTGATCCTGTTCAACGGCCACACGGTCAGCGGTGGCGACTGGTACATCTCCGACCAGACCTCCAGCAGCCGCTCCACGTCCCTCAGCCTGATGCCCAGCTCGGTGCTGAACGCCGCCACCGTCTACAAGACATCGCAGGCCAACATCCTGGACGGCGGCCTGGCCGGCACGGTGAACGTGACGACGCGCAAGCCGCTGGACGAGAAGAAGCGCTTCGGCGGCGTCGTCAGCGTGGGCGGCGTCTATGCCGACCTGCCGGACAAGACCAGCCCCCAGCTCAGTGCCAGCCTGAACTGGAAGAGCGACGACGACCGTGTGGGCCTCATCGGCCAGGTCTTCGCCGAGAAGCGCTATGTGCGCCGCGACTCGGCCTCGCGCTTCGCCTACGGCGCCAGCAGCGGCTGGGACGTCATCAACACGGCGACGATGAAAGGCATCACCGACGCGTCGCTGGCCGGCACCGGCTACACCGCCGCCGACCTGAACGGCGTGCGCCTGCCGGGCAGCATGTCCACCGAGTTCGTCGAGGGCGTGCGCGACCGCAAGGGCGGCATGATCTCGGCGCAGTGGCGGCCGGTGCAGAACCTCGACGTCGGTGTCACGGCCTTCCAGTCCAAGATGAACTCGGACAACTTCGGCCGGCTGACCTCGGGCGCGATGTACTCCATGCTGGTGGGCAAGGCCGAGCCCTTCGGCGCCGTGACGGCGGCCGCGGCCAACACCAGCTCCAACGGCCAGCAGGTGTTCGCGTCCATCAAGAACCCGCAGATCGTCGAGGAGACGACGATCTACGGCGACAAGATCAAGGTGCTGCGCGGCGGCACCATCGCCTTCGCGCCGGGCACGACGCCGCAGTACATCGGCAACTCGGAGGGCTTCTTCCGCAGCGGCGCCAGCGCCAGCAGCGGCTTCCTGGACCTGGACGCGAGCTACAAGTTCAGCAACGACTTCAAGGTCAAGGGCCTGTTCAGCAGCACGCGCGGCGTGGGCGAGACCGACCAGGACCGCGGCATCACCTTCGCCCGCTATGGCACCGGCATCACCTTCGCGCTGCAGGGCGTCAACGAGGCGCCGACCTGGGCCTACCAGGGCGCCGGCGACGGGACCAAGCCGGTGCGCAACGCGGACGGCAGCGGCTACAGCCTGATCTCGCGCGCCACACCGACGCACTACAAGACCATCGACCGAGAGAAGAGCCTGGCGCTGGACGCCGAGTACCAGCAGAACAGCGGCGTGTTCCAGAGCATGGAGTTCGGCGTCCGCCACGCCGACCACCACCGCGACCACCGCCGCTGGCAGCCGGCGATGAAGGCCCCGGCGCTGGCGGCGCCGGACCCGTCCCTGGCCGTGGGCTACCCCGGCGACTTCGGCGCCAATCTCGGCAGCGGCTTCGAGAACACCGGCTTCTACTACCCGCGCGAGGTGCTGCGCTCGTTCTACGACGGCCAGATCAAGGCGACGACGCCGGAATTCGAGCGCCGCGTGGCCGCCGAGATCGAGATGCGCGAGCGCCAGAGCGCGATCTACCTGCAGCAGAACCTGGAAACGGCCGACGGCATCTGGAGCGGCAACTTCGGCCTGCGCTATGCCCGCACCGTCGTCGACGCGCAGATCGCCACGCCCGTGCCGACCGGCCTGTGCCAGCGCATCGAGCCGGGCAAGGCCGTGACGCCTTGCTCCGCCTTCCCGACCGCCATCGTGACCGCCGGCGACGGCGCCACCTACTACGACGGCGCGGCCTGGAACCCCAACACCGGCACCATCTACTACAAGGTCCCGACGCACAAGGTCTTCGACCACATCCTGCCCAGCCTGAACCTGCGCTGGCAGTTCGCACCGACGTGGATCGCGCGCCTGGGCCTGTCGCAGACGCTGGGGCGCCAGAACTACAACATCTACGGCGCCGGCTTCACCAGCCAGACCTGCACGGCCCAGGGCTGCCAGGTGAACGGCCCCAACGCGCAGCTGGAGCCGATGACGGCGGCCAACACCGACCTGTCGCTCGGCTGGTACTACGCCAAGCGCTCGGCCGTCGTGCTGAGCCTGTTCGACTCGATGCTGCGCAACTACGCCAAGACCGGCGCGGTGCGCCAGGACGGCGTGACGGTGGACCTGCTGGACAACCAGAACGTTGTCCACACCTACGCCATCAACACGACGACCAACCAGCGCGCCCGCATCCAGGGCGCCGAGCTGAGCTGGGAGCAGCCCATCTGGGGCGGCTTCGGCTTCCAGTCCAACCTCAGCTACGCCGACACCAAGGTGGCCGACGGCCGCCCGCTGCCGGGCGCCTCGCGCAAGAGTGCCAATCTGGTGGGCTATTTCGAGACGGACACCTTCAGCGTGCGCCTGGCCTGGAACTACCGCAGCGAGTACGTCAACAGCACGACGGCGCCGGCGCCCACGGCCAACAGCCAGGGCCTGTCGGTGGTGCAGGGCATCACCATGCCCACCGCGCCGACGATCCAGGCCCCCGTCACCAACGTCGCGCTGAGCGTGAACTACACGGTGCTGCCGGGGCTGGAGTTGTCGTTCAGCGGCACCAACCTGACCAACCCGTCGCGCGGCCAGTACCGCTACAGCGAGCTGGAGCCGCAGAAGGTCGACTCGTCGGGCCGCCAGTACTACGTGGAAGCACGCTACAAGTTCTGAACGCCTGACGGCGCCAGCACCCAGGCCGGCTCAGACCGGCCTTTTTCTTGCTGCAGCCTCAGCGGCGCTTCTTGGACACCTCGTTGCCGATGACGCCGCCGGCCGCGGCGCCCACGGCCGCGCCGGCGGTCGTGCCGGTCACCACGCCGCCGACGACGGCACCGGCCGTTGCGCCGACGACGGTGCTGGTTTCGCGCGCCGACATGCCGGCACAGCCGGTCAGGGCCAGCGTCGCCGCGGCAGCCACGGACAGCAGCGCCAGGCGCCAGTAGGCGGTGCCGGGGCTGGAGATCAGGTCAAGGGTGTTCATGGTGTGCTCCTGGGGAAGTGGCAATCACTTGAGCCCACTTTCGGCGCCCGCGACGGCCGCCGGAACCGGCCGACGACGCAGTCATGCGTCGGACACCACCTACCCTCCCAAAGCAGAGAGCCACCCGGAGGTGGCTCTCGTCCTGCGTGAGGTCAGCGCCTTACTTGGGCGCCGAGGCCGCGTCGGCCATGCACTTCTTCATGTGGCTCTTGGCCGCTGCGCCGTGCAGCTTCTTGTCGGCAGCGGACTTCTCGCAGACCGCGGCGCCGGGGTCGGCGGCGGGCTTGGCGGCCAGGCATTCCTTCATGAAGGCCTTGCGCTCGTCGCCCTTCTTGTCCTTGGCATCGGCATTGCAGGCCTTCATCTTGTCCTGTTGCGGCGTGGCCTGGGCACCGAAGGCGACAGCGGCACAGGCGAGCAGGATGGCGAATCGTTTCATCGGGAGTTCCTTCCTCGTCGGGGTGATGGACGACTGATTCAAGCACGCGCTCTTGGCCATGCCAAGCCGTGTTTCATCCGCGTCACAAGATTCGCCGCGGATGGGCCAGCGCTTCGTGCGCCGCGTGCAGCCGGCGCACCAGCACGCGGATGAAGCCGCGGTCGAAACGGTGCTGGCATTCGGGGCTCAGCTGGCCGACGGACTCGGGCGTGAAGCAGATCGTCGTGCACTCCTGGCTGACCTTGATGTCGGTGCTGTGACGGCGCAGGTCGGGGTTGGGCGCGAGGTAGGCCATCTCGCCCACCGACGTGCCCTGGCCCAGCTTGGCCACCAGCTTGCCATCCCGGAAGACCTCCACCTCGCCCTGGGCAATGATGTGGAAGCTGTTGCCCTCCTGGCCGCGCTTGAAGAGGGCATGGCCCAGCGGATAGCGCTTCCAGCGCGCGCGCCGCACCACCTCCCACAGCTGCACGTCGCCGAAGTCGGCGAAGAATTCCAGCGAGCGCAGCAGGTTGAAGCGCTCGGAGTCGCGCACCTCGCCCAGGCGGTTCAGCGGCACCTGCTGGCTGGCCACCAGGGCCGACAGCGCCTGGGCGAAGCTCTCCCAGTCGGCAAAGCGCTCGTGCGGGCTCTTGGCCAGCGCACGCAGCACGACGGCGTCCAGGCCGTCGGAGACGCCCTGGCGCTGGCCCACCAGCGGCAGCGGCGGCTGGTGATAGATCTGGTGCATCAGCGCCATCTGGTGCGGCGCGTCGAAGGGCGGGCGGCCACTGATCAGGTGGTAGAGCACTGCACCCAGCGCGTAGATGTCGGCCCGGCAGTCCACGTCACCGCCCTCGATCTGCTCGGGCGGCATGTAGGCCAGCGAGCCAACGCGGTGGATCTGCGTCGCGTCGGCATTCAGGTTGAGCGCCGAACCGAAGTCGCTGACCTTGACGTCGACAACCTGGCCGCCGGGGTCCAGCACGGCCAGCAGATTGGCCGGCTTCACGTCGCGGTGGATGACGCCCTGGCGGTAGACATAGCTCAGGGCCATCGCGCACTTGAAGCCGAGTTCAACGATCTGGTCCAGCGGCAGCAGGCGATCGGTGCGGCAGAAGTGCTTCAGCGTGACGCCGGGCACGTACTCCATGACGAGGTAGGGCGAGGCGTCTTCCGACACCGCGTCGACGATGGCGACGACGTTCGGGTGGTGCAGCCGCCCGGCCAGGGCCGCCTCGGCGCTGAAGAAGCGGTTGCTGAAGTCGCTGCTCGGCGCATCGGCCGGCGGCGCCCAGGCGCGCATGCGCTTGATGGCCACGTCCATGCCCTGGAAGGGGTCGCGGGCCAGGAAGACGTCGCTGGTCGCGCCCTCGCCCAGGCGCTTGAGCACCTGGTAACGGCCGATATGGGAGGGCAGGTCGTCTGCGATGGCACTCACGCGGGGCATGATACGGGCCGCTCCGAGGAGGCCTGTCCCTTGTTCTCGCACATCTACATCGGCACCCGTGACTTCGATCGCGCTCTGGTCTTCTACCGGCCGTTGCTGGCGCTGCTGGGCGTGCCCGAGCGCTTCTGCGACCCGGCCGGCGGCTGGGCAGGCTGGCAGAGCACGCCCGGGCCGCGCCCGCTGCTGGTGCTGGGCCGGCCCTTCGAGGGGGAACACACCCCGGGCAACGGCCAGATGGTGGCGCTGCTGGCCGCCAGCCGCGCGCTGGTGGACCAGGCTCATGCGCTGGCCCTGGCCCACGGCGGCCGCTGCGAAGGCCCGCCGGGGCTGCGGCCGCACTACCACCCGAACTACTACGGCGCCTACTTCCGCGACCCCGACGGCAACAAGCTCTGCGTGGCCTGTCACGAGGCCCCGGCCGACTGAGTCAGCCGGGAGCCGCGCCCGTGCGTTCTGGCTGGACGAGGCCCGCCTCCTAAAATCGCCCCCATGATCCAAGCCAAGCAGGCGCTGCTCGCCGCACTCGCCGACTCCCTCCAGGAAATCGCCCCCGGCTCGAACGCCGTGGCCGCCTTCGAATCCCCCAAGCAGGCCGCCCATGGCGACTTCGCCTGCACGGCCGCCATGCAGCTGGCCAAGCCGCTCAAGGCCAACCCGCGCGAACTGGCCACCCGACTGATCGCCGCGCTGCAGGCCAAGCCCGCCTTCCAGCAATGGGTGCAGGCGCTGGAAATCGCCGGTCCCGGCTTCATCAACATCCGCCTGAAGCCCGAGGCCAAGCAGGCCGTCGTCGGCGAAGTGCTGGCGGCGGGCAACAAGTTCGGCCACCGCGCGCCCACCGGCAAGCACGTGATGATCGAGTTCGTGTCGGCCAACCCGACCGGACCCCTGCACGTGGGCCACGCCCGCCAGGCCGCGCTGGGCGATTCGCTGTGCTCGGTGTTCCAGAGCCAGGGCCACCAGGTCACACGCGAGTTCTATTACAACGACGCCGGCGTGCAGATCGCCACGCTGGCCAACTCCACGCAGATGCGGCTGAAGGGCTTCAAGCCCGGCGACGCCGAATGGCCCGAGTCGGCCTACAACGGCGACTACATCCAGGACATCGCCGACGCATTCGTCGCCAAGGAAACGGTCAAGGCCGACGACCGCGAGTTCACCGCTTCGGGCGACGTGAACGACCTCGACAGCATCCGCCAGTTCGCCGTGGCCTATCTGCGCCACGAGCAGGACCTGGACCTGCAGGCCTTCGGCCTGAAATTCGACAGCTACTTCCTGGAGACCAGCGTCTACAAGGGCGGCCAGCTGGAGAAGACAGTCGAGCGCATCGTCGCAAGCGGCAAGACCTACGAGGACGGCGGCGCGCTGTGGCTGCGCACCACCGACTACGGTGACGACAAGGACCGCGTGATGCGCAAGTCCGAGGGCGGCTACACCTACTTCGTGCCCGACGTGGCCTACCACATCAACAAGTTCGAGCGCGGCTACACGCAGTGCATCAACATCCAGGGCACCGACCACCACGGCACCATCGCCCGCGTGCGCGCCGGCCTGCAGGCGGTGAACCTGGGTATCCCGCAGGGCTTCCCCGACTACGTGCTGCACAAGATGGTCACGGTGATGAAGGGCGGCGAGGAGGTCAAGATCTCCAAGCGCGCCGGCAGCTACGTGACGCTGCGCGACCTGATCGACTGGACCAGCCGCGACGCGGTGCGCTTCTTCCTGATCAGCCGCAAGGCCGACACCGAGTTCGTCTTCGACATCGACCTGGCCCTGAAGCAGAACGACGAGAACCCGGTGTTCTACGTGCAGTACGCCCATGCGCGCATCTGCTCGGTGATCCGCAAGTGGGGCGGCGACCTGGCCTCGATCGCCGGCGCCGACCTCGGCCTGCTGACCGCCCCGACGGAAGAGGCGCTGATGCTCAAGCTCGCCGCCTATCCCGACATGCTGACCGGCGCCGCCAGCGGCATCGCGCCGCACGACGTGGCCTTCTACGCCCGCGACCTGGCCGGCGCCTACCACTCCTACTACGCCGCCGAGCGCGTACTGGATCAGGCGCCCGAGCTGAGCCGCGCCCGCGTGGCACTGCTGGCCGCGACCCGCCAGGTGCTGGCCAACGCGCTGGGCATGCTGGGCGTCAGCGCGCCCGAGCAGATGAGCCGCGACACTGCTGAAACCCCGTCCGAAAGCCCGGAGAACGAATGACTGCTGCCTCCAAACCCGCCGGCCAGAAGAACCAGAAAGGCGGCTTCGTCCTCGGCCTGATCGTCGGCCTGCTCGTCGGCCTGGCCGTCGCCCTCGGCGTGGCCCTCTACATCACCAAGGTGCCCATCCCCTTCGTGAACAAGGTGCCGCAGCGCACCGCCGAGCAGGACGCCCAGGAGGCCGAGCGCAACAGGAACTGGGATCCGAACGCGCCGCTGGCCGGCAAGGCCGCACGCAGCGCCAGCGGCGTCGTCAACGCGCCGGCGGCCACGCCCCCCCAAACGCAGAGCACGCCGCCGGGCAACGCCGCCCCCAGCGCCAGCGCTGCCGCCATCCTGCCCCTGCCCAAGCCGGCCGCCAAGGCCGAGGCGCCGGCTGCGTCCGCACCGACACCGGCCGCCGCCGCCGACGCCTATGTCTACTTCGTGCAGGCCGGCGCCTTCACGCGCCCCGAGGAGGCCGAGGCCCAGAAGGCCAAGCTGGCCATCCAGGGCTTCACGGCCAAGGTCATGGAGCGCGAGCAGAACGGCCGCACCGTCTTCCGCGTGCGCCTGGGCCCCAACGACACCCGCGAAGCCGCCGAGGATCTGCAGCGCAAGATTGAGGGTGCCGGCTTCGAGGCCAATCTCGTTCGTGTACAACGCTGACCGCATTACCGTCTGAAGGATGACTGCCGCCATGAAGCGCCGCGATTTCTCTGCCCTGCTCGCCTCCGCTCCCCTTGCCGGCGCTGCCGGCAACGCCCTCGCCCAGGGCGGCCCTGTCGAGGGCCGCCACTACGCGGTGCTCAACCCGGCGCTGCCGACGACACCCGGCAAGATCGAGGTCGTCGAGTTCTTCTGGTACGGCTGTCCGCACTGCTATGCCTTCGAGCCCGCCATCGAGGCCTGGGTCAAGCAGTTGCCGGCCGACGTGGCCTTCCGCAAGGTGCACGTGGCCTTCCGTGCCAACGTCAAGATCCACCAGCGCATGTTCTATGCGCTGGAAGCCCTGGGCAAGGAAGCCGCGACCCGCCAGGCCATCTTCAATGCCATGCACCAGCAAGGCCAGGCCCTGGACGACGCCAAGAGCCAGGCCAAGTTCCTCGGCCCGCTGGGCATCGACCCGGTCAAGTACCAGGAGGCCTACAACTCCTTCGGCGTGGTCACCAAATGCCAGCAGGCCGAGAAGCTGTCCGAGGCCTACCGCATCGACGGCGTGCCCAGCATTGGCATCGCCGGCCGCTTCCTGACCTCGCCCAGCCAGGCAGGCGCCGGCCAGCGCCTGCCCGAGCTGGAGCTGGGCGCGAAGGCGCTTCAGATCACCGACTTCCTGATCCAGCGCGCGCGCAACAAGGCATGAACCGCCGCGACGCCACGGCGGCGCTGATCGCAGCCGGCTTCGGCACCGCGGCCCTGGCCCAGGGCGGCCCGGTCGAAGGCCGGCACTACGCCCGCCTGGGCCAGACGCTGGCCGGCGCGCCGGGCAAGATCGACGTCGTCGAGTTCTTCTTCTACAAGTGCCCGCACTGCAACGCCTTCGACCCGCTGCTGGAGGCCTGGGTGCACCGGCTGCCGGCCGACGTGAGCTTTCGCCGCGTGCCGGTGGGCCAGCAGCTGATGCTCAAGCTGCACCAGCGCATGTTCTACGCGCTGGAGGCCATGGGCGCGCTGAGTCCGCAGGTGCACAGCGGCATCTTCAATGCCTTCCACCGCGCCGGCGTCGAAGCCAATGACGAGGCCGGCGTCGTCGCCCTCGTCGGCCAGCTGGGCGTGGACACGACGAAGTTCAGGCAGGCCTTCGGCTCCTTCGGCGTGCAGACCAAGATGGCGCAGGGCCTGAAGCTCGCCGAGGCCGCCGGTGTGGACACGGTACCCGCCCTCGTGGTGGGCGGACGCTGGCGCACCGGTCCCGGCATGGCCGGCACGCCGGGCCAGAGCGAGGCCGCACAAGGCCAGCAAGCGCTGGCCGTGGCGGACTTTCTTGTCAAGCAGGCCCGCGGCGGCAAGGGCTGACGCGCTTTTCCTGACACGCTTGCCGCTCCGGAAAGGCTGATGACGGCAGCAGGCCCCTAGAATGGCCTGCAACTTCCGTGCCGCCATGCATCGCCACCTGATCCCGCTCGCCCCCGTGCTCGCCCTGGCGCTCGCTCTGCCTGCCGCGCAGGCAGAGAAGGCCGACCGGCTCAAGCCCATGGTCTTCACGGCCGAGAAGCAGGGCCGGCTGGACGGCGTGAACCAGCGCACCGAGCTGGTGGGCAACGTCATCATCACCAAGGGCAGCCTGTTGCTGCGCGCCGAGAAGGTGGACGTGCGCGAGACGCGCGACGGCTACCACCAGGCCTTTGCCAGCGGCATGGCCGGCCAGCCGGTCAGCTTCCGCCAGGCGCGCGACGTGCCCGGCGAGGCCATCGACGGGGTCGCCGACCAGCTCGAATACGACACCAAGAGCGAGACCGTGCGCTTCATCGGCAACGCCACCGTGCGCCGCCTGCGCGGCACGGCCGTGGCCGAGGAAGTGACGGGTGCCGTCATCGTCTACGACAGCCGCACCGAGGTCTTCACGCTGGAGGGCGGCAGCGCCTCGCCCAACCCCAACGGCCGCACCCGCATCGTCATGATGCCGCGCGTGCAGCCGGGCGATGAGGCGGCCTCCGCGCCGGCCGCCGCGCCCCTGCCGCTGAAGCCGTCGACGACGCTGCAGCCGGGCAAGCCTTCGTGATGGCCGACGCTTCCGTGAGCGCCCCGGCGGCCTGCGGCAGCCGCCTCGAAGCCGAGGGCCTGGCCAAGAGCTACGGCGTGCGCCGCGTCGTCAAGGACGTGCATGTGCGCGTGGACTGCGGCGAAGTCGTCGGCCTGCTCGGCCCCAACGGCGCCGGCAAGACGACGAGCTTCTACATGATCGTGGGCCTGGTGCGCTCGGACGCCGGCGTCATCCGCATCGACGGCGCCGAGGTGCAGCGCCTGCCCATCCACTCGCGCGCCCGCCTGGGCCTGAGCTATCTGCCGCAGGAAGCCTCCATCTTCCGCAAGCTGACCGTCGAGCAGAACATCCGCGCCGTGCTGGAGCTGCAGCAGGACGACGACGGCCGCAGCCTCTCGAAGGGACGCATCGACGAGCTGCTGAACGGCCTGCTGCACGACCTCTCCATCGAGGGCCTGCGCGACAGTCCTGCGCCTGCGCTGTCCGGCGGCGAGCGCCGCCGCGTGGAGATCGCCCGGGCCCTGGCCACGCAGCCGCGCTTCATCCTGCTGGACGAGCCCTTCGCCGGCGTCGACCCCATCGCGGTGCTGGAGATCCAGCGCATCATCGGCTTCCTGAAGAGCCGCGGCATCGGCGTGCTGATCACGGACCACAACGTCCGCGAGACGCTGGGCATCTGCGACCGCGCCTACATCATCAGCGAGGGCGCCGTGCTGGCCGAAGGCACGCCGGACGAGATCGTGGCCAACGCGGACGTGCGCAAGGTCTATCTCGGCGAACACTTCCGGATGTAGCGGAAGCCGGCGCGATGAAACAGACGCTCCAGGTTCGCCTGAGTCAGCATCTCGCGCTGACGCCCCAGCTGCAGCAATCCATCCGTCTGTTGCAGCTCTCCACGCTGGAGCTGCACCAGGAAGTCGAGCAGATGCTGGCGACCAACCCGTTGCTCGAAACGGAGGAGGAGTTCACCGTCAGCACCCCCGAGCTGGCCGCCAACGCGCCGGCCGAGGCCGGCAGCAACGACACCGCCACCGACGGCGGCGAGGCCGAGGCGCCGGAGCTCAGCGGCGAAGACTTCGGCGGCACGGAGCGCGAGGACTGGGAGAACGGCACCGAACGCGACGACTTCGACGGCATCCGTGAGCTGCCCGCCAGCAGCGGCAGCGGCAGCGGCAGCGGCGAGGACGACGGCGAGCGCGAGAGCCAGGAGTCGGCAGAAGCCACGCTGGCCGAGCACCTCGCCCAGCAACTGGCCGGCCACCACCTGTCGGCCGAGGACCGCGCCGTCATGCAGGTGCTCATCGAGTCGCTGAACGAGGACGGCTACCTCGAAGACACGCTGGAGGAGATCGCCGCCGCGTTCGCCGAGGACGACGAGGAGCGCGAGGAATTGCTGGACCGGCTGCGCTTCGCGCTGCACCTGCTGCAGAGCCTGGAGCCCGCCGGCATCGGTGCGCACGACCTGTCCGAGTGCCTGGCGCTGCAGCTGCGCGCCCAGCCCAAGAGTCCGGCCCAGGTCATCGCCATGCTGATCTGCAAGCGCCACCTGGAGCTGCTGGCCCGGCGCGACATGCGGCGGCTGATGGCCGAGACCGGCGCCGACGAGGCGCTGCTGCGCGAGGCGCAGGCGCTGATCACCCAGCTCGAACCCAAGCCCGGCCGGCGCTTCGCGCAGGGCGCGGCGGCGGCCATCGTGCCCGACGTCATCGTGCGCAAGGTGGGCCGCGAGTTCCGCGTCATGCTCAACCCCGAGGTGGCACCCAAGCTGCGCATCAACGAGCTCTACGCCAACGCGCTGCGCGCCACGCGCGGCGGCATCAGCAACTCGCCGCTGGGCGGCCAGCTGCAGGAGGCACGCTGGTTCATCAAGAACATCCAGCAGCGCTTTGACACCATCCTGCGCGTCAGCCAGGCCATCGTGGAGCGCCAGCGCGGCTTCTTCACGCATGGCGAGCTGGCCATGAAGCCGCTGGTGCTGCGCGAGATCGCCGACGAGCTGGGTCTGCACGAATCCACCATCTCGCGCGTGACGACGGCCAAGTACATGGCCACGAGCTGGGGCACCTTCGAGCTGAAGTATTTCTTCGGCTCGGGGCTGAGCACCGAGGCCGGCGGCGAGGCCTCCAGCACGGCGGTGCGTGCGCTCATCAAGCAGTTCGTCGCGGCCGAGGACATCAAGAAGCCGTTGTCCGACAGCGCGCTTGCGGCCATGCTGGAAGAGCAAGGCATCCAGTGCGCGCGGCGCACGGTGGCCAAGTACCGCGAGGCGATGAAGATCGCGCCGGCGAATCTGCGCAAGGCGCTGTAGGGCGCCTCAAGCCAGGACCACCTCCGCCTTGCGCCATTCCCGCGGCGACAGCCCCGTGTGCGCACGGAAGGCGCGCGACAGCGCAGCCTCGCCGCCATAGCCCACCTCCGCGGCGATGTGCTTGAGCGCCCGCCCCTCGCGCAGCGCCTTCTGCGCCAGGCCGATGCGCCAGCGCTGCAGGTAGACGCCGGGCGTGCAGCCCACCACGTCGCGAAAGCTGTTGGCGAACACCGTGCGCGACATGCCTGCCGCCGCCGCCAGTTCCTCCAGCGGCCAGTCACGCCGAGGCGCATCGTGCATCGCCACAAGCGCGCCGCGCAGCTTGGGATGGGACAGCCCGGCCAGCATGCCCGATTCGACCCGCCCCTGGGCCATCAGCTCGCGGATGACCCAGATCATCAGCACCTCGAACAGCCGGTTCAGCATCAGCTGGCGCCCGCAGTGGGTGGCCTCGGCCTCGGCGAACAGCTGGGCCAGCACCGGCCCGCAGCTGGGCACCGTGGACAGGGGCAGGCAGATCCAGGCCGGCAGCGCCGCCGCGATGGGATGGCTGGCGCCGCCCTCGAACGCCATGTGGGCGCACAGGAACTGCGCGCCGCAGCTCGGGTCCGTCACGAAGCGGTGCGACAGCGGACGCGGGTAGAGCAGCAGGCTGGGCTCCGCGATGCGCAGCGGCTCGGCGCTGCCATGGTGGACCTCGACGCCACCCTCGCGGATCAGATGCAGCTGACCACGCCCCGCCTGGGGCTCCAGACTGTTGACACCGCACAGCGGGCCAACCTGGAAGGTTTCGGCCCGCACGGCGAAGTGAGCAAAGAGAGCGGCAAGTCGATCGGCCACGATCAGTACGGATTGCAAAGTTAAACGTACTTTACGGCATATCAGGTACGGGGCAGGCCGGCACAGTTCGTCCTGTCGCAAGACAGCCCCGTCACCCCAGGAGTTCCAACATGAACGCTCTCGCCCGCATCGCCCTCGCCGCAGCCATCGCCCTCGGGGGCATGGCCGTCCAGACCACGGCCTCGGCCGCCCCGGCCGCCGTCGTCGCCAGCCCCTTCGTCGCCGCCAGCGACGGCACGCCGCTGTACGTGAAGGACTGGGGCCCCAAGGACGGCCCGGTCGTCGTCTTCAGCCATGGCTGGCCGCTGAACGCGGACAGTTGGGAGTCGCAGATGCAGTTCCTGGCCGAGCGCGGCTACCGCGTCATCGCCCATGACCGCCGCGGCCACGGTCGCTCGGGCCAGCCCTGGACCGGCAACAACATGGATCAGTACGCCGACGACCTCGGCGCCGTGCTGGCGGCGCTGGACGTGAAGCACGCCACTCTCGTGGGCTTCTCCACCGGCGGCGGCGAGGTGGCCCGCTACATCGGCCGGCACGGCACGGCACGGGTTGCCAAGGTCGTGCTGGTGAGTGCCGTGACGCCCATCATGGGCCAGACGCCCACCCACCCCGAGGGCGTGCCCGCGGCCGTCTTCGACGGCCTGCGCAAGGCGTCGCTCGACAACCGCGCGCAGCTCTACAAGGACATCGCCAGCGGCCCCTTCTTCGGCTTCAACCGCCCGGGTGCCAAGCCCTCCAGCGGCCTCGTGGACAGCTTCTTCGCCCAGGGCATGCAGGCCGGCGCCAAGGCGACCTACGACAGCATCGACGCCTTCTTCCATTCGGACTTCCGTGACGACCTGAAGAAGTTCAACGTGCCGACGCTGGTCATCCACGGCGCCGATGACCAGGTCGTCCCCATCGAGACCACCGGCCGCGCCACGGCCAGGCTGGTCAAGGGTGCGCGCCTGATCGAGTACGCCGGCGGCCCGCACGGCATCACCGACACGCACAAGGACCGCCTCAACCAGGACCTGCTGGACTTCGTGCGCCAGTAAGCGCGTGGAGGCCGCCGGCTGCTGCCGGCGGCCCTCAGTCCGTCGATGGGCCCTTCTCCGGTGCCAGCGGCTCGAAGACAAAGCGCATGCCGCGCGAGTAGCTCTCGGCCTTGGTGCCGGCATGCCGCTCACCATCGATGGTGCGGTTCTGGAACACGAGCTCCGGATGTTTCAACTCCGGCAGCAGCGCCTGGTAACGCCTGATGCCGGCCAGGAAGCCGGGCCACTCGTATTCGGCCCCCGTCACATAAAGCCGCGCCTTGATGGGCTTGCCGGTGGCGGCATAGGCCCTGGCTTGGCCGATGATCCAGTCGCCGCCCACCACCACGGCCGGGCTGGCGGCGATGTAGCCCCTGAACAGCTCGGGCCTGGCATACATCGCATGCAGTGTGAACAGCCCGCCCAGCGAGCTGCCGGCGAGGTAGCGCTGCGCCGGGTCGGCGCGGTAGTCGCGCTCCACCAGCGGGAAGATGTCCTTCTCCAGCGACGCGATGAACTTGTCGGCATGGCCGGTGCCAAACGCCAGCGGCGCCAGCTTCACCGGCGACAGCTCCCAGCCACGCAGCTCGCCGTAGTCCAGGTTGTCACCCGCATAGCCCAGGCCCACGATGATGAACTCGGGCACGACCTTGTCGTAGTTCAGGTTGTTGTACGACGCGACGACGGTGGCGAAGTCCCAATACCCGTCGGTCACGTACAGCACCGGGTAGCGCCGCTTGGGCTCCTTGGCGAACGATCCCGGCAGGTGGATGTGCAGCTGGTAGGTGCGGCCATCGGCGTTCCTGGGCAGCGCGCGCAGCTGGGTGCTGGGTGCTGGGAATCGTGTGCGCAGGATAGGCCGGCACGGAGTCGGCAGCCTGCGCCTGCAGGGCGCCGAACAGGAAGGCCAGGGTCAGGACGATTCGCTTCATGGCTCGCACAGGTCTTGGACAACGCTGTCCAGTGTAGGGCCGGCGACAATCACGCCCGTGAGCCTGCCCAACAAGTTATCCCTCTTCGTGTCCTGCCCCGGTGGCGTCGAACCGCTGCTGGAGGAGGAGCTCAAGCGCTTCCTGCCGCCCGGCGTGCGCAGCAAGGTCGAGGCCCTGCGCGGCGGCTGCGGCCTGCTCGGCACGGCCGAGGACGTCATGCGCATCAACCTCGAAAGCCGGCTGGCCCAGCGCGTGCTGGTCGAGATCATCGAAGGCCCATACCGCCACGAGGACGACCTCTACTCGCTGGCCCGTCGCGTCGACTGGCGCGACTGGCTGACGCCGAAGCACACGCTGCGCATCGACACCACGGCCCAGCGCTCGCCACTGAAGAGCCTGAACTTCGCCGCGCTGCGCATCAAGGACGCCATCTGCGACCAGCTGCGCGAACACACCGGCGAGCGCCCCAGCGTGGACACGCAGCGCCCCGACCTGCCCGTCGTGCTGCACGTGGGCCCCGAGCGCGCGGCCATCTACGTGGACACCTCGGGCGAGCCCCTCTTCAAGCGCGGCTGGCGCATCGACAAGGGCGACGCACCGCTGAAGGAGACGCTGGCCGCCGCGATGCTGGCCGCCGCCGGCTGGCGCGGCGACAGCGCGCTGCACGACCCCTGCTGCGGCTCCGGCACCATTCCCATCGAGGCCGCGCTGATCGCCTGCGACTCGGCGCCCGGCCTGCAGCGCCGCTTCGCCTTCGAGCACCAGCTGCCGTTCTCCACCGGCGCCATGAAGCAGGCCTGGGGCGAGATGGCCCAGGCCGCCCGCGCGCGCATCCACCCGCCCGCCGTGCCCATTTACGCCAGCGACGTGGCCTTCCGCATGGTCGACTTCGCGCGCCGCAATGCCGAGCGCGCGGGCGTGGCGCAATACATCCAGTTCAACGGCGGCGATGCGCTCGAACGCCCGGCACCGCAGCTGCCCGAGGGCATGGCCGGCGTCATCGTCATGAACCCGCCCTATGGAGAGCGCATCGAGGTGCGCGGCAAGGCGGCGATGTCGCGCGATGCCGGCGGCAGCGAGGAGCGCGACGCCGGCGACGACTTTTTCCCGCGCCTGGCCGCGCACTGGAAGCGCCAGTACACCGAGAACCCGGCCGGCTGGACGGCCTGGATGCTCAGCCCCGACATGAAGCTGCCGAGCCGGATGCGGCTGAAGGAATCGCGCCGCGTGCCGATGTGGAACGGTCCCATCGAGTGCCGGCTGTTCCGCTTCGACCTCGTCAAGGGCTCGGCGCGCAAGGTCGGCGAAGGCGATGCGCCCGCGTGAGCTGATCGCCGCCGCGCTGCTGGCGCTGGCCGCGGCCGCCGCTCAGGCCGAACCCTGCACGCTGGTCTTCGGCCAGGGCCGCAACCCGCCGCTGCGGGGCGGCCCCGACTGGGACGACCTGAACCAGCGCTTCAACGCCGCCGTGGCCAATGCGCTGGACACCGAGGGCCGGCGCGTCTTCCCGATGACGGCTTCCGCCGTGCAGGTCGACCCCGAGACCGCCGGCATTGCGCTGCTGCAGGAAGCCGACCGCCTGCGCTGCGCCACGCTGGCCGAGACCACCGTCTTTGCCGACGAGCAGGACACGCTGATCGTGCGGCTGCGCGTCTACCCGCTGCTGCCCACGCTGGGCGACGGCGGCGCCATCGTCGGGCTGCGCATTGGCGCGCCGCTGTTCGTCACGCAGCGCGACCTGGACCTCAAGGCGCTGCTGCGGCTGAAGCTCGATCTGGTCGGCCAGCAGATGGCGGCCGAATACCTTCAGCACGACCGGCGCTGATACAGCGCCAGGCCCGCGAGTGCCGCCGCGCACAGCGCGATCGGCACCAGGCTGGCCCAGTTCATCCACTGCCAGCCGCCCGTCGTGACCAGCGCGCCCGAGGAGAACGAGGTCAGCGTCATCGTCGCGTAGACGCCGGTGTCCAGCAGCCCTTGCGCGCGCGTCTTCTCCTCGGGGCGGTAGGCCCGGGTAAACAGCGTCGTGCCGCCGATGTAGAGGAAGTTCCAGCCCACGCCCAGCAACAGCAGGGCGCCGAGAAAATGTTCCAGGTCCTGCCCCGCCAGCGCGAAGGCGACGCAGCCCAGGTTGAGCAGCACGCCCACCGCCATGACGCGCAGCACGCCGAAGCGCTTGATGAGCGCCCCCGTGAAGAAGCTCGGCACGAACATGCCCAGCACATGCCATTGCAGCACCATGCCGGCGTCGGCAAAGGGCAGACCGCACTGCCCCATGGCGATGGGCGTGGCCGCCATCAGCAGGTTCATGACGCCATAGCCGAGCGCACTCGCCGCCAGCGCCACGAGGAAGACCGGCTGACGCGCAAGCTCCGCGCTGCTGCGGCCGCCCGCACCTGGCGCGGGCCGGGCCAGCGCGGGGAAGTCGATCAGCGAGATCAGCAACAGGCCGGCCAGCGCGACGACCATCAGCAGCAGATAGGCGCCGGCAAAAGGCGCCACGAGCAGGTTCTTGCTGACGCCGGCCACCCACGGCCCGAGCACCGCGCCCAGGCAGCCACCGGCCAGCACCCAGGAAATGGCGGCCTCGCGCCGTTCGGGCGCGACGAGCTCGGTTGCCGCGAAACGGTAGAGCGCTGCGCCGGCGTTGTAGTAGCCGGCGATGAGCGTGGCCAGGACGACGCCCCAGAACTGCTGGTGGGTCACGCTCCACAGCGCGATCGCGCAGCTCGCCACGGCGACGAGCAGGCCGATCTGGAAGCCGCGCCGCCGCCCGAAGCGCAGCTGGTGCCGCCCCACGAGGCGTGCCATCAGCGCACCACCGGCCACGTAGGCGCAGATCGGCAGCGTCGCCATCCACGGCCGCGGAGCCAATGCCAGGCCGACGAGGCCATTGATGGCCATGAAGCAGATGTTGTTGGTGAGGAAGAGTCCCTGGGCCAGCACCAGCAGGGCCAGTTTCCTGTTCACGACAAGGCGAGCCAGGACATCACGGCCAGCGGTGCCGTGTCGGCGCGCAGCACGCGCGGGCCCAGCGTGACGGACGCGAAGCCGCGGGCGCGGGCCGCATCCTCCTCGGCGTCGCTCAGGCCGCCTTCGGGGCCGCTGAGAAAGAGCGCCCGCTGCTGCGGGAAGGGGGCCAGCGGCAGGGCTGCGCGCGGACTCAGCAGCCCGCGCCATTCGTCGGCGTGATCCGCCAGCGCCGCCAGCCAGGCAGCCAACGGCAGCACCGGCCCGACGCGCAGCGGCACCGTGCGCCCGCACTGCTCTGCCGCGGCAATAGCCACGCCCTGCCAGTGCGAGCGCTTCTTGTCGGCGCGCTCGCCGCTCAGGCGCAGCACCGAGCGCTCGCTCATCAGCGGCTGGATGGCGGTAGCCCCCAGTTCGGTCGCCTTCTCGACGAGAAAGTCCATGCGGTCGTTGGCGGGCATGACCACGGCCAGCGTCACGGCACGCGCCAGCTCGCGCTGCGGCTGCTCGGCGGAGATCAAGCGCACCCTCACCTCGCTGCGCCCCATGGCCGTCACCTCGGCCTGCCATTCGGGGCCGCTGCCGTCGAAGAGGGTCAGCGCGTCGCCAGGCTGCAGGCGCAGCACCTGCACATGCCGGGCCGCGCCGGGGGTCAGGGCGATGTCGCCATCGATGGCGACGAGGGGCTGGTCGACGAAGAAGCGGGGCAAGGCGGTGGACTGGCGGCGGGGACGGCCCGCCAGTGTCCCAGATCAGCGCAGGCCGAGTGCCTCGCGCACGGCGGCCGCGGCCGCGTCGCCCTTGGCCTTCTGCACGCGCTCGACGAGCTGCAGCGCCAGTGCCTGCAGCGCCGCCAGGCTGTCGGCGCGCTCCACCTCCAGCGCGAAAGCGTAGCCCTTGAAGGGGCCGAGCAGCTTGGTGGCCTCGCCGCTCAGGTAGGTGTAGAGCGCCGCGCGGTCCAGCAGCGGTGAACCGCTGGCCGGGGCCTGGGCGGCGGGCGCTGCTGCCGGCGTGGGGACCGCTGTCGGGGCCGGCGCGGGTGCGGGCGCAGGCGGGGGTGCCAGTGGCTGGCCCGCCGCGTTCTGCGGTGCGATCAGGCCATGCTGGCGCAGCGTCACGAAGTCGGCCTCGGTGGCACCCGCGACGAGGCGCACCCATTCGCCGGCCGGCTTGCTGGCGTCCAGCACAAGCAGCAGATTGCGCGCGGTGCGCGACAGCGGCAGGGTGCGCGCGCGGATTTCCGCGCGGCCGGCATCAGTCTTGGAGTGCAACAGGTCGATCACGTTCTCGGGCCTCGCCCGCGCGCGGCATCACCGCTCGCAGGCCATCGGGAGGAAGCATTCAGCTCTTGTCCCGCAACTCCCTGCGCAGGATCTTGCCCACGGGCGTCTTGGGCAGCTCAGTGCGGAACTCAACGATCTTGGGGCGTTTGTAGCCGGTCAGGTTGGCTTCGCAATAGGCCCGCACGTCGGCCTCGGTGACATTCGGGTCTTTCTTCACGATGACGACCTTCACGGCTTCGCCGGCCTTGCTGTCCGGCACGCCAACGGCGGCGCATTCCAGGATGCCAGGCATCTGCGTGAGGACGTCCTCGACCTCGTTCGGGTACACGTTGAAGCCGCTGACGAGGATCATGTCCTTCTTGCGATCGACGATCTTGAAATAACCACGTTCGTCGACGGTGCCGATGTCGCCGGTCCGGAAGAAGCCGTCGGCCGTCATGACCTTGGCCGTCTCGTCCGGGCGCTGCCAGTAGCCGGCCATGACTTGCGGACCCTTGATGGCGATCTCGCCGGGCTGGCCCATCGGCACTTCGTTGCCGTCATCGTCCAGCAGCTTGAGCTCGGTCAGCGGCATGGGCAGGCCGATGGTGCCGCTGTAGGCGGTGCTGTCGGTCGGGTTGCAGCTGGCCGACGGCGAGGTCTCGGACAAGCCGTAGCCCTCGACGATGGGGCAGCCGGTCTTCTCCAGCCACAGCTTGGCCGTGGCCTGCTGCACGGCCATGCCGCCGCCCACCGAGATGACCAGGCGGCTCCAGTCCACCGTGCCGAAATCGGGGTGGTTGGCCATGGCCATGAACAGCGTGTTGACCGCGGGGAAGCTGTGGAAGCGGTGGTTGGCCAGCTCCTTGAACACGGCCGGCAGGTCGCGCGGATTCGGAATCAGCACGTTGGCGCCGCCCATGTGCATGGACAGCATCATGTTCGTGTTGAAGCCGAAGATGTGATATAGCGGCAGCGCGCAGATGGTGACGACCTGCTCGCCCTTCGGAATCTTCTTGAGCGCCGGCTGGTACCAGGCTTCGCTCTGCAGGATGTTGGCCACCAGGTTGCGGTGCAGCAGCACGGCGCCCTTGGACACGCCGGTGGTGCCGCCGGTGTACTGCAGCACGGCGATGTCGTCCGGGCCCAGCTTGGGCGCCTTGTAGGTCAGGCCGCGGCCCTTGGCCAGCGCATCGTTGAAACGCACGGCGCCAGGCAGCTCGAAGGCCGGCACCATCTTCTTCACCTTGCGCACGACGTAGTTGACGATGCTGCCCTTGACCAGGCCCAGCATGTCGCCCATCGCGGCCAGGATGACGTGCTTGGTCGGCACGTTCTTGATGACCTGCTGCAGCACCGAGGCGAAGTTCTCGATGATGACGATGGCCTTGGCGCCGGAATCTTTGAGCTGGTGCTCCAGCTCGCGCGGCGTGTACAGCGGGTTCACGTTGACAACGACGAAGCCCGCGCGCAGCACGGCGGCCACGGCCACCGGGTACTGGAACAGATTGGGCATCATCAGCGCCACGCGGTCGCCCTTCTCCAGCCCCAGGCTTTGCAGATAAGCCGCAAGCGCGCGCGAGGCCTCGTCCACCTGCGCGAAGCTGACGCTCTTGCCCATCATCAGATAGGCGGGGCTGGCTGCGTTCTTCCTGAACGAGGTGTCCAGCAGGTCGACCAGGCTGGGATAGAGCGACGTGTTCACGTCGCGCGGCACTTCGGCCGGGTAATGCTTCAGCCAGATCGGCTCCATGCCTTGTCTCCTTCTTCTTGACTGGCGGCGATTCTGACCGAAGGCTGACAGCGAGCGGCTCAGGGGATTCGATAGCGCTCTCTAGGAAGCGCCTTGCGCGGCGCGCGCTACTCGACGGCCTTGAGCATGTCTTCGACCACCTTCTTCGCGTCCCCGAAGACCATCATGGTCTTGTCCATGTAGAACAGCTCGTTGTCCAGGCCCGCATAGCCGGCTGCCATCGAGCGCTTGTTGACGATGATGGTCTTGGCCTTGTGGGCTTCCAGGATGGGCATGCCGTAGATGGGGCTGCCCTTCACGTGCGCGGCCGGGTTCACGACGTCGTTGGCGCCGAGGATGATGGCCACGTCGGCCTGGGCGAACTCGGCGTTGATGTCTTCCATCTCGAAGACCTGGTCGTAGGGCACCTCGGCCTCAGCGAGCAGCACGTTCATGTGGCCCGGCATGCGGCCGGCCACCGGGTGGATGGCGTACTTCACCGTCACGCCCTTCTCGTGCAGCTTGGCAGCCAGCTCCTTGACCGCATGCTGGGCGCGCGCCACCGCCAGGCCGTAGCCGGGAACGATGATGACCGTCTCGGCATTGCCCATGACGAAGGCCGCGTCGTCGGCGCTGCCGCTCTTCACGTTGCGCTGCTGCGCCGCGCCCGCCGCCGGGCCGCCCGCCTCGCCACCGAAGCCGCCCAGGATGACGTTGAAGAACGAGCGGTTCATCGCCTTGCACATGATGTAGCTCAGGATCGCGCCCGAGCTGCCCACCAGCGAGCCGGAGATGATCAGCATGGGGTTGTTCAGCGAGAACCCGATGCCCGCGGCGGCCCAGCCGGAATAACTGTTGAGCATGCTCACCACCACCGGCATGTCGGCGCCGCCGATGGGAATGATGAGTGTCACGCCCAGCACGAAACCCAGCGCCACGACGATCCAGAACGCATGGTGGTAGCCCGCCAGGCAGAACACCGCGCAGCCCCACAGGGCCAGCAGGCCCAGCAGCAGGTTGAGCCAGTGCTGGCCCTTGAACACCACTGGCGCGCCCTGGAAAAGGCGGAACTTGCTACCGCCCGAGAGCTTGCCCCAGGCGATGACCGAGCCGGTGAAGGTGATGGCACCGATGAAGGCCCCCAGCGCCAGCTCCAGCCGGTTGCCCATGGGGATGGGCGCGAGCGCACGCGCGGCGACGCCGTCCTCGGCCGCGATGCCGGCCAGCGCGGCATCCAGCGGCGGCGTGATGCCGAAGGCGGCCGGCTCGTAGACCGCGGCCACCGCGATAGCCACCGCGGCCAGGCCGATCATGCTGTGGAAGAAGGCCACCAGCTCGGGCATCTTGGTCATCTCGACCGTCTTGGCCTTCCAGGCGCCGAAGCCGCCGCCGACGACCAGGCCGAGCAGCACCCAGCCCAGGCCGACGGCAGAGCCCGCCAGCTTGACGATGAGCGCGGCCGTGGTGAAGGCGGCGATGGTCATGCCCACCATGCCGAACAGGTTGCCGCGGATGGACGTTGTCGGATGCGACAGCCCCTTCAGCGACTGGATGAAGCAGACGCTGGCGATCAGGTAGAGCAGCGTGACGAGATTGAGGCTCATGCCTGGCCCTCCTTCTTCGCGGCGGGCTTCTTGTCCTTCTTCTTGAACATCTCCAGCATCCGCCGCGTGACGAGGAAGCCGCCGAAGATGTTCACGGCCGCCAGCGCCACGGCCAGCACGCCCATGCCCTTGGCGAAGGGCGTCTCGGTCAGCGCCGCCGCCAGCATGGCGCCGACGATGACGATGGCCGAGATCGCGTTCGTCACGGCCATCAGCGGCGTGTGCAGCGCGGGCGTGACCGTCCAGACGACGTGGTAGCCCACGTAGATGGCCAGCACAAAGATGATGAGATTGATGATGGTGTGGTCGACCATTTCCATGGCTTCAGCTCCTCGTGACCTGGCCGTCTTGCGTGACGCGGCAGGCCGCGACGATGTCGTCATCCAGCGGCACGTTGAAGGTGCCCTCCTTGGTGATGACGAGCTTCAGAAAGTCCAGCACGTTGCGGGCGTACAGCGCCGACGCATCGGCCGCGACCAGTGCCGGCAGATTGGTTTCGCCGACGATGACGACGCCATGCTTGGTGACCGTCCTACCGGCCTCGGTCAGCGGGCAGTTGCCGCCGGCCGGGGCCGCGATGTCGACGATGACCGAACCCGGCTTCATGGCCTTGACCATGTCCTCGGTGACCAGCACCGGCGCTGCGCGGCCGGGGATCAGCGCCGTCGTGATGACGATGTCGGCCTGGGCCACGCGCTTGGCCACCTCGGCCTTCTGACGGTCCAGCCAGCTCTGCGGCATGGGGCGGGCATAGCCGCCGACACCTTCGGCCGCCTCCTTCTCCTCGGCCGTCTCGTAGGGCACGTCGATGAACTTGCCGCCCAGCGACTCGACCTGCTCCTTCACCGAGGGCCGCACGTCGCTGGCCTCGATGACGGCACCCAGCCGCTTGGCCGTGGCGATAGCCTGCAGGCCCGCCACGCCCACGCCCAGGATGACGACGCGCGCCGCCTTCACGGTGCCGGCCGCCGTCATCAGCATCGGGAAGAAGCGCTGGTAGCGGTCGGCCGCGATCATGACGGCCTTGTAGCCGGCGATGTTGGCCTGGCTTGAGAGGACGTCCATGCTCTGCGCGCGCGTCGTGCGCGGCGCGGCCTCCAGCGCAAAGCTGGTCAGGCCTGCACCGGCCATGGCCGCGAGGCCGTCGCGGTCGAAGGGGTTGAGCATGCCGACCAGGGCCGTGCCCGGCTTCATCAGCGCGAGCTCGTCGGCCGCCGGCGCACGCACCTTCAGCACCAGTTCGCTGGCCAGCGCCGCGGCCTGGTCGACGATCACGCAGCCCACGGCTTCATAGGCCGCGTCGGTGACGCTGGCACTGACGCCGGCGCCGGACTCGACGCGCAGCACATGGCCCTGGGCCTTCAATTTCTTCGCCGTTTCTGGCGTCACAGCCACACGGGTCTCTCCGGCCGCGCGTTCGCGCGGGACGCCGATCTGCATGGAATCTCCTTGCGGGCAGGGGTGCGGCGCAGCTTACACAATGGATGCACTCGCCCGGTGCGGGATATCGAGAGGAAGTTTCATGGCTGGTACAGACAGGTTTCGCCCCAGCGTGACTGTCGCTGCGGTGATTGCGCGGGAAGACCACTACCTGCTGGTCGAAGAAGACACACCCGAGGGCCTGATGCTGAACAACCCGGCGGGACACCTGGAACAGGGTGAGACACCGCTGGAGGCCGTCGTGCGCGAGGCGCTGGAGGAAACGGCGCGCGCCTTCACGCCCGAGGCTTTTCTCGGCGTCTACCTGGCCCGCTTCGTGCGGCCGGCACGTTTAGAGGATGTCACCTATGTCCGGCTGGCCTTCTGCGGCGCGGTGGGCGAGGCCATCGCCGGTCGCAGTCTGGACGAAGGCATACGCCGCACGGTGTGGATGACCGAGGCCGAGCTCGCCGCCTGCGCGCACCGCCACCGCAGCCCGCTGGTGCTCCAGTGCGTGCGGGACCACGCGGCCGGGCGGCGGCTGCCGCTGCAGGCCGTCTTCAGCCACGCCTCTCTGCGGACGCCCCAGGTCAAGGGCTGAAAATCCGCGTCCATGACGACACCCGACTTCATCGAGGTCTACGAGCAGGCCCTGAGCCCCGGCGCCTGCCAGGCATTGATTGAGCGCTTCCTGGCCAGCCCGCACGTGCAACGCGGCGAGACCGGCAGCGGCGTCGACATTGGCATGAAGGACAGCTGGGACATCGCCATCAGCCGCCACCCCGAGTGGGCCGACGCCAGCGCCCAACTCAACGACGCAGTCATCCGGGGCTTCAAGCACTATCTGCGCCGCTATGCACACCTCGCGCTGGCACCGCTGAAGCTGCAGATGCAGCAGCCTGACGGCAGCATGGCCCTGCTGGATGCCGACAGCGTCGCCGCACTCGGCGACGACCTGCTGACGGGCCTGATCGCCAAGGTCTTCCGGCCCGGCGCCATCAACCTGCAACGCTACCTGGCCGGCCAGGGTGGCTACCCCTACTGGCATTGCGAGCAATACCCCAGGCTCGACCAGGGCGAGGCCCTGCACCGGGCCGTGCTGTGGACCCTGTACCTGAACGACGACTTCGCCGAGGGCGAGACCGAGTTCCTCTACCAGGGCCGCAAGATCGCGCCGCGCACTGGCAGCCTGCTCATCGCGCCGGGCGGCTTCACCCACACCCACCGCGGCAACCGCCCCCGGGGTGGCGACAAGTTCATCGCCACCTCCTGGGTGCTTTACCAGCGCGCGGAAAACCTGTTCGGCCAAGGCTGAAGGGGCGTTTGGGACAATCGCGCCCATGAGTTCAGCAGAAAAAAAGCAGCGAGTCGTCGTCGGCCTGTCCGGCGGCGTGGACTCGGCCGTGACCGCCCACCTGCTGAAAGCACAGGGGCACGAGGTCGTCGGCATCTTCATGAAGAACTGGGAAGACGATGACGACGACGAGTACTGCTCGACGCGCCAGGACTTCCTGGACGCCGCCTCGGTGGCCGACGTGCTGGGCATCGAGCTCGAGCACGTCAACTTCGCGGCCGAGTACAAGGACCGCGTCTTCGAGAGCTTTCTGCACGAGTACCAGGCCGGCCGCACGCCCAACCCCGACGTGCTGTGCAATGCCGAGATCAAGTTCAAGGCCTTCCTCGACCACGCCATGCGCCTGGGCGCCGAGAAGATCGCGACGGGTCACTACGCGCGGGTGCGCGAGGTCGACGGCGAGTTCCAGCTGCTCAAGGGGCTGGATCCGCTGAAGGACCAGAGCTATTTTCTGCACCGGCTGACGCAGGCGCAGATCAGCAAGGCCATGTTCCCGGTGGGCCACCTGCCCAAGACCGAAGTGCGCCGCATCGCCGCCGAGATCGGCCTGCCGAACGCGAAGAAGAAGGACTCGACCGGCATCTGCTTCATCGGCGAGCGGCCGTTTCGCGAGTTCCTGAACAAGTACCTGTCCCACCAGCCGGGCCCCATCAAGGACGAGCGCGGCCGCAAGCTCGGCGAACACGTGGGCCTGTCCTTCTACACGCTGGGCCAGCGCCAGGGCCTGGGCATCGGCGGCGTGAAGGAGAAGGGCTCGCCGCGCGGCGGTGGCGAGCACGAACCCTGGTTCGTTGCCGCCAAGGACATCCCGAACAACACGCTCATCGTCGTGCAGGGCCACGACCACCCGCTGCTGCTGAGCCCGTCCCTCGTGGCCGACGACCTGAGCTGGGTCGCCGGCCGTGCGCCGGCCCCTGGCACGGCGGCAGCCAAGACGCGCTACCGCCAGGCCGATGCGCCCTGCAGCGTCGGCTTCGATGCCGGAGGCCGCCTGACGCTGCGCTTTGCCGAGCCTCAGTGGGCGGTGACGCCGGGGCAGAGTGCGGTCGTCTATGACGGCGAGGTCTGCCTCGGGGGCGGCGTCATCGCCGCGGCTCCCGCCGCATGACCAAGCTCGACCGCCTGCTCGCACGCCTGGCCGAGCCCGGCGTGGTGCTGCGGCTGGCAGCCCTCGTCGTCTGCGCAATGGAGCTGGTCAGCGCCGGCGCGGCGCTGCTGGGTGCACGCACCGAGCCCTACGACGGCCTGGTCGCCTGGGTCTGGCGCGCGGCCGGTGGCGGCGCCAATGACCGCGGACTGCTGCTGCTGTGCGTGGGCCTGCTGCTGGCCTTCGTCGCGCTGATGTGGCGGCTGGCCAGCCAGGGCACGACCGTCGTCGCCGTGAACCGGCGCCTGGCCTGGCTGCTGCTCGTCGACCTGCTGGCCTTCGGCGTCACGCCGGGCCTGCCCTTCCTGGTCACGGCGCTGGCCGCCGTGCTGCTGCCGGCGCGGCTGGCCCTGGGCTTCGGCTTTGCCCAGGTGCTGCTCAACACCGGCATCTACGCCGCGCCGCAAGCCACCGCCTGGCTGGACCAGTTCGGCCTGCTGTCCTCCATGCTGGCCCTGCACGGCCTGGCCTTTGGCCTGGGGCGCATGGCCGCAGCCGAAGGCGAGAAGCGCCGCTGGTTGCAGGCTCTGCTGGCCGAGCAGCTGTCCGGCGAGCACCTGCTGGCCGAGCAGATGCGCTACAGCGAGCGCATGCAGATCGCCCGCGAGCTGCACGACCTGATGGGCCACCACCTGACGGCGCTGAACCTGCAGCTGCAGCTGGGCGGTGCGCTGCTGGCGCGCGCGGATGCGGGCGGCGCCGGCCAGGCCCTGGACCGCGCCCAGGGCGTCGCGGCCCAGCTGCTGGCTGACGTGCGCGAGTCCGTGTCGCAGCAACGCAGCTCTCAGCGCATCGACCTGTCCGCGGCGCTGCAGGCCCTGGCCGAGGGCATCGCCAGCACGCGCGTCGAGCTGACGCTGGACGAAGCCGCGCGCGACCTGGGGCCCCGCGCGGCCCATGCGCTGCTGCGCTGCGTGCAGGAAGGCGTGACCAATGGCGTTCGTCATGCCGGCGCGCGTCGCGTTCTGGTCGAATTGCGCGGCCAGGGCGACGAGATCGCCGTCAGCATCGACGATGATGGGCGCGGCGCGCCGAACTGGCAGCCGGGCCGGGCCGAGGGCTTTGGCAATGGCCTCTCGGGCATGACCGAGCGCATGGCCGAACTGGGCGGGCAGATGCGCGTCACGCGTGTGAGCCCTGGGTTTCGAATCGAGCTGAGATGTCCGCGATGGGTGTGATCAAGATCCTGCTGGTCGAAGACCAGCAACTGGTGCGCGAAGGCCTCAAGGGGCTGCTGGCCCTGCACGACGAGCTCAGGGTCGTCGGCGAGGCCAGCGATGGCGCCGAGGCGCTGGAATGGCTGTCCGCCGCCGCGGCCGACGACATGCCCGACCTCATCCTGTCGGACATGCGCATGCCGCGCCTGGACGGCATCGGCCTGATCCGCGCACTGGCCGCGCGGGCCCTGCGCCTGCCGGTCGTGCTGCTGACCACCTTCGACGACACGACGGCCTTCGACGAAGCCGTGCGCGCCGGCGCGCGCGGCTTCCTGCTCAAGGCCATCAGCCCCGAGACGCTGGCCCAGGCGCTGCGCGACGTGCATGCCGGCGGCACGTCGCTGCGGCCGTCGCTCACCACCCGCATGGAGGCCAAGGGCGGCGAGCGCGCCTTCACGGCGGCCGACCATCCCGATCCGCTCAGCCCGAAGGAGCTACAGGTGCTGAGGCTGGTCGCGAGCGGCCGCAGCAACACCGAGATCGCCGGCCTGCTGGGCAACAGCGAGGGCGTCATCAAGAACCACTGCTCGGCCATCTTCTCCAAGATGGGCGTGCGCGACCGCACGCAGGCGGTGCTCAGGGCGATCGATCTGGGCTGGATCTAGGCCGAGGCGTGACCGCCGGTGCGGCCAGGTGCAGCACCCAGTAGTGACGCAGGCGCCCCGGCACCGCCACGCAGGCTGCGCCGACATGGATGTACTCGGGGCGCATCAGCGTCTCGCAATGCCCTTCGCTCGACAGCCAGAGTTCCAGTGCCTCTTCCAGCGTCGCCGGCCCACCGCCGAGCACTTCACCCGCACTTGCCATGGGGTAGGCCACCGCTCTGAGACGCTGGCGGAGCGTGCCGCCATGCGCTCCGCCATGGCTGATCTCTTCGCGAGCGGCCATCTCCCCGGCGTAGGCCACGGTCGACGCGGCGAGACGCTCGTCCCACGCGACGGCGCCGGCCGCCCCATGCGTCGTGCGGCCGCATTCCCGCGCAACCGCCCGGATGCGGTTGAGCGCCTGCACGACGTCCGACGGCGCTGGCTGGCAGGCCGGGGCGAGGGCGTGGGAGATGCAGAGCAGGACGAACAGGCAGACGCGTGACATCGGGCGACATCGGGCAAAGGATTGGCACAGGGATTGTCACGGGCCCGTGCTTGCACGACCATGCCCGCATGACACTTCCCTCACTCGGGCTGCGGCACGCCGCACTGGCCGCATCGGCCGCAATGACCTTGCTGCAGGGCTGCGCCGTGGCGCAGACGTCGCCGGCAGGTACGGAGCAACTGGCATCGCAAATCCAGGCGCTGGTGGGAGACGCGGCCTGCAACAGCCCGGCCCAATGCCGCACCATCGCAGTCGGCGCCAGGGCCTGTGGAGGACCTGACAGCTATCTGGCCTGGTCAACGCTGCGCACGGACGAGCAACGGCTGCGCGAGCTCGTGAAGCAGCATGCCGAGCAGCGCCGGGCCGATGACCGCGCGAACCGCGCCGCATCAATCTGTCTGATGGAGACGGACCCCGGCGCCAGCTGCCGCGCCCGCCGCTGCACGCTGAATCCGCGCGGCCAGGGCACGGCGCCGTCGCGGGCTGACTGAGAGAGCCAAACAAGAAAGCCGCAGCAATCGCTTGCTGCGGCTTGCGTCGGGGCGGCAGGCCGAGGCCCGCCGCCGGCCCGTCATCAGTCAGCCGCGGGGCTGCCCACCTTGGAGTTGACGCCCACCGGCACCGGATCGTTGGTGCGCACTTCCAGCAGCGTCGTGCCTTGTGGCGTGCCACCGACCATGAAGCTGGCCGCGCCGAGGAAGCGCTGGCCCGCTGGCAGGCCCGACCAGCTCATGCCCGCCGAGGCCGTGCCGCCGACATAGACCGTCGCGGGCGCCAACACCTTGAAGCTGCCGCCGACGTCGGTCTTCGTCACGATCCAGCTGGACATGGTGTAAGTCGTGCTGGGGCGCTTCTGCGTGTCGTAGGAGATCGTGCAGACCTTGTACGTGCCGGCCGCCGGGCGAATCATCGTGGCCGTCTCGTTGGAGCCTCCATTCAGGCTGCCGGCAACCGCGACGTTGCTGGAGTTCAGCACAAGGATGTCGATGTCGTCCTGCCCGCCGGGGAGCTGGCCGCCGGTGGTTTCGGCATCGAACAGCTGGAAGCGCGCCACCAGCGTGCCGGCCGGAATGCTGACGCTGCGCACGCTGACGCCGGTGGGTGTCGGCGAGGCGTTGCAGATCGTGGCAGCCGCGCCGGTGTTGTTGCCGGTGATCGTCTCGACCGTGCGCGTCGCGGCCTGCAGGCCACCCTTCTCCACCGTCATCGCGCCGCCGAAGCCGGTGCCGATCGTGAAGATCTTGCTGGCGCCCGCAGCGTCGCTGGTGATCGTCGACGGGACGGCCAGCGCGATGCCGCGCGCGGTCAGCGGGCTGCGCACGTTGTGGACGCCGTCCGACCAGGTCAGCGTGCCGTAGGCCCAGGTGTCCAGCGGCGCAGTCGTGCGGGTCAGGCGCACCGTGAAGCTGGCCTGGGCGCCCGGCGCCAGGGTCAGCGAGGCGGGCAACACGTCGGCGGTGAAGCCGCTCATGCTGACGCTGGGCGTGTAGGTGCTTGTCGTGCTGCCCACGTTGGTGACCGTGCGGGTCAGGGTCTGCACGCCGAGCACGCTGGCGGCGGTCAGCGAGGGCAGGTTCAGGTTCTGCGCCGTGATCGAGCCGATCGCGGTGCAGGTGGCCGCCGAGTAGAAGCCCAGGTTCAGGCCGCAGCTGAAGCGCGCGTAGTCCAGCGCGCCGGCGTCGTACACCAGGCCCGGGTCGGTGGCGGCATTGGGCGCCACATGGCCGGCACCCTGGGCCCAGGGCAGACGGCCGTTGGCATTGGCCGTGGCGCTCCAGGGCAGGGGGGCGTTGACACCGTCGTCGTAGGTGTCCGTGGCCGTCGTCATCAGCGCCGACTTGATCATGGCCGGCGTCCAGGTCGGGTGCGCCTGCTTGAGCAGCGCAGCCAGGCCGGCGATGTGTGGGCTCGCCATCGAGGTGCCGGAGATCATGCCGACGTTGGTCTTGGTCGTCGTGCCGCCCCCCTTCAGTGCCGTGACTTCAGCCGAGGTCATCGAGGGCGAGAAGGCCGCCACGATGTCGACACCGGGTGCCGTGAAGTCGGGCTTGAGGATGTTGTTGTCGGCGACGTTGGGGCCGCGCGACGAGAAACCGGCCATCTGCGGCGCCAGCACGTCGCCGAAGCGGGTCTGGGCGACGCCCAGGGAAGCCACCGCGGCCGCACCGCTGGCCGTCGCGTAGGCCTTGACGGCGGCACCGTCTGCGGCATTGATGTGGATGGTCGGCACCGAGTGCACTTCGGCCACCAGGCCCACACCGTTGTCCGCCATGATCATGCCGACACCGCCCGCCTGCAGGACCGCCAGGCTCTTGTTGACGCGCGCCGTGGTGCCGCGCGTGCAGATGACGATCTTGCCGGTGACCTTGGCCGGGTCCAGCGTCACCGCGCCGTCGACGGCGCCATAGCAGAGGTCGGCCTTGCTCAGGTCGGCGCCCGCCACGGCGGCGTCGGTCGAGCGGATCAGCGGGGTCGAGGGCACCGGGGTCTGGTTGACCGAGGCGCCGACATAGTCGGCGTTGTCGCCGGTATGGGCCACGGCACCGACGGTGCGGCCATGCGTGGACGCGGCGACGGTGGCATGCCACGGACCGAGGTTGGCGGACGGCGCGGTGTTCGGGCCCGAGTTGCCCGCCGAGGCGGCCACGAACACGCCCGCGTTGGAGGCGTTCAGGAAGGCAACTTCCGTCGAGTCGGTGAAGGCACCGCCACCGGCCGACGGGCCGATGGAGTAGTTGATGACGTCGACGCCATCCTTGACGGCCTGGTTGACCGCCGACACGCTGTTGCTGGCCGGGCAGCTGCTGTTCCCGGCCGTGTTAGACCAGCACACCTTGTACATCGCCACGCGCGCCCGCGGCGCGATGCCGGAGATGTTGCCCATGGGGATGCCGTTGATGCTGGCCGCCACGCCGGCGTTGCCACCGGCCGTCGACAGCGTGTGGGTACCGTGGCCGCCGTTGGCTTCCGCGGCGCCATCCCGGCCGGAGTTGAAGTCGCTGGCGTTCGCGCCTGCAATCTGCGTGTAAGACCGGATGCCGATCAACTTGTTGTTGCAGTTGCTGGCCAGGATGCCCGGCTTGACCTGGCAGCCGATGCCCTTCCACTTGGCCGGCGGGGGACCATAGACCTGCGTGCCACCGGGGTTGTGGGTGGGCACGCCGTTGGCGTCGACCCGGTCGGCGAAGCTGGTGTCTTCCGGCCACACGCCGCTGTCCACCATCGCGATGATCATGTTCTCGCCGGCGGCACCCACGCCACCCAGCTGGCTCCACAGGCCACCCGGCTGGTTCAGGCCGAGGAAGGTGGGCGTGTAGCTGGTGTGCACCGTGTAGATTGCATCGGCTTCGATGCTGAGGACGCCGCTGTTCTTCTTCAGAGCCCGGACTTCGGCATCCGTCAGGTTGGCCGCGAAGCCGTTGAGGACGACGTCGTAGCGCGCCGTCACGTTGGCCGGGTCGATGGTGGCCAGCACGTCGGACTGCTTCTTGTCGAGATAGCTCAGGTAGGCCTGCACGTTCTCGGCGCTGACATCCAGGCGCTGGCCCGGTGCCGGCTTGGTGGCGGCGAGGCCGGTGATCTCGCCACCGTAGCTGGCGGCGGGCGCACCGACGAGCTGGACGATGTAGGAGCGCCGCACTTCCTGCGCGCTGGCCGTCATCGCGGCACCGGACAGGAGCATCATGACCGCCAGCGAGGCCGGCGTAAGCGTCTTCTTGGACTTCATGGGGTGATTCCTCTGACTTGCTTGTGGCAGTTGGGGGGCCGAGGCGTCGATCGGACGCGCTCTGGATGTCAGATCGACTTGCGGCGGCGGCCGGCAGCAAGCAGGCCGGCCAGGCTCACGCCCACCAGTGCGATGCTGCCCGGCTCGGGCAGGTAGCCGATGTTGTCGACCGCGAACTGGGCCTGGTTGCCGGCCGGGTTCACGCAGTTGTTGTTGCCGTCGTAGAGGCAGCTGCTGATGGTGACCGACTGGAACCACTTCGAGGCAAAACCGCTGCCGAAGTCCCAGTGGCCGAAGTTGAAGTTGCCGGCGGCGTCCTGCAGGTCGAAGTCACGGGAAATGCGGGTCGAACCACCGGCGTCGTCGAAGCCGGTCACGACCAGTTGGCCGACGCTGAAATTCAGCAGCAGGTCCAGGGGCATCACGAAACCGAAGTCCAGGCTGGTCAGGCTCAGGCCGCCCTGGGCCAGCCTGATGTTCAGCCCGCCATCGTTGAGGGCCGTGTAGAACTGGGTCGAGTTGCCGCCCGGGCACACGGCGATGAAGCAGCTGCCGAAATCGCCGATGGCCCCGTCAAAGCCACCCTGGCCCACCGTCGTCACGACGGCTACGCCTTCGGTGAACAGGTCGCCGTTGGTCATGATGTTGGGCGCGGCCGCATCAAAGGTGACGTAGCCGCCGCCTGCGAAGGCCAGCGTGCATGCCATGGTTGCAGCGGTGGCCAGTGCCGATTGGAAATACTTCTTCATGGTGTCCTGCTCACATTCCAAGGGTTGGGTCCGAGCGACCGGCGGCCGCCCTGCTACGAAACTGCCGAACCCAAACTTGCGATGCGGGAGAAGCTCGCCCGTACAAACTCGAATTGCGTCACTTTGTAGCGTGAACTGCGGATTCTCTTGAACCGCCCCTTGACAGCCATCCACACTTGCCCGTCCCTGCAGACGGGGGGAATCAGGGTTAGTCCGGGTGACGAAAAGGCGGGCCATGCGCTGTCAGCGCGGCATTGACGCGGACGTGCTCGCTGCCGCGGATGCCGGCAGGACAGGCTCTGCCGGCATCCGCGCCGTGAACAGCCATTGCGAGGCCTTGTGCGCCGTGCCGTACTCCATCGCCACCTCGCGCAGCAGCGGCTGTTCGGAGCGACTGTGAACGGCGCTGAAGCGGCCGGGCTGGCCCGCTTCGGGCACCAGCACCCAGTCCGGCGCGCGCGTGAAGGGGTCGGGATAGAGACGGCGCAAATGGTGCCGCGGCAGCACGCCACGGCGGTCGACGAGCAGGTCCTGCAGTTCGCGCGGGTACTCGGCGGGCGGAACCGGCGTGGCCTTGGCATAGCTCGCGATGGCGCGGGCGATCTCGGCGCCCCGCCAGCCCAGCTCCAGTTCCCTCTCGCGCTGGGCGGCAGTCGACCAGACCTGTCCCAGCGCCGCCAACGCGGCCGCCGTGAGGGCCACGAAGAAGAGCACGGCCAGGTAGGTGAACCCGGCCGAGTTCGATGCAGGGCCCGCCGAGCGCAAGCTCACCACTCCGCGTAGAGGCGCCCGTCGGCGGCGCGGCCCGCCGCGCCGCTGCGCACGTCCCAGACCTGCCCCTGCGCCTGCATCTCGGCCGGCGGCGCAACCACCACCCAGGCATCGCGCCCCCCGGCAATGGGGTCCTCGGGAACGTCGCGGATGTAGCGCAGCGTCGCCAGTTCCTCCAGGGAATCCGGGTAACGGCCCTTGTCGGCAGCGAACTGGTCGATGGCATCCCGCATCGTGTTCAACGACGCCAGCAATGCCGTTTCGCGGCTCTTCTGCAGTGAGGCGAAATAGCGCGGCGCGGCGATGGACGCGAGCAGCGCCACGATGGCCATGACAACGATCAGCTCGATCAGCGTGAAGCCGCGGCGACGCGGGAAAGCAGGGCGCTGCACGGCCGGTCACCAGTCGCGCAGCCGCGTGCCGTCCAGGGCACGCCGCTCCGAACGTGAGAAGACGTCGAACACGTCGCGGCCGGCTCGCGGCTCGTCCGGCGCACTGTCATGGGCGCGCAGCCCCCAGCCCTCCTCCGGCGGCAGATCGGCGGGCGCGAAAGGGTCGCGCGGCAGGCGACGCAGGAAGTACAGGCGCCGCCCGTTGGCCGACTTGGCGTCCTTCACGCCGTCCACCAGCACGCGCAGGTTTGGCGGATAGCCACTGTCCTCCGCGCCCAGCGTGATGCTGCCCGTCTCGGCAGCGCGCTTGTAGGCGTCGATGGCGCCGCGCAGGCTGCGCAACGCGGCGCGCAGTTCGGTCTCGCGGGCGCGCTGCGTCGACAGCTCGAGCAGGGGCCGCGCGGCCGATGCCAGCACTGCCAGCATGGCCAGCACCACCAGCATCTCGATCAGCGTGAAACCGCGCGCTCGCATGTCCAACCCTGGCTTCAGCGGGGGGCGTCGATGCTGATCAGCCCGCTACCCTCGACGCGCACGGAGGCCGTCTCGCCGTTCAAGCCGCTGGCCTGCAGGGGCGATACGTTGATCTGCGTGATGCCTGCGCCGGGAAGCGCGCGGAACACGAAGATGCGCTCGCCTCGCGGCAACAGCTCCACCGGGATGCGGCCGGGCGCGGCGCCGGGCTGGGCCTGAGCCAGCTGCAAGCGCGCCACGTCGTACTCGATCTCGCCCTTGACCGATAGCGGACTCTCGTTCTTCAAGGTCACGGAGACCGTGCCGCCAACGCTGATCTGCGGGGTCACGTCGAGCTTGACGGTGGCATCTCCGGGCGGCGAGGCCGCCGCCGACGGCGCTGCCGCCGGGGCCGCATTGCTAGGCGCCACCCCCACCCTGGCCTCGCGCCGCAGCAGGCTGCTGAAGGCGCCGGGGCTGGCGTCGATGCCGCTGGCCAGGCGCGTCAGCGATGCATCCGGCACCGCCAGGTTGCGCACCACGCGCGGCGTGATGAGCAGCACCACCTCGGTCTTGTTGCGCGTGTCGGTGGTCGTGCCGAACAGCCGGCCCAGCACGGGGATGCGCGACAGGCCGGGGATGCCGGTGGCCGCCTTGCGGTCCTCGTCGTTGATGAGGCCGGCCAGCACCTGCGTCTCGCCGTCGGCCAGGCGCAACGTGGTGGAGGTGTTGCGCGTGCCGATCTCGTAGGCCGTCGTGCCGCCCGGGCCGGTGACCTGGCGGATCAGGTTGCTGACCTCCAGGCCCACCTTGATGACGACGTCGTTGTCGAGCTGGATGGTGGGCTCGACGTCGAGCTTCAGGCCGATGTCGAGGTAGCTCACCGAGGCCGCCACCGAGGTCGAGCCGGTGAAGTTGGTCGTCGTCGTAAACACCGGCAGCTTCTGGCCGATGTGGACCTTGGCCTTGTCGCGGTTGCGCACGCGGATCTTGGGGTTGGCCAGGATGTTGGAGTTGCCGGCCGTGCCGCGGATGGTCGCGACGACAGCGGGGTTGGCGATGCTGGCGCGGAACTGGTCGCGCTGGCTCAGCAGCACCTGGCCGACGGCGCCGGGCAGGCCGTACTGCACCGTCTCCGGCCACTGCAGGCCCAGCGCATCGACCTGGTCGGTGGCCAGCTCCATCACCTCCACTTCCAGCATCACCTCGGGCTCGGGCAGGTCCACCGAAGCGATGAGCTTCTCGACGAGCCGCAGCACCTCGGGCGTGTCGCGCACGACCAGCAGGTTCAGCCGCTCGTCGATGTGGATGTCACGTACCTTGGCGATGGTGCGCACCATGGCCTGCACCTGCTTCACGTCGGCGTTGGTCAGGTAGAGCGTGCGGGTGATCAGTTCCTGGTGCTCGCGCTGCTTGGCGGCCGTGTTCGGGAAGATCAGCACCGAGGTCTCGTTGAGCAGCTTGCGGTCCAGCTGCTGGGTGTTGAGGATGACGCGCATGGCCTCGTCCATCGTCACGCTGCGCAGGAAGACGGTCACGCGGGCGTCGGCGCGCACATCCTTGTCGAAGACGAAGTTCACGCCGCTGGAACGCGACAGCGCCTCGAACACCTGGCGCAGCGGCGCCTCGCGGAACTCCAGCGTGACCGGCTTCTGGAAGGCCGGGCCCAGCTCGCCTAGCGCCGACTCCAGCGGACGCGCCTGGGCCACCTGGCTGGCCAGCAGGCGTGCCCCGGGATGCTGGGGCGACTCGGCCAGGATCTCGCGCGCGACGGCGTCGGCGCGCTCGACACGGCCCTCCTTCAGCGCGGCACGGCCGGCGGCGAGCTGCACGTCCTGGCGGCGGCTGCGCTCCACCTCCGTCGTCAGCGCGGCCAGGCGCGGGTGGCGGGCATCGGCCTGGGTCAGTTGACCCAGCAGGGCGGCCGCCTCGTCCCAGCGACCCGCGCCCCGCAGCGCCTCGATCTGCAGGATGAGGCGAGCCGTGGCCTGCTCGCGGGCGCGCACCTGGGCCGCGCGCAGCTGGGGGTCGGTGGGGTCCTTGGCGACGGCGGCATCCAGCACGCGCAGCGCGGCCGGCCATCGATTGCTGCGGCCGAGGTCTTCGGCCTCGCGCAGCGCCGGGTTGGCGCAGGCGGTCAGCAGCACGGCACTGACGAGGATGAGGAGGAACTGCTTCATGGGACGGGCCTGAAGACGATGTTTTGGGGGAGCTGCGCAGGCAGCCAGGTCAGGCGCACGCCGCCCTCGGACACCTGCTCGACGCGCCATTGGCCGTCGATGACGTCGCCGCGCTTCGCGCTGATGGCCTTGTTCGGGCCGGTCAGCAACGCGACCTCCACGGCCTTGGCGCCTTCGCCCTCGATGACGCGACCGATCATCTGGTAGGGCGCGGGCGGTGCGACGGGCGGCGGAGGCGGGGCGGCCGCCATGGGAGGCGGCGCAGGCGGCGGAGGCGGCGGCGGGGGCGGCTGCCAGGCCGCGAGCTGGGCAGCTGGCGCCTCGGCCCACGGCCGGCGAGACGCGCTGCTGGCGGCCAGCGCAGCGCCCGCGGGCGTGGCAACGGCCGCAGTGCGACGCGCCGGCGCGACCACGACGGCAGCCGTGTCGTCCTCAGGCCGGGTCGCGACCCAGCCCGTGACGGCCAGCGTTGCCGCCAGCGCGCCGCCGAGAGCGAGTTGGCGCGGCGTCATGGCGCAGCCCTGCCGTGCAGCGACCACTGCAGCTCCGCATCGACGTCCGTCGCCATCGGGCTGACGCGGCGCAGCTTGACGGCATCCAGGCTCAGGGCCGGGTCATGTTCCAGCGCGGCAGCGATGAGGCGGCGCACCTGGGCGTAGCTGCCGGTCACCGGCATGGTCACGCGCAGCCTCTCCAGGCCCTCGCTCGTCGACAGCCGGTGCTCGGTGCGCGCGCCGTTCAGGTCGAGGCGGATGCCAAGTTCCAGCAGGTCCGCCAGGCGTTGCTGGCGCTCGCTGGACGGCGGCAGCGCGGCCTGCCATTGCTGCACGCCGATCGGCGCCGAAGCAGCGGCGGCGGCCGGCCGGGCCTTGGCGCGCAATTCGCGGGCCTCGGCCTGCAGCCGGGTGGCCTGGGCATCCCAGCGTTGGCCGAGCGCGATGGCGGCCACGGCCAGCGGCAGTGCCGCGAGGCCGGCCAGGCCGGGCCAGCCCAGGGATTTGATCAGGCCGGCGCGGTTCACGAGCCGCCCCCGGTCGCCACACGGGCATTGATCTCGAAGCGCTGGCCGGTGAGGCCGGTCTCGGCCGCCGAGAAGCGCGACAGCACGACCTGGCGCCAGCCCGGCGTCGTGCCCAGCTGCTCGGCCAGCTGCAGGGCCAGCAGCTTGTCGGGCGTCAGGCCCTCCAGCCGCAGCTCGCCGCGGCCGGCGCTGGCGTCCAGACCCAGCCAGGCAATGGTCCTGGCCTCGGCACCGGCCGTCTCGACGCGGGTCAGCAGCGGCTCCCAGGGCATGGCCAGCAGCGCGCGGGCTTCGGCGGCGGCACGGTTCACGGCGGGCTCCGTGCGGCTGCGTGCGGCGGGCCTGGACGCGGCGGCCGGGCGCAGCGCGGCGACGCGGTCGCGCGCGGCCTGGGCGGCGTCGAGGGCTCGATGGCTGTCGATGGCGCTCCAGGCAGCCGTGGCCAGCACCAGGGCGCCTGTCGCCGCCAGCGGCCAGGCCAGCTTGGATCGGCCGCTGCGCGGCAGGAAGTCGGGTTGCGGCGTCGCGGGGCCGGGCTGGGGCGCGAGCCCGTCGGCGGGCGTGCCGACGGCCAGCGGCGCATCACCGCCGAGATCGGCCAGGCTCTGCACGCGGCGCGACTGCAGGCCCGTGACGCGGCCGCGGTCGAGCTGGATGACGACTGCCACCTCGCCTTCATGCCAGACGACACGGCCGGTGCCGGCGCGCGTCGCCGCAGGCAGCGCAGCCAGCCACGCGCTCCATGCCGGCCGCACGGCGGCCAGGCGCACGCGGGCAGCCTCGGCCTGGGTGCGCAGCGCGGCCAGGTCCAGCCCATGAAGGGCCGACGCCCCGACGGCCTCGCCCAGCTTCCACGGCGCGATGGCGAAGCGCTGCGCCGCGGCGCCGAAGTAATGGGCGAACTGCTGCTGGGCGTAGGCCTGCACGGCGTCCAGGTCGGCCAGCGGCAACCCCGGCTCGACGACCAGCTCGTGCAGCGCGCGGGCGCTGACGACCAGCTCGACGGCCGTGCCGGGCAGCTCGCGGCACCAGGCCCCGAGCTCATCGCCCCCCGGCGTGACGAAGACGCGCCGCGGCCTGGCCAGCCGCGCGGCGAGCTGCTGGCGCAGGCGTTCACTCATCAAGGGTGACACGTTCCAGCTCCTCGAAGGTGGTGTCGCCGCGGCAGACGGCGGCCAGCGCCATCTCGCGCAGCGACTTCATGCCGCGCGCCTTGGCCGCGGCCTTGATCTCGGACATCGGCGCCCGCGCGGCGATGAGGTCGCGCAGCCCGTCGTCGAGCTTGAGCAGCTCGGCCACCGCGCGGCGGCCCTTGTAGCCGGTGCCGCGGCAATGGCCGCAGCCCTCGCCCTTCATGAAGTTGCCGTTGATGACACCGTGCCTGGCCAGGGCGGCGGCATCGGGCGTGAAGGGCCGCGCGCAGTGCCTGCACGTCAGCCTCACCAGGCGCTGGGCCAGCACGGCGTTCAAGGCCGACACGACGTTGTAGAGGTCCAGCCCCATGTGCATGAAGCGGCCGATGACGTCGAAGGCGTTGTTCGCATGCACGGTGCTGAAGACCAGGTGGCCGGTCAGCGCGGCCTGCACGGCGATCTGGGCCGTCTCGGCATCGCGGATCTCGCCGACCATGACACGGTCGGGGTCGTGGCGCAGGATGGAGCGCAGGCCGCGCGAGAAGGTCAGGCCCTTCTTCTCGTTGACGGGGATCTGCACGATGCCGCTGAGCTGGTACTCGACCGGGTCCTCGATGGTGATGATCTTGTCGGCGCCGGTGTGGATCTCGGCCAGCGTCGCGTACAGCGTGGTCGTCTTGCCGGAGCCGGTTGGGCCGGTCACCAGCAGCATGCCGTGGGGCTGGCGGGCCTGGTGGCGGATGGCGGCGCGCTCCTCGTCGTCGAAGCCCAGGGCATCCAGCGTCAGCGTGCCGGCACGGGCGATGGCCGCGCGGTCCAGGATGCGGATGACGGCGTCCTCGCCGAACACGCTGGGCATGACGCTGAGGCGGAAGTCGATCTCGCGACCCTGCACGCGCAGCTTGAAGCGGCCGTCCTGGGGCAGGCGGCGCTCGCCGATGTCCAGCTCGGCCATGACCTTCAGCCGCGACACCAGCTGCTCGGCCACCTGCGGGCTCTCGACCTGGCGCACGACGGCCATGACGCCATCCACCCGGAAGCGGATCGCCGCGCCGCGCGCCGTGCATTCGATGTGGATGTCGGAGGCGGTGTCCTGCAGCGCGTCGTAGATCGTCGCGTTGAGCAGGCGCACCACCGGGCTCGCCTGTTCGGACAGGGCCAGGGCCGACAGCTCCTCGGTGTGGTCCTCGACGGCGGCCAGTGCATCCTCGACGTCGGACAGCGCGCGGAAGTCGGCCTCGCCGGCGCCGAGGAAATGCGTCACCGCCTCGGCCGATGCGCGCTGCCAGCCCACCGGCGCGTTCAGGCGGGCCTCCACGCTCTGCAGCAGCATCGCGTCCTCGTCGCGCTCGGCGAGCAGCACGCGGCGGTTGTTGGCGCCGACGGCCAGCACCGCGCGCCAGCGCTGGGCCTGGGCCTGCGGCCATTGCTCGAAGTCGAGGTGCCAGGGGCCTTGCTCGGCCGGCAGCCAGTCGGCAAGCGTCGTCGTCATTGCACCTGCTCCACCAGCTGGAAGATCGGCAGATACATCAGCACGATGATCCCGCCGATCAGCACGCCCATGATGAGCATCAGCGCCGGGTTGACGAGGCGGGACAGGAGATCGGTCAGCCGCGCGGCTTCCTCGTCGTGGAAGGCGGCGGCGCGCTCCAGCATGGCGGCCACCTCGCCGCTGCGCTCGCCCACACGCAGCATGCGGCGCGCGACCGGCGTAGCAAGGTCCTGCGCGTCGAAGGCGGCGGACAGGCGCTCGCCGCGCTCGATCTGCGCGGCCGCCGCCTGCACGGCGGCGCGCCAGGGCGCGGCCACCACGTCGACGACGATCTTCAGCGCCGCCAGCGCCGGCACGCCCGAAGCGAGCAGCATGGCCAGCGACCGGTAAAGCCGCGCCAGGGCCAGCACGCGCAGCCGCGGGCCCAGGCCGGGCAGCGTCCACATGGCCGCCTGCGCGCGCTGGCGCACGGCGGGCTGACGCAGCAGCGCGTAGACCGCAAAGCCCACCGCGGCGATGCCGCCGATCACCAGGACCGGGTGCGCACCCGCCACCTGGCCGAACTCGATGAGCACGCGGGAGGCCCAGGGCAGCTCGGCGCTGGTCTGCTCCAGGATGCCGGCAAAGCGCGGCAGCACATAGAGCAGCAGGAAGAGGATGACGGCGCCGCCCACGCCCAGCAGCATCAACGGGTAGACCAGGGCCGCGACCAGGCGCGCGCGCAGCGCGTCCACCCAAGCCAGGTAGCGCGCATGCTGGGCCAGGGCCGTGGAGAGCTGGCCAGTCTTCTCGTTGGCGGCGACGATGGCGCAGATCAGCTCGTCGAAGGCCTGCGGCTGCTGGCGCAGCGCGACCGAGAGCGGCTGGCCCTGCTCGATCTGGCCGATGACGGCGTCCAGCGCCGCGCGCACGCCGGGCTGGCCCTCCTTCTCACGCAGCGTGTTCAGGGCTTCGAGCAGCGCGATGCCGGCGTCCAGCAGCACGGCGAGTTCCTGGCTGAAAAGCTGCAGCGGGAATCTGCTGTTGCGCCGCCAGGGCCGCACGGCCTCGGCGCTGGCGACTTCGCGCACCTCCAGCACATGCTGCGGCGGCACGCCGAGCACCGCAGCCACGGCGGCGCGGTCGGGCGCCTCCACGCGCTCCGAGCTGACGGCGCCCGCGCGCAGCACGCGGGTCTGGAACTGCGGCACGATGGGGCTTACCAGCTGGTGAGGTCGGCGTCCTCACCCTCGCCGCCAGGGCGGCCGTCCTTGCCCAGGCTCAGCAGGTCGTATTCGCCATGCTCGCCGGGGCTGCGGTACTGGTAGTCGTTGCCCCAGGGATCCTTGGGGAGCGCCTTGGACAGGTAAGGCCCGGCCCACTTGGGCTCGTCGGCCGGCTTGGTGACCAGCACCGCCAGGCCCTGCTCGGTGCTGGGGTAGCGGCCGACGTCCAGGCGGTACTGGTCCAGCGACTTGGTCAGCGCGTCGATCTGCGCGCGCGCCGCCTTGACCTCGCTCTTGCCGATCTGGCCGAAGAACTTCGGCCCGACATAACCGGCCAGCAGGCCGATGATGACCATGACGACGAGGAGTTCGAGCAGCGTGAAGCCGCGGGCGCGGTGGGACGGCAGGGACATGGCGGGGCAGGGTACAGCGGGACGGCGACTGTTCAACGGCGGGCGGCACGCGGCAATCGGGATTTGACCGCCCCGCATTCTCAGGGGCCGATCATGACGACTGGGCCAGCGTGCAGGTGTTCGCCGCGTTGTCCGGGCAGGGGCCTTGCCAGCGGATGCGCGTGGCTGCAGCCGGCGGCAGCGGCGCGCGCCCGTCCAGCGCCTGGCCGCGCACGCCGGTGAACGTCGCCAGCGTCGTCCAGGCCGCCCCCTGCAGGTACTGCAGGCTGTAGCGGCTGCCGGGACGCAGGGCTCGCGTCTTGATCTGGTACTCCCCCGCCACGATGGCGAAGCTCGGGCTGTCGCGGAAGGGCTGGGCCAGGGGCTCGCCGACGAACAGGCCCTGGCCCGGCCACTGCACGGCCTTCCAGTAAGCCTCGATGGCGGTCGCACCGCGCCAGTACTGGTCGACGAGCACCGAAGCGCGCGAGAACTTCTGCTGGAAGTTGCAGGGCTCCTCGACGGTGCCGTAGCTGGCCGTGGCGCCCGCCTCCAGCCAGGCCGTGATGGGCATCTGGCCTCCGCCGGTGGGAAGGACGCCGCCGGTGGAGGTCAGCGTGTCGGCCAGCGCGCCCGGGCGGAACTGCAGCGTGGGCAGACTGCCGACGCTGGCCAGGCCCGTCAGGTAGAAGAGCACGCCGCTCTTGCCCGCCAAGGCGTCGCCGCCGGCCGGGCCGGCGCTGTTGTCGACGTAATTCAGCGCCAGGGCGCCGTTCCAGGCCGCCGCAAGGCTGGCGAAATCGGCCCAGCGGGCACTGCGGTCGACATCGGTCGTGCGCACCAGCCAGCCCTCGCCGGCCGGTCGGCTGGCATCGGCCGCGACGCCGCGGCCGATCAGCGCCTGGGCCGCCGCCAGCGTGCCGGCGCCCAGCAGCATGGCGGGGCGCACCTGGGCCTCGACCTGCGGCCGGCGCACCTCGCTGTCGTAAAGCGGCGACGCCGCCGTGCCGGCGCACAGCTGGGTCGCGGGGCTGGGATTGCAGTAGCGGGCGTCGAAACCGAAGGCCATCGCGCTCGTGATGCCCATGCTGCAGCTGCCGACGACCCGGCTGGGCGCGGCCCAGGTCAGCAACGTGGCCTGGGTGCCGGCGGGCAGCCGAGCGTCGATGTCGGTTTTCAGCAACGCAAAGTCGGCGGCCGGGATTGCGTCGTTGGCGGTATTGACACGCACGCGGACCAGATTGGCCGCCGGCACGCCCCGCGCGGCCACGTAGGCCGCCCCCACGGCCTCGCTCAGGGCATCCCCCTCGGCCACGATGACCGCCAGATCGGCCGGCACCAGACCGTTGGCCGGCAACGTCAGGGTCAGGGTCTGGCCCAGGCCACCACCACCCCCATCGGTGCCACCGCCACTGCCTCCGCTTCCGCCTCCACAGGCGCTGAGCAGGGCTGGTATCAAGAGGGGCAGCAGAAGGAGCAAGCGGCGCATGGCCGGATTCTTACCGCAGGTCGGCTCCGGCCAGAATGCACACAAATGGGGCGTCCTGCACCTTTCGCAGCCGACGAACCCGGGCTTACCCCAGTTTCATGCACCGTCGCGGGGCAATACATTCTCGGCACTCGACGCGGTTCCGGGCTCTGGTCCAGGACCGCCGGGCGGGTTGTGAGGAGACAAGACAAGCGCCAAGCGCACAAGGTTGCTTCGTAACCCCGAAGACAATCCCACCGGCCACCAAGGCACCCCTTGGTGGCCGTTTTCTTTGGGCCCCTCGCCCGGTCTGCGTCCGCTGGACGCGGGCAGCCCAGTCGGGCCCCCCGAGGGGACGGCGATGCTCGCGGGGCCTGCCCCGCTCGCACATCGCCAGACGGGCCGGCTTGGGAGCGGCCCGGCGCTCGGCCCGATCAATGGACGACGCCGCGCCGGATTGGAATCAAGGACATGCTCGACCTCGCCATCGTCGCCCTCGCCTCCCTGCTCGCCGGCTTCATCGACGCGGTGGCGGGCGGCGGCGGGCTCATCCTGACGCCGGCCCTGTTCAGCACCTTCCCGAACGCGCCGCCGGCCACGCTGATGGGCTCGAACAAGGGTGCGGCCATCTGGGGCACGGGCTGGGCTACCGTGCAGTACGTGCGGCGCGTTTCGCTGCCCTGGCGTCGGCTGCTGCCCGCCGCTGCACTGGCCGGCGCCGGCAGCTTCACGGGCGCATGGGTGCTGACCCTCGTCAACCCCGACGGCCTGCGCAAGGCCCTGCCGCTGGTGCTGCTGGCCGTATTCATCTACACGCTGGCCAGGAAGGACCTGGGCCGCGAGCACAAGCCTCGCTTCGCCGGCCGCGCCGAGGCGCTGGCGGCCGGCGCCATCGCGCTCGGCGTGGGCTTCTACGACGGCTTCTTCGGCCCCGGCACCGGCAGCTTCTTCGTCTTCCTGTTCGTGCGCGTGCTGGGCTACGACTTCCTGCACGCGTCGGCCACGGCCAAGCTGATGAACCTGCTGACCAATGCGTTCGCGATCACGCTCTTCGTCAGCAAGGGCCACATCTGGTGGCAGGTGGCGGCGGTGATGGCCGTCACCAACGTCATCGGCAGCCTGGCCGGCACGCGGCTGGCGCTCAAGCATGGCGCCGGCTTCGTGCGGGGCGTCTTCATCACCGTCGTCGGCGCGCTCATCCTCAAAACAGCCTGGGACGCCTTCTTCCGCTGAACTACGATCAGGCATTCCCCAGCGATCCCACTCACCATGCCCGTCGATCCTCAACTGCGCAATCTGGACATCGAGATCCCGACCCAGCCCGAGGTCCTGGTCAAGCTCTCGCTGCTGATGGCGGCAGAGGACATCGACCTGCAGGCCATGTCCTCCCTGGTCGAGACCGACATGGCGCTGGCGGCGGCCGTCATGAAGGCGGTCAACTCCTCCCTCTACGGCCTGCGCGGTCGCGTGCAGACCGTTCACCAGGCCCTGACCTATCTGGGCATGCGCGAGGTGGCCGCCATCACGTTCGAGATGGGCCTGCGCGCCGCCTTCCCGGCCGCAGCCGAGCTGGAAGCCGTGTGGACGCGTGCCTCGCAGCGCGGCCTGCTGATGGGCCGCATGGGCCAGATGCTGGGCGTGGACCCCTGGGCCGCCCACTCGGCCGGCCTGTTCGAGGAATGCGGCAAGGCCGTGCTCTACCGCCACGCGCCGACGCACTACCCGGCCATGCTGCGCGCCGCCACGCGCGACGCGGAGCTCGTCGAGCTGGAGCGCACGGCCTTCGGCGTCAGCCATGACGCCCTCGGCGCAGCGTTGTGCGAAAGCTGGGGCCTGGCCCCGGCAGCCGTCGCCAGCGTGCGCCACCACGTCGAGATCCAGGCCACGCTGACCATGCCCGAGAGCCTCGCGCGCCGCAGCGTCGCCGCGATCTCGACGGTGGCCTGGGCCCTGCTGACCCACCCCGAACAGCTCGACGAGGTCGCCAGCCAGATCGCCCCCCAGGCCCAGCTCGACGAGACGCTGGTGCTGCGCGCGGCACGGCGCGTCAACGAGCAGCTCCTGGCCGCCCAGGAACACGGCCGTTGAGGTTCAGGCCGCCAGGCTGAGACGGTCCCGGCCGGCGTGCTTGGCGATGTAGAGCGCCTCGTCGGCGGCCTGCAGCAGCGCCTGGGCGCTCAGATAGGGATGCGCCGGGCTGGCCGCCGCGAGGCCCACGCTCAGCGTCAGACTGCCCTGCCCGTCGGGAAGGCGCAGTGCGCGCAGCTCGTCACGCAATGACTCCAGTACGCCCTGGGCCTCGGCCATGCCGAAGCCCGGCAGCAGGGCCACGAACTCCTCGCCCCCCAGGCGGGCAACGACGTCGGTGTCGCGCTTGAAGCGCTCGTTCAGCAGGCTGGCCACGCGCTGCAGCGCGGCGTCGCCGGCAGTCGTGCCGTGGACGAGGTTGAACTGCTTGAACTGGTCCAGGTCCAGCACGGCCACGGCCAGCAGGCCGCGCAGGCGCTGCGCGCGCTTGAATTCGCGGCGCAGGGCCTCGTCGAAGGCGCGCTGGTTGGCGATGCCGGTCAACGCGTCGGTGCGCGCCAGGCTGGCCAGTTCGCGCTGGTTGGCCTCCAACGCTGCATGGGCCTCCTGCAGCAGATGGCGCTGCTGGGCCAGCTCGCGCCGCAACTCGCGGGCATCCTGGTCCTGCTGCCACAGCGAGCCGCGGGCGCGCAGCATCGCGTGACCGATGCGGTCCAGCTCGGCGGTGAGGCCGGGCGCCGGCACGGCGGCCTCGGGCGTCAAGGGCACGGGCGCCGACTCCATGGCCTCGCAGCCTGCCGCCAGCCGGCGCAGCGGCCGCAGCAGCAGGGCCTCGATGAGCAGCAGCTGGGCGGCACTGACCAGCAGCACCAGCCAGGCGGTGCGGGCCAGGCCTTCCGGCATGGACTCGAAGCCCCCCAGGCTCCACTCGAAGACCGCGACGATGAAGGCCGTCAGCAGCGGCACCGCCAGCGTCAGCCGCAGCCGCAGCGAACCCAGCCGGCGCGGGCTGACATGGGTCATGGGTTCGGCGAGGGAATCGGTGCTCATCTGTGACGCGGACTGCGGCACAAATTGTCACGGCCTCGGCGCGCCCTGTGCGAGCCGTTGTCTCGGGGTTTGTCAGGGGTCGCTCAGTATGGGACTTGATCGGAGGGGTACTTCCAGAAGTCCTTGAGCAGGTAGTTCATGGGCAGGTTCAGTGCCGTGTTCCTGGGCGGAATGGGCCTCATGAACCAGCGCTCGTACAGCGCGTGCGCCTCGTGGCTGGCAACGAGGCGCTTCATCTCGTCGTCGACGATGGCCTTGAACTCGGCGTCGCCCTTGGGCAGCACGATGGACAGGGGCTCGATGGTCAGGAACTTGCCGACGACGCGGAACCTGGCGGCGTCCGGGCGGGCCGAGACGATGCCGTAGAGCAGCACGTCGTCCATGACGAAGCCGTCAGCCTGGCCCGCGGCCAGCATCTCCATCGCCTTGGCATGGTCGGGCGCCTCGATGATGCTGATGTGCAGGGCGCGTTCGTTGTTGGCCTGGGTGATGGATTTCAGCGGCGTCGTGCCCTTGGTGGACACCAGCGTCTTGCCCTCGAACTGCGCCAGCTCGGTAATGCCGCTGTCGGCCCTGACGAGGTAGCGCGCGCCAGTGATGTAGTGGGGCACGGTGAAGGCGACCTTCTCGCGGCGCTCGGCGTTGTTGGTCGTCGAGCCGCATTCCATGTCGGCCTTGCCATCGGCCACCATCTGGATGCGGTTGGCCGGCGTCACCAGCAGGAACTGCGGGCTCAGCGTGTTCATCTTGAGCTTCTTGCGCACGGCCTCGGCCAGCTTGAGGCACAGGTCCACCGCGTAGCCGACCGGGCGGCCGTCGGGCAGCAGATAGCTGAAGGGCACGGAGGACTCGCGGTGGGCCAGCACGATGCGGCCGCTGGACTGGATGCGCTCCAGCGCCGGGCCGGCATGGGCGGAGGCGGCGAGACCGAGGGCGAGCAGGAGGGGCGGCAGGGTTTTCATGGCCGAACCATTGTGATTCAGCCCCCTAGAGTCCGCCCATGCGAAGTTGGCGTTGGTTGATGCTTGCGGCCCTGGCTGGATCGGCTGCGGCCGACCCGGGGTACTACATCGTGACGCCCTATGACCAGGCCGGCCGCGTCGGTGCCGAGCTGCGCTACTGGACCGTGAAGGCGCCCGACGAGAAGGCCGTGCTGTGGCCGGAGCTGGGCCTGAGCTGGGGCGTCAACACGCGCTGGACGACGCGGCTGCTGGCGAGCTGGGAGGGCGAGACGCTGCGCGGGGCCAGGCTGGAAACCTGGAACTGGATCAACGAGGTCATGCTGACCCAGGGCGAGAAGCCTTATGACCTCGCCATTCACGCCCAGCTCGTGCGCAACCGCGAGGACCGCAGCAGCGCGCTGGAGTTGGGCCCCGTCTGGCAGACCGACCTGGGCGCCTTGAAGCTCAACGCCAGCGCCTTCTGGGAATACGACAGTGACAAGCACGACACGCGGCTCAAGCTGCAGTGGCGGGGTGTCTACCGCGTGGCGCCGGGCTGGCGCGTCGGCGTGGAGGGCTTCAGCGAGGTCGGGCAATGGAACGACTGGGCACCGCGGGCGCGCCAGTCCCACCGCGCCGGGCCGGCCCTGCTGGCCACGCTGTGGGACGAGGGCCCGGACACCGTGACGCTGAACGCGGCATACCTGTTCGGCAAGACCTACGGCCGCCGCGGCGACATGTTCACGATGCAGCTGCAGTGGCTGCACTGAGCTCGTCGCCGCCGTCGGCCACGGTGCGGTTGCGCCCGGCGCGCTTGGCCCCGTAGACGGCCCGGTCTGCTGCCGACAGCAGGTCCGCAAAGCTCGTCGCACCCGCCGGCAGCATGGCCAGGCCCACCGACAGCGTCGCGCCGACCGTACCGCCGTCCGGCGTCACGAAAGGCGCCTCCTGAACCATCAGCCGGATGCGCTCCGCCACCTCGCAGGCGCCGGCCAGGTCGGTGCGCGGCAGCAGCACGACGAACTCCTCGCCGCCGTAGCGTGCGGCCAGGTCGCCGGTGCGCAGGGAACGCAGGATTAGCCCGCCGACCTGGCGCAGCACCTCGTCGCCGGCGGGGTGGCCGTGGCGGTCGTTGATGGCCTTGAAGTGGTCGATGTCCAGGAACAGGCAGGCCAGCGGGTAGCGGTGGCGCACCGCCTGGCTGAACTCGATGAGGCTGCGGTGGTCGAAATAGCGGCGGTTGTGCACGCCGGTCAGGCCGTCGGTCATGCCGGCGCGGCGCAGGCGCTCGCGGTTGAGCATGCTCTCGATGGCGATGGCGGCGATGGCCGAGAGCCGGTCCAGGAACTTGGTGCCGGAGGCGGCGTCGTAGCGCTCGGGGTCGCGCGAACCCAGGTGCAGGCTGCCGATCAGCAGGCCCTGGCGGATCAGCGGCAGCAGCGCCGCCGAACGCACGCCGGACTCGGGCGCGAAGGCCAGGGCCAGCAGGGCTTCGTCGGGCCCGGGGCCGATGAGGCGGGTGGTGCGAGCGGCGCCGAACAGATCCTTCAGCGGGCCATGGCCGTCCAGCAACCTGGGCGCCTTGATCATGGGCAGGGCCGGCAGCGCGCGGCGCAACTCCTCGTCGGGGTCCAGCAGCCACAGCTCCGCCGCGTCCAGGCCGAAGTCGTCGCGGCAGTCGACGAGCAGCAGGTTGACCAGCTCCTCCATCGACGTCACTGCGATGAGGCGGCGCTCCAGCGCGTCGAAGCGATCCAGCTTGCGCTCGTTGGCCGTGGCGGCATCCAGCAGCGTCTGCAGCTGGCGGCGCAGTTCCTGGACTTGGGCTTGGGGGTCGGCGGCGGTCATGGCTGCGCGATTGTCGCGGCGCCGCGCCGGAAAGCGCGTGGCAGGCCCGTGACAGGATCGGTGAACGCGATCGCGCGGGCCACCAGCTGCAGTGGTGCGTCGAAGCGCGGCGGGTTCTCGTGCGGCTGCAGCAGCGGGTAGATGCGGTCACCCACCAGCGGCAGTCCCAGCGCGTTCATCTGGGCACGCAGCTGGTGGCGCAGGCCCGTGCGCGGGCGCAGCTCGTAGCGGGCCAGGCCCTGTTGCCGGCCTTGCAGGGCCTCCACGAGATCGATCCAGGTCTCGGCATTGGGCTCGCCGTCGACCACCTGCATCTGCATGAAGCCCTCGCCGCCGGGCTCTTCGAGGCGATGCCGCACCACGCGCGGCCATGGGCCGGCACCGAGCGGCGCGATGGCCTCGTAGACCTTGTCGACGGCGCGCTCGCGGAACAGGCGGTGGTAGGCGTCGCGCTCCGCGCGCCGGATGTTGAAGACGACGAGACCGGCCGTCTCGCGGTCCAGCCGGTGCACGGGGTTGAGATCCACGAGGCCGGTGGCGTGGCGCAGCCGCGCCATCAGCGTCTGCCGGGCGTAGATGCCGCTGGGCGTGACGGGCAGGAAATGGGGCTTGTCAGCGACGAGCAGGTGCTCATCCTGGAACACGATGCGGGCCTCGAACGGCACCTCGGGTTCGGCGTCGAGGTGGCGCCAGTAGTAGACCCGCCTGCCGCCGGCGTAGGGCGTCGCCGGCAGCGGGTGGCCGGCGTCGTCCACCACGTCGCCACGGGCGATGCGCTCGGCCCAGTCCGGCACCCGCGGCAGGCGCTCGTCGAGAAACGCCGTCAGCGTGGGCCAGGTGCCGGCGGGGCAGAACACCGCGCTGGCCGCAACGCCGTCGCGCAGCGGCAGGGCGGGCTTGGGCGGCCTCGCCACGCGCTACTCGATGCGCGGCCCGCCGCGGGCGCGCTCGTCCATGTAGGCGTTGAGCCGCTTCATGTCCAGGGGATCGGAGCGCTCGCCTCGCCATTCGCGTACCCAGGCCTCGCGGTTCGGATCGCGGGCCAGCTCGCGCACGGCGGCGTCGATGGCCTCGATGTGGCGCCGGCCCATGGCAGTACGGCTGCAGGAGACCGTGGCCAGCAACGTACTCAGGCCCTCGGCCATGGGCAGGGCGACCAGCGAACCTGGGTCACCCACGCGGCCGAGGTAGTCCTTGACGACGGAGGGGTACTCCAGCGTGTAGTCCATGCGGCCGGCCCGCAGCATGTCCAGCAGCTGGCTGCTGAGCTGGGCGCCGACGGCCATGCGCGGCACGGTGTGCTGCGACAGCAGGCTGTCGATCTGCGCACCGAAGGCGCGGTCGCGCGCCACCAGCAGGCGCAGCTCGGGGCGCTTGAGCAGGTCGGCCAGCAGCAGGCGGCCATCCTGGGGGCGACCCTGGGAGAGCCGGTCCATCAGGTCGCGCCTGACGATGACGTGGATCTCGCGCGAGATCAGCGGCGGATACAGGTGGGAGAACCAGGCCCACTGCAGCCGCTCGGGCGTGCGCACGTGCATGGTGGAGCACAGCGTCTGCCCGCGACGGCTCTCCGTCTCGTAGCGGGCCGTGCTGGCCTCGACGAACTCGTGTCGGTAGCCCGGCATGCGCGCCAGCAGCACGCGCATGAAGCCGTCCACCTCGCCATGGCCCAGCTCGGCAACGGAGCGCGGCGGACGGCCCTGCACGAAGCTGAAGTGGGGCGGCACGTCCTGCGCCACCCAGCGGATGGTGTCAGCGGGCGGTGCGGCCTGGGCGGCCGAAGCCACCAGGCATGCAGCCGCAAGCCAGCGCAGCACTTAATCGCCTTCCACCCACTCCATGCGCGCCCCCAGCTCGCCGATGTGCTCGACGAAGTTCGGATGGGCGCGGCGGATGGGCGTCGCGTTCCTGATCACGCTCTTGCCGGGGATGCTGGCCGCCACCATCAGCAGCGCGATGGCGACGCGGATGATGTAGGGGCTCTCGACCTCAGCCGGCGAGAGCGGCTTGCCGCCGAAGGTAATCATGCGGTGCGGGTCGCTGAGGAAGGCGTGGGCGCCGAACTTGGCCAGCTCGCTGGTCCAGCCCATGGCGCCGTCGTAGACCTTGTTCCAGAACATCACGCTGCCCTCGGCCTTGACGCCCAGCGCCACGAAGATAGGCAGCAGGTCCACCGGCACATAGGGCCAGGGCGCGGCCTCGACCTTCTGCAGGATGGTGCGCGTGAAGGGCTCCTTGACCTTGAGCGGGCCGCTCGTCACGCAGCGGCTCCAGCCGTCTTCGTGCACGATCTGCACGCCGAACTTGGCGAAGGTGCGGTCCAGCAGCGGGAACATTTCCGGCGCGCTGTTCTTCACGCGCACGTCGCCACCGGTGATGGCGCCCAGCGCCAGGAAGGTGACGATCTCGTGGAAGTCTTCGGTGAAGGTGTAGTCGGCGCCGCCGAGCTCCTGCACACCGGTGATCTTCAGCTTGGACGTGCCGTGGCCTTCGATCTTCGCGCCCAGCAGCGACATGAAGTTGCAGAACTCCTGCACATGGGGCTCGCTGGCGGCATTGGTCAGCGTCGAGACGCCATCGGCCAGCGCCGCGCACAGCACGAAGTTCTCGGTCGTCGTGACGGAGGCGTAGTCGGTCCAGTGGGCGTTGGCCGTGAGGGGCCGGTGCACGCGCAGGATGAGGCCGTCGGGCAGGCGCTCGACCTGGGCACCGAAGCGCTCGAAGACCTCGACGTGCGGGTCGATCTCGCGCGCGCCCAGCGTGCAGCCCTTGACGTCGTCCTCGATGCGGGCCGCGCCGAAGCGCGCCATCAGCCCCGGCACCAGCATGATGGAGGAGCGCATCTCCTCCGGCAGGCGGTCGGTGTTGGGGTCGAAATGGGTGTGCTCGTGGTGCACGTCGAGGATGCCGGTCTTGAAGTCCAGCTCGACCTTGGAGCCGAGCTTGCGGAAGACCTCGACGATCTTCTTCACGTCGGTGATCTCGGGCACGCCACGCAGGCGCACCGGCTGCCGGGTCAGCAGCGTCGAGCAGAGGATGGGCAGGACGGCGTTCTTGTTGGCCGAGGGGACGATGCGGCCGGAGAGGGGCGTGCCGCCGTGGACGATCAGATGGGACATCGAGTGAGGGATTTCGGTGCGCGCAAGCGGCGCGCGGGGGGATTGTCGGCGTTTGCGGCGCGGCAGATGCGCGGCCGTCCGGAAGCTTTGTTCCGGTCTGTGGGAATCAATCCTCCGCGCCCGGGTCCAGCCGACGGGCGCGCACCAGGCGCCAGGCGTCGGCCGGATCGCTGAACACGGCCTCGGCCGTCGTGCCGGTCTCGCGGGCCCGGGCGTCGATGGCGATGCGCTTGTCGAAGACATAGCACTCGCCCTGCCAGTCGCGCGCCGCGTCGGGGAAGGCTTCGAGGAAGTTCAGGATGCCGCCGTCGAGCTGGGCGACCTTCAGCCCCAGGGCCTGCATCCAGGCCGCCGTCTTCTCGCAGCGGATGCCGCCGGTGCAGTACATGGCGACCGTCTTGCCCTGCCACTCGTCGCGGTGGGCCTGGACGTAGGCCGGAAAGTCGCGGAAATGGGCCACGCCGGGGTCGACCGCACCGCGGAAGCGCCCGAGCTTGAACTCGAAGCCGTTGCGGTTGTCGAGGACCACGGTGCCGGGGTCGTCCAGCAGCTCGCGCCAGCGCTGGGGGCTGACGTGCGTGTCGGTCGCATCGCCTCGAACACCCGGCACGCCGAAGGCGACGATCTCGCGCTTGACGCTGACCTTGAAGCGGCTGAAGGGGCGGCGCTCGCAGGCGTTGTGCTTGAAATGCAGCGCCGCGAGACCGGGGCTCGACTGCAGCTCGCGCTCGAAGGTCTGCACCGCCTCGGCCTCGCCGGCAATGGCCGCGCTGATGCCCTCCTCTGCCACGAGCACGACGCCGCCCAGGCCCAGTTCGGCACCGCGTCGGCGCAGGCTTTCGGCCAGGCCGGCGGGGTCCGGCATCGGGGTAAAACGGTAGAAGGAGCTGTGCACGATGGACATCGAGGCGAATTGTCGACTCTTACACTGAAGCCCATGTCCGATCGCCTCAAAGTCCTGCCCCAATACCTGATGCCCAAGCTGGCCATGACGCGCCTGGCCGGGCACTACGCCTCCAAGCCGCTGGGCGGGCTGACGACCTCGACGATCCGCCGCTTTGTCGCCCGCTACGGCGTCAACATGGCCGAGGCGGCCGACCCCGACATCACCGCCTACGAGACCTTCAACGACTTCTTCACCCGTGCGCTCAAGCCAGGCGCGCGGCCGCTGGCCAGCGCGCCGCTGATCTGCCCCGTGGACGGCGCAATCAGCCAGGTGGGCCGCATCCAGGGCGACCAGGTCTACCAGGCCAAGGGCCAGACCTTCTCGACGGTGGCGCTGGTGGGCGGCGATGCCGGACTTGCGGCGCGCTTCCAGGACGGCCTGTTTGCCAACCTCTACCTCAGCCCCAAGGACTACCACCGCATCCACATGCCGGCCGCCGGCCGGCTGGTGCGCATGGTGCATGTGCCGGGCGAGCTGTTCTCGGTGAACCCGACGACGGCGCGCGGCGTGCCGGGGCTGTTCGCGCGCAACGAGCGCGTCGTCTGCGTGTTCGACGACGACGCGCTGGGCCGCTGGGTGCTGGTGCTGGTGGGCGCCACCATCGTCGGCAGCATGGCCACCACCTGGCACGGCCTCATCAAGCGCAGCGGCCCGGTGCGCGAATGGGACTACGCGCCCGGCCAGGTCACGCTGGCCCAGGGCGACGAGATGGGCCGCTTCCTGCTCGGCTCCACCGTCGTCATGCTGTTCGAGAAGAGCGGCCTGCAGTTCAACCCGGCGTGGCAGCCGGGAGGCTCGATCCGGATGGGTGAGCTGATGGCACGCTGAGCAGGGCGCCGGCGGCGTCGGCCGGCAGGGGCTTCGAGAGCAGCCAGCCCTGCAGATGCGTGCAGCCCAGGCGCTCGACCTCGGCCGCCTGCACCTCGGTCTCCACACCTTCCGCGACGATGGTCAGGCCCAGCGCCTCGGCCAGCACGCAGGCGGCACGCACGACCGCACCGGCCGACGGCTCGGGCAGGGGCTCGACCATGCTGCGGTCGAGCTTGAGCGTGGTGATGGGCAGGCGGCGCAGCAGCGTCAACGAGCTCTGGCCAGTACCGAAATCGTCGAAGGCCACGCCGACGCCGGCCTCACGCAGCCGCGCGAGCTGGGGTAACACGCGGTCCATGTGCGTCATCGCGGCGGTCTCGGTGATCTCGACCTCGATCAGGGCCGGCGTCACGCCGTGAGCCTGCACCAGGGCCAGCACCCAGTCGGCAAAGCCCGCATCCTCGAACTGCAGCGGAGACACGTTGACGGCCACGGGCAGCGGCACCAGGCCCTGCTGCTGCCAAAGGCGCAGCTGCTGGGTGGCCTGGCGCAGGATCAGCGCGCCCAGCGGCACGATCTGGCCGGTGCGCTCGGCCGCGGGGATGAAGTCAGCCGGGCTGACGCGACCGCGGCCCGGCCGCTGCCAGCGCACCAGGGCCTCGAAGCCGGCCAGGCGCCGCGTGCCGGATGCGAACTTGGGCTGGTAGTCGAGCTGGAACTCCCCACGCTCGATGGCCGCGGCCAGGGCCTGCTCGATCTCCAGCAGGCCGCCCGCCGCCGCAGCCATGCCTGACTGGAACGCGACGACGGCGGCCCCGGCCATCTGCTTGGCCTGATGCATCGCCACGTCGGCGGCGCGAAGCAGGGCCGCGCCATCCAGCCCATGGGCCGGGAAGCGCGCCATGCCCACCGACAGATGCACGTAGAGCGCCCGGTGGCCCACCGCGAAGGGCGCGTTCATCAGCGCGAGCAGGCGCTGGCCGGCCAGCTGCGCGGCGTCGTCGTCGGCCACGCCGGGCAGCAGCAGCAGGAACTGGTCCTCGCCCAGCCGGGCCACCAGGGCGTCGGGCGTCTGGGCCTCACGCAGCCGGGCGGCGATGGCCTGCAGCAGCGCGTCGCCGGTCTCGTGGCCCAGGCTCTCGTTGACGAGCTGGAAGCGATCCACGTCGGCCGACAGCAGCACAAAACCGGGTGCACCCGGCACCGTCATCGCGGCCAGGCGATCCAGGGCCGCATGGCGGTTGGGCAGGTCGGTCAGCTCATCGTGCAGCGCCTGACGGCGCAGGGCCTCGGTGGCACGCTGGCGCTCGGTGTCGTCCAGCATCAGCACGAGCAGGGCCGGTTGGCCCTCCCATTCGATGTAGCTGGACGTGCCCCGCAGGTAAACGGTGCTGCCATCGCGCCGGTAGCGCTCGCCCTCCCAGGTGACATGTCCGGCGCGTTGCTGGATCAGCCGCGCATAGCGCACCCGCGAGGCATCGAGATCGGCGGGCGGGATCAGCAGCTCGACCGGGAGGACGCCCTCGACGCGATCGAAGCCGAACATGGCCAGCGCCGCCGGGTTGGCATAGACAGCATGACCGTCGCGCAGCACGACGAGGCCCTGCATCGACTGCTCATACAGCTGGCGCAGCCGCGCGTTCACGAGTTGGGTTTCGTGATGGGCCCGGCGCACCGACAGCAGGATGAGGGCCATGGCCAGCACGGCCTGCACATAGGTGCCGAGGATGTGGGTGACGGAGGAGCGGGCCAGCGGGTCCAGCAGCGGACCGCTGAGGTGGACCAGGCCCGAGGCGGCGAAGCAGCCAGCCACGAAACGCTCGCCACGCGCGCCGCCGTGCCACAGCCACGCCGCCGCCAGCCAGGCGCCGCCGGTCAGGATCAGGGCCGCCACGATGACGGCATAACGCTGCTGCAGCAGAGCTAACGCCAGGATGAGCCCGAGCAGCGCCACGAACCAGGGCGCGTTGCGCCGCCAGCGCCAGGCCCGGCCGCGGTAACGCGCCGCGCCGGCCAGCTGCAGGGCCAGCGACGCGATGATGGCCGCCGTCGCCGCCGTCGCCTGGGCCTTGTAGCGCGCGGATTCCACGTCCGTCGGCGCCAGCGCCACACCCAGCGTCAGCCCGACTGCCAGCAGCACATGGCTCCAGCCCCAGTCGCTGATGTGGGGGTGGCCGGGCTCCAGCCTGGACAGCACCAGCAGCGCCACGCCCAGCAGGGCGATCAAGCTGGTGCTGATCAGCAGAGACCCGGTCATCGCCCCATCCTAGCCAGGATGGGCCGCTCGGCGCCTCCTCAGCCGGACGGGCAGTCGTCAGAACTCAGGACGAATCTCACGCGTGACCAGCGGCCAGCGGTCGTTGCGCCAGGGCGTCGCCGGCAGGCCGGCGCCATCGACGAGATTGGCCTCCAGCGGCGTATCGCCCCAGGCATAGCGCAGCGCCGAGGGCTTGGCGACCTCGTCGCTCCAGACGCGCACGCGGTCGCGCCCGACGATTTCTGCGCGCGCTGGAACGAAGCGCCGATCGGTGCCCGCGACGGCGAAGCCCAGCAGCGGGCCGCCGCCGCGCGTGGCGAGGCCGCTGGCGACGTCGGCGAACCTCAGCTCGAAGCTGCCGTCAGCAAGGCGGCGGCTTGCCTTCAACGTGGGGCCTTTGTAGGGCAGGGCTTCGCCGTAGACCTGGGCCAGCGCGACGCGGGCCAGGCGCTCGCCGACGGTTCGCTTGTCGCGCGGATGGATGTCGTCGGCGTCGCCCACGTCGATGCTGACGGCCATGCCGGTGGCGGGCAGCTTCAGCGTCTGGCGCTGGGCATCGCGCAGCTCGGCGAAGGCGCTGCCTTCGGGCAGCGGCGGGCGGGGGCCGTAGGACGAGAGCTGCACGAAGTAAAAGGGCAGCGGGGCCTGCTGACCTTGCTCGCGCCACTGCGCGCGCCAGTCCTCGATCAGCCGCGGGAAGGCCTGGGCGTAGCGCGCGGCGCGCGGCGCGTTCGTCTCGCCCTGGTACCAGATCACACCCCTGGCCGCGAAGGGCGTGAAAGGGCGGACCATGCCGTTGAAGAGCAGGCTGGGCAGGTCGTTGGGGCCGGGCTCGGCGACGGGCTGGATGGCCTCGACACGGGCCTGCCAGCGGCCGGCCAGGGGCCTCGGTCCCGCGGTGGTCTCCAGGCGCAGGTTGGCGGCCTGGCCATGAAGGCCGCCGTCGCCGCCGGTGTCGGTCACGCGCACGGAGACAAGGTTGTCGCCGGTGCGCAGCAGGCCAGCGGACAGCGTGTAGGCGCGCGGCGTCTCCCAGCCGCAGGTCTTGCCGACGGGCTGGCCGTTGACGAAGGTCTCGTCGCAGTCGTCGACAGGGCCGAGGTGAAGCGTCGCGGCGCCTGCAGCTTCGGCCGCCGTCAGCGTGACGTGGCGGCGCAGCCAGACCTGGCCGTCCAGGCCCGGCAGGCCCTGACGCTCCCAGACCCCGGGCGTGTTCAGCGTGGGCCAGCGGCTGTCGTCCAGTGCCGGGTCGGCGCCGGCCACGACCTCCGGCGCCGTGCGCTGGAAGGCCAGCACGCGCGCCAGCATCTGGGCCTGGCGGCGCTGCACGAAGGCGGCCGCGTCGGGCGGCATCGCGCGCATCGTGTCGGCCAGCTCGCGGTCGGCGGCGTTGGCGCGCGGGCTGGTCCAGGTCTCGACGTGGGTGCCGCCCCAGCTGAGGTTGAGGATGCCGATGGGCACCTTCACATCCGCCTGCACGCGGCGCGCGAAGTGCCAGGCCACGGCGCTGAAGTCGCCGGCGACAGCCGGGCCGGCGACGTCCCAGCGCAGCGACGGCGCATCCTTCAGCGGCTGCAGGCTGACGCGATGCGGCATCTTGGCGTGGCGGATCAGCGGATGATCGCCGGCCGCGGCGATCTCTGCGGCGGCACCGCTCGAGTCGGCCAGGCGCCACTCCATGTTGGATTGCCCGGCGGCGATCCAGACGTCGCCGATCAGCACGTCATCCGCCGTGCGCTGCTCGCTGCCCGCGCTGACCTGCAACCGGTGCGGCCCGCCGGCCTTCAACGGCGCCAGCGTGGCCTGCCAGCGGCCGTCGCGGCCCGCCTGCGCAGTGGCCCTGCGGCCGGCCAGTTGCACGGCCACGCGCTGGCCCGGCTCGGCATGGCCCCAGACACGCAGCGGTGCCTCGCGCTGCAGCACCATGTGGTCGGCAAACACACCGGCGAGTTCGAGGGCCTGGGCGGAGCCGCAAGCGGCGATGACGGTGCTGAGCAGCAAGGCGCGCATGGAGGCTTACCAGGTGAAAGTCACGACGCCACTCGCCGGCAGCTCGTAGTTGAAACGCTGGCCGGGAGCCTGCACCGTAAAGCGGCGCGCCTGGGGCGCTGAGTTGGCGACGATCAGCACCGCGCTGCCATCGGGGTTGCTGAAGGCCACATGGTCCAGGCCCTCACGGCCGCCCTCGGAATCCACCCGTCGAGCGCCCTGGAGCACGAAGCGGCTGGCGTGGCCGAAGGCGTAGTACTCGATGTTGCGCTTGACCTGGCCGGTCTTGGGGTCGATGGTGACGACGCCGCGGCAGTCCCTGCAGCCACCCAGGTGCGGGCCGTAGGCCGGGTCCAGCGCCAGGTTCCACATCAGCACGCCGCGCGCACCGTGGCGGGTGCTGCCGATGATGAGGTTGCGCGTGATCCAGGGCAGGGTCTCGGCCCACTGCGGCTTCCATTCGCCGCCGGAGCATTCGGTGAACCAGACGTCCAGTTCCGGGAACTGCCGCGCCACCTGCGACTGGGCCGACACGTCGCCCGCGTAGCAGTGCCAGGCCACGCCGGACACGAACTTGCGCGCTGTCGCGTCGGACAGCATGGACAGCGGACTCCAGGGCTCGTCCCAGTTGTGGTCCCACTCCAGGATCTGGGTCTTCATGCCCCTGGCCTGCAGCAGCGGGCCGAGATGCCGGCCCACGACCTCGGCGCGAGTGCGCGGCGGCATGCGCATGCCGGGGTAGTCCGGCGGCTCGAAGTGGGGCTCGTTCTGCAGCGTCAACGCGAAGATGGGCACGCCTTCAGCCTTCATCTCCTCGACGTAGCGCACCATGTAGTTAGCGAAGGCGCCGTAGAACTCGGGCCTCAGCTGGCCCTGCACGAGGCTGTCGGTCGTCTTCATCCAGCCCGGCGCGCTCCAGGGCGAGGCCATGACCTGCAGCCTCGGGTTGAGCGCCAGGGCCTGCTTGACGGCGGGGATGACGTCGTTGCGCTCGGACGCCAGCGAGAAGTGCTTGAGCTCGGGGTCGGTCTGGCCCGGAGGCATGTCGTCCAGGCTGTAGTGGCTGCGGGAGAAATCCGAGGCGCCGATGGTGAGGCGCGTCAGCTCGAAGCCGACGCCGCCGTTCTCGCGCGTGAACATCTCGCGCATCAACGCGTCGCGCTGGGGCTGGCTCATGCCGTGGCGGATCAGCCAGGCCGAGCCCTCGGTGATGGCGGCGCCGAAGCCGGCCATGTGCTGGTACTGGCGCTTGGGGTCGATGCGGATGACGTCACCCGCCTTGGCTGCCTTGTCGACGGTGCTGGGCGCCAGCAGTTGCTGCTGGTCGGCCGTGGTCAGAAAGGCCCGCACAGGCGCAGCGTTAGCAATGCCGGCGAGCGCGGCCGTCAGGGTCAGAAGCAGTGTCTTCATGGTCTCTGGCTAAGAAGCCGCGCAGTGGGCGGCGATGAAATCGGCGTGGGCAGGCATCACGTCCACGCAGCGGCGCACGACGCGATGCACGTCGTCGATGAATTGCTGGGCTTGCTCTCGTGGGCGCGATTCGGCCAGCGGGTGGTGACCGCGCGGCACCAGGCCCTGGCCGATCAGCACCTGCAGCCAGCTCGGCTCGGAGAACAGCTCCTGGCCCTGGCGGAACAGCCGGCCGTGGCTGGCGAAGAGGTCCATGCGGGCCTGCAGCGACTCGGGCACAGCCATGGCGCGGCAGTGGCGCCAGAAGGGCGAGTCGCCGCGGCGCGTCAGCTTGTAGTGCAGGATGATGAAGTCGCGCACCGAGGCCATCTCGGCGGCGGTCTGGCGGTTGTATTCGGCGATGTCGGCAGCATCCAGCCCGCCACTCGGGAAGAGGTCGATCAGCCGCAGCACCGCACTCTGGATCAGGTGGATGCTGGTGGACTCCAGCGGCTCCAGGAAGCCGCTGGCGAGGCCGATGGCGACGCAGTTGCCCACCCAGACCTGCTGGCGGCGGCCGGTTCGGAACCTGATGAGGCGAGGTTCGGCCAACGGTTCCGCGTCGAGGTTGCGCAGCAGCGTCTCGCGCGCGGCGGCCTCGCCGGTGAAGGCGCTGGCGAACACATGGCCGTTGCCGGTGCGGTGCTGCAGCGGGATGCGCCACTGCCAGCCGGCGTCGCGCGCCGTGGCTCGCGTGCAGGGCAGCAGCGGGCCGTGGGAGACCGTCGGCACGGCCCAGGCACGGTCACAGGGCAGCCAGTTGCTCCATTCCTCGAAGGGCACACCCAGGGTCTGGCCGATCAGCAGGGCATGCAGGCCGGAGCAGTCGATGAAGAAGTCGCCTTCGACGGCCGGGCCGCCGTCCAGGTGCAGGCGGCGGATGCCGGCATCGTCGCGCTCCACACGGGCGATGCGCCCCTCGATGCGGCACACGCCGGCCACCTCGGCCTTGCGGCGCAGCAAGGCGGCGTAGCGGGACGCGTCGAAGTGGAAGGCGTAGGCGATGTCGGCCAGCGGCGAGCCGGCCATGTCGGGCCGCGGACGCATGAAGCGGCCGGCCAGCGCCGCCTGGTTGTTGATGGAGAACTCGGCCAGCGGCACATCGGAACCCAGGCGCAGCCAGTGCTGGTGAAAGGGCAGTTCATCGAGCGGCCGGCCGACGTCGCCGAAGGCATGCATGTAGCGCTCTCCCGGAGCGCCCCAGTCGACGAACTCGATGCCCAGCTTGAAGGTGCCGCCGGTCTCGCGCAGGAATTCGTCCTCGTCCAGGCCGATGCGCGCATTGAAGCCGCGGATGGGCGGGATGGTGGCCTCGCCGACGCCGACGATGCCGATGTCGTCGGACTCGACGAGGGTGATCTGCCAGCCGCCCTGCCCCAGCCGCGCCGCCAGTGCCGCCGCGCACATCCAACCGGCGCTGCCGCCGCCCACGATGACGATGCGGCGCAGCTCGGTCACAGCCGCTGCTCGGTACCGGCGTCGAAGACGTTCAGGGCCGTCTCGTCGATGTCGAAGGCCAGCTCCTCGCCCGCCGCGATGCGGCGGCCGTCGTGCACGAGGACGGCGAAGCCCTGCTCGCCCAGCTTCATCCAGACGACCTGGTGGTTGCCCATGGGCTCGACGAGCTGCACCGTCGCGCGCCAGCGGCCGTCGGACTGCAGGCGCACATGCTCGGGGCGGATGCCGAGCACCAGGCTCTGGCCCGGCTTCACACGGCCCTCGGCCAGTTGCAGCGGCAGCAAGCCTTGCAGCGAGCGGCCGTCGGCGCCGACCTGGGCCGGCACGAAGTTGATGGCCGGCGCGCCGAGAAAGCCGGCGACGAAGAGGTTGGCAGGCGTCTCGTAGACCTCGGCCGGCGTGCCGATCTGCTGGATGACGCCGCTCTTCATGACGACGATGCGCGAAGCCAGGGTCATGGCCTCGACCTGGTCGTGCGTCACGTAGATCATGGTGTTGCCCAGGTTCTGGTGCAGCAGCTTGAGTTCGCGGCGCAGCTCGGCGCGCAGCTTGGCGTCGAGGTTGGACAGGGGCTCGTCGAACAGGAAGACGCCGGCCTCGCGCACCAGCGCGCGACCGATGGCCACGCGCTGGCGCTGGCCGCCGGAGAGCTGGGCCGGCTTGCGGTTCAGCAGCGACGTCAGTTGCAGCATCTCGGCCGCGCGGTTGACCCGCTTCTCGATCTCGGCCTTGGGCACGCCAGCCACGCGCGGGCCGAAGCTCATGTTGCGCTCCACCGTCATGGTCGGATACAGCGCATAGCTCTGGAACACCATGCCGATGCCGCGCTCCGAGGGTTCGGCATCGGTCATGTCGGTGCCGCCGATGTGGATGCTGCCGCCGCTGACGTCGATGAGGCCGGCGATGCTGTGCAGCAGCGTGGACTTGCCGCAGCCCGAGGGGCCGAGCAAAACAAGGAATTCGCCCTCGTGGACCTGCAGGTCCAGGCCCTTGATGACTTCGTTGGCGCCGAACTTGATGCTCAGGCCCTGGATGTTCACGCCACTCACTTGACGGCTCCCGCTGCAATGCCGCGGACGAACCAGCGGCCGGAAATCAGATAGACCAACAGGGGCACGGCAGACGTCAGGATCGTCGCGGCCATGTTGAGGTTGTAGAGACGCTCGCCGGTCGTCGTGTTGATGACGTTGTTCAGCTGCACCGTCATCGGCAGGCTCTCGCGGCCGGCGAAGGTCAGGCCCAGGATGTAGTCATTCCACACGCCGGTGATCTGCATGATGGCCGCGACGATCAGCATGGGCGTGCTCATCGGCAGCACCAGCTGGATGAAGATGCGCCAGAAGCCGCCGCCGTCCACGCGCGCCGCCTTGAAGAGCTCGCTCGGCAGGCCCGCGTAGTAGTTGCGGAACAGCAGCGTCATGATGGGCATGGCGAACACCAGGTGCACGACGACGATGCCAGGGAGGCTGCTGTAGATGCCGATGGCCGCTTCCAGCTTGACGAGCGGATAGATCATCACCTGGATGGGGATGAAGGCGCCCAGCATCAGCACGCCGAACAGCCACTGGCTGCCCTTGGGCTTCCACCACGAGAGCGCGTAGCCGTTGATGGCGCCCAGCAGGATGGGCAGCACGACGGAGGGCACGGCGATGGTCACCGAGTTCCAGAAGCCGCCGCGCACGCCCTCGCAGCTGACGCCGGTGCAGGCCTCGCTCCAGGCGGCGCGCCAGGCATCGAAGGTGATGCTGGACGGCAGCGCGAAGATCTGGCCAAGACGGATCTCGTCCATGCTCTTGAACGAGGTCGTCAGCATCACGTACAGCGGCAGCAGGAAGAAGGCCGCGGCGAAGACCAGGAAGGCGTAGACGCCCACCCGCGCCCAGGCGGCGGTTTGCTTGCGCTTGCTCATCAGTGGCCTCCCTGCGTCTTCTGGCGGCTGCGGGCATAGGCCAGCGGCGCGACGAGGGCCAGCACGGTGATCAGCAGCATCACGGCGCCCGCGGAGGCCAGGGCCAGGTTGGCGCGACCGAACAGGTGGTCCATGATGAATTTCGCCGGCACATCGCTGGCCGTGCCGGGGCCGCCCTGGGTCATGGCGACGACGGTGTCGAAGACCTTGACGACGCCGGTGGCCAGCAGCGTGAAGACCGTCGCCAGCGTCGGGCCCATCATGGGCAGCACGACGGAGAGATAGACGCGCCAGGTCGGGATGCCGTCCAGTCTTGCCGCCTTCCAGATTTCTTCATCAATGCCGCGCAGGCCGGCCAGCATCAGCGCCATGACGAGCCCTGCACCTTGCCACGTCCCGGCGATGACAACGGTGTAGATCACCATGTCCTGGTCCACGATCCAGTCGAACGTGAAGTCCTTCCAGCCCATCTGCTGCACGGCGTTTTGCAGACCGCTGTCGGGATTGAGCACCCATTGCCAGACCAGGCCCGTGGCGACGAAGGACATCGCGTAGGGGTAGAGAAAGGCCGTGCGCAGCACGCCCTCGCCGCGCACCTTCTGGTCGATGAAGACGGCCAGCAGGAAGCCCAGCAGCATGGCCGCCACGATGTAGAGCACGCCGTAGATGGCGAGGTTGTGGATGGCGAGCTGCCAGCGCTCGTTGTCCAGCAGGCGCTCGAACTGCTGCAGCCCGACGAAGTCGTCCTTGGGGAAGGTGCGCGACGTGGACATGGACGTGCGCAGCGTCCACAGCACGGTGCCGACATAGCCGACGAGAACGATGACGGCCAGGGGCAGCAGCGCACCCCAGGCCGCGAGACCGCGACGTTTCATGGCTCAGTTCCTCAGAGCCGACACGATGTCTTTCTGGACCTTCTCGACCGGGATGTTGCGGTTCCAGTAGCCGGTCAGCACATCCTGCAGCGCGCCGTTCTGGTCGGGCGTGATGTAGATCTCGCCGTTGGCCAGGTGGCGCGACTTGTCCTTCATCGCCGCCACGCCCATCTGGGCGCAGAGGTCCATCTTGGAAACGTCCACGTCGGTGCGGATGGGGATGGAACCCTTCTTGATGCTGAAGGCCACCTGCGTGGCAGGCTGGGTGATGACGCTGGCCAGCAGCTGCTGGGCCTTGATCTGGTCGGGCTTGTCGGTCTTGGGGAAGACCATCACGTCGCCCTGGATGATGTAGGGCGCGGTGGGGCCAAAGCCGGGCGCGCATCCGTAGTCCTTGCCGGCCTCCTGCTTGGCCTGGGCAAACTCGCCCTTGGCCCAGTCGCCCATGATCTGCACGCCGGCACGGCCGCTGATCAGCATGGCGGTGGCGTCGTTCCAGTTGCGCCCCGGCGAGCCCTTGTCGGTGTAGCTCTGCAGGCGCTTGAAGGCCAGCAGCACCTTCTTGAACTCCTCGCCCTGGATGGCCTTGGGGTCGCGGTCGCGGAAGATCTTGAGATACAGGTCACGGCCGCCGAAGTGAGCCAGCGTGGCGGTGAAGACGATGCCGTCCTGCCAGGGCTGGCCGCCGTGGGCCAGGGGCACGAGGCCGGCGGCCTTGAGCTTGTCCAGCGCCGCGAAGAGCTCGTCGAAGCTCTTGGGCTCCTCCGCGATGCCGGCCTTCTTGAAGGCCGCCTTGGAGAACCAGAACCAGCTCATGTTGTGGATGTTGACGGGCGCGGCGTAGTAGTGGCCCTTGACCTTGATGGCCTGCAGCACGGCCTCGGGAAGGAACTTGTCCCAGCCGTCGCGCTGGGCGACCGCGTCGACGTTGTTCAGATAGCCCTGGTCGACGATGTCGCGGAACTGCTGGGTGGTGTTGAACTGCGCGGCCGTGGGCGGGTTGCCGCCCGCGATGCGGTTGATGGCCACCGAGCGGGCCTGCTCGCCCAGGGCGACGGCCGTGTCCACCCACAGGCCACCCTGGGCCTTGTAGGCCTCGGCCAGGGTCTTGGCGGCGGCGGATTCACCGCCCGAGGTCCACCAGTGGATGACCTCGGCCTTCAGCGGCTGGGCGTTGGAAGCGGTTGCAGCCAGCAGCGCAACCAGGGCCAGGGCGTGGCGGGGGAAATTCATCTTGTCTCCGGATCTTGTGGGGCGGCGAGCGCAGTGTGCCCCGGCGCGTCTCGGCGCGCCTGAGGGAGGACCCTGTAATATTTCATTTAGAAACCGCCTGTACTACTGCACGACCGGCTTCTGTGGCGTTAATTATTTGTTCAGAAATTGGCCATACCAGAGGCCGCTGTCCTTCAGGATGCGCTTCTGGGTCGCGTAGTCGACATAGGCCAGGCCGAAGCGGCGCAGGTACCCCTCGGCCCACTCGAAGTTGTCCAGCAGGCTCCAGGCGAAGTAGCCCTTGACGGGCACGCCGGCGTCCACGGCCTGCTTCAGGGCGGCCAGGTGGCGCTGCAGATAGGACAGGCGCTCCTTGTCGTGCACGCGGCCCTCGGGCGTCAGCACGTCCTCGAAGGTGGAGCCGTTCTCGGTGAGCTGGATGACGGCGGGGTTGTAGTCGCGCTGCACGCGGGTCAGCAGGTCCACCAGGCCCTGCGGCGACACCTCCCAGCCGAAGCCGGTGCGCTCGACGCCTTCCTTCTCGACCAGGCTGGCGCGCATGGGGCCGCCCTGCTCGTCGTGCCTGACCATCTCGGGGAAGTAGTAGTTCACGCCGAGGAAATCGGTCGGTGTGGCGATGGCTTCCAGGTCGCCCGGCAGGATCTTGGGCGCCGCGTCGCCGACCAGCGCCAGCGTGTCCGCCGGGTAACCGCGGCCGAACAGCGGGTCCAGGAACCAGCGGTTGCGCAGGCCGTCGTGGCGCTTCAGCGCCGCCTGGTCTTCGGCGCTGTCGGAAGCGGCGGTGATGGGGTGCAGGCTCAGCGTGATGCCGATGTCGGCACCGGCCACGTTCCGGCGGATCACGGGAATGGCCTGCCCATGGGAGAGCAGCACGTGGTGGCTGGCCTGCAGCGCGTCGGCGAAGCTGCTGCCACCGGGCGCATGGATGTTCTCCCAGTAACCCATCATGCAGGAGCACCAGGGTTCGTTGTGGGTGATCCAGTGCTTGACGCGGTCGCCCAGGCGGCGGGTGACGATGTCGGTGTATTCCACGAAGGCGGCCACGGTGTCGCGCGACAGCCAGCCGCCCCGCTCCTGCAGGGTCTGGGGCAGGTCCCAGTGGTAGAGGGTGCACCAGGGGTCCAGGCCGCGCTCCAGCATGGCGTCCACCAGGCGGTCATAGAAGGCCAGGCCGGCTTCGTTCACGGCGCCGCGCCCAAGACTCCCATTGGGCATGATGCGCGGCCAGGCGATGGAGAAGCGGTAGGCGTTGACGCCCAGCGACTTCGCCATGTCCAGGTCCTGCGGGTACAGGTGGTAGTGATCGCAGGCCACCAGGCCATTGCTGCCGTCGCGGATGCGGCCGGGCTCGCTGCAGAAGCGGTCCCAGATGGACTCGCCCTTGCCGTCCTCGCGGCCGGCGCCTTCGATCTGGAACGAGGAGGTGGACACGCCCCAGCGGAAGTCGGCGGGGAAATCTTGGCGGGTCGGGGCGTTGTGGGAGCTCATGCTTCGGATGTAGGGGCGCCGGCCACAGGAGCCGGCGCGGGTTCAGGTCACCAGGGAATCAATTCAGGCCTTCAATGGGCGTCGAACAAGCCGCTGGGCTTGTTCTCGGTCCCATCTCAGAACTTGTAGGTGCCGCCCAGCAGGTACTGGCGGCCGTAGGACGTGTAGCGCTCGGGCAGCGTCGCGTTGGGGTCGGCAGACCCGGTCGAGACACCCACCCGCGTGCGGTAGGGGCGGTCGCGCAGGTTGTTGACCTGCAGCGTCAGCGACAGGCCCTTGAAGGCGCCGGATTCGAAGGCATAGCCGACCTGGGCGTCGATGATGGTTTCACCCGAGATCATGCTGGGCACGTTCTCGCCGAAGGTGCCCCGCACCGTCGTCACGAAGGGCGAACGGTGGCGGCTGCCGACGCGGGCCGACACGCCATCGCGCTCGTAGTAGACGGTGAAGTTGGTCGCCTTGCCCGACAGGCCATCCAGCGGCTTGGCTACGTCATTGCCCTCGTGCAGCGAGCTGCGCGTGTCGGAATAGCTCACCGTCACGCCGATGCCGTCCAGCGCCGGGCTGAGCAGGCCACCATCCAGCGAGCCGCTCAGCTCGGTGCCGGCGATCATGCCGCCCTTGCCGTTGGACTGCGTGCTCAGCGTGCCGATGTTGCTGTAGGGCGTGAAGGCCGTCGGGTTGGGGAAGCCGGTGAAGTCGTAGTTGATGGACTGCGAGTAGACGAAGTTCTTGATGTTCTTGTGGAAGGCCGCCGCCGCCACATAGCTGCGCTTGCTGAAGTAGTGCTCGACGGACAGGTCCACCGCGTCGGCGCGCCAGGGCTCCAGCTTGGGGTTGCCGCCGTTGGCCGACCACAGGTGCGGCTCGGTCGTGCTGACGCCGATGCCCGAGAAGCCGGCACGCATGTCCTCCATGTTGGGCCGCGCCAGCACCTTGGCCAGGCCGAAGCGCACGATGGTGTTGGCCGTCACGTCGGCTGCTATGTTCAGGCTGGGCAGGGTGTCGGTGTAGCTGGTGCCGCCGGTGGCAGGCTCGGTCGCGTTGGTCTTGCCGTTCCAGAACAGGCCGTTGCTCCACTGCTTGGCATGCACCACGCGCAGGCCCAGGCTGCCGTGGATGGGCACGCCCCATTCCCACTCGAAGCCCAGCTTGGCATGCGCCGCCGTGACCTTCTCGTGCACCGACCAGATGCGGCCCGGAGCCTGGTCGGCCGAGGTCGGCACGACGTCATAGAGGCTCAGCGCGGCGGGCAGGTCGAAATTGACCATGCGGATGTTGCTGCCGGCAAAGCTCAGGTCGGTCGGCTCGCGCAGCAGGCTCGACGGAACCAGCATGGCCGCACGGTTGTTCTTGAGGTTGTAGTTCACCTCGGTGCGGTTCATGTCCTTGTCGCGCTCGGAGTAGTCCAGCCCCGCCTCGAAGCTGCTGAGCCAGCTCTCGAACGTGCGGCCGGCGGTGAGCTTCAAGGCCTTGATCTGGTCGCGCACCTTGGGGAACTGGCTGCGGCCGTCGCGGCCCCAGCCGGCGGGGTCGCGCAAGTAGACGTTCTTGGGGTCGGAGAAATCGAAGCTCGGCTGGAAGGTGGAGCGGCCGTCGCCGGTGGCGATGGTCGTCTGACCCAGGCTGACGCGGTTCAGCGAACCCGCCTCCAGCTCGGCGTTCTGCTCGTCGCGCTTGGCCTTGGACCAGCTCAGGTCGCCCACCAGCTTCCAGTCGGCCAGCTTCAGCTCGTTGTTCCAGCCGATGGCGCGGATGTCGTCCTGGCGCTTGTTGTAGGTCGTCAGCGCAACGGGCGTGGTGTTGTTGACGATGCCGCTGGTGACGACCTTGTCGCCGTTGACGTTGGTCGTCTGCGCGTTGCTCCAGGTGGCACCCGACCAGGTCGACATGTCCGACATCACCGTGCGGCGCGCCTCGGTCTGGTCGAACTTGGAGTAGTAGAGATCCAGCGTGCTGTGAAAGCCGGCGTTCGGCTTGTACTCCAGCACGCCCATCAGGCCGTCGCGCTTCTGGCGCGACGAAGCCGCACCCAGCTCGAAGCCCTGCAGCGCCACGGCGTCCGTCGGCACGCCGGGCAGCGGCGCGCCCCAGTTGTTGGTGTTGGCCCACCACCAGCTCTTGTAATGCTTCTCCTGGTTGGGCGAATCGAGGTGGGCGAAGCCCACGGCCGCGCCCCAGGTGCGGTCGGCCGACTGCGTCACATAGGAGGCGCTCAGGCGGTTGCCCGTGCCCGAGATCTCGGGGTTCAGCGAACCGTTTGAATTGCGCTCCATGCGCACGCCGACGACGGCCTGCGTCTTGGCGAAGTCCAGCGGCCGCAGCGTCTTCATGTTGACGGTGCCCGACAGGCCCTGCGCCGCGAGGCTGGCGTCGGGCGTCTTGTAGACGGTGGCGGCGTTGATCAGCTCGGAGGGGAACTGGTCGTACTCCACCGAGCGGTTGTCGCCGGTGGAGACGATCTCGCGGCCGTTCAGCAGCGTCACGCCGTAGCGCGGCGCCATGCCGCGGATGCTGATGACCGACGAGCGGCCGGCCACACGCTGGGCAGTCAGGCCGGGCAGGCGCGAGATGGCGTCGGCGATGGACACGTCGGGCAGCTTGCCGATGTCCTCGGCCGAGACGGACTCGACGATGGCATCGGCATTGCGCTTGGTGCTGATCGACGATTCCAGGCTGGCACGGAAGCCCGTGACCGTCACGGTGTCGAGCTTCTGCTCCGCGGCCGGTGCGGCCTGGGCACTGGCGAGCAGCGGCGCGCTCAGCAGGCCGGCACAGACGGCCGCGACCGGCGTGAGACGTCGGCGGGAAGGAATGGACGCGAGGGCGCGCTCTGCGGCGCGCAGCTGGTGGGTGGTCATTTGTCGTCTCCTGGTTCGATCTTGTTCGCTGCTTGGGAGGCCGCCCTGCCGCACAACCCCGCTTGCCTGGCGAGCGGGGCGTGTTGCAAAATGGAACCGGTTCCAAACGCGACGCAAATCTAATGCGGCACAGTTGGGGCTGTCAATCTCGTCGGCCCGAGGGTTGACGTTTTTTTGCTTCACTCACTACCTTCGCGCCCCCAACAGAAGATGACGATGACGCGCAAACCGACTTCCCTCCTGCTCGCTGGCGCCCTGCTGCTGGCGACCGCCGCCGGCGCCACCGGAACCGATGCCATCGTGCAGGCCTGGCCGGCCCGCAAGCCCCAACGCGACGCCGCGCTGGAAGCCCGCGTGGACACCGCACTCAAGGGCCTGAGCCTGCGCCAGAAGATCGGCCAGATGGTGCAGCCCGAGATCCGCGCCATCACGCCGGACGAGGTGCGCGAGTACGCCATCGGCACGGTGCTGAACGGCGGCGGCGGCTGGCCGGGGCAGGACCGCGCGGCCACGCCGGCACAGTGGCGCGAGCTGTCGGAGAAATTCCAGGCCGCGGCCCTGCAGGCCACGCCCGGCATCCCGCTGATCTGGGGCACGGATGCCGTCCACGGCCACAACAACGTGCGCGGCGCCACCCTCTTCCCGCACAACATCGCGCTGGGCGCCACGCGCGACGCCGACCTCGTGCGCGACATCGGCCGCGCCACCGCCCGCGCCATCCGCGCCTCGGGCCTGCACTGGGCCTTCGCCCCCACGCTGGCCGTCGTGCAGGACGTGCGTTGGGGCCGCACCTACGAGAGCTTCGGCGTGGACCCGAGCCTGGTTCGCAAGCTCGGCCAGGCGTCCGTCGAAGGCCTGCAGGAGGGCCTGAAGGACGGCCGCGGCGTGCTGGCCACGGCCAAGCACTACATCGGCGACGGCGGCACCCGCCGCGGCATCGACCAGGGCGTCACGCAAGCCTCGCCAACGGACCTCGCCAACGTCCACGGCGCCGGCTACCTCGGCGCGCTGGACGCCGGCGTGCTGACCGTCATGGCCTCCTTCAGCAGCTGGACCGACAGTGCGGGCTATGTCGAGCACGGCAAGATGCACGGCAACAAGACGCTGCTGGACGGCCTGCTGAAGCAGCGCCTGGCCTTCGACGGTCTCGTCGTCAGCGACTGGGACGGCGTGGGCCAGTTGCCCGGCTGCCGCAACGACGACTGTCCCGCAGCCATTAATGCCGGCATCGACATCGTCATGGTGCCCTTCCACTGGAAGGCCTTCTTCAACAACACGCTGCGCGACGTCGAGCAGGGCAGGATTCCGATGGCCCGCATCGACGACGCGGTGCGTCGCATCCTGCGCGTGAAGTTCAGCATGTCGGTGCCGACCCCGGTGCCCGCCACCGTCGAGGCGATGCAGGCGCCCGAGCTGGCGCGCCGCGCGGTGCGCGAGTCGCTGGTGCTGCTGAAGAACAAGCCGGGGCTGCTGCCGTTGAAAGCCACGTCGCGCCTGCTCGTTGTCGGCGCTGCAGCCGACAGCCTGGCCCACCAGAGCGGCGGCTGGAGCGTGACCTGGCAGGGCCGCGACACGAGCAACGTCGACTACCCCCAGGGCACGACGCTGCTGGCCGCGCTGCGCCGGCGCCTGGGCGCGGCCAACGTCAGCTTCGACGCCGACGGCAGCAGGAGCGACCCGAAGCAGTTCGACGCCGTCATCGCCGTGCTGGCCGAGACGCCCTATGCCGAGGGCGAGGGCGATGTGCGCATCACCGAGAACCTGCGCCACAGCCGCCGCCACCCCAAGGATGCCGAGGTGCTGCAGCGCATCACCGGCCGCGGCACGCCGGTCGTCACGCTGCTGTACTCCGGCCGGCCGCTGTACGTTAACGACCTCGCCAACAAGAGCGATGCCTTCGTCGCCGCCTGGCAGCCGGGCACCGAAGGCGCGGGCCTCACCGACGTGCTCGTCGCACCGGCCGACGGCAGGGCCTGGCCGGGCTTCACCGGCCGCCTGTCCTTCCCCTGGCCCTCCGGCCCCTGCCAGTTCAGCGCCCATGAGGCCAGGCCCTGGTGGCCGGTCGGCGGCGGCATGAGCGGCAAGGAGACCCAGGTAAACACCAAGCCCCTGCCCGAGCCGGCCGCCCCGCAACCCATCTGTCCCTTGTGATTCAATCCGCCCCGACGGAAGAAGAGGGCGAATGGCAACGATCAAGGATGTGGCGCGGCTGGCTGGCGTGGGCGTGGGCACCGCCTCGCGCGTCATCAGCGGAAACGGTTCCGTCGCGCCGGCCACGGCCGAGCGCGTGCGCAAGGTCATCGCCCAGCTGAAGTTCCGGCCCTCGCACACGGCTCGCTCCTTGGGCGCCGGCACCTCCAAGCTGATCGGCGTCTACATCCCCTTCCTGCGCGGCACCTACTACACGCCCATCCTGCGCGCCATCGACCTCGTGCTGCGCGCGCAGGGCCTGCACATGGTGGTGGCCTTCGGCGAGGGCATCGAGGACGAGCGCGTCGAGACCAACGACGGCATGCGCTTCCTGCTGGACCGCGACTGCGACGGCCTCATCGTGCTGTCCAACGCCATGCAGGACGAGGACATCAAGGCCCTGGGCCCGGCGGGCCGCCAGGTGGTCGTGCTGAACCGCCACTTCGATCGCATCAAGGACCAGTGCTTCACGGCCGACCACGTGCAGGGCGGCGTGCAGGCGGCGCGCGCGCTGCTGCAGCACAAGCACAAGGACATCGCCGTCGTCTCCGGCCCCACGACCTCGCCGGACAACGTCGCGCGCCTGAACGGCTTCATGGGCGAGCTGGCACTGCGCGGCCTGGACACGGCCAAGATCCTGACCGTGCCCGGCGACTTCTCCAACCAGGCCGGCTGGGACGCGGCCGACGTGCTGCTCAAGCTCAAGCGCCTGCCCACGGCCGTGTTCTGCGCCAACGACGAGATGGCCATCGGCCTGCTGGCCCATTTCCAGGAGCGCGGCGTGCAGGTGCCGCAGCAGGTGTCGGTGCTGGGCTATGACGACTCGCCCAGCGCCGAATTCGCCGCGCCACGCCTCACCTCGGTGCACATCCCCAGCCACGAGGTCACGCTGGCCGGCCTGCACTGGCTGCTGAACCGCTGCTACGGGCTGGAACTGCCCGTGTCGCGGCAGTTCGACATCTCCGTGACCTGGCGCGCCTCGGTGGCCGCACCCCCATCTCGCAAACGCGGTTGACGCGCGGCTGAGGCCACAATCCGGGCTCGACTTCGGTCCTGTTCACAGGACGGGGATCGGATGCGTTGCCACTCAAAAGCCCGCGAGCAAGGCGCGGAGCCGAAGCTGGGGTCGTCCCCAGCGAGGCTTCGCAACGCCGCGCGCGGGCTTTTGAGTGACAACCCTTCGGGAGAGGGTCTGCGCGGGAGCATGGCGTCGTTGCGCGCCTTGCCCTGCACCCGCGCAGACCCTCTCGCACCGATTCCCGTCCTGTGAACAGGCCCTAGCCCCCATGTCCCATCGCGTCCTCACCGGCATCACCACGACCGGCACCCTGCATCTCGGCAACTACGTCGGCGCCATCCGCCCGGCCATCGCCGCCAGCCGCGCGCCCGGCGTGGAGAGCTTCTTCTTCATGGCCGACTTCCATGCGCTGATCAAGTGCGACGAGCCGGACCGCCTGGCCCACTCCAGCCGCGCCATCGCCGCCACCTGGCTGGCCGCCGGCCTGGACCCCGAGCGCGTCACCTTCTACCGCCAGAGCGACATCCCGGAGATCCCCGAGCTGACCTGGCTGCTGACCTGCGTGACGGCCAAGGGCCAGATGAACCGTGCCCATGCCTACAAGGCCGCGGTGGACGCCGCCGTGGCCGCCGGCGAGGAGCCCGATGCCAACGTCAGCATGGGCCTGTTCAGCTACCCGGTGCTGATGGCGGCCGACATCCTGATGTTCAACGCCCACAAGGTGCCGGTGGGCAAGGACCAGGTCCAGCACATCGAGATGGCCCGCGACGTGGCCCAACGCTTCAACCACCTGTTCGGCCAGGGCCGCGAGCTGTTCACCCTGCCCGAGGCCGTGACCGACGCCGAGATGGAACTGCTGCCGGGTCTGGACGGCCGCAAGATGAGCAAGAGCTATGACAACGTCATCCCGCTCTTCGAGGGCGGCGCCAAGGCCTTGCAGGACGCGGTCGCTCGCATCGTGACCGACAGCAAGCTGCCCGGCGAGCCCAAGGCCCCGGAAGGTCAGGCCCTCGTCACCATCTACGACGCCTTCGCCACCCCCGAGCAGCGTGCGGCCTTCCGCGCCGCGCTGCGCGGCGGCCTGGCCTGGGGCGAGGCCAAGCAGCAGCTGGTCACGCTGATCGAAGGCCAGATCGGCCCGATGCGCGAGCGCTATGCCCAGCTGATGGCCCACCCCGAAAAGCTGGAGGCCACGCTGCAGGCCGGCGCCGCCAAGGCCCGGGCCATCGCCGTGCCCTTCCTGAAGCAGTTGCGCGAGGCCTGCGGCCTGCGGCCCTACACGTCCACGGCGGCGACGGCCGTGGCCAAGGCAGAGAAGGCCGCATTGCCCGTCTTCAAGCAGTACCGCGAGGCCGACGGCAAGTTCTACTTCAAGCTGCTGTCGGCCGGCGGCGAGCTGCTGCTGCAGAGCAGCGGCTTCGAGCAGGGCCGCGACGCCGGCCAGTGGGTCGCGCGGCTCAAGCGCGAGGGCTGGGTGGCCGACGCCCCCGTGCAGCGCGAGGCCAGCGAGGCCGACATCGCCGCGGCGCTGGCCGCCTTCCAGGAGGACTGACGTGGCCGACGTGACCGCACTGCTGATCGGCACCTCCCGCGGCGACCCGGCGGCGCTGCAGCAGCTCTACGCCCTGCTCTACCCCGAGATCAAGCGCGTCGCCCGCATCCGCCTGGCGCAGAGCGGCCCCGGCGGCAGGTCGGCCGGCCTGAACACGACGGCCCTCGTCCACGAGGGCTTTCTGCGCATGGCCGACCAGCAGGGCCTGCAGGGCGAGACGCGCGGCCAGTTCTTCGCCTACGTGGGCCGCGTGCTGCGCTCCGTCGTCATCGACCACCTGCGCGGCGAGGGGCGAGAAAAGCGCGGCGGCGACGCCGTGATGGTCACGCTGTCCGCCGCCGGCGACGTGGCGGCCGAGCAGAGCCACGCCGTCGACATGATCGGCCTGGACCGCGCACTGGAGCGCATGCGCGCGCTGGACCTCGGCCTCTACGAGCTCATCGAGATGGTGGGCTTCGCCGGCCTGACCATTGCCGAGGTCGCCGAGCTGCGCGGCCTGTCCACGCGCACCGTCAACCGCGAGCTGCTGAAGGCGCGGGCGCTGCTGCAGGAGCTGCTCGGCGACAAGCCCGACACGGTCTACTGATGGACTCCGGCCTGCAGGCGGACGACTGGCAGCGCCTCTCCGCGCTGTTCGACGAGTTCGCCGACCTGCCAGCCGCCGAGCGCGAGGCCCGGCTGCGCAGCGTGCAGCCGCCCGAGCTGGCCGCGCGCCTGGCGCGCATGCTGGCCTCGCTGCCCGACGACGACGCCACGGTGCTGGCGGCCCTGCCGGGCTTCGAGACCCACCTGGCCATGGCCCTGGCCGAGCCGGCCGGCCTGCCGCCGCCCCAGACGGGCGACCGCTTCGGCGACTGGTGCCTGGCCGAACTGCTGGGCGAGGGCGGGATGGGCCAGGTCTGGCGCGCCGAGCGGGCCGACGGCCTCTACCAGGGCGAGGCCGCCATCAAGCTGCTGCGCGACGACCTCGCCAGCCCCGGCCTGGCCGCGCGCTTCGCCCGCGAGCGCGCCGTGCTGGGCCGCCTCACCCACCCCGGCATCGCCCGCCTGCTGGACGCCGGCGAGCAGGACGGCCGCGCCTACCTGGTGCTGGAGTACGTCTCCGGCCAGACGCTGAGCGCCCATGCCCGCGACCACGCCCTGCCGCTCGCGGCGCGCGTGAAGCTGCTGGTGGAGGTGGCACGCGCCGTCGAGCATGCGCACGCCCAGCTCATCGTGCACCGCGACCTCAAGCCCAGCAACGTCATGCTGGACGAGAGCGGCAACGCCAAGCTGCTGGACTTCGGCATCGCCGGCCTGCTCAACGACGCCGGCATGCAGGCCGACAGCCAGCTCACGCTCATCTCCGGCCGGCGCCTGACGCCCGCCTACGCGGCGCCCGAGCAAATCAGCGGTGGGGCCGTCGGCGTGGCGGCCGACATCTATTCGCTGGGCGTCATGCTCTACGAGCTGGCCAGCGGCCAGCTGCCCTTCGGTGGCCGCGGCGGCAGCCGCACGGCGCTGGAACACGCCGTGCTGCACACCGAGCCCGCGCGGCTGACGCGCACGACCGGTGGCTCAGGCGGCGAGCGCGACCATGGCCCGGGCCGCCCGCCCGATGCCGAGCGCGCCAGCGGTGACCTGGAGGCCGTGGCCGCCAAGGCCCTGCGCAAGGACCCGGCCGAGCGCTATGCCAGCGTCGGCACCTTCATCGACGACCTACAGCGCTGGCTGGAGCAGCGCCCGGTCAGCGTGCGTGCGGAGGAGTGGCGCCACCGCCTGCACCTCTGGGCGCGGCGCAACGCGGCGCTGGCCATCGGCGGCGCGCTGGTGTTCGCGGCGCTCAGCCTGGGCCTGGCCGTCAGCCTCTGGCAGCGCCGCGAGGCGCAGGCCGCGGCGCGCGAGTCCGAGCAGGTCACGGGCTATCTCGCCGAGATGCTCAGCGCCGCCAGCCCCGACCAGAACGGCGGCCGCCAGCCCACCGTCGTCGAGCTGCTGGACCGCAAGCGCCAGGAGCTGGCGACGCGCTTCAACGACCAGCCCGAGGTCAAGGACCGGGTCTTCGACACGCTGGTGAAGACCTATTTCGCGTTGCAGCGCTTCGATGTCGCCGCGCCGCTGGCCGAGCAGCGCCTGGCCCATGCGCGGCAGGCCTTTGGCGAGGACGACCCGCGCACCGAGGACGCCGTCTTCACGCTGGCCGGCATCCACACGGCTGTGGCCGGCGGCCAGCCCATCATCGACCTGCTGGAGCCGCTGCTGCCGCAGTGGGACAGCCGCTACGGGCCGCTGAGCGAGAAGCCGCACCGGCTGCGCCTGCACCTGCTGGCGGCCTACGGCCGCCTGGGCCGCTTTGCCGATGCCGAGCGCGAGCTGGCGCTGGCCCGCCGCTCCAACGACGCCATCAACGCCAAGAAGCCCTTCGAGCACGCCGGCTTCGCCACCTACGAGAACGTGCTCTACGTTTACGAGGGCCGGCTGCGCGACGCCGAGCGCGTGCTGGAGGCGGCGCGGCCGTTCTGGAATCCCCAGGAGGCCGAGCGCATCCGCCCGGCCCTGGTGCTGGAGCGCAACCTCGCCTTCGTGCGCTGGCGGCTGGCACGCGAGAGCGCGGCCGAGGCCACGGCGCGCAGCGACGACCTGATCCGCCGCTGGGACGGCGTGGCCCGCCCCGGCAACCACGCCAGCACGCTGATGCGCCAGATGCTGGCCGCCTATCTGCAGCAGCTTGGCGAATTCGCTCCGGCGCTGGCCCAGCTGGAAAAAGCGCAGGCCGAGACCGAGGCCGCCGGCGCGGACGACGCGGTGACGGGCCTGCTGCGCCACAACCTGGTGCTGGAGGCCCGCGTGCTGGCGGCAGCGCGCGCCGATGCCGCCGCCGTGCAGGCCGCCACCCAGGCCCTGGCCGGCCTGGACGCGGCGCCGCTGATCGGGGACGTGCGCCGCGCCGAGGGCCTGCTGACGCTGGGCCGCGTCGCCCTCGCGCCAGGCGCGGGCGAGGCCGGCCAGAAGCTGGCGCGCGAGATCGACAACCGCCTGAGCACGCTGCGCCCCCTGCTCGCCCAGGCCCGCAACCTTGCCAGCCGCATCGACCTCTTCAAGGGCCGGCTGGCCGGGTCGCCCGCCGGCTGGTTGGCCGCGACGCGCGCCCGCGTGGCCTATTTCGACGGCCTGCCCGAGCCACAGGGCCTGCCCGAATGGAGCGCCCGGCTGCAGCAGGCCTGCGCGCTGCGCGCGGCCGGCGAGCCCTGGCAGGCGGCCCTCACGCGCGCCGAGGCTGCCCGCCCGGCCAACCTGGCCGGGCTGACGCCCACCCCCCATCCACTGGCCGACGTGGCCGCCCAGCTGGCCGCCGGCACGGCGCCGCGCGACTGCGACTGGCGTTTCTAGCAGCCGCCGGACCGCCGCTCGACGACCGGGCGTGACGCTCAGCCGCGCCGGCGCCGCGCCAACGTCACCATCACGGCCAGCCCGGCAGCCAGCGTCACCGCGACCGAAGGCTCGGGAACGGGTACGGGTGGGGTGTACGTCACCCACTGCACCGCCAGACCATGGTTCGGGGCGTCGACGAGGGGGCCGGTGACCGGGACCTTGGCGTAATTGCCGGCGCCGGTCTGGACGGCGAACACATAACCGGGCACCAGCGCATTGCCGGCGTCGCTGCCGGGAATGCCCACCGTGCCGAAGGGCAGCGCGGCCAGCGCGACGTCGGTGAGCGATGCGAAGTCGACGACGCCGAGCGCGGAGATGCGTGGCGACGCGCTGGTGTAGGGGTTCGCCACGAGCTGGCGCTCGGTGGGGTTGAGCATTTCCCAGAAGACGTCGCCGCTTTCGAAGTCGGGCCAGTCGTTGCGGACGCCGGCGTCGAAGTCGAAGATCCAGGAGCCCGGGATGACGGTCGAGCCCGAACTGATCACGGCGGCCTGCGTGGCCAGCGACACGCAGGCCAGCGCGAGCGCTGCCAGGCGCGGACGCGCGAAGGACATGAGCGACTTCATTCCCGAACTCCTGAAAGCCAGCACGATCTGCCTGCGCCGCATTCTGGACAGGCGCAGCCGGCCGCCAAGCAGCGAGCCCCCGCGTGCGGGGGGCCATCACGTCGTGCCGTCCCACTTCCAATACCGATTGCGAGCGCGCCCCCGCGTGCGGGGGGCCATCGCCCGCACGACCATTGATCCCGATCAAGGACCCTGCCGTCTCCACCGCGCGGCCCGGCGACCCGGCCAGCGCGGGGACGCCGGATTTAGAGCCACCGCCCTAGCAAGGCGTCACGCCGCAAGGTGTTTTCCCGTAGCGGTGGCCGGTTTACACGCGGTTAACTTTGCAGCTCCCGAAAAGAATGTCCGAGGAGACACGCCCATGGCCACCATCGCCGCCGACCAGCTCGCCCTGCAACGCCTCTACCACTGGGAGCGCACGGCCGGCAGCCAGGTCACGCTGACCCAGCCCATGGGCGGCCCCGAGGTGAAGGACTTCACCTGGGCCCAGGTCGGCGACCAGGTGCGCCGCATGGCCGCCTTCCTGAAGGCCAAGGGCCAGGCCGAGGGCTGGCCGGCCGATGCCAAGGTGGCCATGCTGTCCAAGAACTGCGCCTGGTGGCTGATGACGGACCTCGCCATCTGGATGGCAGGCTACGTCAGCGTGCCGCTGTATCCGACGCTGGCCGCCGAGACCATCACGCAGATCCTCACCCACAGCGAGGCGCGCTTCGTCTTCATCGGCAAGCTCGACGGCTGGGAGGGCATGAAGCCCGGCGTGCCGCCCAGCTTGCCCGGCGCCAGCTATGCGCTGTCGCCCGACGACGTCAAGAAGCGCTACGAAAGCTGGGACAGCATCTGCGCCCGCACCGAGCCGATGAAAGGCGAGCCCACGCGCGGCGCCGACGAGCTCTGCACGCTGATCTACACCTCGGGCACGACGGGCAACCCCAAGGGCGTGATGCACAACTTCGGCGCCTTTGCCTGGGCCATAGCCGAGGGCCTGGCGCGCTTCCCGATGAGCGCCGCCGACCGCATGATGTCCTACCTGCCGCTGGCCCACGTGGCCGAGCGCGTGCTGGTGGAGCACAGCTGGCTGAAGGTGGGCCTCAAGGTGTTCTTCGCCGAGTCGCTGGACACCTTCACCGCCGACCTGCAGCGCTCGCGGCCCACCATCTTCTTCAGCGTGCCGCGGCTGTGGGTCAAGTTCCAGCAGGGCGTGCAGGCCAAGATGCCGCCGCAGAAGATGAACAAGCTGCTGCGCCTGCCCATCATCGGCGGCCTGGTGCGCAAGAAGGTGCTCAAGGCGCTGGGTCTGGACCAGTGCCGCATCGCCGTCGGCGGCGCCGCGCCCATGCCGGTCGCGCTGCTGGAGTGGTACGGCACGCTGGGCCTGCACATCAACGAGGGCTACGGCATGACCGAGAACCTGGCGCTGTCGCACATGACACTGCCGGGCAAGAACCAGCGCGGCACCGTAGGCCCCGCCTATGGCGGCGTGCAGACCCGCATCGACCCCGCCAACGGCGAGCTGCAGATGCGCAGCCCTGCGCTGATGATGGGCTACTACAAGGAGCCCGGTCTGACGGCCGATGCGCTCACCGCCGACGGCTGGCTGCACACCGGCGACAAGGTGACCCAGGACCCCGACGGCTGCGTGCGCATCACCGGCCGCGTGAAGGACCTGTTCAAGACCAGCAAGGGCAAGTACGTCGCCCCCGCGCCGATCGAGGACAAGCTGGGCATGAACCCCAGCATCGAGGCCTGCTGCGTGGCCGGCGCCAACATGGGCCAGCCGCTGGGCATCGCCATGCTGTCGCCGCAGGGCCTGCAGCGCGCCACCAGCGAGGCCGAGCGCGCCGCGCTGATGGCCGAGCTGAGCAAGCACCTGGACGACGTCAATGCCCGCCTGGACCCGCACGAGCAGCTTGACACGCTGGTGCTGATCAAGACGCCATGGACGGTGGACAACGGCTTCATCACGCCCACCTTCAAGGTCAAGCGCAACCGCATCGAGGAGGTCTATGCGGCCAAGTTCGACGCGTGGGCCGGCAAGCGCGCCAAGGTCCAGTTCGGTGACTGAGTGAGTGCCGAGGACAAGCCCTGCGGCTTGTCCAACGACTCACGAAGGCCCATCGCCGTTCGAGGCGATGGGCATGGGCAGGTACCCGGCGATCAGTCCGGGACCGTGAACGCGTAGAGCTTGCTGTTCGGCGTACCGAAGCCGAAGTTGCTGTAGCCCGAGCCCCAGTAGAGCGTGCCATCCGCAATGGCCGCACCCGACAGGCACGAACCTCCGCTCGCGTAGCTCCACAGGACGGCACCGCTCGCGCCGTTGAGCGCGTACATGCGGCCGCTGGCATCCAGCGAGCAGCCGTAGACGACGCCATTGGCTGTCGTCACGGGGCCAGCGGGTCCGCCGCCGATGCCTCCCGGCGCCTGCGGGTCGGTCGTCTGCCACAGCATGGCGCCCGTGGCCGCATCCAGGCCGAACCACGCTCCGCGCGTCGTCGGCAAGGTCGCGCCTGCCGGCGTCCACGGGATCTGGTTGCTGTTGGAGTTGGCGGTATAGACGCGCGCACCGTCCGTCGCCGACCCCCATTGCAGGCCACCCGCCGTGCCACCCGGGCCGGCCTGGGTGACCCAGACGACGGCACCGGTGTCCGGGTTCAGCGCCCAGTACTGCCCGCTCTTCTGCCCGACGCCCAGCAGATCGACCGGCTGGCCGTTGCCGGCCCTGGACTTGAACAGCGCCGGAGCCTGTCCAAAGTCGTAGTCCGGCCCCGCCGGGGACGGGCAGTTGCTGCCGTCACCGAAGAAGGGGATGCAGTCCACCGTCCAGGCGTCGTAGGGGATGGCGCGGGTCGCCCAGCGCACCGCGCCGGTCTTCATGTCGAGCGCGAGCACGCTGTCGAAATGGTCGTTCGCCGGCAGGCAGGCGGCCTTGGCAACCGGATCACCGCCGGCCGCTGCCACGCAGGCCAGCACCGCAGGCGGCACCGAGTAGTTGTTGCCGGTGGCGATGTAGACCACGCCGCGCCGGGTGTCGATGGCCGGCGAGCTGCCCCAGACCGCGTTGCCGGTGTAGCCGGGCGGCGCGAGCAGGGTCTTCCAGCGGATGGCGCCGGTCTGCAGATCCAGCGCCAACATGCTGCCGCGGAAGGACAGCTGGTAGCCCGGCACGAAGGCGGCGAGGGCCTCCTCCTGCGACGCAACGCCGACGAAGACTTGGTCGCCATGGATGGTGGCCGACTGCGTGACGATGGCTGCCATGTGCGGGTCGGCCTGCGTGCTCCAGACGAGGGCCCCCGTGTCCTTGTCGAAGGCGAGCACCTTGGCGCCCGGGCCGCCACCCGCCAGGATGGATCCCTGGGTGCCGATGATGACCTTGCCGCCGCCGAGCGCCGGCGTCGCGCGCGCCTTGTCCCTCGGAACGCCCGTCACCGCGGGCAGGTGAACCGCCCAGCGGACATTGCCGTTGCTGCGGTTGACGGCATAGAGCCAGCCTGCCCAGTCGGGCACGTAGACCGTGTCGGCATCGACCGCCGGGGTGGCCGACACGTCGCCTGCCGTCGTCAGCGCCCATTTGACGGCGAGCTTGTCGACATTGCCAACGCCGAGCTTGTGCTCCGATGGTTGGCTGCGTGTGTTCTCGCGGTCGCCCCCCGCATTGCTCCATTCGCTGCCCTGCGCCGCGGCGGCGATCAGTGGCACGGCCATGGCGGCCGCTGCAATCACTGCGCGCCTTGGCGCGATCCGCTCTCGAAACCAGGTCGTCTTGTTCATCGACATCCTCCGTCCGTTGTCTGCGATGCCCGGTTCACGGGCTGCGGTCGGACGGGCATCGCGCAGCCCGCCGCAGCAGACGCTCGACGCCACATCCTCGACGAGGACGGGAGCGACAAAGCGGCGACCCATCAGAGGCCGCTGCTGCAGCGACCGGCATCGGGGTATACCCACCACCCCCCTAGCTTCGCCAGTAGCTGGGCCGCCCGTAGTGCGCGCGCAGATGCTCCACCCACAACCGCGTGCGCAGCGGCAGGTGGCGGGATTGCGCAAAGACAGCGTAGATGCCGTTGGGCGGCGCCGCGAACTCGTCCAGCAGGCTGACGAGGCGGCCGGCGGCGAGGTCGGCCTCGACCTCCCAGGTGCTGCGCCAGGCAATGCCCAGCCCTTCCACGCACCAGTCGTGCAACACCTGACCGTCGCTGCAGTCCAGCCGGCCCTGAGCTCGGGTTTCAGGCCGCAGGTGCTGCACCGCACCTTCGATCTGGAAGGCCCAGCCGCGGGTCTGGCTGGCTTCGGAACTCAGCGTCAGGCAGGCGTGGCGGCCGAGTTCGTCGGGGTGCTTGGGAACACCGGCCCGCTTCAGGTAGGCCGGCGCGGCCACGCACAGCCGCCGGTTGTCGGCCAGCCGCGTGCTGACGAGGCTGGAGTCCGGCAGGTCGCCCACGCGCACGGCGCAGTCGAAGCCCTCGTGGACGATGTCGACGACGCGGTCGCTAAGGTTGAGCGACAGGCTCAGGTCGGCATGCTCGGCCAGGAAGCCCGGCACCAGCGGCGCGACATGGCGGCGACCGAAACCGGCCGGCGCCGTCACGCGCAGATGGCCGCTGGCCTTCAGCCCCCCGGCGCTCACCGCCGCCTCGGCGTCGGTCAGGGCGGCGATGAGGCGTTGGCAGTCCTCCAGGAAGGACTGCCCCTCGGGCGTGAGCGTCAGCCGCCGCGTCGTGCGCAGCATCAGCTTCACGCCCAGGCGCGCCTCCAGCGCATCCAGCCGCCGGCCCATGACGGCCGGCGCCACGCCCTCGGCCTGGGCCGCCGCGGTGAGGCTGCCCTTGCCCGCCACGAGGACGAAGGACTCGATCTGCTTGAGCTTGTCCATGCCCGGATTGTGCTGCCGCCCGGACGCAAAGGCAGCAGTTTCACGAACCATCTTTGCGTTTTGGTCACAGATGAATGGCGCGCGCAACAGCGAATCCCGACACGCGGGGCGGCTAGATTGGCAGCATCCGTTGTTGTTCTCTCGCAGGAGCCCCGCCCCATGTCCACCGCCAGCCGCACCACCCTCCACCGCCTGCAGGTCGATGCCGACCTGGCCCGCTTCATCGACACCGAGGTGCTGCCCGGCACCGGTGTGGCCGCTGACGCGTTCTGGGCCGGCTTCAGCCAGCTGGCGCACGAGCTGGCGCCGACGAACCGCGCCCTGCTGGCCGAACGCGACCGCCTGCAGGCCGAGCTGGACGCCTGGCACGAGGCCCATCCCGGCCCGATCGCCGACATGCCCGCCTACCGCGCCTTCCTGACCCGCATCGGCTATCTCGTAGAGCCGCCGGCCCAGGTGCAGGCGACGACCGCCAACGTCGACGCCGAGCTGGCCCTGCAGGCCGGCCCGCAGCTCGTCGTGCCCATCCTGAACGCCCGCTACGCGCTGAACGCGGCCAACGCGCGCTGGGGCTCGCTGTACGACGCGCTGTACGGCACCGACGCCATCTCCGAAGCCGACGGCGCCACGCGTGCCGGCGCCTACAACCCCGTGCGCGGCGCCAAGGTCATCGCCTTCGCCCGCCAGGTGCTGGACCAGACCGCGCCGCTGGCCGCCGGCTCGCATGCCGAATCGACCGGCTACCGCGTGGAAGCCGGCCAGCTCGTCGTGACGCTGGCCTCCGGCGCCACCACGGGCCTGAAGGACGCCGGCGCCTTCGCCGGCTACCAGGGCGACGCCGCCGCGCCGAGCAGCGTGCTGCTGGTCCACCACGGCCTGCACCTGGACATCCGCATCGACCGCAGCACGGCCATCGGCAAGAGCGACGCGGCCGGCGTGGCCGACGTCATCGTCGAATCGGCGCTGTCCACCATCCTGGACCTGGAAGACTCCGTCGCCGCGGTGGACGCCGAGGACAAGCTGCTGGCCTACCGCAACTGGCTCGGCATCCAGCTCGGCACGCTGACCGAGGAAGTCGCCAAGGGCGGCAAGACCTTCACGCGCCGCCTGAACGCCGACCGCGTCTACACGGCGCCAAGTGGCACGGATGGCGGCACCGTCACGCTGCATGGCCGCTCGCTGATGTTCGTGCGCAACGTGGGCCACCTGATGACCAACCCGGCCATCCTGCTGGCCGACGGCAGCGAGATCCCCGAGGGCATCATGGACGCGGTCGTGACGACGACCATCGCCATGCACGACCTGAAGCGCCGCGGCAACTCGCGCACAGGCTCGGTCTACATCGTGAAGCCCAAGATGCACGGCCCCGCCGAGGTGGCTTTCGCCTCCGAGCTGTTCAGCCGCGTGGAGCAACTGCTCGGCCTGCCCGACAGCACCGTCAAGCTGGGCATCATGGACGAGGAGCGCCGCACCTCGGTCAACCTCAAGGCCTGCATCGCCGCCGCCGCCAGCCGCGTTGCCTTCATCAACACCGGCTTCCTGGACCGCACCGGCGACGAGATGCACACCGCCATGCGCGCGGGCCCCATGCTGCGCAAGGGCGACATGAAGACGTCCAGCTGGATCACCGCCTACGAGCGCAGCAACGTGCTGACGGGCCTGGCCTGCGGCCTGCGCGGCCGCGCCCAGATCGGCAAGGGCATGTGGGCCATGCCCGACCTGATGGCCGAGATGCTCAAGCAGAAGATCGGCCACCCCAAGGCGGGCGCGAACACGGCCTGGGTGCCCTCGCCGACGGCCGCGACGCTGCATGCGCTGCACTACCACCAGGTCAGCGTCGCCGCCGTGCAGCAGGAACTGGAAAAGGTTGACCTCGCCGCCGAGCGCGAGGGCATCCTGAACGCGCTGCTGACCGTTCCCGTCGCCCCCAACGCCGACTGGACGCCCGAGCAGCGCCAGCAGGAGCTGGACAACAACGTGCAGGGCATCCTCGGCTACGTGGTGCGCTGGATCGACCAGGGCGTGGGCTGCTCCAAGGTGCCGGACATCAACGGCGTCGGCCTGATGGAAGACCGCGCGACGCTGCGCATCAGCAGCCAGCACATCGCCAACTGGCTGCGCCACGGCGTGGTCAGCGCCGAGCAGGTGCGCGAGACCTTCGCCCGCATGGCCAAGGTCGTCGACGGCCAGAACGCCGGCGACGCGGCCTACAAGTCGCTGACCGCCCACCCGCAGGGCGCTGCCATGCAGGCGGCGCTGGACCTCGTCTTCAAGGGCGAGGCCCAGCCCAGCGGCTACACCGAGCCGCTGCTGCACGCCTGGCGGCTGAAGGTGAAGCAGGGCTGAGGCTGGACGGCGCAGGGCACCGGCGTGATCTGCGACGCCTGCCGAAGGCCTGAGCGGATCTCGCGCGCGAGGGCATGACCCGCTGCGCGCTGCCCGGCGCTGCTGCTAGGCTTGCCGCATGCGCACCTTCACCCTGATCGCCCTCTCCTTCGCCGCCCTGCCGGCCCTGGCCCAGGACGGCCTGCAGCGCTGCCGCGCGCTGACCGACGGCGCGGCCCGACTCGCCTGCTACGACGCGCTGGCCGACGCGGCCCGCGTGCCGGCAACACCGGCCCAGCCTGCCGCGCCCGTGGCGACGGCCCGGGTGGCGCCGGCCGCGCCGGTTGCCGCTGCAGCACCCACCGGCGAAGCCGCCTTCGGCCTGCCCGAGGCCAAGCGCCCAGGCGCGGTGGAGTCCGTCGAAAGCTCGGTCGGCCCGAGCTTCGGCGGCTGGGGTCCGAACTCGCGCATCCGCCTGGCCAACGGCCAGGTCTGGCTGGTCATCGACGGCAGCTCCGTCGTGCTGCCGGAAGGGCCGCGCAAGGTCAGCGTGAAGCGCGGCGCGCTGAGTTCCTACTACCTGGACTTCGAAGGCCTGAAGACCTCGCCGCGCGTGCGTCGCGTGGAGTGATCAGTCGGGCACCACGTCGAAAGCCACCGTCAGCCGGTAGGCATCGTCCTGGAAGGGCGTGGTGCCATGCCACAGATACGACGGGAAGAGTGCCAGTCGTCCGGGCCTGGGCGCCTCCATGCGGCCCGGCGGCAGGCGGCCTCGCACCGGCTCGGGCAGGTCGGGCTCGCCGAACTTGATCCAACCGTCACGGCTGCCCTCGCGAAGCGCGCTCGGCGGCGTGGCCACGTAGTAGCAACTGCTCAGCCAGCCGTGCCCGTGGATATGGTTGGTGTGGAAGCCGCTGCTGCGCAGGCGCGAGCTCCAGCTGTCAGTGAAATGCCAGGCACCGGCGGGTGATGGCAGGCGACCCAGCATGGGGTGGCCGGCCTCGGCCGGCCGGGTGGCCAGCCAGGCCGTGATGGCCTTGGCGATCTGGGCCTTCAACGCCTGCACCAGCGGCAGGTCGAGGTCGAAGAGGTTGCCGCGCGTCTGGGTGCCGTGGCGCAGCGTCTGGTCGATGGGAGCTTCGGCGTCGGTGTGCAGCCGCGTCAGCTCCTCGGCCAGCGCGGCGTTGAAGCTGGCGATGTCGGCCCAGCCGGGCGGGGGTTCGATGTCGACGACGCCGACGCAGCGGTCGAGATCGTTGAGCCAGCCGGCGCGCGCATCACCCGTCAGCCGCCAGCCCGTGCCGACCAGGGCCAGGGCATGCTGATCCTTGGGCGCCAGCGCGAAAGCCCGCTCGGCCAGAGCCAGACCCTCGGCAGATTCACCGGCCGCGTAGAGGCTGCGCGCGGCGTTGCTGAGCACGGCCACGTCCTCGGACGCCAGGGCCACGGCCTGCCGGTGAGCCGCGCAGGATTCCTCGAAGTGCCCCAGCAGGCACAGGGCCTGGCCCAACCCGTCGGCATAGGCGGCATGGGTGGGCGCCAGTGCGGCGGCACGGCGGTAGGCCGCAGCCGCGGCTTCGCCCTGCTCGGCGCGCAGCAGCAGCAGGCCGAGCAGGCTGGGCGGAATGTCGGACTGCGGCGCGGCGCGTTCGGCGGCGTCGAGCTCGGCGCTGAAATCGGCATGGCCCAGGGCCCAGCGCAGCTTGGCGAGGTCGTAGAGGCTGAGCGCGTGAAGCGGCGCGAGCGCCAGCGCGCGGCGGTAGGCGGCGAGCGCGTCATCGGCGCGGCCCAGGGCCTGCAGCGTGTTGCCCAGGTTGTAGTGCGCCTCGGCGACATCCAGGCCCAGGGCTTGCGCGCGTTCGTGGGCTGCCAGCGCGTCGGCATGGCGGCCGAGGCGGTGCAGCACGACGCCGCGGTTGTGGTGCAGCGCGGCGCGCTCGGGCGCCAGGCGCAGCGCGGCGTCCAGCGTCGGCAGCGCGGCGGCCAGCGTGCCGCTTTCTTCCTGCAGCATGGCCAGCAGCTGCAGCGCATTGGCATCCTGCGGTGCCAGCTCGGCCGCCCGGCGGGCCGACTGCAGCGCGCGTTCGCGCTCGCCCAGGTCGCGCCGCAGGCGCGCGTGCTGGTAATGGGCCGCGGCGAGGTCGGGCTGGTGCTGCGCGGCCTGGTCGAAGGCTTCGGCAGCGGCGGCGGGGCGCTGCAGCATCTCCAGCATCTGGCCGCGCGCCAGCCACACCCGCGGCTGGCGGGCATGCAGCTGCAGCGAGCGCAGGAACCAGGCCTCGGCCTCGGCCCATTGCTGGCGCTGGGCCGCCAGCTGGCCCAGCGCCGCAGGCGCCTCGGGCGCGGCGGGCGTCTCCTGTAGCGCGCGCTGCAGCATGGCCTGGGCGGCGTCGAGCTGGCCGGACGCCAGCGCCCGCAGGCCCTGGCCGAGGGATGAAGCCGGATGGATGGCTGCCATGGTGATGAAGGGGTGAGGCGCGGATTGTCCGCGCCATGAAAAACGGGCCCCGAGGGGCCCGTTCGATGCTGCCACCCCGAGGGGCGGCAGAGCCTGACTTCGATCAGAAGTTGGCCTGGACGGTAGCCGTGTAGCGGCGGCCGATGATGTCGTAGGCCGTCGGGAAGGTGTTGCCGAAGTTGGTCGCACCCGGGCCGATGCCGGTGCCGGTGAACGGGGGCTGCTTGTCGAACAGGTTGTTGATCGTCATCGACAGCTTGATGTTCTTCGTCACCTGCCAGGTGCCGTTCAGGTCGAAGTAGTCATAGGCCTTGATGGTCTCGTAGGCGGCGACGTAGCTGCCCTTGAGGTCAGGCTGGACCGACGACGAACCGATGTGGCGCCATGCCAGACCCACGGAGTAGTCGCTCAGCGTCCAGGAAGCGCGTGCGTTGAAGCGCGTCTTGGAATAGGGCGTGCCCACGTCGACACCGTAGTAGCCGGCCTGCTCCAGGGTCGCGACGCTGGGCAGCGACTTGAAGTCGGCGCGCTTGAGCAGCGCGGCCTGCATGCTCAGGTCCACGCGGCCCCAGTTCGGCAGACCCAGCTTCTTCATCGGCAGACGGTAGCTCGCGCCCAGGTCGATGCCGGAGAAGTTGTAGAAGCCAAGGTTGGACGACTGGGTGCTCACGCCCTTGCTGCCCGTGCCGTTCAGGCCGCCGTTCAGCGGGTCGCGCTGGATCAGCTGGCAGAAGGCGTTGTAGGACAGGCCGGCGTTCAGCGTGGAGTCGAAGCAGCCGTTGATGACCTGCGACGAGGTCGGGCTGGACACGGCGCCGTTGATCTTGATCTTCCAGTAGTCGACCGTCAGCGACAGGTTCTCGATGAAGTCGGGCTCCCACACCACGCCAAGGGTCGTGGTGTTGGCCTTCTCGGGGCCGAGGTTGGGGTTGCCGCCACCGGTGTTGTTGATCTGGTTGGACGACGGTGCCGCGACCGAGCCGATCTGCGCGACCGGCACGCCGGTCAGCTGGCAGAGGTTGGTCAGCGTGCCGGCCTTGCCGGCGTCGGCCGCGACGATGCGGGTGCCCTGGCAGGGGTCGGTCGTCAGCGTCGACAGGCCCGTGGTGACCGGCGCGTAGAGCTCGTTCACGTTCGGGGCGCGGGTGGCGCGCTGGCTTTCGCCGCGGAAACGCAGGCCCTTCATGGGCGAGTAGTCCATCGACTTCTTCCAGCTGCCATAGCTCTTGGTGCCGCCGATGGAGTCGAACTCGGTGTCGCGGTAGCCGTAGCCGATGTTCAGCGAGTGCACGAAGGGCTTGTTCTGCACCAGGGGCAGCGTGGCTTCGCCGTAGACCTCGCGGAACTTCAGCGTACCGCTACGGTCAGGCGTCGGAGCGCCGGAGCCCAGCAGTTCGCCCTGGGTCTGCACGACGGCATCGGAGGCATTGCCGCCGAACACCGTGCGGTCTTCGTAGCCGACGGCCATGCCCAGCGGGTTCTTGGCCCAGGGGCTCTTGGCGAAGGCGACCTCGCCGCTGGCCGAGCCGGCCACGACCTTCTGATCGACGCGCGTGGTCTGGAAGGTCGGCGTGGCGATGAAGGCCAGCATCTGCGGCGTGATCGTGCCGGCAGCGCCGAACAGGTTGATCGGCACGCAGCCGCCGGTGGTCACCGTGCAAGCCGTCGTGCTGGTCGCGCGAACGGCCTGCTGCAGCTTGGTGGCCGAGAAGCCGTTGCCGGTGCGCTGGATCTGGTCCGAACGGCCGCTCTGGTAGTAGGCGTCGTAGGTCCAGCCCTCCAGCATCGGGATGTCGCCGCGCAGGCCGGCCGTGTACTGGGTCGTCGCGTTGTCGTAGCTGTAGACGCGCGGGCCGGCTTCGACGAAGCGGCGGGCGATGTTGGCGCGGAACTCGGTCGTGCCACCGGCCACGCAGTTGGCGGCCGAGATGCCGTAGGCCGCGCACAGCTGCGAACGGACGGCCGGCGTGATGTAGGGGTTGCCGATGGGGATGTTCAGCGCCGCGCCGAAGGTGCCCGAGGGCGCCAGGTTCAGCGTCACGTTGGACTTGGTGTGGAAGACCTCGGCGTAGACCTCGGCGTACTCGTTGATCTGGAAGCGACCCAGGCCGGTGGCCTGCGTGCGGGTCAGCGGCGTCTCGAAGTAGTTCGGCGGGTTGGTGTTGTACGCGTCGGCAACGCCGCTGACCGGGCGCAGCAGGCCGGTGGTGGAGTCGATCACGCGCGAGCCGTTGATCGGCGAGGGCATGCCGGACCACTGGGCGGGCACGGCCGTGCCGGAGAAGCCGCCGGGGTTGCCGGTGGTGGAGGCGATCACGGTGCCGGAGTAGTCGCGGTCGGCGAGCTTCAGCGGGCTGGTGCGGGTGGTGCCGATGTGCAGCACCACGTTGCCGCGACCGTCTGCCAGGTTGGCACCGACGGTCAGGTCGTTCTTGTAGCGCTGGGCGTCGCCCTTCTCGGAGGCGCTGTACAGGGACGTCGCCTCGACGCCCGAGAAATTGCGCTTGGTGATGAAGTTCACCACGCCCGACACGGCGTCGGCACCGTACACGGCGGACGCGCCACCGGTCACCAGGTCAACGCGCTCGAGCAGCGAGACCGGGATGGTGTTGGTGTCGACGACACCGCCCAGCGTGGCGGGCACGATGCGGCGGCTGTTGATCAGCACCAGCGTGCGGTTGGAGCCGATGCCGCGCAGGTCGATCGAGGCCGTGCCGTTGGAGCCATTGTTCACGTTCGGGCCGATGGCCGGATACGCGGAAGGCAGGCCACGCACCAGTTCTTCAACCGCGACCGGCTGCTTGATGCTGATGTCTTCCTTGCCGACCGAAGTGATCGGGCTGCTGGACTCGGCACCGACGGACTTGATGCGGGAACCGGTGATTTCGATGCGCTCGAGCTTCTCCGGCGAGGCTTCTTGGGCCATTGCCGAGACGGCGCTCAGCGTGCCGATCATCGCCAGCGCGGCTGCGCTCCGGGCGTTTCGTTTAAACATGACTACTCCTTCGTGAGGACGTTCTCAACGCTGTGTTGCAGGTGACTTGGAAACGCGCATCCCCAGCGGAGAAACGCTTTTTCGCGGCGCGAGTCTGGCGATTGCCGACGGGCCGGCCGATCCGGGTAGGCCCCAATAGACTCGGCAACCTCCCGCTCGACGTGCTTTACATGACAGAAACCTAGGGCAATCACCGCCCCAAGCAGGGGGTGACGGACGGCACTGGCGTTGTCACATGACCACACAAATTCAAATCCCCTGAATCAGTCAGGGCAGCACCCGAAGTGCTAAGGGACACGCCAGCGACTTCTAGAATCGCCGACCCCATCGACATGCCCATCCAATTGACAGCTGAGAGACAGGCCGGCAGCCCGCCCGCCGGGCCCGATTGCGAGATCCTGGTCATCGGCGCCGGCCCCGCCGGCAGCGCCTGTGCCCGCCTGCTGGCCCGCGCCGGCGTCGATGTGCTGCTGGTCGACCAGCACCCGCCTGGCCGCGACAAGATCTGCGGCGACGGCCTCATCCCCGACACGCACAAGGCCCTGGCGCGCCTGGGCCTGCTGGACGAGGTGATGCGCAAAGCCCAGCCCGTGGCCCATGTCGGCTGTATCGGCCCGCGCGGCGGGCGCATCGACGTGCCGGGCTCGCTGGCCGTGCTGCCGCGGCGCGAGCTGGATGCGTTGCTGCTGCGCGCGGCCCGCGAGGCCGGCGCGCGCTTCGAGCAGGCGCGCTTCGAGGCGCCGCTGGAGGACGCCGGCCGCGTTGTCGGTGCACGGCTCAGGCAGGGTGACGCCACCGTCGAAGTCCGCGCCCGCTGGGTCGTGCTGGCCACCGGCGCCGTGCCCAAGGCGCTGACGGCCGCCGGCATGTGCGAGCGCCACACGCCCAGCGGCGTGGCGCTGCGCGGCTATGTGAAGGCGCCGCAGATGGTGGGCCGGATCAAGGCGCTGGAAGTGGTCTGGGACAAGTCCGTGCGGCCGGGCTACGGCTGGATCTTCCCGGCGCCGGACGGGCACTTCAACATCGGCGTCGGCGTGACCGACTCGCACAAGGACCTGGGCGGCGGCAAGGGCCGCAAGAAGGACGTCAACCTGCGCGCCATCTTCGACGCCTTCGTCGCCAAGTACGAACCCGCCGCGGAGCTGATGCGCGTCGGCGAGCTGGTGGGCGAGCTCAAGGGCGCGCCGCTGCGCTGCACGCTGACGGGTGCGACCTGGACACGGCCCGGCCTGCTCGTCACCGGCGAGGCGGCGGGCAGCACCTATTCATTCACGGGCGAGGGCATCGGCAAGGCGATGGAGACGGGCATGCTGGTCGCCGACGCGCTGCTGGCCCACCGCGAGGACGACGCCGCCACGCGCGCGGCCTACGAGGCCGGCCTCACCGCCCTCAAGCCCAAGTTCGACCTCTACGAACGCGCCAACCGCGTCAATGCCCACCCCTGGCTGGCCGACCTGCTGATCTGGCGGGCCAAGAAAAGCCCGCGCCTGCTGGCGCGCATGAGCGGCGTGCTCAACGAAACCAGCAACCCGGGCAACCTGGTCAGCCTGAAGGGCATCAGCCGACTCTTCTTCGAGTGAAGCGGTTTGGGGCCTTTGCGGGCCGAGCGCCGGGCCTGCCGTGGGCCAGAGGCCCACGGCCCTCCGTGGGCCCAAGCAGTCCGCAGGGACTGCTTGTGTCCGACTCCAGTTCCCAAGCCGGCCCGCCTTGGGCGATGTGCTTGCGGTCCGATGCCGCAAGCATCGCCGTCCCCCCGGGGGACCGCCCATGCTGGCCGGCGTTCAGCGCGGCCAGCCTGGGCGAGGGACACCTCAGACCCGCTCGATCACCATCGCAATGCCCTGGCCCACGCCGATGCACATCGTGCACAGCGCGTAGCGGCCGCCCGTCGCTTCGAGCTGGTTGATCGCCGTCGTCACGAGGCGTGCACCGCTGGCACCCAGCGGGTGACCGAGGGCAATGGCACCACCGTTGGGGTTCACGCGGGCGTCGTCGTCCGCCAAGCCGAGGTCGCGCAGCACGGCCAGGCCTTGCGCGGCGAAAGCCTCGTTCAGCTCGATGACGTCCAGTTGCGCCAGCGTCAGGCCCGTCAGCGCCAGCACCTTGCGCGTGGCCGGCGCGGGGCCGATGCCCATGATGCGCGGCGCCACGCCCGCCGTCGCCATGCCGACGACGCGGGCACGGGGCGTCAGGCCGTGGCGCGCCGCCTCGGCCTCGCTGGCCAGCAACAGCGCGCAGGCGCCATCGTTGACGCCGCTGGCATTGCCCGCCGTCACGCTGCCGTCGGGCTTCACGACGCCCTTCAGCTTCGCCAGCGCCTCGAGGCTGGTCGCGCGCGGATGCTCGTCCAGCAGCACGCGCAGCGGGTCGCCCTTCTTTTGCGGCACCTCCACCGGCACGATCTCGCGCTCGAAGAAGCCGCGCTGCTGGGCCGCAATCGCCTTCATCTGCGAGGCCAGTGCCATGCGGTCCTGCGCCTCGCGCGCGATGCCGAAGTCGGCCGCCACGTTCTCGGCCGTCTCGGGCATCGAATCGACGCCGTACTGCGCCTTCATCTGCTTGTTGATGAAGCGCCAGCCGATGGTGGTGTCGTAGACGGCATTGGCGCGGCTGAAGGCCGACTCGGCCTTGGGCATGACGAAAGGCGCGCGGCTCATGCTCTCGACGCCGCCGGCAATCATCAGCCCGGCTTCGCCGGCGCGGATGGCACGCGCCGCGGTGCCGATGGCATCCATGCCAGAGCCGCACAGCCGGTTGACCGTGCTGCCCGGCACGTCCACCGGCAGGCCGGCCAGCAGTGCGGCCATGCGGGCGACGTTGCGGTTGTCCTCGCCAGCCTGGTTGGCGCAGCCGTAGATGACGTCGGCCACCTGGGCCCAGTCGACGTTCGGGTTGCGCGCGATCAGCGCCTTGATGGGCAGCGCAGCGAGGTCATCGGTGCGGATGGAGGACAACGCGCCACCGTAGCGGCCGAAAGGCGTGCGGATGGCGTCGCAGATGAAGGCGTGGGTCATGGCGTGAGTCTCAGGTGGGGGCTGACGCGGTAGCGCTCGCCGCGGTAGTAGGTATCGAGTCGGTCCAGCAAGGCCACGATGGGCCCGGCGCCCCACAGCCTCTGCCAGTCGAACGGGCCGGCCGGATAGTTCACGCCGAGCTTCATGGCCGCGTCGGCGCCCGCCTCGTCGCAGACCCCTTGCTGCACGGCGTCGTTCGCCTCGTTGACCAACATGGCGATGGTGCGTGCGACGACGAGGCCGGGCACATCCACCATCTCGCGCGGCGTGAACCCCAGCGCCGCCAGCCAGCCGACCGGCTCGCTGAAATTGCCGGACTTGGCAAAGGCCAGGTCCCTGGGCTCGCCCAGCGGCAGGTCGAAGACGACGACCGGCGCCTGCAGGTCGCGCTCGGCCGCGATCTCGCGGGCGGTGCGGCCATCGGTGAGGCGGATCTGTGCGCGGTCGGCCTCCAGGCCTACCCAATCGCTGAGCGCCTGCCGTTCGGCCTGCGGGAAGGCCGCTGCGAACCGCTCGGCGACGAAGCCCTGGCCGTGCACGACCAGACGCGTGGCCGTCGGCACCGCGGTTGAGTGGGCGGCCAGCGCCGGCGCGCCTTCCGGATAGCGGTAGAAGCCCCGCCCGCTCTTGCGGCCGAGAAAGCCGGCGTCCACCAGCTCCTGCTGCACGAGAGAAGGCGTGAAGCGGCGGTCGAAGAAGTTGGCGGCGAAGACCGAGTTGGTCACCGCGAAATTGGTGTCGTGGCCGATCAGGTCCATCAGCTCGCACGGCCCCATGCGAAAGCCCGCTGCACGCAGGCAGGCGTCGATGACCTCCGGCGCGGCCGCACGGTCCTGCAGCAGCATCAGCGCCTCGGCGTAGTAGGGCCGGGCGATGCGGTTGACGATGAAGCCGGGCGTGGAACGCGTGTGCACGGCCGACTTGCCCCAGCGGCCGGCGAGATCGAAGACGGCCTGTGCAACGGCGGGATCGGTGCCCAGGCCCGAGACCACCTCGACGAGCTTCATCAGCGGCACCGGGTTGAAGAAGTGCATGCCCACCAGCCGCTCGGGCTTCTTCATGCCGCGCGCCAGCGCCGTCACGGAGATGGACGAGGTGTTGGTGGCAATCACGGCGTCATCCGCCAGCAGCGCCTCCAACTCGGCGAACAATGCACGCTTCACGTCGAGGTTCTCGACGATGGCCTCGATGACGAGGTCGGCGGCCACCAGCGCGTCGGCGGGCCTGATGCGCGCCAGCGTCGCCTGCGCGGCGTCGGCGCTCAGCTTGCCCTTGGCGACCAGGCCGTCCAGCGTCTGCGCCAGCTTGGCCTTGGCGGCCTCGGCCGCGCCGGCGCGGTTGTCGCAGAGCGTCACGGCATGGCCGGCCTGGGCGGCCACCTGCGCGATGCCGGCGCCCATCAGGCCGGCACCGACGACGAGGATGCGGGAGTCGTTCAGGTTCATTCGGGAGCAATCCAGTTGGGCTTGCGCTTTGCCAGGAAGGCCGCAAAGCCCTCGCGGGCCTCGGGCGCCGTGCGCACGCGGGCTATTGCCCGCGCCGTCAGCTCGCGCGCCTCGGCCGTCACCGGGCCGGGCGCGAGCCGCGCATAGAGCTGCTTGATTTCGGCCTGGGCGGCCGGGCCGCAGGCCAGCAGGTCGGTGATGACGGCCTCGACGGCGGCGTCCAGCCCCTCGGCCGGCACCACGCGCTGCACCAGGCCCACACGCTGCGCCTCGGCGGCGTCGATGCGGCTGGCCGTCAGCGCAAGGCGACGCGCCTCGCGCAGGCCCACGGCGTTGACGAGGTGGGGGCCGATGACGGCGGGCAGGATGCCCATGCGCGCCTCGCTGACGGAGAAGCTCGCGGCGTCGGCCGCGACGGCCATGTCGCAGGCGGCCACCAGGCCCACGCCGCCCCCCAGGGCCGCGCCCTGCACGCGGGCCAGCGTCGGCTTCGGGCACTCGGCGATGCGCGCCAGCATGGCCGAGAAGCGGCGCGCGTCGGCGAGGTTGTCGTCCTGCGAGGCGGCGGCGGCGCGCTGCATCCACTGCAGGTCGGCGCCGGCGCTGAAGTGCTTGCCGGCGCCGGCCAGCACGACGGCGCGCACGCTGGCGTCGCCGCCGAGCAGGGTAAAGGCCGCGTCCAGTTCGGCGATCAGCGCCTCGTCGAAGGCGTTGAACACGGCCGGTCGGTTCATCGTCAGCACGGCCACGCCATCGGGGCGGCGCTGCAGGTCGAGGGAGGTCCAGGCAGGCATCCGGGCATTCTGCACTTTTCCCGACCGATCGGTCGACTCAGCCATTCATGCGCCCCGGAAGGCCGTTCGCCGCACGCGCCGCGGCGCGGCCAGGCGCGCCGCCTAGACTCGCCCGCCATGTCCTCCCTGCTCGACAAGCTGCACTGCCGCCAGTGGTTCTACCCCGGGCCGATGCGCGTGTTCACCCCCGAAGAGATGGCCAGGGCCGGCATGCAGCCCTGGCCCATCGCGGTGGACAGCTACGCGGGCATCAACCTGCTGGTGCTGCTGCCCGTCATGGTCTGGACGCGGCACGGCACCGGGTGGGCCACGTCGGCCGGATGGTGGCTGCTGTGGTGCGTCCTGGCGGTGGGCGCGCTGGCGGTGGCCCGCTCCCTGTGGCGGCTGCCGACGCGCAGGCGCCTGAACCTGTACTGCTACGGCACGGCGGCGGGCGTGTGCGCCGCGGCCTGGGCACTGATGAGCATGGGCTACCGCGACTGGTTCAAGGACAACGACATCTCGCTGGTCGCGGCCCTGACGGGCGTGCTGAGCGCCTGGTGGATGGTCACGCTCTTCCGCGTGCAGCAGATCGAGGCCCGGCTGCGCGAACTGCGCGACCAGGAGGCCGCGCTGCGCCTGTCCACCCGGCTGGCCGCGGCCCAGATCCAGCCGCATTTCCTGTTCAACACGCTGGCCTCGCTGCAGCACTGGGTGGACACGGGCGACGCCCGCGCCGCGCCGCTGCTGCGCGACTTCACCGCCTACTTGCGCGCCACGCTGCCGATGTTCGAGCGCGAGCTGCAGCCGCTGGCCGACGAGATCGAGATGGTGAGACGCTACCTGGCCATCATGCAGGCCCGGCTGGGCGCGCGGCTGGCCTTCACGCTGGACGTGCAGGCCGGCCAGGACACGCCGGTGCCGCCGGGCGTCGTGCTGACGCTGGTGGAAAACGCCATCGCGCATGGCATCGAGCCCCAGCTGCGCGGCGGCCACATCGACATCGCCGCGCGCCGCGACGGCGAACGCCTGGTGCTGGGCATCCGCGACGACGGCCCCGGCCTTGCGCCCGGCTGGACCGAAGGCGTGGGCCTGTCCAACACGCGCCGCCGGTTGGTGAGCGCCTTGCCCCACGCCACGCTGACCCTGGCCGACGCCCACCCCGGCTGCATCGCCACCCTGACGCTATGAACCCCACGACCGCCCTGATCGCCGATGACGAGGAAGCCCCGCGCGAACAACTGCGCGCCGCCCTGAACCGCCTGTGGCCCGAGCTGCGCATCGTCGCCGCCAGCACCAACGGCATCGAAGCCTGGGACGACTGCCTGGCCCTTGAGCCCGCCGTCGCCTTCCTCGACATCCGCATGCCGGGCCTGACCGGCCTGGAGGTCGGCCGCCGGCTGTCGGCCCTGGCCGCGCCGCCGCTGATCGTCTTCGTGACGGCCTTCGACGACCACGCGCTGGCCGCCTTCGACGCCGGCGCGGTGGACTACGTGCTCAAGCCCGTCGACGACGAGCGCCTGGCCCAGACGCTGACCCGCTTGCGCGCGCGACTGGCCCAGCCCGCACCCGACACGACGGCCCTGCAGCGCCTGCTGGCCAGCCTGCCGCAGCCCAAGCCCTCGCCCCGCCCCATCCAGGCCAGCGTGGGCCGCGAGGTGCTGCTGATCCCGCCGGAGGAGGTCATCTATTTCGAGGCCGACCAGCGCTACACACGCGTCGTCCACCAGGGCGGCGACGCACTGATCCGCACGCCGCTGCGCGAGCTGCTGACGCAGTTCGACCCCGAGCAGTTCTGGCAGATCCACCGCAGCGTGCTCGTCAACAGCCGCTGCATCGCCAAGGCCGTCCGCGTGGACGAGGGCACCATGGTTGTCACGCTGCGCGGGCGCGAGGAAAGGCTGCCGGTGTCGCGGCAGTTCCAGGCCCTGTTCAAGGGTCAGTAAGCCTTCAAAGCCCACCTTCAAGGGCAAACCCCTGGGCATCCTCCGGGACCGGCTTCCGACAATCCGCGGCACTCAAAGACCCCTAAATCTTGGGGTCACCTATACGGGACACCGCCGCCATGCCCAGCCCATTGCCCAGCCCTCGTTTCGACCATTTCTACCGCCACGACGAACTCACCGCGCTGCTCTTCGCCTACGCCGAGGCGCGCCCCAACCTCGTGTCGGTGCGCTCCATCGGCAAGAGCTACGAAGGCCGCGACATCTGGGTCGTCGTCGTCACCAATCTGGCCAGCGGCATGGACATCGACAAGCCGGCGCTGTGGGTGGACGGCAACATCCACGCGGCCGAGCTGACGGCCTCGACGACCTGCCTGTACTACCTGCACCAGTTGCTCAGCCTGCACGGCGGCACGTCGGCCGAGGGCCAGCAGATCAACCGCCTGCTGGACACGCGCACCGTCTACCTCGTGCCGCGCCTGAACCCCGACGGCGCCGAGCTGGCCCTGGCCGACCGGCCGCGCCACATCCGCAGCTCCACCCGCCCCTACCCCTACACCGAAGAGCCGGTGGACGGCCTGACCGCCGAGGACATCGACGGCGACGGCCGCATCCTGACCATGCGCGTGCCCGACCCGCATGGCGGCTACAAGAAGCACGCGGCCGACCCGCGCCTGATGGTGGCGCGCGAGCCCGGCGAGTTCGGCGGCGAGTACTACCGCCTCATTCCCGAGGGCTTCATCAAGAACCACGACGGGCTGACGGTCAAGGTCAACAACGACCGCGAAGGGCTGGACCTGAACCGCAACTTCCCCGGCGAATGGCGCCAAGAGTTCCAGCAGCTCGGCGCCGGCCCCTACCCCACCAGCGAACCCGAGGTGCGGGCCATGGTGGACTTCATCACCCAGCACCCCAACATCGGCGCGGCGGTGAGCTTCCACACCCACAGCGGCGTCATCCTGCGCCCCTGCGGCACGCGCAGCGACCACGACATGACGCCCGAAGACCTGTGGCTGTTCAAGAACTTCTCGGCCCTGGGCGAGAAGCACACGGGCTATCCCGCGGTCAGCATCTACGAGGAATTCCGCTACCACCCCAAGGAAGTCATCACCGGCACGCAGGACTGGGTCTACGAGCACCTGGGCGCGCTGTTCTGGGTCGTGGAGCTGTGGTCGCCCAGCAAGGAAGCCGGCGTGGCGGTCGAGAAATACATCGACTGGTACCGCGAGCACCCGGTCGAGGACGACCTCAAGCTCTTGAAGTGGAGCGACGAGCAGTGTGGCGGCAAGGCGCATGTGGACTGGACGCCCTTCCAGCACCCGCAGCTCGGCGCGGTGGAGATCGGCGGCTGGGACAAGATGAACTACTGGCGCAACCCGCCGCCCGCCCTGCGCGAGCGCGAGGCCGCGCGCTTCCCGGCCTGGCTGAGCCAGATCGCGATGAGCCTGCCCAAGCTGGAGCTGATCCGCACCGAAGTCCGCGCGCTGGGCCCCGACATGTGGCGGGTGCGCATGGCCGTGGCCAACGCCGGCTATCTGCCGGCCTACGTCACGCAGCGAGCGCTGGAGCGCAAGACGGTGCGCGGCGTGATGTTCGAGATCCACCTGCCCGTCAACGACCCGGCCATCAGCCTGGTCAACGGCAAGGAGCGCATCGAGGGCCCGCAGCTGGAGGGCCATGCGCCCAAGCAGAGCCAGCTGGCCTTCCTGTTCAACAAGCACCCCACCGGCGACCGCGCCGTGGCGGAGTGGGTGGTGCGCGCCCCGGTGGGCACGCGGCTGGCGCTGTCGGCCAGTGCGGAGCGGGCGGGGGTGGTGCGGACCGAGGTGGTGCTGGACTGAGGGTTGGCGGGCTGGTGACTGACACGGGCGGCCATCGGTAGTAAGGCTTTGTTGAGCCCGGTAAGCGCAGCAAGGCTTGCTCACAGCTCGGTACGTTTGCTCTGCAGGACTGCCTAGAGTCGCGGCTCTTTCCTCCTCCATGAGCTCACCGATGTCGAAACCTTCGCTCCTGATCGTTGCCAGCAGCGTCCTGCTGCTGAGCGCTTGTGCCACCAGGGATTTCGTCAAGGAGACCGTCGCGCCGGTGCAGACCAGCGTGGACGGCCTCGGCACCCGCGTGCAGGCGCATGACGACGGCCTCAAGGCCCTGGATGGCCGGCTGCAGGGCAGCGAGGCGCGCATCCAGGCCCTGCAGCAAGAGGCGGCGGCGCGAGCCCAGGCCGCCAACAACCTGCCCAAGCCGCCCGGCCTGCTGATGAGCACCGTGCTGACCGATGACAAGATCAGGTTCAGCTCGGGCCGCGCCCAGCTCACCGGGCAGGCCGCCCAGGAACTCGATCAGCTCGTCGCCAGGCTCAAGGCCGACAACCAGCCGGTGTTCGTCGAGATCCAGGGCCACACCGACGCCACCGGCAGCGACGCGATCAACCAGCAACTGGGCCTCAAGCGCGCCGAAGCCGTGCGCCTGCACCTGTCCCGCGCCGGCCTGCCGCTGGCGCGCATGGCCACGATCAGCTACGGCGAATCAGCGCCCCTGGCCGACAACAACACCCGCGAAGGCCGCAGCGCGAACCGGCGGGTGCAGCTCATCGTGATGCGCTGAGCGGCGCCACGGCCCTCAGGTCAGGTCGCCCGAACCACCAGCTCGGTCGGCATGATCTCGCTGGCCGCGTCCTGGCCGGCGATGAGGTCCAGCACCTTGCGCGCCAGCAGCACGCCGCCGTGGTGCCAGTCCTGGCGCACGCTGGTCAGCGGCGGCGCGAAGCTCTGGGCCGCGGGCGAGTCGTCGTAGCCGATGACGGAGACCTGCTCCGGCACGGCCAGGCCCGCGTCGGTGAAGGCGCGCACGGCGCCCATGGCCAGCAGGTCGCTGGCGGCGAAAAGGCCGTCCGGGGCCTTGCCGCCTTTCGCCAAGTGCGCCTGCACCGCCGTGAACCCGGCGCCGAAGGTGAAGGCCGCGGGCGTCAGCGTCTGGGCCTTGAGGTTGGCCTTCTTCAGCGCCTTGACGAAGCCCTGCTGGCGGTCGCGAATCTCGGCGTGGCGCACGTCGCCGAGGAAGAAGAGTTCGCGCCGCCCCAGCGCGATGAGTCGCTCGGCCGCGCTGGCGCCGCCATGGGCGTTGTCGCCGCCGACGACGACGGCGTCACCCCGCCCATGCTCGGCGCCCCAGACGACCATCGGCAGGCCCATCGCGGCGGCCGACTTCACGGCCGAGCCGTTGGCGCCCTGGCCCAGCAGGATGACGCCATCCGCCGACGCCGCCATGCCCTGGCCGGGGCTCTGCAGGGCCGACAGCAGCACGCTGTAGCCGCGCGAGGTCAGCTCCTGCGTGATGCCGCCCAGCAGCTGCAGCGGGTAGGCGTCGGTCATGGGCCGGTCGGTGTCGGGCTGCATCTCCAGCATGACGGCCACCATGTGGCTGCGCCGCAGCCGCAGGTTGCGGGCATGGTGGTTGAAGCGGTAGCCGGCGGCCTCGGCCAGCGTCTTGATGCGCTCGCGCGTGGCCGGCGTGACCGAGGGGCTGTCGCGCAGCGCGCGCGAGACGGTGATGGTGGAAACGCCGGCCAGCGCCGCGATCTGCTCCATCGTGACCGGCTTGGATTCGCTCATACGGCCTTTTGTTCGAGCACGTAGTTCGCGCCGTCGTACTGTCCCAGGCGCTCCACCAGCAGCGGCAGGCACTCGGCCAGCTCGTCGTGCAGCGTGAACGGCGGGTTGACGACCAGCATGCCGCTGCCCAGCATGCCGAAGCCGCGCTCGTCGGCCTGCGCCACGGTCAGCCGCACATGCAGCCAGCCCTTCTTGGCGGCGGCGTCGGCACTGGCCTTCAGCCGCGCGACGAGCTGGGTCGATTCGAGCAGCTGCAGCTGCGGGTACCAGATCATGATGACCGTGTCGGCCGCGCGCTCCAGCGCCTCGCGCAGCGCGGCCAGCACCTTGCCGTAATCGGTCTTGATCTCGTAGGGCGGGTCCATCAGCAGGGCCGCGCGGCGCGTGGGCGAGGGCAGCTCGGCCTTGATGGCCGCGAAGCCGTCGCGGTCGCTGACCTGGGTGTTGGGGCGCGCTTCGAGGTAGCTGGCGAGGATGCGGTGGTCGGTCGGGTGCAGCTCGTAGACGCGCAGCCGGTCGGTCTCGCGCAGCAGGAAGTTGGCGATGGCCGGCGAGCCGGGGTACTGGCGCAGCTGGCCATCGGGGTTGAAGTCGCGCACCAGCTGCACGTAGTCCGCCAGCGGCGCGGGCAGGTCCTTGCGGTCGTAAAGCCGGGCGATGCCCTCGCCGTACTCGGCATTCTTCTGCGCGTAGCGGCCCTCCACCGAGTAGCCGCCGGCGCCGGCATGGGTGTCGATGAGGGTGTAGGGCTTGTCCTTTTCACCCATGTAGCGCAGCACGCGGGTCAGCACGAGGTGCTTGAGGACGTCGGCATGGTTGCCGGCATGGAAGGCGTGGCGGTAGGCGAGCATGGGCCGATTGTCGCCAAGGCCGGCCCTTGCGTTGCGTCAAGGCGGCTGCATCTGGCGTGATATCACACTCCGCAGCAACCGCACGCACCGCAGGGGCGGCGCCCGCTGCGTAGCCTTCGCGCCATCGTTTTTCCTATCCGCACCCTCATGCCCACGCTCTTCGACCCCGTTCGCCTCGGCGACATCCCCCTGGCCAACCGCGTCGTCATGGCGCCGCTGACGCGCAACCGCGCCACGCACCAGACCCCGCACGACCTGCACGTCGAGTACTACCGCCAGCGCGCCGGCGCCGGCCTGCTGATCACCGAGGCCACCCAGATCCGTCCCGATGGCCAGGGCTATTTCGACACACCCGGCATCCACTCGCCCGAGCAGATCGCCGCCTGGAAGCAGGTGACCGACGCCGTGCATGCCGCAGGCGGCAAGATCGTCGTGCAGCTCTGGCATGTGGGCCGCATTTCGCTGAAGAGCCTGCAGCCGGGCGGCCAGCAGCCGGTGTCGTCCACCAACCGAGCCGCCAAGACCAGGACCTACGCTGCCTACGGCGAGCTGGTGCCCACCGACGTGCCGCGCGCGCTCGCCACCGAGGAGATCCCGCAGCTGATCGCCGACTACGTGCAGGCAGCCAGGAATGCCATCGCCGCCGGCTTCGACGGCGTCGAGGTGCACGGCGCCAACGGCTATCTGCTGGACCAGTTCCTGCGCGACAGCGCCAACGACCGTACTGACCGCTACGGCGGCAGCATCGAGAACCGCGCCCGGCTGCTCGTCGAGGTCATGAGATCCATAGCCGCCGCCATCGGTGCCGGCCGCACGGCGCTGCGCCTGTCCCCGGTCACGCCCAGCAACGACATCGGCCAGGACAGCAACCCGCAGGCCCTCTTCAACCACGTGGCCGACCAGCTCGCCCCGCTGAAGCTGGCCTTCCTGGAAGTGGTGGAAGGCGCTACCGGCGGCGCGCGCGACAACGCCCCCTTCGACTACGCCGAGCTGCGCCGCCGCTTCGCCACCCCCTACATCGCCAACAACGGCTACGACCGCGCGATGGCGCTGGACGCCGTTGCCAGCGGCCGCGCCGACGCGGTGGCCATCGGCCGGCCCTTCATCGCCAACCCCGATCTCGTCGAACGCATCCGCGCCGACCTGCCCTGGGCCACGCCGCACAAGGAAACCTTCTACGGCGGCGGCGTGCAGGGCTACACGGACTATCCGGCCTTGAAGCAGGCCTGACGCCCCTCACCGCGCCTCGGCCACGTCCTCGATGACGTAGGCGACCTCCAGGATGCGCTTGAGGTCGCTGTCGCGGATGACCAGGGTGCCCTTGTCGCCCCAGTCGGCGCCCCACATGTTGGCGAGGCGGAACTCGGCCCTGGCCTGATCGAAGCCGACGACGGCCATGCTGTGGCCGCCGGTGGGGCGCAGCGGCGTGCGGATGACGACACGGCCGTCGGCGCCCACCCGGTCGAAGTCGTCGGTGACGTTGATCTGCACCACGGGCACCCGCCCGGCCTGCATCGCGCCGACGAGGGCCTCGGGCTTGGCGTCCAGCTTGCGGAACTGGGTGACCTTGTAGGCCGGCTTCACCGACGCCGCCGGGGCAGGGCCGGCGTAAGGCCATTGCGATTCCAGATAGGCGCCCACCGACTGCGCGCCCTTGAGGCCGCCGCTGACGCTGCTGCCCTCGTAGTCCTCGCCCGGCCATTCGTCGAATTTCCGGGCGGTGACGAAGAGCCCGCGTGCCGAGATCGTCACCTTGCGGTTGAACTTGCTCTTGATGGCGGCCTGCAGCGCGTAGGCGACGGAGAAGCCGATGGTGGTGCCTTCGCTGCCCTGGTTGCGGATCTCGCCGATGGACTCGCGCAGGTCCAGCAGCAGCGCCGGGCCCGCTGCCGGCGCACTGGCGGGCCGGTACTCCGGCGCCACCATCGTCATCTTCATGAACTCGTCGCTGCGCTGCGCCACCTCCTTGCGCCGGCCCTCCATCTCCTTCTCGAAGTCGGCCAGCATGCGCGCCACCTTCTCGGAGGCCTGTTTCTCCTTGCGGGCGATCTCGTCCTCGAACTTGGCCTCGATGCCCTTGCGCATCTCGTCCAGGCCCTTGAGCCCCACCAGCGTCAGCACCACGGTGGCAGCGCCGAAATAGGCCAGGATGCGGGACTTGGCCTTCTCGGCCACCCTGAAGGCCCAGTAGTCGTCCCAGTCCGGGTCCTTGGGGCGGGCGGGCGGCTGGGGCGGCGGCGTGCCCGAGGGCGCCGGGGCGGCGTTGCCGGTATCTGCCGAAGTCATGCGGGCCTCCCTGCCTGGGTGCGATGGATTCTTGCGCCTGTGCCCCGGGCCGCTCATCCTCAACGCGGGGGAGGGGCGCCCGTCCCCAGGATCGAGGATGCCGCCACCGCCCGGCCTCACTATCTTGGGCGCCACCCGCCGGTGGTGCCGGCGCGAATGGAGACGCGCATGATCAGCCTGGGATGTGTGGACGGTGAGGTGTCGGATGCACAGTGCGGCGCCTACCTGAAGGAAGTCGAGACCCTGACGCGCCGGCCGCTGGCCGAGATCCAGGATGGCAGCGACCACCTGCACGTGCAGCGCCTGCCCGCGCCCGCCGCCGGCATGATGAGCGTGAAGCAGGTGCAGCAAGCGCTGAAGGACCTCGGCTTCTTCCCCGGCGGCCAGGTGGACGGCATCTGCGGCTACCGCACGCAGTCGGCGATCCGGCTGTTCCAGGAAACCGTGCGCACCGGCGAGCACCTGGACTGCACGCCCGACGGCCAGTTCGGCCCCCAGTCCCAGGCGCATCTGCAGCGCTGGCTGCGCGACGGGCTGAAGCCGGACTGGGCCCCGGCCGTCGCGGACTGGGCGACGGGCACGGTCTCGGGCGAGTTCGCCGCGTGGCTGGCCTGGCTGAACGCCGTCAAGGCGAAGTACGCGGCCGCACCCAGCCCCGTGCTGCAACTGGTGAACGCATCGGCCAAGCCCAGCGACACGCGCAAGGTGAAGGACTGGGACTTCTCGCCCCAGGCCGGCGTGCACCTGATCGGCATCCGCCGCGAGGTCATGTCGGGCAAGTTCGACGACATCTTCGTGCTGCTCATCAAGGGCCTGGTCTACAAGTTCCAGGGCACCACCGACCCCGGCGCCACCGAGAACCCCGCCGGCATGCCCTTCCTCGTGCCCGGCCAGCACAACTACCACTTCGGCTGGCACAAGAGCACCTACCTCGCCCTCAAGCCCGAGGGCGCGGGCGTGCTCGTGGTGCGCGCGGGCGCGGACGCGAAACTCACGCCCGACGACCTCGCCCGCGGCCTGGAGGTCAATCCGACGATCAACGTCCACTGGGGCGGCCGCGGCCTGCTGGGCCAGGTGAACAACTGGTCCGAGGGCTGCCAGGTCATCACCGGCTCGGTGTACGTCGACCCGGCCAACCGCCTCGTCAGCTGCCAGCCCTTCGCCGCCGTCACGCCCGCCGAGCCGCGCGACCCGGCCTCGAAGAAGACCCGCGGCGCCTACAACATGCTGCTGGACCTCGTCACCGCGCTGGCCAGCGACCTGGGCGACGGCCGCGTGAAGTACACGCTGGTGGAGGCCGCCGACCTGGCCCTGCTGCCCGAGGCGCTGCGCCAGGACCTGGCGCGGGTGGGCCAGGAAGTCGTGGCGCTGGCCGGCGGCTGAGCCGCCTTCATCACTCCTGCGGATGACCCCGGGCCGCCGCCCGCGGCCTACTGCCGGCAGGCGGCGACGCGCCATCCGCCCAGGAGAACACCATGGCAACGACCAAGCCCGCACCCAAGCCCGCCGCCGCACCCGCGGCCAAGGTCACCACCGACATCACGGTCGACCTCGTCGTCAACACCGAGGACGATCTGCGCCGCATCGTCTTCGGCCTGGAGAAGAGCACCGACGACGATGGCCAGCCCAAGTGGACCATCCACTTCAAGCTCTTCCAGCGCGCCGACAAGTCCGTCGACTACACCCAGCCCCGCGTGAGCCTGGATGTGGTGGTGGACAAGAACCTGCACGACAAGGCGGCCACGACGGCCGCCAACGGTCTGAGCGCCGCGCAGGCGGCCTTCCTCGCCGGGCCCGGCGCCAAGGCCGCGCTGGACAGCACCAAGCCCGGCGGCAAGCCCGCCGGCCCCAAGGTGCAGAGCACGCTGACCAGGTAGCCATGCGGCCGGCCCCCGGCGGGACCGCAACCGCGACCGCCCCATGCACCACGCGGCCCGCCTGATGGCCGCGGCGGCCCTGCTGGCCGCCCTGGCGCCCGCCCGGGCCGGCCGCCCCGCGCCAGCGCCGGCGCAGGATCAGCTGGTCATCGCCGAGCCTGGCTGCCCGGCCAGCCGGGCCTTCGGCGGCCAGTCCATCCTGTCGGCGGACGTGCGCACGCCGCTGACCTTCCTGCCCTGGATCCGCGCCGACCTGGATCGCGCCCGCGAACTGGCGGCCCCGCTGGCCGGCACGCCTTACCGCGCCGAGCAGGTCCACGCCATCCAGCAGCAGATCGGCGAGCTGCCCTTTGCCCGGCTGGACCGCGAGGCCCGCGTGGGCGGCCGCGTGCTGGCCGTGACGGTGGCCTGCCGGCCGCAGGGGCTGGACCTCGTCTTCCTCGTCTATGCCGTGAAGGCGTCCACCACCGTCGCCGCCACCTGGGAGGCGCGCCAGCGCGAGGCCGCAGCGCCCGAGGAGCAGGCGGGCCAGGAGGCGCTGCGCCAAGGCCTGCGCCTGCAGCCGCGTCTGGGCTACCAGGCCGGCGAGGGCCCGGGCGCCGGCGCTTCGGCGCGCTACCGGCGCAGCGACGCCGGCCATGGCGCCTACTGGCGCACGCTCGCCGTCGACGGCTATGCCAGCGACCGGCTGCACGACGTCAGCCTGGCCGTGGAAGGCGCGCACGACCCCGCCAACGGTCTGTGGGGCCACCTGTCCTGGCGCTTGGCCTATGCCGACCGCACGGCCCCCGCCAAGGCCGTGTCCCGCCTCGGCCAAAGCGGCCTGGAGGCCCAGCTGCTGGCCCAGACCCGGCCGCTGGGCGCCCTGGCCCTGCCGCTGCGCCTGGGCGCCGCGCTGGATGCCGGCCAGCACCGCAGCGGCGGCCAGGACAACCCGGCCGCCGGCCTCGCGGCCGAGCAGCACACCCAGTCCCTCAAGCTGATGGCCGGCACCACCGCGCGGCTGGACCGGCAAAGCCTGGCCGCCAGCTACGCGGTCGAGTTCGGCGCCGGCAACGGCGGTGCGGGCAGCGTGGACTGGATCAAGCAGATCGTGGACATCGCCCACCAGGGCCGCTGGCTCGTGGCAGACCACCGCAGCCTCTCGCTCGACACGCGCCTCACCTTCGGGCGGCTCAGCGAACGCGGCCTCGTGCCGCTCAGCGCGCGCTTCTACGCGGGCGGGCGCGAGCAGCGCTTCACCGGCGGCGAGGAATGGCAGATCCGCGCGGCACCGCTGCTGCGCAGCCTGGGCACCAACGCGCTGGCTGGTGCGGCCGCCAGCCCGGGCTACCGGCGCTTCGCCGCGCTCAACCTCACGGCCACCATGCCCGTCTACAACCTGCCGCTGCTGCCCGCCGAGCTCTACGACAACCCCGACGTGCTGCCGCTGATGCAGGGCCAGCTCAACACCGCCGTGGGCGCGCTGGCCAGCACGCTGCGCGCGGACCTGCCCGCCTACCGCCAGGCCATCGCCCACTTGCCGCAGGTGCAGCAGACGCTGGCCGCGATGGACGCGGCCGTGGCCGCCGCCCGGCCACCCGCGGGCAGCGCTGCCGCCGAGGCCTTCGCCGCCTGCCGCGACCAGATCGCCCAGGCCCGCAGCGACGTGGCCGGCGTGCTGGAGGAGAGCGGCCTGTCGCAGCTGGGCCTGTTCGCCGACCTGCTGCCGCCCGAGCAGGGCAGCGACACGCTGGGCCAGGTCGCGGCGCTGTGCGTGGATGGCTTCGACGCCGCCGCGAGGAAGCCGCCGATCGCCCAGCAGGCTGCCGCACTGCGCGCATCCATCGCCCGGCTGGTGCAGTGGTTCGCCGCGGCCAGCCCCGAAGCGGCCGAGGCGGCGGCGCGGCGCGAGATCCAGCCCGTGCGCCGCATCGTCGACACGCTGTTCAAGGAGATCAACCTCCTCGCCGTCAGCCCGCTGCTGATGCTGGACGTCGTGCAGCTCGGCCCGAACCTGGCCGGCGCCCCGCGCACCCGCGTGGGCCTGGGCACGGGCCTGCGCGTCACGCTGGTGGACAGCGTGGACCTCAGCCTGGGCTTTGTCGCCAACCTGCGCCGCCAGGCCGGCGAGGCGCGCGGCGCCTTCTTCCTGGCGATGGAATTCAAGGACCCGTTCTGAACCCGCCCGAGCGATGACAAGGAGGCCCCATGGCCCAGATCGACGACATGATTGCCAACGCCGCACGGCTGGCGGCCTTTGCCCAGCAGCGCAATATCCAGCTCACGCCTGCGCAGCTGACGGCACTGCTGGGCGCCACGGCCAATGCGGCGGCGCTGCAGGTGCCGGGCGCCGCGCAGGAGGAGTTCTTCGCGGCCTACAACGCGGCCATCCACGCCATCGGCCTGCCCAATTACGCCGGGTTCGCGCGCTGCGAGCTGGTTCGCCCGCAGCTGGCCGAGGCCGACGTGCTGCTGGCCTTTGCCGCCGCCAACGGCCGCAAGGTCGATGCGTCCGTGCGCAACCCCATCGTCGCCACCGGCGTCGCCGTCAACACCGGCGTGCTGAGCGCCGACGACGAGCAGAAGTTCCGCCAGGCCTACGAAGGCCTCACCGTTGCGCTGGCCCCCGTCACGGTGCAGACGCTGGCCGCCTCCGAGACCGTGCTGCCCGGCTGGTCGAGGTCGATCTTCGACTTCCAGAGCTGGTCCTTCGGCCGCTTCCTCAACGTCGCCGTCTTCTTGGTGGTGCTGGTCGTCACCTGCGTCACGCTCAGCTACTACGCCGAGGGCACCTTCAGCCTGACCCGCCACCAGGAGCTGGCCAGGATCCTTGCCGACGCCGACAAGGACGTGACTGCCAAGACCAGTGCCAAGGCTAGCAGCGCCCTGGCGCTGGCCGCCGCCGAGAAGAAACCCGCCGATGCCACCGCGCTGGCCGCGGCCCGCAAGGCCGACGACGACGCGGGCACCGCCCTCCAGCTCGCCCTTGACGCGCGCAAGCAGGCCAAGGCCGAGCAGGACGCCATCCCCGACCGCCTCGGCGCCTGGGCCGCCCGGCCCTGCGGCCAGGGGGCCAGCCTGCTGCAGCAGTATTTCCTCTGCAGCGAAGCCCAGCGGGCCACGCAGTCGGCCAAAGGCAGCGTCACGCCCGCCGACAAGCTGGACGCCGCCCGCGCCGTGGCCGCGCGGCTGAGCGGTGTCTACCTGCTGCTGATGATGGGCTGGCTGGGCGCGCATGCCTACATCCTGCGCAGCATGAGCAAGGCCATCGCCGAGCGCAGCTTCGCGCCCAACGCCGGCTTCGGCCACATCGTGCGCGTGGGCATGGGCGCACTGGCCGGCATCGCCTCCAGCTGGCTGCTCAAACCCGGCGACGTGGGCGGCGCGCAATGGGCCAACCTGCCCGTGTGGGCCCTGGCCTTCGTGGCGGGCTACAGCACCGAGCTGGTGTTCGCCTTCATGGACCGCATCCTCGGCGCTTTTCTCGACAAGAAGTCCTGAGCCCCGCCTCAGGACTGGAAAGCACCCGGGCTGGTTGCCGGCCCGCCGAGGGCCAGCGTGCCGCGCGGGTGGCGGTACTCGCGCGTCGGCGCGAGCTTCAGCCCGCCGCCCTCGCCTGCGTCCTGCGCCTTGCCGCGCAGGCTGGAGCCGGGCTTGAGGCGGTAGTCGTCGCGCGCGGCGCGCACGAACTCGTCCCAGTCGGCGCTGAAGTTGGCGCGCCGCGTCCAGTGGCCCTCGGCCGCCAGCCTGGGCGCGCCGACGAGCAGATTGTTGGCCAGCACCACCTCGGCCTGCAGCGGCGCCACGCGCAGCCAGATGCCACCGCTGGAGAGCTGGTCCACCAGCGTGTTGTTGACGAGATAGAGAGCCTGCCTGTCCCACTTCACGCCCTCGGCGCCGAAGGAGATGACGTGGGCGTTCTCCGTCGTCGAGCTCTGGCCGATGAGGTTGCCCATGACGACGGCGACGCCGCCGTTGGGGAACTCCAGCTCGTAGCTCGCGCGGCCGCCGATCTCGTCGGTGAGGCGGTTGTAGAGGATGTGGTTGAGGGCCGCGCGGCTCTTCAGCAGGTGGCCGTGCAGGCCGTGATGGAACCAGCTGCCGCTGACGGCCAGGCGCCTGATCGCGCCAACGTAGAGGTTGTGGGTCTTGCCCTCGCGAGGCTGGATGGGGCCGAAGTCGCAGTCGACGATGTCGAGCTCGATGCTCTCGTCGTTGGCCGTCATCAGGCCGTTCTCGTTGTCGCGGAACGTGCAGTCCACCAGGGTCAGCGAGCCCGATTCCAGCCGGATGCCGGCGCCGTTGCGGTCGGGCACGACGGCGCCCGTGAAGTCGAACCCCTCGATGCGCTGGCGGCGACCGTTGGTGACGAACAGGCCCTTGCCCTGGGCGTGGGCGCCGGCCGCGACGAGCTTCACGCGGCCGCCCACGGCGCGCAGCGTCAGCTCGTGCTGGGGCCAGGTTGCCACGTCGGCCACGTAGTCGCCCGCGTCCACCTCGATGAGCATGCCGTCCCTGGCCTGGCGCGCCGCGGCGGCCAGCGACTTGACGGCGCGCCGCGGCCCGACCTGCAGCACCGGCCCCGCATGGGCAGCGAAGGGCAGCAGCCCGGCAGCGCACAGCAGCTCGCGGCGCCGGGTCATGTCTTGCCCCTCATCTTGGCCTTGAACAACTCGACGATGCCGACTTCGCGCGGGCCGGGGATCAGCTCGAAGGCCTGGCCGGCGGCGATCGCGCCTTCGCGCTTCACAGCCAGGTAAAAGCCGCACCAGCCGCTCTGGGCCATCAGCTTGGCGGCCTGGTTGAAGCCCATGTGGGCGTTGAACTTGAAGCAGGGGTAGCGCGGCTCGGAGACGGCGAGCTCGCAGTCCGGGAAGCGCAGCACGTCGCCCACCCAGACCTGGCTTTCCAGCAGGCCAGCCAGTGTCAGGTTCTCGCCGCAGTCGCCCGGCTGCAGCTCGCCCTGCACCTTGGCCTGGCCACGCACCGTCTGCCAGAACGCGTAATGGGCCTGCGGGTAGGCGTAGACCGCCTTGGCCAGGCCGCCGTGCACGGTCGGGTCGGCCTGCTCGTCGCCCGCCAGACCCAGCGGGCCGACGGCGATGGCCCCCGTGCGCGCGCGCTTGCGGATGGCCGAGGCGAGGGTCTGGCCGTCGGTGGCGGCGAAGTGCTCGACACGGGCCGTGTTGACGCTGAGGAGGTGCATGCCGCCATTGTCCAGGAGGCATTCGGCGTCTCGGCCTACACGGCCCGTCACGCCAGGCCCCTAGGCTTGCCCACAAAACTTCCAATGGGAGACCGATGTCTGCTTTCGACACCGGCGCCCGGGTCTGGGCGGGCCTGGCCGTCCCGCCGTCCAGCGGGCTGATGTTCGTCGTCGGCGTGCTGCTGGCCGGCGCGCTGGCCGGCGAGTTCATCGCCGCCACGACGCGGCTGCCACGCGTCGTCGGCTACACGCTGGCGGGCTGCGTGGCGGCCGCCTTCGGCCATGGCGTGGGCATGCCGCTGGCCGGCGCGGCCCAGACCGTCACCGACCTGGCGCTGGGCCTGCTGCTGTTCGAGATCGGCAGCCGCGTGCACCTGCGCTGGCTGCGCCGCAACCCGGGCCTGGCCGCCACCAGTCTGGCCGAGGCCCTGCTGAGCGCGGTGGCGGTCGCCTTCGTGCTGCGCCTGTTCGACCTGGGCTGGCAGACAGCCATCGCCTGCGCCATCCTCGCCATGCCGGCGCCGGCCGCCGTGTCGGGCCGCGTCGCGATGGAGCTGGGCGCAGAGGGCCAGGTCACGCAGCGGGCCTCGCTGCTGACGGCGCTGAACACCCTCTACGCCGTCGTCGCGCTGACGCTGATGCGCACCTGGTGGGCGGCCGACGACGGCGGCAGCCCGGCCCAGGCGCTGGCCGGCCTGGCGATCGCGCTGCTGACGACGCTGGGCCTGGCCGCGCTGCTGGCCGGCGCCGTCTACCTCGTCGCGCGGCGGCTGGACCTGCGCAACGAGAGCGCCGTGCTGCTGCTGTTCGGGCTCGTGGCCTTCGCCATCGTCGCGGCGCGCGCCATCGGCGTGTCGACGCTGCTGATGCCGCTGCTGGCCGGCCTCTTGCTGCGCAACACGAGCGAGCGGCCGTGGGTGTGGCCGCGCCACTTCGGCACCTCGGGCGGCGCGCTGGTGCTGATGCTCTTCGTCATCGTCGGCTCGGCGTGGTCGCCCCAGATCCTGGTGGCCGGCGGCTTCGCCGCGCTGGCCCTGCTGGCGGCGCGCTTCGTCGCCAAGGCGGTGGCCATCGTGGCGCTGGCACCGCTGGCACGCATCAGCTGGCGCCAGGGCCTGGCGCTGTCGATCGCGATGACGCCGCTGTCGGGCACGGCCCTCGTCATGCTCAGCGAGCTGATGCGCGCCGAGCCCGACCTGGCCGCCGGCGCCGTGCCCATCATCCTGGCCAGCATCGCCGTGCTGGAGCTGATCGGGCCCATCGCCGTGCAGTTTGCGCTGCGCCTGGCCGGCGAGCTGCCGCCGGCGCGCCGCAAGGAGTCCAGGCCATGAGCCTCGGGGTGTTCTCCCGGTCCCAGCCGCTGACGCTGGGCGTCGAGCTGGAACTGCAGATCGTCAACAGCGACGACTACGACCTCGCGCCCGTCTCGGGCGACCTGCTGCGCTTGATGGAAAAGCGCAGCATCCCCGGCGACGTGAAGCCCGAGATCACCAGCAGCATGATCGAGCTCTCGACCGGCGTGTGCACGGGCTTCGGCCAGGTGCTGTCGGAGCTGGGGCAGATCCGCGACGCGCTGGTGGACTGCGCCGAGACGCTGGACGTGGCCCTGTGCGGCGGCGGCACCCACCCCTTCCAGCACTGGACGCGCCGGCGCATCTTCGAGACGCCGCGCTTCCACGAGCTGTCGTCGCTGTACGGCTACCTCTCCAAGCAGTTCACCGTCTTCGGCCAGCATGTGCACATCGGCTGCCCGAGTGCCGACGAGGCGCTGGTGCTGCTGCACGGTATGAGCCGCTTCATCCCGCACTTGATCGCACTGGCGGCTTCATCGCCCTTCGTGCAGGGCGAGGACACGGGCTTCGACTCGGCGCGGCTGAACTCGGTGTTCGCCTTCCCGCTGAGCGGCCGCGCGCCCTTCGTGACGACCTGGCGCGAGTTCGAGAGCTTCTTCGCCAAGATGGCGCGCACCGGCGTCGTCTCGGGCATGAAGGACTTCTACTGGGACATCCGCCCCAAGCCCGAATTCGGCACCATCGAGGTCCGCGTGCTGGACACGCCGCTGACCATCGAGAAGGCCGCGGCCCTGGCCGGCTTCATCCAGTGCCTGGCGCGCTGGATGACGCTGGAGAAGCCGTTCACGCTCAGCGAGGACGACTACCTGCCCTACACCTTCAACCGCTTCCAGGCTTGCCGCTTCGGCCTAGACGGCACCTTCGTCGACCCCGAGACCGGCGAGCACCGCGTGCTGCGCGACGACCTCAGCCTCGTGCTCGCGAGGCTCGACACCCACGCCGGCGACCTGCACGCCGAGGCTGCGCTGCAGTACCTGCGCCGGGAGATCAACAGCCTGGGCAATGACGCAGCCTGGCTGCGTGCGCAGGAGGTCGAAGAACACCTGCTGCCCGAGGTGGTGCGACGTGCGGCGCAGCGCTGGCACGGCTGAGAGGCGTCTGCGGTCTGCGTAGGCCCTGAGCGAGGCGCATCGACCTGGCGGCATCCTCAAGAGAGGTGATGGCGTCACACGCGCCGCTTGAGCGTAGCCAGACAAGCGAGCACAGTGAGCGCATCGGGCGGCGACCATGCCAAGCTTGGTAAGCCCCCCTCCTGGCCAGAAGGAGCACCGATGAGCCCAATCCGCCGAGGCATGGCAACGGTCGTTCTCGCCACGCTGCCGCTGGCAGTGCATGCAGGATCGCTGTATGGCACCGTGCGCAACCAGCAAGGCCCGATGAACGGCGTGAAGGTGCAGATCGCCTGTCCCGGGTTCGACGCGGCGGCACGAAGCGCCGACATGATCAGCGACGGCAGCGGCAGCTATGCACTGCGCGTGCCGGGCAGCGGCAAATGTCAGATGCGGATGCAGCAAGGCAACGTGGTCGGCCCGCCTTTCGATGTCTACCTGTCCGAGAGCCCCATCCGTCTGGACCTCGTCCTCGGCCCCCGGCTTGAAAGGCTGCGCTGATGGAGAAGGAGAAGGACAACCGGCTGGAGTGGATCAAGGCGGTCGGCATGCCGCTGGTCACTCTCGTCGTGAGCCTGGTGGGCGGCTGGTACCTGACCAATATGTCCAAGGAACGGGAGACACGCGAAAGCAACGAGAAGCTGTATGCGCAGCTGTTGACGCAGCGCGAGCAGTCGGACACGCAGATCCGCAAGGACATGCTCAATGTCGTCATCACCAATTTCATGAAAGACGTCCAGAAGGCCGACTTGCCCGCGCAGTTGCTGCGGCTCGAGTTGCTGGCGAGCAACTTCAACCAGTCCCTGGACCTCGCGCCGATGTTCAAGGACATGGCCCGGCAGGTATCGCGCGCCAGCGGGCTGCCGGCATCGCAGAAGGCAGAACTGCGCGCCCGCCTGGACGTGAGCGCGGGCAGCTTGGTCGCCAAACAGGTGGACAGCCTCGCACGTCGCGGTTTCGCAAAACGCCTGCAGTTGCCACTGGGCGAGTGGGAAAAGGGCTTTGGCAAGCCCTTCATCGACGAGCAAGTACCGCTGTCGCGCCTGCTGGGACTCGACCGTCAGCGATCCGGCGCGCATGGGGCGACGGCAGCCTCGGCAGCAGTTGCCGCATCGCGGGCCGGCGGCGAGCCCACCGTCCGCTTTCGCGTGGAGCTGCTCGACGTGAACTTCGAGCGCCGCGAGGTCGAAGTGCGGCTGCGTGTCGATTTCCCAGGCGACTCCGACCAGGACGTGGACCGCCATTTTTGGGTGAGCCAATACGACTTTCCGATGCTGGACAACACGCAGCTACCGCGCGGCTTGCGCAGTTCCATCGTCATCACGGAATTCTTCGCGCCTGACAGGCCTGACCAGAACCGCGACGCAGCGCTCGCGGTGTTTTATTTCGTCGTCTTTCCCGCTGCCAGTGCCAGCTTCAAGGAGCGACAGGACTATGACGATGTGCTGGCGGACATGCGTTTCAGCGGTCAACGCAGCGAAAAGCAAGGGGAACGTCCATGAAGATCCCGCGCCCGACGGGTCGTCGGTCAGCGCTGTGCGGCATCGCTCTGGCGCTGGCCGGCGCCCTGCAGCCTCTAAGCGCCGCCGAACCTGACGACGAGACTCTCAAAACCAAACCCAGGGACGAGGGCGAAAGGCCGGCCAAGCCCGCCACGCTTCTCGTCCAGGTCAAGGACGGCGCCGGCCAGCCCATCGCCGATGCTCAGGTGAGGGTGAAGAACACCGCAGGCGGGGTCGAGAATCGCTTCACCGACAAGAAGGGCAGCGCCATCGTGAGGGGCGCGGCGCCTGGCAGGTTCAGCGTGATCGTCATTGCCACGGGGCTAAACACCTCGCATGACGAGGTCGAACTCAAGTCAGGGGACAACACGCTGGTCGTGACGCTGCATTGAGTTCGACGGCGGGTTCACAGGTCGCCAGGCGGGCCAGAGACACCTTGGAAGTTGTTGGAGAAACCGGGAGATGCCAAGGCGGGCTGAGTTCGACAACCATGTCGAACGCTGTGGCCTTCGAAGTTCAGGACTGTCCAAGCCGGCCGCAGCCCATTCATGGCTGGTCGCGCTGCACCCATATCGTCCCCAGGAAGACAGCCACTCTCACTCAGCCGCCCGCATCGTTGCAATCGAGGTTGCCGCGCAGCTTGGACAGCAGCCCCAGCAGCTGCCGTTGCTCGGCCTCACTGAGGTTCTGCACGGCCTGGGCCGACAACTGCTGCGCCTGCCGTCGCACGGCGACCTGCACGGCCTGACCGGCAGCGCTGACCGACAGCCTCACGCTGCGCCGGTCGTTCTCGTCGGTGCTGGCCTCCAGCCAGCCCCGCTCGCGCAGCCCGGCGATCAGCCGCGCGACCTGGCCCTTGTCACGCCCCGAGTGCTGCACCACCTCGCTCTGCGTCGCGCCCGGGTGAGCCGCGAAGAAGCCCAGCATCTTGGCCTCCATGTGACTGAGTTCGTGAGCGCCGTCTTTCAACGCCCGGAACTGGCGCGCCCGGAACAGATGCATGACGCCGTGAATGGCTTCCACCACCTCGTCGGCGAGCGCACCCCTATGGTTGACAAGGTCAACTTGTTTTCGCATGATGGATGACATTATCAACCAATAGACCATCGCCATGTCTCTCATCACCGACACCCCGCCCAGCCGCGTGCGGCGGATACGCCATGACATCGTCAGGCGTGAGCTGCAGGTCAGCCGCGTCGAGCGCCTGGGGCCGAATTTCGCCGCCATCACGCTGAGCGGCGAAGCGCTGGCCGGCTTCCGCTCCGACGGCTTCGACGACCATGTGAAGCTGTTCTTCGGCGCGGACGGCGCCACGCGCCGGGACTACACGCCGCGACGATTCGATGCCCAGCGCGGCGAGCTGACGCTGGAGTTCGCGCTGCACGAGGCCGGCCCTGCGTCGGACTGGGCTCGCCAGGCAAGCGCCGGCCAGCGCCTGGCGATGGCCGGCCCGCGCGGCTCCATGGTGATCCCCACGGACTACGACTGGCATCTGCTGATCGGCGACGCCTCCGCCCTGCCGGCGGTGCACCGACGGCTGGAGGAATTGCCCGCCCAGACCCGCGCGCTGGTGCTGCTGCAACTCGACGACGCCCGCGACCGCCGTGAGCTGCGCAGCGCGGCGCCGCTGGAGCTGCACTGGGTCGACAGCCGCGAGGCCTTGTTGTCCGCGGTCGCGACGCTGCGCCTGCCGACCGGCGACGGCTTCGCGTGGGCTGCTGGTGAAGCCGGCACCATGGCACGACTGCGCCCGCTGCTGCTGGACAAAGGGCTGGCCAAGACTTCGCTCAAGGTGGCGGCCTACTGGAAGGCCGGCACCACGGCTTTTCACGAGACCCTGGAGGATTGAGCTCGGTACCGGCGGCGCGTTGCTCGGTCGCCTGCCTCTGGCTCAGTCCACACGCAGCGCAATGAAGATCCGACCGGCCGGCGCCTGTGCAATTTGGTCGTCCGACGCGGCTATGCCCGACGTCTGCCAAAAGTCCGACTTCGCTTGGCGTCAGGCCGCCGATGGCGGCCGCGCTAGAGAACTTGAACGCCGAGCCCCGCGACGATGGAAACAGCCTGGTCTGTCGACATCGTGCTGCCCTTGAAGTGCTGCAGCAGGTCACCAACCTGGAGGCTACCCAACTTGGCGCGGCGCAGGTCAGCCCGGGTGAACCGCGCGTTCTTCAGTGCCGCATGGACAAGACTGCATTCGAGCAGGACTGCGTCGGTGAAATCACACCCTGACAGATCGGCCCCCTCCAGGTTGAGCGACTCAAGCACCTGCTTGCGAAACGACAACCCCCGCAGATCCGCATTCACCGCCAGACTTTGCTTCAGGCTCATGCCCAGCGTGACAGCCTCGCTGAAGCGTGCACCCGTCAGCTTCACATCGCAGAACCCCGCAGACGACAGCCGCGCTCGGCGCCATTGGGTATTGCTCAGATCGCAAGCTTCGAATCGAGCATCGGTCAGGTCGCAGAGTTCAAAGTCAGCGCCTGCGGCTCGGCAGCCGCGCCAGCGTGTTCCGGCAAGCAAAGCACGGCGCCACCGCGTTCCCACGAAGCTGCAGCTGACGAATTCGGCGCGCCCGAGATCCAGCTCCTCAAGATCCTCTCCGTCGAACATGCAGTGCTGAAAGCGCAGCTCGGGGGCACCGGCCATCAGAAACTGCTGCAGCGATGCGCGATCGAACTGCTGCTGAGTCGCCGTGGTAGCGGACATGGTCATGACGAAACTCCTGGCGCAGGGACAAAGGCCGGCTTACCGGCTGGCGGACTGCCGGGGAGCACCGTGCAATGCAGCAGCCAGCGGCGGCAGGCGCCAGGCCAACAGCACACTGGCACCCATCAATGTCAGCAGGCCAGGCACGGCCAACAGCAACAGGGTCGGCGACCGCGGAGCGGCATCCGGGCGATGAATCAATGCAGCCACCACGGCAACGGCCGCGACGGCCGCGAACTGCCGACACGCGTTGACCACGCCGGACGCGCCACCAGCCTGGTCACGGGGCACCGCCTGCAGCGTCAGCGCAGTCAACGGCGGGCCGATGAAGCCCACCCCGAGGCCCAGCAGCCCTTGAGCCAGCAGGCCAGGCCAAGCCATGACACGCAGTATGGGCTCGCCCCAAAGGCCGGCCGCGGTGGCAGCCATCATCGCAATGCTGGCCCCCTGCAACCCCAGGCCCAGCAGGATGCAGCGCCCTCCCAGCTTCGCAAACGCCAGCTTGCCCAGATAGGTGACGCTCAGCATGACGCCCAATGCGATCGGCATGCACAGCAGCGACATCTGGGTGGCGCTCAGCCCCCCACCCATCTGCCAGGCCAGCGTCAGTGCGAACAACTGGGCCGGGACCACACCAGTGCAAAGCAGCGACAGCAAGAGGCCGCGCCGATAGCCGGCGTCCCGCATCAAGCGTGGTTGCACGATGGGGCGACCACCACGGACCTCGAGCCGGCGGCAATGCGCCCACAACATCCAAGTCCACAACGGCGCGCTGGCCAGCCACAGCAGCAATGCCGCGCTCCAGCCCTGCTCGGGCCCTTGCACCAGCGGCACGCTCCAGGCCAGGGCCGCCAGGAGGCACAAGGTCGCGCCGGCCAAGTCCAGCGCGGTGCCGGGCGACGGTGGGTCCTTGGGCAGCAGCCGCAGCGCGCCGGCAATGGCCAGCAGGCCGACCGGCAGATTGATCAGGAACACCGAGCGCCAGCCCAGGCCGCCCAGATTCGCGTCCACCATCAGGCCCCCGATCACCGGCCCCAACGCGGACGACACGCCGCCCAGCAGGCCGAAGATGGTGAAGGCCCGCATGCGCTCGTGCGGCGCGTACATGGCCTGCATCAGCGTCAGCACCTGGGGCACCATCACGGCGCCACAGGCGCCCTGCATCACCCGGGCCAGCACCAGCCCGGCGGCCGACGTGGCCAGCCCACAGGCCAGCGACGCCAGCGTGAAGCTGGCCACGCCCCACACGAACATGGTGCGGTGCCCGTACAGGTCGCCCAGCCGCCCGCCGACGACCAGCAGCACGGCGAAGGACAGCGCATAGCCGGCCACGATCCACGCCACCTGGGCACCGCTGGCCTGCAAGGCCTGGCCAATGCCGGGCAGTGCGACGTTGACGATGGTGACGTCCAGCAGGTCCATCACGAAGGCGATGGCCACCACCGCGAACGCCAGGCTGCGCCGCCGCGGCGGCATCACCTGGCTGGCAGCGGCGCAGGGCTGCGCCGCCGGCCCCGCGGGGCCGGCGTTGATGCGTTCCCCCATTCAGCGCCCCTGGCCGCTCAGCTGCGGCAGCGGCGTGCGCCGCGCCAACAGCGCCTGGCCCAGCGCGATGGCGATGCACAGCGCGCCGGCGGCCACAAAGGTCTGCAGCAGCCCGCCCGTCCAGCCCCGCGCCAGCGTGACTGCCAGCGGCGACAGGAACTGGCCCAGGAAGAAGGCGCTGGTCCACCAGCCCATGCCGCGGCCGCGGAATTGATCGGGCAGCTCGCGCAGGCCCCAGCCGATCAGGATGGGAATGCACATGCCGGCGCCGAGCTGCTGCACGAAGGCGAAGCCCACCACGGTGTTGATGTCGTGCGACAGGCCGATGCCCACCATGCCGGTGCCCAGCAGCAGGAACAGCACGGTGAACTGCAGCGCCGAGCTGCGCTTGGACAGCAGCTTGTAGACGATGGCCCCCAGCGGCACGGCGATGCTGGCCACGGCGCTGTAGTTGCCGATGCGGTGGATCTCCTTCAGGCCCATGGCGTCCAGGGCCAGCGAGAACTGCAGCGTGTAGACGAAGTAGAGCGCCGCCAGCACGAAGGTGGTGCCGGCGATGCGCAGCATCATCGCGGTCGGGAAGCGCGGCTGTATCCAGCTGCCCGAGGCGGTGAAGGCCGGCGCGGGGCGCTCGGGCTCGAAAAGGAAGAACCACGCCGCCAGCGCAATGACCAGGGCCACGCCGTAGACCAGGAAGGAGAAATTCCAGCCGAAAGACGCCAGGTAGCCGCTGGTTGCCAGCAGCAACGAGCCGCAGAAGGAGCCGACGATGCCCTGCCACATCAGCCACTTGGCGCGCTGGTCCTTGTCGAAATAGTCGCCCAGCAGCGTGTTGCCCATGGTCAGGATGAAGGCCTCGCCCACGCCCAACAGCAGCCGGCCGGCCAGCAGCGCGGTGAAGTCCTGGATGAAGAAGGGCACCATGCCGCCCACGCCGTAGACAGCTGCGAAGCCGATGGCCAGCTTGCGCCGCCCGACCCGGTCGGCCAGCCAGCCGGCAAACGGCGACAGCAACGCCACGCACAGGCCTGGCGCCGACAGCACCAGCGGCGCCATCGTCTGAATGTTGGGCACGTGCTGGAAGTTCTTCACCAGCAGCGGCACGATGGGCATCAGGGCCACGATGGCCATCATGGGCAGCAGGCTGATCGCGATGATGATCAGCCCCTGCGGGATGCCGGCACGGCGTTGGGTTGGCATGGCTTGTCTCCGTTCTTCTGAGTGTCCGCGACCCGGCGTCAGGCCTGCAGTTCGGCCGAGCGTCCGTACTCGCTGGCGATGTGCTCGCAGGCCCGCACCGTCAGCGCCATGGTCGTCAGCGTCGGGCCGCAGGTGCCGTTGGTGACGAAGCAGCTGCTGTCGGTGACGAAGACGTTGGGTGCGTCCCAGAGCTGGTTCATCGCGTTCAGCACCGAGGTCTTCGGGTCGTCGCCCATGCGCGCGCCGCCGCACTCGTGGATGGCTGCGCCGACCGCGACGCTGCGCTTGTAGGCCAGGCGGAACAGCAGGCGCTCATGCCACTTGTTGTTGGGCATGAAAGGGCTGTCGGGGTCGATGCCCAGCGGGCTGATCAGGAAGTCGGTGCGCAGCCCGGCTTCGCGCATCAGCGCCTTCTGCGTGTCGACCTGGTTGCGCAGCAGCTTCCATTCGTTGTCGCGCATGCGGATGCCCACCGAGGGGATGGCCACGCCCAGGCGGTCGCGGCGGCGCGCCAGCGTCACGCGGTTGTCGGCATGCGGCAGCATCTCGCCGTGGCCGGTCAGGCCGACGATGGCATCCATGTGCTGCGGCACCATGGGCCGGCCGATGATGCCCTGCAGGTTGAAGCCACCGGCAAAGCCGCCCGCGCCGGGGCGCTTGAGGTTCTGGAAGCGCGGGATGTAGATGCCGCCGTGGTTGTCGGCCGGCGAGGTGCCGTCCACCAGCTGGCCACCCTTGAAGCCGGGTGCCGAGCCCAGGCTCAGCGTCAGCATCTGGTCCATGAAGTAGCGCCCCAGCGTGCCCGAGGAGTTGCCCAGGCCGTTGGGATGCTTCTCGCCGGCGGAGTTCAGCAGCAGGCGCAGGCTCTCGATGGTGGACGCGCAGACCACGACCACGTTGCCCTTGGCCTCGTGGCGCGCGCCGCTGAACTTGTCGATGTAGGTGACGCCGGTGGCGCGGCCAGTGCGCGGGTCGGTATCGATGCGCTCGACCGGCGAGTTGGAGCGCAGCGTCAGCTTGCCGGTCGCGGCGGCGGCCTGCAGCGGTGTGGTCGTGCGGTTGCGCTGCTCGTCCGCGGGCGTGGCTTCCTTGCGCACATAGCGCCAGGCCATGACCTTGCAGTCCGGCCAGCGGGCCTCCACCTTGGCCTTGAAGGCCTGCTCGGCGTTGCTCAGGCCGGCCGGGCGGACGTAGCTGCCGCTCGGGCAGTAGGCGATGCCGTCGTCGTTGCCCACCACGCCGAGGAAACGCTCGACCTTCTCGTAGTAGGGCGCGACATCGGCATAGGAGATCGGCCAGTCCAGGCCCTGGCCCTCGTGGCTCTTGAACTTGAAGGTGTAGTCCGACATGCGCAGCGCCACCCGGCCCCAGGCCAGGAAGCGCCCGCCCACCTGCTTGCCGCGCAGCCACAGGTAGTTGTCCTGGGGCGACTGGTAAGGGTGCTCGCGGTCGTTGACGAACAGGAAGCTCTTCTCCGGCGTGAAGAAGGAGGTCAGCGCCTGCTTGTGCTGGCCGTTGATGCCGGCCTTGATGCGGGCCATGGAGCCGATGCTGGCGAAGTTGGCCTTGAGCGCCTGCTCGAACTTCTCCTCCGGCAGCGGGCCGCCGGCCTCCAGCACCAGCACGGTCAGGCCGCGCTCGGTGAGTTCCTTGGCCGCAAAGCCGCCCGTCGCGCCGGAGCCGATGACGATGGCATCGAATTGATCTTGTTTCATGGTCTTGGGTTCAAAGGCCCAGGCTGCGGCGCGTCAGCGCCAGGGATTCGGCGATGGGCAGCGTGGGCAGGTATTCGAGGCCGATGGCGCCGGCATAGCCGCGCTGGCGCAGCAGCGGCAGCAGCGTGGCCCAGGGCAGGCGGCCGGTGCCCGGCTCGTGGCGGCCTTCGAAGTCGGCCACCTGCACATGGCCGACCAGCTCGACGCGATCGGCGAAAGCGTCCTCGAAGCCCTGGCCGTCGACCGCGTTGTGGAAGACGTCGGCCAGCACCTTGAGCGCCGGGCTGCCGACCTCTTCCACCAGGTCCAGCCCCTGGCGGATGTTGCGCACGGCCATCAGGTTGCCGTTGATGATCATGTGCACGGGCTCCAGCAGGATGGTCGCGCCGCCGTCCTCGGCGATGCGGCTGGCCTCGCGCAGCACCTTGACGGCGTTGGTGCGCAGCTCACTGTCGGACTGGCCGGCCAAGCCAAACCCGGAGGCCAGGATCATGTGCGCGCCATTCAGGCGGCGCGCCACCGGTACCGCGTCGCGAACGCCGGCCAGCACGGTGGCGTGCTCGGCCGGGTTCACGAGGCTGGCGCGCGGATCGACGCAGAAGCTGAAGACCTCGACGCCGGTCTCGGCCACCACGTCGACGACCGCATCCAGCGGCTTGTCCCGCCACAGCCACATGTCGACCGCATCGAAACCGTCCGCCTTGGCGGCACGGAAGCGCTCGACGAAATCGGGATGCTCGGTCTTGTAGAGCATCTCGATGCAGGGGATCAGCTTCATGCCGCCACCCCGGCCATGCCAAAAACTTCGCGGGTGCGGGCGAGGGACTCCAGCGTCGAGCCGCTCGGGCGGTACTCCAGGCCGATGTCGCCCTGGTAGCCGGCGGCCTTCAGCGCGGGCAGCCAGGCGGCCCAGTCGATGCTGCCCGTGCCCGGCTCATGGCGGCCGTTGGTATCCGCCACCTGCACATAGCCGATCAGGTGGGCGCGCCGCAGAATCTCGCGGTAGTCCTCGCCCATCACCTCGGCGTGGTAAGCGTCGTACAGCAGGCGCACCGCCGGGCTGTCCACCGCTTCGACGATGTCCAGGCCTTCGATTGCCGAAGCCATGAAGAAGCCGACATGATCGATGCGGTTGTTCAGCGGCTCCAGCAGCAGCCGCATGCCGGCGGCCTGAACGCGCGGCGCGGCGCTCTGCAGCAGGTAGACCATGTTGTCGTGCTGCTCGGCAGCCGATGCGCCGGCCAGTGCCGGGCCGCCGGCGATCACCATGTCCTTGGCCCCCAGGCGCTGGCACATCGCCATCGTGCGATCGATGGCGTCCATCACGTAGGTCTCCTTGCTGCGGTCGACGCAGCCCACGCGTGGCCCGACAGTCAGGCTCAGCAGGCGAACGCCCGTTTCCTTCAGCGCGGCCTCCACCGCGTCCATGCCCTCCGGGCCCCACATGTGGAACTCCACCCGGTCCAGACCGGCGGCAGCGGCCGCACGGATGCGGGCCGGCATGTCGCCGGCTTCGTTGAACATGTAGAGGTTCTCAATCACGGCAGACAGCTTCATCGTGTCTTCTCCTTGTCGTTGTTGTTATCAGAGCAGCGGCTGCAGCACGTGGCGAACGGTCCAGGCGTTCTGCATCATGCCGGCCGCCGCGGGTGCAGGGCCCTTGTCGCTCTCGACGATGAGCCAGCCGGCATAGCCGGTCTCGCGCAGCGCGCCCATCAGGGCCGGCCAGTCCACCAGGCCCGTGCCCAACTCGCCGAACCAGCGCTCGATGCGGCGCTCGCCGCCGGCCTGCAGCAGCGCGCGCTCGGCGTTGGGCGCGCGGTACTCGCCCCCGGTGTCGACGGCCAGGGCATCCTTGACGTGGATGTGCTGCACGCGGGCGTGGAAGCGGCGGTACCAGGCGGTCACGTCGTGGCCGGCGATGGTCAGCTCGGCGGTGTCCATGCACAGGCCGACCGTGGCCGGGTCCAGTCGCTCCAGCCAGGCGGCGAGCTCGTCGGCATCGCGCAGCGGCGCCAGCGCGTCCAGATGCAGCACGGTCTTGACGCCCAGCGCCGCCGTCATCGCGCCGACCGCATTCCAGCAGTCGGCGGCGGCGGCCTGGCGCTCGGCGTCCAGCCCGCCGTGGCGGCCATGGGGCGGCAGTGCGCGCACCACCAGCACCTCGCCGCCCACCTCGGCCAGGAAGCGCGCGAACACGCCGGCCTGCTGCAGCAGCAGTGCATGCTGGCCGCGGTCGCTGCAGTCCAGGCCGTGGTGCAGCTCCTCGAAGCTCATCTGCAGCGGGTCGAAGAACAGGCTGGCGACGCGCTGGATGCCCCAGTCGCGCAGGCGCAGCTTGAAGTGATCGACGGAGCCGAAGTTCTGCACGATGTTTTCGGGCCGGCCCATCGGGTCCCAGCGGCCGGTGCCGGCGGCGAGCTCGATGGCGTCGAAGCCGCAGGCGGCCGTCACCTTGAGCGCCCGCTCCTGCTGCTCCATGCGGGCGAAACCGGTGAAGCCCGCCTTCCACTGGTTGGTGGCATAGCCCCACTTAGTCATGAATCGGCCTCAACACGTTGCGGATGGTCCACGCGGCAATCGCCGTGCTCTCGGGGTAGTTGCCGCCGCCGACGTCGGCCTTGTCGTGCTCGACGCCGACCCAGCCCTGCCAGCCGACTTCCTTCATCGCGCCGTACAGCGCCGGGAAGTCCACCAGGCCGCCCTCGGTGCCGATCTCGTAGAACCAGCGCGCCGTCGTCGGCGCCATCACCTCGGCGTCGGGCCTGCGGCGGTAGTCGCCATTCGTGTCGACATCGTGCGTGTCCTTCAGGTGGAAGGCGGCGCAGCGGTCGTGCAGCTTCACGAACAGATCCACCGGGTCCACCCCGGCGATGACGTGCTGGGCCGTGTCCAGGCACAGGAAGACATAGCGCGGATCGGTCCAGTCGTAGAACTTCTGCAGCTGCTCGGCAGTGCGGATGCCGCAGAAGAACTCGTGATGGCAGCAGGTCTTGACGCCATAGCCTTCCAGCGTCATCTGGCCGACGCGGTTCCACAGCTCGGCGCAGGCGCGGATCTTGTCGTCGGTGACCGGCTCCACGTCGAAGTACAGGCCCGCCGGCATGACGATGAAGTTCTGCACGCCGAGGCCGGCGCTGGACTTCATGATGTATTCCGCGTAGCGCACGATGTGATCGTGCGTGGCGCGCACATGCGGCGTGCTCTGGCGCGCGTCGTACATGACGGCGTGGAACAGGCTCAGCACGCGGTCGATGCCGCGCGACTGCATGAACTCGCGCGCGGCCGGCAGGCTGCCGAACAGGTCGCGCAGCGCGCCGAGGTGGAAGTCGAAGGTCTCGATGGCTTCATAGCCGACACCCGAGACCTGCTTGAGAAAAGCGTCGAAGCGCTCCACGGAGCTGTACTGCGAGATCTGGCCTTGGGCCGTGTCCACGCGCCAGTGATCCATGTAGGCGTAGCGCAAGTTGCGCCCGCCCAGCGGCGTTCCGACAGTGTTCATGCAGCTTGTCCCGTGTGCTTGGCGAGGATGCGGCGCGCCAGCGCCTGGTGCTTGGCGACCATGTCGAAGGCGTCCACGCCTCGCATGTAGAGGTGGCCCTCCCACTCGCTGGACATGAAGCCCGTGAAGCCGCCGTCGTGGAAGACCGGCAGGATCTTGTCGTAGGCGATGCTGGTCTCGTTGCCGTCGGCGTCGAAGTCGTAGAACTTGCCATGCACATGGATGACCTGGCCCATGATGTCCTTCCACATGTCGGCCTCGCCGGGGCTCAGGATGTTGAACATCACCGACAGCGCGCTGACGTCGGCCGGGTCAGCCTTCAGCGGCTCGACGCGGCGGGCGAATTCCTGGCGCTTCCAGCCGGCGTCCTTCGGCAGATGCCAGACCTCCAGCGCGAGCTGGATCAGGTGCTCGGGCAGCTCCTGGCGGCGCAGGTTGGCGATGTAGGTGGCGGGCAGGTCGAAGGCGCAGCAGCCGAAGTCGGGCACGAAGCCCAGCAGCGGCGAGTTGGCCTTGGCATAGGCCTCGCGATAGGCCATGACCGGCGGCGAGTTGGGGTTCAGCGGCGCATGCACCTCCGGGCCCATCTTGATGCCGTACTTCTCGGCCACCGGCAGCAGCTTGACCAGCACCTCGGCGGGTGCCGCGAACTGGCAGCGCACGACCGGGAAGCCCATCTTGGCGGCGGCCTCGATCTGCGGCACGTGGTAGGCCACGGCCTCGTCCACGCTCATCATGGTGCCGCGCTTCAGGGCCATGTCGGCATTGATGGACAGGCAGCTGGGCGTGAGGCCGTGCTGGGCCATCAGGTCCTTGAAGCGGGCGGCGAAGTCGTCGCTGACCTTGGGAAATCCGCGGATGCTGGAGAAGCCGATGATCTCCAGGCCCGGGCCGAGCTTGCGGCGCGCAACCTCGGCGATCAGGTCCTCGAAGCCGTAGCGGCGCTCATGCCACTCGTTGGTGAAGCTGTACAGCGTGGAGCCAAGCTTGAAGCCCTTGGCGGCGGGCGTCTGGGTTGCGTTCATGTCGTGAAGCTCAGGCGGCCTGCAGGACCGCGTCGCCGCGGGTCACCCAGGTCAGCATCGGGATGTAGGGCGGGAAGAGATGCAGCGTCAGCACGACCCGGTGCGGGCCGGCGGGCAGCGGCTGCGGCGTGGGCACGTGCAGCGTCACGGAGTCCTGGACGAACCACCACGCGTTGATCTGCTCGGGCAGGTCGGCCAGCGTGTAGCGGCGGCCTTCGTGCTCGACGGTGGCACCTGCCAGCGAGACGAGCTGGTCGTCGACCAGCAGCTCACTGGGCATCACCACCGACAGCGGCAGCGATCGGTACCAGGGCAGGCGGATGTCCAGGGCCAGGCCCTCGGGCGTGATGCGTGAGTCCTGCGGCGTGATCAGGACATCGCTGAAGTTGTTCTTGAAGAAGCGGGCCATGGGGGGCTTTCGGGAAGATTCAGGCGGCGATGCTGAGGACCTTGCTGTCCTGCGTGGTCGGGACGAACGGCAGGTAGGAGATGCGCAGTCGCTCGGCCAGGCCGATGCGGTGCTCGCCCGGCGTCAGGCCGCCGGGGCGGGCCACGACGACGCGGGCCTTCTCGCCGAAGTTCCACTTCTCGTCGAAGCAGCGCTCCATCTCGTCCAGGCTCCAGCTGCGGCCGCGCAGTTCCAGGCGAATGGCCTCGCGCGGCACGGGCTCGCCGTCCACGCTGACGGCGATGTCCTCGACCATGGACAGGCCGAGGCCGCGGTAATACGGCAGGCGCGCCAGCAGCGCGAAGCCGGTGACCTGGCCGTTCGCGGCGACGTTCTCGAAGCCGTCGCTGCAGAGCATGTGTTTGTCCATCATGGTGTGGATCTCCTTGTTGGTCGCGTCAGGCCTGCAGCGCGGCCGGGATGGGTTCGTCGAGCAGGCGGCACAGCATGCGGTGCTGGCGCTTGACCTGTTCCACCGATTGCACGGGGTGGGCGTCCTCGACCCAGCGGTTGCCCTCGTACTCCGAGCAGATGTGGCCCTTGAAGCCGCCTTGCTTGAGCACGGCCACGATCTCGTCGTAGGGGATGGAGTACTCGACGTCGTCCTCGGTCATCTCGTAGAACTTGCCGTGGATGTTGTGGATGCGCGGCATGAAGTCCAGCATGCGCTTGGGCTCGAAGGCGGCGTTGTGGCGCAGCGTCTCGGCCATGGCCAGCGCCGGGCCCGTGCCGCCCATCTCGCGCACGTCGTTCAGCACGTACTCGCTGAGCGTGCGGTCCTCGTAGGCTTTCTCGATGTAGTCGGCGATGTTCTGCGGCACGCCGTTGCGGATGAAGCGCTCCTTCCAGATGCGCGGGAAGCGGTGCAGGAACATGCCCATGTCGGGCAGGAAGCCCAGCGCCTGGGAGCCCGACTTCTCGTAGGCCTCGGCGTGGCGCACGATCCAGGGGTGGTCGAAGTGCAGCGGTGCGTGGATCTCGATGAGGATCTTGATGCCCTTGTCTTCGGCGTAGCTGGCGCACGCCACCAGCACCTCCGGCGCGATGGAGACCAGCGCGCGGATGTACGGCGCACCCAGGGCGGCGCCGAAGTCGATGTCGCGCTTGACGCTGGCCACCTGCTCGGCGAAAGGCATCACCTGGCCCTTGGTGCGCTTGTAGTCCAGCATGAAGTCGTGGCAGACCGGGTAGGTGCCGTAGCGCTCCATCAGTTGGTGCCAGTGGGCGATCTCCTGCGTCGGCATGCCGACCTCGGGCCAGCCCGTGAAGGTCTGCTCGCCGACGACCTCGATGCCCTTGGCGCCGATCTCGGCGCAGGTGCGGATGCAGTCCTCCAGCGACATGGTGCGCAGGAAGGTCTCGTTCTGGAAGCTGTAGAGGCTGACGCCTCGCTTGATGTCGTGACTCATGGTCGTTCTCTCTCTTGTGTGGCGTTCACGCCGCCGCAGCCGGCAGCTTGACCCAGCGCCCGCCCTGGCGGGAGGAGCGCTGCACGGCCTCGATGAACTGCACACCGCGCAGCCCATCGGCAATGGTGGGGAAATGGCAGGCCTTGTCGGCCTTGGCCGCCTTGCCGCCGCTGCGGCGAGCGGCGCGCAGGTATTGCGCGATCTCGGCGTAGAGCGATGCGAAGGCCTCCAGATAGCCCTCGGGATGGCCGCCGGGGATGCGGGCCACGCGCGCACCGGCGGCATCGAATCCCGGCCCGGCGCGCTCCAGGATCTGCGTGGGCTGGCCCAGCAGCGTGAAGCGCAGCTGGTTGGGCTGCTCCTGACGCCATTCGATGCCGCCCTTGCTGCCGTAGACGCGCAGGCGCAGGTCGTTCAGATGGCCGGGTGCCACCTGGCTGGCCCAGATCATGCCGCGCGCGCCGTTGGCGTAGCGCAGCATCACCTGGGCGTTGTCGTCGATGGCGCGGCCGGGCACGAAGCTGTTCAGCTCGGCGCAGACCTGGAACAGCGGCTCGCCGGTCACGTAGTCGGCCAGATGCCAGGCATGCGAGCCGATGTCGCCGATGGCACCGCCACCGGCCTGGGCCGGGTCGGTGCGCCAGGCGGCCTGCTTGTTGCCGCCCTGCTCCAGCGGCTCGGCCAGCCAGTCCTGCGGGTACTCGGCCTGCACGACGCGCAGCTCGCCCAGGCAGCCGGACTGCACCATCTTGCGCGCCACGCGCACCATCGGGTAGGCGCTGTAGTTGTGCGTCACCGCGAAGATCAGGTTCTGCTTGCGCGCCAGCGCCAGCAGGGCCTTGGCGTCGGCGCTGCGCGTCGTGACCGGCTTGTCGCAGATGACGTGGATGCCGGCCTTCAGGAAGGCGGTGGCCACCGGCGCGTGCAGGTGGTTGGGCGTGACGATGGCGACGGCCTCGATGCCGTCGGCACGCGCGGCCTCGGCCCGGGCCATGGCCTCGTAGCTGTCGTAGCAGCGCTCGGGCGCCAGGCCCAGGGCCAGGCCGGAGCGCAGCGCCTTGTCGGCCGATGACGACAGCGCGCCGGCCACCAGCTCGTAGTCATCGTCCAGGCGGGCGGCGATGCGGTGCACCGCGCCGATGAAGGCGCCCTCGCCGCCCCCGACCATGCCGAGGCGGATGCGTGCGGGCCTGGCAGTCGTGGCCATCATGCGATCCCCAGCATGCGGCGCAGCTGCGCCGGATCGGTCTCGGCGCCCGCAAAGTCGTCGAAGGCCTTCTCGGTGACCCGGATGATGTGATCGCGGATGAAGGGCGCGCCCTCGGCGGCGCCCTGCTCCGGATGCTTCAGGCAGCATTCCCATTCCAGCACGGCCCAACCCTTGAAGTCGTACTGCGCCATCTTGGAGAACACGGCCTTGAAGTCAACCTGGCCGTCGCCCAGCGAGCGGAAGCGGCCGGCCCGGTTCACCCAGGACTGGAAGCCGCCGTAGACGCCCTGGCGGCCGTCGGGCCGGAACTCGGCGTCCTTGACGTGGAAGACCTTGATGCGCTCGTGGTACAGGTCGATGAACTGCAAGTAGTCGAGCTGCTGCAGCACGAAGTGCGAGGGGTCGTAGGCGATGTTGAGGCGGCGGTGGCCGTCCAGGCGCTCCAGCAGCATGTCGAAGCTGACGCCGTCGTGCAGGTCCTCGCCCGGGTGCAGCTCGAAGGCGATGTCCACGCCGGCCGCGTCGTAGGCGTCCAGGATGGGCTTCCAGCGCTTGGCCAGTTCGTCGAAGGCCGTCTCGACCAGGCCCGCCGGGCGCTGCGGCCAGGGGTAGAGATAGGGCCAGGCCAGCGCGCCGGGGAAGCTGATGCTGGCGTTCAGGCCCAGGTGCTTCGAAGCCTGAGCCGTCTTCAGCACCTGGTCCACCGCCCAGGCCTGGCGCTCGGCCGGCTTGCCGCGCAGCGCCTCGGGGGCGAAGGCGTCGAAGGCCTCGTCGTAGGCCGGGTGCACGGCCACCAGCTGGCCCTGCAGATGGGTGCTCAGCTCGGTGATCGCGATGCCGTTCTCGCGGGCCACGCCGGCGAAGTCGTCGCAGTACTGCTGTGAGGATGCTGCGGCGTCCAGGTCGAACAGGCGCGCGTCCCAGGTGGGCACCTGCACGCCGCGGTAGCCGAGCGAGGCAGCCCATTTCGTGATCGCGGGCCAGGAGTTGAACGGGGCCTGGTCGCCGGCGAACTGGGCCAGGAAGATGGCCGGCCCCTTGATCGTGGTGCTCATGATGGTCTTGGAGGTTCGGGCCGGTGGCGGCGGCAGGCGCCGCCACCAGCGGGCGCAGGATCAGAAGTCGTAGCTGGCGCGGATGCCGAAGGTGCGCGGGTCGCCGACGAAGAAGGAGCCAGGCACGCGGCTCTCGATCGTGACCTTGTCCTCGAGGTTCTTGACGAAGAGCTGCACGAACAGCTTGCCGCTGTCGTTGGACCAGCCCAGGCTGGCGTCGCTCTTGTGGAACATCGGCTGCACGTAGCGGATGCCGACGGACGGATCGCTGATCGTGTAGCTGCTGGACAGGCGCTGGCCGATGGCCGCCGAGATCTCCCCGCCCGAGGCGAGCGGGAAGCGATGGGTGTAGCCCAGGCTCAGCACCGCCTTGGGCGCGCGGTCGAGCTGCTGGCCGGACCAGTCCGCCGTGGTGTTCGGCTTGTAGTGGTCGAACTCCGCCTTGGTATAGGACAGCGCACCGCGCCACTGGCCGAAGTCGCTGACCAGCCAGCGCGCCTCGAGCTCGACGCCGCGCACCGTGGCGCTGGACGCATTGGTCGTCAGCGAGCCGCAGCTGCTGGGGTCGGCGGTCAGGCAGACCACCGCGTTCATCTGCATGTCCTTGTAGTCGTAGTTGAACAGGCTGGCCGTCAGTTGCAGGCGGTCGGCCAGCAGCTTGGACTTGATGCCCCCCTCGATGGAACGCAGATGCTCGGGCCTGTAGCTCCCCGCGCTGGCCTTGTCGTTGAAGCCGCCGGCCTTGTAGCCCGTGGCCATCGACGCGTAGACCATGGTGCCGGGCATCAGGTCATGGTCCAGCCCCAGGCGCCAGCTGGTGTCGTTGAAGCTGACCGACTTGTCGTAGGCCGCCGTGCTGACCGTGGCGGGCGCCACGGCCGGCGTGCCTGCCAGCGTGTCCACGCCGGCCTTCTCGTCGCGGGTCTTGCGCAGGCCCAGCGTCACGCGGGTGTCGGGCAGCAGCGAGTAGGTCGCCTGGCCGAACGCCGCCTTGGACTTGTTGCGCACATCGATGTTGAAGGGGACGTTGACCGTGAAGGAGCCGAAGGGCGCGGTGATGAAGGTCTGGTACAGAGTGTCGCGGTGGATCTTCTCGTCGAAGGAATACAGGCCCGCCACCCAGCGCAGCGCGCCCTGGCCCGCCGAGTTCAGACGCAGCTCGTGCGAGGTCGAGCGGCTCGTGCCCTTGATGCCGCCGCGGAAGGGGAAGCCGAAGTAGACGCCGTTCTGCACGTCGTCGAGGTCGCCGCTGGCATGGGCCAGCTGGTAGGTCAGGTCGGCGAAACCCAGGCTGGTCTTGAACTCGCCGCGCAGCGACTCATTGCTGTTGTCGCGGCGCGCATCGGTGTTGGTGAAGCGCAGGCCGGCCGTGCGCTGGGCCGCCGAGCCGCGGTCGACATAGACGGGGTTCTGGATGTTGTTGCCCGTGTTGGGCGGCGAGAACGGCAGGTTGTCGATGTAGGTGCCGGTGAAGAAGTTGCCCATGGGCACCGGCGTCGCGCCGCCGCCGCCCTGGTGGCTGGCCTCGGCCGTCAGCAGCAGCGAGGTGTCCTTGCTGAAATTGGCCAGCAAGTGCACGCGGCCGGCGTAGTCGTCCTTGCTCTCCAGCGGGATGCCGGCATTGGGGCCAGGCTTGAAGAAGCTGTCGCGCTTGGCCGAGGACACGGCGGCACGCAGCAGCAGCATGTCGTTGATCGGCGCGTTGATCATGCCCTCGACGCGGCGGGCGCCGTAGTTGCCCACCTCGGCCTCCACCCGCGCGCCGAAAACGCGCTTGGGCTTGTTGGTGATCAGGTTGATGGCACCGGCCGTGGCGTTGCGGCCGTACAGCGTGCCCTGCGGGCCGCGCAGCACTTCGATGCGGTCCAGGTCCAGGAAGGCGCCGGTCTGGGCCTCGAAGCGGGCGATGTAGGCACCGTCCACGTTGAAGGCGGCGGAAGGGTCACCCTTCTCCGTCATGTCCAGGCTGACGACGCCGCGGATGGCGATCTGCAGCTTGCCGCTTTCCTGCCCGATGACGACGTTGGGCACCGCCTCGGTCAGCGCGCGCGGGTCGCCGATGCCGGCTTCCTTCAGGTCCTCGCCGCCGAGCACCGACAGCGCCACCGGCGCCTTGGAGGCCGGCTGGGCGACCTTCTGCGCCGTCACCACCACCTCGGGCAGGGTCTTGGGGCCCGCCTTGGCCTCGGCGGCCTCGGGTGCGGCCGTCTCGGGTGCAGCGGCGGGGGCAGCCTGAGCGAACAGCTGGCCGGCCGCCAGGGCCAGGGTCGTGACGGCCAGGGTACGAACGCCGATGCGGAAGGATTGATCCATGCTTTGTCTCCTCTAGGGGTTGTGATGAGCGCTCTTGCGGAGCGCTCTCGGGGCACTGCCGCGCCCACTGATCTGATGGAAGAGAAGGTAAGCGGTTTCCCAAATTTCCCCACTCAGGGTTTACGCGAAACATCGGTGCTTCGCATCAATGCCACCCATCAATCCCGTGAATGCCGGGTTCGTGAAAGAGAACATCAACACACAGAACTCCCACTGTTTATTGATCAAAGTCGATGTTTCTTCCGTCGACGATGGACAAGAAGCATCGGCTTGGGCCACGCTGGCACCCCGGCTGCGACCGGCGTTCCCGCGGAAGCCCGGGCCAGTGACTCGCCGGACACCCTGATTTTCATGTAAAGCGTTTCCCGCTATGCTCGACGCATGCCCAGGAAGCCGTCCCTCCCCTCGCCCGCCGCCAGTTCTTCGCCGCTCCCCGAGCCCTCGGGGAGCAACGCCTCCATCGCCGCGGTGGCGGCGCTGGCAGGCGTGTCGACGGCGACCGTCTCGCGGGTGCTTAACCAGAGCAAGCCGGTGAATGCCCAGACCCGGGAGCGGGTGGAGGCGGCCGTGGCGCAACTGGGCTACCGCGCCAATCCGTTCGCGCGCAGCCTCACCAGCGGCGAGAGCCGGCTCATCCTCATCGTGGTCCCCGGCCTGGCCAATCCCTTTTTCGCCGAGATCATCCAAGGCATCGAGTCCGTGATGCGGCAGCACGGCTACAACATCATGCTGTCCATCACCTCCGGCGATGGCCCGCTCGATCCGATCTACGAGCGCCTGACCGATGGCGTGATCAGCATGGCGCATGCGCGGCGCCCGCACCCCCGGGTCGAAGGCGCAGGTGGCCGCGAGGTGCCCTGGGTCGCCTGCTCCGAGTTCGTGGCCGACACCCCCATCCCTTACGTCAGCATCGACCACCGGCAGGCCGCGATGGACGCCGTGCAATACCTGCTGAACCGCGGGCATCGCCGCATCGCGCTGCTGACCGCGGACGAGGACTACGCCTGGGCGCAGCAGCGCCGCGCCGGCTACATGATGGCCATGGAACGTGCGGGCTTGACCGTCGACCCCAGCTACATCCGCGTGGCGCGCGGCACCGATTACGAAGACGGCCGCGAGGCGGCCATTGGTCTGTTGACACTGGCCGAGCCGCCCACGGCCGTGTTTGCCGGCGCCGACACCTTGGCCATCGGCGCCATCAAGGCCTTCCGGCGCGGCGGGCGACGCGTACCCGAAGACATCGCCGTCGTCGGCTTCGACAACGTGCCGCTGGCCCAGGTCTTCGAGCCGGGCCTGACCACCATCGCCCAGCCGATGCGCGAGCTGGGCGCTGCGGCGGCGGAACTGCTGCTCGAGCTGCTGGCGGGCCGCAATCCGGCACCCCGCATCCTGCCGCACGCGCTGGTCATGCGCGACTCCGCCTGAAAGCCGGCGGGTATGCGCTTCAAGAAGCTGGACCTGAACCTGCTCGTGGCGCTGGACGCGCTGCTGGTGGAGAGCAGCATCAGCCGCGCGGCCGAGCGCGTGCACCTGAGCCAGGGGGCCATGAGCAATGCGCTGGCGCGGCTGCGCGAGCATTTCGACGACGAGCTGCTGGTGGCCGTGGGCCGGCGCATGGAGGCCACCCCGCGGGCCGAGGCTCTGAAGCCTCTGGTGCGCGACCTGCTGGTGCGCATCGACACGACGCTGCAGGTGCAGCCGCGCTTCGACCCGACGACGACGGACCGCAGCTTTCGCATCGTCGTGTCCGACTATTCGCTGTGGGTCTTCGTGCCGCATCTGCTGCGCCATGCCGCCAGCCTGGGCGCCAGCGCGCGCTTCGAGTTCCTGCCCCAGGTCGGCGAGCCGACCCAGGCGCTGGAACGCGGCGAGGCCGACGTGCTCATCATCCCCAAGCGCTTCGTATCGCCGGAGCATCCGGCGGCGCCGCTGTTCCAGGACCAGTTCACCTGCCTGATGGCCGCCGACCACCCGCTGGCCGGCCAGCCGCTGACCCGCGCGGCCTACGAGGCGGCCGGCCATGTGGTCATGCAGCCCGCCTCCGTTTCGGGCACCGCCATCGACGCACTGCACCTGCAGCAGCTCGGCATCCAGCGCCGCGCCGAGGTCACCTCCTACAGCTTCTCGTCCCTGCCGGGCATGCTGCTGGGCACGCAACGCCTGGCCACGGTGCAGCGCCACATCGCCGCCCAGGCCTGCCGCCACCTGCCGCTGGTGATGGCCGACCCCGAGTTCGAGCTGCCCCAGGTGGACCAGCGCCTGCAATGGCATCGCCACCGCAGCGAGGACCCCGGCCTGCTGTGGCTGCGCGAGACGCTGCTCGCCGCCGCCCGGCAGATGGACGGCGCCTCAGCCTGAGTGCGCCTCCCGCGCCAGCGCCTCGCCGGCCTGCCTGAACAGCCCGCGCAGCCAGGCGATGCCCTGGTCCTGCGAGCGGTACTTGTGCCACTGGATGGCCTGCTCCATCGGCGGGATGGCGATGGGACAGGGCAGCACGGCCAGCGGCCACACCGGCAGCATCAGCCGCGCCAGCCGTTCGTGCAGCGTGGCCACCAGCTCGGTGCCCACCACCAGCCCCGGCATGGCCGCGAAGCCGTAGCTGGTGGCGACCACCTTGCGGGCCACGCCCATGCGTCGCACGAACGCGTCCTCGAAGGCCGCCGCGCGCGCCGCCTGCGGCCGCATGATGACGTGGCCGGCCTCGAGGTAGCGCTCCAGCGTCAGCTCGCCCCGGGCCAGCGCGCTGCCCGCCCACACCACGCAGACGAAGGACTCCCGGTACAGCACCTCGTGCGGGTGCTCGGCCGACATCAGCGGCTGCGGCAGCACCAGCAGGTCGGCCTCGCCGCGCTCCAGGTCGCGCTGCGGGTTGTCGACCTGGGGCAGGAAGTCGAACTTCACCGTGCTGCCCTGGGCCGCCGCGGCCGCCATCACGCGCGGGCCGACCACCAGTTGCGTGTAGTCCGACGTGAAGATCTTGAAGCTGCGATCGCTCTGCGTCGGGTCGAAGCTGGGCTGCATGGCGATGGTGCTGTCCACGCGCACGAGCACGTCGCGCACCGCCTGCTGCAGCGCCTCGGCGCGCGGCGTGGGCTCCATGCGCCGGCCGACCTGCACGAGCAGGTCGTCGCCGAAATAGTCCCGCAGCCGGGACAGCGCATCGCTGGTGGCCGACGGGCTGAGGTTCAGCCGCACCGCGGCCCGCGTCACGCTGCGCTCGGTGAGCAGCGCGTCCAGCGCCACGAGGAGATTCAGGTCCAGTCGGTTGAAGCGCATCGCCCCGCCAATGATTCGGTTTCATCGAATTATGGAATGGACGGAATCCGCTTTTCCGAACGATCGGCCATCGATAGCCTGCGGCCCATGTTCAAGTATTTCCCTACCAACTACGTCTGGAACCTCTCGGTCGACCTGGCCCTGGAGATGGGCGCGCGCATCGGCGAGATCGAGGCCATGTGCGCGCCGCTGCAGGAGGCCGCCAAGGCGCCCGACGCGGCCGGCACGCGCGCCTTCCGCGAGACCTGGGTGCGCATGGCCGACCAGCTCTGCGAACTGGCCGCCGAGGACGAGGCCCGTGGCCGCCTGCTGTCGGCCGGTGAGAAGCTGCGCCGCGCCGCCAGCTACCTGATCACCGCCGAACGCCTGCAGGCCCACGACGCCCCGGGCCGCATCCCCCTGTACCAGCGCGAGCTGGCGCTGTTCCAGCAAGGCTCGGCGCTGATGGGCGACCGCGTGCAGCGCGTCGAGATCCCCTACGAAGGCCAGGTCCTGTCGGCGCTGTACCTGCCGGCCGAAGGGCTCAAGCCCGGCGAGCGCGCGCCGCTGCTGCTGCAGCTCAACGGCCTCGATTCGACCAAGGAGCTGAAGTACCTCGTCGGCATGCCCGCCTGGCTGGCCAAGCGCGGCGTGTCGTCGCTGGTGCTGGACCAGCCCGGCACCGGCGAAGCCCTGCGCCTGCACGGCCTCACCGCGCGCTTCGACACCGAGCACTGGGCCAGCCGCGTCGTCGACTGGCTGGCGCAGCACCCCGAGGTCGATGCGAAGCGCATCGGCTGCGAGGGCGTGTCGCTGGGCGGCTACTACTGCCCGCGCGCGGTGGCCTTCGAGCCGCGCTTCGCCTGCGGCGTCGTCTGGGGCGCCAACCACGACTGGCGCGAGGTGCAGAAGCGCCGCCTCGAGAAGGAAGGCGACTTCCCCGTGCCGCATTACTGGGCCCATGTCTGCTGGGTCTGGGGCGCCAAGGACATCCCCGACTTCATGCGCATCGCCGAGGACGTGCACCTGGACGGCGTGCTCGACCGCATCCGCGTGCCCTTCCTCGTGACCCACGGCGCGCGCGACTCGCAGATCCCGCTGAAGTGGGCCGAGCGCACCTACGAGCAGCTCGTCAACAGCCCGGCACGCGAACTCAAGGTCTTCACCGACCGCGAGGGCGGCAGCCAGCACGCCAGCTTCGACAACAGCATCAACGCCGGCCACTACATCGCCGATTGGGTGGCCGAAACCCTGGGGGCGCGCACCGCCCTCCAAGCCTGAAGAAAGTCAGAACGACATGCAGATCATCGGACCCGATGCGCTGGTCTTCGGCGTCGACGACGTCGCCGCCTGCGCGCAATTCCTGACCGACTACGGCCTCACGCCCGTGGGCGTCACCGACGCCGGCGGCCGCTTCGAGGCCGAGGACGGCACGGCCGTCGTCATCGCCCGTGCCGACGACGCCACGCTGCCGCCGCCGCTGGGCACGGCCAGCCTGCTGCGCAAGACCGTCTACGGCGTGAAGGACGTGGCCACACTGGCCGCCATCGCCGAGGAACTGGGCCGCGACCGCGAGATCAAGCGCCTGCCCGACGGCTCCCTCGAAGCACTGGACGACATGGGCTTCATGCTGGGCTTCCAGGTCAGCGTGCGCCGCCCGCTGCAGCAGCGCGGCGAAGCCGCCAACCTGCCGGGCGCACCGGCACGCGCCGTCAACGCGGTGGCCGTCACCGAGGACACGCCGCACCGTCCGCTGACGCTGTCCCACGTCGTCTACTTCGTACCCGACGAGGCCAGGGCCACGGCCTTCTACACCGAGCGCCTGGGCTTCCGCTGCACCGACCGGCTGCTCGGCGCAGGCCCCTTCCTGCGCCCCGCCGGCACGGACGACCACCACACGCTGTTTCTGATCCAGACGCCGCCGTTCATGAAGGGCGTCGAGCACTTCACCTTCCACATGAGCGGGCCCACCGCCGTGCTGCAGTCGGGCTACCGCCTGGTGGCCAAGGGCTACCAGTCCTTCTGGGGCCCGGGCCGCCACAAGATGGGCTCCAACTGGTTCTGGTACTTCAACAGCCCGCTGGCCACGCACATCGAGTACGACGCCGACATGGACCAGCACGACGATGCCTGGACCGCCCGCAGCGTGCCGATGAGCGCCGACGCCTCGCAGGCCTTCCTGTTCCAGTCGCGCGACAAGTGGGCGCCCGGCGGCCCGCCTCCGGGCGGCAAGCCGCCCGCGCACTGAGGCCAGCCCCATGACGCGCCTGTGCCATCAGCACGAGCTGGCCGAAGGCCAGGCGCGCGGCTTCGACCCCGAGCGCCGCGGCCAGGACAGCCTGCTGCTGGTGCGCCATCAGGGCCGGCTGCACGCCTGGCGCAACGCCTGCCCGCATGTGGACGGCGCGCCCCTCGCTTGGCGCCGCGACGCCTACCTCAGCGCCGACCGGCAGCAAATCGTCTGCTACGCGCATGGCGCACGCTTCGACATCGCCACCGGCCGCTGCGTCAGCGGCCCGGCACTGGGGCAGGCGCTGAGCCGCGTGCCCCTGCACATCCAGAACAACGGCGAGGTGCACCTCGCCACGCCCCATCCACAGGAGACAAACCCATGAGCCTCGCAGCCTCCCGCGTCCTCATCATCGGCGGCGGTTTTTCCGGCATGGCCGCCGCCATCGAACTGCGCAAGCACGGTGCCGAGGTCGAGCTGGTCGAGATCGACCCCGACTGGCGCAACTACGGCGCCGGCATCAGCCTGGGCGGGGCCACGCTGCGCGCCTTCAAGCAGCTGGGCGTACTGGACGCTTTCCTGCAGCACGGCGCGGCCAGCGACGGCGTGCAGCTGCGCCTGCCGCACGGCCAGCCCATCGGCGAGCTGCCCACGCCGCGCCTGGCCGGCCCCGACGTGCCCGGCGGCGGCGCCATCATGCGGCCCGTGCTGGCCAAGATCCTGGCCGACGCCACGCGCGCCAGCGGCGCCACGGTGCGGCTGGGCTGCACCTTCACCGCCATCGAGCAGGACGCCGACGGCGTGGACGTGACCTTCACCGACGGGCAGCGCCGGCGCTACGACCTGGTCATCGGCGCCGACGGCCTCTACTCCAAGGTGCGCGAGGCCCTGCTGCCCGATGCACCCCGCCCGCAGTACAGCGGCCAGGCCGTCTGGCGCGCCGTGCTGCCGCGGCCCGACGAGCTCAAGACCATCACGATGTGGATGGGCGGCGCCGTCAAGCCGGGCGTGAACCCGGTGTCGGCCGACCAGCTCTACGTCTTCATCACCGAGCACCGTCCCAGCAACGACTTCGTCGACCCGGCCACCTTTGCCGACACGATGAAGGCCCTGCTGGCGCCCTTCCCCGACCCGCTGCTGCAGGGCCTGCGCGCACAGATCACGCCCGCCTCGCAGATCGTCTTCCGCCCGCTGGAAGGCCTGCTGGTGCGCGGCGACTGGTACCGCGGCCGCGTCGTACTGATTGGCGACACGGTGCACGCGACGACGCCTCACATGGCCTCCGGCGCCTGCATCGGCATCGAGGACGCCCTCGTGCTGGCCGACGAACTCGCCAGCAAGAACACGGTCGATGCGGCCCTGGCGGCCTTCCAGGCGCGACGCTTCGAGCGCTGCCGCCTCGTCGTCGACAACTCGGCACGGCTGGGCCAGATCGAGATGGAAGGCGGCTCCAAGGAGGAGCACGGCCAGATCATGCGCGCGACCCTGATGGCCCTGGGCCAGCCCATCTGATGCCCGCCGCCCTGCGCCCGCCCCGCCGCACCCGCCGCCTGGTGGACCTGTCGATCTACCTCGAGAACGACGTGCTGTCCGACCCGCCGCCGCTGGCGCCCAAGATCACCTACCAGAAGCACCAGGACACGCTGCACGAGTTCATGGCCATGATCCCCGGCACGAAGCCCGAGGACTACCCCGACGGCGAGGCCGCGGCGGCCGAGTGGGTCACGCTGACCACGCACAACGGCACCCACCTCGACGCGCCCTGGCACTTCCACTCCACGCAGGACGCCAAGAACGGCGGAGCCCGCCCCAGCATCACCATCGACGAGGTGCCGCTGGACTGGTGCCTGCAGCCCGGCGTCAAGCTGGACTTCCGCCACCTGCCGGACGGCCATGTCGCCACGGCCGCCGAGGTCGAGGCGGAACTGGCCCGCATCGGCTGGGATCTGCAGCCGCTGGACATCGTGCTCGTCAACACCCGCGCCGGCTCGCGCTACGGCCACCCGGACTACCTCGGCGCCGGCTGCGGCATGGGCTACGAGGCCACCATGTATCTGCTGGAGCGCGGCGTGCGCCTGACCGGCACCGACGCCTGGAGCTGGGACGCACCCTTCTCGTACACCGCCAAGAAGGTGGCCGCCACCGGCGACACCTCGCTGATCTGGGAAGGCCACAAGGCCGGCCGCGACATCGGCTACTGCCACCTGGAGAAGCTGCACAACCTGGAGGCCCTGCCCGCGCACGGCTTCCAGGTCAGCTGCTTCCCGCACAAGATCCGCGGCGCCTCCGCCGGCTGGACGCGTGCGGTCGCCATCTTCGAGGACTGACGCCGTGAGACTCGCCACCCTCAACGACGGCAGCCTGGACGGCCGCCTCATCCTCGTGTCGCGCGACGGACGCCACGCCACCACCGCGCCAGCGCCGACGCTGATCGGCGCGCTGCAGAACTGGGCGAAGGTCGAGCCCGCGCTGCGCGCCTGCGCGGCCGCCCTCGAAGCCGGCCGGGCCGCCACCTTCGACTTCGACCCGCAACGCTGCGGAGCGCCCTTGCCGCGCAGCCCGCAATGGCTGGACGGCTCGGCCTTCTTGAACCATGGCCGGCTGATGGAGACGGCCTTCGGCACGCCGCCCATTCCCGACTTCGACACCGTGCCGGTGATGTACCAGGGCGCCAGCGACGACTTCCTCGGCCCGCACGCCGACGTGCCGCTGCCTGCCGAGGCTGACGGCATCGACTTCGAGGGCGAGTTCGGCGTCATCGTCGACGAGGTGCCCCTGGGCGCCAGCCCCGAACAGGCCTTGGCCGCCGTGCGCATCGTGGTGCAGCTCAACGACTGGAGCCTGCGCGCGCTGGGCCAGCGCGAGGTGCGCACCGGCTTCGGCTTTCTGCAGGCCAAGCCGTCCACCGCCTTCGCGCCGCTGGCGGTCACGCCCGACGAACTCGGCGACGCCTGGGAGGGTGGCCGCCTGCGCCTGCGCCTGCACATCGAATGGAACGGCGAGCGCTTCGGCGAACCCTCGGCCGCGCCCATGAGCTTCCACTTCGGCCAGCTCGTCGCGCATGCCGCGCGCACGCGCCGGCTCAAGGCCGGCACCGTCGTCGGCTCGGGCACGGTCTCCAATGTCGAACGCGCCGCGGGCTCGGCCTGCATCGCCGAGCGCCGCATGATCGAGAAGATCGACCTCGGCGAGATCCGCACCGGCTTCATGCGCTTCGGCGACCGTGTGCGCATGGAGGCCCGTTGCGAGGCCGGCGGCACCGCGCCCTTCGGCGTGCTGGACCAGCGGGTGGTGCGCGCATGACCCGCCTCATCAGCCTGGGCGGCGCGCTGGCCGCCGTTTCGACTGCTCTCGATGGCGGGCCCTGTCTGGTGCTGGACGAGCCCCAACGGCAACGCCCAGTGTCCGGCACCCCCAAGCACGGCCCCGATGTGGCGCCGGCCAACGCGGCCGTCCCCGTGCCACCACCAGCGATGCCGAGGAACTCGTCGTGACGCTGCCGCCCATCCACCGCGTCGTCACCGGCCACGACGCCGACGGCCGCGCCGTCGTCACCAGCGACGGCCCGCTGCCGACGGTCGTCGAGCTGCAGGCCATCCCCGGCACCGTCTTCCACGAGGTCTGGGCCACCAGCGGCACGCCGGTGCGTGTCGACAACGGCCCCGACCCCACCCTGGGCCCGCTGATGCTGCCACCGCCCGCGCAGGGCACGCGGCTGCGCTTCGTCGACATCCCGCCCGACACCGCCGACTTCCTCGCCGACGGCGCCGCGCGCATGCAGGCGGCCTTCGGTCAGATCGGCGATGCCGGCGCGTCCACCGTCACCGCCAACTCGCCCCACCCGCTGATGCACCGCACCGAATCGGTGGACTACGGCGTCGTCATCGATGGCGAGATGACGCTGGTGCTGGACGAAGGCGAGGTGCTGCTGCGGCCCGGCAGCGTCGTCGTGCAGCGCGGCAGCAACCACGCCTGGGCCAACCGCTCGGGCCGCGTCTGCCGCATGTTGTTCGTGCTGGTGGACGGCCGCTACGAGCCCGACCTCGCGGCGGCTCTGGCGCGGCGCGCATGACGGCCGGGCTGTTCGACCTCGGCGGGCGCAGCGCCCTCGTCACCGGCGCCGCCCAGGGCCTGGGCCTGGCGATCGCTGGCGCGCTGGCAGCGCACGGCGCCCGCGTCATCGTCTCGGACCGCGACGCCCGGGCCTGTGAGCGAACCGCCACCGCACTGCGCACCCACGGTCATGAAGTGCAAGGGCTGGCGGCCGACCTCGGCGCACCCGACCAGATCGACGCGCTGTGTCGCGCGGCGGGCGATGTCGATGTGCTGGTCTGCAACGCCGGCATTCAGGGACCGGCAGGCCCGCTGGCCACGGCCAGCGACGACGACTGGCAGCAGGTGCTGGACATCAACCTGCGCGCGTCAGCCCGGCTGTGCTCGGCCCTGCTGCCCGGCATGGCCCGGCGCGGCGGGGGCAGCGCCATCCTGATGTCCAGCATTGCGGGTCTGCGTGGCAATCGCTCCATCGGCCTCTACGGCCTGTCCAAGGCCGCCCTGGCCCAACTGGCGCGCAACCTCGCCGTCGAATGGGGGCCGCAAGGCGTGCGCGTCAACGCCGTGTCGCCCGGCCTGATCCGCACGCCGCTGGCCACCGGCCTGCTACAGGAAGCGGACTTCATGGCGCGCCGCCTTCAGGCGACGCCGCTGCGCCGGATCGGCGAACCCGACGAGGTGGCGGGCGTCGTCGTCATGCTGGCCAGCGCTGCGGGCGCATTCATCACCGGGCAGAACCTGGTGGTGGACGGCGGCACCATGATTTCGGATGGCAGCTGACGCGATGACCGCCGGCATGCGTCTGCTGATCACGGGAGCCAACGGCTTCATCGGTCGTGCGCTGCTGGAGCGCCTGCTTTCCGACGGCCTGGGCGGCCGCCCCGTCAGCAGCATCGTCGCTTCAGATCTGGCATTGGACGGCTTGCCCATTGATGCCCGCATCCGGCCCGTGGCTGGATCGATCGCCGACGCAGGTGTGCTGGAGCGTGCGTTGGCCGCGCCCGTCGATGCCGTCTTCCATCTCGCCAGCGTCCCGGGCGGCGCCGCAGAGCGGGCACCCAACCCGGCCCGCTGCGTCAACCTCGACGCCACCTTGCGGCTCGTCGACCTGCTGCGCGCGCAGGGGGGAGCGCCGCGTCTCGTCTTCGCCAGCACCGTGGCGGTCTATGGCGACCCCTTGCCAGCCTGGGTCGACGACGGCACGCCGGTTCAGCCCGCCCTGAGCTATGGCGCCCACAAGCTGGCCGCCGAAGTGCTGCTGGCCGACGCAGATCGGCGCGGCTGGGTGCAGGCCTGCTCGCTGCGCCTGCCGGGCATCGTCGCGCGCCCCGGCGATGGCGCCGGCCTGATGTCGGCCTTCATGAGCCAGTTGTTCTGGAAGCTGCGGGACGGCGAGCCTTTGGTTCTGCCGGTGAGCGCCGATGGCACCGCCTGGTGGCTGTCGGTGCAGGCCTGCGTCGACGACTTGCTGCTGGCCGCTTGCATCGAAACAGCCCGCATCGGCCCTCGCCGCGTGGTGCAGGTGCCCGCCCTGCACTTGTCGATGCAGCAGGTCATCGACGCACTGACACAGGTATGTGGCCCAGGGCGTGACGCACTGGTCAGCTTTGTTCCGCAGGCAGAGGTGCAGCAGCTCTTCGCCAGCTACCCACCACTGCGGACACCGGCAGCCGATTCGCTGGGGTTCAAGCACGACGGCAATGCCGTTGAACTGGCCAGAAGAGCCTTGGGTACGGGGTAGGTCAGGACGTGGCTCGCGACCGACGGCATTCCAGCCGGCACGGTGCGACATGGGGCAGGGCCAGCATGAAGCGGCGGCGGGGGGAAGCCGCCCTTGCGAACACACCCGCCGCCACAGTGCGTCAGCGAAGCGTGTAGCTCAGGCTGACGAAATAGCTGCGGCCTCGCGGATCGCCGTACGTCGGATCCCAGGTGACCTGGAAGTAGCGCGACTGATTGGTGAAGGGTGGCGCCGTGTCAGCAAGGTTCAGCACGCCCGCTCGCAGCCGCAGTTCAGGCGTGAAGCGATAGCTTCCCGTCAGGTCCCACAGCGCATAGGCCTTCACGTCGCGGTCGTTCCACTCCGGCGCGGCCAGGCCGGGTGTGTTCTGGTCACGGTAGCCGGACAGGTAGGTGTTCGCCACCGTCAATCCGAAGGCGCCGAGGTCCCAGTCCACGTTGAGCTTGTGGCGCCACCGCTGCACGGCCTTGTCGTCGCGAAAGCGTGCCAGGCCGTCGACCATGGGCGAGCGCGGGTCAGTGTTGAACTTGTACTCGGTGATCAACGTGCCCGCCACGCTGGCGCCAAAGCGCCCGTAGGCGGTGTTCTCGCCGCGCCAGATTAGCGCCACGTCGACGCCCGAGGTGTTGAGCTTGCCCCGGTTCTCCTTCCTGACCGTGACCGTGTCGACGAAGCCGTCGGAGAAGCGCTTCACGATGGTCGGGTCGTTGTAGTAAACCGGGTTGGTGAAGATGGTCTCCTCCCCGATTTCCGAAATGATGTCGGTCTTTCGGATGGCCCAGTAGTCGACGCTGCCGTTCCAGTTGCGAGAGGGCTCGAACACCACGCCCAGGTTGAACTGCCTGGACTTCTCCGGCTTGAGGCCGGCGTTGGAGTAGCGGTCCACCGCCATCTGCGCCACCTCACCGGACACCGGGTCCTTCACGAAGCTGGCCGTGATGCCGTTGCGCACCGGGCGGAACAGTTCCGAGACCGTGGGAGCGCGGAATCCGGTGCCGAAGGAGGCGCGCGTCAGCAACGTTCGGTCGGGGCGGAAGCTCAAGCCGATCTTGGGATTGGTGGTGCTTAGCCTGGGCGAGGTGGACTTTGTCGCCTCGTCGTCGATGCCGTCGTAGCGGTCGTGCCGAATGGCGAACTGACCTTCCCACTGCTTGGTGAAGGGCGCACTCAGTTCGGCGAACGCTCCCATCACGTTTCGGTGGTGGTGGGTGTCGGCCAGCAAGGGACCCGAGCTGGAGCGGTCGTTGTTGACGTCGTTGCTCTTCAACGCGTCGGTGGCGCGGAACTTCAGCGTCTCGCGGCGCAGCTCGGCGCCCACGGCCAGCATCAGATCGCCCCCCTCCAGGGCCGCCAGCACGCGGGTCAGCTTGCCATCGAGGCTGGTGCTGCTGCCCTCGGCCACGCGGGCGGCACCGTCGATGCGGACGGAGTTCATGAAGGCGCGGCCCGCGCCCGGATCGGTGGCGCGCTGGAAGGGGTTGTACTGCCCGGCCTTGATGCCGGCTTCCAGCTTGCTGATCGAGACCCAGCCGTCCAGGTTGGTGTCGGTGGCCTTGTTGACGCTGTGGTTCAGGGCGGCGTCGTAGTCCCACTCGCCGAACCGGCCCACGGCACCGGCGACGACGCGTGTAGCTTCGCTCTCGACACGGCTGACGCGCTTGCCGGCGTCCTCCAGCCGGAAGCGGAAGTCGACGGGGCCGGTGACGCCGGTCACGGCCTGCAGCGCGGCCGGCAGCGTGATGCCCGCCGAGGCGCGGAAACGGGCGGTGGCCGGCGAGGCGGAGTAGTCGGTGTCCGTCCTGGCGAACAGGGCTTCGAGGAACACCTGGTGCTCGTCGGCGACCTGGAAGGTGGCGCGGCCGATGACACTGGCCTTGTCCGACTTCGGGTAGATCTCGGAGCCGGCCACATAGTCGTAGGAGCAGCCCTCACGTCCTCCCAGGCCCAGCGGCTGGACCGAATTCGGGTTGAGACCACCGGTGCAGGAGGCCTTCCCGAAGTTCACGCGACGCGAGCCGGAGTTGACCCCGCCCGGGTTCCAGGTGCCGTTGGCATTGGAGCCCTTGAGTGCCGTGTTGGGGTTGGCCAGCACAAAGGCGTTCAAAGCGCTCAGCTGGGCCGAGCTGAGGTCGACGTTGGCCGGAAAGCTGTTGCTCGAGGTCTGCGGCGGCAGTCGCGTGGGCAGGCTGTACTCCTGGATGAAAGCACGCTGGCTGGCGTCAAGAGATTCCAGTTGCTGCACATCCAGCGCCGCGAACACGTTGAAGCGGTCCTTGACCATGTCGCCGAAGCCGCCGGAGGCACTGAACGTGGTCTTGCCGGCACCGCCCTCGTGCGTACGCAACGCGTAAGCGGTCAGATCGGCACCCCGGTAGTCCTTGCGGGTGATGAAGTTGATGACACCGCCCATGGCATCGGTGCCGTAGATGGCCGAGGCACCGTCCTTGAGCACCTCCACGCGCTGGATCGCGCCGGCCGGGATGTTGTTGAGGTCCACGCCCGCGTTGTCACCAGGGCTGGCGAAGTTGGCCAGCCGACGACCGTTCAGCAGGACCAGCGTGCTGGACACGCCCAGGCCGCGCAAGTTGGCCCCGTTGAAGCCGCGCTGGGCGCCGGACTGGTCGGAGATGCTGGCGCCGTCGGTCAGGCCGCCAACGTTGGCCGTGATCTTCTGCAGCAGCTCGGCGGCCGTCGTCACACCGGCCTTGTCGATGTCGCCCCGCTTGATGACGTCCACCGGCAGCACGGCCTCGCCGTCGATGCGCTTGATGCTTGAGCCGGTGATCTCCACCCGCTCAAGCGTCTGTGCCTGGACAGTGGTGGAAACCGCTGTGACGGTGAGCAGCGCGGCGTGGGCCAGCGTGTGCAGGGAGAAGGAGCGGGCTGGGGTCATGGAGGCCTCGGTTGGATGGCGGTGAGTGAATGCCAGTCAGGTTAGGGAGCCAGCTCGCGACTTGCCTATGGGGTTTCAGCGCGCCGGTCGCTTCGGCGCAAATGCGCGTCGCTTCTCGGCAAGCACGTTGCGCGGCTTCACCACGCGCTTGCGTCGAAGCGACATGCAATTGCGTCCGAGGTGCACGGCACACCGATGCGGAGCCCAACCCTGTGGCCGCCGCGCGAGGCCGCTGCCAACATGGCTGCATGAGTTTTGCGAAACCCCTCTTGCTCGCAGCGCTGTGCTGCGCCGTTGCGGCCCACGCGGGTACCGCCATCGTCATTGGTGGCGCGCTGAAGACGGACAACGACACCGTCTGGCAGCGCGTCGTCGACGAGGCCGGAGGCCCGGGCGCACGCATCGCCGTGTTCGCCACGGCAGCAGCCAACCCCGAGCGCAGTGGCGCGCAGATCGTGGCGGCGCTGAACCGGCGCGGCGCCCGCGCCCAGGCGATTCCGATCGCCCCGAAGCTCAAGGAGGTCGACCTCGCGGCCAACTTGGCCGATACGTCGCTCATTGCCCAGGTTGCGGCCTCGCAGGCCGTTTTCTTCTCGGGCGGGGCCCAGGAGCTCATCGTCGACACGCTGCAGCCCGACGGCCAGCCCACGGCGATGCTGAACGCCATTCGCCAAGTATTCGACCGCGGCGGCGTGGTGGCCGGCACCAGCGCCGGCGCGGCCGTCATGAGCCGCCAGATGTTCCGTGACGCGCAGGACAACCATGCCATTCTGAAAGGCCGCTGGCGCGAGCGCCACGAGTACGACCGTGGTCTGGGCTTTGTAGGCCCCGACCTCTTCATCGACCAGCATTTCCTCAAGCGCGGCCGCATCGGTCGCATGCTGCCGGCCATGCGGGCCCTCGGTTACCACCTGGGCCTGGGTGTGGAGGAGGACTCCGCCATCGTCGTGAAGAGCAACAGCGTCGAGGTCATCGGCGCACGCGGCGCGCTGCTGGTGGACTTGCGCGAAGCCAGCAGCGATGCGCGCGTGCCGCATTTCAACCTGCGAGGCGCCAAGCTGAGCTACTTGGACCGTGGCGACCGCCACGACCTGAAGACCGGCGTCACCACACCGGCCACGCACAAGCTGCGCGAGTCACCCATCGACCCCGCTGCCAGCGACTACAAACCCTACCTCCCGGCCGGCGGCTACTTCCTCGACATGCTGGGTGACGGCGCGATCGTCACGGCCATGGCCCAGTTGCTGGACGGCCCTGCGCCCGAGGTGCGTGGGCTGGCGTACCAGATGCAGCCGCAAGCCGGCGATCCCGCCCCTGACGTCGGCTTTGAGTTCCGGCTCTACAAGGGGCTCGGCCTGATCGGCTGGTTCAGCGGCGCCTTGGGCGGCGAGGACTACACCGTGCTGAACGCCCGCCTCGACGTCCAGCCGGTTCGCATCGCCGCACCGCTGCTGACGCCCCTGTCCACCCCCTGACGCCAGACCGCCCCGCCACCATCTCGATGCGAACCCACCTCCACGACCTGCCGGCCGCCAGCGCCGGCACCCGGCGCCAACTGCGCAGCCTGCACTTCGGCCACGGCGAATCCGGCCGCAAGGCCTACCTCCAGGCCTCGCTGCACGCCGATGAAGTGCCGCCCATGCTCGTCGCGCAGGCGCTCATGCAGCGTCTGCAAGCGCTGGAGGCGGCAGGCGCGATTGCCGGCGAGATCGTCCTCGTGCCCATGGCCAATCCGATCGGGCTCTCCCAGGAGCTGCAAGGAGCGGCCTTCGGTCGCTTCGATCTCGCGACCGGCCTCAACTTCAACCGGCAGTTCAGGCACCTGACCGCAGCGTTGCTGCCGGCTGTCGAGTCGCAGCTGAGCGCCGACGCGTTCACCAATACCCGTGTCATCCGTGCCGCCAGCGCCGCGCTGCTGGCCGACTGGCAGCCCGCCAGCGAGGCGCAAGCGCTGAAGCGTCTGCTGCAGACGCTGGCGATGGAGGCCGACCTCGTGCTGGACCTGCATTGCGACAACCAGGCCGTCATTCACGTCTACACGGGCACGCCACAGGCCGCCGCCTGCGCGCCGCTGGCCGGCTACCTGGGTGCACAGGCGCTGCTGTTCGCCGACGTGGCCGGAGACAACCCTTTCGACGAAGCGGTCTCGCGCATCTGGTGGGAGCTCGCCACGCACTTCGAAGGGCGTTTTCCCATCAACCCCTTGGGCTGTCTGGCCGCAACGGTCGAGCTACGCGGGGAGACCGAGGTGTCGCACGCGCTGGCCGCGCAGGACGCAGATGCACTGGTGGCCTTCCTGCAACACGCCGGCCACATCGCAGGCACGCCGCCGCCGGTGCCGCCATGCTGCGACGCCACACCGTTGCAGGGCGTTGAGCCCGTGACGGCGCCGACCCATGGCGTCATCGTCTTTGCCAAGGCGCCCGGCGACTGGGTGGAGGCCGGCGACCTGGTGGCCGAGCTGATCGACCCCATGACCGACGCGTGCACGCCGCTGCACGCCAGTGTCAGGGGCCGCTGCTTCGCCCGTACCGAGCGCCGCCATGCCAGCCGTGGCATGCGGCTGATGAAGATCGCCGGGTCCACACCCATCCGCAGCGGCAAGCTGCTGTCGCCATGAAGCCACGTCTGCCCAACGCCTTCGTGCTGCTGCTGGCTCTGCTGGCCGTGATCGCGCTTGCCACCTGGGTGTTGCCCGGCGGCAGGTTCGAGACCGAGCTGGTCAATGGCAAGCAGTTGGTCATCGCCGGCAGCTTTCACGCGGCGCCGTCGCGGCCGCAAGGCCTCGCGGCCTTCCTGACCGCACCCATCAAGGGCTTTGTCGAGGCATCTCTCATCATTGGCTTCGTGCTCATCGTGGGCGGCGCGTTCTCGGTGCTGCAGAAAACCGAAGCCATCGACGCGATGATCAAAGCCGTGGCCCGTGCGCACGGCCGCTCTGCCCTGGTACGCGCCGGGGTGATCCCTGGGCTTGTCACGCTGTTCTCGCTGGGCGGCGCCAGCTTCGGCATGGCCGAGGAGGCCATTCCCTTCGTGCTCATCTTCATTCCGCTGGCGCTGGCGCTCCGTCTGGATTCGCTGACCGGCGTGGCCATCCCCTTTGTCGGCTCCCAGGTCGGGTTTGCGACGGCCTTCCTGAATCCCTTCAACGTGGGCGTGGCCCAGTCAATCGCGGGCGTACCGATGTTCTCGGGAATCGGGTACCGGATCGTCTGCTGGTGCATCGCCACGGGCCTGACCATCGCCTTCCTGATGTGGTGGGCGGCCCGCATCCGCCGCCAACCCACACTGAGCCCCAGCTACGCGCTGGACCAGGAGCGCCGGCTCAGGCTGGACCTGGCCAGCTTCGACAGCTTTGCCGGCATGACCGGCAGGCAACGGTGCGTGCTCTGGCTGTTCGCCGCGACGCTGGTGGGCATGATTTTCGGCGTCGTGCGCCGGGGTTGGTACATCGAGGAGATTGCCGCGCTGTTCCTCGTCATGGCCGTGGCGGTGGGGCTGGTCGGGCGGCTGTCGGCCGACGACATGGTGGCGGCCTTCCTGCACGGCGCCCGTGACCTTGTCGGCACAGCGCTGGTCATCGCGCTGGCCAAGGCCACCGTCATCCTGATGCGCGAGGGCCAGATCATCGACACGCTGCTGCACGCGCTCGCGCCGCTGGTGGGCTCCGACAACCCCATGTTCGCCGCGCAGAAGATGTTCCTGATCCAGTCGGTCATCAACTTCTTCATCCACTCGGGAACGGGCCAGGCCGCCCTGACCATGCCCCTGATGGCGCCGCTGGCGGACCTGATCGGCATCACGCGACAGACGGCAGTGCTGGCCTTCCAGTTCGGAGAGCTGACGACAGCGGTGATCCCGACGTCGGGGATCACCGTGGGGGTACTGGCACTGTCGCGCGTGCCCTACGGCACCTGGGTGCGCTGGATGCTGCCGCTGCAGGCGGCCTACCTGGTCATGGCCCTGGCCCTGCTCGCCGTGGCCGCCGGGTTGCAGTGGTCGTGACGGCCACAATCCGCCCATGAATGCCGCTCCGTTGCGCCGCGTCGGCCTGGTGCTTCAGCCCGGGTTCTCGGCGCTGACGCTGGCCGGCGTGGTGGACGCGCTCACTGCCGTCAACTTGCTGCAGACGGATGCCGTGTACCGCAGCGACTGCCTCTCCGCAACGGGAGACCTCGTGCCCGCAGCGGGAACCCAACTGCACGTTCTCACCCGCCCCTGGAGCACCACCGCGGCCTGGCACGCCGTCTTCGTCATCAGCGCCGAGGCGGCTCCCGTCGACGAGCTGTTGTCGACGCAGCTCAAGACCTGGTCCATGCAAGGGGCGGTGCTGGCCGGCGTCGACGCCGGTGCCGCTGCGCTGGCCGCGGCCGGCCTGCTCGACGGCCAGCGCGCCTGCGCGGACTGGGCCCGGCTGGATGGCCTGGTCGCCACCCATCCCGCCGTCGCCTGGGCCAATGGTCTGTGGGAGATGTCAGTGGACGGCTTGCGACTCAGCTGCGCCGGCGGCACCGCAAGCCTCGACCTGTGTTGCGCCTGGCTGGCGGCTCAGCACGGTGAACGGGTGGGCCACGAACTCGTACAGGCCCTCGGCCTCAAAGGGCTGCGGCCACGCGATGAACGCCAGCGCGCCGGATACAGCGAGCAGCGTGGCGCCGGCAGCGCCACGCTCGCCGAGGCACTGGCGCTGATGGAAGCCAACCTCGCCGAGCCGTTACCCACCGAGGAGGTGGCACAGCTGGTGGGCGTGTCGCGCCGCCAGCTGGAGAGACTCTTCAAGCGGCACCTCGACACACTACCCTCGCGCCACTACCTGGCCCTGCGCCTGGCCCGCGCCCAGCGGCTGCTGCGGCAGAGCAGCCAGTCCATCCTGCAAATCGGCCTGAGCAGCGGCTTTTCGTCCGGGCCGCATTTCTCCAACACGTACAAAGCCCATTTCGGCCATACGCCGCGCGACGAGCGCAGTCGACGCGCGCTGGCTTGGCGCAGCGGCCCGCCCTCGGGAGACCTGACATGAACCATTTGCTGCTGCGCCCCGTGGCGCCGGGCGATCTGGCTGACCTTCACCGCATGGCTGCGGCCAGCGCCGATGCGATCAGCTCACTGCCGAACGACCCCGCCAAGCTGCGCCGCCGCATCGAGGCATCGCAGCAGGCCTTCGCCAGCCTCGACGATGCCAGCGGCGAGGAAACCTACCTCTTCGTGCTCGAGGACCGCGCGGCCGGCCGGCTGGTCGGTTGCTCCGGCATCGCGGCCAGTGCCGGTTTCTTCGACCGTTTCTACAGCTATCGCAACGAATTCGTCGTGCATGCCAGTGCGGCGCTGGGTGTCTCCCAACGCATGCACACGCTGCACCTGTGCCACGACCTGACGGGTAGTACGCTGATGACCTCGTTCTATCTCGAGCCCGAGTACGAGGACGGGCCCGCAGCGCAGTTGCTCAGCCGCGCGCGGCTGCTCTTCATCCAGGCCAATGCGGAACGTTTCTCCAGCCGGATCGCCGCCGAGAGCCCCGGCGTCGTCGGTCCGGCCGGGCAGAGCCCCTTCTGGGACGCTGTCGGCCGGCGCTTCTTCGGCATGGACTACCCGGAAGCCGAAGCCGTCATCGGCGGCCGCAGCCGGGCCTGCATTGCCGAGCTGATGCCGCCATCGCCGGTCTACGTTGCGCTGTTGCCAGAGACCGCCCAATGGGCCATCGGTCAGCTTCATCCGGTGGGCGAGCTGCCGTTCTCCATCCTTCAGGACGAGGGTTTCGACGCCGACACCTACGTAGACATCTTTGACGGTGGCCCCACGGCGGAAGCCCAGCTGACGTCGTTGCGCAGCGTCCGGCTCGCCCGCGACGTGGCCGTGGCGGAGGCGAGCAGCGGACCACGCCAATGGAAACTGCTGGTCCGGCCGACACGCGCCAGCTTTGGCGCAACGCTGGCGGAGGTCGGCGACGCCGTAGCACCTGCCGAGGTGCAAGTGCTGGGCGCTCGCCTGGGCGAACGCTTGCTGTCAACGCCCTTGAGACCCGAGGAGAGCGCATGAGCCATCTCATCACCACCCGCGAGTCCGAAGGCTGGCGCCTCGCCCTGTCCGACGGGGCGGCTTCGTTGCTGCTGGTGCCGCGGCTGGGCCTGCGCTTGCCGCGCTACCACTTCCACCTGGGCCGCGTGGTGCATGCCGCGCAGGAGCTGGATTTGTTCAGCGTGCAAGGCACGCTGCTGCTGTGCAACGATCACACAGGCCATGCGGAGCTGACAGAACTGAAGGTCGCCTCAGGGCTTTCGGCGGCTGAACAGGCAAGCGCGCTAGTGCAAATCGTCAACGCCGCTCAAGCCCTGATCCGGGAGCGTCCGGCTGACTTTGGCGACTGGCTGGTGGCCGAACTACCAGGCTGGCGAGATGAGCGAGGCGCATCGCCGTTCTGGCAAGCCCTGGGCGCTCGCTTCTACGCCGGCGACCCGCACCAGGAACTCGCGAAATTGGGCGATGCGTGGTGCAGCCACCTGGCAGCCCTGCTCCCACGCCAGACCGTCTATCTGTCCTTCCTGGGCGAGGCGGCACAAGCCCAGGTGGCGCAAGCACACGACAAGGCCATGCCCTTGCTGGCCGCCTTGAAGGCCACCGGCTTTCAGCCGCCAACGCACGTACGCATCGACGACGGTGGGCCGGTGTTGGCATGGCGTGTGCCAGCACATGCTGCTTAGTGCTCGTGCTTCCGAAGCTTGCGACGCCAAAGTTGCGTCAAATTACACGCACTCTTCGCGCAAACCCTAGTGCCACTTCGCGAGACGCGTGAGCCCCTGGCCCGCGCCCGCATGGCGTTATTCCGGTTTTGCATGACCCCACCGATCCCGGTGGTTACGGCGTGATTACATTGGATTCGACAATCCGCCTCCCGGGTTTCGGTGTGCTTGGGCCAGCTCGTGGCAGCTGCCCCAAACACATTCCCATGATCGGAGCTATCACCATGAACCAACCCGTGATGCAGGGCCTGCGCCTGAGCCTGCCCGCCTATGTGAAACACGCCCGGCTGATCGCCTGGGTCGCCGAGATCGCAGCACTGACCGAGGCGGCCGACGTCTACTGGTGCGACGGCAGCGCCGACGAGTATCAGCGCCTGTGCGAGCAGCTGGTCGCCGCCGGTACCTTCAAGAAACTCAACCCCGCGCTGCGCCCCGGCAGCTACCTGGCCAACTCCGACCCCAGCGACGTGGCTCGCGTGGAGGACCGCACCTTCATCTGCTCCGCCAAGAAGGAAGACGCCGGCCCCACCAACAACTGGATGGCCCCGGCCGAGATGCGCGACCTGCTGCAGACCGGCGACAAGGCCCTCTTCAAGGGTTGCATGCGCGGCCGCACGCTTTACGTGGTGCCGTTCAGCATGGGCCCGCTGGGCAGCCCCATCGCCCACATCGGCGTGGAGCTGAGCGACAGCCCTTACGTGGCCGTCAACATGCGCACGATGACGCGCATGGGCCGCGCCGTCATCGAGCTGCTGGGCACCGATGGCGACTTCGTGCCCTGCGTGCACACCGTGGGCGCACCGCTCGCTGAAGGCCAGGCCGACGTCTCCTGGCCCTGCAACCCCACCAAGTACATCGTCCACTACCCCGAGACGCGCGAGATCTGGAGCTACGGCTCGGGCTACGGCGGCAACGCGCTGCTGGGCAAGAAGTGCTTCGCGCTGCGCATCGCCTCCACCATGGGCCGCGACCAGGGCTGGCTGGCCGAGCACATGCTGGTGCTGGGCGTGGAGAACCCGGCCGGCAAGAAATACCACGTCGCCGCCGCCTTCCCGAGCGCCTGCGGCAAGACCAATTTCGCGATGCTGATCCCGCCCAAGGCCTTCGCCGGCTGGAAGATCACCACCATCGGCGACGACATCGCCTGGATCAAGCCGCATGCCGACGGCAAGCTCTACGCCATCAACCCCGAGGCCGGCTATTTCGGCGTGGCGCCGGGCACCAACTCGCACACCAACCCGAACTGCATGGCCAGCCTGGCGCGCGACGTGATCTTCACGAACGTGGCGCTGACGGACGACGGCGACGTGTGGTGGGAAGGCATGACCGACACCCCGCCGGCCCACGCCATCGACTGGCAGGGCAAGGACTGGACGCCTGCCATCGCGAAGGAAACCGGCGCCAAGGCCGCCCACCCCAACGCCCGCTTCACCGTGGCCGCCACCAACAACCCGGCGCTGGACCCGGCCTGGGACGACCCCGCCGGCGTGGCGATCGACGCCTTCATCTTCGGCGGCCGCCGCTCCACCACCGTGCCGCTGGTGACCGAGGCGCGTGACTGGACCGAGGGCGTCTACATGGCCGCCACCATGGGCAGCGAGACCACCGCCGCCGCCGCCGGCCAGCAGGGCGTGGTGCGCCGCGACCCGTTCGCGATGCTGCCCTTCATGGGCTACAACATGAGCGACTACTTCCAGCACTGGCTGGACCTGGGCGCCAGACTGCAGGCCGCGGGCGCGAAGCTGCCCGCCATCTACTGCGTCAACTGGTTCCGCAAGGGCGCCGACGGCAAGTTCGTCTGGCCCGGCTACGGCGAGAACATGCGCGTGCTGAAGTGGATGCTGGACCGCCTGGAAGGCCAGGGCGGCGGCGAGGAACATGTCTTCGGCGTCACGCCCGGCTACGGCGACCTGAACTGGGACGGCCTGGACTTCTCGCAGCAGCAGTTCGACACCGTCACCCGCATCGACGCCGCCGAGTGGCATGCCGAGATGAAGCTGCATGACGAGCTGTTCGCGCAGCTCGCCCACCACCTGCCCGCCGCGCTGCCCGCCGTCAAGGCGCGCATCGAAGAGCGCCTCACGAAAGAGGTCGGCTGACCTTGTTCCCTTGACCTTTCCGGTGACACCTTGAACGGGCGCCCAGGGGCGCCCGCTTTTTTTGTCTAGGGATAGGTCTTCAGCGTCGCCGTGTTGCTGCCACCCTGGCAGCGCGCCGGCTCTCCCGCGTCGTTGATGACGTGCTCGATGCTGCCCTTGTCCACCAGGCAGACGGTGATCATGTGGTGGAAGCGCACGCCCGGCGCCCGGGGCGCCTCGATGGCCCGGTCCAGCACCACGTCGGGCTTCAGAAACACGCTGTAGACGCCCAGGCCCCAGGCCTCGTGGCGGGTCACGGCGGGGTCGACCTGGTAGGCCGCATGGCCACGGCCCGTGGCGCTCGTCCATTCGGCTTGCGTCGGCGGGTCGTAGGGGATCTCGGACTGGTAGAAGTAGACCCGCCCGCCGTTGCCGCGCCAGACGACCTGCGCCTTTTGGAAATGCTCGACGAAGAGGCCGTAGATGGTGACGTCCTCGCCGTTCACCCACAGTCCGTGGGCCGAGGGGTTGCTGGTCCAGCCCACGCCCGTGCCATGGTCGGCGCGCCAGAGCCAGGTGTGGTCCACCAGCGTGTCGTGGGCGTTGATGCGCAGCGCCGTCGTCACCTGCCCCGGCGCCGCGCCGCCGATGCGGAAGAACACGTCGTGCAGCGCGATGGGATCGGCCTTGTGGCGTCTCCTGCTGCCCTCGGGGCCCACCTCCATCAGCACGCCGGAGTCCTGCCGGCCGGCATCCAGGAACAGGCCCGCGATCGTCAGGCCGTCGACGTCCGCCGTCTTCACCAGCGGCTGGCCGTTGTCCGAGCGCAGCGTCGGGAAGCCGATGCCCAGCACCACCGTGCCGGGGCGGCGGATCTGCAGCGTCTCGGTCAGCAGGTACTCGCCCGGCGTCAGCAGCAGATGCCTGCCGGCGGCCAACTGGGCGTTCATCGCCGCCGCCGTGTCGCCCGGCCGGGCGATGAAGAAGCGGCCGATCGGCAGCGTCCTGCCAGGCGCGGCGGTGCCGTTCGCCCAGGACACGCCCACGCTGTCCCGGCGCAGCGCCGGCACGCGCACCGCGTAGTTCCCCTTCGCGTCGATGAAGAGGTAGGGCTTCTCGCGCACCAGCGGCGTCTTCTCGACCTGGGTGTAGCGCCGGCCCGGCGTCGGGAACTCGCCGGCCGGGGGGTTGGGCACCCCGACGAAGACCATGTTCCAGTTCGAACCCGTCCAGCTGCCCCATTCGCTGTTGCGCGACAGCCATTGCTGCTGGGTCGCCGAGTTGACCTGGCCGTCCACCCGCACGTCGGAGAACCAGCCGCCGCTGGCCCAGCCGTTGTTCTGGTTGAGCCGGATGTTGCCGCGCACATGCATGCGCCGGAACGGGATGGCCTGGGACACGGCCCACTGCATCGTGTTGTCGCCGATGCCCAGCGTCGGCGTCACCGCGAAGTTCTCGGCGCCGCGCCAGAAGTTCTGCGTCGCGTTGTCGTTGTCCAGCAGGGCCGTGGAGCGCAGATCACCGATGACGTGGACGTCGTCCGGACGGGCACCCAGCCCCAGCACTTGCGTGAAGAAGCCGACCGGGATGCGCAGGCCCGGGTAGGTGCCCGGCTTGAGCAGGATGGCATCGCGGCGCGGCCCGAAATGGTTGGGCTGCTGGGCCGCGTAGACCTCGTCGATGCGCTGCTGCAGGCCCGGCGTGGCGGGGTCCAGGACATGGACGTTGGGGCCGAAGTCAGGCTGGTCGGCCGCCGCGGCCGGCACGGCCAGGCCCGCAGCCAGCGCGCCGCCGGCCATCGCTCGCAACGCTGCGGCCCCGAAGCGGCCGGATCCTGTCTTGCACTGCATGTCTCGTCCTCGCCAGGCGGCTGGCTGTCGTTGTTTGGAATCGGTTCCAATTTGCGGATTGGATCACGCCATGGACCGCCCGGCTTTCAGGGTTATTCCGGCGCCCGCGGCGCACAATCGCCAGACCAGTGCAGCCTTTGCAAAGGCGAGGAGGCCACAAGATGAACCAAGGCTTCGGACATGAAATGCCGGCCCGGCATGCCCAGCAGGAACACCGCCGGGTGTCCCGCTACCTGATCGTCATCGCATCCAGCGCCGGCCCCGTCGCCAAGCTCTTTCTCGACAGCCGGGAGCAGGCGGGCGAATTCGACGCCGGCACCGAGGAAGTCGCCGTCATGACGCGCAGCGCCTCATCGTCACAGGGCGCCGGCGGCGCTGAATGGGACAAGGCGCTCGCCGGCCACAGCGCCGAGGAGCGCGCCGCTGCGATGGTCTACCTGCTGGACGTCTAGAAGCTCGACCCCGGCTGGGTCAGGAAGACTGCTTCCTGCGGCGTCGACACGCGGCCGAGGACGGCGTTGCGGTGCGGGTAGCGCCCGAAACGGTCGACGATGGCCTTGTGCCTGAGCTCGAACTCGTGCGTGTGCTGCGGCGCGCGCTCGCGCATCAGCGGCTCGGCCGCCGCGTGGATGGCCGCGGACTCGCTGTGCATGAAGGGCATGTAGAGGAAGGCCCGCCGCTCGACGGGCAGCTGCAGATCAGCACCCGCGCCGACGGCCTCCTGCGCAAGCGCGAGCGCCAACGGGTCGGCGGCGAAGGCCAGCGCGGTGCCGCGATGGAGGTTGCGCGCGAACTGGTCCAGCACGATGACCTCGGCCAGCCGGCCCTCGGGCGTGGCGCGCCAGGCAAACAGCTCGCAGCGCCTGGCCTGCTCGTGCAGCGCGGCGAAGCGGCTGCGGACGAGCTCGTCGAAGGCCGGATCGACCTTCCACCACTGCGCGGGCTGCGTCTCCTGGAACCAGAAGCGCAGGACGTCCTCGGCCCTACTCACCCCTTGCGCCCGCCGAACACCAGCAGCAGGCCGCCCACCGCGATGGCGCCCACGCCCAGCCAGACCGGCAGGTTGACCTCCTCCTTCTGCTTGGCCGACAACTCCAGCGGCCCCAGCTTCACGACGGTACTGTCCTTGGTGTAGCTGAAGCCGCCGGTGGCCAGGCTGACGGTGCCGGCGATGAGAAGGAGCACGCCGACGATCTTGGTGAAGTTCATGGCTGGCCGAACGCTGGTGAATGAAGCGCCCAGCTTAGGCCATCACCAGGCGTAGCTCGCCCCCAGCAACCCGTAGTTCACGCTCCCGCCCTGCGGCCCGCGGCTGCGGCCGATGCCGGGGGTGAGGGTCCAGCCCGCGCCGGCATCGACGGCCGCCTTCATCTGCACGCTGCGCAGGTCGCCGCCGCCGTGCAGGCGGTCCTGCCTTACCTCGCCGTTGAGCGCCACCAGGTCGCTGGCGCGCCAGGTCGCACCGAGCTGGTGGCTGCGGTCCAGCGCCGCCTCGTCGCGGTTGACGGCCGAGATGCGGCTGTCCAGCAGCGGCACGCCGGCCAGCAGGCCGCCGCCGGTCGCCGCCTGCGTGGTGGTGGTGTAGCGGCTGTGCATCGTCGCGCCGTAGACGCTCAGGCGCGGGGTCACCGCGGCGGCGGCATGCAGGCCGACGCCATGCCCCCTGGCCCGCTGCTCGACCGGCGCGCCACCGACCGCGCCGCGCGTGCGCGCCGTGCGCCGGGCCACGTCGACACCGACGCTGGCGCCCTCCGCCGGCCGCCAGTCGGCCGCCGCGCCCCAGTCGGTCTGGCGCAGCGCGTCGCCATCGCGGCGCTGGCCGGCGTTCACGCTGGCCTGCCAGGCGCTGCCGGCCACGCCGGCGCCCACCGACAGCTGCCGGGGCCGGTAGGTTGCGCCACCGTTCGCGTCGCGGCTGCGCGACTGGCCGACGCCGGCCTGCACCCAGGCACGCTGTCCCACCGGCAGGCTGAGGGCCGCCGCGGCGCTCTGGTTGCGCTGGCCGTCGCGCTGCACGGCGAGGTTCAACGCACGCCTGTCGGCGTTGGGCGCGGGCCCCTCGGCCTGGGCGAGGCCGGTGAGCAGCAGGGCGGCGAAGACGAGGTTGGCTTTCATGGACGGACGGGTTCCGGGATGAAGGCCGGCCGATCCGGCCCTTTCACCTCGACAACGCCGCCCGGGCCGGATTCCTTCCCGCGCCGGTGTAACCAGTCGCAGCACACCGCATACTCGCGCCACCCACTCACCCGTGAGGCCTGACGTGCTCGACCCCGCCCCGGACAGCATCGACGCCATCGCCCAAGGCCTGCAGGCCCAGGCCTACCTGCCTTCGCGCGAGCTGGCGACGGCCGCCTTCCTCGCGCTGCGCCTGGCCCGGCCGCTGCTGCTGGAGGGCGCACCGGGCACCGGCAAGACGGCCATCGCCGCCGCACTGGCCGCGGCGCTGCGGCGGCCGCTGATCCGGCTGCAATGCTACGAAGGCCTGGACCTCGCCGCCGCGGCCTATGAATGGAACTACGCGCGCCAGATGCTGGAGATCCGCCTCGCGCAGGCCGGTGAACGCGAACGCCAGGCGGACGAACTGTTCGCGCGTCGCTTCCTCATCGAGCGCCCGCTGCTGCAGGCCCTCACCACCATGCCCGCGCCCGTGCTGCTCATCGACGAGCTCGATCGTGCCGACGCGCCCTTCGAGGCTTTCCTGCTGGAGTTCCTGGCCGATTTCCAGATCACCATCCCCGAGCTCGGCACCGTCGCCGCCGCCGCGCCGCCGCTGGTCATCCTGACCAGCAACCGCAGCCGCGAGATCCACGACGCCGTCAAGCGCCGCTGCCTCTACCACTGGCTGGACTTTCCCGACGCCGCGCGCGAGCTGGCCATCGTGCGCGCCCGGCTGCCGCAGATCGACGCGCGCCTGGCCGCCCAGGTCGTCGCCTTCGTGCAGGGCCTGCGCGCGCTGGACCTCTACAAGCTGCCCGGCCTGGCCGAGACGCTGGACTGGTCGCGCGCCCTCGTTGAGCTCAACGCCGTCGGCCTCGACCCCGCTGCCGTGCAGTCCACCCTGGGCGTGCTGCTGAAGTACCAGGACGACATCGCCCGCGTGCAGGGCAGCGAGGCGGGGCGCCTGCTGGCCGAGATGCGCGAAGTCGCCAGGGCCTGAGCCCATGGACAGGCTGGCCGAGAACGTCCTGCACTTCGGCCGCGTGCTGCGCACGGCCGGCCTGGCCGTGGGCACCGACCGCCTGCTGCTCGCCGCCCAGGCGCTGGAAGCCGGCGGCCTGGCCTCGCGCGCCGACTTCAAGGCCACGCTGGCTGCCTGCCTCGTCGACCGGCCCGAGCACCGCCCGCTGTTCGACCAGGCCTTCCACGTCTTCTGGCGCGACCCCGACCTGCTGGGCCGCATCATGGCCCTGCTGCTGCCCCAGGCCCAGGGCCGGGCGGCCACGCCGCTACCGCCGGAGAACCGCCGCCTGGCGGATGCCCTCTTCCCTGCGCCGGCGCCCGAGCCCCGGCCGCGCACCGAGCAGATCGACATCGAAGCCCGGCTGGATGCCGGCAACCGCGAGTTGCTGCAGCGGCGCGACTTCGACACGATGACGGCCGCCGAATGGGCCGCGGCACGCCAGGCCCTGGCCGCGCTGCAGCCGCGCCTCGCGCAGCAGCTCACGCGCCGGCACGCCGCCGCGCCGCAGGGCCGCATCGCCTGGCGCGCCACGCTGCGCGCCGAGGCCCGCCGCGACTTCGCCCCGCCCGCCCGCGAACGCCCCCGCCGCCGCCCCACGCCGCTGGTGCTGCTGGCCGACATCTCGGGCTCCATGGGCCGCTACTCGCGCGTGCTGCTGCACCTCGCCCAGGGCCTGCTCAATCCCGGCAGCAGCCTGCGCGAGCCCCCCGTCGTCGAAGCCTTCGTCTTCGGCACGCGGCTGACCCGCATCACCCGCCAGCTCAAGCGCCGCGACCCCGACGCCGCGCTGGCCGCCGTGTCCGCCGCCGTGCCCGACTGGGCCGGCGGCACCCGCATCAGCCAGAGCCTGCACGCCTTCAACCGCGACTGGGCGCGCCGCGTGCTGGGCGGCGGCGCGGCCACGGTGCTGCTCGTCACCGACGGGCTGGAGCGCGACGCCGATGACGGCGCCCGCCTCGCCTTCGAGGCCGAACGGCTGCGCCTGCACTGCCGCGAGCTGATCTGGCTGAACCCCTTGCTGCGCTTCGGCGGCTTCGAGCCGCGCGCCGCGGGCGTGAGGGCCTTGCTGCCCGCCGTGAGCCGCCACCTGCCGGTCCACAATCTGCACGCCATCGACTCCCTCCTCGAGGCCTTGCGGCAATGAAGCTCAACGGTGAACAGATCCTGCCCGTCACCCAGGCCCAGGCCTGGGCTGCCCTCAACGACACCGCCATCCTGAAGGCCGCCGTGCCGGGCTGCGAGGCCATCACGCCGGCCGGCGACAACGCCTTCGACGTGCTGATGGCCGTGTCCGTCGGCCCGGTCAAGGCGAAGTTCAAGGGCCGGCTGCAGCTGTCGGACCTGCTGCCACCGCAGAGCTACCGCCTGAGCTTCGAAGGCTCCGGCGGCGCGGCCGGCCACGGCAAGGGCCAGGCCCTGGTCACGCTGGCAGCGCTGGCGCCCACCGAGACGCGGCTCGCCTACGAGGTGACCGCCAGCGTCGGCGGCAAGCTGGCACAGGTCGGCTCGCGCTTGGTCGACCTGGCGGCGCAGAAGCTGGCCGAGGACTTCTTCGCACGCTTGCAGGCCGCGCTGCTGGAGCGCCACCCGCCGGCCGCCGCGGCCGCGCCGCAGCCGGCCCCCGCGCCGCCGCCCGGCCTGCTGCAGCGCCTGCGCGCCTGGCTGCGCCGCCTGTTCGGCTGACGCGGCCTTGCAATAGGCTGGCGCGGCTTGGTGACCACCTGAAACGGATGGGGTTTTCCAGGGGAGCCGCCGGTACAATTGCGCTCGTCCGAGACAACGGGCCTGCCACAGAGCAGGCCCGTTCTTTTTTCGCCCATGTCGAACGCCTCCCGCCGCCTGCCGCACATCGACGCCCTGAAGGCCCTGGCCGCCCAGGTCATCGTGCTGCATCACCTCGTCAGCTACGGTCCCATCGCGCGCGCTGCGCACGAGGTCCTGCCGTGGCTGGCCGGCGCCATGCACCAGTACGGCCGCATGGCGGTGCAGGTGTTCCTCGTCGTCGGCGGCTTCCTGAGCGCACGCGGCCTGTCGCCGCGCGGCCAGGCGCTGCAGGCCGGCGTGCCGGAGCTGCTGTGGCGGCGCTACCTGCGCCTGGTGCTGCCCTTCCTCGCCGCGCTGGCGCTGACGCTGGGGGCCTGCAGCTTCATCGCATCGTCCTGGCCCGAGCTGGTGCCGACCGACGTCACGCCGGGCCAGTTACTGGCCCACGCCCTGCTGCTGCACGATGTGCTCGGGTACGAAGCACTGACGGTGGGCGCCTGGTACGTGGCCATCGACCTGCAGCTGTTCGCGCTACTCGTGGGCCTGCTGTGGCTGGCGCGGCGCGGCTGGCGCCACCCGAGCCGGCTCGTCGTCGGCCCCGTGCTCGTCGCGGCCGTGGCGCTGGCCTCGGCCTTCACCTTCAACCGCCAGCGCGAGCTGGACGCCTTCGCGCCGTACTTCTTCGCCGCGTACGGCCTCGGCGCCCTGGTGCACTGGCTGGGCGTGTGGCGCCACCGCCGCGCCGGCCTGCTGCTGCTGGCCGTGGCCATGGCCGCCGCGCTGGCGCTGGACTGGCGCGACCGCCTGGCCCTCGCGCTCGCGACGGCGCTGTGGCTGGCCTGGGCGCAGCAGCGCCATGCCGCCGGCCGGCCGCTGGTGGTCGAGCGCTGGGCGGCCCTGCTGGCCCGCGGCTCGACGCCGTCCTACGCCCTGTTCCTGCTGCACTTCCCGGTGCTGCTGCTGACCAACGCGCTGCTGAACCACCTGCCCGGCGCCACGCCCGCCGCGGGCCTGCTGCTGCTGCTGGCAACCTGGCTGCTGGCCAACTGCCTGGCCGTGCCCTTCCACCGCTTTGTGGAGGCGCCGGCGGCGCGCCTGGATCCGCTGGCCTGGCTGCCGCGCCTGCGCTGGGCCTGAAAAACCACAAGGGGCCGCGCTGCGGCTGCGTGCTAATGTCCTGCGCAGCCAGTCAGCCAGCTTCAGGACGCGCTTCCATGACGACTCCCTCCCCCCCGCCGAGTCGCGAGCAACTGCTGCACTGCCTCTACGAGGCCGCCGAGCTGGAGCACAACCTGATGTGCACCTACCTCTACGCGGCCTTCAGCCTGAAGCAGGGCGAGGCCGAGGGGCTGCGCCAGCATGAGGCCGCGGCCGTGGAGCGCTGGCGGCGCGAGATCACCGCCGTCGCCGTCGAGGAGATGGGCCACCTCGTCGCGGTCTGGAACATCACGGCGGCGCTGGGCGGCGCGCCGCGCATCGGTCGCGGCAATTTCCCGCTGGACCCCGGCTATCTGCCGGCCAGCGTGGTCGTCAAGCTGGCGCCCTTCGGCGAAGCCACGCTGCAGCACTTCATCTTCCTGGAGCGCCCCGAGGGCAGCAGCGAGCCCGACGGCGAGGGCTTCGCGGCCGAACGCCTGTTCACGCGCGGCTCCGACGTGCCGCGCGTGACACCCATGGCCTGCGACTACGACACCGTGGGCCATTTCTACCAGCAGCTCAGCACCGACCTGCGCGGCTTCGTCGAGGCGCATGGCGAGGCGGCCGCCTTCAGTGGCGACCGCTGGCTGCAGCTGGGGCCGGACGAGCTCAACCTCTGCGGCGCCCGCCACGTGCTGTGCAGCAAGACGGCGCTGGCCGCCTTCGACGCCATCGTGCGCCAGGGCGAGGGCGCGCCCACCGACAGCGAGCGTTCCCACTACCACCGCTTCACCGCCATCCGCACCGAGCTGGCCGCGCTGCGCCGCGCCAACCCGGCCTTCGCGCCCGCCTGGCCGGCCGCCACCAACCCGGTGCTGCGCCGCCCGCCGCGTCCGGAAGGCCGCGTCTGGCTGGAGAACGCCGACGCCAGCGCGACGGTGGACGTGGCCAACGCCAGCTACGGGCTGATGCTGCGCCTGCTGGCCCAGAGCTATCTGATGCCCGGCCCCTCGGCCGAGAAGGCCCTGGTCGTCGACCTCGGCATCGGTCTGATGCGCGCCTTCACGCCGCTGGCCGAGCATGCCGCCCGCCTGCCCGCCGGGCCCAGCCACCCGGGCTGCCATGCCGGCGCCAGCTTCACGGCCCTGCGCGACGCAGCCGGCATGCCGCCCGGCCCCGCGGCGCGGCGCTACGTCATCGAACGCCTGGCCCAGCTCGCCGAGGCCGCCGCCGGCCTGCACGACCGGCTGGGCGCCGAGCGCACCGGCCGCGCCGCGCGCCAGCTGCAGGCGCTGCGCGAACGCGCCGAGCGGGGGCTGGACCCGACCGCACCCCCACCGGCACCCGCCGCCCGGCCCGCCGCCCCAACACCGCCGCCGCCGGCCCCGCCCACCGAAGTCGTCGACGGCATCGAGGTCGTGCAGGGCGAGGCGCTGGAGCTGCGCTTCGAGGCCCGGCGCTGCATCCACGCGCGCTTGTGTGTGACGGGTGCCCCCAAGGTCTTCCTCGCCAACGTGCAGGGCCCGTGGATCCACCCCGACGCGATGCCGGTGGAACGCCTCGTCGACATCGCCCACGCCTGCCCGTCAGGCGCCATCCAGTACCGCCGCAAGGACGGCGCGGCCGACGAGGCGGCGCCGCCGGTCAACCTGCTGTCGGTGCGCGAGGCCGGCCCCTACGCGATCCGCGGCGCGCTGACGCTGCGCGGCGAGCCCCTCGGCACGCGCGCCACGCTGTGCCGCTGCGGCGCCAGCAGGAACAAGCCCTTCTGCGACGGCAGCCACCACGACATCCACTTCGCCGCCAGCGGCGAGCCCGAGACCGGCCTGCTGGGCCTGCCCACCGACATGCCGGCGGTGCGCGATGGCGCGGTCGAGATCGAACCCGAACCCAACGGCCCGCTGCAGATCCGCGGCAACCTCGAAGTGCTCAGCGGCACCGGCCGCATGGTCTGCCGCGTCGCGCAGGCACGGCTGTGCCGCTGCGGCGGCAGCCAGACCAAACCCTTCTGTGACGGCACTCACGCACGCAATGGCTTCAGCGCGGACTGACCCCCTCGGCAGCCGCGACTCGCTGCAGGACAAGGCCGCGCGCACGCTGGTCTGGATCCTCGCCTGCGTGGGGGCGATCACGTTCGTGGTCGGCCTGGCGATGGCCGGCGTGGCAGGCCGCGCGCCGTGGGACAGCCAGCGCGTCATCGTCGGCGCGATGCTGCTGGGCCTGAGCGGCCTGGCCGCGCTGCTGCGCCGCGCCGGCCAGCAGCGCGCCGCGATGACGGCGGTGCTCGGCGGCACGCTGCTGGTGCTGATCGGCAACGCCGTGCAGAGCGGTCTGGGAGTGCACACCTTCGCGCTCGCCGCCGGCCCGGTGCTGGTCGCCGTGGCCGGCGGCGTGGCCGGCAACGCGGCAGCCTGCGCGCTGGCGCTGCTGCACATCGCCGCGATCCTGGTGCTGGCCATGCTGGAAGCGCGCGGCGTGCTGCCCGGCCGCCTGACGGCCATGCCGCCCACGCTGGAGGGCCGCGCCAGCGCCCACCTGCTGCTCACCGTCGGCGGCCTGGCCTCGGCGCTGCTGCTCAACCGCATCCTCGGCGCGGCGCTGCGCCGTGCCATCGACGAGGAGGCCCGCCTGGCGCGCCTCGTTCAAGCCGCGCACAACTGGGCCTGGGAGGCCGACGCCAAGTTCCGCGTCACCTTCCTGTCCGACGAATTCGAGGCGCTGTCCGGTCATCGGCGCGAGGACTTCCTGCGCATGGGCGAGCCCGGCGGCGCCATGCTCGTGCGCGACGCCGACTTCCAGGCCCTGCTGGAGGACATCCGCGCCAAGCGCGCCTACCGTGACCGCGTCAACGGCTTCCGCGCGCCCGATGGCCGGCTGCTGTGGACCCTGGGCTCGGGCGAACCCGTCTTCGACGCCGCCGGCCAGCACATCGGCTGGCGCGGCGTCAGCCACAACATCACCGGCGAGCGCCTGGCGCTGCAGCAGCATCAGCGCACCGCCAGCATGCTGGACCGGGTGCTGCGCGCCAGCCCCGATGCGATCTGCGTGGCCCTGATCGAGGACGGCCGCATCCGCTTCGCGAACTCTGGCTTCTGCACGCTGGTGGGCGTGCCGCGCGACGAGCTGATGGGCCGCTCGGGCCGCGAGCTGGGGCTTTGGCCCGACAGCAGCGAGCCGCGCCGCCTGGCCGCCCAGCTGGCCGAAACAGGCCTGGTGCGCGACTTCCGCTCGGCCATCCTCGTCGGCGGCCACTGGCGCGACCTGCTGGTGTCGGCCGCATCGCTGGACTGGGATGGCGAGCCCGCCATGATGCTGATCGCGCGCGACATCACCGAGGGCGAGCGCGCCCGCATCGAGGCCGAGGCCATCCTCGACCACGCCAGCGTCGGCATCGCGCTGACGCGCGGCGAGCGCTTCGAGCGCGTCAACCACCACTGGCAGGAGATCTTCGGCGGCACCGAGCCGCGGCTGGCCGACGCCCATGCCCGCCTGCCCACGGCCCAGCAGATCGCCGGCGCGGCGCTGGCCTTCGAGCGCGACTTCATCCGCCCCGACGGCCGGCGCATCACCGTGCAGTTCAACGCGCGCGGCCTGTCGGCCGCGCTGCCGGGCCGCAATACCCTGGATGACGACCGCGCGACGCTGTGGGTGGCCGAAGACGTCACCGAGCGCCGCCGCCAGGAGGCCGAGCTGCAGGCCGCCAAGCAGCAGGCCGAAGGCGCCAGCCATGCCAAGAGCGCCTTCCTCGCGACGATGAGCCACGAGATCCGCACGCCGCTGAACGGCGTGCTGGGCCTGGCGCGGCTGCTGCAGCATGGCGGCCCGGCCGACGCGCATCGCGACAAATACCTGGCCCACCTCGTCGGCGCCGCCGAGTCGCTCAACGAGATCGTCTCCAACGTGCTGGACCTGTCCAAGATCGAGGCGGGGCACCTGGAGCTGGAGAAGATCGAGTTCGACCTGCACGCGCTGGCCCAGGCCAGCTTCGAGGGCTGCGCGGCGCTGGGCCGCGAGCGCGGGCTGGACATGCAGATCGAGCTCAGCGCCGGCCTGCCGCGGCTGGTCATCGGCGACCCGCTGCGAGTGCGCCAGATCATGGCCAACTTCCTCGTCAACGCGCTCAAGTTCACCGAGAGCGGCTACATCCGGCTGAAGCTCGCGCCGGCCGGGGAGGGCCGCGTGCGCATCGTCGTGCAGGACAGTGGCATCGGTGTGCCGCCCGAAGTGCAGGACCGCCTCTTCCGCCCCTTCGCCCAGGCCGACGACTCGACGACGCGGCGCTTCGGCGGCACGGGCCTGGGCCTGTCGATCTGCCGCGAGCTGGCCGCGCGCATGCAGGGCCGCGTCGGCGTGCAGAGCGACGGCGCCAACGGCTCCAGCTTCTGGGCCGAGCTGGCCCTGCCCACGGCGCTGACCATCGACGACACCGCCGCGCGCAAGCGCATCCCGCTGCCGCCACGCTACCCACTGGCCGGCCAGCGTCTGCTCGTCGCCGAGGACAACCCGGTCAACCGCCTCATCATCACAGCGCTGCTGCAGCGCCTGGGGGCGGAGGTCGTCGAGGCCGAGGACGGCGAGCAGGCCGTGCGCATGGCACGCGAGCAGGCCGGGCGCCTGGACGGCGTGCTGATGGACCTGCACATGCCCAAGGTCGACGGCCTCAGGGCCACCGAGCTGCTGCGCGCCGACCCTGCGACGGCCGCCCTGCCCATCCACGCCTTCACGGCCGCCGTGCTGGACCAGGAGCGCCAGGCCGCGCTGGCGGCAGGCATGAACGGCTTCATCACCAAGCCCGTGGCCGAGGATGAGGTCATCCGTGTCCTTGGCCACCGCTGAAGAAGGGGACTAAACCATGCCCATCCGCATCGTCAGACTCGGCAGCCCGCGTGCCGAGGACGAAGGCACGCGCATCGGCACCGTGCGCCGCCCACCGCGCGGCGTGCCCAAGGCCGAGTTCGCGTCGCGCGACTTCTACGACGTGTGGTTCCCGACCCTCGCGCCCAGCGCCGAGACGATGAAGCTGGGCCAGGCCGCCGAGACGCCGGCCGACTGGGCGACCTTCACGAGGAAATACCGCGCCGAGATGGCCGCGCCCGAGGCCCAGCATGCGCTGAGCCTGCTGGCCACGCTGTCGGTGCAGACGAATTTCTCGGTGGGCTGCTACTGCGAGGACGAGGCGCGCTGCCATCGCTCGCTGCTGCGCGGGCTGCTGGACGAGAAAGGCGCCCGCTGGGCGGGCCAGGATCGCTGATGCCGCACCCGACGCTGATAGACACCACCGGGGGCCTCGTGCCCACGCTCGACCGGCCGCGGCCGGACCGCCTGGTGGCCGGCAACCCGCTGCGCCAGACCTGGCTGCTGCACGAGGCCGGCCCGGTCAGCACCGGCGTGTGGGAATGCGAGGTGGGCCGATGGCGCATCGTCTTCCCGGCCACGCGGCAGGAGTACTTCCACGTTCTCGCGGGCCGCGTGCGCCTGCACGGGCCTGGCGGCGCCACCGACGTCGGCCCCGGTCAGGGCGCCGTCATCCCGCCCGGCTTCGAGGGTGAGTTCGAGGTGCTGGAGCCGGTGCGCAAGCAGTTCGTGCTGATCGATACCGCCGCCTAGCCGGCGTCGTTCTCCTGCACCTCGCGCTGGCGGTTCATGTCGGCCAGCGTCTTGCCCGGCTCGTCGCGGAAGGCTTCGTCCAGCACCTCCAACGTCTCGACGCGGTCGACGCGGAAGCTGCGGAAGTCGTTGCGCAGTTCGCACCAGGCCGCCAGCGTCCAGACCGGCCCCCAGAACAGGCAGGCCAGCGGGCGCACAATGCGCTCGCTCTTCACGCCGCCCAGGTCCAGATAGCCCATCTTCAGCTTGCGCCGCGCCTCGGTGGCCTCGCGCATGGCCGTCAGGTGGGCGCTGGTGGCGGGGTCCAGGGCTGGCAGCGGCGCGTACAGGGCCAGGCTCTCGGCCGCGGCGCGGGCGTCCAGCGGCAGCACGGCGAGGATCTTGCTCAGCGCGTTCTCGGCCTGGCGGGCCAGCGCCGCATCCAGGCGTGACTCCGACATCCGCACCGTGGCGACCAGGGCCTGGGCTTCCTGCTTGCTGAACATCAGCGGCGGCAGATCGAAGCCGGCGCGCATGCGGTAGCCCACGCCGGCCTCGCCCTCGATGGGCACACCCTGCTGGCCCAGCGCCGCGATGTCGCGGTAGACGGTGCGCATCGACACCTCCAGCCGCTGGGCGAGGTAGTCGGCCGTCGTGAGGCGGCGTCCGCGGATGAGCTGGACAATTTGGAAGAGGCGGTCGGCGCGGCGCATAACGGGCCATTGTGTGACACCGGGCACGCCCCTTGCGAAAGGCAGGGGTCACCGACAACGACGTCGAACACCATCATGGCCATCTACGCCTCCTTCCAGGCCCGCGGCACCCCGCAGGCCGAACTGGCCACGCTGGGCGCCATCAGCGCCCCGCTGCCTTCCCTGGCCCAGGACCAGCTTTTCGTCGCCCGCGCTTCGACGGGGCGAAGCCGCCCCGCGAAGGGGCGGGATCAGCCCATGGCCGTGCAGAGTTCGACCAGCGTGCCGTCCGGGCAGCGCACATAGGCCACGGTCTGGCCCCAGGGCTTGGTGACCGGCGCGGCCAGGGCCCGCGCGCCAGCGGCGATGGCACGGTCGTAGGCCGCCTGCACGTCGCTCACCGTGAAGCCGATCTCCATGCCCAGCGGCTGCGGGCTGGCGTCGGCGGCAACGTAGTCGTGCTGCACGCTGTCGCGGGCGGTCGCGTGGTCGACGAAGGCCAGCGTCGTGCTGCCCGCGCCGGTGTCGACCTCGCCGTAGGCGCCGCTCTCGTGCAGGAAACGCGTCTTCAGGCCGAAGGCACTGCCGAAGAAGGCCAGCGACGCGGCCACGTCTGGCACGTAGACAAGGGTGTAGGCGAAGTTCATGCGGCACTCCTGAAGCTTGAAAGTCCGCATGCTGCACCCGTTTGCCTGTCAGGCCATGTCAGCAGCGCCCGGCACGGCGCCGGCGAGAGCCTGGGTTTTTGAGGGGATGCGCCGCCGGTCCCGGCGGCCTAGCATCGCGCCGATTCGACATGCCGGGGTAAGCCCATGAACTTCCAGGAATCCATCCGCGTCTGCTTCATGAAGTACGCCGACTTCAGCGGCCGCGCCGGCCGGCCGGAGTTCTGGTGGTTCTTCCTGTTCTGCTTCCTGGTCAGCATCGCCGCCGGCCTGCTCGGCTACGTCATCAGCGGCCTGGTCTTCATCGGACTGCTGCTGCCCCAGGTGGCCGCGGCGACGCGCCGGCTGCACGACACCGGCCGCAGCGGCTGGTGGCAGCTGATCGGGCTGGTACCGGTGATCGGATGGATCGTGATGCTCGTGCTGCTGGCGCAGGAGAGCAGCGGCAGCTCACAGCAGTGAGCGCACCGCGTCGGTGAGATTGATCAGGCACCGAAGGTGGGTGTCTCACCGTTGCATTTGCAGCCGGGCACCGACTCCATCGACACGGCGCGGGAGGTCGTGCGCTGCGCGACGCCCGACCTACGACCATTGTGGCAACGCGACCGACCACGTGACCAGAAGGGCGTTGTGGGTCGCGTGAGCGGTGAAGGCGGCCAGGCAGGCTGGAAGCCAACCAAAAGGGCGGCACAAGGCATACCCATAGGCGAAGACCAGGCCTGCGACGAACGTCGAAGCGCCATGCGCCATGCCGCCGTTCAGGTAATGGGCGCAGCCGAATACGAGACCGCTGAGAAGAACACAGACCTGAGGGCTCGCGCCAAGCCGACGTGACAGTTCCATGGGAAGCACCTGCCCCTCGAACAGCTCAAGGAATGGGCCCAGCAAGACGGCCACAACGTAGAGAGTGAGCGTGGAGGCCGACGCCATCGAGGCAGCCGCGGAGGGCCCGAACGATGCACGGGGAAGAACAAGCGACAACAGGCCAATGACTGACAAAGCTCCGGCCAGACTGACAACGCCAAGGATCAGTCCAAGGAAGACGGCTCCCGAATGCGGCCTTGCTTCAACCGAGCAGCGCAACTTCAGCGATCGACCGAGGGCAACTGAGTTCGTCATGGTTTTCTGCAGCGGCGAAGTTCGAGATCAATCCGCCAGCACCTGCCTCACCGCCCTGTCCCACTGCGTCAACCGTGCCCCCGCCTCGTCGCGCGACATGCGCGGCTCGAAGGCACGGTCCAGTTGCCAGATGCCGCCGACCTCCTGCGGCGACCCATACATGCCGGTTCCCAGGCCGGCCAGCAGCGCCGCCCCAAGGGCCGTCGTCTCGATGACCCGGGGCCGCAGCACGGGGATGCCGAGCAGGTCCGCCTGGAACTGCATCAGCAGATCGTTGGCACTCGCCCCGCCGTCCACGCGCAGCTCGGTCAGGCGCGCGGCGGCACCGACGTCGGCGTTCATCGCCGCCAGCACCGCCGCGCTCTGGAAGGCGATGCTCTCCAGCGCGGCGCGGGCGATGTGGGCCTGCGTCGTGCCGCGCGTGAGCCCCAGCAGCGCGCCGCGCGCTTCGGGCCGCCAGTAAGGTGCACCGAGGCCCGCGAAGGCGGGCACGAACATGACGCCGCCGGCATCGGGCACGCTGCTCGCGAGCGCCTGCACCTCGCCGCTGCCGCCGATGGCCTTGAGCCCGTCGCGCAGCCATTGCACGACGGCGCCGCCGACGAACACGCTGCCCTCCAGCGCGTACTGCGCGGTGGCGTCGACCTGAGCGGCCCGCGTCGTCACCAGGCCCTGTGTGGATGTGAGCGCCTGGGTGCCGGTGTGCATCAGCAGGAAGCAGCCGGTGCCGTAGGTGTTCTTGGCCTGGCCGGGCTGCAGCGCTGCCTGGCCGAAGAGGGCAGCCTGCTGGTCGCCCGCGATGCCGGCGATGGGGATGCCGAACTCCACCGCCTGGCCGAACGCGCCGGCCGAGGGGCGCACCTCGGGCAGCAGGCTCCTCGGGATGTCGAAGGCCGCCAGCAGCTCGTCGCTCCAGTCGCCGCGGTGGATGTCGTAGATCAGCGTGCGCGAGGCATTGCTGGCATCCGTCGCATGCACCTTGCCGTCAGTCAGCTTCCACAGCAGCCAGCTGTCGATGGTGCCGAAGGCCAGCTCGCCGCGGGCGGCGCGCTCGCGGGCGCCGGGTACGTTGTCGAGCAGCCAGCGCAGTTTGGTGGCCGAGAAATACGGGTCCAGCACCAGGCCGGTCAGCGCGCGCACGCGCGGCTCCAGGCCTTGCTGCTTCAGGCTCTCGCAGAAGGCCGCCGTGCGGCGGTCCTGCCAGACCAGGGCCTTGTACAGCGGCCGGCCGGTCCGGCGGTCCCACAGCACGACGGTCTCGCGCTGGTTGGTGATGCCGAGGGCGGCGACCTTGACGCCCGCCTTGGCCACGGCCTCGCGGGCGCATTCGATCTGGTGGGCCCAGATCTCTTCGGCGTCATGCTCCACCCAGCCCGGCTGCGGGAAATGCTGGGGCAGCTCGCGCTGGGCTACCGCAAGCAGCCGGCCCGAGCGGTCGAAAACTAGAGCGCGCGAACTAGAGGTTCCCTGGTCCAACGCGAGCAATGCGTCCATGGCTTTCACTTAGAGTGGTTGCATGGACGATTTTGACGTCGTGGTGGTGGGGGGTGGCATCAACGGCGCGGGCCTGGCCCGCGACCTGGCCGGCCGAGGCTGGCGCGTGCTGCTGGCTGAAGCGCACGACCTGGCCTCGCACACCTCATCGGCCTCCACCAAGCTCGTGCATGGCGGCCTGCGCTATCTGGAGACCTACGAGTTCTCGCTGGTGCGCAAGGCGCTGCAAGAACGCGAGGTGCTGCTGAGAAGCGCGCCGCACCTGATCCAGCCGCTGCGCTTCGTGCTGCCGCATGCGCCGCATCTGCGCCCGGCCTGGATGATCCGCGTCGGCCTCTTCCTCTACGACCACCTGGCCCGCCGCGAGCTGCTGCCGGGCTCGCACGGGCTGCGGTTGGCCGGCAGCGTCTACGGCACGCCCCTCAGGCCCGAGTTCACGCGCGGCTTCGTCTACTCCGACGGCTGGGTGGACGATGCCCGCCTCGTCGTGGCGAATGCCCAGGACGCGCAGGCCCGCGGCGCCGAGGTGCTGACGCGCTGCGCCGTCACGCAGGCCGTGCGCGGCAAGGACGGCTGGCAGGTGACGCTGCAGAGCGGCCACCAGCAGCGCGCCCGCGCCCTCGTCAACGCGGCCGGGCCCTGGGCCGAACGCTTCCTGCGCGACCACACGCAAGGCTGCGACGGCCGGCCGCTGCCGGCGCGCGGACTGCGCCTCGTCAAGGGCAGCCACATCGTCGTGGCCCAGCGCTTCACGCACGACCACGCCTACATCTTCCAGAATGCCGACGGCCGCATCATCTTCGCCATCCCCTACCAGGAGCGCTTCACGCTGATCGGCACGACCGACGTCGAGCTGCCCGAGCACGAAGACCCGCCGTCGCGCGCCACCATCGGCGATGACGAGGTGGCCTATCTCTGCGAGCAGGCCAGCCGCTACCTGGCCCGGCCGGTGACGCCGGCCGACGTGCTGTGGAGCTATGCCGGCGTGCGGCCGCTGCTGGACGAAGGCGGCTCGGCGTCCAGCGTCACGCGCGACTACCTGCTGGAAGCCGACGCGGCCGGCGGCGCGCCGCTGCTGAACGTCTGGGGCGGCAAGCTGACGACCTACCGCAAGCTGGCCGAGGACGGCGCGACTCAGCTCGGCGAATTGCTCGGCGACGCGCGCCGGCCCTGGACGGCCGGCACCCGGCTGCCCGGCGGCGACCTCGGCGCGCAAGGCGTGGACATCGAGGCGTTTGCCGCCGAGCTGCAGGCGGCCCACCCGGGCCGGGCAGGCGTTCGCCGCATCGCCCGCGCCTATGGCAGCCGGGCGTGGGAGCTGCTGGCCGCGCCGGCGGGCGCCGAGATCGCGCCGGGCCTGTTCGAGTCGGAGCTGCGCCATCTGGTGGCGCACGAATGGGCCACCGGCGCCGAAGACGTGCTGTGGCGGCGCAGCAAGCTCGGCCTGCACTACACGGCCGGGCAGCGCGAGGCCGTGGCGGACTGGTTCAAAACGCGATCTTGAAACCCACCGTGCTCAGGCGCGCGCGTGCGCCGCTGACCTGACGGCCATAGGACGCGTCGACGAAGACGCGCTCGGGCAGCAGCGCCACGCGCAGCGCCGCGTTGACCCAGGGCCGGCCGCGGTCGTCGCCGAAGACCTCGGCCATGGGCTGCCAGCGCCCGTCCTCGCCACAGCCGCCGTGCTCGACGGCCAGGGCCCAGGTCGTGCTGCGTCGGTGCAGCATCTCGTCGCGCTGGTGGCCCAGGTTGGCATGCAGGGTCAGGTCACGCGTCAGCGGCACGCTGCCGACCAGGATCAGCCCCGCGCTGCTGCGCCGCCAGGCCGTTTCAACATGGCGGTGCGACAGGCTCCAGGCCAGCGTGAGCTGGGCGTCGCCGTCGGCCCAGGCCGCGCTGGCCAGCAGGGTCTTGCCGTTCAGCGCCAGCTCGCGCGGCCGGACGACGTTCAACGCCACCTCGGTGCCCCAGCCGATGCCGCAGCCGAGCTGAAGGCTGGTCTGGCGCTGGCCGGCGCCGTCCAGGCGCCAGTCGCCATGGGCACCTTCGAGCTCGCAGGCCTGCGGGTCCATGACGGCGGCGTCCTCGGCCTGCAGTGGCCGGCCGGCCTGGGCCGTGCAGGCGGTGAGGGCGAGGCTGAGGGCAAAGGCTGGACGCATGTGAGCAGGAGCCTAGCGTGCCGATGTGACGAAGGCATGGGTGATGATGCCGGCCATGCTGTCTGGCCTGTTGTTCGCCCTCGCCGCCGGGCTGATGTGGGGGCTGGTGTTTGTCGCGCCCGTGATGTTGCCGGGCTATGCCCCCGCCTTGCTGACAGTGGGCCGTTACCTGGCCTTCGGCCTGGTCGCGCTGCCGCTGGCCCTGGCCCTGGACCGGCGGGCACTGCGCGAGCTGCAGCCCGGCGATTGGCGGGAAGCGGCCAGGCTCAGCGCCATCGGCAACTTTCTGTACTACCTCTGCCTGTCGGCCGCCATCCAGCGCGCCGGCGCGCCGCTGCCGACGATGATCATCGGCACGCTGCCGGTCGTCATCTCCGTCTGCGCCAACCACCGCAACCGCGTGCGCGACGGCCATCTGCCCTGGCTCAAGCTCGCGCCGTCGCTGGCGTTGATCGCCGCCGGGCTGGCCTGCGTGAACCGGGACGAACTGGCCGTGCTGCAGGCCCAGGCCGGCGACCCGCGCCGCTATGCCGAGGGCGCTCTGCTGGCCATCGCGGCGGTGGCCTGCTGGACCTGGTACCCCATCCGCAATGCCGACTGGCTGCGCGCGCACGCCGACCGCAGCCCGCGGGCGTGGGCTACGGCACAGGGCCTCGTGACGCTGCCGATGGCGCTGGCCGGCGCCGTGCTGCTGGGTGCGCTGCACCTGGCGGCGCCCGGCACGCTGATCCCGGCCGGCTACACGCCGCCGCTGGGCGAGAAGCCATGGGCCTTCATCGGGCTGATGGCCGCCATCGGCCTGTGCTCGTCCTGGCTGGGCACGCTGTGCTGGAACGAGGCCAGCCAGCGGCTGCCGACCTCGCTGTCGGGACAGTTGATCGTCTTCGAGACGCTGGCCGCGCTGGCCTATGCCTTCGCTTGGACGGGCCGCCAGCCGCCGCCGGGCACGCTGGCAGGCGTCGCGCTGCTGGTGGCCGGCGTCGTCTGGGCGCTGCGCATCAGGCCGGTGAAAACACCTCAATGACGCGCCGGCCGTCGAAGCCGTCGGCCTCGCCGCGCCGGCTGTGGCCGCGGGCATTGCTGACGACGCGGGTGGCGCCGATCCGGTAATCGTGGCGGCAGTGCAGATGGCCGTGGACCCACAGGCTGGCGCCGGGCAGCAGGGCTTCGTCGTCGTTGCAGAAGCTGGCCGTGCCGGGCTGGCGGCCGTAACGCGGGTCGGCGCTCTTCAGGCTGGGCGCGAAGTGGGTGATTGCGACGGTGGTGTCCCAGTCGCTCGTCGTGTTGCCTCGCGCGAGCTCGCCGGCAAGCCAGGCGCGCTGTTCCAGCGCCAGCGCGCGCACGGCGTCCACGTCGAAGGGATCGCCGTGGCGCGTGGACTGCATGACCTTTTGGAAATAGCCGCCGGCCCGCATCGCGCGCTCGCGGCCCGCGGGGCCGAAGGCGTCGAAATCGCACCAGCGCGTGCAGCCGACGAAGCGCACGCGCCGGCCCTGGGCATCGGTCATGACGACGGACTCGTCATCGAGCATGCGCAGGCCGACGGCCTTGACGTGAGCGCGGAGCGTCTCGCGGGCCTCATCGACGTCGCGCAGGTCGTACTCGTGGTTGCCCGGCACGAAGAGCACCGGCACCGGCCAGCCGCGGAAGAGCTCGAAGCTGTGCCAGGTCGCGTCGATGTCACCGGCGAGGATGAGCAACTCGGCCCCGGGCGCCGGCGTCGGCTGGTAGGACTCCGTTTCGAGGTGCAGGTCCGACAGGAGCTGCAGGCGCATCAGTTGGAACCGTGGCAGACCTTGTACTTGCGGCCCGAACCACAGGGGCAGGGGTCGTTGCGGCCGACCTTGGGCGTGTCACGCTTGATGGTCTCGACGCGGTAGCGCTCGGCCTCGGTCAGGTCGGCCAGGTCGGCCACCGTGACGACGAGTTCCTCGATGGCTTCGTCCAGATCCTTCAGCGGGTGCTCGCGGTTCAGCGTCGCGACGACTTCCTTTTCCTCCGGCGTCTCGGCCGGCAGGTGGCGGTAAAGCCGCGCTATCGCGGCGGCGACGTCGTCATTGGACATCTCCGCCAGCTCGGGGAAGCACAGGGCGGCGTGCTGGAAGCCGGCCACCCAGGGCATCAGCGCACGCGAAATGGGGCCCAGCGCGTCGTAGCTGGCGCGGGCCGAGCGCTCTTCGTCGCTGGCGTCCTCGGGCAGGGGTTCGGGTTCCTGTTCCTCGTCGACATCGAGGATGACAGGGTCGAACCAGCCGTCCTCGACGAGGCTGCGGTTCAGCGCGGCGTGGCGGCGCTCGACGAGCTGGGTCAGCTTGTCCAGCCAGGCGGCGTCCACGGTCTCGGGCAGCAGGCCGCCGTCGTAGTCAAAGATGTTGGGCAGCCATTCGTCGCTCTCGATGAGGCGGGGCTGCACGATGACGCCACAGAGATAGCCGTCGAGCATGGAGGCGTCCAGCGGCTGCAGGGGCTCGGGCGTGGCGGCGAGGAGTTCGTCGAGTTCGGCGAACTCGGCGTCGGTGAGGTCATGGGTGCTCATGGGCCCGGATTGTCGGGGTTTGCTCCGGCCGGCGCGGCGTTTTGCGACCGCCCGATGCCCGGCGGCGGCTCATGTCGGCCTGCAATCGATGCCATCGATGTCATTCCACTGCCACATTGGTGTTTACCCAAATGACATCGATAACATTTGCCATCAAAGTCAAGTCCATCGAAAGTCGGCGACGGCCGCGACGGCTTTCGGGACGCACAACAACCATCGGAGACAAACATGCCCCATGCCACGCCGCGCGCCGGCACCCAGCGCTTGCGCCCCCAACTGATCGCCCTGGCCGCCGCCGCCCTGTGCGGCACCGCCTTCGCCCAGGAGGCCAGCCCGAGCGCCAAGCCCGCCGACAAGTCCCCCGAAGTCAAGGAACTCGAAGCCGTCGTCGTCACCGGCACGGCCCGCCGCGAAGGCGTGCGCAAGCTGGAAGCCGGCTTCTCGATCACGACCGCCACCGAAGAACAGATCAAGCAGGCCGCGCCCACCAGCACAGCCGACATCCTGAAGACCGTGCCCGGCGTCTTCGTCGAAACCTCGGGCGGCCAGGCTGGCGCCAACATCCGCGTGCGCGGCTTCCCGACGCCGGGCGACGGCCCCTACTCGACCTTCCAGCTCAATGGCGCACCGCTGTATCACCTGCCCACGCTGAGCTTCTTCGAACACTCCCAGCTCTTCCGCCTGGACGACACCATCGACCGCATGGAAGTGCTGCGCGGCGGCCCCAGCCCCATCTTCGGCAGCGGCCAGCCGGGCGTGACGGTCAACTTCATCCAGAAGGACGGCCGCAACCCAGAAGCCGGCCTGCGCGTCACCACCGGCACCGGCAACCTGAAGCGCGTGGATGGCGTCTACGCCGGCAAGCTCAGCGACCAATGGAACATCATGGTCGGCGGCTTCTGGCGCGAGAGCGATGGCGTGCGCGACACGCAATTCCCCGCGGACAGCGGCGGCCAGGCCAGCGTGGTGCTGAGCCGCAAGCTCGACAACGGCAGCCTGCAGCTCTATGCGCGCGCCCTGCGCGACCGCAACGCCTTCTTCACGGCGATTCCCGTCGTCGGCTCAGCCGACGGCAAGAGCGCGTCCAGCTACCCCGGCTTCAACGCCAGCAAGGACTATTTCTACGGCAACGAGCTGCGCAACATCGTGCTCGAGACCGGCCGTGCCTCGGGCCGCACCCTGCCCAATGGCAAACCCGAGATCATGCGCAGCACGGTGACCAAGGACCTGGCCGACGGCCGCGGCGCCGACGTGCAGACCTATGGCGCCAACCTCGACACCAAGCTCGGCGACTGGACGCTGACCAACAAGCTCAGCCACACGACGGGCGACACGCCGACCTACGCGCTGTTCTCCGGCGCCAACCCGCAGACGCTGTCGAGCTACATCACGTCGCAGGTCACCGCGGCCAATGCCGATGCCGCCGTCGTCGCAGCCGCCGGCCGCGTCGCCACCACGGGCACCGCCACCTTCACCAATGGCGGCGGCGCGGTCACGGGCACCACGCCCGTCATCGTCAACGGCATGTGGGCCGTCGACAAGGCGCTGCGCTCGACCAGCAACGAGACCCGCCTGTCCCGCGAGATCGCCCCGGGCAACAACCTGACCCTGGGCCTCTATCTCGCCGGCTACAGCTCGCATGACATGTGGACCCTGGGCCAGGCCCAGCTGATGACGGTGCAGTCCCATGCCCGCCTCGTCGACGTGATGCTGGACAACGGCGTCAAGGCCTCGCGCAACGGCTATGTCTCGCCGCCCTTCTCCTTCGACCTGGACGCCAGCTACAGCGGCAACACCCGCGCCTTCTTCATCGCCGACGAATGGCAGCTGACCAAGGAGCTGCGCGTCGACCTCGGCGCCCGCCGCGAGACCCAGCGCATCACCGGCACCATCGCCAACGTCAGCAATGGCGACCTCGATGCCGACCCGACGACGATCTACAACAACAACCTGGCCTACTTCAACGGCACGAACACGCTGATCGACAGCAAGCTGAGCCGCAGCTCCTTCACCGGCGGCGCCAATTACGCCTTCACGCGTGACTTCAGCGCCTTCGTGCGCGTCAACAAGGGTCATCGCCTGCCCGACTTCGACGTGCTGCGCGGCCGCGGTGCCAACGAGAGCCGCGACTCGGTCGAGGACATCACGCAGTTCGAGATCGGCCTGAAGACAGCCACCAAGCTCTACAGCGCGTTTCTCACGGCCTACCAGAACAAGCTGACCAACTCGCAGACCCAGCAGTTCACCAATGCCGGCAATGTCGTGCTGCGGCCCAACAGCAAGGCCTCGGGCGTGGAGTTCGAGCTGGCGCTGCGCCCCGGCTACGGCTTCGAGATCGCGGCAACGGGCAATCTGCAGGACGCCAAGTACAAGGACTTCCAGCAGTTCAGCGGCAACCGCGTCGAGCGCGCGCCGAAGTTCCAGGCCCGCCTCACGCCCAGCTGGCAGACGCAAACGGGCTTTGGCCAGCTGCGCACCTTCGCCACCTTCAGCCATGTGGGCGAGCGCTTTGCCGACCAGACCAACACGCTGAAGCTGCCGGCCTACCGGACGATCGATGCGGGCGCCGTGTTCTCCATGGACAACGGCCTGGAAGTGCGCCTGACCGGCACCAACCTGACCAACAAGGTCGGCCTGACGGAAGGCAACTTCCGCGTGCCGGGCCAGGGCGTGGGCCAGGACGGCGTCTTCCTCGCGCGGCCGCTGTTCGGCCGGGCCTATGAGCTGAGCGTCGGCTTCCAGTTCTGACGAGGCGCCAAGATGGCGACGCCTGAACTCCAAGCCCCACTCGACATGACCACCACTTCCATCCCCCTGTCGAGCGGCGGCCTGCGCATCAGGCTCGCCATCATCCTGACCTACATGCTGTTCGGCGCGCTGCTGAACAGCGTGGGGGCGGTCAACCTGCTGGTCGTGCAGACGCTGGGTGTGCCACGCGCCGAGGCCGCCCTGCTGGACGCTTGGAAGGACCTGCCCATCGCGTTCACGTCCTTCCTCGTCGCCTCGCTGCTGCCACGCCTCGGGCTCAAGCGCGCCATGCTGCTGGCCCTCGCAGCCGTCGGCGCGGCCTGCCTGGCCATGCCGGTGCTGTCGGCCTTCTGGGCCATCAAGCTGCTGTTCTGCACGCTGGGCGCGGGCTTTGCCCTGGTCAAGGTGTCGGCCTATTCCATGATCGGCCTGGTCACCCAGGACCGCGCCGGCCATGCGCGCTTCACCAACCTGCTCGAAGGCCTGTTCATGGTCGGCGTGCTGGGCGGCTTCCTGCTGTTCAGCCAGGCGGCGCACTCCCAGGGCCAGGCCTGGCTGCAGGTCTACAACATCCTCGCCGCGCTGGCCGCCGGCGCCTTCGCGCTGCTGCTGTTCAGCCCGCTGGACGAAGGTCCCATCCAGTCGCCCGACACGACGCTGCGCGAAGACCTCGTCGCGATGGCGCCGCTGCTGAAGCTGGCCCTGGTCGTCGTCTTCCTGCTGTCGGCCTTCCTCTATGTGCTGATCGAGCAGGGCATCTCGACCTGGCTGCCCAGCTTCAACAACGAGGTGCTGCATCTGCCCACGGCCATGAGCGTGGGCCTGGCGGTCATCATGCCGGCCACCACCGCGCTCGGCCGCCTGACCAGCGCCGCCGTCATCGGCCGCCTGGGCTGGTTTGCCGTCGTCATCGCCTGCCTGGTCGGCATCGCGGCACTCATCCTCATCGCCCTGCCGATGGCGAAAGGCGCCCAACCGTTGACGGGCGATGTCGACTGGCTCAATGCCCCGCCCGCCGCCTATCTGCTGCCGCTGACCGGCCTGCTGCTCGCGCCCATCTACCCGGCCATCAACTCCGCCATGCTGAGCGCGCTGCCGCAGCGCCGGCACGCGGCCATGACCGGCCTCATCGTCGTCTTCTCGGCCCTCGGCGGCACGCTGGGCAGCTTCATCACCGGCCGCCTGTTCGTCGCCTTCGACGGCACCACCGCCTTCGGCCTGCTGCTGGTGCCCGTCGCGGCGCTGGCGGTCTCGCTCACCCGGCTGCGCCGGCATCTCGTGTCATGACTTCCCGCTCCCAACGCCCCGGCGACCTGTTCGCCGCCGCGCCCATGCATACCGTCGCCCCGGCCCGCAGCACCACCGCCACGCCGCACGAGCTGTACGACGAACTCTTCGTCGCCGTGCAGATGACGCACGTCTTCGGCGACGGCAAGAGCTTTGTCGACGCCCGGCCCCGGACCGCGCCGGACCTGATCCGCGCCCGCTTCGAGGCCGAGCGCCGCCTGCCGGGCTTCTCGCTGCCGGACTTCGTGCACGCCCACTTCGAGCTGCCCGGCCACGAAACCCCCGTCGGCCCGCGCCTGGGCATCCGCGAGCACATCCAGGCCCTGTGGCCACTGCTGGTGCGCGAGCACCCCCAGGCCCAGGACGGCGAGAGCCTGCTGGCCCTGCCGCGCCCCTACGTCGTGCCGGGCGGGCGCTTCCGCGAGCTGTACTACTGGGACAGCTACTTCACGATGCTGGGCCTGGTGGCCGATGGCCGACGCGACTTGGCCGAGCACATGCTCGCCAACTTCGCCCACCTGATCGCCACGCACGGCTTCATCCCCAACAGCAGCCGCAGCTACATGCTGAGCCGCAGCCAGCCTCCCTTCTTCTTCCGCATGGTCGAGCTGCTGCACGCCGACGACCCCGCCGCCGGCTTCGCCACCCATCTGCAGTCGCTAAAGACCGAGCACGCCTTCTGGATGGCCGGCGAGTCCACGCTGGCACCCGGCCAGGCCCACCGCCGCGTCGTGCGCACGGCCGACGGCGCCCTGCTGAACCGCTACTGGGACGACCGCAGCACGCCGCGCGAGGAGAGCTGGCGCGAGGACGTGCTGACGGCCGACGCCGCGAAAGGCCGCATGCCCCCCGACGTCTGGCGCGACCTGCGCGCCGGCGCCGAGAGCGGCTGGGACTTCTCCGGCCGCTGGTGCGCCGACCCTGCCGACATCGCCACGATCGAGACGACGGCGCTGGCACCCGTCGACCTGAACGCGCTGCTGGCCGGCCTGGAGGCGGCCATCGCCCTGGGCGCCGCGCGCGGCGGCGACACCGCCACGGCGCAGGCCTTCGAAGCCCGCGCCACAGCCCGCCGCCAGCTGCTGCAGACCCGCTTCTGGCGTTCGGACGCCGGCCACTTTGCCGACCTGAACTGGCGCCAGTCCGGCGACCCACGCCCGCTGACGGCCGCCGCCCTGGTGCCGCTCTACCTCGGCCTCGCGACGCAGGCGCAGGCCGACGCCATGGCCGCCCAGGTGCAGCGTCATCTGCTCGGTGCCAACGGCCTGCTGACGACCGCGCTCACGACCGGCCAGCAGTGGGACGCGCCGAATGGCTGGGCACCGCTGCAATGGATGGCAGCCCTCGGCCTGGCCCACTACGGTCACGAAGCACTGGCGCGAGATATCGCGAGCCGCTGGTGCGCCAGCGTCCACCGCGTCTATCTCGCCACCGGCCGCCTGCTGGAGAAATACGACGTCGCCGAGGACCGGCCCGGCGGCGGCGGCGAGTACGAGACGCAGGACGGCTTCGGCTGGACCAACGGCGTCTACGTCGCCTTCCAGCATGGCCTGCTGAAAAGCCCCGCCCCCTGAGCCTCGGGGTCGGCCGCAGATCGGCCCGTCATGACCTCGGGCTAAGCTGGCGCCCGTCATGCCCGCCGACACGCCCGCGCTCAGCCCCGCCGCCCTCGCCCGCTGCATTCCCTTCGTCGTCTTCATGGCGCTGCTGGCCCTGCGCGGCTATCTGCCGGCCGACTTCGGGCTGGACGCGCGCTGGATCTACGGCGTCCAGACCCTCGTCGTCGCCGGCCTGCTGGCCTGGTATTGGCGCGACTACGGCGAGCTGGTGCGGCAAAACCTGCCCGAGGCCCGCGAGGCGGGCTGGGCCGTCGTCGTCGGCATCGCCGTGTTCGCGATCTGGGTGCAGCTGGACGCGTCCTGGATGCAGCTCGGCACGGCCACCGCCGCCTTCGTGCCGCTGGACGCCGACGGACGCCTGATCTGGTCCCTCGCCGTGCTGCGCCTGGCCGGCGCGGCCCTGGTCGTGCCCGTCATGGAGGAGCTGTTCTGGCGCAGTTTCCTGATGCGCTGGGTGCAGCACCCCGGCTTCGAGCGCGTGGACCCGCAGACCGTGGGCCTGCGCGCGGTCGTGGCGTCCACCTTCGTCTTCACTCTGGCTCACACGCTGTGGCTGGCCGCTGTCGTGGCCGGCCTGGCCTATGCGTGGCTCTACCGCCGCACCGGCAAGCTCTGGACCGCCGTCATCGCGCACGCGGTGACGAACGGGCTGCTGGGCATCTGGGTCATCGCGACCGGCCGTTGGGAGTTCTGGTAAGGCCCAACCCGGGGCGTTCGAGATCCCGGAAGGCCTCGAACACCCACGACCGCAGCCCGATGACGACGCTGTAGGGCCGCTTGTCGGCCGAGGGCAGCTTCTGGTCCAGCAGGTGCTGGCGCGCGAAGTCGTCCGCCGCGCGCTGCAGCCGCTCGGCCAGTTCGCGCGCGTGCCCTGCGCCGAACTCGCCGTGCACCAGCGTCAGCAGCTCGCCCTCGCCATCGAAGCCGCCTGCGAAGAAGTCGGCCATGACCCGCTCGCGAAAGAAGGTCATCACCGGCCCTTGCGGGCGCCAGCGCAGCGTCTTGGCGACCTTGAGCTTGTAGCGGTTTTGCGGGCGCAGCTCGATGACGCCCAGGCGGTCCAGCTGGGCCAGGGCCGCGACGGCATCCGCCTCGCTGATGCGGTAGCGCGCCAGCACGTCCTCCAGGACCCAGTGGCTCAGGCAGCAAATCGCGACGAGCAGCAGTTTGGGGTCGGCCACCACGGCGCGCTCCTGCTCCAGGCTCAGCTCTCGCAGGGCCGGCGCTTGGGCTGCGAGACGCCCGGCCAGCTCGGCGAACTCCAGCTTCAGCACGCGGCAGATCTCGTCCACGCGCGACAGCGGCATCTCCCCGCCCGGCGCCAGCATGCGTTTGACGCTGGACTCCGACAGGCCCAGCGCGTCGGCCAGCTCGGCATAGCTCAGCCCCTGCGTCTTCAGCTCGGCCTTGATCAGGGCCACCAGCGATTGCGTGCTCGACATGAGGCGCGACGGTAGCGCATGACGACACCGTCGCGGGCCATGAGCCGCCCTTTTCCGCCCGGCGCGGCGTTGCCGGGTCGCGTCAAACGCTACTTTTCGGCGCTTGCCACGCGCCTCGGAACTATTCCCGAGGCCGCCGCCGCCGGCTTCACGCAAGATCGCGGCCATTTCCACCCACGCCAACACGACACCACCATGGCTCAAGTTCACATCCGCCGCGACACCGGCGCCTGGCGCCTGCAGGTCTGGGTCTCCTTCGGCCTCAGCGTCATGCTGTGCGGCTCGGGGCTGGCCTGGCTGCCGGGGCAGGACCTGGACCGTGCCTTCATGGTCATGGGCTATGTGTTCTGCCTGTCCACGGCCTTCGCGCTGGCCAAGTTCATCCGCGACAACCAGGCCGCCCAAGTCGACACGCCGATGTGGCGCCTGGTCGTCTGGACCGGCTTCGCGCTGGCCATGGGCCTGACCGGCTGGGGCCTGTGGCGCATGGAGATCCAGCCCGTCTGGAAGGCTTACCTGGGCGTCAGCTGGCTCTATCTGATCTCCAACGTGTTCACGCTGGCCAAGATGCTGCGCGACGCCCATGAGGCCGACATGCTCGAAGCCCGCCTGCAAGGCCGCCGCGAGGCCGCGATGCAGGCCGACGCCGGCACCCAGTAACGCCAGGAGCCCGACATGAAGCACTTGTTCGCCACCACCACCCTGGCCCTGGCCGCCGCCGCGCTGGCGCTGCCGGCGCAGGCCCAGTCCGAGGTCAGCCTGGCCGTGTCGATGGCCCCCGTCGTGCTGTCGGTCGGCGCGGTCAGCGCCACCGGCGGTGCGTTGAGCGCCGTCCCCGCCGGCCTGCTGTCGGCCGGCGTGACGCTGGTGGTCGTCAGCGTCGAGCTCGTCGGCGGCGCGACCATCTGGGTGCTGGAGCGCGCCAGCGACGGCGCCCGCATCAGCCTCAAGGTGGCCGGCAAGCTGGCCGAGGGTGTCGTCGTGTCGGCCGGCGCGACGGTGGCGGTGTCGGTCATCGGCACCGGCACGCTGCTGTCGGCCGCGGGCCAGGTCATTGCCTTCATCCCCAACGAGATCGGCAAGGCCCTGCTCTACAACGAACAGGTGAGCCGTTGAGGCTGGCCCTGGCCCTCGCCGCGCTGGCCCTCGCCACGCCGGCCCACGCCGGCCGGCCCTGCGACGAGAAGCCCCCCACGCGCCGGCAGGTCGAGCAAGGCCTGAACCTCGCCCAGGCCACGGCCCGCCAGCTCGACGCCAGCGGCGCCCAGGTCGTCGTGCTGGCGCGGGCGGGGCAGGACCTAGGCAAGTACGGCCTGCGCTGGTCGCACCTCGGTTTCGTCTACCGGCAGGACGACGGCGTCTGGCGCGTCATGCACAAGCTCAACCACTGCGGCACCGACCACGCGGCCCTGTACCGCCAGGGCCTGGGCGAGTTCTTCCTCGACAACCCCTACCGCTACGAGGCCGCGTTCGTCGTGCTGAGGCCTGAGCTGCAGCAGGCCCTGCTACCGGTGCTGGCCGACAACGCCCGCGTCACCCGCTTCAACGAGCGCCGCTACAGCATGGTGGCCTATGCCTTCGGCACCAGGTACCAGCAGAGCAACCAGTGGGTGCTGGAGACACTGGCCGGCGCGGCGGCACCCGGCGTCGTCAGCCGGCGCGCCGCCCAGGACTGGCTGCAGAACCAGGGCTACCAGCCCACCGACCTGCACCTGTCCACGCTGACCCGCCTGGGCGGCCGCCTCACCCTGGCCAACATCGCCTTCGACGATCATCCGAGCGCGCGCCGTTTCAGCAGCCACATCGACACGGTCACCGTGGACTCGATGTTCGCGTGGCTGCCGCGCGCCGGTCTTTCACAAGCTCCCCAAACCGTCCAGCCATGAGCCAAGAACATCCCAACCAGTTCGCCCTGCTGGGCCAGCGCCGCTTCGCGCCCTTCTTCTGGACGCAATTCCTCGGCGCCGCGAACGACAACGTCTTCAAGTTCGCCTTCACGCTGATGATCACCTACCAGCTGCAGCTGGAATGGCTGCCGCCCAAGATGGCTGGCCTGGTCATCGGCGCGCTGTTCATCCTGCCCTACGTCCTCTTCTCGGCCACCAGCGGCCAGCTGGCCGACAAGCACGACAAGGCGCGGCTGATGCAGCTCGTGAAGAGCCTGGAGATCGCCATCATGGTGATCGCAGCCTGGGGCTTCTACGCCGCCAACGTGCCGGCACTGCTGAGCTGCGTCTTCCTGATGGGCCTGCACTCCACGCTGTTCGGCCCGGTCAAGTACGCCTACCTGCCCCAGCAGCTCAGCGAGCGCGAGCTGACCGGCGGCAACGGCATGGTGGAGATGGGCACCTTCGTGGCCATCCTGCTGGGCCAGCTGCTGGGCGGCATCCTCGTCGACACGCCCGTCGTCGGCCCGCAGCACGTGGCCTGGGCCTGCCTGGCGCTGGCCATCGCCGGCCGCGCCACCGCTCAGGGCATTCCCGCCAGCCCGTCCACCGACCCGGATCTGGTCATCAACTGGAACCCCTTCACCGAGACCTGGCGCAACCTCAAGCTCGCCCACGAGGGCGTCGCGGTGTTCCGCTCGCTGCTGGGCATCTCGTGGATGTGGTTCTTCGGCGCCGTGTTCCTCTCCAACTTCCCGGCCTTCGCCAAGGAGGTGCTGCACGGCAGCCCGCAGGTCGCGTCCCTGCTGCTGGCGGTGTTCTCCATCGGCATCGGCATCGGCTCGCTGCTGTGCGAGATGCTGTCCAAGCGCCATGTCGAGATCGGCCTGGTGCCGCTGGGTGCCATCGGCATGAGCGTGTTTGCCATCGACCTCTATTTCGCGGCGACCGGCCTGCCTGCGGCCGAGCCCTACAGCGTCGGCGCCTTCCTCAGCGTGGCGGCGCACTGGCGCGTGCTGGCCGACCTGACGCTGCTGGCGCTGTTCGCCGGCCTGTACAGCGTGCCCATGTACGCGCTGATCCAGCTGCGCGCCCAGCCCAGCCACCGCGCCCGCATCATCGCGGCCAACAACATCCTGAACGCCGTCTTCATGATCGCCAGCTCCGTCATCGCCGGCGCCATGCTGGGCGCGGGCCTCTCCATCCCGCAGGTCTTCCTCGCGGTGGGCATCGCCAACGCGGTGGTGGCCTTCTACATCTTCCTCATCGTGCCGGAGTACCTGCTGCGCTTCGTGGCCTTCGTGCTGACGCGGCTGGTCTACCGCTTTCGCATCGTCAACGACGAGCGCCTGCCCACCACGGGCGCCGCGGTGCTGGTCTGCAACCACGTCAGCTTCGTCGACGCGGTGCTGCTGATGGCCGCAAGCCCGCGGCCGATCCGCTTCCTGATGGACGCGCAGATCTTCCGCATCCCCGTGCTGGGCTGGATGTTCAAGCTGGCCAAGGCCATCCCGATCGCGCCACAGAAGACCGACCCGGCCACCTACGAAGCCGCCTTCACCGCCGCTCGCGCCGTGCTGGCGGACGACGAGATGGTCTGCATCTTCCCCGAGGGCGGCATCACACGCGACGGCGAGCTGCAGCCCTTCAAGGGCGGCGTCATGAAGCTCGTCGAGGGCCTGCCTGAGGTGCCCGTCATCCCGATGGCGCTGGGCAATCTGTGGGGCAGCTTCTTCTCGCGGGTGGAGGGCGGCCAGGCGATGGTCAAGCCGCTGCGGCGCGGCATGTGGAGCCCCGTCAGCCTGACGGTGGGCGAGCCGGTGCCGGTGGCCGGCATGTCCCCCGAGAGCTTGCGCGGCCGCGTGCAAGGCTTGCTGCAGGCCGGCGCATGAACCTGCTCGGGCGCGTCCTCGCCATCGCCGTGCTGGCCGTGGCAACGCTGGGCTTCGGCGCCATGGGCCTGTGCGGGGGTCTCTGGTCCGTGGCTGCCATTCCGGCGATGGTCATGTCGGGCGGCGGGGGCACCGTCGCCTTGCTGCTGCTGTCGCTGCCTTGCGCTTTCGGTGGCTTCTACATGGCCAAGCTGTGCGCGCGCAAATTGCAGGGCTTGACGCAAAGGTCTCCCACGGACGAGGAATCCCCATGACCCAAGACCCCGGCAGCCGGGCGCTGCGCTTGCTCACCCTGGCCGTGCTGGCCGTGGCCACGCTGGGCTTCGGCGCCGCCGGCCTGTGCGGCGCGGCATTCACGCTGATGTCACTGCCCGACATGTTCTCCAACCGCACCGAGAACTACGCCGGCGCCGCACTCGTCATCGCCGTGCCCAGCCTGCTGATCGGCGGCGGCCTGGCCTGGGCCTGCGGGCGCCTGCTGTGGCGCATGTTCAAGCGCCAGCCTTGATCGCCGAGGCCACCACCGCCGGCTGGGCGCACAGCGGCTTCGCCTGGGCCGGCATGGCGCTGGGCGCCGCGATGTGGCGCGCCAGGCTGCGGCGCCAGCCCACGGGCGGCGCGCTGGCGCCGGGCAACTTCGCCGTGCTGGTGGGCCTGCTGGTCGGCGCGGCGCTGGGCAACAAGCTCGTCTTCCTCATCGAGCGGCCCGACGTGGCCTTGGCGATGTGGCAAGGCCAGGCGGCCTGGCCCGGCCAGAGCATCGTCGGCGGCCTGCTGGGCGGGTTGATCGGCGTGGAGATCGCCAAGAAGTTCACCGACCAGACCCGCAGCACCGGCGACGCGATGGTGCTGCCCATCGCCATCGGTCTGGCCATCGGCCGCATCGGCTGCTTCCTCGCCGGCCTGCATGACGACACCTACGGCCTGCCCACCGCCTTGCCCTGGGGCGTGGACTTCGGCGACGGCACGCCGCGCCACCCGACCCAGCTCTACGAGATCGCCGTCGTGCTGCCCCTGGGCCTGGCGCTGCACCGCGCGCGCTTCGCCACGCCGGGCCTGGCCTTCAAGCTCTTCCTGGGCGGCTATCTGCTGTGGCGCTTCGCCGTCGAGTTCCTCAAGCCCGTTCCCGTCGCCTGGCCGCTCGGGCTGTCGGGCATTCAATGGACCTGCCTCGCCGCGCTGGCCGTCTACCTGCCCCTCACGCTGCGGGCCGCCCGCAGGACACCATGACCCGCAAAGTCCGCCCCTATCTTTTCTACGACACGACACAGTCCGTCTGCACCACCTGCCTGCGCCCGGTGGAGGCCAAGATCGTCATCAAGGACGACCAGGTCTACATGGACAAGTGGTGCCCCGCGCACGGCACCGAGCGCGTGCTCGTCAGCGACGACGCGGCGTACTACCGGCAGTGCCGCGAGGTGTTCGTGAAGCCGCCCGAGATGCCGCAGCGCTTTGCGACGCCCATGAAGTACGGCTGCCCCTACGACTGCGGCCTGTGCCCCGACCACATGCAGCACAGCTGCCTGTCCCTCATCGAGATCAGCGATCACTGCAACCTGCGCTGCCCCACTTGCTACGCGGGCTCGGGGCCGGAGCGGCTGACGCACCGCACGATGGACGAGGTGGTCGCCATGCTGGACGCCGTCGTCGCCAGCGAGGGCGAGGCCGACGTGGTGCAGATCTCCGGCGGCGAGCCCACGCTGCACCCGCAGTTCTTCGACATCCTCGATGCCGCCCGCGCCCGGCCCATCAAGCACCTGATGGTCAACACCAACGGCCTGCGCATCGCCCAGGACGCGGCCTTTGCCGAGCGGCTGGCGGGCTACGCACCGGGGCTGGAGGTCTATCTGCAGTTCGACTCGCTGAAGCGCGAGGCACTGATGGACCTGCGCGGCGCCGACCTGCGCCGGCCGCACGACGAGGCACTCGCGCGGCTGGAGGCGCTCGGCCTGTCCACGACGCTGGTGATGACCGTGAAGCGCGGCGTCAACGACGACGAGATCGGCGACGTCATCCGCCACGGCCAGAGCTACGCCTGCGTGCGCGGCGTGACGCTGCAGCCCATCCAGAATGCCGGCCGCGTCGAGGCCTACGACGCGGCGAAGCACCGCCTGACCGTCAGCGAGCTGCGCCGCCGCATCGCCGAGCAGAGCGGCATCTTCACGCCCGCCGACGTGCTGCCCGTGCCCTGCAACCCCGACACGCTGGCCATGGCCTATGCCTTGCGCGGCCCCGACGGCCTGGTGCCGCTGACGCGCTACCTCGATGCCGCGACGCTGCTGTCCGGCGACCGCAGCACCATCGTGTTCGAGGGCGACCCGGCGCTGAAGGCCTCGGTCTTCAAGCTGTTCTCCACCAACCACTCGCCCGAGAGCCAGTCCAACTGCCTGTCCGAGCTGCTTTGCTGCCTGCCGAAGATCGCCGCGCCCCAGCTCAGCTACCGCGACGTCTTCCGCGTGCTCATCGTGCAGTTCATGGACGCGCAGTCGCTGGACATCCGCGCGCTGAAGAAGAGCTGCATCCACATCGCGCAGCCGGACGGGCGGCTCATCCCCTTCGAGGCCTACAACCTGTTCTACCGGGACGGCCGCGCGCAGCAGCTGGCGGACATCCGCGCCGAGCTCGACCACGCCCGCGCCCTGCGGACGGCCGCGGGCTTGCAGATCCATCCGGCCTGAGCGGCCGCGCGGGCCGGTCCTGCGGATCAGTTCACGGAGGTCGCCACTGGCGCAGGGCGGCGTGCCGCCATTTCGCGGCCAGGCGCGTAACAATCGATTTCAACGTCCTCAGACCTGGAGTCGGGCACCCGTGTGCCCGCGCAAGCAAGATGAAGTCATTGCTCTTCGCGTTGGCCGCCTTCGGGCTGGCCCTGTCGGCATCGGCGCAGCCGACCGAATACCGCTTCTCGCCCGTGAACCAGGCCAACATCGCGACGGCGGCGTCCTACTGGAACCCCATCGTGGCCTATGTGTCGGAGAAGAGCGGCGTGAAGCTCGTGCTCAAGCTCGGCCGCACGTCCGCCGACACCACCTCCTACGTGCTGGCGCAGGAGGTGGACTTCGCCTTCACCAACCACCTCTTCAGCCCCGAGCGCGAGCAGCTCGGCTGGAAGGTCTTCGGGCGCCGCAACACGCCTGCGCCGCACGGCCAGATCGTCGTGCCGGCCGAGTCGCCCGTCACCGACCTGGCCCAGCTCGAAGGCAAGGAAGTGGGCTTCCCCGGCCCCGAGGCCTTCATCGCCTACAAGACCACCTACGCCCAGCTGCTGCAGCGCAAGATCAACGTGCGCACGGTCTTCGGCGGCAACATGGACGGCGCCTTCGCCCAGCTCTTCAGCGGCAAGGTGGCGGCCGTGGGCGCCAACTCCCAGCTCGTCGAGGGCTACACCAAGCGCGAGGGCCGCAAGTTCCGCGTGCTGTGGAACTCCGAGCCCTATCACGACCTCGCGCTGATGGTGGCGCCCAAGGTGCCCGAGCGCGACGCCCAGGCCGTGGCACGGGCCTTCGTCGGCATGGCCAGCGACCCGCAGGGCCGCGACATCCTGGCCAGCGCCAACAAGCTCATCGGCCTGCCCCCGGATGCCGTCTTCATCGCCTCCGACGGCCGCGAGTACGCCTCCTACCGACGTTTCTACCAGACGGCCCCCGTGGCGCTGCGCTGATCCCCGGCGCCGACTGCGACCCCCGATGCGCAGCCTCGCCGCCCTGCTGCCCCGCTCGCTGCTGAGCCGGGTCATGCTGCTCTATCTGGCAGCCCTGCTGCTGCTGGGGATGCTGGGCTTCGGCGCCTTCCTGGCCTACGAGATCCGCTCGAACCTGGACGATGCCGAGGCCGGCTCGCAGGCGCTGTCGGCGCTGCTGACGCCGGCCGTGTCGGATGCCGCCGTCATCGGCGACTACGACACCATCAAGCGCACGCTGGACCGCGCCATCGCCCACCCGCTGTTCGAGCGTGCCGCCTTCATCGACCTCAAGGGCGTGCGCATCGAGGTCGTGCGCCAGGACCGCCCCAGCCCGACGCCGCCGGACTGGCTGGTGCACCGCGTGGCGGCCGAGCTGGACGCCGTCAGCGCGCCGCTGGTCGTCGGCGGCCGCGACTACGGCATCACCCGGCTGCACATCTGGAGCGAGCGCATCGCGGCCGACATCTGGCAGGTCATGCGCATGGGCCTGGCCCTTGCCCTGTTCGGCCTGCTGGCCGGCGCGGCCCTCGTCTGGTGGCCGCTGCGGCGCTGGCTGGGGCATCTGGCGCGGCTGCAGACGCTCGGCGCCCAGCTGCGCCAGGGCGAATCGCAGATCCAGCCGCTCAGCGCCGTCGAGGCGCCGCTGGAGTTCCAGCGCACCTTCGAGGTCCTCAATCAGGTGGCCGCTTCGCTGCAGGCCGAGCGCGCCCAGGCCGCCGTCACGCTGGCATCGATCGCCGAGGGCGTGGCGGCCGTGAACCGCCCGGGTGAGGTCGTGCTGGCCAACCCGGTGCTGGGTCATCTGCTGGGCCAGCCCAGCCAGGCCTTGCTAGGGCAACCGGTCGCCGGCCTGTTGCCCGAACTCGCCGAGGGCCTGCAGGCGCCGGGCGAAGGGTGGCACGGCCGCCGCTTCGAGCGCGGCGACCAGGTGCTGGAAGCCAGCCTGACGCTGGTGCGGGACGAGCAGGGCGAGGCCGCCGGTGCCGTGCTCGTGCTGCGCGACGTGACCGAGCAGCAGGCGCTGGAAGACCAGCTGCGCGCCGAGCTGGCCGCGCGCGCCCACGCGATGCAGACCATGAGCGAGCTGCTTGGCTCGGCAGGCTCGCCGGCCGACGCCCGGCAGGTGAACGCCGTGGAAGCCCTGTCGCGCCAGGTGGGCGACCTCGTCGTGCGCCTGCGCCTGCAGGCCGACCAGCTGCACGCCATCTTCAACCTCAGCCCCGACGGCTTCATCTCCTTCGACGCCGAGCGGCGCGTGCAGTACGTCAGCCCCGCCTGCGCGCTGCTGACGGCGCTGGGCAACCGCCAGGTGCTGGGCCAGGACGAGGCCGGCCTGGAGGCCTTGCTGCAGGGCCGCATCGAGCATGCCGACAGCCAGCGCCCGCTGCGCCTGCAGGACCTGCGCGACCAGCCGCGCACCGTGCAGATGGCCCGGCCCATGCCGCGCATCCTGAGCTTCGCGCTGCACGACGGCGGCGGTGCCCAGACCTCGCAGATGCTGCATATCCGCGACGTCAGCCAGCAGTTCGAGCTGGACCGCCTGAAGAGCGAGTTCCTGACCACCGCGGCCCACGAGCTGCGCACGCCGATGACCAGCATCTTCGGCTTCTCCGAGCTGCTGCTGCACCGCACGATGAAGCCCGAGGTGCAGGCCGACCTGCTGCAGCGCATCCACCGCCAGAGCAAGGCCATGGTGGACATCCTCAACGAGCTGCTGGACCTGGCCCGCATCGAGTCACGCCGCGCGCTGGACTTCGAGTTCGCGCCGGTCTGCCTGCGGGACCTGGTGCGCCAGACCGTCGGCGACTTCGGCGCCCCTGAGGGCCGCGCGCCCGCCGAGCTGCAGCTGTGCGAGCCGGCGCCATGGGTGCAGGTGGACGCCAGCAAGCTGGGCCAGGCGCTGCGCAACCTGCTGTCCAACGCCTACAAGTATTCGCCCGGCGGGGGCCGCGTAAGCGTGCGCGTGCTGCCCCCGGCCGCGGGTCATGCGGGCATCGAGATCGAGGACGAGGGCATCGGCATGACGCCCGAGGAACTGGCCCACGTCACCGAGCGCTTCTACCGCGCCGACAAGTCCGGCGCCATTCCCGGCACGGGCCTGGGCATGGCCATCGTCAAGGAGATCGTCGAGCTGATGGGCGGCACGCTGCATCTGGCCAGCGAACCGCAGCGCGGCACGCGCGTGACGGTGCGGCTGCCGACGATCCCCGCACCCTAGGCGCGACGCAGGACCCGCCGCCAGCGGCGGCGCAGGCCGGCCTTCATGGCCCGCGCCGTGCGCCACACGGCGCTTGCGCGCACCCAGGCCAGCAGCTCGGTCTTCCAGGCGGTCCAGCGCGCATGCAGGCGGGCGAACCAGGGCAGCTGCATCAGCGCCGGCTGGATGAGCTGGAACAGCCAGGCCAGCAAGGCCGTGCCGACCAGCTTGGCCGCGATGACGACGCCCACGCCCAGCACGATGCGCCCCTGGGCCACCAGCCACAGCGCCGCGAGCTTGACGGGCAGGATCAGCAGGCTGGGCAGCAGCAGCACGACGAAGGCCCAGCGCGGCGGCAGCCGCTTGAGCAGGACCTCGACCTGCCGGATGACCGGCAGCCGGGCCAGCAGCGCGAAGGCCCGCCGCAGCGGCTCCCAGCCCCATTCCTCGAAGAGGATGAGCAGCGCGAAGACGACGCGGAACAGCCAGCGCAGCGGGGCGAGAAGGAACTTCAGCATGCGGCCATCTTCAGCGGGCAGCCCGGCCGGTGACGAAGGTCAGACCCCGCGCGCGCGGTCGGCGTGGAACCGGGCCCGCCAGGCCTCGAAACGGCCGGCGTCCAGCGCGTCGCGCATCTCCTGCATCAGAGCCAGGTAGTAGTGCAGGTTGTGGATGCTGGTCAGCATCGGGCCGAGCATCTCGCCACAGCGGTCCAGGTGGTGCAGGTAGGCACGGCTGAAGCCGGTGCAGCATTCGCACGTGCAGGTCTCGTCCACCGGCTTCTCGTCGGCCTTGTAGCGGGCATTGCGCAGGCGCAGGTCGCCGAAGCGCGTGAACAGATGGCCGTTGCGCGCGTTGCGGGTGGGCATCACGCAGTCGAACATGTCGATGCCCTGGCTCACGCCCTCCACCAGATCCTCCGGCGTGCCCACGCCCATCAGGTAGCGCGGCTTGTTGGCCGGCAGCTGGTGGCCGGTGTGTTCGAGGATGCGCTGCATCTCCGCCTTGGGCTCGCCCACGCTCAAGCCCCCGATGGCGTAGCCCGGCAGGTCCAGCTCGGCGAGCCCCGCTAGCGACGCATCGCGCAGGTGGGTGAACATGCCGCCCTGCACGATGCCGAACAGCGCGTTGGGGTTCTCCAGCCGGTTGAACTCGGTGATGCAGCGTTTGGCCCAGCGCAGGCTCAGCTCCATCGACGACTTGGCCTCGCGCTCGGTGGTGAGCACACCCTTGCTCTCGTAGGGCGTGCACTCGTCGAACTGCATGACGATGTCGCTGTTCAGCACCGTCTGGATCTGCATGCTGACCTCGGGGGTCAGCAGCAGCTTGTCGCCGTTCACGGGCGAGGCGAACTTGACGCCTTCCTCGCTGATCTTGCGCATCGCGCCCAGGCTCCAGACCTGGAAGCCGCCGGAGTCGGTCAGGATGGGCTTGGTCCAGCTCTCGAAGCGGTGCAGGCCGCCGAACTGCCTGACCACGTCCAGGCCCGGCCGCATCCACAGGTGGAAGGTGTTGCCGAGGATGATCTGCGCGCCCATCTCCTGCAGCGAACGAGGCGTGACGCCCTTGACCGTGCCGTAGGTGCCCACGGGCATGAAGATGGGCGTCTGCACGACGCCGTGGTTGAGCGTGAGCGTGCCACGGCGCGCGCGGCCTTCGGTCTTGAGGAGTTCGAACTTCAGCATGGGGGCGTGATTGTCGCAGCGGGGTTGGCATCAGGGTTGCAATCGATGCCAGGCTTCATCCCCTCGCACTAGGCTGGACGCGAATCCCGTCTACACCCACTATCGGCACATGCTTCAAGCGCCGACCCACGCCCTGCTGGCCGGACTACTGCTGGCCTGGACCGGCCTGGCCGCCCAGGCCTGCGGGCCCTACACCGCCGCGCTGTATCCCTACGCCCGCTTCTACTACGAAGACCCCAGGCTGGGCCCCAGCGGCATCGACAAGGACATGTTCGACGAGCTGTCGCGCCGCTCCGGCTGCCAGCTGCGTACGGTGGTGGAGTCGCGCGTGCGCATCTGGGACCAGATGCGCCGCGGCCTGGTGCAGCTGACGCTGTCGGCCATTCCCAGCCCCGAGCGGCGCGAGATCGCCGAGATGGTCCCCTATGCCCAGGGCCGCTATCACGTGCTGATGCGCCGCGAGCTGGCGGCGCGTGTGCAGAACATCCCGGCCTTCGAGGCCGACACGGCGCTGAAGCTGCTCGACGTGCGCGGCTACGTGCACGGCCCGACCATCGACGCCTGGGTGCTGCGCCTGCGCAGCCAGGGGCGCCTGATCGAGACCGGCGACTTCAAGACCGCCGCGCGCATGCTGCGCGCTGGCCGGGCCGATGCGCTGCTGGCCCTGCCCAGTAGCTGGGGCACGGCCATGGCCGCCTTCGACGACCCCGACGAACTGGTGGCCGTCGACGTCACGCCGGGCGAGCGCAGCGCCGTCGCGCTGGCCATGGCCCACGCCATGCCGGAGGCAGACCGCCTGCGCCTGCGCCGCGCACTGCAGGCCATGCTGGCCGACGGCAGCGTCCTCGACATCCTGCGCCGTCACCTGGGCGAGAAGGCCGCACGCGGGGCCATGTACACCGGCGACTGACGGCAGGGCGCGCGGACAATCGCGCCATGTCCCTGACCCTGGCCGCCCCGGCCTTGCACGAACTCGTCGTCAAGAAGAGCCGCTTCCTCGGCCGCGTGGAGCCCTGCGCCGACCGCGCGGCGGCGCTGGCCCGCGTCGCGGCGCTGCGCGCCGAACATCCCGGCGCCGCCCACGTCTGCTGGGCGCTGCTGGCCGGCGGCCACTCGGCCGCCAACGACGACGGCGAGCCCGGCGGCACCGCCGGCCGGCCCATGCTGGACGTGCTGCGCCACCAGGGCCTGGACGGCGTGCTGGCGACCGCCGTGCGCTACTGGGGCGGCGTCAAGCTCGGCGCCGGCGGCCTGGTGCGGGCCTACACCGACTGCATCGCCCAGGCGCTGCTGACAGCCGAGAAGGTCGAACGCGTGGCGCAGGTGGAACTGGGCTGCGAGCTGCCCTACGAGCTGGAGGGCCGGCTGCGCCGGCTGGCCGAGCAGCATGGGGCGCAGCTCGTCGACGCGCGGCACGAGGCCCGCGTGCACATGCGCTTCACCCTGCCAGTCACGGCGCGGGCAGCCTTCACGGCGGCCGTCGACGAAGCCGCTCAGGGCCGCGTGGCCTGGGCCCGCGAGAGCAGCATCGCGTCGCCGTAGCTGAAGAAGCGGTAGCGCTGCGCGATGGCGTAGCGGTACAGCGCCATGACCAGCTCATGGCCGGCCAGCGCACTCACCAGCATCATCAACGTGCTCCTGGGCAGGTGGAAGTTGGTGACCAGCCGATCCACCACGCGGAACTCGAAGCCCGGCGTGATGAAGATGTCGGTCTCGCGGGCGCCGGCCTGCAGCTCGCCGCCACGCGCAGCAGACTCCAGGGCGCGCAACGTCGTCGTGCCGACGGCGACGACACGGCCGCCCCGCATGCGGCAGGCAGCGACGGCATCCACCGTGGCCTGCGGCACCTCGAACCATTCGCTGTGCATCTTGTGCTCGTCGAGCTTCTCGACGCGCACCGGCTGGAAGGTGCCGGCCCCCACATGCAGCGTCACATGCGCGCGCTCCACGCCGCGCTGCGCCAGGCGAGCCAGCAAGGCCTCGTCGAAATGCAGTGCCGCCGTGGGCGCGGCCACGGCACCGGGCTCCTTGGCGAACACGGTCTGGTAGCGGCGCTCGTCATCGTCGCTGTCGGCATGGGCGATGTAGGGCGGCAGCGGCACATGGCCATGCGCCTCCAGCAGCGCGAACGGGTCGCCGGCGAAGCGCAGGTGGAAGAGCCCGTTGTCGGGCCCGCAGCGGCCCAGCACCTCGGCATCGAAGGCATCGGCAAAACGCACGCGGCTGCCCGGCTTGGGGCTCTTGCTGGCGCGCAGATGCATCCAGACCTCCTGCGTGCCCGGCAGCACGCGCTCGACCAGGGCCTCGACCGAGCCGCCGGTCGCTTTCATGCCGAACAGGCGTGCCTTGATGACGCGCGTGTTGTTGAACACCAGCAGGTCGCCCGGCGCCAGCAGCTCCGGCAGCTCGCGGAACACGCGGTCCACCGGCTCCGTGCCCGTGGCATCCAGCAGGCGCGACGCGCTGCGCTCGGCGGCAGGGTGCTGGGCGATCAGCTCGGGGGGGAGGTCGAAATCGAAATCGGCGACCGTGTGGGCCGGCGGGGCGGGGTGGCTCATGAGCGCTTGAGGGCCGGACAGACCCGTGCCAAACCAAAGGGGAGGCGGATTCTCCCATCGCCCCGGCTTGACGCAGCTCAAGGCAGTGCCGCCGGCGCGGTGCCAGCATGAGCACAAGGAGCTTCCATGACCACTGCCCTCACCCCCGGACAGCACGCCCTGCTGGAAAACGAACTGCAGATCGCGCGCCAGCGTGCCCAGGCCGCGCTGCAGGCCCAGCGCGAAGGCGGCGACCGCATTGCCCATGCCGCCGCGCTGCTGGCGGACGACCCCCATGACCTGCGCGAGCACGGGGCCGACCGCGAGCTCGACCAGGCGCGCGACGACCACCTGCTGGCCGAACTGCAGGCCATCGACGACGCGTTGCTGCGGCTGAAGACGCCCGGCTACGGCCGCTGCGTCGACTGCGCCGCCGTCATTCCCTTCGACCGGCTGCAGCGCCAGCCCCAGGCCCTGCGCTGCGTCGACTGCCAGACCACTGCCGAAGCCGCCCACTGACATCCCCCAGGAGATCCCAGATGTTCCACGCCGTCGTCCACCTCGACCACCACCACGCCCAGGTGCTGCATTTCGACGCCCATCAGGTGCACGCTGCCCGCATCGAGCCGCATGACCGGCGCGCCCATGGCCATGACGAGCACGCCGAACACGCGCTGTTCGAAGCCATCTGCCAGGCCGTGCAGGACACGCCCGAGGTACTGGTGACGGGCTCGCACATCGTCATCAGCCAGTTCCGCCACTACGTCGAGGCCCACCGGCCCAGGCTGGCTCCGCGCATCGCCGACTACCGTCCCGCCGCCGAGCTGAGCCAGGGCCAGCTGCTGGCGATGGCGCGCCAGTTCTTCCTCGCCCACGACCGCATGGCCGGCGTGCCCACACCGAGCTGAGCCGGCGCCGAGACGGCCGGCCGCGGGAAATCGCACGCCCGCAGCCGCCGGCTGCAAAGGCTTGTCATCCTGGCGACCTAGACTCGCCCGGACCCAGCCCTTGCCGACGTGAAACGCCGCTCCTGCCTCGCCCTGCCCGCCCTCCTCGCTGCGCGACCCGCCGTCGCCGACGAGGCCGTGCTGCTGGGCATCACGGAAAATCTGCCGCCGCTGAACTACCAGGACGACGGCGGCCCGCAGGGCTTCAGCGTCGAGCTGCTGCGCATGATGGCGGTGCAGGCCGGCATCAAGCTGGAGCTGCAGGTGCTGCCCTGGCAGCGCGCCATGCAGGCGGCCGAGGCCAACGCCCGCAGCGTGCTGTTCTCGCTGACACGCACGCCCGAGCGCGAGGCCCAGTTCCAGTGGGTGGGGCCGATCGCGCAACGCCGCATCCTGCTCTACAAGCTGGCCAGCCGCGGCGACCTGCAGCTGACGCAGCTGAGCGAGCTGGGCGGCGCCCGCATCGGCGTCGTGCGCGACTCCGCTGCCGACAAGCAGCTGCAGGCCGCCGGGCTCAAGCCGGGCCAGCAGCTGGAGCACGGCCTGGACGACGCCACCAACGTGCGCAAGCTGCTCGCCGGCCGCATGGAATACGTGGCCCTGCTGGACTGGGCCGCCGCCTGGAACCTGCGCCAGCTGCAGCTGCCCTACGGCACGCTGCAGCCGGTGATGGAACAGGACGCGACGCGCAGCTATTTCTACGGCCTGCGCCCCGACGCCGACCCGGCCCTGGTGCGCCGGCTGCAGGCGGCGCTGGACGCGCTCAAGCGCGACGGGCGCTACGAGAAACTGCGGCAGCGCTATTTCCGCTGAACGCGATCAGCCGGCGAGCTGCTGGTGCACGCGCTGCGCCAGCGGCTGCAGCTCCGTGGAGGGCTGGGCGCTCAACGCATAGCCGAACTCGCCGTCGGCCCAGTACAGCGTCGTGCGGCCATCCTGCTGCAGCAGCCGGAACTCAGCGCCCGCCGGCGTGGCGCCCGGCGCGAACACGGCCACGTACAGCGTCAGCCGGTCGCCATCGGCGTTCTCGTACATGAACTGGGCGCGCGGGCTGCCGGGCTGCGCCGCGTCGCCGGGCAGCAGGCGGCCGCCCAGCAGGGCGTAGCCGCGGTCGGTCAGCACGGGCACCTTGAGCGGGCGGCCGAGGCGCTTGCTGAGCCATTGCACGAGGTGGGCCTGCTCGGCGGCCGACACCTCCACCGGATGGCGCTTCTCGGCGCTGTAGACGGCAAAGGCCACACCGGCCTCACGGGCGAACTCGGGCACGCCCGCAGCACGGCCGGCGAAGGAGGCGGCCGGCCAAGCCGGGGCGCCAGCGTCGTGGCGCCCCCACTGGTAGCCGCCTGTGAGGCCCAGCGCCAGCAGCAGGCCCGCGGCCAGGGCCTGGGGCAGATGGCCGCGCCAGCGCTGGGACGCGGCTGCGCGCAGCACGATGCCGCCGAGCTCGGGGGGCGTGTCGTCCAGCGGCCAGTCGCGCGCCAGGCCCCGCAGCGCCTGGCGCTGGGCCTGCCATTGGGCCACGCGGGCTGCGGCCTCTGGGTCGGCGCCCAGCTGCTCCAGCACGGCCACGCGCTCCTCGGGCGGCAGCAGACCGTCGACGAAGGCATGCAGCCGGGCCTCCTCGGCGGACAGCGCGGGCGGAGAGGCGGCGTCGGTGGGGGGGGTGGGGGAACTCATCGCTTCATCCGCGTCAGGGGCACGATCTGGGCACCGGCGCGCGCCGCCGGCGCAAGGCGCAGCCGCAAGGCTTCACGCCCCCGATGCAGGCGCGACATGACGGTGCCGGCCGGCACACCCAGGATCTCGGCGGCCTCGGCGTAGGTGTACTCCTCGACGATCACCAGCAGCAGCACCGCGCGCTGGCCCGGCGGCAACGCGGCGAGGGCGCGTTCCAGGTCCAGCCGCTCGCCGGCCGGCGCGGCCGGGTCGGGCCGCTCGGGCAGCCCGTCCAGCGCCGCGTGACCGTCGTCGAGGTGCCAGTCGCGCAACTGGTTGAGGTGCAGGTTGTGCATGATGGACAGCAGCCACGACCGCAGCGCCGTGCCGGGGCGCCACAGGCTCCACTTGCGGCAGGCGCGCTCCAGCGTGTCCTGCACCAGGTCGTCGGCCCGCGTGGCGTCGCCGGTCAGCAGCCGGGCATACCGGCGCAGGGCCGGGATGTGGGCAAGCAGCTGTTCGACGGCCACGCCGAGCGTCCGATGTCAGGGCTTGGCGAGCTGCCAGACCTTGTTGAAGCCGTCGCCGCTGCGGTCGCCGGGCTTCTGGTCCTTGGCCCAGAAATACAGCGGCTTGCCCTTGTAGGCCCACTGGCGGGCACCGTCGTCGCGGGTGATGACGGTCCAGTCGCCGCTGGCGGCCGCACCGGCGGCCGCGGCCAGCGGCGGCCAGTTGGCGGCGCAGGGGCCGTTGCAAACGCTCTTGCCGCTGCCGGCGGCGTCCTTGTCGAAGGTGTAGAGCGTCATGCCGTTGGCGCCGACGAAGACGCCGTCGGCCACGTTGGCAGGGGCCGGCGGCGTGGACGCGCAGGCGGTAACGATCAGCAGCGCCGCGGCGGCGCTCAGAAGGCGGAGGTTCATGTCGGAGCCCGAAAGAGTTGAAGGGACATGACGGTAAACACGCGGGGGCCACCAACTATTCCATGCCGCCAGAATGCCGGCCATGACCGCGCCGCCGCCGCCCCTGGACAAGCCCCCGTCCGCGCCGAAATCCGCGCCCCAGAGGGCCATGGAAAAGCTCGGCCTCGTGCGCGACATCGACCTGGCCCTGCATCTGCCGATGCGCTACGAGGACGAGACGCGGCTGACCCCCATCGCCGCGCTGCGCGAGGGCGAGCCGGCGCAAGTGGAAGGCGTCGTCGTCGACTGCCAGGTCGAGCTGCGCAGCCGCCGCCAGCTGCTGGTGCGGCTGAAGGACGACTCGGGCACGCTGCTGCTGCGCTTCCTGCACTTCTACCCGTCGCAGCAGAAGCAGATGTCGGCCGCAGCCCGGCTGCGCGTGCGCGGCGAGGCGCGCGTGGGCTTCTTCGGCCGCGAGATGGTGCACCCGGTCGTCAAGGTGGTGGACGACGGCACGCCGCTGGCCACGTCCCTCACCCCCGTCTACCCCGCCTCGGCCCAGCTGCCCCAGGCCTATCTGCGCAAGGCCGTGGCCTCGGGTCTGGCGCGGGCCGACCTGCGCGAGATCCTGCCGGCCGGCGTCGTGCCGCGCGGGCTGCCGACGCTGAAGGACGCGTTGAACTACCTGCACCACCCGCCGCCGGACGCCTCGCAGGACGCGCTGCACGAGCACCATCATCCGGCCTGGCACCGCCTCAAGTTCGAGGAGCTGCTGGCCCAGCAGCTGTCGCAGCTGCAGGCCCAGCGCGAGCGGGCGCTGCTGGTGGCCCCCGCCCTGCGCACGCGGCCGGGCGGCCTGCACGAGAAGCTGCTGGCCGCCCTGCCCTTCGAGCTGACCGGTGCGCAACGGCGCGTGTCGGAGGAGATCGCACAGGACCTGGCCCGCCCCCAGCCCACCCACCGCCTGCTGCAGGGCGACGTGGGCTCGGGCAAGACGGTGGTGGCCGCGCTGGCCGCGGCGGTGGCCATCGACGCCGGTTGGCAGTGCGCGCTGATGGCGCCCACCGAGATCCTGGCTGAGCAGCATTTCCGCAAGCTGGTGCAGTGGCTGGAGCCGCTGGGGCTGAAGGTGGCCTGGATCACCGGCAGCGTGAAGGGCAAGGCCCGCCAGGCCATGCTGGACGCGGCCGCCTCGGGCGAGGCCCAGCTCGTCATCGGCACCCATGCTGTCATCGAGGACAAGGTGCGCTTCGCCCGGCTGGGCCTGGCCATCATCGACGAGCAGCACCGCTTCGGCGTCGCACAGCGGCTGGCGCTGCGCAACAAGCTCAAGGCGATGGACCTCGAACCTCATCTGCTGATGATGAGCGCCACGCCGATTCCCCGCACGCTGGCGATGACCTACTTCGCCGACCTGGACGTCTCCACCATCGACGAGCTGCCACCCGGCCGCAGCCCCATCGTGACCAAGCTGTTCACCGAGTCCAAGCGCCACGACGTCATCGACAAGATCCGCGGCGCGGTGGCCGACGGCGCCCAGGTCTACTGGGTCTGCCCGCTGGTGGAGGAAAGCGAGGCGGTGGACCTGCGCAACGCCACCGAGACGCACGCCGAGCTGAGCGCGACGCTGGCCGGCACGAACGTGGGCCTGCTGCACGGCCGCATGTCGCCGGCCGACAAGGCCGCCGTCATGGCCCAGTTCTCCAGCGGCGCGATGAGCGTGCTGGTGGCCACCACCGTCATCGAGGTGGGCGTGGACGTGCCCAACGCCAGCCTGATGGTGATCGAGCATGCCGAGCGCTTCGGCCTGGCGCAGCTGCACCAGCTGCGCGGCCGCGTGGGGCGGGGGGCGAAGGCGAGTGTGTGCGTGCTGATCTACAGCCCGCCGCTGTCCGACACCGGCAAGTCGCGCCTGAAGGCCATGGCCGAGACGACCGACGGCTTCGAGATCGCGCGCCGCGACCTGGACATCCGCGGCCCGGGCGAGTTCATGGGCTCGCGCCAGAGCGGCGCCGAGCTGCTGCGGTTTGCCGACCTGCAGGAGGACGCACCGCTGCTGGTGGCCGCGCGCCGTCTGGCCCCCGAGCTGCTGGACCGCGACCCCGCCGCCGCCGCCGCGCAGGTGAGGCGCTGGCTGGGGACGAAGGCGGAATACCTGAAGGCCTGATCAGCGCTGCACGCGGCGGGCCAGCGGGTCGCCGAACACCTTGAAGGCCAGCCAGCTGGCGTCGCCGCTGGCCATCGAAGCCTGCCGGGCCGCCAGCGATGCGGCGGCCAGTGTGCTGCCGTCCAGCAGCGAATCGTAGAAGGCCGTGGCGAACGCGTTCGACGCCCGGTCACGCACCGGCCACGACGCGCCGACGACGGCGCCCGCGCCGCGGTCGATCAGACGCCTCGGCCAGCCCCCCCAGGCCGTGAGGCTCAGGCCCATGCGCCCGGCCGCGCAGGCGTTCAGGAACACGAGGGGCCGGCGCGCCTCCAGCCGGGCCACGCTGCCCAGCATGCGCGCGCTAATCCCGACGGGGCTGACGCGCCCCTTGACCAGCTCGTCCGTGATGTAGAGCGTCGCCTCGTCGATCTGGCCCTGCTCGGCGTCGCCATGGCAGGCCAGATGCAGCACGTCATAGGTCGGATGCTCCAGAGCCTCGGCCAGGGCGTCGAAGTCGGCGGGAATGCGCGTCGGCGCGATCTGGCGCTTCGGCAGCTCCTGCGTGAAGTAGGCGACGTCCTCGACCACGTCGTCCGCCGGGTTGTTCGGGTAGGTCGCGGCCAGGTAGCTCCAGTGGTCGAGTGCCAGTTCACGCACCGCACCGCGCCCGCTCAGCCAGCGCACGAGCCCATGCTCGCCGAGGTAGCGGTCGTCGTCGCTCGTGCGCCCCGGGTCGTGCAGCCTGAGCAGCTCCCAGGGCACGTAGGGCTCCCAGGACATAAGGCGGATGGTGCCGGCGCGCTCGCGCTCGCGCCACAGCAGCTGGCGCAGCTCGGCGGGCAGCAGCTGGGTGCACAGATCCTCGGCGCTGGCTCGCAGCTCGGCGTCGAAGGTCCGGGCCTGCAGCGGGCTGCGCAGCACCTTGTTCGACAGCCGTTCGTAGGTGCGCTGGACAAAAGCCAGCTCCGACGCCGCCGCGCCGCCGTCGCGGTCCAGCAGCGGCGCGGACAGGAACTCGGCGTGATCCAGGTCCAGCGCCTTGCTCGTCACGCGGTAGCGGTAGCGCCGCTCGGCACCGGCCGTGACAGGCTCGACGTCCAGCCACAGCATGGGGGGCTCCGCCGCGCTGCCCCTGGGCGCGCCGGCCGCCTGGGCGCTGGCGCGCGGCAGCACCAGCGCGCCGACATGCACCCACAGGCGCAGCTGGCCCAGCTCGCGGCCATCCTGGCGGAAGACAACCGCCAGCTCGGTCGTACCTTCACGCAAGGCGCGGATCTCGAAGGCCCCGGGTTCCGGCTGATCGCCCTGCGGGACGGCCAGGCGCAGCAATTTCGGCCCTGTCACCTCGATCGCGTCGCCCAGCACGCTCAGCAGCACCGTCACGGGCCTGGCGGTGCTGGCCGAGGTCTTCAGCCCCGGCACGCCCGGCAACACGGGGCCGCGGCGCGCGATGAAGACCTCCACGATGTCCTCGCCGCCCTGGCGCATCGACTGCGGTGCCTTGGCCTGCAGCCACACGGAGGCCTGGAAGTCGTCCGAAGCGGGCACGGGTGCCACCGGCCGGGCGATCTCGGGCGGCGCCAAGGGCGCCATCGGCGCCTCGCGGGTCGTGCCGCCGAAGCGGCCCGCCGCGGGCGCGGCGCACTCGATCACGTCGACCGGCTGCTGGGTCTCGTTCAGCACGACGCACCGCGTGCCCGAGCCCTGCACGAAACCGGCGGCCGGCCGGCCCCAGCGGTCCGTCACCGGGCTCGCCGGCTGCCGCCCGAGGTCCAGCGCCTGTGCCAGCGTGGCCGCGTCGAACGAGGCATCTCCTCCGGCCAGCAGTTTCAGGAGCTCGTGCACGCGCCAGGCATGGAGCTGGCTCGCTGCGTCGCCGGCGCCCTCGCTCACGACGACAAGCCAGGCAGTCACCGGCAGCCGCTGCAGCAGCCGGCGCGCGGCGGCGCCGCTTTGCCGCGCCGACAGGGCGTGCACCGCCGCCATCAGCGCTGCCCCACCACGCCCACGGCGTCGGCAATCGGCTGCACGCCTTCGCCCGCCACCTCGACGCGATACGACCCCGCCGGCAGCGGCGCGAAGCGGGTCACGTAGTCGCCGTCGTCGCGATCGGCCAGGCGAGCGGCGGCCACCTGCAGACCACTCGTGCTGTCGATGACGCGGGCCTCCAGCAGGCGTCCCGGCTGGTCGGCGCCCACGCGCAGGGGCAGGGGCTCGTCGCCGAACAGCATGTCCGGCATCTCCAGCGACAGCGGTGCGCGCCCATCCGTGGCCAGGTATTTGCCCAGGTTGATCGACAGCCCAGTGATGACGCCTTCGACATGGTCCAGCACCGCATCGCTGTTCTGCAGCGCACCGTGCAGCGCCGCCGTGTACATGGCCCCGGCGCCGCTGCCGTCCTCCGGTGGCAAAGCCGCCACGCGGGGCACCGTGCCGTCGCCCGTCAGGTCCTCGCCGCCGAGATGCTGGTGCGCCACCAACTGCCCGCCGTGCAGGCGCGCCGACTGCAGCGTGGCCTGCGTGATGCCGACGACGGGGAACAGCGCATAGCCCCGCGGCCGGCTCTCTGCAGCGGCGCGGATCTCGGCATGGAAGGCCAGGGCGGCGGCGGCCCGCGCGGCGTCGACATGCGGCAGCCCCTGGACCTCGCCGGCGCGCTGCGCCGGGCCGTCGCTGCGGGTGAGCACGGGATAGATGGGCAGCAGCTGATAGACCGACGTGCAGCTGCGCACGAACTGCGTCAACGCGCCGAGCGCGACGGAGCCCATGCGCAGACCGTTGGCCAGCACGTCCAGCGCCTTGGGTGCGCCGCGATAAGGCGTGCCGAAGGTGATGAGGGCGCGCGTGACCTCGGCCCCCTTGAGCACATGCAGGTAGTGGCGGGCGACAAGACCGCCCATCGAATGCGCCAGCAGGATCAGCCGCGCATTCGGGTGCCCGGCGCCGCGCCAGCGCCGCAGCCATTCGCCGGCCAGCCGCGCCAGCCGACGCGCGGAGCTGCGGTTGCTGCGCCGCCAGTCGTAGGGGAAGTGGAAGTAGTTCTCGCCGTAGGTGACGTCAAAGCGCGACTCGATCCGCTCGCACAGCCGGCTGTAGCCGTCGATCTTCCAGAACCCCGGCAGCAGATGGAGGTCGGGCAGCAGCTGGCTCGCGTGGATGCCGTCGTCCAGCATCTCGCGCTCGTCGTCGTCGTCCTGCAGCATCAGCCCCTGCGCGATCGCCTCGCCGCCGGTCCACAGCGCCCGCGCGATGCCGCCCGGGGTGAAGCCCCAGACGACCTCGTCCCCCTTCTTCAGCACGCTGCCCATGATGCCGGGCAGCACGACGATCACGTCCGTCATCGGGTGTTTGGTCATGGCGTCTGCATCCTCTTCAACCCCAGTCGCCCACCAGCATGAACGGCGCCCAGTAGTAGGGCGCATCGAACACCGGCTGCCCGGCGCCCATGCCTTGTGCCGCGGCCAAGACGGCCAGGCGCTCCGCATCGGCGTCGCCCAGCAGCGACTGCCATTCGCCCAGCGTGCGCCGCCGCAGCGCCAGCGCGGCCTGGCGCAGCGCCTGCGCCTTGCGCCAGCGCGGCGCGGGCTGCAGCAAGGCGTCGTAATAGCCGTCGACGAGCAACCGCGTCGACAGGTCATCGACGCGCCACAGGCTGGCCAGCACGGCGGCCGCGCCGGCGAACAGGAAGCTGCGCACCAGGCCGCTGGGCTCGTCGCCGGACTGCACCTGCGTGCGCCCGCTGACGCAGGCACTCAGCACCACGAGCTCGGCGGCAATGCGTCGCTTGCGCACCTCCTCGGCGCTCAGCCAGCCCGAGGCGGCGTCATCGGGCGCGAGCTGCAGGCCGGTGCGCTCCGGATCGTCGGCATCGAAGGCGGCATGGCAGGCCAGGTGCAGCACGTCGAGCGTGCCGCCCGCGGCGGCGAGGGCGGTGTCCAGCGCCTGCACCGTGGCCAGCGGCCCCAGCAGCGCCTGCGCCCCGAAGCGGGCCGCCACGGCACCGGCCTCGGCGCGGGCGTCGGCGAGATCGCCAGCGGTGTCACCCAGCACGATGGCCTGCCGGTAGCCGCCACGGCGTCGCGAGCGGCACACGCCCATCACCGAGGCACTCGGCGAGTAGACGACTGGATGGCGTTCCAGCAGCGCGCGGCCATCGTGCAGCAGGGCCGCGTGCAGCGGCAGCTGGTGCATGGGCCCCCAGGGCACGATCCAGAGCAGGTCCTCGTCGCGCGCGATCTCGGCCGCGGGTGCCAGCAGAGCCGTCAACGTGGCCTGCGGCTCGGGGGCCGGCGCGTGGTGCAGCCAGGGCGCCGACTCGGCAAGCTCATTCAAGTCCGCCACCGTGACATCCAGCGCAAAGGGTTGCGCCGCCGCCATGCCGGCGCGCCAGGCCCAGCAGACGAGGCTGCCGTTCAGCCCGTAGTACTCCAGCAGGACGACGGCGGGCGAATCAGTCATCGAGCAGTGCTCCGATCTGCGCCGCGTCGAGCACCTGGCCCAGCGCGTCGGTCCGCGCGGCCAGGACGGCGGCGTCCATGCGCTGGTCCAGCCGCTCGATCGCGGCGTTCACGTCGGAGATGGCTTCGTCCAGCCGCGCGGGCGACATGGTGCGGCGCCCGCCGACGCTGGTCTGCGTGAGCGCCAGCGACGGGTCGAGCACCTGCAGCTCAGCCAGCCTCGCCGCATCGACATAGCCGATGCCGTAGCGCTGCATCTCCGCGTCCAGCTGGCGCAGCAGCCGCCGCCGGTCCTGCGCCGCAGTGCGGGCCTGCACGAGCGCGACGGCGGCGGGCGGCACGACGGGTACGTCGCTGGCCAGGCGGTCCAGCGACTCGCGGGCGCGGGTGCGTTCGACGAGGGACAGCGCCTGCATCGAGTCGTCGCGAAGAATGGCGAACTCGATGGCCAGGTTGAACACGGCGCCGAAGCGCGCATACCAGGTGCGGCGCGGCTCGGCGGCGCGCAGCGTGGCGCCGAACCCTTCGGTTAGGCGGATTGCCGCCATCGCCTGCCGCCAGGCTTCGTCGAGCTGGCCCTGCTCCTGCGCCAACCGGGCCCGCAGCACATGCCAGCCGATGCGGTCGATGACGCTCAGCCCGACCAGCGACGCCAGCTCGCGCATGCTGAGTTCGCGCGCCTCGTCCAGCCGGTCGAGCTCGATCAACAACTGGGCAAGGTTGGCGGCGACCACGCGCAGCCGCGAGGGATCGGCGCTGCGCGCGAACTCCATGGCCTGCAAATAGGCCTCGATCGACTCGTCCTTGCGGTCCAGCGCGTGCAGCAACGAGCCGCGAAGATTGGCCAGCGCGGCCTGGTGGCGTGTCTGCGCCATCGGCACCAGGCGCTCGGCGAGCTCGAGCGCCCGTGCCGGCTCGCCGTTGTCGCGCAGCCGGGCCGCGAGGTTGATGAAGCCTTGCAGGTAGTTGGGGTTGGGTTGCGCTTCCAGGTCCGGGCTGCGGTCCAGGACGTCCAGGAACTCCTCCCTGCGGCCCAGCCGCCCCAGTACATCCAGGCGCATCAGCTCGCTGCTGATCATCAGTTCCATCGAGAACAGCGGATACAGCAGCCGGTATTCCTGCTCCAGGACGAAGGCCGACGAGCCGCGCTGCTCCGACTCGCTGCGCTGTGACTGCGCCTGCTCCTGCAGCACGCCGGAAGCCGGGCTGTTGATCAGCTGCAGCAGCATACGCACGCTCTCAAGATGGTCGAGCGCGCTCTGCAGTTCGAAGACGCGCAGCAGGTTGTCGGCCAGGTACGAGTCGCAATGGCCGGCGCACACCGGCCAGCCCTGGGCCAGAAAGTCTTCCTTGAGTTGCCGCAGCGCCGGCACCGACCGCGAGTACTGGCGCTGGTTGCCCCAGGTCACCGCTTCGTCCAGGCGCACCAGCAGGTCGCGCAACCCGGGGCATGCCGCATCGAGCGGCTCGCCCACCTCGGCCAGATGAATCAGCGGCACGACGAACAGCGGCGTCGGCGCCAGCCGGTCGATCAGCCAGCGCAGCAGCGGCAGCGCATCCGCCGCGGCAGGTTGCGCCGTGGCAGCGCGTGACAGGTCGTTGATCGCATCGCGGATGCGCAACGGGCTCAGGGCGTCGTTCCAGGCGGCTTCGCGCGGGTCGATGCTGGCCGTCAGCAGGAGCTTGCCGCGGCGGTACAGCAGGAAGGCGACGTCCGGATCGCGTTCCAGCAGCCAGTTGTACTCGTCCAGCGCGATGCTGCAGCGCAAGGCCGTGTCGGCCGCGACGGCGCGCAGGCTGTGCGCGGCGGGCAGGTCCGGCGCGCCATCGAGCACCCGCTGCATCAGGTCCATCACGGCCTCCGCGTACTCGGGATGCACGGACATCGGCGCGACCAGCTCGATGGCTTCGCCGACCTGCGCGAGCCTTACCGCGTCGCCTGCCGCGGCCAGGCGGGCCTGGGCATCCGCTGGATTGCGGCCGACGGCGGCCAGGCGCGCCGCCCGCGCATCGGCGGCATCGCCGGCCGCCTCCAGCAGCTCGGCCTTGCGCAGCAAGGCCAGGGCAGCCGTGGCATCGTCGCTCTCGCGCTCGACGCGCTCCAGGTCGCGCAGCGCCGCCTCCCTGCGCCCCAGACCGGCGCAAAGCATCGCCCGCTGGAACAGCGCGAAGTCGAGCTGGTCGCGCAGCGGCGGCGCCCGCTGGTACGCGCGCCGGGAGATGTCCTGCGATTCGCCGGCTTCGGCAGGAGCCTGCGCGGCACCGCGCTGCTCGAGCATGAGGATGAGCCGGCCCAGGTCGTCGATGGCGTCGCCGGGACGATCCATGGCGCGGTAGATGCTCACGCGGAAATCGCGGTACTTCAGGTCCTCGGGCGCGAGTTCGATCGCCCGATTCACGGCGGCAAGCGCCGCTTCGGCCTGGTCCATCGCCAGCAGCGCGCCGGCCAGGTTGGCATGGGCCGACGCGTTGTGCGGGTCCGCGGCGGCAAGCGCCCGCCAGGCGCGCTCCGCCTCGCGCGGCAGTGCCTCGCGCTCGGCGGCCGACAGCTCGGCGTCTTGCAGCAACGTCATGGCGCTCAGGCCCAGGAAGCGCAGCGCGGCAGCATCGTCCGGCGCCCAGTGCAGCCAGCCGCCAGCGAGCTGGCGGGCGAGGCGGCTGTCCTCGCGGTGGTAGTAGACATGCCCCGTCAGCCAGCCCAGCTGCTGCGCGAAGGCTTCGTCAGGCGGCGCGGCGAAGCCATGGGGGTCGGCGCCTGTGCGCCGCGCCGCGAGCTGCGAGGCCTGCAAGGCGTAGGTGATCGCGGCGTCCAGGTCGGCCGGCGCGCCGTCGGCACCGGACAGCATCAGCGCGATGAGGTTCAGCAGCGCCCACAACTCGGCGTTGGTCGAGCCCGCGTCGCGGCTGGCGCGCCTGACCTGGGTGAGGGCCTGCAGGCCGATCTCCGACTGGCCGTCGGCCAGAGCCTGCTCGGCGAGCAGGTTGGCGGCGTTGATCAGCGCGCCGAGACGGTCGTGCCGGCCCGCCGTCCAGGCCTGCCACTCGACGGCGAAGTTCGCTTGCGCGTCACGCAGGGCTGACATGGCGCGCGGCACGAGGCCATCGGCCCTGGACGCACAGGCGCGGCACGCAGATGGCAGTGAGGCAGGCGGGTTTCATGCCGGTCGATGATGGCACAGCCGCCTGCGCTTGGCTTCCTCAGCAATAGGGGCGCAGCTGGGGCCGCAGGCCCGCAGCGTTCACTTGCAGGTGAAGCTCTTGGCGTTCACTTCCTTCACATTGCCGGCACCGCAGGTGGCCAGGGCCTGCTCGCTCATCTTGGCGACCGCATTCGTGTCGGGCGGCACATGGCTGGGCGAAGCGAACACGCAGGCGCTGAGCAGGGCGGCAGCGGCCAGGGCGAGGGCGGCGGAGGCGATGCGGGTCATGGGTCGTCGTCGTCGGAGTTGAAGAAGGCCGCAGCCTAGGCGAGCCGCCTCAAGGTGTCGCGCAGCCTGCGACGAGCTGCACGACGGCAGGGTCAGGCTGCAGCGGCGCCCGACACGCCGAGGCAGACGCCCAGGTCACGGGCCGTGGCCAGCGTGTCGCCGTCCAGCGGCACGGCCTTCATGCGGCCGGCCACCTCGACCAGCGGCACGGGGCGCACGTCGCGGCCGTCCAGCGCCACCATGACGCCGCTCTGGCCGGCCTCCAGCGCCCGCACGGCGGCGGCGCCGAAGCGCAGTGCCGCGACGCGGTCGAAGGCGGTCGGGCTGCCGCCGCGCAGCAGATGCCCGAGCACGACGCAGCGCGCGTCCTTGCCCGTCAACCGCGCCAGCGCCTGGGCCACCTGCTCACCCATGCCGCCCAGGCGCTCGGCATGGCCGGCCTCGGCAGGCGCACACAGCGCGCGCACGCCGTCGCGGGGGTAGGCGCCCTCGGCGACGACGACGATGGAGTAGGCCAGGCCCTGGGCCTCGCGCCGGGCAATCAGGTCTGCCACCGGGGCCAGGTCGAAGGGCAGCTCGGGCAGCAGGATGGCGTGGGCGCCGCCGGCCAGGCCGGCGTGCAGCGCGATCCAGCCGGCGTAGCGGCCCATGACCTCCACGGCGATGACGCGGTGATGGCTGGCGGCCGTCGTGTGCAGGCGGTCGATGCACTCGCTGGCGAAGCCGACGGCGGTGTCGAAGCCGAAGGTCATGACCGTGCCGTCGAGGTCGTTGTCGATGGTCTTGGGCACACCGACGACGCGCAGCCCGCGCTGGGCCAGGCGGTGGGCGATGGCGAGCGACCCGTCGCCGCCGACGGCCACCAGCGCGTCGATGCGCTCGCGGGCCAGTGCGTCTAGCAGGTCCTGCGAACGGTCGACCTGCGCCACGCTGCCGTCGGCCCGCGGGGTGGGGAAGGCGAAGGGGTCGCCCTTGTTGGTGGAGCCCAGCAGCGTGCCGCCCAACGCGGCGATGCCTTCGACGCGTTCGCGCGTCAGCTCGATGCAGCCCTCGCCCGGGCGGTAGCGCTCGGGGCGCAGCAGGCCGTCGTAGCCGTCGCGGATGCCGCTGCAGGTCCAGCCACGCTGCAGCGCGGCGCGCGTGACGGCCTGGATGACGGCGTTCAGCCCGGGCGCATCGCCGCCGCCGGTGGTGATGGCGATGCGGCGGATGGGAGGAAGCGGGGAGGCCATGGGCGCGAGTCTGCCACCCCGCGGCCCCTCACCGGGCGGCCGCCAAGAAGCCCTTGACCTCGCCGACCAGCCAGTCGGCGTCGTCCCACATGAGGAAGTGATAGCCGCGCTGGCTCATGGACAGCTTGGCGCCGCTCAGGCCGGCGTACTGGACCTCGAAGATCTTCCGGGTGCTTTCCAGCGTCGAGCCCATGGGCTCGAAGGCCGCCCAGGCGCCGAGCACCAGGGTGGGCGCGGTGATCTTCGACAGCAGCGGGCGCAGGTCGTCGCCCCACAGCTCGGACATGGCCTGGGCCGAGGTGGCGCGATCGCTGGCCAGGCTCCAGCCGTAGACGCGCTCGTTGTTGGCCGGGTTGCGGCTCATGCCCATGGTTCCTTGGCGGGCGCCGGCTTCCCACTGCTCCTTGCTGGCGCCCAGCATCTGCTGGCGCATGGCGACGGCCGCGCCCTTGGCGGCCTCGGGCGTCATGCCGCGCAGGCCGGCCAGGAAGGGCAGCGAATCGACGATGACGAGGCGCTCGATGCGGGCGGGTTTGTCGATCGCCATCTGCAGGGCCAGCACGCCGCCCAGGCTGTGGCCCATGACGACGGGCTTGTCGAGCTTGCGGTCGTCCAGGTAGGCCAGCAGGCGGTCGCGCATGCCACCCAGGAAGTCGTCCGTCGTCACCGCCGGCGCGCCCGCGAAGCCGGGCAGTTGCACGATGTGGCATTGCACGGCGGGCTGCAGCGCGGCGCAGGTCTCGGTCCAAGTGGCGGCGGCGCTGTTCAGGCCCGGAATCATCAGCACCGGACGGCCGCTGCCGACGACCTCGACCTGCAGACCGCGGAACTCGACCGGCGCGGCCTGGCTGTTGCTCACGTGCAGGGCGGTGGCGATGGCCACGGCGGCGCCGAAGAGGCCCATCCAGGAACGGTTGCGACGCGACATGCTTGTCTCTCCATCAGGGTTGCGATGGCGGGCATGTTGCCGCCGTTCCCGCGGGTCGCGGCGCCCGGATGACAAACGGCGAGCCAGGCGGACGAATGGCCAGCCGACGGGGTGGACGGCGCCCTACTTCAGGCGCTGCATCCAGTAGATCAGCACCTCGGTGCGCGGCTCGATGTCCGTCGGGCTGTAGGTGTAGGTCGGCACGACGTTGATGGCATCCATCGTGTTCAGGCCCGAGATGATGCGGCCGAAGACGGCATAGCCCGGGTTGGCGGCGTTCTGGTAGTCCAGGCTGGTGTTGTCGTTGACGTTGAAGAAGAACTGGCTGGTGGCCGAGTCGGCATCGCTGCGCCGGGCCATGGCGAGGGTGCCGCGCAGGTTGGACAGGCCGTTGTTGCTCTCCAGCCTGATGGGGGCGTAGAGCGGCGTCTTCGTCACCATGCCGCTGGTGTAGCCGCCACCCTGGATGACGAAGTCGCGGTCGACGCGGTGGATCAGCGTGTTCGTGTAGAAGCCCGCGGCGACGTATTTGTAGAAGTTGGCAACGGTCTGCGGGGAATAGCTGTCGTAGAGCTCGACGACGATCTCGCCGCTGCTCGTCAGCATGCAGACCGTGCCCCATTTGCTCGCCGCCGACGCGGCCAGGCCGGCCGGGCTGCAGGACAGCGTGGGCGGGTTGGGATTGGGATTGGGGCGCGGATATTGCGTGCCTCCGCCGCCGCCACCGCCACCGCCTCCGCCGCCACCACCACCACCGATGTCGACCTCGACGCCGCCGCCACAGGCACTGAGCAGGGCGGCCATGCCGACGGCGGCAAGGAGACTCAGAAGGCGGGTGGGCAGGCGCATGGGCTTCTCCGGTGGCGAACGGCTTGCTGGTCTCAACGCCAGCCTTCGCGCGCTGTTGACTCTGCTTACAAGCCTTTACGTGCGCTGGCTATAGTCCGCGCCGCCCGCCACGAGCGGACCTTTGTTCCACCCTTTGGTCGTTCCCCCATGCCCCTGCTCAGCACCCGCCGCTCCGCCCTTCTGCTCGCCTCCAGCGCGCTCATCGCCAGTCTCGGTCTCGCCGCCTGTGGCGGTGGCGGCAGCAGCTCGGGCACGCCGTCCAACAGCAACGACGCCTATGGCTGGGCCGGCGTCACGGCGCTGAAGATCGTTGACACCACGGTGGGCACGGGCGCGTCGGCCGAGACCGGCAAGACGGCCACGGTGACCTACGCCGGCTACCTGTACGACGTGCGCGTCGGCGACACCCGCGGCACCAAGTTCGACAGCGGCACGTTCTCGTTCAAGCTGGGCACCAATGCCGTCATCTCGGGCTTCGAGACCGGCGTCACGGGCATGAAGGTGGGCGGCAAGCGCACCGTCACCATCCCGGCCAGCCTGGGCTACGGCAGCACGGGCGCCGGCAACGGCGCCATCCCGCCCAACGCCGCCCTGGTGTTCGACATCGAGCTGACCGCCGTCAACTGAGTTCGATGTTGTCGATGAGCCGCGTGGTGCCCAGCCGCGCGGCGCCGAGTGCCACCAGGGGCTGGCCGTCGACGGCAGCCCCGAGGTCGTGCTGGCGGCGCAACGTCAGGTAATCGGGCGCCCAGCCGGCATCGCGCAGGGCCTGCATCGCGTCGGCCTCCAGGGCCGCCAGGTCGCGCTCGCCGGCCTGCCAGCGGGCGATCAGGGCCTTGAGGGTGCGTGACAGGCGCAGCGCCTCGACCTTCTCGGCTTCGCTCAGGTAGCCGTTGCGCGAGGACAGCGCCAGGCCCTCGGCGCTGCGGCGCGTCTCGCCGCCATGGATGGCGATGGGCAAGGCCATCTGCGCCGTCATGCGGCGCAGCACCATCAGCTGCTGGTAATCCTTCTTGCCGAAGACGGCCAGCGTCGGCTGCACGATGTTGAAGAGCTTGTGCACGACGGTGCACACGCCGGTGAAGAAGCCAGGGCGGAAATGGCCTTCGAGGATGTCGGCCAGCTCGGTGGGCGGCACCACCTTGTAGCCCTGCGGCTCGGGGTAGAGGGCCTTCTCGCTGGGCGCGAAGACGATGTCGCAGCCGGCACCCTCCAGCAGCTGGCAGTCGCGCTCCAAGGTGCGCGGGTAGGTGTCGAAGTCCTCGTGCGGCGCGAACTGCAACCGGTTGACGAAGATGCTGGCGACGACCGCGCCCGCCGGGCCGACCAGCTCGCGCGCCTGCGTCACGAGGGCCAGGTGGCCCTCGTGCAGATTCCCCATGGTCGGCACGAAGCCGCGCTGGCGCTGCGAAGCGAGGGCGTCGCGCAGCTCGGGAATGGTGTGGATGACCTGCATGTCAGAACCCGTGCACTTCGTTGACCGGGAAGGTCTTGGCCTTCACCTCGTCCACATAGCCCTTCACGGCGGCCAACACGGAGTCCTTGCCGGCCATGAAGTCCTTGACGAAGCGGGGCTTCCTGCCCGGTGTGATGTTGAGCATGTCGTGCAGCACCAGCACCTGGCCCGAGCAGCCCACGCCGGCGCCGATGCCGATGACGGGCACCGGCGAGGCGGACGTGATCTCGGCGGCCAGCGCGGCCGGCACCATCTCGTACAGCAGCATGGCCGCACCGGCCTCGACCAGCTCCATCGATTCGCGCTTGATGCGCGCCGCACCGGCCTCGTCGCGGCCCTGCACCTTGAAGCCGCCCAGCGCGTTCACCGTCTGCGGCGTGAAGCCGAGGTGGGCGCAGACCGGGATGCCACGTTCGGCGATGAAGCGCACGGTGTCGGCCGTCCAGCCGCCGCCTTCGAGCTTGACCATGTGGGCGCCGGCCTTCACCAGCGCCGCGGCGCTCTTCCACGCCTCTTCCTTGCTGACGTGATAGCTGTCGAAGGGCAGGTCGGCAATGATCCAGGCCCACTTGTGGCCGCGCGACACGCAGAAGGTGTGATAGACCATGTCCTCCAGGCTGACCGGCGCCGTGGAGCCGCGGCCCTGCAGCACATTGCCCAGCGAGTCGCCGATCAAGAGGATGTCCACGCCGGCCTCGTCCAGCAGGCTGGCGAAGGCCGCGTCGTAGCAGGTCAGCATGGCGATCTTCTCGCCGCTGGCGTGCATCTGCGCCAGGCGCGGCAGGGTCATGGGCTTGCGGTCTGCGGTCATGTGCTTCTCCGTAGAAACCCCGATGGGGCTGCCGAGGCGGCCGCAGTGTAGCGTTCGGCCCTATGACCCTGACCGAGCTCCGCTACATCGTCGCCGTCGCCCGCGAGCGCCATTTCGGCCGCGCGGCGGAGGCCTGCTTCGTGTCGCAGCCGACGCTGTCGGTCGCCATCAAGAAGCTGGAGGAAGAACTCGATCTGAAGATCTTCGAGCGCGGCGGCAGCGAAGTCAGCGTGACGCCGCTGGGCGAGGAGATCGTGCGCCAGGCCCAGTCGGTGCTGGACCAGGCCGGCGCCATCAAGGAGATCGCCAAGCGCGGCAAGGACCCGCTGGCCGGCGCGCTGCGCCTCGGGATCATCTACACGATCGGCCCGTACCTGCTGCCCGAGCTCGTCAAGCACACCATCGAGCAGTACCCGCAGATGCCGCTGATGCTGCAGGAGAACTTCACGGTGAAGCTGCTGGAGATGCTGCGCACCGGCGAGCTGGACTGCGCCATCATGGCCGAGCCCTTCCCCGACGCGGGCCTGGCCACGGCGGCCCTGTACGACGAACCCTTCGTCGTCGCGCTGCCCGCCACCCACCCGCTGGCCTCGCGCGAGGACATCTCCGCCGAGGAGCTCAAGCGCGAGACCATGCTGCTGCTGGGCACGGGCCATTGCTTCCGCGACCATGTACTGGAGGTCTGCCCCGAGTTTGCGCGCTTCTCCAGCGATGCCGAGGGCATACGCCGCAGCTTCGAGGGCTCGTCGCTGGAGACCATCAAGCACATGGTGGCCTCGGGCATGGGCGTGACCGTCGTGCCCCAGCTGTCGGTGCCCCGCGAGGCCCGGCCCTTCGCCCGGCCGCCCCAAGAACGGCAGCGCGCCCTCGGGGGACCGACCAGCTATTCGCTGGGCGTGGGAGCTGACATTGCGCACCTGCGCTTCGTGCCTTTCAGCGAGCCCATCCCGACGCGCCGCGTCGTGCTCGCCTGGCGGCGCAGCTTCACGCGCTACGAGGCCATCGCGGCGCTGCGCAACGCCATCTACGCCTGCCAGCTGGACGGCGTGACGCGGCTGAGCTGAGCGACCTCACCCACCCCTAACCCTGAACTCGCGCAGGACACTCGGCTTGCACGAACATCGGGCGCCGTCCGATGATGATTTTGGCTATTGTTAGATTAGTTCTATTTGAAACAAATGGTCGATAGTTGTCATTAAGCTTTGGCCTTCCCCCCGACACCAGGAGCCGACATGAGCGACCCGACCCCCGCCAAGCCCGCAGGCAAGTGCCCCTTCCACCACGCCGCCGGTGGCGGCACGACCAACCGGGACTGGTGGCCCGAGCAGCTGCGCGTGGACCTGCTGAACCAGCATTCGGCCAAGTCCAACCCGCTGGGCGAGGGCTTCGACTACGCCGCCGCCTTCAAGTCGCTGGACTACCGCGCGCTGAAGGCCGACCTCGTCAAGCTGATGACCGACAGCCAGGACTGGTGGCCGGCCGACTTCGGCCACTACGGCCCGCAGATGGTGCGCATGGCCTGGCACGCGGCCGGCACCTATCGCACCGTGGACGGCCGCGGTGGCGGCGGGCGCGGACAGCAGCGCTTCGCGCCGCTGAACTCCTGGCCCGACAACGTCAACATCGACAAGAGCCGCCGCCTGTTGTGGCCCATCAAGCAGAAGTACGGCCAGAAGATCTCCTGGGCCGACCTCTTCATCCTGGCCGGCAACGTGGCGCTGGAATCCATGGGCTTTCGCACCTTCGGTTTCGCCGGCGGCCGCGAGGACGTCTGGGAACCCGACCAGGACGTGAACTGGGGCGCCGAGACGAAATGGCTGGCCGACGACAAGCGCTTCCACGGCGACCGTGAGCTGGACAACAACCTCGCCGCCACCCACATGGGCCTGATCTATGTGAACCCGGAAGGCCCCAACGCCAGCGGCGACTACCTGGCTGCGGCCAAGGACATCCGCGCCACCTTCGGCCGCATGGCCATGGACGACGAGGAGATCGTCGCGCTGATTGCCGGCGGCCACACCTTCGGCAAGGCCCACGGCGCCGCGCCCGAGCACCACAAGGGCCCCGAGCCCGAGGGCGCCGGTATCGAGGCCCAGGGCCTGGGCTGGCACAGCGATTTCGGCAGCGGCCACGGCAAGGACACCATCTCCAGCGGCCTGGAAGTGACCTGGACCAAGACGCCGGCACTGTGGAGCAACGGCTTCTTCGAGCACCTGTTCAAGTACGAATGGGAGCTGACGAAGTCGCCCGCCGGCGCCAAGCAGTGGGTGGCCAAGGACGCCGAGGCCGTCATCCCCGACGCGCATGTGAAGGGCCTGTTCCACAAGCCCACCATGCTGACGACCGACCTGACGCTGCGCTTCGACCCCGAGTTCGGCAAGATCTCCAAGCGCTTCCGTGAAGACCCACAGGCCTTCGCCGAGGCCTTCGCCCGCGCCTGGTTCAAGCTGACCCACCGCGACATGGGCCCCAAGGCGCGCTACCTGGGCCCCGAGGTGCCCCAGGAAGACCTGATCTGGCAGGACCCGCTGCCCGCCGCGACGCTCAAGCCCACGGCGGCCGACATCGCCGCCGCCAAGGCCGCCATCGCAGCAGCCGGCCTGTCGGTCAGCGAGCTGGTGTCGGCGGCCTGGGCCTCGGCCTCCACCTTCCGCGGCGGCGACAAGCGCGGCGGCGCCAACGGCGCCCGCCTGGCACTGGCCCCGCAGAAGGACTGGGCGGTCAACCGCGGCGTCGCCAAGGCCGTGGCCACGCTGCAGGGCATCGCCGGCAGGCTGTCGCTGGCCGACGTCATCGTGCTGGCCGGCAGCGTCGGCATCGAGCAGGCCGCCAAGGCTGCGGGCGTGGCCGTCGAGGTGCCGTTCGCGCCGGGCCGGGTCGACGCGACCCAGGCCCAGACCGACGTCGAGTCCTTCGCCGTGCTCGAGCCGCTGGCCGACGGCTTCCGCAACTACCGCCCCAGCCCCATCGGCGCGCCGACCGAGGCCTTGCTGATCGACCGCGCCCAGCTGCTGACGCTGACCGCGCCCGAGCTGACCGTGCTGGTGGGGGGCCTGCGCGTGCTGGGCGCCAACTTCGACGGCGGCCCGCACGGCGTGTTCACCGACAGGCCCGGCACGCTGAGCAACGACTTCTTCGTCAACCTGCTCGACATGGCCACGGCCTGGAAGGCGGCTGACGCATCGGGCGAGATCTTCGAAGGGCGCGACCGCAAGACCGGCGCCGTGAAGTACAGCGGCACGCGGGCCGACCTGGTGTTCGGCTCCCACTCGGTGCTGCGCGCCTACGCCGAGGTCTACGCAAGCGCCGACGGGCAGGCGAAGTTCGTCGCCGACTTCGTCGCCGCGTGGACCAAGGTCATGAACCTGGATCGCTTCGACCTGGCCTGAAAGCGGGCCCGGGGGGCCTCAGCCGGCCAGCCGGAAGGCCCCCACCGCGGCCGCGAGGCGCTCGGCCTGCTGCTTGAGCGCCTCGGCCGCCGCCGCAGACTCCTCGACGAGGGCGGCGTTCTGCTGCGTCAGCTCGTCCAGGTGGCCGATGGCCGTGCTGACCTCGCTGATGCTGCCGCTCTGCTCGCGGCTGGCCGCGGCAATCTCCTGCATGATGCCCGTCACCTGGCCGACCGAGCCGACGATCTCGTTCATCGTCTCGCCGGCCTCGTTGACGAGGCGCGCGCCGCTCTCCACCCGCTCGACCGAGGCCGAGATCAGCGTCTTGATCTCCTTGGCCGCGTCGGCCGAGCGCTGCGCCAGCGAGCGCACCTCCGAAGCCACCACCGCGAAGCCACGGCCCTGCTCGCCAGCCCGCGCGGCTTCCACAGCGGCGTTCAGCGCCAGGATGTTGGTCTGGAAGGCAATACCGTCGATGACGCCGATGATGTCGGCGATGCGGCTGGAACTGCTGCTGATGTCCTGCATCGTGCTGACGACGCGCGACACCACGTCGCCGCCGCGCTGGGCCACCGTGGACGCCGCCGACACCAGCTGATTGGCCTGGGCCGCGCGCTCGGCGTTGAGCTTGACCGTGTCCGTCAGCTGCTCGGTGGAGCTGGAGGTCTGCTCCAGGCTGCTGGCTGTCTGCTCGGTGCGCGAGGACAGGTCCTGGTTGCCGACGGCGATTTCCTGCGAAGCCGTGCGCACCGACTCGCTGCTGTCGCGGATCTCGCGCAGCACGCCGCTGAGCTTCTCGACAAATGTGTTGAAGCTGCCGGCAATCTCGGCCAGCTCGTCCTCGCCGGCGGTGCTGACGCGCCGCGTCAGGTCGCCGTCGCCGGAGGCGATGTCCTGCATCACCTCGTTGAGCTGGGCCAGCCGGCGCAGGCGCTGCGCCACCAGGCCGCCGATGACCAGGCCGGCCAGCACCAGCACGACCGCCGCCGCCAGCAGCGAACTGACGGCCAGGCTGCGCAGGCCGGCGAGGGCCTCGGACCGGTTCAGCGCGATGACCAGCACCCAGTCCGTGCCCTTGACCTCGGCGGCCAGCAGCTCATGCGCCACACCGTCGACGTCGGCGGCCTCCAGCTTCGCGCCGGCGGCCAGCTGGCGCAACCGCTCGGCGGACAGGCCGGCCACGGCGTCCCTGGCCGGCGTGCCCCCGCGCTTGAGGTCGGGGTGGGCGATGAAGTTGCCGTCCTTGTCGGTCAGGAAGGCGAAGCTGCTGGGCGTCGGCCGGATGGACTTGACGATGTTGACGACGTTGTCGAGGAAGACGTCCCCCGCAGCCACGGCCGTCGCCTTGCCGCCCTCCTTCACCGCGACGGCGAAGGTCACCACCATGCGCTGCGTCGCGGCGTCCTTGTAGGGCGAGGTCAGCACCGGCCCGCTGGCGCCGGCGGCCAGCAGATACCAGGGCCGGCCGGTGGGGTCGTAGCCCTCGGGGAGCTGCTGCGGCGCGTTGAACAGAATCCGCTTGTCGGCGAAGGCGATGTAGCTGTTGTCGAAGCCGCCGGAGTCGTGGGCCTGCACGAGGAACTTGACCGCGTCGCCCTCGGGCACAGTGGCCACCGGCATCGTCGAGCGCACGACGGCGGCCTTGGAGGCCGCCCAGTCGGCGATCGCCTGGGCCTGGGCCTGGGCGAGCCCCAGCGTGTTCTGCTGCAGGTCACCGAGCACCCGGCTGCGCGCCGTCAGGTAGTTGGCCACGGCCAGGGCCAGCAGGCCCAGCATCATCGCGACGACGGCGAGCGCGACGAGCTGCGCGCGCAGGGACTTGAACTTCGCAAGCATGGCATCCCTCCAGAAGCCGGCTGCCAGGTTTTTTGCGGCGCCGCTGCCCACCCTTGGGCCGACTCTATCGACCGCCCCGCGCGTCGTCCATCCACCCCCGCGCCCACCGGCGCCGCGCGAATCCGTTAGGCTCAGCCGGTCACGTTCACGGAGCTGCCATGGCCAAGAAATCCACCGCCCCCGCCCCCAGCATCGGCATCAGCGAGAAGGACCGCGCCGCGATCGCCGCCGGCCTGTCCAGGCTGCTGGCCGAGACCTACACGCTGTACCTGACGACGCACAACTTCCACTGGAACGTCACCGGGCCGATGTTCAACAGCCTGCACGCGATGTTCATGGCCCAGTACACCGAGCTGTGGAACGCGGTGGACCCCATCGCCGAACGCATCCGTTCCCTGGGCCATGCCGCGCCCGGCAGCTATGCCCAGTTCGCCAAGCTCAGCGGCCTGCCCGACGCGCCGGCCACGCCGCCCAAGGCCATGAAGATGGTCGAGCTGCTGATGCAGGGCCACGAGGCCCTGGCCCGCACGGCACGCGCCCTCTTCCCGCTGCTCGACAAGGCCGGCGACGAGCCCAGCGCCGACCTGCTGACCCAGCGCCTGACGGTGCACGAGCAGACCGCCTGGATGCTGCGCAGCCTGCTCGAAGAGTGATGAAGGTCGCCGTCCTCACCTTCGACGGCTTCAACGAGCTGGACAGCTTCATCGCGCTGGGCCTGATCAACCGGCTCTACGCCCAGGGTTGGTCGGCCGCCATCACCAGCCCGAGCGCGCAGGTGACGTCGATGAACGGCGTCACCATCAACGCCCAGCAGCCGCTGGAGTTCGCCAACGAGGCCGACGTCGTGCTGTTCGGCAGCGGCATCCACACCCGCACCATCGCCAACGACAGCGCCCTGTTGGACCGGCTGCAGCTGGACCCGCTGCGCCAGCTCATCGGCGGCCAGTGCTCCGGCACGCTGCTGATGGCTCGCCTCGGGTTGCTGGCCGACATGCCCGCCTGCACCGACTCGACGACCAAGCCCTGGGTCGTGGAAGCCGGCGTGCGCGTCGTCGAAGAGCCCTTCCACGCTCGCGGCCCCATCGCCACGGCCGGCGGCTGCCTGGCCTCGCAGTACCTGGCCGCCTGGGTCATGGCCACCCGCGCCGGGCTGGACGCGGCGCGCAGCGCGCTGCACTACGCGGCGCCGGTGGGCGAGAAGGACGCCTACGTCGAGCGGCTGCTGGGCGTCGTCAAGCCTTTCCTGCCGCCGGCCTGACGGCGCTCGTCGCCCGGCGCAGCCGGGCGATGCCCTCAGCGATGGAGCCCACCGTCACCTGGTGGTACTCCGAGCCGGCGGGCAGTTGCTCCATCAACCGGCGGTGCGCCTTCGGCAGCGCGTGATAGGGCAGATAGGGCGCCACATGGTGCAGCGCATGGAAGCGCAGGCCCACGGGGCAGAGCAGCAGCGTGATGAGCCCGTTGGAATCGACGTTCAGCGAATCCAGCAGCTGGCCACGCGCATCGCGGCCCTGGGCTTCCTCGACGTAGAGATGCGTGCCACCCAGCGCGCGGATGGTGTTCAGCGTCGCGATGGCGATGACCAGCAGGGCCCAGGCCACCACCCATTGCCAGCCGGCCAGCACACCGACAGCGGCCAGCAGCCAGGCCCAGGCGCAGCACCACCACTCGACTGCCATCGCTTCGGCGCGCGCACTCTCCTTGATGGCCGGCGCATGGAAAGGCATGCGCAGGGCCATGTGCACGAACTCCGGAATCATCTTCTCGCGGATGGGCGGCAGCACGGTGGCCAGCGGCGTCAGGATGGCGAAACGCACCCACAGTGCCAGCGGCAGCGCGAGGTTCAGCGCGAACAGCTTGGCGCTGGCCGCACCGGCGCGGCCATGGAACTGGTCGTATTCGCCGTCCTCCGGCGTGCCGTAGGTCAGCTTGTTGTGGTGCCCCTGGTGGATGGGCAGGTAGAGCAGGAAGGGGATGAGCAGCGGGATGCCGGAGACCGCATGCCAGGCATGGCGGAAGGCCTTCATGCCCTGCTGATGGAAGATCTCGTGGATGAAACCCAGCGTGCGGTAGAGCAGCAGCACCGCCGCGACGAAGGCCGCCACGCGCAGCGCCACCGGGCCTGGCAGCACGGCGACGGCGAAAGCCGGCCAGCCCAGGCCGGCACACAGCAGCAGATCGGCGAAGTAATGCGCCTGATTGGGCTCACGCAGGTCGGCCACCAGCTCCTGCACCCGCTTCATGTCCACCTGCTTGTCCATTGCATCCTCGTCTCGCAAAGCCCGCCAACGATAATCCAGGGCTAGCCCCTGCTCCAGCTCTTTCATGTCCGAACCCATCGCCAGCCGCATCGAGACGGAAGTCCGCCGCCGCCGCACCTTCGCCATCATCAGCCACCCCGACGCCGGCAAGACCACGCTGACGGAGAAGCTGCTGCTGTTCTCGGGCGCGATCCAGATCGCCGGCTCGGTGAAGGCGCGCAAGGCCTCGCGGCACGCCACGTCGGACTGGATGGAGATCGAGAAGCAGCGCGGCATCTCGGTGGCCTCGTCGGTCATGCAGATGGAGTACCGCGATTGCGTCATCAACCTGCTGGACACCCCGGGCCACCAGGACTTCTCGGAAGACACCTACCGCGTGCTGACCGCCGTGGACGCGGCGCTGATGGTCATCGACGCGGCCAACGGCGTCGAACCGCAGACGCGCCGTCTGCTGCAAGTCTGCCGCGCCCGCAACACGCCCATCCTGACCTTCGTCAACAAGATGGACCGCGAGGTGAAGGACCCGCTCGCGTTGATGGACGAGATCGAGCAGGAACTCGGCATGACCGTCGTGCCCTTCACCTGGCCAGTCGGCATGGGCAAGCAGTTCCACGGCGTCATGGACCTGCGCCAGCAGCGCATGCGCGTGTTCGCGCCCGGCGAGGACCGCGTGGCCGGTACCGAGGAGGTGCTCGAAGGCCTGGACAACCCCGCGTATGCGGAACGCTTCGGCATGCAGTACGACAACGCCAAGGGCGAGATCGAGCTGGTGCGCGAAGCCGCCCCCGAGTTCAGCCATGACGACTTCCTGAGCGGCCGGCAGACGCCCATGTTCTTCGGCTCGGCGGTCAACAACTTCGGCGTGCAGGAGGTGCTGGACGCCCTCGTCGAGCTGGCGCCGCCGCCGGACGTGCGCGAAGCCATGCAGCGCACCGTCAAGCCCGAGGAGCCCAAGTTCACCGGCGTGGTGTTCAAGATCCAGGCCAACATGGACCCGGCCCACCGCGACCGCATCGCCTTCGTGCGCGTGGCCTCGGGCCGCTTCGAGCGCGGCATGAACCTGAAGGTCGTGCGCTCGGGCAAGACGCTGCGCCCCAACAGCGTCGTGACTTTCATGAGCCAGAAGCGCGAGCTGCTGGACGAGGCCTTTGCCGGCGACATCATCGGCATCCCCAACCACGGCGTGCTGCAGCTGGGCGACACCATCACCGAGGGCGAGGCGCTGCAGTACACGGGCCTGCCCTTCTTCGCGCCGGAAATGTTCCGCTCGGTGGAAGTGGCCGACCCGCTCAAGACCAAGCAGCTCAAGGCCGGCCTGCAGCAGCTGGGCGAGGAGGGCGCCATCCAGGTCTTCCGCCCCGTGGCCGGCACGGTGCTGCTCCTGGGCGCCGTCGGCCAGCTGCAGTTCGAAGTGGTCGCGCACCGGCTGGAGCACGAGTACGGCTGCAAGGCGCGCATCATGCCCAGCCGCTTCCAGGTGGCCCGCTGGGTGACCTGCGACGACCCGGCCGAGCTGAAGCGCTTCATCGACGCCAACGACCACCGCATGGCCTACGACGCGGTCGATGCGCCCACCGTGCTGGTCGAGTACGCCCCCGAGCTGCGCGCCATCGAGGCCAACTGGCCCAAGATCAAGTTCCACGCGCTGCGCGAGCACGCGGGCCTGGTGTTCCAGCAGCGGCTGGACGGCTGAACGGCGGCGCGGACGCGCCTCTAACATCCGGCGATGCCGCCTTCCGTCGCCCACCCCTGCCCGTCTTGCCGCCAGCCCATGCAGGCGCGCGTCCTGCCCGGCAACTACGGCAGCCAGGTCGAGATCGACTTCTGCTTCGCGTGCCACGGCATCTGGTTCGACCACCTGGAGAACATCAAGCTCGCGCCCGCGGCCATCGCGACGGTGTTCAAGGAGATGCACGGCCACCAGGACACGCCGCGGCTGCCGCTGGCCCAGTGGCTGGGCTGCCCGCAATGCCGCAGCGGCCTCGTGCAGGGCTTCGATCTCGTGCGCAGTGGCCGCTTCATCACCCACCGCTGCCCCCAGCAGCACGGCCGCTTCAGCAGCTTCGCGTCCTTCATGATAGAGAAGGGCTTCGTGCGCCAGCTGACCCGCCCCGAAATCGCCGACATCGCGGCCAAGGTGGCTGTCATCCACTGCAGCAGCTGCGGTGCGCCGGTGGACCTGCGCCGCGAGGACGCCTGCTCGCACTGCCGCTCGGCGCTGTCGCTGCTGGACCCGCAAGCCGTCGAGAAGGCCCTGGAAGCCCATGCCCGGGCGAGCGCGGCACGCCCGCGCGTCGATATCGCGGACGCCCTGGTCGCCATGGCGCGGGACCGCTCGCGTGAAGCGCGCCAGCCGGTGCGGCCCGGCGGTGCGCACCTGCTGGACGCCGCCTTCGCCGTGGACCTGCTCAGCGTGGGCCTGAACCTCGTCAGCAGCCTGTGGGACGACTGAGCGACACCATGGCCAGACCCACCGACTTCGACCAGGGCCTGGCCCTGCACCAGCAGGGCCGCCTGGCCGAGGCCGAGCCGCTCTACCGCCGCGTGCTGCGCACGGCGCCCACCCATTTCGACGCCCTGCACCTGCTGGGTGTGCTCTGCGGCCAGACCAGCCGCTTCGACGAAGCCCACACGCTGCTGACCCGGGCGCTGGCTCAGCGCCCCGACAGCGCGCCGGCCCTCAACAACCTCGGCAACACGCTGGGCAGCCTGGGCCGTCACCAGGAAGCCGTGCAGGCCTTCGAGCGCGCGCTGGCCCAGCGCCCCGGGGACGCCAAGGCCTTGCGCAACCGCGGCACCAGCCTGCGCGCGCTGGAGCAACCCGTGCAAGCCCTGGCCAGCTTCGACGCCGCCCTGGCCCTGCAGCCCGACTACGCCGACGCGCTGATCGGCCGCGCCGAATGCCTGCTGACGCTGCACCGCCGCAGCCAGGCCGTCGAGGCCTTCCAGCAGGCGCTGGCGCTGGGCAAGGACGCCGATCAGGTCCGCTACGCGCTGGCCTCGCTGGGCGTGGGCAGCGCGCCGACGACGGCGCCGGCTGAGTACGTCGAGGCCTTGTTCGACATGTACGCGCACAACTTCGACCAGCACCTCGTCGAACGACTGGGCTATCGCACGCCCGAGCTGCTGCATGCCGAGTTGCTGCTCGCCCGCCCGCCCGGCGGCGCCGACGTCATCGACCTCGGCTGCGGCACCGGCCTGTGCGGCCCGCTGCTGCGCCCGCTCGCCCGCCACCTCGTCGGCGTGGACCTCTCGGGCCTGATGCTGGCCAAGGCGCGCGAGCTGGGCCTCTACGACGAGCTCGTGCAGGGCGACGTCGCCGGGGTGCTGGGCGAGCGCCCGCAGCGTTTCGACATCGCCGTCGCCGCCGACGTCTTCGTCTACATCGGCGACCTGGGCGCCGTCTTCGCCGCCGCCTTCGCGGCGCTGCGGCCGGGCGGCCTGTTCGCCTTCTCGGTCGAGGCCTGCGGCGACGGCGAGAGCGAGGATTTCCGCCTCGGTCCCACGCGCCGCTACGCGCATTCGCAGGCCTATCTGCAGCGGCTGGCTGACGCCCAGGGCTTCGCCGCCGAATCCGCGCAACACTGCGTCATCCGCAAGGAAAGCGACGCGGGCGTCGAGGGCTGGCTGATGGTGATGCGGCGCGGCTGACCGGCGCTGCGATGATGCTGCTTCTTTCCCCGTCTCCCACCGCATCCCGATGAGCAAGCGCCTTCTCCCCGTGGTCCTGGCCCTGGCTGGCACCTTCGCCCAGGCCGCCCCCGAACTCGAAACCGTCGTCGAGGGCCTCAAGACGCCCTGGGCCCTGGCCTTCCTGCCCGACGGCCAGTTCCTCATCACCGAGCGCGACGGCGCCCTGCGAACGGCCCGGCCGGGCGGCAAGCCCAGCGCGCCCATCGCCGGCGTGCCGGCCGTCGTTGCCGAGGGCCAGGGTGGCCTGCTGGACGTGCAGCCGGACAGCGACTTCGCGCGCAACCGCACGATCTACTTCTGCTTTGCCGAGCCCGGCGCCGACAAGAAAACCAACAGCACCGCCCTGGCGCGCGCCCGGCTGAGCGAGGACGCCAAGCGGCTGACCGACGTGAAGGTCATCTTCAGCCAGCTTCCGAAGATGGACAGCAAGCACCACTTCGGCTGCCGTATCGCCGAGGCGCCCGACGGCAAGCTCTTCCTGAGCCTGGGCGAGCGCTTCAAGGGCATGCAAAGCGCGCAGACGCTGGACAACCACCTCGGCAAGATCGTGCGCGTGGGCAAGGACGGCAGCGTTCCCACCGACAACCCCTTCGTGAACACCCCCGGCGCCCTGCCCGAGATCTGGAGCTACGGCCACCGCAACTCTCAGGGCCTCATCATCGACGCGCAGGGGCGCCTCTGGGAGCACGAGCACGGCCCCCAGGGTGGCGACGAGCTCAACCTCATCGGCCCCAAGCTGAACTACGGCTGGCCCGTCATCACCTACGGCGAGAACTACGGCGGCGGCAAGATCGGCGACGGCATCTTCGCCAAGGCCGGCATGGAGCAGCCCGTCGTCAAGTGGGTGCCGTCCATCGCGCCGGCCGGCCTCGTGCGCCTGAAGAGCGCCAAGTACGGCCCGACCTGGCAGAACAGCTTCTTCCTCGGCTCGCTGAAGTTCGGCCACCTGGAACGCGTCAAGCTCGACGCCGACAACCGCCCCGCCGAGCAGGAGCGCCTCTTCCCCGACGCCGGCCGCATGCGCGACGTGCGCGAGGGCCCCGACGGCCTGCTCTATCTCGTGCTGGAAGCGCACGGCCGCATCGTCCGCGTGAAGCCCTGAGCCGCCAGGACCCGGCGGGGAAGGCCGGACCGGCTCAGTATTTCTTCGGCAGTTCCTGCGGCGGCGCGTAGCCGGGCACGGCCCGTGCCGCGCCGCCCGTCAGTGCGGCTTGGCGCGACAGCAGCTTCCAGGGCGAGCTGTCCGTCTGCCAGAGATCGACGACGAAGACCGGCGCAGGGCCCCGGACGCGCGGCTGCAGCAGGAAGCTGGCCTGCAGGCGGCCCGGGGCGAACTCGCGCGCCGCCATGAAGCGCACCGCGTAATCGCCCGCACCGGGCCGCTGCGTCATGGCATCAACCCAGTCCTCCAGGGGCACGGCCTCGGCCGGGCGCTGGGCGACGAGCATCTGGAAGTCGTCGTCCAGACGCTGCTCCAGGCCGCGCGCGTCCCGCGCTCGCGCGAGCGCCAGCAACTCCTCCTCGGCCTGCGTGGCCAGCTGCACGAGGCGGGTCGGCAACGGTGCGGCGGGGCCTGCCGCTCCGGCCGCCGCCGCGGCCAGTGCGAGCAGCAGGCCGGCCGCGCTCACTGCAGCTTGTTGACGTAGTCCGTGTAGCACTTGTTGTCGGCGGCGGACAGGTTGCGCTGGATCAGGTAGCTGCGGGCGCCCAGCGTCTGGTTGTAGTAGGCACCGTTGGCAGCCTGCTTCTGGTTGCTGCCGAAGGTCCAGGCGCATTTGTCCGCGTTCTCGGCGCCGCTGGCGTCGTACCAGGCATTGGCGTTCGGATCGGTCAGCGTCTCCTCCAGCTCATGCGCCACGACGGAAGCCATGCCATCGACGCCCGGGTTGCCGTTCGGGCTGGTCGTCTGCGCAGCGCAGGCGCTCAGACAGCGGTTGGCGTTGCCGACGAAGCTGAACTTGACGTTCTGGCCGGCGATGACGGCCGAGCTGTGCCAGCCGCAGTACTTGTTGCAGAAGCCCGAGGATTCCGCGACGTCGGTCGAGGTCAGCACGAAGTAGATCGCGTTCGGGTCGGCGGCGCCTTTCTTCGTGATGTAGGACTGCACGACGGACTGCACGCGGGCATCGGACAGCCGGGCGCCCTGGCTGTACGCATCCGTGCCCTCGTTGTAAGTGCCAAGCAGCGCCGACACGCTGCCGTTGGACGAGGTGTAGCTCTTGCTGATGCCCAGATAGTTGGAGCCGCTCAGTCCCGCGAACAGGTCGCGCATGATCTGCTGGCCGGACGCCGTGTCGCTGCCGTTGCCCTGATTCCAGTTGCCGTACCAGATCACGTGGATGTTGGGCTGGCCGACCATCACCGGGCCGCCATGGTTGGTGATGGGCGACAGCGCCGCCGTGCCGCCGACGGTGGGCGCGTAGTTTCCGGACGCGTCGGGATTGGGGCGGTGCAGCACATGGCGATCCGGGTTCAGTTCGGGCTCGGCAGCGGCGGCGGCGGCGGCGAAGGCGAGCCACAAGCTGGCGGTGAGGAGGCCGAGGCGGGTGAGGCTTTGCATGAGGGATTCCTGTCAGCGCGGGTGGATGATGAGGATGCCGCCGGCACCGAAGGCCTCCCGTCGAGGCGCGGTACCGTGCAGGCGCCGCTCACGTTAAGGGGCGCTGCGCCGAGCCCGCCCGCGGATAACCCTAGCGAAGGCTGCAGGAGGCCGTCTTCAAGCTGACGCCGGGCCGTCGGCAGCCGCGGCGCCTGCGGCCGGGGACAATCGCCGGCCGCACTGCGCCTCCCGACATGCCCGCGCCCGACTGGTTCTCGCTCGCCCAACTGCCGGGCTATCTCGCCTTCGTGCTGGGCGTCGGCTGCTTCCTGCAGACCGACGACCGGCGTTTCAAGCTCTTCATGACGGGCGAGTGCGTGGCCTACGTCGCGCACTTCGCGCTGCTGGGCAACCCGACGGCGGTGGCGAGTTCGCTGCTGTCCATGCTGCGCTCGGTGCTGTCGCTGCACACGCGCTCGAAGTGGGTGGCGGTCGTCGTCGTGGCGGCCAACCTGGGCTTCGGCCTGGCGATCGCGCACAGGCCCAGCGACTGGCTGCCGCTGACGGCCTCCTGCCTGGGCACCATCGCCCTCTTCACGCTGCAGGGTGTGCCGATGCGGCTGCTGATGCTGTGCGGCACGGGCCTGTGGATCGCCAACAACCTGATCGCCGGCTCGATCGGCGGCACGGCGCTGGAGGTGGTCGTCGCGGCGGTGAACCTGACGACCATCGCGCGTCTGCTGCGCGAGGGTCGACAGGCGGCGGTCAGCGATTCGCCGAGTAGTTGACCGGCAGCCAGTCGTAGCCCTTGCCGTCGGCGCGCAGGCGGCCGATGCCGGGGAAGCTGATGTGGGTCACGGCAACGTAGTAGCCATCCTTGGCGGCGGCCGCGTAGGCCTTCTTGCGGGCAGGTGCCGCGGCCTTGGGGTCGCTGTCGAACTGGATGGTGACCGCGGGGTCGGGGAACTGCACGGCGGCGACGTGCATCAGGTCGCCCCAGAACATCATCTTCTGGCCCTGGCTCTCGGCAACAAAGTTGCTGTGGCCGGGCGTGTGGCCGTAGGCCGGGAAGGCCTTCACACCGGGCACGATCTCGACGCCATCCTTGCTGCCATCGAAGGGCTTGAAGCGGCCCGCGTCCGCAAAGCCCTTGACCAGCGCCGCCACGGCCTTGCCGCCATCGCCGCCCTTGGCCACCTGCTCGGGCGCCAGCCAGAAGTCGCTGTCGCGCCTGTCGATGCGCAGCTGGGCATTGGGGAAGGCGGTGCTGGAGGCGCCGCCGACGTGGTCGCCGTGCATGTGGGTGATGACGATCTCGTCGACCTGCTCGGGCGCATAGCCGGACGCCTTGAGGTTGGCCAGCACGCGACCGGCCGTGGGGCCGAAGAGGCCCGCGGTACCGGTGTCCACCAGGACGATCTTGGCACCGGTGTTGACGAGGTAGGCGTTTACCGAGGTTTCCAGCGGCACGCCGAGGTAGGCGTGCTGCAGGGCGCGGACCGTGTTGGCGGCGGGCTGCTGCAGCAGCTTGTCGACGGGCAGGTCGATGGTGCCGTCGGACAGGGCGGTGATCTCGAAGTCGCCCAGCTGCAGGCGGTACCAGCCGGGCGCCTGGCCCTTGAGCTGCGGGCCGGCGGCGAGGGCCGTCGTGGCGGTGAAACCAAGGGCGAGGGCGGCGGGCAGCAGGCGTTCGAGCATCGTGGTCTCCAAGGGGGGTGAAAAGGTGCGGCGCAGGATAGCGGCGTCCTCGTGGCCTCGCAGTCCCAAGGGTCGTTGTCCGGGAAGCGGACAGCGCCGCCGCCATCGATTGACTGGATTTCAGACATCGCCACGGTGCAAGACGGCCAAAACGCGGGTTAGCTCGCAAGGGTTTGCCTGTAACTTGCCCCGACTTGGCGCGGGCACGGCTTTTGCGCTGGAGGGGGCTGGCACCCGAAGACATCAAACCAGGAGACAACGCCATGCCCCGACGCCACCCGGCGCGCACGCCGCTGCATTTCGCCATCCTCGCCGCCCTCGGCGCCGCCCTGCCCGCCGGCGCCCAGACCACACCGGCCAACGAAGTCGCAGTGACGACGCTGGACGTCGTCAAGGTCACGGCGCGCAAGCGCGAGGAGACGCTGCAGGACGTGCCGGTGGCCGTCACAGCGCTGACGGCCGACCAGCTTGACAAGCTGGCCATCAAGGACCTCGGCGACCTGCAGGGCCAGGTGCCCAACCTGACCATCTACGCCGCACGCGGCAGCAACACGACGATCACGACCTTCATCCGCGGCGTCGGCCAGGCCGACCCGCTGTGGGGCGTGGATCCGGGCGTGGGCATCTATTTCGACGACGTCTACATTGCCCGCCCGCAGGGCGCGCTGCTGGACGTGTACGACGTGCAGCGCGTGGAAGTGCTGCGAGGCCCGCAGGGCACGCTGTACGGCAAGAACACCATCGGCGGCGCGGTGAAGTACGTCTCCAAGCCGCTGCCGCAGCAGACGGAGGGCTCCGTGACGCTGGCGGTCGGCAACTACGGCCAGGTGAACGCCAAGGGCGGCGCAGGCACGGCCGTGGCCGATGGCCAGTTCCGCTTCCGCGTGGCCGGCGCCAGCCTGAACCGCGACGGCTACGGCAGGAACCTGACCGACGGCAGCCCGGCGAGCGACCAGAACACCACCAGCGGCCGCTTCTCGGCTGGCTGGTTCCCGACGGGCTCGACCTTCAATGCCCAGGTGTCGGTGGATCGCACGATCGATGCCTCGCACATGCGCGGCTTCCAGCGCCTGAACGTCAGCGCCTTCGACCCCGCCAAGACACCCGCCACCACGGGCCGCTACGACATCGCCAGCGGCATGCCCAACGCCAACCGCACGACCAGCGAGGGCGAGTCGCTGACGCTGAACTGGGGCGTCAGCGATGCCTGGAGCCTGAAGTACATCCTGGCCCACCGCGCGTCGGACACCAACACCTCCATCGACTTCGACGGCCTGCCCAACAAGATCGCCGACGTGCGCGCCGAGTACCACGACAGCTCGCAGAGCCACGAGCTGCAGGCCATCTACGAGGGCCAGAACCACTCGGGCGTCGTCGGCCTGTACTACTTCGACGGCCGCGCCGGCGGCACGGTGCGCAACAACTTCTTCAACGCGAGCTTCGGCACGACCAACGGCCTGGTCTACACCGAGGGCAAGGCCGTCTTCGGCGACTGGAGCTGGCGCCTGACGCCGCAGTTCAGCGTCAGCGCGGGCCTGCGCTACACGGATGAAACCAAGCGCGCCGTCGTGCTGAACCAGGCCTTTGCCAACGACACTTTCAGCGGCACGCCCATCGCGGTGCCGGCCAACTTCGACAACAGCCGCTCGGTCACCAACACCTCGCCGCGCGTCTCGCTCGAATACAAGGCCAGCAAGGAGATCAAGCTCTACACGACGGCCTCGCGCGGCTTCAAGAGCGGCGGCTACAACATCCGCGCCAACACACTGGCCTTCCCGACGTCGAGCAAGCCCTTCAACGACGAGAAGCTGGACTCGCTGGAGCTGGGCGCCAAGATGATCCTGGACGGCGGACGGCTGGAGCTGAACACGGCCGTCTTCCACAACAAGTACAAGAACGTGCAGCTCTCCGTCTTCACGAGCTACACCCAGGCCAATGGCCAGCCGGGCTTCTTCGGCGACTTCACGAACGCCGGCAAGGCGACCGTGCAGGGCGCCGAGGTGGAGTTCCTGTGGACGCCGACGACGGCCTGGCGCATCAGCGGCAACCTCGCCACGCTGGACGCCAAGTACGACGAGTACATCGACCGCGGCGTCAACGTGGCCGATCAGAAGAAGTTCACCAACACGCCCAAGTTCCAGGCCAGCCTGAACATCGAGCATGCGGCCAAGCTGGCTGTGGGCACGCTGCGCTCGCGCCTCGGCGTCACGCATCGAAGCAAGGTCTATCCGACGACGGACCTGTCCGAATCGTTGGCGCAGGACGCCTACACGTTGGTCAACGCCGGCCTGATCTGGGAGAAGGACGCCAAGCTGAGCTTCTTCCTGCAGGGCAGCAACCTGGGCAACAAGGCCTACAAGACGGACGGCTACAACATCGCCGCGCTGAGCGTGCTGGACGCCTTCTATGGCCCGCCGCGCACATTCACGATCGGCGGGACGCTGAAGTTCTGACGACGGTGAAGCCACACGGCTTTGCGGGCGGCCCGGTGGGCCGCCCTTTGTCGCTTCAGGACGCGCGGCCGGCGCGGTACATTGCGCCGGCCATGCCGCTGTCCAAAAACCAGACACCCGCCGCCCTCGACATCCCGCAGGACGTCGACGGCCTGCTGCGCCTGGCCGCGCAGTCGATGTTCGACGTGCTGGCGCGGTCGACGGAAGGGATGATGGTCATCGACCGTCACCACCGCGTCGTCTGGATCAGCGACGGCTACAAGCGCTTCCTGCCGGCGCTGGGCTTCACCGGTGAACACGAGTTCGTCGGCAAGCGGGTCGAGGACGTCGTGCCCAACACGCAGATGCTGCAGGTGCTGGAGACCGGCAAGCCCGTGCTGGTGGACCTGCTGACCAACAAGGCCGGCACCTTCCTCGTCAGCCGCCTGCCGCTGAGGAACGACGCCGGCGAAGTCATCGGCGCGCTGGGGCTTGTGCTTCTCGATCACCCCGAGACGACCATGCAGCCGCTGATACAGAAATTCGGCCGGCTGCAGCAGGAGCTGGAGGACACGCGGCGCCAGCTGGCCGCCCAGCGCCGGCCCAAGCACACCATCACCAGCTTCATCGGCGCCAGCCCCGCGGCGCTGGAAGTGAAGCGCCAGGCCCGCCGCGTGGCCCAGACGGATTCCACCGTGCTGCTGCTGGGCGAGACCGGCACCGGCAAGGAGCTGCTGGCCCACGCCATCCACTCGGCCTCCAAGCGCGCGCACCGGCCGCTGGTCAGCGTCAACATCGCCGCTGTGCCGGAGACGCTGCTGGAGGCCGAATTCTTCGGCGTCGCGCCCGGCGCCTACACAGGGGCGGAGCGCAAGGGCCGCGACGGCAAGTTCAAACTGGCCGACGGCGGCACCCTCTTCCTCGACGAGATCGGCGACATGCCGCTGGCCCTGCAGAGCAAGCTGCTGCGCGTGCTGCAGGAGCAGGAGGTGGAGCCGCTGGGCAGCAACACCGTCATCCGGGTGGACGTGCGCGTCATCGCCGCGACGAGCCGCGACCTGGCCGCCATGGTGGCCGCCGGCAGCTTCCGCGCCGACCTCTACTACCGCCTCAACGTGCTGCCCATCCGCGTGCCGGCGTTGCGCGAGCGCCTGGACGACATCGAGGCGCTGGCCGAGGCGCTGGGCGAGGACATCGCCCGGCGCAGCGGCATGCCGCAGAAGCTGCTCAGCCCCGACGCCATCGAATGGCTGATGCAGCAGCCCTGGCCGGGCAACATCCGCGAGCTGCGCAACACGCTGGAGCAAGTCAGCCTGATGAGCGACGACATGCAGCTGACGGCGGCGCACTTCCAGGGCGGCGCGGCGTTGCCGGCCGCGGCCGAAGCGCCCGTGGCCACGGCACCGCAACCCGTGGCCGCCACTGTGACCACCGCCCAGGCCGTCGCGCCGCTGCCGGAACTCATCGAAGCCCTGGAGCGCGACGCCATCGCGCGCGCCCTCCAGGCCACGGGCGGCAACCGCATGGCGGCCGCCCGGCTGCTGCAGATTTCCCGGGCTTCGCTGTACGAGCGGCTGGCACGCTGGCCCGACCTGGAAGTCCAGGTTTCAGGCAACGCCTGAATTTCGGACACTCACGCCGTCCCTACCGGCCGAAAACCTCGGGACAACCCGGACGAAATCCGCCCCCGGCGCCCCTTCCCCGCCGGGCACGGCCCTTGCGAAAAGGGAAGACACCGTCTGCCGACAGAGCAGACACGACGAACTTCAGGAGACAAGCCCATGCGCTTCACCACGCGCCGCTTTGCCATCGCCGCTGCAGCCGCCATCGCGCTGCCGAGCCTGGCCTTCGCCGCCGGCAACGAGATCCGCATCGCCCACGTCTACAGCAAGACCGGCCCGCTGGAGGCCTACGGCAAGCAGACGCAGATCGGGCTGATGATGGGACTGGACTACGCCACGGGCGGCACGATGACCGTCGCGGGCAAGAAGCTGGTCGTCATCGAGAAGGACGACCAGGGCAAGCCCGACGTGGGCAAGAGCCTGCTGGCTGCCGCCTACGGCGACGACAAGGCCGATATCGCGGTGGGCCCGTCCTCTTCCGGCGTGGCGCTGGCCATGCTGCCCGTCGCCGAGGAGTACAAGAAGATCCTGCTGGTGGAACCCGCGGTGGCCGACTCCATCACCGGCGACAAGTGGAACAAGTACATCTTCCGCACCGGCCGCAACTCGTCTCAAGACGCCATCGGCAACGCCGTCGCCTCCGACATCGCGGGCCTGAACATCGGCATCCTGGCCCAGGACTACGCCTTCGGCCGCGACGCGGTGAAGGCCTACAAGGAAGCGCTGAAGAAGGCCAAGATCGTCCACGAGGAATACCTGCCCACGGCGACGACCGACTTCACCGCCGGCATCCAGCGCCTCGTCGATTCGCTCAAGGACAAGCCCGGCCCCAAGGTCATCGCGGTCGTGTGGGCCGGCGCCACCACGCCCTTCGGTGCACTGGCTGCGCTGGACCTGCAGAAGCGCTACGGCATCGCCGTGGGCTCGGGCGGCAACATCCTGCCGGCCATGACGGCCTACAAGCAGTTCCCCGGCATGGAGGGCGCGACCTACTACTACTTCGGCATCCCCAAGAACCCGGTCAACGAGTGGCTGGTGGCCAACCACTACAAGCAGTTCAAGGCACCGCCCGACTTCTTCACGGCAGGCGGCATGAGCGCCGGCATCGCGCTGGTGGAAGCGCTGAAGAAGACCAGCGGCGACACGGCCACCAACAAGCTCATCAAGACCATGGAAGGCATGAGCTTCGAAACGCCCAAGGGCAGGATGACCTTCCGCACCGAAGACCACCAGGCCATGCAGTCCATGTACCACTTCCGCATCAAGGTGGACCCGGCCTTCGCCTGGGGCGTGCCGGAGCTGGTGCGGGAGATCAAGCCGGAAGAAATGCAGGTGCCCATCCGCAACAAGCGTTGAACGAAGCGGGCGACGGCAAGTGCTTGAGACCAAGAACCTGACGATCCGCTTCGGCGGCCATGTGGCCGTCGACGGCGTGAGCTGCGTCTTCCAGCCCGGCACGCTGACGGCCATCGTCGGCCCCAACGGCGCCGGCAAGACGACCTACTTCAACCTGATCTCGGGCCAGCTGTCCGCGAGCAGCGGCGAGGTCTGGCTGGACGGCGAGAACCTCACGGCGCAGCCGGCGCCCGTGCGCACGCGCCGCGGCCTGGGCCGCGCCTTCCAGCTGACGCAGCTGTTCGCCCACCTCACCGTGCTGGAGAACGTGCGGCTGGCCGTGCAGGCCCGGCACGGCAAGGGGCTGCGCATGCTGTCGGTGTGGCTGTCGCACAAGGAGTTGATCGACGAGGCACGGGCCATCCTCGACCGCGTGCGCCTGGCCTCGCGCGCCGACGACCTCGCCGCCAGCCTGCCGCACGGTGACCAGCGCAAGCTCGAAGTGGCGATGCTGATCGCGCTCGACCCCAAGGTCTATCTCTTCGACGAGCCGACCGCCGGCATGAGCGTGGACGAGGTGCCCGTGGTGCTGGACCTGATCCGCGCGCTGAAGGCCGAGAAGCGCCACACGCTGCTGCTGGTGGAGCACAAGATGGACGTCGTGCGCGAGCTGGCCGACCGCATCATCGTGCTGCACCAGGGCAAGCTGGTGGCCGATGGCGACCCGGCCACCGTCATCGCCTCGCCCATCGTGCAAGAGGCTTACCTGGGAATGGCGGCATGAGCGCCGAGAGCTGGGCCGCTCCCGATCCGACGCGCGTCCCCCCGGGCGAGGGGCCGACACAGACATTGCTGTCGCTGAAGGGCGTGCACACGCACGTCGGGGCGTATCACATCCTGCACGGCGTGGACCTCGACGTGCCGGCCGGCCAGGTCACCATGCTGCTGGGCCGCAACGGCGCCGGCAAGACCAGCACGCTGCGCACGCTGATGGGCCTGTGGACGGCCAGTGCCGGATCGGTGACGTTCAAGGGCGAGGACATCACCCAGTTCGCCACACCCGACATCGCCGCACGCGGCATCGCCTACGTGCCCGAAACCATGGGCATCTTCGGCGAGCTCAGCGTGGCGGAGAACCTGCTGCTGGCGGCGCGCTCGGCCAAGCGCCTGGCCGATCTGGACGCGAAGCGCCTGGACTGGCTGTTCGGCCTCTTCCCCGCGCTCAAGACTTTCTGGCAGCACCCGGCCGGCAAGCTCAGCGGCGGGCAGAAGCAGATGGTGGCCATCGCCCGCGCGCTGATCGAGCCGCGTGAGCTGCTGGTGATCGACGAGCCCAGCAAGGGGCTGGCGCCGGCCATCGTGGCCAACCTGATCTCGGCATTGCGGCAGCTCAAGGGCACGCAGACGACGGTGCTGCTCGTCGAGCAGAACTTCCGCGTCGCCGCGGAACTCGGCGACCAGGTGGCCGTGATGGACGACGGCCGCATCGTGCACCGCGGCGCCATGCGCGAGCTGATCGAAGACTCCGGCCTGCAGCAGCGCCTGCTCGGCCTCTCCCTGGCGGCCCACCAATGAAGCTCGACCCCCGACCGCTGACGCTGCTCGCCGCACTGATGCTGCTGGCCCTGCCGCTGACCGGCAGCGCCAGCACCTGGCTCAACCTGACCCTGGCCGGCCTGGCCATGGGCCTCATCATCTTCGTCATCGCCTCGGGCCTGACGCTGGTGTTCGGCCTGATGGACGTGCTGAACTTCGGCCACGGCGTGTTCATCGCGCTGGGTGCCTTCATGGCCACCACAGTGCTCGCCGCGCTGGCGCCCTGGGCCACCAGCCCCGACATCGCCGCCAACCTCGCGGCCCTCGCCGCCGCCTGCCTGGCCGGCATGGCCATCGCGGCGGCCGTGGGCGTCGTCTTCGAACGCGTGCTGGTGCGGCCCGTCTACGGCCAGCACCTCAAGCAGATCCTCATCACCATGGGCGGCATGATCATCGGCGAGGAGCTGATCAAGGCCAGCTGGGGTGCACAGCTGATCCCGCTGGAGCTGCCGCAGACCCTGCGCGGCATCTTCCTGCTCGGTGACGTGGCAGTGGAGAAGTTCCGCGTGCTGGCGATGGTCGTCGGTGTCGTCGTGCTGGTCGGCCTGCTGCTCGTGCTGAACCGCACCAAGATCGGCCTGCTGATCCGCGCTGGCGTGCAGGACCGCGAGATGGTCGAGGCGCTGGGCTATCGCGTGCGGCGCCTCTTCGTCGGCGTCTTCGTCGCCGGCGCCGCACTGGCCGGCCTGGGCGGGGTGCTCTGGGGACTGGTGCAGCAGGGCGTCACGCCGCAGATCGGCGCGCAGGTCAACCTGCTGCTCTTCATCGTCATCATCATCGGCGGTCTGGGCTCGACGGTGGGCTGCCTGGTGGGCGCCCTGCTCGTCGGCCTGGTGGCCAACTATGTGGGCTTCATCGCGCCGAAGGCGGCCCTCTTCTCCAACATCGGATTGATGGTCGCCGTGCTGCTGTGGCGCCCGCAGGGCCTGTACCCGGTGGGAGCCAAGTGATGCTGCGTGCTCTGCTCTCCCACGACCTGCCGCGCAGCAAGCCGCTGGCGCTGCTGCTGGCGCTCTGTTTTCTCGGCCTGCTCGGCGCGCCCTTCATCTTCCCCGGCACGCAGGCGCTGAACGTCGCGGCCAAGATCCTCGTCTTCATCCTGCTCGTGGCCAGCTACGACCTGCTGCTGGGCTACACCGGCATCGTCAGCTTCGCGCACACGATGTTCGTCGGCATCGGCGCTTACGGCATCGCCATCGCATCGACGCGACTGGGTTCGGACTGGTCCTCGCTCGCCATCGGCTTCGTCGCCGCGCTCGCGCTGAGCGCCGTGCTGGCGCTGGCCATGGGCCTGGCCAGCCTGCGGGTCAAGGCCATCTTCTTCGCGATGATCACGCTGGCCGTGGCCTCGGCCTTCATGACGCTGGCCTCACAGTTGAGCGACCTGACCGGCGGCGAGGACGGCCTGAACTTCCAGCTGCCCGAGGCGCTGAGGCCGTCCACCGAGTTCATGGAGGACCCGGTGCTCGGCGTCATGCTCGACGGCCGGCTGCTGACCTACTACGTCCTATTCGTCGCCGTCGCCGCCCTCATCGCCCTGCTGCTGCGCATCGTCAACTCGCCCTTCGGCCGCGTGCTGCAGGCCATCCGCGAGAACGAGTTCCGTGCCGAGGCCATCGGCTACCGCACCGTCGTCTACCGCACCGGCGCCAACGTCATCGCGGCCCTGGTGGCCTGCTGCGGCGGCGCGCTGCTGGCGCTGTGGCTGCGCTACACCGGCCCCGAGACGGCCATGAGCATGGAGATCATGCTGGACCTGCTGCTCATCGTCGTCATCGGCGGCATGGGCACGGTCTACGGCGCCGTCATCGGCAGCGTGCTCTTCATCGTGGCGCAGAACTATCTGCAGGCCCTGCTCAAGGGCGCAGGCTCGCTCGTCGAGGGCGTGCCCGTGCTGAGCACGCTCGTCTCGCCCGACCGCTGGCTGCTGTGGCTGGGCCTGCTGTTCGTGCTGGCCGTTTACCACTTCCCCGGCGGCATCGTCGGGCGGCTGCGGCTGGCGGCATGGGCCCGCGGCAGGAACGGGAGGAGAACAAGAGCATGAAGTCCCGCTACGTCAACTGCCTGGGCCGTGAGCTGCACCTCACCGAGTGGGGCGACCCGTCGGCGCCGACCGTCATCGCCTGGCACGGGCTCGCACGCAGCAGCCGCGACTTCGACGACTTCGCCGCCGCGCTCGCCAGCCGCTGGCACGTCGTTTGCCCCGACACCCTGGGCCGCGGCCTGTCGCAATGGGCGATCGCCCCGGCCAGCGAGTACTGCCTTGCCTTCTACGTCGAACAGGCCGAGGCGCTGCTGGATCAGCTCGGCCTGGGCAAGGTGTACTGGGTCGGGACGTCCATGGGGGGCGCCATCGGCACGCTGGCCGCGGCGACCCGCTTGCGCGGGCGCATCAAGCGCCTGGTGCTGAACGACAACGGCCCCGAGCTGGCCGCGCCGGCCCTGGCGCGCATCAAGGCCTATGCCGGCCAGCCGCCCAGTTTTGCCACCGTCAGCGAGCTGGAAGGCTATTTCCGCGAGATCTACGCCAGCTTCGGTCACCTGAGTGACACGCAATGGCGCCACCTGACCGAACACTCGCTGCGCCGCCTGCCCGACGGCCGCGTGACGACGCACTACGACCCCGCGCTCGTGGCGCAGTTCGAACACCACCCCGACGACTACCTGCTGTGGCAGGCCTGGGACCAGCTCGACCTGCCCGTGCTCTGCCTGCGCGGCGAGGAATCGACGCTGCTGACCGCCGAGACCGCCCAGGCCATGCGCGAGCGCGGCCCGCGCGCGGCGGTGGCCCTCATCCCGGGCTGCGGCCATGCCCCGGCGCTGAACACGCCGGAGCAGATCGGCTTGATCGAGCGCTTCCTGTCTGCCGATCAAACCCCGTGAATGCCCGTAAGCCGTCGTCACGCATGAAGGCCTAGAGTCGCGCAGCCAACCCCCACGTCCATGAGCGAATTCATCCTCGAGACCCAGGACCTGACCAAGGAGTTCAAAGGCTTCACCGCCGTCGACTCGGTCAATCTGCGCGTGCAGCGCGGCCACATCCATGCGCTGCTGGGCCCCAACGGCGCGGGCAAGACCACCTGCTTCAACCTGCTGACCAAGTTCCTCACGCCGACGCGCGGCCGCATCGTCTTCGCCGGCATCGACATCACCGGCGAATCCTCGGCCCAGATCGCCCGCCGCGGCGTCATCCGCAGCTTCCAGATCTCTGCCGTGTTCCCCCACCTCACGGTGCTGGAGAACGTGCGCATCGGCCTGCAGCGCTTCACCGGCACGAGCTTCCATTTCTGGAAGGGCCTCGCCGGCCTGAAGACGCTGGACAGCCGCGTGCTCGACCTGCTGGAACTCGTCGACCTGCGCGACATGGCGAACGTGAAAGCGGCCGACCTGCCCTATGGCCGCAAGCGCGCGCTGGAGATCGCCACCACCATGGCCATGGAGCCGCAGCTGATGCTGCTGGACGAACCCACCCAGGGCATGGGCCATGAAGACGTGGACCGCGTGACCGCCCTCATCAAGCGCGTGGCCGAAGGCCGTACGGTACTGATGGTGGAGCACAACATGAAGGTGGTGGCCAGCATCGCCGACCGCATCACCGTGCTGGCCCGCGGCGCCGTTCTGGCCGAGGGCGACTACGCCACCGTGTCCAAACACCCCGCGGTGCTGGAGGCCTACATGGGCACCGAAGCGACCGAACTGCAGGGAGCGCACTGAGATGGCGACTCCAGCACTTGAGATCACCAACCTCCACGCCTGGTACGGCGAGAGCCACATCCTGCACGGCATCTCCTTGAGCGTGCAGCCCGGCCAGGTCGTCACGCTGCTGGGCCGCAACGGCGCCGGCCGCACGACGACGCTGCGCGCCATCATGGGCCTGACCGGCGCGCGCAAGGGCTCGATCAAGGTTCACGGTGAAGAGACGATAGCCCTGTCCACGCACCGCATCGCCAACCTCGGCATCGGCTACTGCCCCGAGGAGCGCGGCATCTTCGCGTCGCTCACCACCGAGGAGAACCTGCGCCTGCCGCCGCTGCTGAAGGCCAGGCGCGGCAAGGTCATGAGCGAGACCGAGATCTACGCGATGTTCCCCAACCTCGCGGAGCGCCGCCACAGCCCGGGCACGCGCCTGTCGGGTGGCGAGCAGCAGATGCTGGCGGTCGCGCGCATCCTGCGCACCGGCGCGGACATCCTCTTGCTGGACGAGATCTCCGAAGGCCTGGCCCCCGTCATCGTGCAGGCCCTGGCCCGCATGATCCGCGCGCTGAAGGCCCAGGGCTTCACCATCGTCATGGTTGAGCAGAACTTCCGCTTCGCCGCCCCGCTGGCCGACCACTTCATCGTCATCGAGCACGGCGAGGTCGTGCTGTCCTTCCCCGCAGCCGACTTGGCCGTACACCAGGCCCAGATGGACGAGCTGCTCAGCGTCTAACCCGACAACCCCCTGGAGACAAACCATGAAGAAGACCCTCATCGCCGCCGCACTCGCCAGCTGCGGCTTCGCCGCCCAGGCCCAGATCTCGGGCGACGTCATCAAGATCGGCTTCCTGACCGACATGTCCAGCGTGTATGCGGACATCGACGGTGCCGGCGGCGTGGAGGCCATCAAGATGGCCATCGCCGACATGAAGGGCATGGTGGCCGGCAAGAAGGTCGAGATCATCTTCGCCGACCACCAGAACAAGGCTGACGTCGCCTCTGCCAAGGCCCGCGAGTGGATCGACACCCAGGGCCTGGACCTGCTCATCGGCGGCACCAACTCCGGCGCCAACCTCGCCATGGCCACCGTGGCGGCCGAGAAGAAGCGCCCCTTCATCTCCATCGGCGCCGGCAGCTCGGCGCTGACCAACGCCAATTGCACGCCCTACACCATCCACTACGCCTACGACACCGTGGCCCTGGCCAACGGCACCGGCGGCGCGGTGACCAAGGCGGGCGGCAAGAACTGGTACTTCCTGACCGCCGACTACGCCTTCGGCGCGGCCCTGCAGGCCGACACAACGGCCGTGGTGCAGAAGAACGGCGGCACGGTCAAGGGCAGCGTCAAGCACCCGCTGAACGCCAGCGACTTCTCCAGCTTCCTGCTTCAGGCGCAGGGCTCGGGCGCGCAGATCCTGGGCCTGGCCAACGCCGGCGGCGACACCATCAACGCCATCAAGGCCGCCAACGAATTCGGCATCACCAAGGGCATGAAGCTCGCCGGCCTGCTGATGTTCATCAACGACGTGCATTCGCTGGGCTTGAAGACGACGGAAGGCATGTACCTGACCGACTCCTGGTACTGGAACCAGACGCCGGAAGCCCGCGCCTGGAGCCGCCGCTTCTTCGAGAAGATGAAGCGCATGCCCTCCTCGCTGCAGGCCGCCGACTACTCGGCCGTCACGCACTACCTGAAAGCCGTCGAAGCCGCCAAGACCGACGACGCCGACAAGGTCATCGCCCAGATGAAGGCCACGCCCATCAACGACTTCTACACCAAGGGCACCATCCGCAAGGAGGACGGCCGCGGCATCCACGACATGTTCCTGATGCAGGTGAAGTCGGCCAAGGAATCCACCGAGCCGTGGGACTACTACAAGGTCGTGGCCAAGATCCCGGGCGAAGAGGCCTTCACCAAGCTCGCGGACAGCAAGTGCCCGCTCGTCAAGAAGTGATCCCCTGAGGGTGCGATGACTGAGTTCTTCGGTATTCCCCTGCCGGCCCTGCTGGGCCAGCTGCTGCTCGGCCTGGTGAACGGCTCGTTCTACGCGATGCTGTCCCTGGGCCTGGCGGTCATCTTCGGCATGCTCAACATCATCAACTTCGCCCACGGGGCGCTGTACATGATGGGGGCCTTCTTCGCCTGGATGGGGCTGGAATACCTGGGGCTGAACTACTGGTTCATGCTCGGTCTCGCGCCGCTCGCGGTGGGCGTCATCGGCATCGTCATCGAACGCACGATGCTGCAGTGGCTCTACAAGCTGGACCACCTCTACGGCCTGCTGCTGACCTTCGGCATCACCCTCGTCATCGAGGGCGTGTTCCGCAGCTTCTACGGCGTGTCGGGCCAGCCCTACCAGGTGCCGGACGCGCTGCAGGGCGCCACCAACCTCGGCTTCATGATCCTGCCCAACTACCGCGGCTGGGTCGTCGTCGCCTCGCTGGTGGTGTGCTTCGCGGTGTGGGCGCTGATCGAGAAGACGTCGCTCGGCGCCAAGCTGCGTGCCGGCACCGAGAACCCCAAGCTCGTGCAGGCCTTCGGCATCAACGTCCCCGCCATGGTGACGCTGACCTACGCCGGCGGCGTGGCCCTGGCGGCCTTCGCCGGCGTGCTGGCCGCGCCCATCCTGCAGGTCTCGGCGTTGATGGGATCCAACCTCATCATCGTGGTGTTCGCCGTCGTCGTCATCGGCGGCATGGGTTCCATCCTCGGCTCCATCCTGACCGGGCTGGGCTTGGGCATCGTCGAGGGGTTGACCAAGGTCTTCTACCCCGAGGCCTCCAACACGGTCGTCTTCGTCGTCATGGCCATCGTGCTTCTGGTTCGTCCCGCCGGCCTCTTCGGTAAAGAGAAATGAACAAGAAGCTCATCGGCTACGCCGCGCTGTTCATCGGCATCGCGCTCTTGCCCGCCTTCGGCGCCTATCCCGTCTTCGTGATGAAGGTGCTCTGCTACGCGCTGTTCGCCTGCGCCTTCAACCTGCTGGTGGGCTTCACCGGCCTGCTGTCCTTCGGCCATGCGGCCTTCCTCGGCACGGCCGCCTACGTGACCGGCCATGCGCTCAAGGTCTGGGGCCTGCCGACGCCGGTCGGGCTCATCGTCGGCATGCTGGGCGCGGCCGGCGTGGGCCTGCTGTTTGGCCTGCTGGCCATCCGCCGCTCGGGCATCTACTTTTCGATGATCACGCTGGCCCTGGCGCAGATGCTGTACTTCTTCTTCCTGCAGGCGCCGTTCACGGGCGGGGAAGACGGCCTGCAGAGCGTGCCGCGCGGGACATTCCTGGGCATCGACCTCCACAGTGACCTGACGCTGTTCTACGTCGTGCTGGGCATCTTCATCGCCGCCTTCTGGCTGATCTACCGCATCGTCCATTCGCCCTTCGGCCAGGTGCTGACCTCCATCCGCGAGAACGAGGCCCGCGCCACCTCGCTGGGCTATGACACCGGCCATTTCAAACTGCTGGCCTTCGTGCTGTCCGCCGGCCTGGCCGGCCTCGCGGGCGCCACCAAGACCCTGGTGCTGGGCTTCGCGACGTTGACCGACGCGATCTGGACCACCTCCGGGCTCGTCATCCTGATGACGCTGGTGGGCGGCATGGGCACGCTGGTCGGCCCGATGGTCGGGGCGCTGGTCATCATCGCGCTGGAGAACAAGATCGGTGACCTCGGCAACCTGCTGGCCGACCTGACCGGCGTGGCCTGGTTCAACAGCCTGGGCGAATCGGTCAGCCTCGTCACCGGGCTGATCTTCATCGTCTGCGTGCTGGCCTTCAGACGCGGGCTGGTGGGCGAGGCGATGGCGCTGCTGGAACGCAAGCCGAAGGCTTCTTCTTCCTGAACACCAGCACGTTGCCCGCCATCACGAGCAGCAGGCCCGCCAGGGCCGGCGCCGTCCACACATAGCCCTCGGCCCAGGCCGACACATTCAGCGCCACGACCGGGAACAGCACCGTGCTGTAGGCCGCCCGCTCCGGGCCGAGGCGCCCCACCAGCGTCAAATAGGCCGTGAAGCCGATGACCGAGCCCGGGATGGCGAGATACAGCAGGGCGCCGACGTAGCGCGTGCTGGCATCGAACACCAGCGGCACGCCCGCCACCAGCGCATAGCCCGTCAGGATGGCTGTGCCCACCGCCATGCCCCAGGCGTTGGTCTGCACCGGCTTCAGCCCGGCCTTCTGCAACGCGGCCGACAGCAGATTGCCCGTCGAGAAGCACAGCGTGCCCCCCAGCGCCCAGGCCAGGCCCGCCGCCGTGGCATGCCCGCCGCTGATCTCCGGCCAGAACAGCAGCACCAGGCCCGTGAGCCCCAGCGCTCCGCCCGCCAGCACCTGCGGTGCGATGGCCCGGCCATGCACCACGCGCGCCAGCAACGCGTTCCACAGCGCCGCGCTGGAGAACACCACGGCCACCAGCCCGCTGGCCACCGTCTGGCTGGCGTTCAGGAAGCAGACGAAGTTCAGGCAGAACAGGCACAGGCCCTGGGCCAGCACCCAGCCCAGCGCCTTGCCGCGCGGCACCACAAGCTGGCGCCGCCACAGCAGCCACACGAACAGCACCAGCGCCGCCAGTCCGAAGCGGTAGGCGATGGACAGCGCGATGGGCACGGCGCCCAGCTGCCACTTCAGCGCGATCCAGGTCGTGCCCCAGATCAGCACCACCAGCACATAGAGAAAAGCATTCATGCCGCCAGCATGGCCGCTCGGCCGCCGATGCGATTGCACATTCCTGCGCATCGTCGCCCCTGCCGGAGCACAAGGAAGGGCTGCGGCTCTAGCATCGCCGCATGCCTGACCTCACCGCTGGCGCAACCGCCCACCAGCCCGTCTTCGACGTGCTGGGCCGCTCCCACGCCCGCCGCGAACGTGAGCTGGCGCTCGCCAACGGCCTGCGGCTGGTGCAGTGGTGCAACCACGGCGGCCGCATGGACTACCAGCGCCCCGGCCACCACACGCTGTCGGTCTATCTGCAGGGCGGGCACGACACCCACCTCATCGAGACCCCGCGCGAGACCGGCCACCCGGGCTGCCACTGCATCCTGCCCGCCGAGCACGAGTCGCGCTGGAACGTCGCCGGGCCGCTGCGCTTCGTGCACCTCTACCTGTCGGCCGGCACCTGGGCCGACCGCATCGTGCGGCTGATGGACGCCGAGCCCCGCGCCATCACGCTGGAGCAGCGCATCTTCGGCGAGGACGCAACGCTGGCCACCTGGGCCCAGGGCGTCGCCGCCTGCGACTGGGCCGACCCCACCGAACGCCTGCGCATCGACGCCCTCAGCCAGTCCGCGCTGGACCACCTCGTGCTGCAGGCAGCCCAGCCCCGGCAGCGCGAGCGGGCAGAGCGCCAGGGCCGTTCCCTGGGCGGCCTGTCCGGCGCGGCGCGACGCCGGGTGCTGGCCTTCGTCGACGCCCACCTCGACAGCCCCGACCTCAGCCTGCCCCGCCTCGCCGCCGAGGCCCATCTGTCCGAGTTCCACTTCGCCCGCATGTTCCGCGCCTCCATGGGCTGCACGGTGCACGACTGGGTGGCCGCCCGCCGCCTGGACCGCGCCCGCGCCCTGCTGCGCGAAACTGTCCAGCCGCTGGCCGACATCGCTGCCGCCTGCGGCTATGCCGGTGCCAGCCACCTCAGCCGCCACGTCAAGGCGTCCACGGGCGCCACGCCGGGCCAACTTCGGCACGCGCTGCGCGGGCGCTGACTGCTGCCAGTACGCCGTCAGCATTCACGCACGAGTTAGGGGGACCGCACCCGCCGGAGATGGCCCACCATCGAGCCATGGCCACGTCCGCCCGCTTCAAGTTCACCGCCACGTTGCTCGTGTCGGTGCTGGCTGTCGTGCTGACGCTTTTCGTGCCCGGCGAGAACGACGCGGCCGACAGCCCCGTGCGCACCGCCAGCCTGCTGCCGCCGCCGCAGCGCTGAGCCGCGCCGCGACGCCCCGATGGCGTGACAAACGACGCCTCCCAGCCCACAGATCGACAGCCCCGTTCGCGAAGCAGACACTCACTGGCGCGATGATGTGTGCCTTTGAAGTAGCACCCGCGCCCCGACGATGAACGAGCTGTTGACCTGGACCCTGGCCGCCGTGGCGGCTGCCGTCGTGCTGCTGCTCCTCTGGCTGGGCCGGCGCCGCCAGCAGCAGGCCCGTGCCGACGCCGAACGCCGCGAGGCCCAGCGCGTCGCCCAGGAGCAGGCCGAGTACGCCGCGCACGCGTACCGGCCGCCGGCTGACCCGGCCCGCGAGCAAGCCGATGCCCAGGCCTTGCGTGAGGTCGAGGAAGCCGTCGCCCGCCGCCTGGCCGAGCAGCGTGCCGAGGAAGAACGCATCGAAGCCGAGCGCGTTCGCGCCGAACGCGAGGAGGCCGCCCGCCTCGAAACCCAGGCCCGGGCCGCCCGTGAGGCGGCCGCCGCCGAGGCGCTGCGCCTGGCCGAACAACGTGCCGAAGCCGAGCGCCTGGCCCGTGAGGCCGCGGAACAGGCCGCCAGGGAAGCCGCCGAGGCCGCCGAAGCCGAACGCGTCGCCCAGGAGCGCGCCGAGGCGGAGCGCCTGGCCCGTGAGGCCGCTGCGCGCCGGGCAGAGGAACAGGCCAGGGCACAGGCGGAAAGCGAGCGCCTGGCCCGCGAGCAGGCCGCACGCGAGGCCGCCGAGGCCGAGCGCCAGGAAGCCGAACGCGTCGCCCGCGAAGCCGAAGCCCTGCGCCTGGCCGCCGAGGAAGCGGAGCGCGAAGCCGCCCGCCGCCTGGCGGAACAGCAGGCCGCGGCCGAAGCCGAACGCGCCGCTGCGGAGGCTGCCGCAGCAGCAGTCCGGGCCACCCGCGAGCTGCGCGCCGACGAGACCCTGGTGCTCGTCGCCGACGACTCCAAGATCGTGCGCGTCAAGATCAGCCGGCTGCTGACCGGCCAGACCTACCGCGTCGCCCTCGCCGAGAGCGGCGAGCAGGCCCTGGAGCTGCTGGCCGCGGAGCGCCCGCACGTCGTCATCACCGACGTCGAGATGCCCGGCATCGACGGCTTCGAGCTGACCCGCCAGGTGCGCGCCAACGCCGCCTGGGCCGACCTGCCCGTGCTGATGATCACCTCGTCCGACGACAAGCGCGAACAGGCCGACGCCGCCGGCGTGACCCAGCTGCTCGGCAAGCCCTATTCGGAAGAAGCGCTGATCGCCGCCATCGAGCGAGCGCGCCTGGCCGTGCGCGTGCCGGCCTGAGGTTTCGCCCGGCCGCGCAAGGCAGCGGTCCGAACAGCCGGTGTCGGTCAGGCACCGGCAGCCGCGGAATGCCGCTATGGTCGGGCCTCACGCGCCACCCCGACCGCGGCCATGGAATTCCAACGATTCACCGCGCCCGACCCCGCGGCGCTTGAAGCCGGCATTGCCGAACAGCGCATCCAGCTTGCGGCCGCCGCACGGGCAGGCGATGCGCTCGCTGTGGTCGACCACACGGCCGATCTCGGCAGCCTGCTGACGACGGCGCGACGCGACGCCGAGGCGCTGGAATTGCTGCAAACCCAGCTCGACCGCGTCGAGACCTTCTCCGGCTCCGAGGTGGCCGGCTGGTTCTGGAACGCCTACGCCACGGCCCTGCAGTACAACGGCCGGCGCGACGAGGCCGAGCCGGCCTTCGCCCACGCATTGGCGCTGTCACGCACCGGCGGCTGGCAGCGCCTGCAGTCCTTCGTGCTGCAGCACTGGGGCCGCAGCCTGGTCGAGCAAGGCCGGCTCGACGACGCGCAGGCCCGCTTCGAGGAAGCCCTCGCCCTGCGCCGCCAGCTGGACGACCCGCGCACGGCCGCCACGGAGCGGGCCCTGACGGGCCTGGCAGAACTGCGCGAACGACCGGACGTGCATCGATCGGGCTCGCCCACCCCGGGCAGGGGGCTGGAACTGCCCTGACACCCTCCCTACACTGGACCGCGCTGGTGATGCAGCCGGCCAGTCGAATCGGCTGCGTACGTGGCGCGCGGGGAGCGCGTCGCCGAAACGGAGGAATGGAATGATCACGACAACCATCCTGCGATTGCGCGGCCTCGGTGGCAGGACCGCCTGGCTAGCCGCCCTGCTGGGCGCGCTGCTCGCGGCACCGCCAGCCCATGCGGCTCGCGATGCGCTCGAGAACCGCTACGACATCAAGGTGTACGCCAATGCCGGCAAGCCCGACCTGACGGTCGACCCGATCCGGCTCAAGTCCCAGCTCAACGTCATCGATCGCTACTTCGACCCCGACAACGCCAGCGACCGCTGCGCCGTGGCCGAAGGCGCCGTCGGCGGCTACGGCTGGCGGCGGCTGATGGTGTTCGACGTCGTCATCGTCAATGCCGGCGACGGCGACCTGGTGGTGGGCGACCGCAGCGATCCCGCCAACCCCTATGCCGGCGCCTTCTATTTCGACGCCTGCCACGGCCATTACCACATGGCCGGGTTCTCCGAGTACCGGCTGCGCTACAAGTCGGACGGCAACGTCTCCACCATCGGCCGCAAGCAGGGCTTCTGCTTCGAGGACTCCTTCAAGTACAGCGGCAGCAAGAGCGCCGGCTTCCATTGTGGCTACCAGGGCATCACCAGCGGCTGGGGTGACTGGTACTACAAGCAGCTGCCGGGCCAGTGGATCGACGTCACCGGCGTGTCCGAGGGCGACTACGAGCTCGAGGTGGAGATCAACCTGCAGCCCGATCCCTACAAGTTCGACCAGGGCGAAAATCGCTACCCCGACGTTGTGCGCGTGCCGGCCAGCGTGCCCAAGCGCAGGGAACGCTAGGCGCGGCGAGGGACCGGCGCCCCTCGCTCAGCGCGGCACCGCGGCCAGCAGCTTGCCGATGAACTCGTTCAAAGCCGGCCCGTTGTCTATCCACCGCACCACGGCCACGACATCGTTCTCCCAGTCGATGTAGATGATGTTCTGCCCGTTGCCGCGGAAGGTCACGCTGCTCTCGGGCGCGGCCGGCAGGGCCTTGCGACCCGTGTTGAGGAACCAGTTGCAATAGCCGTACTCGGCGTTGTCCGGCCCCGGCTGGCGGGCCTTGGCGATCCAGTCGCGGCTCACGATCCGCCGCCCCGCCCACTCGCCCTGGCGCAGGAAGAGGTAGCCGAAGCGCGCCATGTCCCAGGCGTCGATGAACATGCCGCCGCCCCAGTGGCCGCCGCCGCTGACCGACTGCATGCGCTGGCCGTCCAGCTCCACCCAAGAGTTCTCGTAGCCCTGCCAGCGCCAACGGCTGGACGCGCCGATCGGGTCCATGACCTGCTCGCGCAGCACCTCGGGCAGCGGCCGGCGCCAGACCTGCAGCGCGGCCAGGGCCAGCACGTTGACACGCACGTCGTTGTACTTGTAGTGCGTGCCCGGCCCGTAGACGGGCCGGTTGGGCCAGTCCTCGGGCGTCTTGCCCACGGGGCGGTCGGCCCAGTCGGGCTTGCCCCACAGCGTGCCCTGCCAGTCGCTGGTCTGGCGCAGCAGGTGCTCCCAGGTGATGGGCGCGTTCTTGGCCGAAGTGAACAGCTCGACGCCGGGCGGCATGGCGTCGGCCACGCGCTCGTCGGTGCCCTTGATCAGCCCCTGCTGCCAGGCCAGGCCCACCACCGTGGACAAAAAGGTCTTGGTGATGCTGTGGCTCATGTCCACGCGCCGCGTGTCACCCCACTCGGCCACCACCTTGCCGCGGCGGATGACGAGGCCGTTGATGGCGGCCCGCTCGCGCGTGGGGCCGATCTGGCCGCCGAAATAGGGCTCGGCCTTGCCGAAGGTCTGCGCCAGCGCCAGCGCCTGGTCGCGCGGCAGCGGGTTCTCGTGCGCCTGGGCGTAGGCGACGGCCTCAGCCAGCCTAGCGGCATCCATGCCCACCGCGGTGGCTTCAGCGCGCTGCCAGTCGCCGCGCGGCGGGAAGTAGGCCGGCTCGGCGGCAGCGAGCGTCGAGGCGAGGGCGGCGAGGAGGACGAGGCGGCGGTGGAGGCTCATCGGACCATTGTGGCGAGGTGCTCCGGGTCGAACGCCGCACCGCGAGGGGCTATTTCTTCGTCGCCCGGGTCATCAGGTAGTGCTGGCGCACCACGTTGTTCTCGAAGTAACGCGCAACGAAGCCGTCGAGCTCAGCCCTGAAGGCCGCGAGCCTGGCCGGCTCGTCCTTCAAGGCGGCCACCAGTTTCACCACCGGGCCTAGCGTCTCCTCGATGCCTTTTCGGTAGTGCTGCGGGCTCAACGCCGGGAACAGCATGACCGAGCGGTCGAAAACGACGTCCGTCACGGCATCCCCGAGCCGCTGGCGGACGATGTTGGGATCGCCCCATTGCGGGGGCGGGGCTGCTCCCGGCGGCGGCGGGACGAACCTGCCGACCAGCGCGAACATCTGCCCCACGTAGTGTTCCGGCGGCCACGTGGAAAACGCAATGGTGCCGCCAGGCTTGAGGACGCGCAGCATCTCCGCGATGGCGACATCCGGCCTCGGCGCGAACATGTGACCGAACTGGCTGATCACCGCATCGAAGGTCGCGTCCGCGTAGGGCAGGGCTTCGACATCGCCCTCCGTGAATTCAATCTCGACGCCGGCCAGTGCCGCATGCTGCCTGCCGTGCTGGATCAGCACCGGAGACAGGTCGAGCGCGCGGACCTTCGCGCCTGCGCGCGCTGCCGTCAGCGCCGCCACGCCAGTGCCGCAGCCGACATCGAGCACGAGCTGCCCCGGGCCGATGCGCGCGTGCCTGACGAGTTCCGCGGCCGTCATCGTCGTGACGGCTTCGAGTGGCGCGAAGAGCGACCAGCCCTCTCGCTGGATGGCCTTGAGCTGGGCAAACGGATCGTCTGACACGGTGGACTCCTTCCAGGGGCGGCGATGGAGGACGCGATTGTTGCCCCCAAGGACGCGACCCGGCAAGAAGCGAGACGTTACGTTCCGCCCCCGCGTCCCGCCTCGATCCCGGAACCTCCCTCTCCGGCTTCGTCGTTCAACTTCGGCCGGACCCCATACAGACGTCGCGACAGCGCGCCGCCGCGTTCGATCAGAAAGCTGCACAGCCGCCCCGCATAGCCCACAGTCACCGCCTCGCGCACCGAGGGCCGCCCGGCCAGGGCCTCGCGCCAGGCCTGCACCCGCGGCATGCCTTCGAACAGGCCCTCAGGCGGAATGACGGCGAAGTAGCGGAACACCGGACCGAAGGCAGCGTCGACGAGACCGAAGCGCCGACCGGCGAACCAGGGGCCCGCTTCCTCGCGTTCGGCCAGCGCGGCTTCAAGCTGCTCGAAGCGACCGCGCAGCGCGGCATAGGCGCGCGTCAGCGCCGGCTCGTCCGCCGCGCTGTAAAGCACGGCGATGCCGCTCAGCACCGCCGAGCCGAACTCCACCCAGGCTCGCTCGCGGGCGCGGGCCAGCGGGTCCTGTGGGTGCAGGCGAGGCGGGCGCGTCTCGTCGAGGTACTCACAGATGACGGCAGACTCGAACAGCGCCTCGCCGCCCACCCTGAGCACCGGCGTCTTGCCCTGCGGCGACAGGCGCAGGAACCAGTTGGGCTTGTTCGCCAGGTCCACGTCCACGCGCTCGAAGGCCACGTACTTCTCCTTCAGCACGATGGCGGCGCGCTGCACGTAGGGGCACAGCGCATGGCTGACCAGTACCAGGCCGCTCACGCCGCCGCCGGCGTGAAGCGGCGGCTGGTGCGCAGCGCCGCGGCGCCATCGCCGGCCAGCCATAGCACGACCGACATCGCGGCCAGGAAGACCGGGTACTCCCAGCCCCCGCCCGATGCATTGAAGACCCAGCCGTTGGGTGCATGCACCCAGGCCGCGCCGACCAGGATGGGCAACAGGCCGAGCGCGACCTGCCGCGGGTAGACGCCCGCCAGCAGCAGCGCGCCGCCGAGGGCCTCGGCCGCGAAGACGGCATAGGCCAGCGCGCCCGGCAGGCCCTGGCCGGCAAAGAACTGCGCCGTGCCCGGCAGCGTGAAGACGAAAAGCTTGAGCCCCGCGTGGGCCAGGTACATCAGGCCAAGGGACAGGCGCAGCAGCAGCAGGCCCAGAGGGGTCGAGGAGGCCATGGACATCTCCAAAACGGTGTTGCGATGCAGCCAATGTAGGCAGGCAATCCGCGCATGAAGATAAGCAGGCAAGACAACTCCGATTGCAGCCATGCAATACGCACTCGCCCCCGCCGACCTCGCCCTGGTGCTGGCCCTGCACCGCGCCGGCACGCTGGCCGCGGCCGGCGAGCGGCTGGGCGTCAATGCGTCCACGGTGTTCCGCATGCTGCAGCGCCTGGAGCGTGGCCTGGGCCAAACCCTGTTCGAACGCGGCCGGCGCGGCTACAAGGCGCTGGCGCTGGCGCGCACCCTCGCCACCCAGGCCGAGCAGGTGGAGGCAGCGCTGGAGGCCGCCCGCGCCGCCGCCCAGGCCCAGCCCGGCCAGGCCGCCGGCACGGTGCGCATCACGACGACCGACACGCTGCTGCATGGCCTGCTCGCGCCCGCCCTGGCCGCCCTGCACAGGGCCCAGCCGCGGCTGCAGTTCGAGCTGCACACGGGCAACGAGCTGGCCAGCCTCACGCGGCGCGACGCCGACATCGCGCTGCGCGCCACCAGCAAGCCCCCGGTCCACCTGATCGGCCGCCGCGTCGGCCCCATCCGCGTCGCCCTCTACGCCGCGAAGTCCAGCGCCATCAAGCACTGGGACCAGGTCGAGGCGGGCGCCGCCGCCTGGGTCGCGCCCGACGACGGCCTGCCCGAGCACCCCTCGGTGCGCTGGCGGCAGAAGCACTTCCCGACGCTGCAACCGGCCTTCCGCACGGGCAGCGTGCAGAGCGTGGCCGAGCTGGTGGCCCTGGGCGTGGGCGTGGGCGTGCTGCCTCTCCTCCTCGCCGAGCCGCGGCGCGAACTGCGCCGGCTGACCGAGCCGCTGGACGAGGCCCAGACCGATCTATGGCTGCTGACCCATCCCGAGACCCGCCATCTGCAGCGCGTACACACGGTCTACGAGCACCTCGCCCGCACGCTGGCCCTGGATTGAGCAGGATCAAGCCAGGGGCGCTTGACCTTGCCATCATGGGAGGGTTGACGATGCCCGCCTCCACCGCCACTCCCGCCACGCCATGAGCACCACCGCCACCCTGAACGACGTGACACTGCAGGTCAGCGGCATGACGTGTGCCTCCTGCGTGCGACGCGTCGAGAAGGCCTTGCAGGCCGTGCCCGGCGTGCAGGCGGCCAGCGTCAATCTCGCGACCGAGAAGGCCTCGGTCCAGGCCCTGCCCAATGTGCCGACCGAAGCGCTCCAGGCTGCGCTCGACAAGGCCGGCTACCCGGCCACTGTCGTCGAAGCCGATGCACCGCCCCCTCCCGAAGCGCCCGCCGGCCTGCCCGCCTGGTGGCCGGTGGCCGCCGGCGCGGCGCTGACGCTGCCGCTGGTGCTGCCCATGCTGGGCGGCCTGTTCGGCGTCATGTGGATGCTGCCCGGCTGGCTGCAGCTGCTGCTGGCCACGCCGGTGCAGTTCGTGCTGGGCGCGCGCTTCTACAAGGCCGGCTGGCACGCGCTGCGCGCCGGCAGCGGCAACATGGACCTGCTGGTGGCCCTGGGCACCTCGGCGGCCTATGGCCTCTCGGTCTTCCTGATGTGGCGCCACCCCGGCCATGCCCATCTCTACTTCGAGGGCTCGGCTGCCGTCATCACGCTGGTGCTGCTGGGCAAGTGGCTGGAGCAGCGCGCCAAGCGCCAGACGACCGACGCCATCCGCGCACTCAACGCGCTGCGGCCCACCACGGCCCGCGTGCTGCGCGGCGAGGTGGAAGTGGAGGTGCCGGTGGCCGAGGTGCGGGTGGGCGATGTCGTCGTCGTGCGGCCCGGTGACCGCATCCCCGTGGACGGCGAGATCGTCAGCGGCCGCAGCCATGTGGACGAGTCCCTCATCACCGGCGAGAGCCTGCCGGTGGCCAAGGCGGCGGGCGAGCATGTGACCGGCGGCGCCATCAATGCCGAGGGCGCGCTGACGGTGCGCACGACGGCCGTCGGCGCGGAGACGGCGCTGGCCCGCATCATCCGCATGGTGGAGTCGGCCCAGGCCGCCAAGGCGCCCATCCAGCGCGTGGTGGACCGCGTCAGCGCCGTCTTCGTGCCGGTCGTGCTGGTGGCTGCGGCGATCACCTTCGCCGGCTGGTGGCTGCACAACGGCGACGCCGAGCAGGCCCTCGTCAACGCGGTGGCCGTGCTCGTCATCGCCTGCCCCTGCGCGCTGGGCCTGGCCACGCCGACGACGCTGATGGCCGGCACCGGCGTCGCAGCCCGCCAGGGCATCCTCATCAAGGACGCCGAGGCGCTGGAGCTGGCCCACGCGGTGACGGTCGTCGCCTTCGACAAGACCGGCACGCTGACGGTAGGCCAGCCCACGCTGACCGCCGTGCTGCCGGCCGAGGGTCAGAGCCGCGACACGCTGCTGCAGCTGGCCGCGGCGCTGCAACGCACGAGCAGCCACCCGCTGGCGCTGGCCGTGCTGGCCGAGGCCCAGGGCCTGGCCGCGCTGCCCGTGGAGCAGGCCGGCGCGCTGCCGGGCCGCGGTGTCGAGGGCGTCGTGCAAGGGCGGCGGCTGTCGCTGGGCAGTGCCCGCCTCGCGCAGGAGCTGGGCGTGGCCAGCGGCGCCCTCGCGGCGGAGGCGCAGCGGCTGGAAGCCCAGGGCAACACCGTCTCCTGGCTCATCGAGGGCAGCCGGCTGCTCGGCCTGCTGGCCTTCGGCGACCGCATCAAGGACACGGCCGCCGCCGCCGTGGCGCAGCTGCAGGCGCGTGGCATCCGCACCGTCATGCTGACGGGCGACAGCCGCGGTGCGGCGGCCGGCGTGGCCCAGACGCTGGGCATCACCGAGGTCCACGCCGAGGTGCTGCCGGGCGACAAGGCCGCCACCGTGCAGCAGTTGCGCGCGGGTGGCGCCGTCGTCGCCTTCGTCGGCGATGGCCTCAACGACGGGCCGGCGCTGGCGGCGGCCACGGTCGGCTTCGCGATGGCCGGCGGCGCCGACGTGGCCACCGAGGCCGCCGGCGTCACGCTGATGCGCGGCGACCCGCGCCTGGTTGTCGACGCGCTGGACGTGTCGCGCCGCACCTACGCCAAGATCCGCCAGGGCCTGTTCTGGGCCTTTGCCTACAACGTCGTCGGCATCCCGCTGGCGGCCTTCGGCCTGCTCAACCCGGTCATCGCGGGCGCCGCGATGGCCTTCAGCAGCGTCAGCGTGGTGGCCAATGCGCTGACGCTCAAGCGCTGGCGCGGCACGGCCACGGAGGTGCGGCCATGAACATCGGCGAAGCGGCGCAGGCCTCGGGCGTGTCGGCCAAGATGATCCGGCACTACGAAAGCATTGGCCTGTTCGCGGCGGCGGCACGCAGCGAGGCCGGCTACCGCGTTTACGGCGAGCGCGAGCTGCACCTGCTGCGCTTCATCCGCCACTCGCGCGACCTCGGCTTCTCGCTGGAGCAGATCCGCGCGCTGCTGGGCCTGTGGCAGGACCGCGCCCGCCCCAGCCGCGAGGTGCGGGCGCTGGCGCAGAGCCACCTCGCCGAGCTGCAGGCCAAGCTGGCGGAGCTGCAGGCCATGAAGACGACGCTGGAACAGCTGGTGCATAGCTGCCATGGCGACGACAGGCCCGACTGCCCCATCCTCGACACGCTGGGCGCCGACGTCGTAACAAAGCGCTGACACAACCGCGCTATCGTTGGCCATCCTCATCAGCCCGCGAGCCCACGATGCGCCTCGTCCTCCTCGCTTCATTCGCCCTGGCCGCCGCCTCCGCCGCGCAGGCCGACTCCTTCGTCTCCTCCGCCGCCGGCGCCGGCTCGGCCTCGTCGGGCAGCGTGTCCGACTCCTTCAAGCAGTCCTCCGGCAGCAGCAGCGGCGGTGAACGCCGTGCCGAAGGCCGCTACCGCGTCACCGAGGTCGCACAGGCCGAAGAGGCCGGCAAGCTGCGCCTGAAGCTGGAACGCGAGGGCGCCGCGCCCGTCGAGCTGACGCTGCCCCAGCAGGCCCTGGCGGCGCGCACCGTCAACGTCGGCGACGAGGTGCAGGCCACGCCCCAGGCCTACGGCATCGCCTTCGCCCACGCTGACACCGGCCAGGCCTTCTACCTGGTGCTGGAAGACGCCTGGCACCGCGAGCTGGCAGCACGCGTCGTCAAGCCTTGATCCGTACCGCGCTGGCAGCGGCGCTGCTGGCAGCCGCGGGCGCGGCGCAGGCCGGCTCGCTGCCGCCGCGCGGCTGTGACCGCCCCGTCAACGTCACCGCCACCCAGCAGGACCGGCTGCTGCGCTTCGCCGCCGTCGTGCGCGAGGCCCTCGCCACCTCGGGCGCCAGCGCCGCGCTGATCGCACGCTCGGGCACCGACCTGTCGCGCTTCGGCCTGCGCTATTCGCACGCCGCCGTCGCGCTGGCCGAAGGCCTGGACACCCCCTGGGCCGTGCGCCAGCTCTACTACGCCTGCGAGGAGGGCCAGCCCCGCCTGTTCGACCAGGGCCTGGCCGGCTTCGTGCTCGGCAGCGACGACGCGACCCAGGGCTATGTGAGCCTGCTGCTGCTGCCGCCCGAGGCCGCCACGCCGCTGGCGCGGGCCGCCCTCGACAAGCCCCTCGCCCTTGGCCTGCTGAACGCGCGCTACAGCGCCAACGCCTACCCCTTCAGCAGCCGCTACCAGAACTGCAACCAGTGGGTGGCCGAGCTGCTGGCCGCAGCCACCGCCGGAACCACCGCGCGCACCGACGCTCAGGCCTGGCTGCGCTCCCAAGGCTATGCGCCCGAGCCGGTGCACGCCTCGCCCTGGCTGATGCTGGCCGGCCGCTTCGTGCCCTGGCTGCATTTCGACGACCACCCGGCCGAGCTGCTCGACGCCGGCACCGTGCAGACCAGCCTGCCCGCCAGCCTCGAAGCCTTCGCGCTGCAGAACTGGCCCGCGGCGCGGCGCATCGAGCTCTGCCACGGGCCGCAGGGCGTCGTGCAGCGCGAAGGCGGCGCGCCGCTGGCGCCCGGCTGCATGCCGCAGCCGGGCGACCGGGTCACGCCGCTTGACTGATCAGGCGGTCACTGCGACGGGCGGCTGTACCTGGTTGCGCCCGGCCTGCTTGGCGATGTACAGCTGCTCGTCCGCACGCTTCAGCAGCGATTCGCCGCTTTCGTCAGGCTGCCGCTGAGCGACGCCCAGGCTGACGGTCACGCGCAGCCGCTGCCCGTTGTCGATCACGACGCCTTCGCTCTGATCGACCAACACCCGCAGGCGTTCCGCCACCTCAAGCGCCTGAGCCAGCGTTGTCTCTGGCAACACCAGCACGAACTCTTCGCCCCCGTAGCGCGCCACCCAATCAGAGCTCTCGCGCAGCGTGCTGCGCAACCACTGCCCCATGGCCGCCAGGACACGATCACCCGCCGGGTGGCCATGGCTGTCGTTGACGGCCTTGAAGCGATCCACATCGCAGAACACCACCGACAACGGTCGCGCATACCGCTCGGCATGGGCCAGCGCTTCCGGGTACTTCTGCGTAAACGCCAGACGGTTGTGGCAACCGGTCAACGGGTCAGTCACGGCCAGCGTCTTGAGGGTGTCCAGGGCGGTCTGCAACTGCTCGGTGCGTTCGGCGACGCGGGCGTCGAGCTGATGCACATGCTCGGCCACACGCTTGTGCAGCCCGGCCAGGCTGGCAGCCACGCGGTCGAGCTCGTCGGGTACCCGGCCGGCGGGCGGCATCCAGGTCGGGGCCGGCTCGCCGGCGCGCAGATGGTCCAGGCTGGCAGACAGCGCGGCCAGCGGGCGATGCACGCGACGGTGCACCAGCACCAGCGCCATGCCCAGCAACAACGTCGTCAGCGCCAGGCCAGGCAGCAAGGCGCGAAGCACCTGGCCGACCGCCTCGCGCCGCAGCACCGCGGCATCGGGAAAGACCAGCAGCTCACCGATCACAGCGCCCACGGAGCGGGTGTCCACTGACCGGGCCCAGGTCGTGATGCGCACGCTGGGCGGACGGGGCCCCGTGCGGATGGGAAAGACCAGGGGCTCGACACCCTCCGCCAGCGAGGCCTGCCCAGCTGCGGCAAAGGGACGGGTCCCGCCACGCTCACGCACCACCAGATACCCGACGCCTGGAATGCCCATGGCTGTGTCGAGATGGCCCTGCGTCAGGTCGGGCGAGACCTGCCACAGCGTCTCGGCGATATTGCCGGCCATCGACTCGACATAGCGGCTCAGCGCAGCCTGCAGGCGCTGCTCGGCGTCGTGACGGGCCCACAGCCCCATCGCGGCGGCCCAGACCACGCCAAGCATCAGGCCCCACAGGGCGATTGCCTTGATGAGGCGCCTTGCGAGGGGCTGGTGGCGCGCTGCGGTCATGGGAGTCGAAAGGGCATGAAAGCCGCGATGTTAGGCACCGCCGGCACCCGCACCGTTGGCGAGGCGCGGTCTCTTTTCACGATGTCACCGCTTCGAGTCGGGGCGGGCCGAATGCCGAAACTCGACAAAACTGCGGATGTCATCCGCGCCGCGGCTGCGCACAGTCCGCCCCCACAAGATCACTTTGTTGACCAGGGGGCCCTATGGACGAATTGCTGGACCGGGACGCCGACGCGGCGACCACCGACACGACGACGACGGACACCACGACCGACAGCGGCGGTGCCGAGCTGCGCGGCTCGTCGTTCGACTACCTGACCCAACCCGGCGCCGACCTGGCTGCCAAGGCCCAGGCCTTCCATGCCTGGGCGCAGACGCGGGTCAGCCACGGCGTCTTCCCGTATGCCAAGCGCCTGGGCGGCCGGCCGGGCGCAACGGCCGAGCTGACGCTGCTGGACGGCCAGCGCCATGCGGGGCTGAACTTCTCGTCGCAGGAATACCTGTCGCTGGCCCGCCACCCCAAGGTGTGCGCCGCGGCGCAGGCGGCGATGGAGCGCTACGGCGTGCACAGCGCCGGCTCGACGGCGCTGGCGGGCAACGTGGAAGAGGCCACGGCGCTGGAGGCCGAGCTGGGCGAGCTGCTGCGCATGCCCGAGGTGCTGCTGTTCCCGACCGGCTGGGCCGCGGGCTTCGGCGCCATCAAGGGCCTGGTGCGCGAGACCGACCACATCGTCATCGACCAGCTGGCACACAACTGCCTGCACGAGGGCGCGCGCGCGGCCACGCCCAACATCCACCTGCACCGCCACCTGGACGTGGACCACGCCGAACGCCTGCTCAGGCGCGTGCGCCAGCGCGATCCGCACAACGGCATCCTGGTCGTCACCGAGGGCTGCTTCTCGATGGACGCCGACTCGCCCGACATCGCCCGGCTGCAGGCCGTGGCGCGCGCCCACGGCGCGCTGCTGATGGTGGACGTGGCCCACGACCTCGGCAGCCTGGGCGCCGGCGGCGGCGGCCAGCTGGAGATGCAGGGTGTGCTGGGCCAGGTGGACCTGGTGATGGGCTCGTTCTCCAAGACCTTCGCGTCCAACGGCGGCTTCGTCGCCAGTCATGACCGCGCGATCAAGGAATACCTGCGCTTCTACGCGGCGCCCAACACCTTCTCCAACGCGCTGTCGCCGGTGCAAGTGGCCATCGTGCGCGCCTGCCTGGCCATCGTGCGGTCGAGCGAGGGGGCGCTGCGGCGCGAGCGGTTGATGCAGGCCATCCTCGGCCTGCGCGGCGCGCTGACCGAGCAGGGCATCACCGTGCTGGGCCATCCCTCGCCCATCGTGCCCGTCATGCTGGGGCCCGACGCGCTGGCCCGCGTGGCCAGCCGCGAGATGGCGCAGGCCGGCCTGCTGGCCAACCTCGTCGAGTATCCGGCGGTGTCGATGAACAGCGCGCGGCTGCGCATGCAGGTCATGGCCGACCACACGCCCGCGCTGGCGCAGACGGCCGCGCGCATCGTGGCCGATGCGCTGCAGCGCGCTCGCGCGCTGACGGGCGAGCTGCAGTGATCAGGGCCGCGAGGGAATCTTGAGCCCGCGCTGCACGGCCGGCCGCGCGAGGAAGGACTGCAGCACGCGGTCCACGTTGCTGAAGTCGACATAGCCCACCAGGTCGGCAGCGCCGTAGAAGCCGATCAGGTTGTTGACCCAGGGGAAGGTGGCGATGTCGGCGATGCCGTACGCGTCGCCCACCAGCCACTCGCGCCCGGCGAGGTGTTCATCCAGCACCTTCAGCAGCCGGCGCGACTCGGCCACGTAGCGGTCGCGCGGGCGCTTGTCCTCGAAGTCCTTGCCGGCGAATTTGTGGAAGAAGCCGACCTGGCCAAACATCGGCCCGATGCCGCCCATCTGGAACATCAGCCACTGCAACGCCTCGAAGCGCAGCGCCGTGTCCTCAGGCAGCAGCTGGCCGGTCTTGCTGGCCAGGTAGACGAGGATGGCGCCGCTCTCGAACAGGGCCAGCGGTTTGCCGCCCGGGCCGTGGGGGTCGAGGATGGCGGGGATCTTGTTGTTCGGGTTCAGCGACAGGAACTCGGGACTGTTCTGGTCGTTGCTGTCGAAGCGCACCAGGTGGGGCTCGTAGGGCAGGCCCGTCTCCTCCAGCGCAATGGACACCTTGACGCCGTTGGGCGTGTTCAGCGAGTAGAGCTGCAGGCGGTCCGGGTGCGCGGTGGGCCATTTCTTCGTGATCGGGAAGGCGCTGAGGTCGGTCATGGGGCGGCGCGTCGAAATGCGGAACGGCGATTGTGGAGTTGCGAGAATGCCCCCATGACTTCTGTTCCCGCCCCGGCGCCGTCGCGCCTGGCTCTGTACCTGCAGCTGATTCGCTGGGACCGCCCGGCCGGCTGGCTGCTGCTGCTGTGGCCCACGCTGTCGGCGCTGTGGATCGCCGCGGATGGCTGGCCGGGCTGGCATCTGCTGCTCGTCTTCACCCTCGGCACGGTGCTGATGCGCTCGGCCGGCTGCTGCGTCAACGACGTGGCCGACCGCGAGTTCGACCGCCACGTGCAGCGCACCGCGCAGCGGCCGGTGACGACGGGCGCGGTGTCGGTCAAGGAGGCGCTGCTGCTGGGCGCGGCGCTGTCGCTGGTGTCCTTCGGCCTGGTGCTGACCACCAACCCGCCGGCCATCCTGCTGAGCTTCGCGGCACTGGCCGTGGCCATCGCCTACCCCTTCGCCAAGCGCGTGCTGGCCATGCCGCAGGCGGTGCTGGGTGTGGCCTTCTCCTTCGGCATCCCGATGGCCTTCGCCGCGGCGCTGGGCGGGGTCGAGTGGCATCTGCATTCGGTGCCGCTGTCGGCCTGGGCGCTGCTGGTGGCCAATCTGTTCTGGGTGCTGGCCTACGACACCGAATACGCGATGGTGGACCGCGAGGACGACCTGAAGATCGGCGTGCGCTCCTCGGCCATCGCGCTGGGCCGCTGGGACGTGGCCGGCATCATGGCCTTCTACACCACCTACCTGGCGATGTGGGCCGGCCTGGGCCTGCGCCTGGGCCTGGGCCGCTGGTTCCTCGCCGGCATCGCGGCAGCGGCGGCGCAGGCGGCGTGGCATTTCACGCTGATCCGCCGGCGCGATCGCGCGGGCTGCTTCACGGCCTTCCGGTCCAACCACTGGCTGGGCTTTGCCGTGTTCGTCGGCACGGCCCTGGACCTGGCGCTGCGCTGATGGACACGCGGCGGCGCTTCCTCGGCTGCGGCGGCGCGCTGCTGGTGCCGGGCTGGGCCCATGCCCAGGCCGCCGCGTCGGCTGCGGGCGACACGCTGGTGCTGGCCAATGCCGTCTACCCGCCGCTGGTCAATCCGCAGGGCCATGCCAGCGGCGAGGGCGTGGACATCGAGATCGCCCGCGAGGCGCTGCGCCGCGGTGGCTTCGCCGGCACCCTCGACGTGCAGTGGGTGCCCTGGAAGCGCGTGCTCTTCATGCTGGAGCGCGGCCTGGCGGACTTCACGACGACGGTCAACCACAGCGCCGAGCGCGACCGCTTCCTGCGCTGGAGCATGGCCTACCGCGCCGGCGTGCGCTATCACTTCTACAGCCGCAAGGGCGCGGGCCTGAAGCTGCAGCATCTCGAGGACCTGCACGGCCACAGCCTCGCGCTGAGTGCCGGCTTCATCTACCCCAAGGCGGTGCTGGAGATGGCGCACGACCGCGTCGAGTACGGCCGCGACGTGGGCGGTGCGGTGCAGCTGGTGGAGCGCGGGCGCGCCGAGATCGTCATCGTCAGTGCCTTGGCCGGCACCTGGGAGATCCGCCAGCTGGGGCTGGCCGACCGGCTGGAGCGCCTGGCGCTGGAGTACTTCAACCCCGAGCCCACCTTCATGGCCTTCTCCAGGCACAGCCAGCGCGGCATGGCCGCGCTGGCGGCCATGGACGCCGGCCTGGCCAGCATGCTGCGCGACGGCAGCATCACGCGCATCGAGAAGCGCTACGTGCGCTAGGCCTTCGGGAAGCGGGCGCGGATCTCGTCCATCCAGCCCAGCAAGGCCAGCGTTTCTGCATGCGGCATGCGCGGGCTCTCGACCAGGCCGGCGCGGATGCATGCTTGCGCCTCGGCGATCTCGCCCTCGAAGCCGTTGACGGCGTAGGGCGCCGCCATGCGCTCCGGGGGCGCCTTGCGGGTGACCAGCTCGACCGCCTCCGAGCCCCAGAAATCCACCGGGAAGCGCAGCGCGGCCTTGGACCCCAGCGCCTCGAAGGCGTTGACGGAGGCCGCGTCGAAGCCGCAGCGGAACTGCGAGGTCACGCCGCCGGGGAAGTGCAGCGTCACGTGGACGGCCGCGTCCACGCCGGTCGGCGCGATCTTGGCCTGCACGTCCATGGATTCGGGCTCGGGGCAGACGCCGCCGTTCATCTGCTGCAGCACCCAGCGCGTCACTGCCAGGTTGTAGATGCCGATGTCCCACAGCGCGCCGCCGGCGAGCAGAGGATTCCACTGGCGGTGCAGCGGGTCGTACACGGACGCGAAGCAGAAGCTGGACTGCATCGCCCGCAGCTCGCCGATGGCGCCCTCGCGCAGCAGCCGGCCGGCCAGGTCGTAGGCCGGCAGGAAGCGCGTCCACAGCGCCTCCATCAGGAAGACGCCTTTCTCGCGCGCCAGCTCGACGAGGGCCTGGCCCTCGGCACGCGTCGTCACCAGCGGCTTCTCGCACAGCACCGGCTTGCCGGCCTCCAGCGCGGCGCGGATGTACTCGCCGTGGTTGGAGTGGGGCGTGGCGATGTAGACGGCGTCGATGGCCGGGTCGGAGAGCAGGTCCGCCAGCGCTGTCGTCACGCGCGCCAGTGCGCCGTCGCCCCGCCACTGCTCGGCATAGGCCTGGCCCTTGGCCGCGTCGCGCGCAAACACGGCGGCCAGGCGCGCGCCCGGCACGGCGGCCAGCGCGCCGGCAAAGCGGTTGGCGATGCCGCCCGGGCCGATGACGCCCCAGTTGAAGAGTTGGTTGTCGTCATGAGCCATGGTTGCCTAGCGCCTTCACGAGATCGGACTGGGTGAGGATGCCGACGAGCCTTGCCTGCTCGCCGACGATGGGAATGTGGTGATGGCCGGTGTCGGAGAACAGCGGCACGAGTTCGGCGATGGGCCGCTCGGCGCTGGCCACGCGCACCTGCCGGCTCATGATCTGGCCGACCACCTCGGGCTTGGTCGAGTGCGTGGCCGGCGAGGGCTTGAGCAGGGTCTGCAGCCGGCCGCCCAGGCCCTCGCGGCGGTCGGCCTCGGCGGCGCGCATGAAGTCGGCGCGCGTGACGATGCCGACGATGCGCTGCACGCGGTCCACCACCGGCAGGGCCTTGATGTTGTGCTCCTGCAGCAGCGCCCAGGCGTCGGCCAGCGGCGTGCCGAACTCGGCCGTGACGACGGGGCTGGACATGATGTCCGCGCAGCGCAGGCCGCCCAGGCGCTTGCGGTAGCTCATCAGCTCGGCCTCGTGCAGCAGGCCGGCGAGGTCGTCGCGCGGCACGTCCAGCACCTGGTTGTAGCGGGCCAGCACGGCGTCCAGCTCGGCGTCGCCGAAGCGCGGCAGCGCCAGCTGCGCGCCGGTGGGTGTCTGCACATGCTGGGCGTGCGGGTAGCGGCGGCCGGTGAGGCTGTTGTAGGCCATGCCAGCCAGCACCAGCAGCAGTGAGTTCAGCGCCACGGGCTGCAGCGCGAAATGCCAGTCGCGCGTCGCCGTCAGCACCATCAGCAGGCTGGCCGCGCCGCCGGGCGGGTGCAGGCAGCGCAGCAGGAACATCAGCGCGATGGCCAGCGCCACGGCCACCGCGGCCACGGCCAGCGGCGGCAGCGGCAGGGCGTGCAGGCAGGCGATGCCGACCAGGGCCGACACGGTATTGCCGCCGACCACGGCCCAGGGCTGGGCCAGCGGACTGGCCGGCACGCCGAAGACGAGCACCGCGCTCGCGCCCAGCGGCGCCACCAGCCAGGGCAGGCCCGGCGCCATCGTCATCTGGCTCAGCAGGCCGGCCAGCAGCAGGCCAAAGCCTGCCCCCAGCACGACGCGCAGGCGCTCGCGCGCGTTGACCGCCTGCGGCGCGGGCCTCAGCGCGTTCAGCCAGACAAGGACACGGTCAGGCAAGGAGGCAGAGGACATGGACGGCGGCAGGGCAAGAAGGCCGGGGCCGCCGATTGTGTCCGCCGCCCGCGCCGGCGCCGGTTCAAACGGGTTTCATCAGCCCTTGCCCAGCAGCCCGCTCATCTGCACCTTCAGCACCTGGGCCTGGGCGCGGCGCTCCTTGGTCGCGGCACGCTGGTAGGCGGCCTCGGCCTTCTCGCGCAGCGCGACGGCGCGCTCCAGCGCCTCCTGGTAGCGCTCGACGGTGTAGGTGTTCTCGGTGCCGATGTAGACGCTGCGGGCCAGCGGCGTCTCGCCGAAGCGCGGCAGCGTCACCGCGAAGCTGCAGTCCCGCACGCGGCTGCCGGCGCGCTGGCGCACGATGGGGCCGGAGATGCCCGAGGGCAGATCGCTCTGCTTCTTGCGGCTGGGCGTGCGGCGCAGCCGCGACGGCGCCGGCAGCGTCGCAATGCGCTTGAGCAACTCCTTGGTGGCCATCGCCAGCGCCTTGCGGGCGCCGCTGCCGTCCTGGCTGTGGTCGGAATACAGCTTGGTGCCGCCGTAGCGCAGCTGCCAGCCATGGGTCGACAAATGATCGATTCTTTGAATGCATTGCGGCACGACAAAGCGCTCGCCGCTGAAGATCACCACGTCACGCGTGTTCATTACTGCCCCCAGTCATCCAGCCCGCCTTTGCGTCTTTGCGCGGCGGGTCTACTAACGCCCCTCTGGTACGGACTGAGTTTATGAGCGTTTATGGGGTCGCCGCTAATTTATGAGTCCGTGAAAACACTTCCACGCGACAGCGTCAGCTCATTGACAGCTAAATACCGACCCGGCCGATCGCGAGGCGCCGGACCTCGGGAAAACACGGTCCGCGCCGACGCTAGCGGCCGCGGCGCCCCGGCCGCTGGCCTGCCAGCGCCGGTGCGAACAGTTCCATGACGCGCAATTGCGCGCCGCTGCGGCTGAACACCGAGTTGCGCGACCACAGCATCTGCGGCGAGGCCGGCACGCCGGTGGCCGCCAGCCATTGCCGCCCGGCATGGCGGCGCGTGAGGCCCTGGCGCGCGAGGCGGCGCGGCTGCAGCTCGCTGCGGCTGATGCGGTGGTCGTCGTAGAGCAGATGGGCCAGCGGCCGTGTGCCCAGGCCCTTGAGCGCCCGCCAGGGGCCGGTGGTGGCGCGCTGGTGCACGGCCGAACGGGCCCAGACGAGCGGCTCGCCGTCGACGCGCAGGATGACCTCGCGTACGACGGTCAGGCCGCGCGGCGGCAGACCCAGGGCCGCACGCTCCAGCGCCCGGAACGGCGCCACGCCCTGGCGCAGCAGCTGCACCTCGAAGCGCTGGCCCAGGCGGGCCAGGCGGCGGCTCAACGAGCCCGGCGCCCGCAGCCAGTCGCGCAGGCTGTCGCGGGTGGCGATGCCCACTCAGCCGAACTCGCGGCCCAGCTCCGCGGCGCGCTTCTGCGCGGCCAGCACGGCGCGGCGGATGGCGGCATCCACCGCGTCTGCCTGCATGGACGTGATGGCCGCATGCGTCGTGCCGCCCTTGCTCGTCACGCGCTCGCGCAGCGTCGTGGGCGACTCGTCGGACGCCAGGCCCAGCGCTGCCGCGCCGGCGCAGGTCGCCAGCGCCAGGCGCCGGCCCTGCTCGGCGGTCAGGCCCATGTCCAAGGCCGCGGCCATCATGGCCTCGACAAAGAAGAAGAAATAGGCCGGGCCCGAGCCCGACAGCGCCGTCACGGCGTCGAGGTCGTCCTCGCGCTCGACCCACAGCGTCTGGCCGGTGGGCGCCAGCAGCCGCTCGACCGCCGCGCGCTCGTCGGCCGACACGGCCGGCCGCGCGTACAGGCCGGCGATGCCCTTGCCAATGAGGGCCGGCGTGTTGGGCATGCTGCGCACGACGCGCTCGCTGCCGGTGAACTTGACGAGGGAAGCCGACGGGATGCCCGCCATCACCGATAGCTGCAAAGCCCCGCCCAGCCAGGCCTGCAGCGGCTCGGCCGCGGCCGTGAAGAGCTGGGGCTTGACGGCCCAGACGACGGTGGACGCCCGCGCCAGACTGGCATCGCCCGCGGCCAGGGCCTGCACGCCGAACTGGCCGACGAGCTTCTCGCGCTGCGGCGCATAGGGCTCGACGATGATGAACTGCGCGGGGCTCATGCCGGCGCGCAGCAGGCCGCCGATGACGGCGCTGGCCATGTTGCCGCCACCGATGAAGGCGATCGTTTCTGCACTCATGGTGCGCAAGTCTAAGGGCCTGGTTTTGCCGGGGCCGGCGGGAAACAAAACAGCGACGTCGTGCGGCTATCGTTGCGGCTCATGAGCCTTCCCCGCCCGGACCGCCGCCTGCTGCTCGTCGCCACCCTTGCCCTGGCCGCCTGTGCCGGCGGGCCGCCGCCGCCCAGGCCCTGGGCCGAGACGGCGACGCGCGAGCTGAACCTGGCGCTGGGCAGTTTCGAACTGCTGGGCCGGCGCCTGACGCTCACGCGCAGCCACTCCGCGGCGGGGCCGCTGCCGGTCGTCGTCTACCTGCCCGGTCTCGGCCAGGACAGCGAGGCCGGCCAGCGCTGGGCCGCGGCCTGGGCCCAGGCCGGCTATGCGGTGCTGGCCGTGCAGCCACTGGAGGAAGACGCCACCGCCTGGCGCTCGCCGCTGGCGCGCACCGGCGAGTTCCGCGCACTGGGCGAGCTGCACTACGGCGACGCGATGCGCGCCCATCGCCTGGCTGCGTTGGGCCGCCTGCTGGCTGCGCTGCAAGCCAGCCCGCAGGCGGCCGGCGTGGCGCTGGACTGGCAGCGCGCGGCGGTCGCCGGCTACGAGACCGGTGCGCAGACGGCGCTGGACCTGGGCCGCGAGGCAGGCGGCTGGCAGCCCCGCGCGGTCGTCGCCATCAGCCCGCCGCCGATGGAGGCCGCCGCGACCACGCCGCCGGCCCTGCTGCTCACCAGCGACGCCGACGGCGATGCGCTGGGGCTCTTCAGGCACCCGGCCGAGCGCCGCCGCGCCTTCGACATGCTGCGCCCCGGCGCCGGCTGGCTGCTGAGCGCGCCCGGCCTCTCGCATGCGGCGCTGTCGGGCACGCTGGCACCGGAGGGCTGGCACGCCCAGGACCAGCACCGCGGGCGCGACGCCGCGGGCGGGCCGCAGCAGCGCGGTGGCATGGGGGGCGTCCAGCACGGCCCGGCCGGTGGCGCGCCGCGCGGCCCCCGCAGCGGCAGCGCCACCGAGGCCGCCCAGGCTGATCTGGGTGAGGCGATGCGCCTGAGCACCGCCTTCCTGGACGCCTGGCTGCGCGGCGCGGCCATGCCAGCCAGCCCCTGGCTGGCCGCGCGCTAGGACCATGAGGAAGATCCTCGTCTGGGTCGTGCTCGGCGTGCCGCCGCTGCTGCTGGTGTACTGGGACGACCGACACGGTCATCACCTGCCCAAGTGGCTGCTGATGCTGTCGGCCGCGCCGCTGGTCATCGCCCTCTTGCTGAGTGACGACGACGACGAGGCGCCGGGGCCCATCGGCAACTTCGTGCTGTTCATGATGGGCATGTTCGGCGTCTTCATGGGCATCGTGGGATTCCTGCTGCGCGACGCACCGGTGCTCTACGGCATGGGCAGGATGTTCGTCTGGATGGTGCCGGTCGGCCTGGTCATGGGCATCGTCGCGGTGATCCGCGGGCTGCGCGACTGAGGCGTCGTCTAGACCACGCGTAGAGCGATCAGGTCGCGCGCCGTCTGCACGATGGCCTCGCGTGGCGGTCGCGGCACCCAGCCCAGCAGCTCGCGCGCATGGCTTGCGTCCTGATGCCGCGCGGTGCCCAGCTCGCTGGCGGCGTTGCGCACCAGCGGGCTGAACTTCGCCATCAGTCGCACGCTCCAGTCGGGCAGCGTCAGCGTGGGCACGCGACGGGCCTCCTCGCCCAGCTCGGCCCGCAGGATGGCCGCGATCTCGCGCAGCCACAGGAAGCCGCCACAGGCGATGAAGCGCTCGTCCGCCATGCCGGGCGCCGTCAGCGCGCGCCAGTGCAGGTCGGCCACGTCGCGCACGTCCACGATGCCGAAGCCGATGCGCGGCAGCGCCGGCATGCGGCCCTGCAGCAGGCTCTGCACGATGACGACGCTGGCCGAGTAGTCGGCGCTGGCCACCGGGCCCAGCACGACGGAGGGATTCACGGTGCAGAACTCCAGCCCGCCGCCCTCGCGCGCCACCCATTCGCGCGCGGCACGCTCGGCCACCGTCTTGGACTGAATGTAGGGCGGGATGCCCGGGGTAGCCAGATTCGTCCAGTCACTCTCGGTGAAGCGGTGCTCGCCGGGGCCGTGGCCGTAGGAGATGGCAGCGACGGACGAGGTCATCACGACGCGCCGCACGCCGGCATCGCGCGCGGCCTTCAGCGCCCGCAGCGCGCCGTCGCGGGCCGGCACGATGAGTTCGTTGGCATCGCGGGGCACGCCGGCGGGCAGCGGCGAGGCCACGTGCGCGAGATGGCTGCAGCCGGCCGCAGCCTCGGCCCAGCCGGCATCCAGCATCAGCTCGGCGGCGAAGCAGCGCAGCTGATCGCGCCTGTCGCCGCGCTGCGCGCCGAGCAGCTGGCGCAGCGCCGGCTCGCGCGCGAGGTCGCGCAGGGTGGCGTTCACCTGCCAGCCCTGGGCCAGCAGCTGGCGGATCAGCACGCCGGCGATGTAGCCGGTGCCACCGGTGACGAGGATGCGGGGCGGGGTGCTCATGCGGCCGATTGTGCGGGCCGCCCATGACCGACGGCACCCGCGGGCGACTGCGCATTGCCTTCGCCGGAGCAGCCGCGGACAGTCACGGCTTTTCCAGATCCGGGATTCCGACTTGACCTCCGCCACCCTGACCGCGGCCATCGACGCCACAAGCGACGCCCGCGCCCGCCACGACCGGTCCTTCCTGGGCCACCCCGCCGGCCTGGGCTGGCTGTCCTTCTGCGAGCTGTGGGAGCGCTTCAGCTACTACGGCATGCAGGCGCTGCTGGTGCTCTACCTGAGCAACTACCTGTTCATGCCCGCCAACATCGGCCAGGTGGCCGGCATGGATGCGCTGCGCCATGCCATCGAGAACGTCACCGGCCCGCGCTCGCCGCAGCAGCTGGCGTCGGCCGTGTTCGGTCTCTACGTGGGCCTGGTCTACCTGACGCCCATCTTCGGCGGGCTGCTGGCCGACCGGCTGCTGGGCCGCACGCGCACCGTCGTCATCGGCGCGCTGCTGATGGCGACGGGCCATTTCCTGATGGCCTTCGAGACGGCGCTGCTGCCGGCGCTGGCCTGCCTGCTGATCGGCGTGGGCTGCTTCAAGGGCAATATCGCCGCCCAGGTGGGCGACCTCTACGCGCCGGGCGACAAGCGCCGCGCCAGCGCCTTCCAGATCTTCATGCTGGCGGTCCAGATCGCCGTCATCGCCGCCCCCATCGTCTGCGGCACGCTGGGCGAGAAGGTGGGCTGGCACTGGGGCTTCGGCTCGGCCGGCGTGGGCATGCTGATCGGCCTGTTCGTCTACCTCGCCGGCCGGCGCTGGCTGCCGCCCGAGCCCGCACGCGGCGCGGCCAGGGCCGCCGAGGCCAGGCAGCCGCTGGGTCGGCGCGCCGTGCTGCAGGTGGCGCTGCTCGTGGCCATCATCCCGCTGCTGATGCTCTCCATCGTCGGCAACCAGCAATACAACAACGGCTTCCCGCTGTGGTCGCAGCAGCACATGGACATGACGGTGGGCGGGTTCGAGGTGCCGGTGACCTGGCTGCAGGCCGTGGACGCGCTGCTGAGCACCACGACGATGCTGGCGTCGCTGGCCTTCTGGCGCTGGTGGGCCACGCGGCGTCGCGAGCCCGACGAGATCTCCAAGATGGCCCTGGGCTGCTTCGTCGCCGCCGCGGCGCCGGCGCTGCTGATGATCCCGGCGCTGGCCATCGAAGGCGGCGGCGCGCGCATCAGCATCCTGTGGTCATTCGCCTATGCCTTCGTCAACAACATCGGCTTCGCCAACATCATGCCGGTGGGCTTGGCGCTGTACTCGCGCGCCGCGCCGCGCGGGCTGCAGGGCGTGATGATCGGCATCTACTACCTGCACCTGTTCTTCGGCAACAGCTTCGTCGGCTGGCTGGCCGGGCTGCTGGAAACCATACCGGGCTCGAAGTTCTGGGGCCTGCACGCCGTGCTGGTGGTGGCGGCCGGCGTGGGCCTGCTGGCGGTGAAGCTGGTGTTCGGCCGGCTGCTGGCGCCTGATGAGGACGCTGCCCGTCCCTAAACTGCGCCGCATGATCACCGTCCACCACCTCAACAACTCCCGCTCGCAGCGCGTGCTGTGGCTGCTCGAAGAGCTGGGCCTGCCCTACGAGGTCCAGCACTACCAGCGCGACGCCAAGACCTCGCTGGCGCCGCCCGAGCTCAAGCGCGTGCATCCGCTGGGCAAGAGCCCCGTCATCACCGACGGTGGCCTGACGGTGGCCGAGAGCGGCGCCATCCTGGAGTACCTGGTGGACCGCTACGGCCAGGGCCGGCTCAAGCCCGCCAACCAGGCACCCCAGGACGAGGACACGCGGCGCTATCGCTTCTTCATGCATTTCGCCGAGGGCTCGGCGATGTCGCCGCTGCTGATGAAGCTGGTGTTCTCCAAGATCCTCAAGTCGCCCATGCCGTTCTTCGCCAAGCCCATCGCCAAGGGCATCGCAGCGAGGGTGCTGGGCGGCTTCGTGCAGCCCAACATCGACGCGCAGCTGCGTTTCCTGGAGGCCGAGCTGGCCTCGCGGCCCTGGTTCGCCGGGCCGGAGTTCACGGCCGCCGACGTGCAGATGAGCTTTCCCATCGAGGCGGCCGCGGTGCGCGGCGGCGACATGGACGCCTACCCCAGGCTGCGCGACTTCCTCGCGCGCATCCATGCGCGGCCGGCCTACCAGAGGGCCCTGGAGCGCGGCGGCCCGTACAGCCTGATGAGCTGAGCCCCCTACACTTCGCCCACGCCGCAGCACGCGGCTTCCCCGTCTTGCCCCGCAGGCCTGTCGCCCGGCCGCTGTGAATCAGCGGCGCTGACCTCCCCGTGTCGCATTGCGCTCGTGATTCATCACGGCAGGTCACCCGGAGGGCACATGCCCGGCTATGAAGTCAAAGTCCAGACGCTCGCCATCGACGGCGCAGCGGATCTGCAGATCCGCTCGCTGCTGGACCACCAGCAGTTCGCCGACCCCGCCGGTGCGGCCCAGGCCCTGGGCATCTCGTCCGCGCAATGGCCGCTGTTCGGCCAGGTCTGGCCGTCGGGACTTCAGCTGGCCGCTGCGATGGCCGTGCGGCCGCTGACCGAGGGCGAGCGCATCCTGGAGATCGGCTGCGGCCTGGCCCTGGCCAGCCTCGTCTGCCACCGCCGCGGCGCCGAGGTCACGGCCAGCGACATCCACCCGCTGGCCGGCGCCTTCCTGCTGGAGAACCTGCGCCTGAACGAGCTGGCCCCCATGCGCTACTGCCATGGCGACTGGAGCGAGGATGCCGTGGCACCCGCCAGCGGCCAGCCCCGCGTGCAGGGGCGCTTCGACCTCATCATCGGCAGCGACGTGCTCTACGAACGCGACGACGGCGGCGCGCTGGCGGCCTTCATCGAGAAGCACGCCCTGCCGAGCTGCGAGCTGCTCATCGTCGACCCCAACCGCGGCAACCGCACAGCGTTCGGCAAGCGGATGGCGGCGCTGGGGTTCGAGTTCAGCGAGACGCTGCTGGCTGCGGAAGCGGGGCGGCCGGACTATCGCGGGCGGCTGATGCGCTTCGTGCGCGCCTGACGCGCTAGCGTGCGCCGGGGCCCGCGCACCACTGCTGCTCGCAAGGCACGCCGTCGCGGTTGCCATCCATCTGTGTGCCGGGGCAGTGGTTGATGAACCAGGTGGCCTCGGCGCAAGACCTCATCTGCGAGCAATGGGTCCGGCCGTCACAGCGGAACCCGGCCGGCGAGCCGATTGTTTCCGGCTGCTGAGCCGGCACGACGGCGGGCGGCATGCTTTGCAGATGCCGTCGATTCGCGCCGGCCTGGTAGCGCTCATAGCCCCAGGTCACGGCGCCAGCGACCAGGCACAGCACCAGGCCGGCACCAAGCCAGCTTGTCCAACGCGATGGCGCGGGGCCTGTGCGCCCGCGCCTGGGCGGCTGCGCCGGCCCAACGGCGCTGCGGATCACGTCCACGGCCTGCGGCTTGCCGTCCTTGCCCCGGCCCAGCTCGAAGCTGAGCGTCTCGCCGACCACCGGCCGCGAGCCGTCGCGCGGAAAGGCGCCGATGTGCACGAAAAGCTCTGCACCACCCCGCGTCGGCGCGATGAAGCCGAAGCCGCGCTCGTCGTTCCAGGAACGCAGGATGCCGGTCGATCTCATCGCCGCGCATCCTTCGGCCCGTACGCCACCACCCTGCACCCCGCCCCCTGCGGGTTCTCGCAGCAGGCCGCCAGCTGCTTCAGGCTCTCGCTGAACTGCGCGTCCCACTGCGCCCGGCTATGCAGATTGCCCGGGCTCATCCAGTGCGATTGCGGAAACCTCTTCGACCATTCGTCGCCACCCTCCTGCGGCGCGCGGCCGGTGGACTGTCTCATCGCCACCTGGCAGGAGTTCATATTGCCCATGCGGTGGCAGGCCGTGCAGGTGTTGCCGCGCGTGGTGATGCCGAAGGCATTGAGCTTCGCCCAGGCGCGCTTGAAGTCCTCGCCAATGGCCTTGGGCTGGTAGAAGCCGAAAGGGTCGCCGGGCAGCTGCGTGGTCTGCGCGATGTAGGGCGAGACCATGAACGGCCCGCTGTCGTGGCAGCTGATGCAGGCGGGTTGGCTATTGGCGACCTTGGCGGGCGTCAGCCAGACCTTGTCGGCGGGCACCGCGGGGCGCTTCAGCGTGCTGGGCGACGGCACGGCGCGGCCGTCGATGCCTGTCCCCTCGCTCAGCGGCGCCTGGGCCTTGGCGGTGAACCAGCAGGTCTTGCCGTCCTTGAGGCTGTGCGAGATGACGTTGATCTCGTCGAACAGCCAGCTGCCCGCGGGGCGCGCCACCTGCTTGCGGCAGACGGCGCTGATCTGCGCGGTCTTGTCGTCGCGCAGCACCAGCGCGCGGCTGCCTGGCACGCAGGGACTTTGCGCATCGGCCTGGGGCAGCAGCGAGGGGCGGTCGCAGCGCGCGGGCGCGGGCTGGGGTGGCACGGGCTTGCCATCGGCGGTGATGGGGATCTCCTCGCCGGCCATGCAGTCGAAGGCCGGGATCTCGGCGATCTGCTCGGCGCACTGGCGGCCGTACTCGAACAGTGTCTCGGCCTGGGCAGCGCCCGCGAGAAGTAGCAGCAGCAAGGCTCTCATGCGACCACCAGCCCCTTCTCCGCCAGCACGACGGCGCGGATGGCCTGGTGGTAGCGGGCATAGCCGGTGCAGCGGCAGATGTGCTGGCCGACGGCGTCCTCGATCGCGGCGTCGAGCTGGTCGCGTTGGACCGGCTGCACGCGCAGCCGGGCGAGCAGCATCTCGGTGGCCATGACGAAGCCCGGCGTGCAGTAGCCGCACTGGAAGGCGAAGTGATCGAGGAAGGCCTGCTGCACGCGACTGGGACGCTCCATGCTGCCGGTGCCTTCCACCGTCGTGATGGACTGGCCTTGCAGCAGGGCGACGGGCGTGGAGCAGGCGAGCATGGGCTGGGCCTGGCTCGGGGGCGCGCGGCGGGCGGCGACGGTGCAGGCCTTGCAGACGCCGATGCCGCAGCACAGACGGGTGCCGGAGAGACCGAGTTCCTCGCGGAGGAAGTCGATGAGGGGGAGGTCGGTGGGGACCTGGGTGTCGACGGGCTTGCCGTTGACGTGGAATTGGACTTTCACGAGATCGGTCATGGCTTTGCCCCTTCGGCTTGCTGCCAAGCGCGGTGCCGGGATTTCGCCCCGGCGGGCGACCTACTTTCTGTCCCGCCAGAAAGTAGGCAAAGAGCTCCCCCCGACGGCACCGCCCTTCGCTTCGCTGCGGGTTCCCTGCGCTGCCCAGGCCTTGAGGAGGGCCCGCACGAAACTCGCGCCGCTACGCTCTGCTCAAACAGTCGTGCGGAGTCAGAAGTTGAAGTGCGCTTCGCGCACGCCCTCAAGTCCTTCCGCTGCACGGCGGTGCTAAAGGGGGTAAGAGGAATACCTCGGTGCGAACGGCTTCCGGGCTTGGCGACAAGGCTGTTCGGCTGTTCCTTCACCCCTCTTTGGAGGAGCCGAGAAGCGCAGGAGCCCGAGGCGCGGGCGAAGCACGCTTCGTTGACTGACTCCGCGCAGCTGTTTGACCGCAGCGTAGCGGAGGGAGTTCTGCGCGGGCCTCGGGTTCCGAGCATCGCAGGGGACCCCGCAGCGCAGCGGAGGGGCGACGGAGCAGGGGCGCCTTTTTGCCTTCTTTTTGGTCGCTCAAAAAGAAGGTCGCCCGCCGGGGCGACGTCCCGGCTGAGCCTGGCCACAAACCCGCTCATCGCAAAGCCCTCTCAATGTCGGCGGCAGTGATCGGCAACGCCCGAAACCGCTTCCCCGTCGCATGCGCAATCGCATTCCCCACCGCCGGCGCGATCGGGCACAGCACCGCCTCGGCAATGCCCTTGGCCGTCGGCTCGTCGCTCGGCAGCGTCGTGATGTTCAGCCGCCCGAGCGGCACATCCCCCGACAAGGCCACGTGATAGCGATCCAGGTTCCAGCGCCCATCGCCCGCCCCGCCCGCCTCCAGCGGCAGCTTCTCAAGCAGCGCATAGCCGATGCCCATCGCCACGCCGCCCTGGGCCTGCCCCTGCAGCAGGTCAGGCTGCAGCACGCGGCCGGCATCCACCAGCAGCTCGACGGCCACCACCCGCGGCTCGAAGCTCCCGGGCCCGATCTCCACCGCCACCAGCGCGCCCGACGGCGCATACAGGCTGCGGCCATACAGCGCCGCCTCGGGGTTGGGCGGGATGACGTTCTGGCGCAGCACGGCCGTCCAGCTCGAAGAGCCCCCCGCGCGCAGCGACAGGCCATCGATGGGCAGCCACGGCGTCGCACCCGTGGGCAGCGCATAGCTGGCCGACACCCAGGCGCCTTCGTAGAGGCCGTGCACCATCGCCGCAGTCGTGTGGCCGCCCGCGTGGGCCTTGGCCGCCAGCGCGGCCAGCGCCAGCGGGGCCAGGCCCGGCGCCACGAGCCGGCCCGCGTCCCAGCGCGTGCGGCCCTGCAGCTGCGCCAGCGGCAGGCCCCACAACGCCGCCGCGGCGGGCAGCAGGCCGGCCTCGAACAGCACGCGGCTGGCCTGCTCGGTGACGTGCACCTGATGGAAGGCCGTCAGGCAGGCGCTGCTGGACATCGCGAAACCCGCCGTCCAGTTGGGCTTGCTCCAGTCGCCGCCGGCATAGGTGCTGACGTCCAGCGCGTTGAAGCTGCCGACGTCGCCCATGACGATGTCGTGGGCGTTGCGGCCCAGCCAGGCAGCGGTGGAGATGGCCAGCGTCGTCGCCGAGCCATTGCCCATGTCCACGCAGTTGGTGCGCACGGCGAGCCGGCCGTCGGGAGCAAGCGCCACCTCGGCCATGACGCCGTCCTTGCCCGTGCCATAAGCCTGGTTGGCCAGTGCGAAGCCCACGCCGTAACGAACGCCCTCCCGCGCCTTGCGGGCCTTCACGGCCTCGCGGTCGCGCCACAGTGCGTGCTCGCGCGAGCGGCGGCAGATCTCGCGCAGCGTCATGGCCTGGACCAGCGGCGCGCCGGTGATGGTGCGGTCGCCCTCGCGCAGCGCGTTCAGCTCGCGCAGCACGATGGGGTCGCGCTTGAGCGCCACGGCCACCTCGTCCACCAGCGTCTCGACGGCGAAGCTGGCCTGCGGCCCGCCGAAGCCCCGCATGGAGCCCGCCACGACGCCCAGGCTGGGCTGGGCGGCGGCATCCACATAGGCCTGGCGGATGTCGTAGCCCGACAGGCCGCAGTAGCCCGCGAGCATGGCGACGAACTGGCTGTAGTTGTTCTGCCCGCCCGAGGGCAGCACCTGGCGGCTGCCGAAGGCGAGGAAACGGCCCGTCGCGGGGTCCACGGCGATCTGCTGCGTGATGCGGCTGGCCAGCTGCTTGAGGCCGCCCTGGAACTGCTCGTAGCGGTCCTGGGCGATGCGCACCGGCCCGTCGGCCAGCGCCGCCGTGACGGCCAGCAACGGCGGGAAGGTGGACACGTCGCGCCCGCCGAAGCCGCCGCCCGGGTAGCAGGAGTTGAGCACCACGGTGCCGACGGCGATGGGGCAGGGCGGGCCGAACATCGCCAGGCTGTCGCCCGCGTCGCCGTTGGTGGCCTGGGTGCCGAGCACGAGGTGCAGCGTGCCGCCGCCGCTGCGGTCCAGCCAGGCCAGGCCCGCCTCGGGCTCCATGAACATCGGGTCCAGCACCTGGGTCTCGTAGGTGCCCGAGAGCTTGAGCAGGGCCGGGTCCTGCAGCTGCGCGTCGATGCGCGCGCGCAGCGCCTTGGCCGTGCTGTTGCAGGGCTGGGCGGCGGAGTCGGGCGCATAGGGGTCGGACTCGCAGCCCACCTGCACCTGTGAGAAGGGCGCGAGGCCCGGTGCGTCGAAGCGCGTGAGGTAGGTCGCCGGCGGGTAGGGCGTGGCGGGCTCGGCCGGGATGGCATCGCCGCTCTTCACGACGCCGGGCTCGAACTGCAGGGCGCGCTTGGCCCGACGAAATGCGTTCTGGTCGGCGAACACGAGGATGGCGACCGGCTGCCCGTAGAACTGCGGCGCCGTGCCCCAGGGCACCAGCAACTGCTTGACGCCGTTGGCGCCGGCCATGGAGAAAGGCAGGCTCAGGTTGAGCGAGGCGAGGTCGCGCTGCGGCCAGGGGTAGCCGGGCAGCGGTGCCTGGGTGATGGTCAGCAGCGGGGCGACGCCGGCAGCTTCCAGGCGCGACAGGTCCAGGCCCGTGAAGGCTTGGCCGGGCCGGGTGGCGCGCAAGATGAGGGCCATGCGCTCGCTGCGCGGCCAGCCGGGCATGTCGGCGGCGCGGAAGTCGCGGGCGTAGATCTTCTGGCCCGTGACCTTGGCCAGCCCGTCGATGCGGAAACGCGCCTTGCCGGGGCCACCGGACCAGTCCGGCGCGCTGGGCGGCGTGAGCGGCTGGGTGGGTGTGCCGACCGGCTGCGGCAGCGTGCCGGGCCGCTTCAACGCGGCCGGCCGGGCCAGGGCCAGCTCGTGCACCAGCAGCGTCACCGCTGCCGCACCGCTGCCGATGACGCGCCGCCGCGTCAGCTGGAATGGACCGTTCGGGGTCTGAGACACGCCTGCCTCCCTCCAATCAACTGGGGGACGAGTGTGTCACCGCCGTGTGGCGGCGATGAGAGGGCCAGCCCCCCGCAGTTCTGCCGGGTTACGCGGTGGGGCGGCTGCGGTAGAAGGTCAGGGGCTCGGCCTTCAAGGCCTTCAGCACGTTCTTGCGCATCGCGCCGACGACGTGCATCTCGCAGGGCTTGCAGTCGAAGCGCAGCGTCAGCGTGTCTTCGCCGTGCTTGAGCGTCAGCGGCTCGGCGCGCACCGTGCCCTGCACGCCGGTCACGCCCTTGGCCTGCTTGGGGCAGAGGCTCAAGGACCAGCGCACGCAGTGCTTGGTGATCATCAGCGGTACCTCGCCCAGCTCCTCGTGGCTCTCATAGGCCGCGGCGATGAGCTTGACGCGGTGGCGCGCGTAGAACTGCGCGGCACGGCCGTTGTAGACGTTGGCCAGATAGGTCAGCGAGTCCTCGGGGTAGGGCACGGGGGGCTCGACGGGCGTGGCGCGCGGCAGGCGCTCGAAGGCCGCCTCGCGTGCCGCTTCCAGCGCCGCGATGCCGTCGCGGCGCAGCGCGTTGAGCTTGCTGGCGGGCAGGAAGAGCGGCTCGCCGCGCATCGCCAGGCGAACGCGGCGGGCCTCGAAGATCGTGTCGCCGAGTTTGCCCAGGCCTTCCTTCAACTGCGCCTCAGCCTGCTTGGCATCGCGCGCCGGCTCGTGGGCGGCGGCCAAGTGCACGGCAGCCTTGGCACCGGTCTCATCCTTCAGGCTCAGCTCGAAGCCGCCCTGCACCTGGGCCAGCGTCAAGTCCACGGCGATGCGGCGCTCCGCGCTGGGCTTCGCCAGCAGCCGCTCCCAGGCCATGTCGCGGTTGCGGCTCAGCGCCGTGCCGGGGAAGAGATCCTTCAGATCGCCGAAGGCCTGGCCTTTCGAAAGATTCGGCTCGATGCGCCACAGCGTGCCGCCGAGCGGCGTGGCCACGTTGACGGGTACGCCCTGCAGCTCGCCCTGGCGGTCCCACCAGGTCAGCGCATCGCCGTTGTTGACGACGCGGGTCGCGTCGCCGGTGTCCACGTCGAAGTCCTCGGCGCCCACGCGCTTCACCTCTCCCAGCGGCATGCCGGCATGCTTGGGCGTGTCGAAGGCGCCGATGTCGATCTGGCGGCCGTTGACGAAGTAGTCCGTCCCGCCGCGGTTGAAGGCCTGTTCGGGCTCGGGCGCGAACGTGAACGTGCAGCGGCCGTGGCCGGTGCGGGCCAGCTCGGGGCGGCGGGAGAGGATGGCGTCCAGCAGCGTGCGGTAGTGGGCCGTCACGTTCTTGACGGTGGCCATGTCCTTGTAGCGGCCTTCGATCTTGAAGCTGCGGATGCCGGCGTCGATGAGCGCCTCCAGGTTGGCGCTCTGGTCGTTGTCCTTCAGGCTCAGCACATGCTTGTCGTGGGCAACGACGCGGCCCTGGGCATCCGTCACCGTGTAGGGCAGGCGACACTCCTGGCTGCAGCTGCCGCGGTTGGCGCTGCGGCCGGTGTGGGCATGGCTGATGAAGCACTGGCCGCTGTAGGCCACGCACAGCGCCCCGTGCACGAAGAACTCCAGGTGCGCCTGCTGCACCTCGGCCTTGATGGCGCGGATCTGCTTCAGGTCCAGCTCGCGGGCCAGCACCATCTGCGAGAAGCCCACGTCCTGCAGGAAGCGCGCCTTCTCGGGCGTGCGGATGTCGGTCTGCGTGCTGGCGTGCAGCTGCATCGGGGGCAGGTCCAGCTCCAGCAGGCCCATGTCCTGCACGATCAGCGCGTCCACGCCGGCGTCGTGCAGCTGCCACGCCAGGGTTCGCGCTCCCTCAAGCTCGTCATCGCGCAGGATCGTGTTCAAGGTCACGAAGATGCGGGCGTTGAAGCGGTGGGCGTGGCGCGCCAGGCGGGCGATGTCCTCGATCGGATTGCCGGCCTTGTCCCGCGCGCCGAAGCCCGGGCCCCCGATGTAGACGGCGTCGGCGCCATGGTTGACGGCCTCGATGCCGATGTCGGCATCGCGGGCGGGGGCGAGCAGTTCGAGTCGGGTGGGCGAGACGGCGGGCATGCCGAATTTTACGAAGCCGGCCCCTCGTCCTTGATCTGGTTTGTTGCGACGCAGCATGAGTCGTACTAGTCTTTCCCTGGTGCGCCGCACGGGCGCCAAGGGAGAAGAAGACATGAAGACCTGGATCGAGCGCCTCGGTGTGGGCCGCAAGCTGGCGGCCGTGGCATTGGTCAGCGCGTTGATGGGGCTGATCCCCTCGGTGCTCTATCTGCGCCTGGCCCTGGTGGTCGAGACCCAGCAGAGCAAGGAGGCCAGCGCCCTGCCCGCCGTCACGCTGGGCCTGAAGCTGGCCCGCCTGACCGCGCAGCACCGCGGCCTCGCCAACAGCCAGCTCAACGGCGACGCCACGGCCGAGGCCAGGCGCGCGGCCGTCTGGCGTGACCTGCAGGCCCTGAAGGCGCCCAGCCTGGACGCCACGCGCGCGGCGCTCGGCCCGGCCCTGCTGAGCGGCCTGGAAGACTACTGGCGCGCCCAGGAACAGCTGGCGGGCGAGATCGGCAACCGCGGCCTGGCCGCGGCCGACAGCTTTCGCCGCCACACCGAGCTGATCGACGCCCGCCTGGCCTGGGTCTACGACGCGGCGGTGGCTTCGGAGCTGGTGCTGCACCCGCTGGCGAACGGCTATTTCCTGCAGGACGCCGCGCTGCAGCACCTGCCGCGCAGCGCCGAGCTGCTGGGCCGGCTGCGCGGCGCCGGCATGGGCATGCTGGCCAAGGGCGAGCTGGCGCCGGCCGACCGCCAACGCCTGCTGGTGCTGCTGGAACGTGCCCTGGTGGACCAGGCCAACGCCGACCGCGCGCTGCGCCATGTGGCGCTGCCGGGCAAGACGGGCGAGCAGCTGGCGGCGCTCTCGGCCCAGGTCAAGTCCAGGCTGGGCGAGGCCCGGCAGAAAGCCCTGCAAGGCCTCATCGAGCCCGAGGCGCCGCAGCTGCAGGCCCCCGACTGGTGGGCCGTGACGACGGCGGCCATCGACGCGCAGTACGCCCTCGGCGACGCCGCGGTGGCCGACCTGCAGCAGGATCTGCAGCAGACGCTGGCAGAGGACCGCCGCAACATCGCCCTCTGCCTGGGCCTCATCGCGGCGCTGGCCTCGGCGGGAGGCTGGCTGCTGTGGACCATCGCCCGGCAGACCTCGCGCTCCATGGGCCGCGCGCTCGGTATCGCCCAGGCCGTGGCGGAGGGCGACCTGGCCCACCGGGCCGAGGTGGACCGGCAGTCGCGCGACGAGGGCGAGCGCCTCACCGCCGCGCTGCTGGACATGGCCGCGCGGCTGAGCGAGGTCGTCGGCAGCGTGCGCAGCCGTGCCGACGAGGTGGCCAACGCCAGCCAGGAGATCGCCGCCGGCAACGCCGACCTGTCGGCGCGCACCGAGAACCAGGCCAGCGCGCTGGAGCAGACCACCGCCGCCGTCGACACCGTGCGCCAGGGCCTGGAGCATGGCGCCGCGCAGTCGGGCCATGCCGCGGAGCTGGCCGGCGAGGTGCGCCAGCTCGCCGAGTCCGGCGGACGCACGGTGGCCACGCTGGCCGAGACGATGCGCGAGATCCTGACCAGCTCGCAGCGCATCGCCGACATCATCGGCACCATCGACGGCATCGCCTTCCAGACCAACATCCTGGCGCTGAACGCCGCCGTCGAGGCGGCGCGGGCCGGCGAGCACGGGCGCGGCTTCGCCGTCGTCGCCGGCGAGGTGCGGGCCCTGGCCCAGCGCGCCGGCAGCTCGGCCAAGGAGATCCGCACGCTGATCGGTGCCAGCGTGGAGCGCGTCGGCGCCGGCCACGCCCAGGGCGAGGAGGCGGCCGCGCTGATGCAGCGCGTGGTGGACGCCGTGGGCCGCGTGGCGGGCCTGATCGGCGAGCTCAGCACGCTGTCGCGCGACCAGCACCTCAGCATGGACGAAGTGGGCGTGGCCGTGCACCAGATGGACGACATGACCCAGCAGAACGCCGCGCTGGTGGAGGAAAGCGCCGCGGCGGCCGAGAGCCTGCGGCGCCAGGCCGAGGCGCTGCGCGAGGTGATGGCGCGGTTCAGGACCGCGCAGCACTGACTAGCGCGTGAGCCGGTAGATCAGCAGCGCCGCGCGGATGGCGCCGCGCTCGATGGACGCGATCTCCAGCCACTCGTCGGGCGTGTGCGCGCCGCCGCCCGCGGCGCCCAGGCCGTCCAGGCTGTCGATGAGGGGCGCGACGAATTGCACGTCGCCCGCGCCACGCTGGCCCGGCGGGAAGGGCACGACGGCGCCCAGCCCCGCATCGGCGCTGGCCTGGGAGTAGGCCTCCAGCAGCTTCAGGTTGCCGGGCGTGGGCGCCATCGGCGGGTAGTTCTCGTGGAAGATGATCTTGGAGCGCGTGCCGGGCAGGGCCTGCTCGACGATGGCCTGCATGCGCTCGCGTGCCTTTGCGCCCTGCGCGGCCGTCAGGTAGCGCAGGTCGCCGCGCACCTGGGCGTCGCGCGGGATGACGTTGGTCTTGCCGAAGGCCTGGCCCTGGCTCTCGGCGTCGTCCCACTTGGCGCTGGTGCCGGCCACCAGCGTCGCGGCATTGAAGGTCAGGTCGGGCTCGATGAGCTGCTCGCGGAAGGCGTTCAGCACGCGCGCGGCCTCATAGACGGCGCCGAAGCCGTCGCGGCCGAAGACGCCGGCCGAGTGGCCGGTGCGCGCCGTCACGTCAAGCCGCCAGCCGCCCGAGGCGCGGCGGCCGATGGTGGCAGCGTCGCGCCCCTGCTCGTCACGCGTGGCGCCCTCGAACGCAAGGGCCACGTCGCTCTGCCTGGCGGCGTCGATGAGGGCGGCTCGCGCCACCTCGGCCGGACTGCCGACACGCTCCTCGTCGCCGGTGAACACGGCCCGCACGGTGCGCCCCTGCAGCGCGCCGGCCTCGCTCAGCGCCCGCAGCGCCAGCAGGATGACGACGTCGCCGCCCTTCATGTCCGACACGCCCTGGCCGCGCACCTTGCGGCCGTCGGTTGCCCAAGGCGTCACGGGGCTGTCCTTCTCGAAAACGGTGTCGAGGTGGCCGATCAGCAGCACGCGCTTGCCCCGGTCGCCCTGGCGCTCGGCGACGAGATGGCCGGCACGGCGCATCTCCGCGGGCACGTCAACCCAGCGCGTCTTGAAGCCCAGGGCCTCGAACTCGGCGCCGTAGACGGCCCCGACCTCGCGCACGCCGGCCGGATTCAGCGTGCCGCTGTTGATGAGCACGCTGCGCTCCAGCAGCTTCAGCGCGTCGGGCGTCAGGCGCTGCACGTTCGCCACGATCTGCGCCTCCTGGGGGTCCAGCCCGGCGGCCAGCGCCGGAGACGTGACGAGCAGCAGGGCCAGGGCGGTTCGGATAGCGTGCGGGATCTTCATGCCTTGAGTGTCACCCGCCCGCCATGCAACGCCGCCTGCTGCTGACCCTGCCCCTCGTGCCTTGCCTGCCCGCATGGGCCGCCAGGCCCTCCACGGCCCTGCCCAGCGTGCAGGTTCTGCCCGAGCCGCTGGCCATGCCGGGCCTGGCCCGCACGCGCACGCTGCGCCTGTGCCTGCCGCCGAGCTACGCGAGCGAGCCGCAGCGCCGCTACCCCGTCATCTACATGCACGACGGCCAGAACCTGTTCGACGCGGCGACGAGCTTTGCCGGCGAATGGGGTGTGGACGAGACGATGGAAGCGCTCGCGAAGGCCACCGGCTTCGAGGCCCTCGTCGTCGGCGTCGACAACGGCGGCATGAAGCGCAACAGCGAGATGGCGCCCTACGACCACAAGGAGCTGGGCAAGGCCGAGGGGCCCGCCTACCTCGACTTCATCGTCAACACCGTCAAGCCCTTCATCGATGCCGGCTGGCGCACCCAACCCGGGCGCGAACACACCGCGCTGATCGGCAGCTCGCTGGGCGGCCTCATCAGCCACGCGGCCCTGCTCGGCCATGGCGATGTTTTCAGTCGCTACGGCCTGTTCAGCCCGTCCTACTGGGCCGCACCCCAGCTCTTCGACGCCACGGCCAAGGCCCGGCTGCCCGCCGGCACCCGCATCCACCTCTACTGCGGCGGCCGCGAAGGGGGCAGCATGGCGGGGCAGACCCGCCAGATGCACGGGCAGCTGGCGCGCCAGCTGCCGCCGGCCGGGCTGAGCCTGAACATCGCCGAGGCCGCCGGGCACAACGAGGCGGCCTGGCGGGCCGAGCTGCCGTCGGCCCTGAGGACGCTGTTCAGCTTGTGAAGGCGTCGTCCACGGCGTTGCTGCGCGCGATGACCAGCCGCTTCTCGGCGCGCCAGGCGGGCAGGCTGTCCGGCGCCTCGCGCGGCGACAGGCCGTTGGCGCGGATGGCGCCCACATAGCCGTCGCGGCCCTGGGCCTTGGCCGCGTAAAGCGCCGAGTCGGCCAGGGCCAGGCAGGCGCGCCAGTCCCACAGCCGCGGGTGGCGCGGGTCCAGCGGGAAGGCGCAGAAGCCGATGGACACGGTGACGTGCACGGTCTCGCCGGGAGCGATCTCGAAGGGCTTGTCGCGCACCGCGGCGCAGACGCGCGCGGCCAGCTCGGCGGCGTCGCGCCGGTCGGTCTCGCGGGCCAGGGCCAGAATCTCCTCGCCGCCCCAGCGCACCAACGAATCCGTCTCGCGGAAGACCTGGCGCAGCCGCTGGGCCAGCTGCACCAGCACCGCGTCACCGGCCGCATGGCCGTGCAGGTCGTTGACGCGCTTGAAGTGGTCCAGGTCCAGCACCATCAGCACCAGGTCGGCGTCGGGCCCCGGGCCCTGCCCGTCGGTGGTCTCGAAACGGCGCAGGCACAGGCGCAGGTCGTCGTCCAGGCGCAGCTCCAGGTAGCGGCGGTTGCGCAGGCCGGTCAGCGCGTCGGTCAGGCTGAGCTCGCGCAGCTCGGCGGTGCGCTCGTCCACCAGCGCCTTCAGCTCGGCCTGGCGCCGGCGCAGCAGCCGCGTGCGCCAGCGCATCCAGCCCCAGATGCCGGCCAGCGCCCCCAGCGCGCCGCCGATGCGCGCCCAGTCGGTCTCCCACCAGGCCGGCTCCAGCATGACGGGCAGCTGCAGCTGCTCGGTGCCCCACAGACTGTGATGGGCCGTGGCGCGCACCTGCAGCACGTAACGGCCGGGCTTGAGCGGCCCGAAGCTGGGGTTGCGGCCGCTGGCGTCCACGCGGGTCCATTCGCCGTCCAGGCCCTCCAGCCGGTATTCGTAGCGCAGCCGCGCCGGGTCGGCGTAGTCCAGCGCGGCGAACTCCACCGACAGCGTGCGCTTGCCGGGCGGCAGCTGCAGGCCCTCGCGCAGCGAGCGCGGCTGCTCGTGCGGCTGGCCGTTCACGCGCAGGCCGCTGATGACCAGCGGCGGGTTGGACGGCTGCGGCGCCCAGGCATCGGGCTGCACGCGCAGCAGGCCGCGGCTGCCGCCGAACAGCAGGCCGCCACCGGGCAGCTCGGTGCTGGCAAAGAACCAGAAGCTGCCGAAGTTGGCGCCCTCGGCGCTGCCGAAGCTGTCGAGCCGGTCGGCGGCGGGGTCGTAGACGTAGAGCTGGCTCCAGATGCGGCCCTGGCCGTCCTCGTGCAGGTTGCCGCCGAACACGCCCTCCACGCCATGGCGCTCGCTGATGCGCTCGAAACGCGCGCGGCCCTCGGCGTCCCAGCCCTTGAGCCGGTGCAGGCCGCTGACGGGCGTGTCCACCCACAACCTGCCGTCGCGCCCCCACAGCAGGCTCATGACGATGGGGCTGGCCAGCGCCTCGGTGGGCGACTGCGGCACCACTTCCAAGCCGCCCGGCTCACCCTTTGCCGCCTCGCGCTCGCGGAACAGGCCTTGCTGGCCACCCACCCAGAGCCTGCCGTCGGGCGCCGTCTTCAGCACATAGATGCCGCCGTGCAGCAGCGCGCCGCCCAGCGGGTGCACGCGTTCCAGCGCCGCCGCGGTGCTGCTGGCGAGGCGGTACAGGCCCTCCTGCATGCCCAGCCAGAGGCTGCCGTCGCCGCGCAGCATCAGCTGCTGGGCACGCCCACCGTCCAGCGGCCAGTCGCGCAGCAGGCGACCGTCAGCGGCCCGGTGCTCCAGCCGGCCGGCGGCGGCCATCCAAAGGCTGGCGTCGGGCGCCTCGGCCATGATCTCGACGACGCTGCGCCGCTCGCGCGGCCATTCGCCTAGCGTGGCCAGCTCGCGGCCGGGGCGGCCGTCCAGGCGCACGACGTGGCCGGTCTGCGTCGGCGCCAGCACCTCGCCGTTCTTCAGCGCCAGCACGGCGCGCACGTCGGCCTCGGCCAGCGGGCTGGCGGTATCGGCATCGGGCCCGCGCACGGCCAGGGCCGGGTGGTTGAGGTGGCGCTGCACGCCCAGGCCGTAGCCGCTGACCCACATCGCGCCGCTGCGGTCGCGCAGCAGGCCGCTGATGTCGTTGCCGGCTAGGCCCATGGCGCGGCGCGGGTCCTGGCGCAGCTCGGCCTCGACGGCGCCGCTGGCCGGGTTGACCCAGAACAGCCCCACCTTGGCCCCCACCCAGAGCCTGCCGTCGGCGGCTTCGGCGACGGCGTTGATGGGCATGTCCAGCGCCTGCACCCAGCGCACCTGGCCCTGCTCGACGACGCCCAGGTGCCCGTCCTGCGTGCCCAGCCAGACGCGGCCGGCGCGGTCCTCGGTCAGCGTCTGCACGGGCATGCCGTCGGCCAGGCCGGGCAGGGCGATGTTCTCCCAGGCCCCGTTGACGAGACGGGCCAGACCGCGCCAGTGGCCGGCCCAGACGACGCCGTCCCTGCCCACGCACAGCGCCAGCACGCGGGCCTCGGCCTGGTCGCGCCAGCGCAGCTCGTGGGCCTCGTAGCGCCGGGTGGCAGGGTCGTAGCGGTACAGGCCGCGGCCCAGCGTGCCGACCCAGATGGCGCCGTCGCGGCCCTGGGCCAGCGCGCGGATGGAGGGATGGGGCCCCGCGCCCCCCTGGGCGCTGCCATGGCTCTCGACGCGGTCCCGCTCGGGGTCGTAGGCCACCAGGCCCTGGAACTCCGTGCCTATCCACATGCGGCCGTCAGCGGCCGGCGCCATGGCCCGCACCCAGCCCAGGCTGCGCTTGGCCACCGTGTCGCCGGCGAACTCGATGGGGCGCAACCGGTAGCCGTCGTAGCGCGTCAGGCCCTTATTCGTCGCGATCCACATGAAGCCGGCGCGATCCTGCGCGATGGCCGGAACCGAGTTCTGCGGCACGCTCACGCTGCGGAACTGCACCTCCATGGGCCCCACGCCGGCGCCTGCCTGGGCCATGCCCAGGCCCAGGGCCATCCACAGGGCCGCCAGGCCACGAACTAGGGGGTGCATGGGGCGGCATCCTAAGCGCCGGAGGCTCCGGCACCGGGCCGCCGGGGCCTTAAACCGGGGCGAATGCGTCAACCACGACACGCCCATCCAGCAAACGCAGCACGCGCGAGGCCTGGGCGGCGTGTTCGGCCGAGTGCGTGACCATGACCAGCGTCGTGCCTTCGGCGTTGAGTTCGCGCAGGATGCGCATGACCTCGGCGCCATGGGCGCTGTCGAGGTTGCCGGTGGGCTCGTCGGCCAGCAGCAGCGCCGGGCGGGCGGCGATGGCGCGCGCGATGGCGACGCGCTGCTGCTGGCCGCCGCTCAGCTGGCTGGGGCGGTGGCCGGCGCGGTGGGCGAGGCCCAGCCGGGCCATGACCTCGTCGACGCGCACGCGGCGCTGGCGGGCGGGCAGCTCGCCGTACTCCAGCGCCAGCGCGATGTTCTCGGCCACCGTCAGGTCGTCGATGAGGTTGAAGCTCTGGAAGACGAAGCCGATGCGGCCCCGGCGCAGCGCGTTGAGCTGGCGCTCCCCCCAGCCGGCGACGTTGTGGCCGTCGAACCAGTACTCGCCGCCGCTGGGCGCGTCCAGCAGGCCCAGGATGCCCAGCAGCGTGGACTTGCCGCAGCCCGAGGGGCCGGTGATGGCGAGGTATTCGCCGGCCTCGATGTCGAGGTCCAGGCGGTCCAGCGCCGTGGTCTCGATGTCGCCGGTGCGGAAGGTCTTGGTGAGGTGTCGGAGTTTGAACATGGTTCAGTTCAGTTGAAGAGCGGAAGCGCCCGCGAAGGCGCGGTAGGGAGAGACGACGACCTGCTCGCCGGCCTTCAGGCCGCCCAGCACCTCGACGACGCCGTCGGCGCGCCGGCCCAGCTGCAGCGGGCGGCGCTCGGCATGGCGGCCGTCGGCGTCGAGCACGAAGGCCCAGGCGCCGCCGGTGTCGGCGTAGAAGCCGGCATCGGGCAGCAGCAGCGCGTCCCGGGCCTGGCCCAGGGTCAGGCGCACGTCCAGCCCCTGGCCCACCTGCAGGGCCGGTGGCTCGGCATCGAAGGCCAGCTCGACGGCGAAGCGGCCGTCCTTGACCTGGGGGTCGATGCGCACGAGGTGCAGCGCATGGCTGCGGCCCTCATGCAGCAGTTCCGCGGCCAGGCCTTCGCGCACGCGGCTGAGATGGAACTCGTCCAGGCGCAGCTCCAGCTTGAAGCGGCCCAGGCTGTCCAGGCGGGCGATGCGGCTGCCGCTGCGCACGCTCTCGCCCACCTGCAGCGCCAGACCCGTCACGCGCCCCGCCACCGGCGCGCGCACGGCCAGCCCCTCGCTGGCGGCGCGCATGGCGGTGAGGCGCTGATCGAGATCGGTGACGGCGCGCTGCATGGCCCGCACCGACTGCTCGCGCGTGGCCAGCTCCTCGCGCCCGTCGGCCTGCAGCTGCGCGTAGAGGCGTTCGGCCATGGCGAGCTTGTCGGCCGATTCCTCCAGCGCCGCCGGCGACAGGAAGCCCGTGGCGGCCAGCTCGCGGTTGCGCTGGTGGGCGCGGCGGGCACGCTCCAGCTCGAACTGGCCCTGGGTCAGCTCGCGCCGCTGCTGGGCCCGCGCCTGCATCCAGGCAGCGCGGAAGGTGGCGAGGTTGGCGAGCTGCTGGGCCGCCTCACTGGAGCGCGCCATCAGCTCCTGCGCTCGCTGGCTGCTGGCCAGCACGACCAGCAGCTGGCCGGCCGCGACGCTGGCGCCGTCACCCACCAGCACCTGCTCGACGCGGCCGTCCTCGGTCGCGTCCAGCAGCACGGACTGCAGCGGCTGCACGGTGGCACGGCCGGGCACGACGTCGCGGAAGCTGCCTTGCCTGGCGGGGGCGATCTCCACGTCGGCCCGCGCCACCGGCACGCCGCGCGGCCAGGCACGCAGCAGCAACCCGGCCAGCGCGACCAGGGCCACGGCCGCGAGCACCCAGCGCCAGATCCTGCGGGGCAACGCCACGCGCCGGTCCATCGCGGCGCCGGAGGTCAGCACTGCCGTCATCCGCGCAAGGCCTGCAGGGGGCGCAGCGCCAGCGCGGCGACCAGGTGGCGAGCCACGGCCAGCGCCGTCACGGTGGCAAGCAGGGCGACGGCGGCCAGCAGCACCCACAGCGAGGCCGGCCCCACGGGCGCGCGCTCGACGAAGTCCGCCAGATAGCGCTGGCTCAGCCAGGCCGACAGCGGCAGCGCCACCACGCAGGCCGCCGCCAGCACACCGCCGAACTCGCGCGCCAGCAGCGCCGCCACGGCCGCCGGGCCGGCGCCGTGCAGCTTGCGCAGCACGATCTCGCGCTCACGCAATCGCAGCGTGTAGGCGGCCAGCGCGTAGATGCCCACGGCGGCCAGCCCCAGCGCCATCAGCCCTGCAACACCCGCCAGGCGACCGAGCCGCGCGTCGTCGGCCACCCGCTGCAGCACCATGTCGCGCGCCGGCAGCGCGTTGGCATTGGCGTCAGGGAAGTGCTTGTTGACGAGGGCCGACAGCTTGTTGCGCGTGGCGAGCGGGTCGCGTGTATGCACGCTGATGACGCCGGCGCCACGGCTGGACACCGGCGAGAGCGCATGCGGCTGGGCCGGGCTGCGCGGGTCCTCCAGCCGGATGTCATCAATGACCGCGACCACCGTGGCCGGCTTGCCGTCACGGTACGTCGGCGCCACGCCCAGCGTCTGGCCCACCGCTACCTCGGGACTGGCAAAGCCCAGCGCGCGCACGGCGCTGCGATCCAGCACGACGGCGTTCTGCGCCGTCTCGGCCACGTGGTCGTCCGACAGCCGGCCGGCGACGATACGCATGCCGTAGGTCTGCAGGTAGCCCGGCGTGAAATCCACGCCCCCGCGCAGGTTCACCGCCGTGCCGCCCGGGCCGCGGAAATCCGAATACCAGCTGGAGAAATCGCGTCCAGGTACGTCGTCGGCCGCCGCTGCGGCGATGACCTCGGGCCAGCGGCGCACCTCGTCGAGCAGCGCCTCCGACTGCGCGGGCTCGCACCACCAAGGCAGCTCGATGGCCACGCGGTCCTGCAGCTCGAAGCCTCGCGGCATCGTGCCGGCGTGCTCCGTCTGCCACATCACCGTCAGCGCCAGCGACGCGAACAGCGCGGCAGCGCCGAACTGGCCCGTCGTCATCAAGCGGCGCAGCCAGCGGCCGGCGGCGCCCTCGCTATAGCTGCGGCCGGCCAGCGACTCGGCGGGCCGCACGCGCAGCGCGATGCTCGTCAGCGGCAACGCGCTGAGCGCGGCGATGGCGACGCAAAGCAAGCCGGTCAACACCACCATGCCCGTACCCAGCACCGGCGCATGGAAGGCGTGCTGCATCAGCGCCTCCACCAACGGCACGGCCCACCAGGCCAGCAGCAGGCCCAGCGCACCGGCCAGGCCCACAACGACGCCGGCCTCGCCAAAGAACTGCGCCGCCAGCCGCGCCGTACCGGCGCCGAGCGACTTGCGCAGCCCGATCTCGCGCTGGCGGCGCAAGGTGCGCACGCTCCACAGGTTGATGAAGTTGATGACCGCCAGCGCCAGCACGCCAGCCGCCGCCGCCGCCAGGCCGCCCAGCTGCAGTCGGCGCTGCGGGCTGCCCGCGCCGTGCAGGCCCACGTCCACCACAGGCATCGCGCGCAAATAGGCCCAGGCGCCACCGCCCTTCAGGAAGTCGGCGGGCAGGCCCGGGGGGGTGGGCTGCTGCGCCAGCAGGCGTTGGGCCAGGTCCGTCATCTGCTGCGCCGCGGCGCCAGGCCGCAGGCGGGCGAACAACCGGCCATTGGGCGCGGTCCAGCTGTCCGACAACTTGAGGTAGGCCTTGGCCGCGGGCGAGTGGAAGCTGCCCAGGATGTCGAAGGTCAGCGCGCCGTTCAGGTTGGGCGTGGGCAGCACGGCCTTCACGGTCAGCGGGAACTGCATGGCCGGCGCGCTGCCGTCGGGCGCGGGCGGCAGCGAGATGGTGAACGTGCGACCGAGGACTTGCGCCGTGCCGAAGAGTCGTTCTGCGGCGTCCGCGCTGAGCGCCACGGACTCCGGCGAACCCAGTGCCGCCCGCAGGTCGCCGGCCAGCGTGCGCAGGCCGAACAAGGCCTGCACGTCGCCATCGGCCAGCGCGATGACGAGCCGGCTGCTGCGCTTCAGGCCCTTGGCATCGGCGGCCTGCGCGGGCAGCTGCGTGTAGAGCACGCGGGTCATCGCTTCGACCGGCGCGCCGTTGGCCAGCAGCGCCGCGTGAAGGGGCACGGCCGGCACCGTGGGGAACCAGTCGGTCGTGCTGCCACCCGGGCCGCGCACCCGCCACTCGAAAGTGACCAGGCGATCCTGCTCGGGCAGGTCGCCGTCAGGCCGCAGCGTGTCCTGCAGAAAGCTGGCCGTCAGCAGCGTGAGCGCCAGGCCCAGCGCTAGGCCGGCGATGACGAGGGCGGCCGGGCCGGGTTCGGCGCGCAGCTGGCGCCAGGCGCCGCGCCAGAGGATGGAAGAGGGAAGCAGCTTCATGAGCGCTTTGGTGCAAGAGCCGGGCCAGGGGTCCTTCCCCTGGAGAAGCACGCCGCGATGTCCGCTAGTGAACACCTGAGGTGTTCGCTTCCGGACACCGCCTTGCCCGGCCCCGGGGCCGCGCTTAGAGTCGCGGCCGCCCATGACCATCCTGATCCTCGACGACGACCCCGACGTGGCCCTGGCCGCGCGGCTGGCGCTGCGCAAGCTGGGCCCGGTGGCCGTGCGGCATTCGCCTGCCGAGCTGGCCGCGGCGCTGGACGAGATCGCCCCCGACGTGCTGCTGCTGGACATGAACTTCATGCCCGGCGCCAGCGACGGCGCGGCGGGCCTGGCGCTGCTGCGTGACGTGATGGAGCGGCGCCAACCGCCCGCCGTCATCGTGATGACGGCCTATGCCGAGGTGGAGCTGGCCGTGCAGGCGCTCAAGGGCGGTGCAGTGGACTTCATCACCAAGCCCTGGCCCAACGAGCGGCTCGTCGCCTGCGTGCAGGCGGCGCTGGCGCGACGCGCCCCGCCACCCGCGGTGGGCGAGCTGCTAGGCGAGTCGGCGGCGATGCAGGGCTTGCGCGCGCAGATCGCCCAGGTCGGTGCCAGCGAGGCCAGCGTGCTCATCCTGGGCGAGAACGGCGTCGGCAAGGAGCTGGTGGCGCGCGCACTGCATGCCGCTTCACCACGCGCTGCCGGCCCGCTGCTGGCCGTGGACATGGGCTCGCTGCCCGAGGCGCTGGTGGAGAGCGAGCTGTTCGGCCACAGGCGCGGCAGCTTCACCGATGCCCGCGAGGCGCGGCCGGGCCGCTTCGTCGCTGCGGCGGGCGGCACGCTGTTCCTGGACGAGATCGGCAACCTGCCCTTGCCACAGCAGGCCAAGCTGCTGGCCGCGCTGGAGCGCCGCGAGGTGACGCCGCTGGGCAGCGACAAGTCCGTGCCCGTCGACGTGCGCGTGCTGGCCGCCACCAATGTGCCCGAGGCCGAGCTGTTCGATGCGCGGCGCTTCCGGCCCGACCTGCTGTACCGCCTCAACACCGTGGTGCTGCGCGTGCCGCCGCTGCGCGAGCGCGGCGCCGCGGACGTGGCGCTGCTGCTGCGCCACTACCTCGCGCAGTTCGCCGGCGGAAGGCCGGCACGCGAGCCCGACGCCGAGGCGCAGGCCCGGCTCTGCGCCTACGCCTGGCCGGGCAATGTGCGCCAGCTGCGCCAAGCCTGCGAGCGCGCGACGCTGCTGGCGCGCGGGCCGCGCTTCACCTGGGCCGACTTCGGGCTGGGCCACATCGCGCCGCCCGGCCCGGCGCCGGCGCCGGGGCTGGACCTGGCCCAGCGCGAGCGCGAGGCCGTGCAGGCCGCCCTGGCCCAGGCCGAGGGCAACATCAGCCAGGCGGCCAAGCTGCTGGGCGTGAGCCGCGCAGCGCTGTACCGGAAGCTGGACAAGCATGGCCTTTGATCGTGCTCGCGTCGTTGCTGCGGCACTGCTGCTGGCCGCGGGCGCGGCTGCGGCCGGTGCCTCGCTGGATTCGCCCCGCCTGCTCGTCGCCTGCGCCCTCGCCGGCCTGGCCGCCGCGGCCTGGGGCTGGGCCGCGCTCGGCCGACTGGCGCACCGGCCAACGCCGCTGCCCCCCGACCCGCCGCCAGCGCCGCGGCCCGACCTGGGCGCGGCCCTGGAACACGCGCCGCTCGCGCTGTGGCGACTCGTGACCGGCACCCCGCCGCTGGCGCTGAACGCCGCTGCGCGCCGCCTCGCGGCGCCGGGCCGCGCTGTGGAGCCCGCAGCCCTGCTCGCGCTGCTGGATGCCGAGCCAGGCCGCCGCGTCGTCACGCTGCCGACCGAACACGGCCAGGAGCGCGCCGTGCTGGCGGTGTCGGCCCTGACCGTGCAGGGCGAGGCGTGGCGGCTGGCGGCGCTGGCGCCGATCGAGTCGGAGCTGGAGACCGAGGCCCTGGCCGCCTGGCGCCAGCTGGTGCAGGTGCTGACGCACGAGATCATGAATTCGCTGACGCCCATCGCCTCGCTGGCCGCGAGCTCGCCGGCGCTGCTGGAGGCCGGCGAGCTGGACGAGCTGCAGGTGGCGCTCGCGACGTTGGCGCGACGCGCGGCGCACCTTCAGGCCTTCGTCGAGCGCTACCGCAGCGTCAGCCAGCCGCCGACCGCCACGCTGGCCGACACGCCGCTGCTGCCGCTGCTGCAGGCCGTGCAGGGTCTGGTGGAACCAGCCTGGGCCCGGGCGGGTGGCCGCGTGGCGCTCAGCGTCGAGCCAGCGAGCCTCTCGCTGCGCACCGATGCGGCCCAGCTGGAGCAGGTGCTCATCAACCTCGCGCAGAACGCGTTGCAGGCCTGCGCCGGCCGGCCCGCGCCAGCGCTGCTGATCGAGGCCCGCCTGAGCCGCGGCGCCCGGCTGCGGCTGACGGTGGCCGACAACGGCCCGGGCGTCGCGCCGGGGCTGGAGTCGCGCATCTTCACGCCCTTCTTCACGACCCGCGAGGGCGGCAGCGGCGTGGGCCTGGCCGTGGTGCGCCAGCTGGTGCACGGCCTGGGCGGCACGGTGCGCCACGCCAAGCGGCCCGGCGGCGGCGCCTGCTTCGTGCTGACCTTCTGAGCCAGGGCACGCCGGTCAGATGAGATAGCCGCCCGCGACCTCGACGGTCTGCGCGTTGATCCAGCCGCCGTCCTCGCCCAGCAGCGCGGCGATGACGCGGGCCACGTCCTGCGGCTCGCCGACGCGGCCCAGCGCCGTCTGCCCCGCCAGAAAGGCCTCGAAAGCCTCGCTCAAGCCGCCGCCCAGCTCGGTGCGGATGGCGCCGGGCGAGACGGCGTTGACGCGGATGCGGCGCTCGCCGAACTCCTTGGCCATGTAGCGCGTCAGCACCTCCAGCCCGCCCTTGAACGCAGCATAGGGCGCCACGCCGGCGGTGGCGACGCGCGTGGTGGCGCTGGTGACGTTGACGATGGCCGCCCCCGGCCGCAGCAGCGGCAGCAGCGTCTGCGTCAGGAAGAACGGGCCCTTGAGGTGCACGTTCATCAGGCCGTCGAACTCGGCCTCGGTGACGGTGGCGATCGGGTTGAAGAGGCCGTGGCCGGCGTTGTTGACGAGGCCGGCGAGCTGCGTGGTGCGCCAGCGCGCGGCCAGCACCTCCTGCACCGCGGCACGGAAGGCGGCGAAGCTGCCGGCGTCGCCGACGTCAAGCCGCAGTGCGACCGCCTGGCCACCCTCGTCCTCGATGCGGCGCACGACGGCCCGGGCCGCCTCGGCCTGGGCGTGATAGGTCAGGATGACGCCCTGGCCGCGCCGCGCGGCCTCCAGCGCCGTGCTGGCGCCGATGCCGCGGCTGCCGCCGGTGATGACGATGGTGTTGCTGAGGGTGTTCAAGGCTGGACTCCGAGGGGATGGGAAGGCCCCGAACGATAGGAATCGCGGCGGCGGCGCGCGCGCCGCTTCCTGGCGGATTCCTGCCTGTTCCTGCCGGCCTGCGCCGCGGCGGGCGGCAGGCAGGGTCCAATGCCGGCATGCATCAGCAACTCGACGAGCTGCGCCGGCTGGCCGCCCGCGCGGAGAACCGCCGCACGGAGACGGGCATCCCGCGCGTGGCCATGGTGCAGGGCGCCATCCCCGAGCATGAGCTGGCCGCGGTGTACGAGCCCATGGTCAACCTCATCCTGACGGGCGGGAAGTCCATCACCGTGGGCGGGCGGACGCTGCACTACGACCCCGCGACCTATTTCGTGATGTCCGTCGACCTGCCGGCCGCCGGCGCCGTGCGGGCCGCCGCCGATGGCTCGCCCTACCTGGCCGTGGCGCTGTTGCTGGACACGGCCGTGCTCGCCGAGCTGCTGGCCGGTCTGCCCGATGCTGCCCACGCCGCGGCCGACGACTCGGGCTTCTGCGTGGCGGCGGTGACGCCCGAGCTGCTGGATGCCTGGGTCCGCATGCTGCGGCTGATGGACCACCCGACCGACATCGCCGCGCTGGCGCCGGCCTTCGAGCGCGAGATCCTGTACCGCGTGCTGCAAGGCCCCATGGGCTGGATGCTGCGCGGCATCGCAACACCCGACTCGGCGATGGCGAGGATCCACAAGGTCATCCGGCGCATGCGGGCCGACTTTGCCCGGCCCCTGCCCGTCGAGGCCCTCGCGGCCGAGGCGGCCATGAGCGTCTCGGCCTTTCATCGCCGCTTCAAGGCCGTGACCGCCCTCAGCCCGCTGCAGTACCAGAAGCAGTTGCGGCTGCTGCAGGCGCGCCGGCTCCTCCTGGGCAGCGGGCAGAGCGTGACCGCGGCCGCCCACGAGGTGGGCTATGAGAGCCCGACCCAGTTCAGCCGCGAGTACGCGCGCGCCTTCGGCCGGCCTCCCGCCCGCGACGTGGCCCGCCTCGCCGCCGGCTCCGAGGTGTGAACAGCGGGCAAGTCGTGGCGATATGCCGGCTTTCCTCTGTGGTGAGACCCAGTGGCGGGTGTTAGGCTGCCCGCCATCAAACCCCGGGGATGGAGATGTTTCACGAGTTGCAGGAGTTGTTGGGCGCCTATCTGATGCCGGTGCTGATCGCGATACCGCTGGCCATCATCGTGCTCATCGCCGCCTTCAAGCGTGACGACTACCGTCCGACACGCGAGTACACGCCACCGCCCCGGCCGCCCGAGGGCGTGCCGCGCGCCACGGCACCGGTGGTGCTGCCGCCGCTGCCCATCAGTCCGAATGCCGGCCCCAATGCCGGCCCGTCGATGGCCAGCGCCTTCGTCACGGCGCCCACGCCCATGCAGCCGCCGGCCGCCGCGCCGGTCGTGCCCGAGGGTCCGCCCACGGTGCTGGTGGCCGACGACTCGGCCGTCGTGCGCACCAAGCTCAAGCGGCTGCTGGAAGGCGCCGGCTTCACGGTGGTCCAGGTCAACGACGGCAACGAGGCCCTGGCCCAGCTGGACGAGAAGCCCGAGATCGCCGTGCTGATCACCGACCTCGAGATGCCCAACAAGGACGGCTTCGAGCTGATCGCCGACGTGCACGGCAGCCTCGTGACCGAGGACCTGCCCGTCATCGCCATCACCGGCCACGACGAGCTGCACGGCCGCGTGGGCCAGATCGAGGGCGTCTACGGCATCTTCAAGAAGCCCTGGAACGACCGCGAGCTGCTCAAGCGCGTGGAGTCCCTGGTGCATCTGCGCTCCGCCGCTTCGCGCCGCGGCCGCCGCGTCAGCGACCTGCGCCCGCCCGCAGCCTGACGCCCCTCGTCCGGCCGGTCCCACGAGGGCAGGGCGATGCTCCCGGCATCGAGCCGCGTGCACATCACGCAGGACGGAAGCTCCACTTCATCCGGATCTCGGCCTGCCCGCTGCCCGCAGGCAGGCGCGCCTGGTCCTGGCCCTCGGCGCTGAGTTGCTGCAGGCGCTGCTGCAGCCAGGGCTGGGCTTCGCGCCACTGCAGGCCGATGCGGCCCTCCTGGCGCTGGGCGCGACGGTTGGTTTCCTCGCGGGTGCTGATGCCCTGAACGTCCTGCCGGACCATGCCCAGCGCCGTCCAGAGGCGGCCGTTGCGGGTGTCGAGCACGGCCATCAGGCTGGGGCAGGGGGTGTCGTCGCGACGCGTCTCCTGGCCCTGGGCCGTCTCGGTGTACGTGACGACGCCCTGCACGTCGTCGAACCGGCCCTTGACGCGATCGTCCAGCCGCGCCGTGGTCTGCAGGCCACAGGCCATCACGCCGTTGAAGATCAGATAGGGCGTGGCCGGGCCGCCGTCATCGGGCGCGTCCTCGCCGCCGCCGGCCTGCCGGCGGGCCTGGGCGCGGCAGGCCTCGCGGGCCTTGCCGGCGGCTTGCTTTTCGCAGGCGGCTGCGGCGTTGCCGTAGGCCTGCAGCCGCGCTTGAGCGCCGGGGTTGGCGCCGGGCATGGCCGCGGCGCTGAGCGCCGAGGCCTCGCGCATCAGGCAGGCGCTGTCCTGGCCACAGCGGGCCTGCAGGGCCTGCGCCTTGGCCTGCATGGCCTGCCAGTCCGGCATGGCGGCCATCGGCGCGGCGGCCGTGTGGCGCTGGGCCGCTTCGGCCTGACGGCGTTGGTCGTCGAGGTCCAGGGGGTTGAGGGTCGTGGGCACGCCGTCGCTCTGCAGCAGGGCACTGAACTGCCAGCGCTGGCTGAGCGTCTGCTCGCCGCGCTCGGCGCCGGCCTGCACGGGTCCCTGGCGCTGCAGTTCGACGTCCAGCACGAGGCGGCGCCGCTGGGCAGCCTCGGCCTGGGTGTTGTCGGCCAGCAGCCAGAAGGCGGCCAGGGCGAGCAGCAGCGTGAGGCCGCTGCGTGGGGGAGTCGGGGAGGCGGCTGGCATGGGGGGCTCCGTCAAGGCTGGGATGGCCGGCATCGTCGGCCGCCTGGCGCGCCGGCGCATCGCCCATGAAGAGCCAGCGACGGCGATGGCACCGATGGCTCCCGCATGGCTCTCGCGAGCGCCGGCGCCTGCGCCGTGCACGAATTCACCCCGTTGACCGACGGTTACTCGACCACCGGCGCGCCCAGCAGGGATGATCCGAAGGACATCCTTCAGGAGCCGCTCGAATGTCGTACATGGACCCGATGGACCAGCAGGCGCTGGACGTCAAGATCTCGGAGCTGCTGGTGGCTACGGCCGACGGCCATGACCCCGATCTGGACCGCAACATCAGCGACGTGCTGCAGATGCTGCGCAAGCAGCTGCGCATGGACGTGGTGTTCGTGTCGGAGTTCGTCGACGGCGAGCGCGTCTTCCGTTTCGTGGATGGCGGCGTGCCGCTGGGCCTGCACGCGGGCGACTCCGCACCGCTCGAAGAGAGTTATTGCCAGCGTGTCGTCGAGGGCCGCATGCCCGAGCTGGTGACCGATGCGCGCGAGCTGGTCGCGCGTGGCGAGTTGTTCGATCCCGGCATTCCGGTTGGCGCCCATCTGAGCACGCCGGTGGTGCTGCCGGACGGCCGCGTCTACGGCACGGTCTGCTGCTTCAGCGCCGAGGCCCAGCCCGACCTGCAGCAGAGCGCACTGGCCTGCCTGCGCCAGTGCGCGCGGCTGGTGGCGCGCAAGGTAGAGGTCGAACCCCACGCCGGCTTTGCGCCGACCCAGCAGGACTGGCCGGCAACGGAGCGGGCACCCTTCCCCGGCGGCGCCGGGGAGGACTGATTCAGCGGCCGGGCTGGGCGCGCGGGCTGATCAGCGCGGCGGCCGCGGCCAGGCCGAGGGCAAGCAGCAGCACGGGCAACACCTGGCGCGTGGCGGGGTCGAACAGCAGGCCGGCGCCGGCCAGCGCGGCGCTGCTGGTTAGCGCATCGCTGAGCTGCAGCGAGGACGTGTTGGCGCCCTGGGCCTCGGGCGCGGACAGCTTGAGCAGCAGCACCGACAGCATCGGGAACGACAGGCCAATGCCCAGGCCGACGACGGACCAGCCCGCGAACACCCACCACGACGGCAGCGCCAGCAGCAGCGGCGCGATGACGACGGCCAGGCCGGCGGCCGCCAGCGCGAAGCCGCCCGGCAGCAGACGATGGCGTGCCTCGGCGCCGTGCACACGCGCCTGCAGCGCGCTGCCGATGCTCCAGGTGACGGCGCCGGCGCTGAGGGCGGCGCCGGCCTGCGTCAGGCTCCAGCCGAAGTGCTGGGTCAGCAGCAGCGGCAGGAAGGCCTCGGCGCTGGCAAAGGTGGCGGCAATGAGGCCGCGCAGCAGGATGACGGTCGGCAGGCCGCGCGCCGCCGTCAGCGTGCCCACCGGCAGCAGCAGGCCGGCGGCGACGCCCGCCACACCGAGGCCGACGAGGAAGAGCAGCGCCGCACCGACGCCGCTCTGCTGGCTGGCCGCGTGCAGCGTCAGCGCGCCGGCGCTGGCCAGCACCGCCCAGCGCATCGCGCCCCAGCGCAACACCTCGCCCGTACCGGTGCCCACGCGCCGCAGCGCCGGCAGCATCAGGCCCGCGGCCACGGGCACGGCGGCGGCCACCGTCAGGAACACCGAGCGCCAACCCAGCCATTCGACGAGCACCGACGCCAGCGCCGGGCCGACGAGGCCGGGCACGACCCAGGCGCCCGCGAACATCGCGAACATCTTGGGGTGCAGCCGCTGCGGCACGACCTGGGCCACGCCGACGTAGAGCGTCACGCCCAGCACGCCGCTGCCCAGGCCCTGCAGCGCGCGGCCCAGCACCAACACCGGCATGCTCGACGCGAAGCCCGCCAGCAGCAGACCGGCGAGGAAGGCCGCCAGGCCGGCCAGCGCGGCGCGGTAGGGGCCGCGCTTGTCGCAGAGCTGGCCCGCGGCCGTCATTCCCAGCACCGAGGTCGCCAGCGTGGCGCCGAAGGCGAGGGCGTAGTAGGACAGGCCCTCCAGCGCCCCGGCCACGGCCGGCATCGCGGTGGCGACGGCGATCGACTCGAAGGCCAGCATGGAGATCAGCGCCACGGCGCCCCCGCAGGCGGCGCGGCGGCCGGGGGCAAAGAGGGTGTCGTCGTGGGCGGGCAGCGGGGTCACGGGGTTTGCGAGGTTCATGGGCGGGAGCTTGAAAGCTCAAGTGCACTTCAAGTCAAGCGGGCCTAGTCCAGCGAATCGGCGAAATCGGTGGTGCGCAAGGGACAATCACGGCATGTCAGTTTCGGTCCTCCACTGTGCCTCGGCCGGCTTCGAGTCGGCCTGCCGCATCCCTGCCCTGCCCGCCTCGCACCGCAGCCACGGCCTGCATGGCCACAGCTATTTCGCCACCGTCCGCACGGCGCTGCCGGCGGGCTGGGCAGCCTTCCCCGGCGGCGAGGTCGAGGCGCTGCGCGCGCGCATGGCCGCCGCCGTCGCGCCGCTGGACCACGCGCTGCTGAACGACCACCTGCCCGAGCCCACCGACGAAAACCTCGCCCGCTGGGTGCGCAGCCGTCTCGCAGCAGACGTTCCCGGCATCGTGCAGGTGGGCGTGCAAAGCACCACCCACAGCGGCGTGGACCTGGACAACGCCGGCCACGCCCATGTCTGGCGTCGCTACCGCTTCCAGGCCGCCCACCAGCTGCCCAACGTGCCGGCCGGCCATCAGTGCGGCCGCATGCACGGCCATGGCTTCGAGGTCATCCTGCATGCCAACGCGGACCTCGGCGAGCGCGACCTGTCCATCGACTACGACCACCTCGACGAGGTCTGGGCGCCGCTGCACTTCGAGCTGAACTACCGCTGCCTGAACGACATTGCCGGCCTGGCCAACCCCACCAGCGAGAACATCTCGGCTTGGCTGTGGGACAGGCTAAAGCCGGCGCTGCCGGAGCTGAGCTGGGTGACCGTCTACGAGACCGGCTCCAGCGGCGCCAACTTCAACGGCAGCAGCTACCGCATCTGGAAGGAGATGACGCTGGACAGCGCCGTTCGCCTGCACCAAGCGCCCGGTGGCCATCCGCTGGCCGGCACGCACGGCCACACTTTCACGTTGAGGTTGCACCTGGCCGCGCCGCTGGACCAGGTGATGGGCTGGACGGTGGACTTCGGCGATGTGAAGACGCTGTTCAACCCGATCTTCAAGCGGCTGGACCACCACCCGCTGTTCGAGATTGCCGGGCTGCCGGATGGCGACGCCGCCTCCATCGCCGCCTGGGTGCTGCGCGCGGGCGGCGGCGTGCTGCCGCAGATCGACCGCGTGGACCTCTACGAGACGCGCGGCTCGGGTGCCATCGTCAGCCGCGCCGACTCGGAAGAATTGATTCCCGTATGACCTACTCCGTCAAAGAGCTGTTCTTCACCCTGCAGGGCGAAGGCGCCCAGGCCGGCCGCGCGGCCGTGTTCTGCCGCTTTGCCGGCTGCAACCTCTGGACCGGCCGCGAGCAGGACCGTGCGACGGCGGTCTGCACATTCTGCGACACGGACTTCATCGGCACGGATGGCGAAGGCGGCGGCAAGTTCGCGACGGCGGACGAGCTGGCGGACGTGATTGCCAAGGCTTGGCCGGGCGGTGGCAAACCGTATGTGGTGTGCACCGGCGGCGAACCGCTGCTGCAACTGGACACGCCGCTGATCGACGCCCTGCACGCCCGCGGCTTCGAGGTCGCCGTCGAAACCAACGGCACCCAGCCCGCGCCGCCGGGGCTGGACTGGATCTGCGTCAGCCCCAAGGCCGACGCGCCGCTGGTGCTGACCTCGGGCCACGAGCTGAAGCTGGTCTACCCGCAGCCGCTGGCCCAGCCGGAGCGGTTCGCCGGGCTGGATTTCCAGAACTTCTTCCTGCAACCCATGGACTCGGTGCTGCAGCGCGAGCACACCAAGGCGGCGGTGGCCTACTGCATGAAGCACCCGCAGTGGCGGTTGTCGGTGCAGATGCACAAGGTGGTGGGCATTGCCTGACCGACCATCTCGTTTGATGCTCAGCCGCGTTCGGCAGCCTTGCCAAGCACCATCAGCAGCAGGGCGGTGAGGAAGTAGACCGTGGTGAAGATGGCCACGGCACCCACACAGACGAGCATGGCGAGAAATAGGAAGGCCTCGTAGCCACCGGCACCGGTCGCACGCAGCAGGGCCAGCGTGCCAAGGACGCTCGGCAACGCCACCAGGCCCGAAACGACGAGCCCGACCACACCGAGCCTCTCCCTGGCCTTCCAGGCCACGATGACTGGCCAGACGACCAGCAACATCACGACGAGCGTGCCTTGTACCGAAAAGGTCATGAAACGGCTCTTTCGTCAGAAGCGGGTATGAAGTCTTCATTCTTACCCGTCCGGCATCCGGAAATGCGCCTAGCAGCCCATCTCCACCGCCTGCAGCACCCTGCCCTCACGCGAATCCGCGGCCACGGCAATCCAGCGGCTGACATGGCCCGCTTCACCGACCTGCACCGGCACCGTCCACTCCGCGCGGCCACCGCCTTCCCAGGCCGGCAGACGGACGTACTCCCGCACGACGCTGTCATGTTTCAGCGTCTCGCCGCGGTTCTCGCCTGCGCGCACGCGGCTATGGTGGCCGTCTTCCACGCGCACCCACCAGACCTGGATGCGCGGCGGCGCGCCGGGCAGGGCCTCGGCGACCAGCTTCAACTCGCCGGCGGCATTGCGGCTCCACGCCAGCCGCACGCGGGCCGGCTCGGCACCCGGCGCAGGCAGCGAGGCACTGCGCCAGTCCCGCCCGTTGACGACGATCTGCGGCGTGTAGGCGTAGCGCGAGCCGTTGACGCCCACGCCCTGTTTCTGCCGCTCGGTGTAGGCGGGGCTGGAGAAGCGGTCGGGCCAGCCCAGGCCGTTCCAGTAGTCCACATGGAAGGCCGCGGCGATGACGCCGGGCTGACCCTTGAGGCCGCTGAGCCAGCGGTCGGCTGGCGGGCAGGAGGAGCAGCCCTCGGAGGTGTAGAGCTCGACGACGCGCGGCACCGTGGCGCCGCTTTGCATGGTGGCGGCAACGGAGCAGGTCTGGGCAATCGCGGCGGGGGTGGCCAGAGCCAGCAGGAGGAGGCGCAGCTTCATGCGTTCTCAGTCGTCGAGCCGCGATTCAACCTGACATGCAGCCAAGAAAAAAGGGCGCCGCGAGGAGGCGCCCTTTCGAGGACCGGATCGCGCCGGATCATGCCAGCCGGCTTGCAGGCCGTCTGGCCTTCGTCCGACGCCGGACTCAGAACCGGTAGCCGATGCCGAACTTGATGGACACGGGGTCCAGCGTGGTCTCGATGGTCTGGCCGGTGGACAGGCTGCCGGTGGTCTTGATGAAGGTCTTGGTGACCGACAGGCTGGCCGACCAGTCCCTGGTGACGTTGTAGGCGCCGCCGAGTTCCACGGTCGTGCCAAAGCGGCTCTTCATGGACAGCGTCGTCGGGTTGCTGCTCGTGCCGCCGGTGATGCCGGACAGCACGGCCGTGGCGCGCGGCTTGAAGAAATAGCCGTAGGTGACGCCCGCGCCGACGAAGGGGCGCAAGGCACTGTTCGCATCGCCGAAGCGGTACTGGGCCAGCAGCGTGGCTGGCAGGGACTTGACGGTGCCCAGCTTGCCCACGCCATCGATGGCGCCGGCGCCGACGACGTCGTGCTTGAAGGGCGCCGAGATCGGCAGGTCGATGCTGATGTTGTCGGTCCAGTAGTAGGTGATGCCGCCGACGAAGGAAGTGGCCTTCTTTACGTCGACCTTGGTGCCGGCCAGGCTGGGCGCGGTCAGGTCACCGCTGTCGACGCGGGGGGTGATCTGGGCGGCGCCGCCGTAGACGACGACGCTGCCGGCCGACTGCGCGAAGGCACTGCCTGCAGCGAAGGAGGCCAGCAGCGCGGCCACGGCACCGGGGAGGAGCTTGGTTTTCATGGGTTTTCTCCGAATGTGTCGAGGTGCGGCTTACAGCCAACCCTTGATGGCCAGGGACTTGCCGATCAGCTGCTGCGTCAGCTGGTGGCCGTAGGGCGTGGGGTGGAAGCTGTCGGAGAAGGCATAGCTCTTCCACCAGTCGACACCTCCGCTGACGCCGGCGGGCGGCGCGGCGGACAGGGCCGTGGCGGTGCAGGTCGGGAAGTCGTAGGTGGGCAGGCCGTCGCTGCCGACACCCTTGATCGGGCAGGCCGGCGTCTTGACGTTGGTGAGGCCGAACTGGGCCGGCGTGGCGACCTGGTCCTGGAAGGCCTTGTAGAAATCGATGACGACGATGTTGTCGTTGCCGGCGAACTTGGCCGCGAGCTGGGTGTTGAAGGCGGTCATCCAGCCCTGGAACAGGGCCTGCGACTGCGCGCGCGCCGTGGCACCGGCCGTGCCCCCGCCACTGGCCGCGGCGATGCCGTCCAGCACCATCTGGAAGCGCGGCGTGAAGGTCACGTCGGGCATGTTCATGAGCACCACGTGCGTGGCGCCCTTGTCGAGCACGCTGGCCTTGATCTGCGCGGCGAACTTGTCGGCCAGGGCCGTCATGTAGGTGGCGCCGATCTGGGCCGTCGTCGTGGCGCCACCCTGCAGCGCGGCGCCGATCTGGGCGGGCGTCAGCAGCGTGCCGAGCAGGGCCGAGTAGGTCTTGCCGGCATCCTTGGGGATGCTCAGGTAGGCACCGACGAGGTCGGCCGCGTCATTGCCGCCGCCGTCGATGATGACGAGGTCGCTGGCCGTGTAGCTGCCGGCCGCGGCATAGGTGGCCATCTGCGTGCCCACGTTCAGCGGGTTGGCCGCGCCGCCGGTGCCGGTGTAGGTGATGCGGCCGCCACCGATCGAGTAGTTGGTGCAGCCAGTTTTGGCCGTGTTGGCCGCGAAGGTGGTGCCGGTGAAGACGAAGAAGTTGCACAGAGTCTGGCCGTAGTTGGCGGCCACGCGCTCGGCGTAGATCAGGTTGTCACTGCTCTGGACGGTGAACTTGTAGCCGAAGGTGCCGCTGTCCTGGATGGAGTCGCCGAACACCTTGACCGACGAGATCTTGACCGCGGGTGTCGTGTCCGCTGTCGCACCGCCGCCGCAGCCGGCGACCAGCAGGCTGCCCAACAGCGCCACCGAGGCGGCGGCGATCCGTGTGGGGAAGGGTTTCATCGTTGTCTCCTGGGCGACGGCACGTCTCGGCCGCATGAAATTCGGGGAGCGCAACTCTAGCCACGGCTTTTTAGAACGGTCGTTCGTTTTTCATCTTGTTTCGCGTAAAGAAACTTCGCTGAAGGGCAGGAGCAAGTCTGTGGATGGCGCCGGGACAACTGCATAGATATCCACAGGCCGGCGCCCTCGCCCGAAGTTGTTCCCAATCGCGGGTCAAGTCGTCCCGGCTCCCGCACACAGCCTTGTGCCGAGGCCAAGCACTTGCCGCGCAAGGACTTTTTTGCCTTGTCCACAGCGCGGGCGGCGCTCTACTACGACCACTACCTTGAAATCTTCAATACCGCTTAGGAATACAGAAGACACTTCCACCATGGATTTCCCAGCGTTGCAGCGCCGCCTGCGCCAGTTCGCCGCCGACCGCGACTGGCAGCCCTACCAGACCCCCAAGAACCTCGCGATGGCCATGACGGTGGAGGCCGCCGAGCTGCTGGAGATCTTCCAGTGGCTCACACCGGAGCAGTCGCTGGAGCTCAGCGACGACCAGCGCCGCCACCTCGGCGAGGAGCTGTCTGACGTGCTGCTGTACCTCGTGCAGATCGCGGACCATGGCGGCGTGGACCTGGATGCCGCTGTCGAGCGCAAGCTGGCCCTGAACGCCATCAAGCACCCGCCCAGGAAGTCTTGAGGAGGTCTTGATGGAAACCATTGCCGTCGTCGACTTCGAGACGACCGGCCTCGGGCCGACCAGCGGGGGCCGTGCCACCGAGATTGCCGCCGTGCTGGTGCGCGACGGCACGATCGTCGATGCCTGGAGCAGCCTGATGAACAGCGGCGCCTGGGTGCCGCCGCAGATCCAGGCGCTGACGGGCATCACCAATGCCATGCTGGCCGACGCGCCGGATTCGGCCAGCGTCATGCGAGAGCTGGCCCGCTTCACCCAAGGCTGCCCGCTGGTTGCCCATAACGCGGCTTTCGACCGGGGCTTCTGGCAGGCCGAGATGGCACGCGCCGGCGTCGCGCCCGACCCGGCGCATGAGTTCGCCTGCACGGTGCTGCTGTCGCGCCGGCTCTGGCCCGAAGCCAGGAGCCATGGCCTGGGCGTGATCACGCAGTTCCACGGCATCCGCTTCGACGGCCGTGCCCACCGCGCGATGGCTGATGCCCGCGTGACGGCGGAGTTGTTACTGAAGGTTCAGACCGAGGTGGCCCGGCGCTTCGCGCTAGACCTGGGCGGCGTGGCCGTGGACCACGCCCTGCTGGCCCAGCTGCAGCGCACGCCGCTGCGCTGGATCAGGCGCGGGCTTGTCGAGCATGTGAAAGCGCAAATCAAGACGGCTTGAGCGCAGGAAAAATTTCTGTCAAGACCCGGCGTCACCGCAATGGGCAAGGACAATCGCGCCCTTTCGTCCCCGTGCTATTGCTCAAGAGTTCCATGTCCGTGATCCAGGTTCGCCCCGCCACCCTGCGCGATGCCAAGGCCATCGCCGAGATTCACGTCGCTGCCAGCCAGGATGCCTACAAGGCCCTGCTGCCCGCGGCCGCGCTGGATGCGATGTCGGTGCAGAAGCGCCAGGCCTTCTGGCGCGAGGCCATCGACCTCTGCGAGCCGCAGGTCATCGTGGCCCATCTCGACAACAAGATCATGGGCTTTGCCGGCTTTGATCGTTCGCGCGACAAGGGCACGCCAGCCACGACCGGCGAGGTCTGGGCGATGTTTGCCGACCCGGTGCACTGGGACAAGGGCGTGGGCCTGGCGCTGTGGGATGCCACGCGCGACGGCCTGCAGGAAGAAGGCTGCACCAAGGCCACGCTGTGGTGCTACCTGCGCAACGAGCGTGCGCTGCGCTTCTTCGAGCTGGCCGGCTTCAAGCGCGAGCTGGGCAGTGCCCGCACGACCGAAGTGGGCGGCGCCCGCGTCGAAGAGATCCGCCTGCATCGCTCCCTCGTCTGAGCTGACGCAAGCGCCCAAGAGAAAAGCGCCCCGCGGGGCGCTTTGTCGTTGTGCCGGCTGCTGATCAGCCGCGACGGCGGCGGGCGATGAAGCCGACGGCCAGCAGGCCGGACAGCATCAGCGCGTAGGTCTGGGGCTCGGGCACGGCGGCCGCCATGGCGATGTTGCCCGTCGGCAGCGACGACGTGACCGCGACCCAGTTGCCGGCATCTGCGAAGGTGGCGAGCCACTGCTCCTTCGTCTTGGCCGGACCGGCGAGCACCGAGCTGCTGATGCTGATGCCGCCTGCCACCTTGTAGTTCAGCGACAGCGCGGTGCTGCCTGCGACCAGGCCCGTCGGCACGGCACTCGTGCCGGAGTCGACGGCGGCCTCGAAGCCGTTGGTGTCGTCCAGCACGAACAGCTGGGTTTGCGTGGCGGTGTTGAACAGCGGGTTGGACGCGTTGCTGTTCTGGAAGGCGGTGATCTGGTCACCCGAGGTACTCAGTGCCAGCGAGGCGTAGCTGCCGGACGTGGCGCCGGCGATGGAACCGCTGGTCGTGAAGCCGCTGGACGTGCTGGAGACGATGGTGCCGGCGCTGACCGCGGCAGTGGCCGTCCAGCGGGTCAGGTTCTCGTTGCCGTCGCCGTCGGTGGCGGTGGAGCCACGGAAGGCGGAGCCGGTCCAGCCGTTGTCAGTGAAGTAGACGACCTCACCGGCCGCGATGTCGTTCAGGGTGACGAACACGAAGGAATCCGGCGCGCCGTTGTTGATGCGGCCGATGATGGCGATGTCGCCGGCGACAAGGGCTGCCTGGGCAGGCGCAGCAGCGGCGGCGGCCAAGGCGAGGGCGAGCAGGGTCTTGGTCATGACTTGTCCGGAAAGTGGAGTGGCGGGTTTGCGGCGCCACTCTGGCGACGCGTCATGACCGAGCCGTGAACGGAGAACTACGGGACGGGCGAGTCCCCCCAACCGAGGGGTGCGGATCTCAGAGGCAGTAGCCGCCGCTTTCCAGCGCCCAGCCGTCGGTGGCGTCGTCGTGGCGCTGCACGTGCACGGGGCTGAGCTTCTTGGCCGCGGCGCGCTCGACCAGGCCCTCGGCCTGCTCGGGTGCCAGCTGCAGTGCGAAGCGGGCCCAACGCTTCTGCACCAGGGGCAGGGCCCAGGCGTCTTCCAGCGCCCAGCGGATTTCGTGAGCTTCCTGCAGCTCGGCCGCGGCCAGCACGCGCGGGGCGAGGGCGAGCAGGAAACGGTTGAAGTCGGTGCGCAGCTGGTCGGTGGGCAGCAGGGCTTCCAGCCGGCTCAGCCGGGCGCTCCAGCCCGGTGTGGCGAGCTGGCGGGTCACGAAGGCCTGCAGGGCCTGGATGGGGTTGAACAGGCGCAGGCGGTTGGGCGGCAGCACGCGCAGCGGGATTTGCGCCGCCTCTTCGTGGCTCAGCGGCGTGACGAAGCTGGTCAGCACGGTCAGCCGCTCCCAGTCGGCTTCGGCCAGGCCGCCGATACGGGTGATGGGGCCGGCCGCACAGCTGGCGGCCATGTCGGCCAGCGCGGCGTGGCCGCGGCTGCCTTTGGCCTGGTTGGCGCGGCGGCTCATGACGGCGAGGTTGCCGGCGGCATAGCCGGCGTCGTCGCGGACGCGGTCGATGCTGCGGTTGTCGGCGCCCAGCAGCTCGCGGGTGACCGGGCAGTGCGAGGTGTCCAGCTGGGCCAGGTGGTGGGGCGTGAGCTGGATGTCCTCGAAGCTGCGGCCGCGCGCCCAGGCATGGGTGCGCAGGGCCAGCCACAGCTCGACCTGGGGGGTGGCGGGCGTGCGCACCGGCCGGCTGGAACGCGAATTGGCCGCCAGCCAGCCGCGCTGCAGCGGCGACTGCGGGTAGAGGTGGGCGATGGGCGGCGTGACGCCGTGCAGCGCGTAGTCGCGGCCCAGGGCCAGGCCGGTGCGCTCGTGGGCGCTGGCTTCGCGCGCGGCGGCCGGGGCGTCGTCCATGTCCAGGTTGAACTGGACGAGGGCGGGGCGGGCATTGGCTTGCAGGTTGATCGCGGCTTGCATGGTGGGCTCCTTGGACTGAGGCTCGCCGGGAAGTCGCGGGCCTTGGAAAGCAGTCTGTGAGCCTGCTGGCTCATGAGATGATCCACCTGGAAAACACTGTGAATTTATTCAGCATGGACCGCACCGAACGCTTCTACAAGATCGAGCAGCTGATCCGTTCCCGCGGCTGCGTGTCCTTCGCGGCGCTGATCGAGGCGCTGGAGGTGTCGCCGGCCACGCTCAAGCGCGACCTGGCCTATCTGCGCGAGCGGCTGGACGCGCCCATCGAGTACGACGCCGGCGACAACGGCTACCGCTTCGGCCAGCAGTGGCGCGGTGGCAAGCACGAGCTGCCGGGCGTGTGGTTCAACGAGGCCGAGCTGCACGCGCTGCTGACCATGCAGCAGATGCTGGCCGGGCTGGACGAACAGGGCGTTGTCGGGCGTCATCTACAGCCCATGTTCGACAAGATCACCGGCATGCTGGGCGTGGACGCTGCCGAGGCCGATGAACTGCGCCGTCGCGTCAAGCTCATCGGCACGGCGCGCCGGCGCATGGCCAGCGACAGCTTCGAGACCGTCGGCAGTGCCGTCGTCAAGCGCCGCCGCCTGGCCATCCGCTACCGCAAGAAGCGCGACGGCGTGGCCAGCGAGCGCGAGGTGTCGCCGCAGCGGCTGGTGCATCACCGCCACGCCTGGTATCTGGACGCCTGGTGCCATGCCAGCAATGCCTACCGCCGATTTGCGCTGGACGGCATCGAGGCAGCCTCGCTGCTGGACAGCGAGGCCAAGGCCGTGCCTCTGGCCGAGCTGGAAGCCGAGCTGGACCAGGGCTACGGCATCTTTGCCGGCGGCACACCGCGCGAGGCCGAGCTGGTGTTCAGTGCCGAGTCGGCGGCCTGGGTGTCGCGAGAGGAATGGCACCCGGCCCAGCGCAGCGACGTCCTGCCTGACGGCCGCTGGCGGCTGCGCCTGCCCTATGTGGATGACACCGAGCTGCTGATGGACCTGCTGCGCCATGCCGGGCAGGTGGAGGTGGTGGCGCCGGCGGCGCTGCGCGAGGCCTATGCGCAGCGCCTGCGCCAGGCCGTTGCCAGCCTGTAGGACAAGCGCGCTTCATTTGCGATGCGTCATATCGGCCGCATCCAATCGCGTTAGGCTTGGCCCGTGTTTGATCCCCGACCGAGGAGCCCGCGATGAGCGACGCAACCCATGCGAAGGAAAAATTGGCCTCTGATTTCCGTGCGGTGATGGACGACATCGACGCGCTGATGACGGCCACGACGAACAAGGCGGACGGCGAGGTCAAGGCCTTGCGCGAACGCATCCAGGACCGCCTCTCCGGTGCCAAGGAAAAGCTGCTGGACGCCCAGCACGAGGCCATCCAGCGCGCCAAGGACGCCGCCACGGCGACCGACGACTATGTGCATGCCAAGCCCTGGCAGGCCATCGGCGTTGCTGCGGCTGTCGGCTTGGCCCTGGGTGTCCTGATCGGCCGCCGCTGATCAAGAGCCCCCCTTGAGCGACGACAAGGAACCCGTCTCCGCGCCGCTACGGCGGCTCGGCGCCTCGATGCTGACGCTCGGCCGCATCCGGCTCGAACTTTTCGCGATCGAGGCGCAGGAAGAGAAGGAGCGCATCGCCAGCCTGCTGCTGTGGGCCGTGCTGGCCGCGCTGCTGGCGGGCTTCGGGCTGCTGATGGTGATCCTGCTCGTCACCGTGGCGCTTTGGGACAGCCACCGGCTGCTCGCCCTGGGCGGCGGCACGGTGGTGCTCGTGGCGGCGGCCGTCTTCGCCGTGCTCAAGGTCAAGGCGCTGATCGATCAGCCAGCCAGCCTCTTCCAGGCCAGCATCGGCGAGTTGCGCGCCGATGCCGACACGCTGCGGCGCCGGCCGGGGCCATGATCCCGAGGATTCCCGCCGACCCGGCCGAGCGCGCCGAGCGCAAGGCCAATCTGCTGCTCGCTTCAGAGTTGCTGCGCGGGCAGGCCGCCCTGGCGGTGGATGACCTGGGAGGGCGCGCCGACGGCCTCGTCGTGCGCGTGATGGCCTGGCGCAGCCTGCTGTCCAATCCCATCGTGCTCGCTGCAGCCGGCGGGGGCGCCGCCTTCTTCGCGGCGAGCGGCCAGCAGCAGCGTGGCCGGCTCTGGCGTGGGCTGCGCTGGGCCTGGCTGGCGTGGCGACTCTGGCGCCGCCGCCAGCCCTAGATCAGCGGACTGTCGCGGCCCCGCGTGTGGGCCGGCGCGGTGTCCAGCTCGTGCAGCCAGGGCATGGCCGAATCACGCCAGACCTGCACCATGGGCTTGAGCTGGGCCCGTTCGTTCACGCAGCCCAGGCGGAAGTTCAGTGTCCTGGGCACGTCCGCCTCGGTGGCGAAGAGCTGAGTGCCGCAGTCGCCGCAGAAGGCCTGGGCGCGCCGGTTGCCGCTGGCGGCCACCTTCACGTAGTTCCTGGGCGAACCCTGCAACTCGACCTGGTCGACCGGGATGGGCACCACGGCGCGGAAGGGCCCGCCGGAGATGACCTGGCAGTCGCTGCAGTGGCAGGCAAAGACCTTGGCGGGGTCTGCCAGCGCCGTGAAACGGACGGCGCCGCAATGGCATTGGCCGGTGATCTTCATGAATGGCTCCTTCAGTTTCCCGCAGCGTCCAGGCGCTTCATGCGCTCGCTCTGCCAGTAGACGTCGTCACCGCCCAGCCCGTCGAGGTTGGCGCGGTTGAGCACGCGGGCCAGCACGAAGAGCAGGTCCGACAGCCGGTTCAGGTACTGGCGCGGCGCGGCGTTGATAGGCTCGGTCGCGGCCAGCGTGATGACGGCACGTTCGGCGCGGCGGGCGATGGTTCGGCACACATGCGCGATGGCCGCGCTGCGCGTGCCGGCCGGCAGGATGAATTCCTTGAGCCGCGGCAGGTGCTCGTTGTAGTGCTCCAGCGCCTCGTCCAGGCGCAGCACGGCGGCGTCCTTCAGCAGCGTGCCGCCGGGCCAGGAGAGTTCGCCGCCGAGGTTGAAGAGCTCGTGCTGGATGGTGACGAGCAGGTCGCGGACGTCGTCGGGCAGGGGTTCGGCCAGCAGCAGGCCGAGGTTGGAGTTCAGCTCGTCGACGTCGCCCATGGCCTGCACGCGCAGGTGGGTCTTGGGCACGCGGCTACCGTCGGACAGGCCGGTGGTGCCGTCGTCGCCGGTGCGGGTGGCGATCTGTGAAAGTCGGTTGCCCATGATGGCGGGTGCGGGTCGGTGGTCGGACCCGCATCCTGCCTGAATCTCAGGGGCCGCGGCGGTGCTGGGTCAGTGGCGGCGGCCGCTGCGGTGGAAGTCGGGCTTGTGTGCCGGCGCGGCGTGCGGGTGCAGGCCCGGGTTGTCCGGCAGTTGCTCGACGGCGAGCCCGGCCGGCGGTTTCTGGCCCGGGTTGCGGGACTGGCCCGTCAGCTCACGCCAGCGCGCCACCAGCACGTCGAAACGGAGGGCGCCGAGCGCGAGCAGCGCAACGGCGAGGATCAGCAACAGCCAGGTGAGACTCATGGTGAAAGCTCCGGTGAGGACAGCCCCATGCTGGCACCGTCGGCGGCGCGCTGCAACACAATCCGCTGATGTGGATCAGGAGAGTCGTCGATGAACGCGCCCACCCCGTTTGACGCCGTTCGGGACGCCGTCGCGGCGCCGCTGCCCGAGGGGCTGCTGGCCGCCCTGCAGGCCCAGTTCGGCGCGCGCTGCTCGACGGCGCTGGCCGTGCGCCAGCAGCATGGCCGCGACGAATCCGTCTTCGACGTGCCGCCGCCGCAGGCCGTCGTCTTCGCCGAGAGCGAGGCAGAGGTCGCTCGCGTCGTCGCGCTGTGTGCCGAGGCCTGCGTGCCGGTCATCCCCTACGGTGCCGGCTCGTCGCTGGAAGGCCATCTGCTGGCCGTGCGCGGCGGCATCAGCCTGGATATGTCGCGCATGAACCGGGTGCTGCGCATCGATGCCGAGGACCTCACGGTTACCGTGCAGCCTGGGGTCACGCGCAAGCAGCTGAACGAGGCGCTCAAGCACGAGGGTCTGTTCTTCCCCATCGACCCCGGCGCCGACGCGTCGCTGGGCGGCATGGCCGCCACGCGCGCCAGCGGCACGAACGCGGTGCGCTACGGCACCATGCGCGAGAACGTGCTGGGCCTGCGCTTCGTGTCGGCCAGCGGCGAGGTCGTGCGCACCGGCTCGCGCGCAAGGAAGAGCAGCGCGGGCTACGACCTGACGCGGCTGCTGATCGGCAGCGAGGGCACGCTGGGCGTCATCACCGAGCTGACGGTGAAGGTGCACCCGCTGCCCGAGGCGGTGTCGGCGGCGGTCTGCTTCTTCCCCACGATCGATGCCGCCGTGCGCACGGCCATGCAGATCATCCAGATCGGCGTGCCCATCGCCCGCTGCGAGCTGCTGGATGCCAACGCGATCAAGGCCGTCAACGCCCACGACAAGCTGGGCCTGAAGGAGGCGCCCATGCTGCTGATGGAGTTCCACGGCAGCGAGGCCGGTGTGGCCGAACAGGCCGCGATGGTGCAGGAGGTGGCGGCCGACCACGGCGGCGAGGCCTTTGAGTGGGCCACCACGCCCGAGGCGCGCACGCGGCTGTGGACAGCGCGCCACCACGCCTACCTCTCCGGCCTGCAGATGCGCCCCGGCTGCCGTGCCGTGACGACGGACACCTGTGTGCCCATCTCGCGGCTGGCGGAGAACATCAACGCTTCCGTCGCCGAGGTCGAGCAAGCGGGCTTGCCCTACTTCATCGTCGGCCATGTCGGCGACGGCAATTTTCATATGGCCTATCTGCTGGACCCCGTCGACCCCGGGGAGCTGGCGACGGCCGAGCGCCTGAGCGCGCAGATGGTGGCGCGGGCGATTGCGCTGGAGGGCACCTGCACGGGCGAGCATGGCATCGGGCTGCACAAGCAGGGCTTCCTGCTGGACGAGACGGGGGTGGAGGCGGTGGCGCTGATGCGGGCCGTCAAGGCGGCGCTGGACCCGCTGGGCATCCTCAATCCGGGGAAGGTCTTCGCTTCCTCAAACTGAACGAGGCTATTGCCGTCCGGGCTTCCTAAACTGGGTCGATGAACACCACCGCCGCCCCGCCCGCTGGCGCGCTGCGCCAGTTCGATGACCTGCCCGGCCCGCGCGGCGTGCCGGTGTTCGGCAACCTGCTGCAGATCGACTCCACGCGGGTGCACCAGCAGGTGGAGGCCTGGTGCAAGGAGTTCGGGCCGATCTTCAAGCTGAAGCTGGGCAGGCGGCGCCTCGTCGTCGTCGGCGACCACGAACTGATCAGCACGGCGCTGCGAGACCGGCCCGAGGGCTTCCGGCGCACGCAGCGGCTGGAGGACGTGGGCCGCGAAATGGGCCTGAACGCGGGGCTGTTCGCCGCCAATGGCGAGGTGTGGAAGCGCCAGCGCCGCATGGTCATGGCCGGGTTCGACCCCGTGCACGTGAAGCGCTACTACCCCTTCCTCCTGCGCGTGGCCGAGCGCCTTGTCGGGCGCTGGCAGGTGGCCGCGCGTGAAGACCGCCGCATCGAGCTGCAGGCCGACCTGATGCGCTTCACGGTGGACGCCGTGGCGGGCCTGGCCTTCGGCGAGGACGTCAACACGCTGCAGTCCGACGAGGACGTCATCCAGCAGCACCTGAACCGCATCTTCCCGGCGCTGTTCCGCCGCATCTTCGCGCCGCTGCCAACCTGGCGCTGGTGGCCCTCGGCCGAGGACCGTGCGCTGGTGCGCAGTGTGGCGGAGGTGAACGTGGCCGTGCAGGGCTTCATCGCCAAGGCGCGGGCGCGGCTGGCCGCTGACCCGGCGCTGCGCGAGGAGCCGGGCAATCTGCTGGAGGCCATGCTGGCGGCGGCCGACGAACCCGGCAGCGGCATCGACGACGAGCAGGTGGCCGGCAATGTGCTGACCATGCTGCTGGCCGGCGAGGACACGACGGCCAACACGCTGGCCTGGATGATCTGGCTGCTGTGGCAGCACCCCGAGGCGCGGGCCCAGGCGCGGGCCGAGGTGGATCGCATCTGTGGCGACACGGCCCTGCCCAGCCTGGAGCAGCTGGGGCAACTGGACTTCGTCGAGGCCTGCGCGCACGAGACGATGCGGCTGCGGCCGGTGGCGCCCATCAACACCATGCAGGCCGTGCGCGACACGCGCGTGGGCGACGTGCAGGTGAGCGCCGGCATGGTGGTCATGGCCGTCATGCGGCGCGATGCCACCAGCGAGCGCCACCTGGATCATGCGGCGGCCTTCGACCCGGCGCGCTGGTTGCTCGACGCCAAGCAGGCCGGGGCGGCCAAGCGCTTGAGCATGCCCTTCGGCGCCGGGCCGCGTATCTGCCCGGGGCGCTACCTGGCGCTGATGGAGATCACGCTCGCCGCGGCGGTGCTGCTGCGGCATTTCGACCTGGCGGCGGTGGACACGCCCGATGGCCGGGCGCCGCGCGAGCTGCTGCAACTGGCGATGGGGCCGGTGGGACTCTCGATGCGGCTGCGCTCGCGCGGTTGGCCACAATCCTCCACTTCGCAGCCCTCTTGAGAAGACATCCATGTTCAACCACATCATGGTCGGCACCAACGACATCGAGCGCAGCAAGCGCTTCTACGACGCGGTGCTGGCCGTACTCGGCGCGCCTGCGGGCTTTCCCAGCGCGGCGCCGTCGGGCCACCAGCGCGTGTTCTACCGCCATGGCGGCAACAGCTTTGGCATCAGCCAGCCCATCAACGGCGAGCCGGCCTGCCACGCCAACGGCGGCACCATCGGCTTCAAGTGCGAATCGGCCGAGCAGGTGAAGGCCTTCCACGACGTGGCCGTGGCCCATGGCGGCCAGTCCATCGAAGAGCCGCCCGGCCTGCGCGAGGGCGCACTGGGTGCGATGCACCTGAGCTATGTGCGCGACCCCGACGGCAACAAGCTCTGCGCCGTCTACCGCCTGCCCAAGGCCTGAGCGCGGTCGGTCAGCGGCGGCGCAGCGTCATCAGGGCCGCCAGGGCCAGCACCAGCAGGCTCAGCGTCGACGGCTCGGGCACGCTGCTGGTCGGCCCGGTGGCCTGCGGCGAGACCTCGAAGTCGGTCAGGCGCCAGCGACCGGTGGGCAGGCCGCCGTTGAGCCCGTCCGTGCTGGCCAGCAGGCCCCAGAAGTCCAGCACGCGGTTGCCGGGGTTCTGGTCGAAGGCGGTGCGGAAGAAGTGCTCGTACAGGCCGTTGCCCGACACCTGTGGCGTGGCCCCCGGGAAGGCATAGGCCGCGGGCGTGCCGCTGCGCGACCAGGGCTGGCTGAGGCTGAGCAGCATGTCGTTCGTCAGCATGGGTGCGGTGTCGGTCGAGGTGGCGCCGACGCGGACCGAGCCCAGGCTCGCGCCCGCGGCAGCCGCGGTGGCGAAGTGCGCGTTGCCGAGCTGGATGTGCAGGGCCGAGATGCTGTCGTAGCTCCACACCCAGGTGCCCGCCGAGGGGGTGTTGCGGGTCAGCTGGTCATCGAAGTCCAGTGCCAGGCTCAGCGAGATGTCGCGCAGCTGGTTCCAGCTGTTCGTGCCGTTGACGCTTTGGGCCAGCGCGTTGGCGGCGGCCGAGTTCAGCGTGGCCTGGCTGCTGGTGGCGGTGTAGAGGCCGTTGATGTGCAGCGTCATGGGCGCGGCCTGCGAGGGCAGGCCGGCGAGCAGGGCGCTGGCAGCAAGTGTGACCTGGTGCAGGGTACGGGTGATGGAGCGCATGGCGGGTCTCGTGGAGGAGTGGGTCTCTTCGTGAAACGCCGCCTGGCTGCCGCAAAAGGCCCATGCACCCCCGCGAATGGGTGTTCGCGCCGCCATGAAAAACGCCGCCCGGAGGCGGCGTCGGAGGTCGGGCCAAGGGCCTTTAGAACATCGCCTTGAACTGCACGCCGTAGGTGCGCGGCTCGTTGATGAAGCCGGTCAGGTTGTTGAAGTCGATGGCACCGGTCACGCGGACCTGGTTGGTGAGGTTGCGCACGAAGCCGGCGGCCTCGTACTTGCCGTTGCCCCAGACGTAGCCCACGCGCAGGCCGCCTTCCGTGAGGGCCTTGCCGGTGAACTCGGTGGCCTCGTACAGGAAGAAGTTGACCTTGGAGCGGTAGGCCCAGTCGGTGTAGACGTAGACCTCGTCGCCGCTGGCCAGCGGGATGCTCCAGCGGGCGGTGAGGTTGTAGGTCCACTTCGGCGCGTTGGGCAGGGCGTTGCCGTCCACCATGGCGTTGCCGTTGACGATGGGGTCCAGCACCGTCGGGAAGGTGCCGTTGACCTTCAGCGAGCCGCCCGGGGGCACGCCCAGGGCCGCGTCCTTGATCTTCGTGTTGTTCAGCGAGCCGCCGAAGGTGACGAGCAGGTCCGGCGTGATCAGCGCTTCGAGGTTGAGTTCGGCGCCGTTGCCGGTGGCCTTCTTGGCGTTGAGCAGGCGGGTGGCGTTGCTGCTGCCGCCCACGGCCGTCAGCTGCAGGTCCTTGACGGCGTAGCTGAACAGCGAGCCGGACAGGCGCAGCGTGCGCTTGAGCAGTTCGCTCTTGAAGCCCACCTCATACGAGTTGACGCTTTCCGGGCCGGCCTGGGACTGGCCGGCGAAGGCCGAGGCGTTCTGCATGGACGACGCGCGGAAGCCGTTGGCGTAGCGGGCGTAGAGGTTGGTCGTCGCGTCGAGCTTGTAGGTGGCGGACAGGTCGCCGCTCCACTTGCCGTCGTCCGTGCTGGCGGTCGTGCCGGCCGAGGTGTTGAACAGGCCGGTGCCGACGTGGGTGGTGGACAGGTCCTTCTTGTCCTTGGTGTAGCGCAGGCCGGCGCGCACCTTCAGCTCGTTGCTGACGGCGTAGTTCACCGAACCGAAAGCGGCCCAGGCCTTGTTGGTCTGGGAGGTGTAGATGTGGTCGGCTTGGGCGTGGGTGGTCGTGTTGTAGGTGATGTTGTCGATCGTGTACTTCTCGTCGAAGGCGTACACGCCGGCCTGCCAGCTCAGGGGGCCGCCGGTGTTGGACTCCAGGCGCACCTCCTGCGTCAGCTGGCGGTGGCCGTTCATGCCGCTGCCGGTCTCGGACTGGAAAGGCACGCCGGCCTGGCCGGGAACGCCGCCGTCGATGTCGCCGCGCGACAGCGGCTTCACGTGCTCGCCGCCGGTGATCGAGTAGACGTTGACGCCGGGCAGCGACCACTTCAGGCGCAGGCTGCCGCCGGTCTGCTTGAGGGTCTGCTCGTTGACGCCGTTGAAGGCGACGGTGTCGCTGCTGAAGCCGTCGGCCAGGTCGTTCGTGCCGCGCTTGATGGCGTTGGCGCGGAAGAGGCGCGGGCTGCCGTCCAGGTCGCGCACGTGCACGTTGGCCAGCGCGCTGAACTGCTTGTGCGGCTCGTACAGCACCTGGGCACGCACGGCGGTGTCGCGGTAGCCCTCGGTCTTGGGCGTGGCGGCACCCGCGGCGGTGTTGTCCACCCAGTCGCTACGGCGCTGGCTCTGCGCGGAGATGCGTGCGGCCCAGTCGCCCGACAGCGGCAGGTTGGCTGCGCCTTCGAGGTTCAGCGTGCCGTAGTTGCCGACCGTCACGCTGGCGTAGCCGTCCTGCTTGTGGCTGGGCTTGACGGAGTCGAACTTGACGACGCCGGCCGGGGTGTTGCGGCCGAACAGCGTGCCCTGCGGGCCGGCGACCACTTCCACCGCGGCGGTGTCGAAGATGGGGAAGCCCTTGAGGATGGGGTTCTCCTGGATCACGTCGTCGACGATGACGCTGACCGGCTGCGAGGCGTTGAGGCGGAAGTCGGTGTTGCCGTAGCCGCGCAGGTAGAAGCGCGGGAAGGCGCGGCCGAAGCTGGACTCGATGTTCAGGCTGGGCACGCGGCCCGACAGGAAGCGCAGGTCCTGGCCGCCGGAGGCCAGCACGTCGAGCTTCTCGCCGCTGATCTTGCTGACGGCGTTGGGCACGTCCTGGATGTTCTCGGCACGGCGCTCGGCCGTGATGACGACGGTTTCGAGCTGGCTGCGGTCCTTGGGGGCCTCCTGGGCCAGGGTGGGCAGGGCGGCGCTGAGGGCCAGGGCCAGCAGGGTCAAGCGGGGGGCGTACATCTGACAGCGACTCCAAAAAATACGGCCCCAAAGCAGGGCCGGCGGCGATTGTGCGGAGCGCCGCGTGACGTGACGGTGGTCAGGCCCGGGGGTGTTGCGCAAGTCTGACGGACCCGTCAGTTTTCAGACGGGCGAGGCTGGTGCCCGCGCACCGCAGCCGTGCCGGCGCGCACGAGAATGCGGCGCATGAAACGCCGCCCCCTCCTCGCCGGCCTGGCTTTCGCGCCATTGGCCCGCCGCAGCCTCGCCGCCACCGCCCCGGACTTCGCCGCGCTGGAGCGCGGCGTGCAGGGGCGCCTGGGCTTGTTCGCGCTCGACACCGGCAGCGGCCGCACGCTGGCCCACCGGGCCGACGAGCGCTTCTCCACCGCCTCCACCTTCAAGATCCTGCTGGCCACGCGTGTGGCCCAGGGCGTGGAAGGCGGGCGCTGGCGCTGGGAGGACGAGGTCACGCTGCACAGGAGCGACCGCGTGGCCCACTCGCCCGCCTTCGACCGGCTGCTGCCCCGCGGCCGCGCGACGCTGGCGGAACTGGTGCAGGGCATCGTCGTGGAGAGCGACAACCCCTGCGCCAACCTGCTGCTGCGTCACTGCTGCGACTCGCCCGCGGGCCTGACGATGTGGCTGCGGGAGCAGGGCGACGCCGTCACGCGGCTGGACCGCTGGGAGCTGGAGCTCAACGAGAACGCGCCCGGTGACCCGCGCGACACCAGCTCGCCGCGCGCCTTCGCCAGGACGCTGCAGCACCTGCTGCTCGGCCCCGGCCTGAGCCGCCCCAACCAGGCGCGACTGTGGGCGGACCTGCAGGCCTCGCAGACGGGGCTGAAGCGCCTGCGCGCGGGCGTGCCGGACGCCGGCTGGCGCGTCATCGACAAGACCGGCACCGGCTGGCGCGGCGCCGTCAACGACGTGGCGCTGGTGTTCCCGCCGGACGGGCGCTCGCCCTGGGTGGTCGTGGCGCTGCAGTCGGATTCGCGCGCCTCGACGGACGAGCTGAGCGCCGTGCTGGCTGACGCGATGCGCCTGGTGGTGCGCGCCTGGGCTTGAGCCCGGTGCCCGTGGCTAGGCCAGCGGCGCGAACTCGCTGACCGTGCGGTCGCGCCCGTCCAGCTTGGCCCGGTAGAGGGCGCGGTCGGCGCGGTCGATGGCCAGGTGCAGGTCCTCGCCCGGCGCGCACTCGGCCACGCCGGCCGAGAAGGTGATGTGCAGGCCCGGCACGATGGCGTCGAAAGGCGTCGCCGCCAGGGCCGCGCGCAGCCGTTCGACGAGGGCGGCGGCCGTCTGCGCGCTGGCCTGCGGCGTGACGACTAGGAACTCCTCGCCCCCCCAGCGGCCGGCGAAGTCGCTGGCGCGCAGCGTCGCGTGCAACGTGGCGGCGAACTGGCGCAGCACCGCGTCGCCGGCGGCATGGCCATGGTTGTCGTTGACGGCCTTGAAGTGGTCGATGTCGATCAGCACCAGGCTCATGGTCTGGCCGCTCTGGCGCTGGTTGAGCTGCTCGGCGGCCAGGCGCTCGCTGAGGTGGCGGCGGTTGCTGATGCGGGTGAGCTCGTCGTGGTGGGCCAGGTACTGGATGCGGGCCAGCGCCGCGCGCAACTCGGCCGTGCGCGCGCCCAGCCTGGCGCGCAGCCGGGCCATGTTGACCGACAGCACCGACACCGCCGTCATCAGGATGGCCGCGAAGCTGAAGTGCAGCAGTTCGACCGCGAGCGGGAAGCGCACCGGGTCTGTGCTGGCGCCATGGGCCATCGCCGCGCCCAGCGCGGCCAGCCCGAACAGGTAGAGGCCGAAGGCCTGGCGCTGCGACAGCACGAACATGCCCCAGACCAGGTTGAGCAGCATGATGGCGATGATGGCCCCGCGCAGCGGTGGGTCGATGGCATAGCCCCAGGCCGTGATCAGCACGCCGAAGAGCGACTGCGGCAGCGTCAGCGAGGGGTCGCTGCCCAGGTGCCGGCTCAGGCCGGTGCGCACCAGCAGGTAGAAGGCCGTGATGCCCGCCAGGCTGATGCCGCTGACCCAGGCGCCGGGGCCGGCTTCCATCAGGCCGAGGTTGACCTGCACCGCCACGTTCAGCGCGAACAGGCCGTAGACCGTCAACGCCAGCAGCGTCAGCTTCACCGCCCCGCGGCCCTGGCCTTCGGGGCCGAGCAGCCAGCCGGTCCAGCCCTTGGGGCCGGATGCGGAGTGGGGCGCGGGTGTCGGCACGGTGTCTGGCAGGGTGCGGGAGCGCCGGGGAGGATAGCGGTCGCCGCGCCGGCGTGGCGGCAGGACACAGTTCGTTGCACGGCGAAGCGTCGCGGGGTTGATGGCGCCCACACTGGCTGCAACCCATCCACCCGCGAGCACACCATGTCCATCACCTGCTTCATCCGCTACGAACTCGACCCTTTCCAGCGCGAGGCCTTCCGGGAATACGCCCAGGCCTGGGGCCGCATCATTCCTCGCCTGGGTGGCCGTCTGCTGGGCTACTGGCTGCCGTGGGAAGGCACGAACGACGAGGCCTGGGGCCTGGTCGGCTTCGACTCGCTGGCCGACTACGAGGCCTACCGCACGCGGCTCAAGGCCGACCCCGAGGCGCAGGCCAATTTCGAGTTCGCGAAAGCGCAGCGCTTCATCCGCCGCGAGGAACGCACTTTCTGTGAGGATGTGCGCCCATGATCGCCGTCATCTTCGAAGTGCAGCCCACCGAGGCGGGCCGCCCCGCCTATCTCGACCATGCTGCGGTGCTCAAGCCCATGCTGGAACAGATGGACGGCTTCATCTCCGTGGAGCGCTTCCAGAGCCTGGCCGACCCGGGCAAGCTGCTGTCGCTGTCGTTCTGGCGCGACGAAGCCGCCGTGCGCGGCTGGCGCGAGATGGAGCGTCATCGCGAGGCCCAGGCGGCCGGCCGCGGCGGGTTGTTTTCCGACTACCGGCTGCGTGTGGCCCAGGTCGTGCGCGACTACGGGTTGAACGACCGCGAGCAGGTGCCACGATGACCGCCGAGCCGCGCCTGGCCCGGGTGGCGGCGGCGATTGCCGACCCGACGCGGGCGCGCGTGCTGGCCCGCCTGCTCGACGGCCGCCTGCACACGGCGGGCGAGCTGGCCACGCACGCGGGCGTGACGGCGGCCACCATGTCGGCCCACCTCAAGCTGCTGGTGGACGAAGGCTTGGCCCGCATGCGGCCGCAGGGGCGGCATCGCTATTTCGGCCTGGCCGATGGCGACGTGGCGCATGCGCTGGAGGCTTTGCTGCGCGTGGCCGATGGCCGCGACGCCGGCCCCGCTGCCGACCTGAAGCGCTGGCAGAAGCCCGGGATGCGCGGCCTGCGGCATGCACGCAGCTGCTACGGGCATCTGGCGGGCGAGTTGGGTGTGAAGTGGCGCGAGATGCTGCTGGCCAAGGGCTGGGTGACGGCGGCGCCGGACGGGCGGTATGACCTCAGTGAAGCAGGCCGCGAGGCGTTGGCGCCACTGATGCCGGAAGGTTTTGGCACCAATGGCCGCGTGCTCTACGACTGCGTGGACTGGTCCGAACGCCGCGACCACTTCGCCGGGCCGCTGGCGGTAGCGTGGTTGGAGGCGATGCTGGCCCGGGGCTGGCTGCGGCGCAGCGAGGCCTCGCGCGAGCTGCGCATGACGCCGGTGGGGCAAATGGCGCTCGCGGATGGCTTGCTGGCGGCGGGTCGTTGACCCCACCGGCCCTGGCCGCGGAGGGCGGCCGGCAGAATGCCTCTTGCGTTTCACTCCTGCGTTTGTCCCATGGCCTGGTTGCTGCTCGTCGTCGCCGGTTTGCTCGAAGTCGGCTGGGCCATCGGCCTGAAGTACACCGAGGGCTTCACGCGCCCGTTGCCCACCGTGCTGACCGTGGGTGCCATGGTGCTCAGCGTCGGCCTGCTAGGCGTGGCGATGAAGACGCTGCCGGTGGGCACGGCCTATGCCATCTGGGTGGGCGTGGGGGCCGTGGGCACGGCCGCACTCGGCATGGTGCTGTTCGGCGAGGCGGCGACGGTGGGGCGGCTGGTCAGCCTGGGGCTGATCGTTGCCGGCATCGTGGGGTTGAAGCTGGCGTCCTGAAGCCGGCCTTGCGAGGCGAGGCTACTTCGGGAAGCGCTCCAGCCGCCTGGCGTCCTTCGGGGGCTCGTACTGCGCCATGTTGAGCTGCATGGCGAGCAGGGTGTAGTAGGCGTTGACGCCGGTGAGATCGACCACGCCCTGCTTGCCGAAGCGCTTCTCGGCACGCGCGTAGGTGGCATCGGAGACGCGCTTGTTGCGATGCAGTTCGATGGAGAAGTCGTAGACGGTCTCTTCGTCCTCGCTCATGCCCACAGGCCGTCGGCCGTCGGCGATGGCGTCGGCAACGGCCGGCTTGATGCCGGCCTTGAGGGCGATGGGGTGGTGGACGTACCACTCGTAGTCCTGCGTCCATTCGCGTGCCGTCACGAGGATGACCAGCTCGCTCAGCGTGGTGCCGATGGCGGACTTGTAGCGCAGGTAGTCGCCCATGGCTCGCGCCTGGGTCATGACCTGGGGGCTGTACATCAGCGGTTCGAAGGGCCCGAAGACCGGCACTTTGCGGGCGGCCTCGAAGTCGGCGGCGGCCTGCTTCTGCTCGGGCGTGTAGCTGGCCGGCGGGATGGTGGGCAGGCGGGCCTGGGCACAGGCCGGGCCGGCGTGCCAGCACAAGGCGGCCAGGGTGGCTGCAGCGATCAGGGAGCGGTTGCGCATCGATAACCTCCGGGGTGTGGCGGGTTTGCCTGCCCGGCCCAGGATATCGGCCGCCATGGGCGGCGGCCCTGGGGTTTGCGCGTGGCGCCGGGGCTCAGCCTTGCTGAGCCGGCACGTTCCAGCGCCGCGTCACGTCGCCTCGGGCGTTGACGCTTTCCAGGTTGACGGCAAAGCCCCATAGCCGGCCGACGTGGCGCAGCACTTCCTGTGCGCTGTCGTGCAGCGGGCGGTTGAGGTGCTGCACATGGCGCAGCGTGAGGGAGCGGTCGCCGCGCAGGTTGACGTTCCAGACCTGGATGTTGGGCTCGCGCGTGGAAAGGTCGTACTGGCGCGACAAGGCCTGGCGCAGGTGGCGGTAGCCGCCTTCGTCGTGGATGGCGGAGATCTCGTACTCGCTCTTGGCCTCGTCGTCGAGGATGGCGAACAGGCGGAAGTCGCGCATGATCTTCGGGCTCAGGTACTGGCCGATGAAGCTCTCGTCCTTGAAGTTGCGCATCGCGTGGTCCAGCGTGGGCAGCCAGTCGCTGCCGGCGATGTCGGGAAACCAGGCCTTGTCCTCGTCGGTGGGCGCCTCGCAGATGCGCTTGATGTCGGTGTACATCGCAAAGCCCAGCGCGTAGGGGTTCAGGTTGGCGCCGGGGTGCTGGTAGACGACGTTGGTGTGGGACTTGAGCCACTCGATCATCATGCCGTCGGAGAGGTACCCGTCGTCGTACATCTGATTGAGCAGCCGGTGGTGCCAGAAGGTGGCCCAGCCCTCGTTCATCACCTGGGTCTGGCGCTGCGGATAGAAGTACTGCGCGATCTTGCGCACGATGCGCACGACCTCGCGCTGCCAGGGTTCCAGCAGCGGCGCGTTCTTCTCGATGAAGTACAGCAGGTTCTCCTGCGGCTCGTCGGGGAAGCGGCGGCTTTCGGCAGCCTCGTCGGGGCGGTCGGGCTTCTTGGGCAGGGTGCGCCACAGGTCGTTGACCTGCATCTGCGCGTGGTGCTCGCGGTCCTTCAGACGCGCTCGCTCCTCGGCGAGGGACAGCTTGGCAGGGCGGCGGTAGCGGTCCACGCCGTGGTTCATCAGTGCATGGCAGCTGTCCAGCAGCGTCTCCACGGCTTCCAGGCCGTAGCGCTCCTCGCAGTCGGCGACGTAGTTCTTGGCGTAGACGAGGTAGTCGATGATGGACGACGCATCCGTCCACATGCGGAACAGGTAGTTGCCCTTGAAGAAGCTGTTGTGGCCGTAGCAGGCGTGGGCGATGACGAGGGCCTGCATGGCCAGCGTGTTCTCCTCCATTAGGTAGGCGATGCAGGGGTCGGAGTTGATGACGATCTCGTAGGCCAGGCCCATCTGGCCGCGCTTGTAGCTGCGCTCGGTGGCGATGAACTCCTTGCCATAGCTCCAGTGGCGGTAGTTCACCGGCATGCCGACCGAGGCGTAGGCGTCCATCATCTGCTCGGCCGTGATGACCTCGAGCTGGTTGGCATAGGTGTCCAGGCCGAAGCGCTCGGCCGTCTGCCTGATGACGGTGTGGTACTCCTCGATCAGCTCGAAGGTCCAGTCATTGGGCGAGGGCAGGGGCTGGGTGGGCCTGTGCAGCAGCGGCAGCATGCGCCTCAGCGGGTCGCGCTGGCGGCGCTCGGGCAAGCCGGGCGGTGGCGTGGCCACGCGCTCGGCGTGGCGGCGATCTTCCTTGCAGCTCATGACGTCGCGCCCTCCTTCTTGAACAGCTCGCGGAAGACGGGGTAGATCTGCGAGGCCTCGACAGCCTTGCGCATCGCGAAGTGCGGCACCTCTTCGCTGAGCTTCTGGTATTCCTCCCAGAGGTTCTGCTCGGGCTCGGCCACCTGCACGTAGGCGAAGTAGCGGCACAGCGGCAGCAGCTTGTCGGCCAGCAGCTCGCGGCAGCGGCCGCTGTCGTGGTGCCAGTTGTCGCCGTCGCTGGCCTGGGCGCCGTAGATGTTCCACTCCGTTGGCGAGTAGCGCTCCTTGATGATCTGCTCCATGAGCACGAGGGCGCTGGACACGACCGTGCCCCCGGTCTCGGTGGCGTGGAAGAAGTTCTGCTCGTCCACCTCCTGCGCCTGCGTGTGGTGGCGGATGAAGACGACGTCGATCTTCTCGTAGTGGCGTGTGAGGAAGAGGTAGAGCAGGATGAAGAAGCGCTTGGACAGATCCTTGCGGCCTTCGTCCATGGAGCCCGACACGTCCATCAGGCAGAACATGACGGCGCGCGTCGTCGGCACGGGAATGCGGGTGCGGGCGCGGAAGCGCAGGTCGATGGGGTCGAGGAAGGGGATGGCCTCGATGCGCTGGCGCAGGTGGGCGATGCGCTCGCGCGTCTCGGCCAGCAGGCGCGGGGTCTCGGGGCGGTCTTCCTTCAGCAACTCCTGCTCGCGGGCTTCGAGCTCGTGCAGTTCGCGGCGCTTGTCCATGCCCAGGGCAATGCGCCGGCCCAGGGCGCCGCGCATGGATCGCACGACATGCAGGTTGGTGGGCGTGCCATCGGAGACGAAGCCGGCGCGCTGCGACCGCCACTCGGGCGTGTCGGCCAGCGAGGTGCGGGCGAGGTTGGGCAGGGCCAGGTCGTCGAAGAAGACCTGCATGAACTCTTCCTTGCTGAGGTGGAAGACGAAGTCGTCCTCGCCCTCGCCCTGGTCACTCGCTTCGCCGCCACCTCCGCCCCCGCCCTGGCCGCCCTTGGGCTTGGCGATGCGGTCGCCCTTCACATACTCCTGGTTGCCCGGCCGCACGACCTCGCGTACGCCGCCGTCACCGTGGCCGAAGACAGGTTCGGAGAGGTCCTTCTTCGGGATGTGAACGTCCTCGCCGCGCTCCATGTCGCGGATGCCGCGGCCGTCCACCGCACGCTTCACCGCCTCGCGGATCTGCTCCTTGTGGCGGCGCAAGAAGCGCTCGCGGTTGCCAATCGACTTGTTCTTGCCGGAGAGGCGTCTGTCGATGATCTGCTGCAGGGACATCGAGCGACCTGCTTTCTTAGCTGGACTTGCGCACCCTCAAGTACCACTCGCACAACAGCCGCACCTGCTTGGCCGTGTAGCCCTTGTCCACCATGCGCTGCACGAAGTTCTCGTGCTTCTTGGCGTCCTCGGCGCTGGCCTTGGCGTTGAAGCTGATGACGGGCAGCAGCTCCTCGGTGTTGGAGAACATCTTCTTCTCGATGACGGTGCGCAGCTTCTCGTAGCTGGTCCACAGCGGGTTCTTGCCCGCGTTGTTGGCGCGCGCCCGCAGCACGAAGTTGACGATCTCGTTGCGGAAGTCCTTGGGGTTGGAGATGCCGGCCGGCTTCTCGATCTTCTCCAGCTCGGCGTTCAGCGCCGCGCGGTCGAAGACCTCGCCGGTGTCGGTGTCGCGGTACTCCTGGTCCTGGATCCAGTAGTCGGCGTAGGTGACGTAGCGGTCGAAGATGTTCTGGCCGTATTCGGAATAACTCTCCAGGTAGGCGGTCTGGATCTCCTTGCCGATGAACTCGGCGTAGCGCGGGCTCAGCTGCTCCTTGATGAAGCCGACGTACTTCTCCTCCAGCTCCTTAGGGAACTGCTCGCGCTCGATCTGCTGCTCAAGCACATACATCAGATGCACCGGGTTGGCGGCCACCTCGGAGCTGTCGAAGTTGAAGACCTTGGACAGGATCTTGTAGGCGAAGCGCGTGCTGATGCCGCTCATGCCCTCGTCGACGCCGGCGTAGTCGCGGTACTCCTGGTAGCTCTTGGCGCGCGGGTCGGTGTCCTTGAGGTTCTCGCCGTCGTAGATCTGCATCTTGGAGTACAGCGACGAGTTCTCCGGCTCCTTCAGCCGCGTGAGCACCGCGAACTGGCTCATCATCTTCAGCGTGCCGGGGGCGCACTTGGCCTCGGCAAGCGAGGAGCCGCGGATCAGCTTCTCGTAGATCTTGACCTCCTCGCTGACGCGCAGGCAATACGGCACCTTGACGATGTAGACACGGTCGAGGAAGGCCTCGTTGTTCTTGTTGTTGCGGAAGGTCTTCCACTCGCTCTCGTTGCTGTGCGCCAGCACGATGCCGTCGAAGGGGATGGCGCCGAAGCCCTCGGTGCCCTTGTAGTTGCCCTCCTGCGTGGCGGTCAGCAGCGGGTGCAGCACCTTGATGGGCGCCTTGAACATTTCCACGAACTCCAGTAGGCCCTGGTTGGCCAGGCACAGGCCGCCGGAGTAGCTGTAGGCGTCGGGGTCGTCCTGGGCATAGGTCTCGAGCTTGCGGATGTCGACCTTGCCGACCAGGCTGGAGATGTCCTGGTTGTTCTCGTCGCCCGGCTCCGTCTTGGCCACGCCCAGCTGCTTGAGAACGCTGGGGTAGCGCTTGACGACCTTGAACTTGCGGATGTCGCCGCCGAATTCATCGAGGCGCTTGACGGCCCAGGGCGACAGGATGCGGTTGAGGTAGCGGCGCGGGATGCCGTAGTCGCGCTCCAGCAGCGGACCGTCCTCGATGGGGTCGAAAAGGCCCAGCGGGCTCTCGTTCACCGGCGAGCCCGCCAGCGCGTAGAAGGGCACCTGCTCCATCAGGGTCTTCAACCGCTCGGCGATGGAGCTCTTGCCACCGCCCACGGGGCCCAGCAGGTAGAGGATCTGTTTCTTTTCCTCCAGCCCTTGAGCCGCGTGCCTGAAATAGGACACCACCTGCTCGATGGCTTCTTCCAGGCCATAGAACTCGGCGAAGGCCGGATAGATCTTGATGGTCTTGTTGGCGAACAGGCGCGACAGCCGCGGGTCGTTGCGCGTATCGAGCATCTGCGGCTCGCCGATGGCCTGCAGCATCCGCTCGGCGGCGGTTGCGTAGGCGAGGGGATTCTTCTTGCACTCGGCGAGGTAGTCCTCCAGCGAGAGCTCCTCGACCTTGCTGCGCTCGTAGCGCGCTGCGAAATGGCTGATGACGTCCATGCCCACCTCCTGCGGTTTGAACTCCACGCAGTCACAGGCACGATCCGTGCCCGAGGGGACTGGGGGGTTCTGATCGCGCCTCAACTGCAAGGCGTCATCAGAACTCTCCACTCGGTTGATCGGCAGCTTGGCGCTACCGGCAACCCGTCAATCACAAGAATAAGCCGCTGCAAGCCCACCAACAAATCAGCTCGCTGTTTCGTTGACAGGGTGCCGGTCCAGCATACGCCCGCCGTTCAGGCAAGACCTGGCACTTTTCGGGCAAACCACACGAACCCGGGGGGCTTGTGGCAGGCCTCCGACAGAGCCGTTGGTGAAGAACTGTTGCAAGGGTGACGAGCGTCACGGCCGCATCGCGGCGTCAGGGCGCGTCATGCCTGCGGGCCTGCCTGCCCGCGGGGTCTGTCCGGTCCGCGCTCAGCCGCCGCGCAGCTTGTCGAGGATGCCCGACAGCGCGTCCAGCGAGTCGAAATGGATGGCCAGCTCGCCGCTCTGGCCGCCGCGCTTGCCGCGCTTCTTCACGCGCACCTCGACAGTGGCGCCCAGCGCGTCGGCAAGCTCTTCCTCCAGGCGCAGCACGTCGCGGCTCTTGTCGCTCTTTACGCGCAGCAGCGGCGCCTGGCGCGCGGCGCCCTGCTGCCTGGCGACCAGCTTCTCGGCTTCGCGAACGCTGAGCTTCTTGGCGGCGATCTCGCTGGCCGTCGTGATTTGCGTGGCGCCATCCAGCGGCAGCAGCGCACGGGCATGGCCCATGTCCAGGTCGCCGGCCATCAGCATGTTCTGCACCGGCGCCGACAGGTTCAACAGCCGCAGCAGGTTGCTGGCCGCGCTGCGCGAGCGGCCCACGGCTTGGGCGGCCTGCTCGTGTGTTAGTCCGAACTCGTCGGTGAGCCGCTTGAGGCCCTGGGCTTCTTCCAGCGGGTTGAGGTCCTCGCGCTGGATGTTCTCGATCAGCGCCATCGCGGCGGCCGACTCGTCGGGCACCGCCTTCACCAGCACGGGCACCTCGCGCAGGCCGGCGAGTCTTGCGGCACGGAAGCGCCGTTCGCCAGCAATGATCTCGTAGCTCACACCGCCGTCCGGGGCGATGGGCCGCACCAGGATGGGCTGCATGATGCCCTGGGCCTTGATGCTCTCGGCGAGCTCGTACAGCGAACCCTCGTCCATGCGCGTGCGCGGCTGGTACTTGCCGGCCTGCAGCTGCTCCAGCTTCAGCACCGAGGGCAGTTCGGTGGCGGGCGCTTCGCTGACTTTGGGGCCCAGCAGGGCTTCCAGGCCTAGGCCGAGGCCTTTGGGTTTCTTCGTTGCCATGGGGGCGGATTGTCGGTGAATGGGTGCCCCCGAACCTGCCGCTTTGCGTCAGGCCTCCCGAGGGGGTGCGAAGCGGCTAGGGAGCGGCCCGTCGCCGCTTCAGCGCTTCACCAGGCTTTCCAGCAGGGCGCGGCCTTCCGGCCAGTCCCCCAGGCCCGACTCGGCATTCAGATGACCCCGCGGCCCGGCGATGACGACGCTGCTGCCCCAGTCGTCAGCCATCTGCGCGCTGCGCTCGGCAGCGCCGTAGGGGTCGTCGCTGCTGATGACGGTGATGCTCGGAAAAGGCAGGCGCGGGCGGCGGATTGGGCGCCAGTTGTGCAGCTGGGGCGGCATGTCCTCGCGCTCGGTGTCGGGCGGGGCGACCAGCAGCGCGCCTTTGACTCGGCCCGTGTGCCGGGAATGCTCGGCCCAGCTGGCCACCAGCTGGCAGCCCAGGGAATGCGCAACCAGCACGGCCGGTGCGTCGTCCTGCAGCAGCACCTCGTCCAGCCGCGCCATCCAGTCGCCGCGGCGGGGCCAGTCCCAGTCGTGCTGCTCGACGCGTTCGTCGCCGTGCAGCCGCTCCCAGCGGCTTTGCCAGTGGTCGGGGCCGGAGTTTTGCCAGCCGGGGAGAAGCAGTACTCGCGATGGATTCATGGTTTGCCCTTATCCTGCACAGCTCGATTTTCAGTGCTTGGAGCAGCGGCGATGACGTTCAAGGTGTTTGTGGATGGCCAGGAAGGCACCACGGGTTTGCGCATCCACGAGTACCTCGCGGCCCGCAGCGACATCGAGGTGCTGAAGATCGACGCCGACAAGCGCAAGGACCCGGTCGAGCGCGCGCGCCTGCTGAACGCCGCCGACGTGGCCTTCCTGTGCCTGCCCGACGCCGCCTCACGCGAGGCGGCGGCCATGATCGCCAACCCCAATACCTGCCTCATCGACGCCAGCACGGCGCACCGCACCGTGCCGGGCTGGGCCTTCGGCCTGCCGGAGCTTGCCAGGGGCCAGCGCGACGCCATCCGGGCGTCCAAGCGCATCGCCAACCCGGGCTGCCACGCCAGCGCCTTCATCCTGGCCGTGCGGCCCCTGGTGGACGCCGGCCTGCTGCCCAGAGATGCCGCCGTCAGCGCCACGTCCATCACCGGCTATTCGGGCGGCGGCAAGTCCATGATCGCGGACTACCAGCAGCAGCCCCTGCCGGCCCATCTGCAGGCGCCGCGGCCTTATGGCCTGGGCCTGAAGCACAAGCACCTGCCGGAGATGATGGCGCACACGGGCCTGGCCACGCCGCCGGTCTTCATGCCCATCGTCAGCAATTTCTACAAGGGTCTGGCCGTCAGCGTGCCCCTGCACCTGAGCCAGTTCAGGGCCGGCACGACGGCCGAGGCCGTGCAGGCGGCGCTGGCCGCCCACTACGAGGGCGAGCGCTTCATCCACGTGATGCCGCTGCGCGATGCGGCGACGCTGGAGGCCGGCTTCTTCGACGTGCAGGCCTGCAACGACACCAACCGCGTCGACCTCTTCGTCTTTGCCAGCGACAACCAGGTGCTCCTCATGAGCCGCCTGGACAACCTCGGCAAAGGCGCCAGCGGAGCCGCCGTGCAGGCGATGAACGTTCACCTGGGCGTCGAGGAAAGCCTCGGCCTGGTCTGATCCCCAACTTGACGTTGCGCCCAGGCGCGGCGTCGCGATACTGCGGTCCCCTGGACAGGAGGACCATCCGTGGGCAAGACCCGACCGCTGCCGGAGCACGAGCAGCTGCTCGAAGGCGTACACGTCGCCAGCGCCCGTGATGCCCTGGGCGTACCGCTGGCCGCGGTGGACGACCGCTCGCGCCAGGGCATGGCCCAGCAGGCCTTGCGCTGGACCTATGTGCTGCGTTCGCGCCAGCGCTGGGTGCGGGACGGCAGCCTGCGCGAGCAGCTGGAGCAGGACGCGCGCGACAGCCTGGCCGCGCTGGGCATGGGCGAGGCGCAGCTCCGGGCGATCAGCCAGGAGCCGGTGCTGGTGGTGCGCGTGCCCTACCGGCATGAGGCGCTCGACTGGGCCGGGCGCATCCTGCCCTGGGAGTATTTGCTGGCCGCGGCGACGCGCGAGCAGCGCCGCGGCCTGTCGGACCGGCCGAATTCGCTGACGGTCATCCGCGAGCTGCAGGTGCAGCACGAGGTCGAGGGGCGCTGGCTGCCGATGCCGCGTGCCGCGGTGACGCTGCCGTCCTGGCCGCAGCTGCGGGCGATCTTCGTCAACACGCTGCCGGCCGAACTGCGCGAGACGTGGAGCGTTGACGAGGAGCTGCAGAACTACCGCCGTGCGCTGCCCAAGGGGGTGGCGCTGCGGGTCCTGGACTACCCGAGCCTCGACGACCTGGCGCGGGCCGTGCAGGAACAGCGGCCGCATCTGCTGCATTTCGCCGGCATGGATGCGCACCAGGGCGTGCGCGAGCTGATTGCGGCCCGGGGGAATGCGGCATCGGTCGAGCTGATGGACTGGGATGCGCCGCAGCTGCGGCGAGCCGACGAGGTGCAGGCCGACAGGCACCGCATGGTGGATGGCCTGCTGCTGCGCGGCAGCGGCGGCATGCCGCAGCTGGTGTCGGCACAACGGCTGGCCCGGGCACTGGGGCAGGCCGGGGCACCGGCCTATCTGACGACGCTGAACGTGTGGAACAGCGCCGCCCGCCTGGCGCCCCTGCTGATCGCGGAAGGCGCGACGCTCGCGGCGGTGGGCTTCCAGGATGCCTTCGACGACGCGCTGGCCGAGGTGCTGCTGAACCAGCTGCTGCGCAGCCTGTTCGCCAGCGGTTTCGACCTGCCGCTGGCCTTCGAGCAGGCCTGGCGGCTTGTGCGCGAACAGCCCGAGCCCGTCGAAGCAACGGCCGTGACCCTGTGGGTGGGCGCGCCGGTGCTGGTGGACGAAGCCACGCGTGCGCGGCATGCCGAGCTGGCGCCGCGCCTGCCGCTGCCGGCGCCCGACACCGCCCCGGCCAATGCCAGCGTGCAGCTGCACATCGAGCCGTTTGCGGAGCTGAACTATTCGGCCCTGCACAACGCGCAGCCCATCTTCAAGCGCTTCCTGCTGAGCTGCGAGGCGCCCGAGGCGGCGCAGCCGCTGGACATCGAGGTGGCCGTGCACATGGGTCTGGAGCAGGCGCGCTTCCAGCGCCGCGTAGTCATGCAGCACCAGCGCGAGAACCTGACCCAGCGCATCCATGTGCCGCTGACGGCGGACATCGCCCGCGGTCGGCGCGAAGCCGTCAATTCGACGCTGAGGGTCAGCGTCAGGCAGGGCGACAAGGTGCTGTACGACGATAGCCACCGCCTGCGGCTGATGCCCGTGGACCAGTGGCGCGACAGCCGCCACGACGGGCGCTGGCTGCCGTCCTTCGTGCTGCCTCGCGATCCCATGGTGGCGCGGGCCATGCTGCAGGCCCAGCGCTACAACCGCGTGCTGCGCGACGACCCCGGCGCCGGCTTCGAGGGCTACCAGTGCGTGCCGAGCGGCGAGTTCAGCGAGGACACGCTGCGCGGCGTCGACCAGCAGGTCCAGGCCATCTGGGCGACGCTGCTGCATGACTGGCAGCTCGGCTACATCAACCCGCCGCCAACCTACAGCGACGGGCGCGACTCGCAGCGCCTGCGCATGCCGTCGACGGTGCATGCCGAGCGCGCCGGCACCTGCATCGACCTGGCGCTGCTGTTCGCGGCCTGCCTGGAGCTGATCGACATCTACCCGGTGATCTTCCTGCTTGAAGGCCATGCCCTGCCGGGCTGGTGGCGGCATGCGGCCTTCCGCGACGAGTACATCGGGCTGCGGCCGATGAGCTTCGAGGGCCTGGTCGACGCCGGGGTCGACGCGTCGACGGAACAGGCGGTGAGCTGGCAGGCCGGCAAGGCCAGCTGGCCCGAGGTGAAGGCCTGGATCCGGGAGGGCAAGCTGGTGCCCATCGAGACGGTCCGGCTGACGGAGCAGTGCGGCTTCGTCGAGGCGATCGAGGCCGGCATCGCGGCGCTCAACCGCCGCGAGGACTTCGACTCCATGCTCGACATCATCACCGCGCGCCATGCCCTCGTGACTCCGCTGCCGATCATCCAGGAGGACGTATGAGCGAAGCGTCCAAGGCCCTGTGGGCCGCCGTCGGCACCCAGCTGAGCGACCCGTTGCCGCCGGACCTGGATGCGGCGGTGCTGCCGATCCAGCAGCGCCGCCGCCGCGGCAGCGGCTACGCGGCGCTGGGCGATCCGCGGGCGGCGGTGCGCCTGGTGCGCGACGAGGAGATGCTGCGCTGGGTCTACGAGCCGCCGGTGCAGCGCCGCCGGCTGGATGGCTACCGGCGCAACTGGCGCAGCTACGGCGTCGATCCGCGGGACACGGCGCAGCGCATCGCCTTCAACGAGCTCGGGGCCAACCAGCTGACCCAGGCGCTGCAGAACCTCGACCGCCGCCTCAACCCCGCCCTGGCCGAGCTCGCCGCCCCGGCCCAGGGGTTGCGGCGCTGGGACGGCAAGCGCTGGGCGCCGCTGCCGCCGGGCTTCGTCGCCGGCCTGGGCGGGCGTGTGCTCGTGCTGGTGCATGGCACCTTCAGCGCCAGCGCGATGTATGCGGCCGAGTTCGCGGCCACGCCAGACGGCGCGGCCCTGTTCAAGCAGCTCGGTGCCCGCTACGCCGCCGTACTGGCCTTCGACCATGCGACGCTCAGTGTCGCCCCCTGGCTGAACGCGCTGGCCCTGAAGGACGCGCTCGAGGGCTGCAAGGCCGAGCTGGATGTCGTCGGCCACAGCCGCGGCGGGCTGGTCATCTCCTGGCTGTTGCGGCTGGCCACCGCCTTGCCGGTGCGTCAGGCGCTTTTCGTGGGCTCACCGATGGCCGGGACGTCGCTCGCGGCGCCCGACAAGATCCGCCAGGCCCTGGACACCCTGGCCAGCCTGACCGATGCGCTGGCCGAAACCGCGCTGCGTGGGGGGCGCGTCCTGTCGCCCGGCCTGCAGGCGCTGGCCCTGGGCGTGGGCGGCCTCGCCTGTGTCCTCGGCCGGGTGCTGCAGCTGGGCGCCCGGCTGCCGCTGGCCGACGCGGCCATCGGGCTCGTGCCCGGGCTGTTGGCGCAGGGACGGGTGAGCAACAACCTGGAGCTGGCCCAGCTCTATCCGCTGACCACCCAGGCCGACATCCATGCCATCGGCGGCCAATACAGGCCCAATCAGATTGACGAGCCGATCTGGAAGGTTTGGAAGCGCCTCAGCAACCTGAAGGGCCAGGCGATGTATCACGGTGCCGACCTGATCTTCGACCAGCCCAACGACCTGGTCGTCGACAGCGCCTCGATGAACCGGCTGGGCGACCTCACGCTGGCGGCGCCGCAGTGGGAGGATCTTGGCGTCAGCGCCGAGACCCATCACACGAACTACTTCCAGGACCCGCGGGTGCTCGGCTGGCTGGATCGGCGCTTGCGCTGAGTCTTGCCACCGCCCGTGCGCCGCATTCAGTTGACGGCCACTGTCTGGTTGCCCGCCTGACGGCGGCGCCAGGCGGCCGGAGGCATGCCGTATTCGCGCCGGAAGGCACGGCTGAAGGCGGTGTCGGTCTGGTAGCCGACCTCCTCGGCGATGTGCGCCAGCGGCGCGTTGCTGCGCGCCAGCAGGTTGGACGCGAGCATCATGCGCCACTGCGCCAAGTACTGCATGGGTGACTGGCCGACCAGCTGCGGGAAGCGTTCGGCCAGCACTGAGCGCGATGTGCAGGCCGCACGCGCCAGCTCCTCCAGCGTCCAGGGCCGGGCCGGCTCGGCATGCAGGGCGCGCAGGGCGGCGCCGACGATGCGGTCATTGACGCCGGCGAGCCAGCCCGTGCCCTGTTCCGCCTGCTCATTCATGTGGATGCGCAGGACCTCGATGAACAGCACTTCGGCCAGCTTGGCGAGCAGTCCCTGGCCGCCGGGACGCGGCGAGCGCGCTTCGGTCAGCGCATAGCGCACCGAAGCCTCCAGCCACAGGCCGGCGTCGGAGCCGCGCACGTTCACGCGCACGACGGGCGGCAGCCCGGCCAGCAGCAAGCGCGCCAGGCGTGCGTCGCAGGCCAGGTAGCCGCACACCAGTTTGGTCGTGGCGCCGCCGCCGCCATAGGCCAGCAGCCGGGGCCGGCGCGCCAGCACCTCGTGCAGCCGGGCGCCCTGAGCCGGCGGCAGGCCGGGCTGGGAGCCCATGCGATGCGCGTCGCCATGCGGGAACACGACGACGTCGCCGGCCATCAGGCGCAGGGGTGCCGCGTCGCCGAGTTCGACCCAGCATTCGCCCTCGGTGATCATGTGGAAGATCACGACGCGCTCGGCGGTCGGCTCCAGGTAGGGGGCGGCGGCATCGGCATGCGGCGCCTGGTAGCACCAGGGTGCCGTGAAGCGCCCGTGCAGAAAGATCGCACCGACCAGGCGCACCACGCGCAGGGTCTGCGACAGGGCATCCATCACGCCGCCAGTTCGATGTGCAGGGTCACGGGCAGGGCCTGTTCGACCGCGCAGGTCACCGGTGAGCAGCCCGTGGTCGACGCCACCAGGGCGCGCAGGCGGTCGTCGGCAACGCCGGGCGCGGCAATGCGCACGTGCAGCGCGATCGCCAGCGGCCCGGCCGGCACGGGGCGGCCGTCCGGCTCGGGGATGGCGAGCAGGCCGCGCGCATCGGAGCGGCTCGTCGCGCGCACCTCCAGCGTCTGCAGCACGATGCCCTCGGCAGCGGCGGCCATGGCGATGCGCGTCACCGAGCAGGACGCCAGGCCGGCGCGGAACAGCCAGCCCGGGGTCACAGCGCTGTCCTCGCCGCCGATCTCGGCCGGCATGTCGGTCGCCATCGAGAGGCCTTTGTCGCTGTTCACGAGGGTGCGCAGGCCCCCGTCCCAGCGTGCCGTGGCCACGGAGTCCTCGCTGACGCCGGCCTGGGGCTTGCGGCGCAGCAGGGCACTGACTCTGTCGATGGATGCGGCGATCCGTTCCATGCTCATGGTGTTTCTCCGCTGGGCCAGGGTGGCGCGATTCTGCGGCTGGGGCCGGCGCGCCGCCAGAGGGGGCGGCCCCCGGCGGACGCTCGGGCAGGAGATGCCGACGCTCGGGCAGGACGGCGCGGCGCGCGGCGCCGACATTGGCTCGTCGCCATCCACCGGAGCCCGCGCATGAACGCACCCACCGACTTCGCCGCCATCAAGACCCGCCAGCAGGCCGCCTGGGGCAGCGGGGACTACGCCGTCATCGGCACCACGCTGCAGATCGTCGGCGAGCAGCTCGCCGAGGCGGCCGACCTGAAGACGGACGAGCGCGTGCTCGACGTCGCCGCCGGCAACGGCAACGCGACGCTGGCCGCAGCGCGCCGGGGCTGCCTCGTCACGTCGACCGACTATGTCGGCGCCCTGCTGGAGCGGGGTGCCGAGCGCGCCCGCGCCGAGCGGCTGGAGGTGCATTTCCAGACGGCCGACGCCGAGGCCCTGCCTTTTGCCGACGCGAGCTTCGACGCCGCGGTCTCCACCTTCGGCGTGATGTTCACGCCCGACCATGCGACGGCGGCCCGCGAGCTGGCCCGCGTGGTTCGCCCAGGCGGCCGCATCGGCCTGGCGAACTGGACGCCGGACAGCCTGGTCGGCCGCATGTTCAAGCTGCTGGGCCGTTATGTGCCGCCGCCGGCCGGCGCGCAGCCGCCGTCGCTGTGGGGCACGCAGGCGCATCTGAACGCACTGTTCGACGGCACCGCAGTGTCGATGCAGGTCGCTTCGCGCCACTTCATGTTCCGCTACCGCTCGGCGGCGCATTTCGTCGAGGTCTTCCGCAACTGGTACGGGCCCGTGAACAAGGCCTTCGCGGCCCAGACGCCCGAGCAGGCCGAGGCGCTGGCGGGCGAGCTGACGGCGCTGCTGGACGGCATGAACCGTGCCGGCCCGGGGGCGCTGGTCGTGCCCGCTGAGTACCTGGAGGTCGTCATCACCCGGGCCTGAGCGTGGCCATGGACGAGCGCCTGCAGCGCCGCATCCAGCGCTACGGCTGGGATCGTGCCGCCGACGACTACGCGCGGCACTGGCACGGGCCGTTGGCCGGCCTGCAGGGGGAGCTGCTGGCACTGGCCGCGCCGTCGGCCGGTGAGGCGGTGCTCGACGTCGCCTGCGGGACGGGCCTGCTGGCGGCCGCCGCTTCCCGGGGGGTCGGGCCGGGCGGCCGTGTGCTGGGGGTGGACCTGTCCGAGGCCATGGTGCTGGCGGCGCGGCGGCATGCCGGCGAGCTGGGCCTGGCGCAGGCCGGCTTTGCGCGCATGGATGCCGGGCAGCTGGCCCTGCCCGACGGCAGCCGTGAGGTCGGCTTCGACCTGGCCCTGTGCTCGCTGGGCCTGATGTACGTGCCGGACCCGCAGGCTGCGCTGCGCGAGCTGTGCCGCGTGCTGCGACCGGGCGGCCGCGCCGTGCTGGCCGTGTGGGGCGAGCGTGCGCGCTGTGGCTGGGCGCCGCTGTTCGGCGTCGTCGACGCGGAGGTGAGCAGCGAGGTCTGCCCGCTGTTCTTCGGTCTCGGCCAGGGGGATGCGCTGGCGCGCTGTTGTGCCGCCGCCGGCCTGCAGGTCGGGCTGCAGCGGCGGCGCAGCGACTGGCTGGACTACGCCGATGCCGACGCGGCCTGCGCCGCGGCGTTCGCCGGCGGGCCGGTGGCCCTGGCCTGGTCGCGCTTCGACGCCGCGGCGCGGGAGCGGGTGAGGGCGCGCTACCTCGATGCCATCGCACCGTGGCGCCAGGGGGCGGGCTATCGGCTGCCGGCCGAATACCTGATCGTCGTCGCGCAGCGCCGCGCCGACGGCTGATCGGTGCGGCGCTATTGCGCCACCAGCTCCACGCGCCGGTTCCTGGCCCGCCCGGCTTCGTCGCCGTTGCCCGCCACCGGGGCCAGGCTGGCCAGGCCCTTGGCGCCCAGGCGCTTGGCATCGACCTTGTACGGCGCCGCGGTCAGCGCCAGCACGACGGCGCGGGCGCGCTCCATGCTCAGCGTCTGGTTGGCCTCGAAGCTGCCGACGTTGTCGGTGTGGCCGACGATCCAGGCCTTCAGCGCGGGCTGGCTCTTCAGCAGCTGGGCCATCGCGTCGAGCTGGGCCCTGGACTCGGGCTTGAGCTCGGCGCTGCCGGTGTCGAAGAACAGGCCGTACAGCGCGATCCTGCCTTCGGCCTGCAGGCCCTGGGCGATGGCCCTGGCGTCCACCGTGACCTGGCCGGTGGGCATGGCCCTGGGCTCGACGATCTCGATGTAGGTGGCCGCGCGGTTGGTGTGCTCGTTGGCGGCCATGGACGTGAACAGCAGCAGGTTCAGCGTGCGGCCGCCGCTGGTCAGCGTGCCCACCAGCATGCGGGCCTGGTCGTGGCTGATGGACATGGCCAGCGGCCAGGCGCTGCTGCGGTATTCGGCGGTGGCGCCGGGCACGTCACCCTCGGCCCAGCGCATGCCCTTGGCGCGCTCATAGCCGTCCAGCGCGAAATAGGCCTTGGTGCAGCCCTGGGCCTCGGTCTCGCACTGCCAGGTGGGCTTGAAGCCGGCGGCGGCGAGCGCCTGCTGGTGGTTGCGGAACACCTCCAGCGGGCTCTTGCCCAGTGGCGACAGGTAGAAGAGCCGCGTGGCCTTGCCTTCCAGGTTCACCGGGCGGGCGAACTTGTCGTTCTCGGTCTTGGACACGCCGCTGGCGTCGGGGAAGCTGCGCTGCTCCCAGTCCTGCTGGTCGTAGCCGACGAGCACGCTGCCGGTGAAGCGCTTCAGCACGGGGTGGTCGGCGCTGCCGGAGACATCCGCCCTGGGGGCCTCGGCGAGGGCCGTGGCGGCGATGCCGAGCGAGGCGATGAGGGCGAGGGCGGCGCGGAAGGGCGTCATGGGCGGCGGTGGGTTGGGAGGCGCGATGTTGACGCAGCCAACGCCCAAGACCCCAGCTGCGGCGACATGCAAACGTGGGAGCCGAAAGGGGGGACGAGCCCCGGCTCAGACCAGCTTCGTTTCCGGGCTGCGGTAGTGGTAGCGGTAGGCGAAGACGAAGCCCATGCGCGTGTAAAGGCGCTGGGCGGTCTCGTTGTCGCTGCCTACCTGCAGATAGGCTTGGCGTGCGCCCTGGCTGTGGGCGAGGGCCAGCAGGGCACGGCACAGGCGCTCGCCATGGCCTTGCCGCTGAACGGCCGAGGCGATGTCGTAGAGGCCGACGATGTCGCCGTCGACGACCATCTGGCCGCAGGCCAGCAGCTGGCCAGCGGCGTCGTTGAGCGCAAAGCCCTGGTAGGTGACCGGTGCGTTAGCAATGCGCTCTGCATGGGCGGCGATGGCCGTGGCGGACGAGCCGCGCAGCGCGCCGACGAGGGCGGCGTAGGCGGGCGCGTCCAGGGCCTGAAGGGCGACCGGTGCGGGCGCGGGGTCGAGGGCGGCTAGCACCATCACGTCGGCCGCATCGAACACGCCCCAGCCCTTGGCGGCCAGGTGGGCGTCGAGGTCGACGGGCTGGCTCCAGGGCGTCACGCGCACGGCCAGCGGCAGGCCGGCGGCATCGTAGGCGGCCTGGCAGCGGGCCAGCAGTTCGTCCAGCGGCAGCTTGCCCTGGCGCAGCGCGTTGATGCAACGCGAGCGCTTGGCCTTGCCGGGCGACAGGCGGATCAGCCAGCCGTCGATGTTGGCCTGCTGGGGGGGAGCGCTGGCGTCGAGGCCGGCGAGTTCGGCGCGGAGGGCGAGGGCGTCAGTCATCGTCGAGCAGCTTGGAGGGGTGGTGCCAGACGCAGCGCCACACGGGGTGCTGCCGGCCGGCGAGCGGGTCGCTCAGCTGTGGGTCCCGCACCTCGGCGCCCAGGCGCTCATAGAAGCCCCGGGCCGCAGTGTTGACGTCCAGCACCCAGAGGTAGAGCGGGCGCGTCGAACCCGTGCGGCGCAGGCGCTCGGCCACGCCCTGCATCAGTCGCCGGCCGATGCCGCCGCCCCGGAGGCCGGGGGCGACGTGCAGGTTGTCGATGTAGTCGCCCCAGGTCGGGTCGTGGTCGGGCATCACGTAGGCGAAGCCGAGCAGCTGGCCGTCGCCGTCCTCGGCCACCAGACCCCAGTGCGGGCCGGCCTCGCCGGGCTGGAGGCGGGCCCGCCAGGTCTCCCGGCGTTCGGCATCGGCTTCGTGGTTGAGGTAGTGGTCGCTGAACACGCCGCGGTAGGCGCTGCGCCAGCTGGCGGCGTGCAGGGCGGCGATGGCGTCGGCGTCGCCGTCGTGCATCGGGCGCAGCGTGACCGCGCTCACCGCATCGTCTCGATCCGCTTCACCATCTCCTTGGCAAAGTCCACGAACGCCTGCGCACCCTTGGAGCTCGGGTCGAAGACGACCCCCGGCAGGCCATAGCTCGGTGCCTCGGCCAGTCGCACGTTGCGCGGGATGACGGTGTCGAACACCTTGTTGCCGAAGTGAGTCTTGAGCTGGTCGCTGACCTGCTGCTGCAGCGTGATGCGCGGGTCGAACATGACGCGCAGCAGGCCGATGATCTGCAGGTCGGGGTTCAGGTTGGCGTGGATCTGCTTGATGGTGTTGACCAGGTCGGTCAGGCCTTCCAGCGCGAAGTATTCGCACTGCATGGGCACGATGACGCCGTGGGCGCTGCACAGGCCGTTCAGCGTCAGCATGGACAGCGATGGCGGGCAGTCGATGAGGATGAAGTCGTAGTCCTTGCCAGCCTCGGCGAGCGCCGCCTTCAGGCGTGCCTCGCGGCGCTCCAGCGCGACCAGGTCCACCTCGGCGCCGGCCAGTTCGCGGTTGGCGCCGAGGACGTCATAGCCGGCCTTCTCGGCCCGGGCCTTGGCTTCGGCCAGGGAGGCGGACTCCAGCAGCACGTCGTAGACGGTGAGCTCCAACTTGCGCTTGTCGATGCCCGAGCCCATGGTCGCGTTGCCTTGGGGATCGAGGTCGACGACCAGCACCCGCTGGCCGATCTGCGCAAGGCCGGCGGCGAGGTTGACGGTGGTGGTGGTCTTGCCGACGCCGCCCTTCTGGTTGGCGATGCAGAAAATCTTGGCCATGGGTTCCAGTTCTCGACTGCCGGCATCGTACCGGGGAGAGGGCGGGTCGACCCTCGGGCGCGACCCGTGAAGTGACCTCAGCGAGGCTTCATCCAGATGATGCAGCGCTGGGCGTCCAGGCCGGGAACGGCCAGCTGTTCCACGTGAAACACATCCACGTCGGCGGGCAGGGCGGCGATTTCGTCGGCCGGGTGCTGGCCCTTCATGGCCATCCAGACGGCACCCTCAGCAAGATGCTTGCAGGTCAGGCTGGTGAAGTCGACCAGGGATGCGAAGGCGCGCGAGGTGATGACGCCGAAGGGCTCGGTGGTCAGCTGTTCGACGCGGCTGTGCACGCCATGCAGGTTGGGCAGCTTCAGCTCGGCCGCGACCTGCTGGATGAAGGTGGCCTTCTTGGCGACGGCATCCACGCAGCTGACGTCAGTGCCGGGGCAGCAGATGGCGATGACGACACCCGGCAGGCCGCCGCCGGCGCCGACGTCCATCAGCCGCGCCGGCGCGCCGTGGCGCTGCAGCGGTGCGATGACCGACAGGCTGTCGACCAGGTGATGGCTCAGCATCTGGGCCGGATCGCGGACGGCGGTCAGGTTGTAGACCTTGTTCCACTTCTGCAGCAGGGCCAGGTAGGCCAGCAGCTGGTCGAGCTGGGTGTCCGTGAGTTCGAGGCCGAGTTCGTTGGCAGCCGCCTGGAGCGTGGCCCTCATGCGGCTTCCGCCTCGGTGAAGCCCTTGAACTTGCCCTTCTTCAGGTGCACCAGCAGCAGCGAGATCGCAGCCGGCGTGATGCCGGAGATGCGCGAAGCCTGGCCCAGCGTTTCGGGCTTGTGCTTGTTCAGCTTCTGGCGCGCCTCGAAGGAGAGGGCGTGGACGAGGCCGTAGTCCAGGTCGTCGGGCAGCTTCAGGTGCTCGAAGTGGGCGGCGCGGGCGACATCGTCGACCTGCTTGTTGATGTAGCCGGCGTACTTGGTGCTGATCTCGACCTGCTCGGCGACGAGGTCGGCGAGCTCGCGGCCCAGTTCGGCGACCAGCGTTTCACGTGAGACACCGGCCTCAGGTCGTGCGATCGCAGCGACCTCGGCGACGGTGTCGAAGCCGACACCCGGCCGGCGCAGCAGGTCGGCCAGGTTGTATTCGCGCTCCAGCGCCTTGCCAACCAGCCGCTCCGCGTCCGCCGCCGGCAGGATGCCGGGGTGCACCCAGGTGCTTTTCAGCTTCTCAGTTTCACGTGAAACAGCGTCGCGCTTGCGGTTGAAGGCGGCCCAGCGTTCATCGTTCACCAGGCCCAGCTGGCGGCCGGTCTCGGTCAGGCGGGCGTCGGCGTTGTCCTCGCGCAGCTGCAGCCGGAACTCGGCGCGGCTCGTGAACATGCGGTAGGGCTCGGTCACACCCTTGGTGATGAGGTCGTCCACCAGCACACCCAGGTAGGCCTGGTCGCGCGCCGGCGTCCACGGGCCGTCGCCGCGGACTTGCAGTGCCGCGTTCAGGCCGGCGAACAGGCCTTGTGCTGCGGCTTCCTCGTAGCCGGTGGTGCCGTTGATCTGGCCGGCGAAGAACAGGCCCTGGATGACCTTGGTCTCGAACGAGGCCTTCAGCCCGCGGGGGTCGAAGTAGTCGTACTCGATGGCGTAGCCGGGACGCAGGATGTCGGCGTTCTCCAGGCCGGGGATGCTGCGCACCGCGGCGAGCTGGATGTCGAAGGGCAGGGAGGTGGAGATGCCGTTCGGATAGAACTCGTGCGTCGTCAGGCCCTCGGGCTCCAGGAAGATCTGGTGCGAGTCCTTGTCGGCGAAGCGGTTCACCTTGTCTTCGATGCTCGGGCAGTAGCGCGGGCCCACGCCCTCGATGACGCCGGTGAACATGGGGCTGCGGTCAAAGCCGCTGCGGATGATCTCGTGCGTGCGCGCATTCGTGTGCGTGATCCAGCAGGGCACCTGCTGCGGATGCATGGCCGTGCTGCCCATAAAGCTGAACACCGGCACCGGCGTCAGGTCCCCCGGCTGCGCCTCGCACTTGCTGAAGTCGATGGTGCGGCCGTCGACGCGCGGCGGCGTGCCGGTCTTCAGGCGCCCCTGCGGCAGCTTCAGTTCCTTGAGCCGCGCCGACAGCGACACGGCCGGCGGGTCGCCGGCGCGGCCGGCGCTGTAGTTCTCCAGGCCGACATGGATGCGGCCGTCCAGGAAGGTGCCGGCCGTCAGCACGACGGCGCGGGCGCGGAAACGGATGCCAGCCTGGGTGACGGCACCGACGACGCGGTCCCCCTCCACCATCAGGTCGTCCACCGCCTGCTGGAAGAGTTGCAGCTTGGGCTGGTTCTCCAGCCGGCGGCGGATGGCGGCCTTGTAGAGGATGCGGTCGGCCTGGGCGCGGGTGGCGCGCACGGCCGGGCCCTTGCTGCCGTTCAGGATGCGGAACTGGATGCCGCCTTCGTCGGTGGCCAGCGCCATCGCGCCGCCCAGCGCGTCGACCTCCTTGACGAGGTGGCCCTTGCCGATGCCGCCGATGCTGGGGTTGCAGCTCATCGCGCCCAGGGTCTCGATGTTGTGGGTCAGCAGCAGCGTCTGCGCACCCATGCGCGCGGCGGCCAGCGCCGCCTCGGTACCGGCATGGCCGCCGCCGACGACGATGACATCGAATTCCTTGGGGTAGAGCATCTCTTCATCCATTCCGCATTTCGGGCCGAGCGCCGGGTCGCTCCCAAGCCGGCCCGCTCAGGCGTGCGCTTGCCGGTCGAGCCGGCAAGCATCGCCGTCCCCTCGGGGGACCGTCCAAGGTATTCCCTGGACGAGGGGCACCCATGCCATCGGGCAAACCCAGAATTTTACGAAGCGGCTGTGGATAAGTCATCCACCGGATTTCTCGGGCGCGAGCCTCACGCGCAGGCCGCCGAAGGTGGGCGAGCGGTCCACCGTCACGGCCCAGCCCTGCAGCGCTGCGATGCGCCTCACGATGGACCAGCCCAGGCCGCTGCCCGGCTGGGCCCGGCCGTCGCCGCGCTGGAAGCGCTGGCCCAGGCGCGCCAGGCCGGCGTCGTCCAGGCCCGGCCCACCGTCCTCGATGCTCAACCGCCAGCCATCTGCGGCGGCGTCCACCGTCAGCGTCACCGGGCTGCCCGGCGGGCTGTAGCGCAGCGCGTTGTCCAGCAGATTGCGCAGCAGCACCTGGGTCAGCAGCGCGTCGCCCAGAGCCTGGACCGGTCCGGATGCGTCTAGCGCCAGTGCATGGCCCTGGTTCAGCGGGCTTTCGGCGGCGTCGGCCACGGCCTGGCGGGTCAGCTCGGCCAGGGCCAGCGGCGCGCGCGGCGGCGCGGCGGCGGCTTCCAGCCGGGCCAGCATCAGCAACTGGTCGATGAGGCGGGCGGCGCGGTCGCAGCCGGCCAGCGTGGCGGCCAGCGCGTGGGTGCGCTCGGCCTCGTCCCGTGCGCCCAGGGCCACCTGGGCCTGGGTGCGGATGGCCGCGATGGGCGTGCGCAGCTCGTGTGCGGCGTCGGCAGTGAGCCGGCGCTCACCTTGCAGCAGCGCCTCGATGCGCGAGAACAGCGTGTTCAGGGCCGCCATCAGCGGCGCCAGCTCGGTCGGTGCGTCGGCCAGGGCGAGGGGGGCGAGCTGGTCGGGGCGGCGCGCGGCCAGCTCGGCGCGCAGGCGGCGCACAGGCGCCAGCCCCCAGCGCAGCACGGCCGCGCCCAGCAGCACCATCAGCACCAGCGCCGCGCCGCCCAGCGCCAGCAGCGGCCCCAGCGTGGCCCACAGGATCTCGCGCCGTGCCGACTCGCGCTCGCCGACGAGCACGGTCACGTCCGCGCTGGCGCCGTGCGCGACGAAGACGCGCCAGTTCGTGTCTCCGCGCGCGACCGTGTGGAAGCCGCCCGCCATGCCGGCCACCAGCGGCGCGAGCGGCGCCTGCGATGAGCGCAGCGCGAGCCGGCCCTCGTGGAAGACCTGGAAGACGGCGCGCGGCGCGTAGCGGTGCAGGCTGGGCGCGTCCAGCACGGCGTCGTCGTCGTGCGCCAGTCGGCCGCTGTGCTGCACGACGAGCAGGGCGGCGGCCTGGCTCAGGTGGGCGTCCAGCAGCTCGTCGAGCTCGTGCTCGGCCTGGCGGAGCGCCAGCGCGCCGGTCAGGCCACCGACGCCCAGTGCCACGGCCAGCACGCCGGCCAGCAGCCGTGCCTGTAGCGAGGGCAGGCGCTTCATGAAGACGGTCATGGCTGGGGCACCCGGTAGCCCACGCCGCGCACCGTCTCGATCAGCCCGGCGCCGAGCTTGCGCCGCAGGTGGTGTACATGGACCTCGATGGCGTTGCTGTCCACCTCCTGGCCCCAGGCGTAGAGCTGGGCCTCCAGCTGCTCGCGGCTCAGCACGCGGCCGGCCTGGCGCAGCAGCAGGGCCAGCAGGTCGAACTCGCGCGCCGACAGCGCCACCTCGGCGCCGCCCCGCGTCACGCGCCGCGCGGCCGGGTCGAGCTGCAGGTCCTGCCAGGCCAGCAGCTCCTGCGGCTGGCCGTGGGCGCGGCGCACCAGCGCGCGCAGCCGCGCGCCCAGCTCGAACAGGTCCACCGGCTTGACGACGTAGTCGTCGGCCCCGCCGTCCAGGCCGCGGATGCGGTCGGGCACGGCATCGCGCGCCGTCAGCACGAGGACGGGCACCGTGCAGCCGGCGGCGCGGGCACGGGCCAGCACGTCGAAGCCGTCCAGTCGCGGCAGGCCCAGGTCCAGCACCGCGGCGGCGTAGGGCGCGGCGCGCAGCTCGCGCTCGGCCGCCTCGCCGTCGCGCACCCAGTCGACCTGGAAGCCCTGCTGGCGCAGCCCGGCGCGCAGGCCGTCGCCCAGCAGCGGATCATCCTCGGCAAGCAGGATGCGCATCGTCGTCAGTCGTCGTCGTGGTCATGGCCGCGATGATGCCGCCCTTCGCCGCCCTGGCCCATCTCGGCCGAGCCACCGGCGTCGCGCCAGGGCGAGGACGGGCCCAGGCTCCAGGCCCAGAAGCCCAGCGTCGCGGCGAGCAGGCCCACGGCCAGGCCGCGGTGCATGGCACGCGTTGGCGTCGTGCCGGCGGGCACGGCCTTGCGGCCGGTCAGCATCGCGGGCACGAGGCGGTCGCGCGCCAGCCAGCCGGTCAGCAGCACCGCAGCCACGTGCACGCCCACCAGCAGCAGCAGGCCGTTGGCGAGGGCCTCGTGCACTTCCTCCCAGGCCTCGCCGCCCTGCCAGGCCAGCCAGCCGCTGCCGGCTGCTGCCAGGCCTGCGGCCAGCAAGGCCAGCACGGCCCAGCCGCCGGCCGGGTTGTGGCCGGCATGCGGTGCGGCACGGCCGGCCAGCAGCTCGCGCAGATGACCGATGACGGCCGCCGGCCCGCGCACGAAGTTCGCGAAGCGCGCTGGCGGCGTGCCGATGAAGCCCCACAGCAGGCGCAGCACCATGGCGCCGGCCAGCGTGAAGCCGAAGCTGATGTGAACCGCTCGCCAGCCATCGGCCTCGGCGGTCAGCCAGGCGCCTGCCAGGCTGAGCGCCATCAGGGCGTGCAGCAGGCGCACGGGGGCGTCCCACAGCGGCTGGGTGACGGTGGCGGGCGGGTGGGCCGGCGCGTCGGCGGCCGGCAGGTCGGTGGAAGTCGAGGTCATGCGAGGCTCCTGAGGCGGATGCCGCGATGCTGGCGCCGCCGGCTTAGGGTTGTCTGAAGGCAAGCCGCCTGCGGGGCATGCTGCAATGCCCCCATGCCCATCCCGCCCGACCCCGCACTGGCACCGCTGGCCGAGCTCGCCGCGCGTGCCCAGCCGATGCGGGTGCCGGCCGGCACCCGCCTCTTCGACGCCGGCCACCCCTGCCCGGGCTTTCCCATCGTCGACGAGGGCAGCGTCAGCGTGTCGCTGCTCGCGCCGGATGGCCGGCGCATGGAGCTCTACCGTGTCGAGCCCGGCGAGGTCTGCGTCGTTTCGGCCACCTGCCTGTTCGCCCACCGCGTGGCCACGGCCAGCGGCGAGGCGCGCACCGAGACGGCGCTGCGCCTCATCGCCCCGGCGGACTTCGAGGCCGTCTGCGAGCGCGACCCCGTGCTGCGCCGCTACGTCATGGGCCTGATGGCCGAACGCCTGGCCGACCTGATGGCCTTGGTGGAGGCCGTCGCCTTCCAGCGCCTGGACCAGCGCCTGGCCGCTCTGCTCAGCGCCCGCGGCCCGCGGCTGGCAACCACCCACCAGCAGCTGGCCGACGAACTCGGCACCGTGCGCGAGATCGTCAGCCGGCTGCTGCGCCGCTTCGAGCGCGACGGCTGGGTGGTGCTGGGGCGCGAGCGCATCGACATCGCCGACGCGGCCGCGCTGCAGCGGGTTTGCGCTGGCTCAAGCCCTGTGTGACCGCGGTCACCGACAGTTCGCCGTGCAGTCTCGAAGATCGCGTCACCATCCCTGAAGGAGAGCCTGATGTTCAAGACCAATGTTGGCGGCATTGACCGCATCGTCCGCATCCTCGCCGGTCTGGTGCTGCTGGCCCTGGCCGTCACCGGGACCATCGGCGCCTGGGGCTACATCGGCCTTGTGGCGCTGGCCACCGGGCTGATGAGCAGCTGCCCGCTGTACAGCATCTTTGGCTTCAGCACCTGCCCGCTGAAGTCCTGAGGCCGTGGCGGGACAATCCCGCCATGGAATGCCGCCCCCGCTGCGCCGCCTGCTGCATCGCGCCGTCGATCAGCTCGCCCATCCCCGGCCACCCGAACGGCAAGCCGGCCGGTGTGCGCTGCGTGCAGCTCGATGAGGAGGACCGCTGCCGGATCTTCGGCCGGCCCGAGCGCCCGGCCGTGTGCGGCTCGCTGCAGCCCAGCGAGCTGATGTGCGGTGACAGCCGCGAGCAGGCCATGCGCTGGCTGGGCTGGATGGAGCGCGAGACGGCGCCTGGTCAGGCCGGCTGAAGCCCGGCGCCACGCGCCCGCCAGGCCCTGGCGCGTGGGCGGTCCCAGTATTTGCCGAAGAAGTGCTGCAGCACCGTGTTGGCCGGCCGCTCGACGAAGGTCACCGCGCCGGCCACGGACAGGCTGCCCGTCAGCGCATAGGTCACGCCGAACGAGGTGCCGAGGTGCAGGATGCCGAAGACTGGCGGTCTTGGCCATGGTGCTATTGCCCGGTGAAATCGAATAGCCAAATGCTGATTTTTCTCGTCACCGGCGGCCAATCACTTCCGGCCATGCCGGCGATCGCGTTTAGGCTTCGCCGCCATGACGCCCGCCGACACCCCCGTCCCGCCGGCCAGCCTGCTGGGTCGCCTGGCCGAGCAGCGCGGCGCGTTTGCCGACGCCTACACGCTGCGCCTGCCGCGTGCCGTCACGCTGGCCGAGTTCGTCGAGGCCTTCTACACGACGCGGCTGTTCAAGGTCGAGAGGGCGCTGCTTGCGCTGATCGGCAAGCCCGCCAGCGACGCGATGGCGCGGGCCCTGGCGCGCGGCGAGGGTGAGCGGCTGGCGGTCTGGACCGTGGAGGCCCGCGAGGGCGATGAGCTGCTGATGCACGAGGACAGCGGCGCCACGCGCTCCTGGTTCAAGGCCCAGGCGGGCGAGGGCGGGGCGACGACGTTGTGGTTCGGCTCGGCTGTCGTGCCGCGCCGTCGCGGCGCCGGCGGTGAACCGCGCTTCGGCAGGGTCTTCCACGCGCTGCTGGGCTTTCACCGCCGGTACTCGCGCGCCCTGCTCAGCGCGGCGGCCCGCAAGCTCTAGGACCCCGTGCCCTTGCCGCTGACCTTGGCCGTCACCGGCTGCTTCGTCGCCACGTCCTCGATCCAGGCCTCGCAGGTCTCGGCCGCGATGCGCCCCGCCACGCGGTAGGCCTTGCCCGCCTCGGGCGTGAAGCCCACCTCACCCACCGTGCGACAACTCGCGTTCGACATCGAGACCAGCGGCGACGGGTACTGGGTCGCGGCCTGCAGGCGCACCCGGGCCGGGCGCAGCGCCAGCTCGTTGGTCAGCGCCACGGCGGCCAGGGTCATGCCGCTGCCCTGGCCTGCGCGCGCGCTGGCCATGCTGCTGCTGGACAGGCGCCGGCCATCGACCTCGGTCATCTCGAAGACGTGCAGGCGCTGGGGGCTGATGGCCACGACCTGGTCGGCGACGTTGGCCGTGGGGCCGGCGTAGTCCGGCGGCGTGGCGGGCTCGAAGGCGCTGAAGCTCTTGAGGCCGGTGCAGCCGGACAGCAGCAGTGCCGCGGCGGCCAGGGAGGCGAAGCGTTTCATGCGGCGCGCAGCTTACCGTGCCACCGCTGCCCGCATCGACCGCGCCACGTAAAGCAGCGCCACGGCCGCCAGCGCGAAGCCGACGGCGACGCCCGGCATCACCTGGCTCCAGCGCAGCGCCTCGCCCTTGAGCACGCTCATCATCAGCGTGTTCTGGGCAAGACCTGGCACCCAGAAATACCAGGCCGCCTCGCCGCCCGGGTTCAGCAGGCTCACCATGGGCATCAGCGTGACGGCCGTGATGACGAGCGTGCTGCCGGCCTGGGCCTCCTTGAAGGTCTTGGAGCGGATGGCCAGGGCCATCAGCAGGGCCGAGAGGCCGGCGGCCAGCGGGATCTGCAACAGCCAGAAGGCCAGCACCTCGGGCCCGCCGAAGCTGAACTGGGCCTGCAGCACGTCGCTCTTCAGCAGCCACTGCGCCGGCACGAAGCTCAGGGAAGACAGCAGCGCCACGGCCATGCCCATCAGTGCGACGGCGCCCCACTTGCCGGCCACGATGGCGCCGTGCGGCGCGGGGTTCATCAGCAGCGGCTCCAGCGAGCCGCGCTCGCGTTCACCGGCGGTGCTGTCCAGCGCCGCGGTAAGGGCGCCGTAGAGCACGGCCATGATGATGAACATCGGGATGATGCCGGTCAGCCGCGCCGCGCGGGCCTGGGCGCTGGCGAGGTCGCGCTCCTGCAGGTCCACGGGTTCCAGCAGTTCGGTGGACACGCCGCGCATCGCCAGGTTCAGCGAGGCGCGCTCGCGGTTGAAGCCGTAGAGCAGGCCCTTGATGGCGCCAACGCCGGCCGCCGCGCGCTGGTTGGCGCTGTCGCTGACCACCTCGACGGTGGGCGCCTCGCCGGCCAGCAGCCTGGCCTCGAAGTCCTTGGGTACGACCAGCACCGGCTCCAGCAGCTTGGTGCCGCGCAGCCGCGCCTCGTAGTCCTCGGGCGCGGCCTTGAGCGTGTAGGTCTGGCGCTCGATGAAGTTCTTCAGCGTGGGCGCGGCCTCGATGTTCACGGCCAGGATCTCGCGCTTCTCGGCGCGCTCCTCCAGCGAGGCGATCAGGCCGGAGAGCGCCATCAGCAGCAGCGGTCCCATCAGCACGGCGGGGATGAGCAGGCGCAAGAGCGTGCGGCGGTCGCGCAGCGCATCGGAGAGTTCTTTAGCAAAGACGATGAGTGCTTGTTTCATGCCGCCACCTCTTCCGGAAATGCGAGCTTGACGAAGGCGTCCTCGAAGCGGGATTCGCCGGCCTGGGCCAGCAGCTCCGACACGCTGCCGCGGGCCACGCTGCGGCCCTTGGAGACGACGACCACCTCGTCGCAGAGCTGCTCCACCTCCTGCATGATGTGCGTGGAGAAGACGATGCACTTGGCGCCGCCCTCGGGGCTCTTGAGCCAGCGCAGCGCCTCGCGCAAGGCGCGGGTGGCCAGCACGTCCAGGCCGTTGGTGGGCTCGTCGAGCACGATGTTGGCGGGGTCGTGCACCAGCGCGCGGGCCAGGGCCGTCTTCATGCGTTCGCCCTGGCTGAAGCCGTCGGCACGGCGGTCGAGGATGGCGCCCATGTCGAGCAGCTTCGCCAGGGTCTCGGCGCGCGCGTTGGCGGCGTCGGGGCTCATGCCTTGCAGGCGGCCGTAGTAGACGATGTTCTCGCGCGCCGACAGCCGCGGGTACAGGCCGTGGGCGTCGCCGAGGATGCCCATGCGCGACAGCGCCTTCAGCGGCGCGTCCTTGACCGCAATGCCGTCGACCGTGATGTGGCCCGCGTCCGGCGGGAACAGGCCCGCGAGCATGCGCAGCGTCGTCGTCTTGCCGGCGCCGTTGGCGCCCAGCAGGCCGGTGATGCGGCCGTTGCCGGCGCTCAGCGAGACACCCTGCACCGCGTGCACGACGCGCCTGGCGCCGCGCTTGAAGAGGCTGCCGCCGCTCTGGGCGGTGAACTGCTTGTGAACGTCCTGGATGGTGATCATTTCGCGGCTCCCTCCCGAACCGGCTGGAAGGCGACGGGGCGCGGGATGCGCGTGGCGCAGGCGGCGTCCTGGGGCAGGGCGGCGGCATCCAGCTTGGCGTCGATGAAGCGGAACACCAGGTCGCGCATGCAGCCCAAGGCACTGACGCCATGGCCGGCCTCGGGCACGACGATGTGCTGCACGCGCTCCGGGTGGCCGGCGCCCAGCGCCTTCGCGACCTGCTCGCCGTGGCGTGGCGGCGTGGCCGGGTCGGCACCGCCACTCAGCACCAGCACGGGGCTGGGCGCGGGTGGCACCTTGTAGAAGTCGGGCGACGCCTCGCCGCGGGGCCAGGTCTTGCAGACGTGGGCGTACATCTCGGCGTCCTGGGTCTTGAAGTCCACGCCGGGCACGTCGCGGGACTCGCCAATGCGTGGCGCGTCCTCGGCGCAGATGACCGAGAAATGCATGCCCATCGCGAGACGCATGGACGGGTTGCTGCCGAAGGCCGTGCTGAGGCCGAACAGGCCGGCAAAGCCGCCCCCGTTGGTGCCCTCGTTGGCGGCGGCCTGGATGGCAGCCGGCAACGCGGCGGCCAGGGCCGGCTGGTAGAGCGGCCCGCGCACGGCGCGCAGCAGCAGGTCGCGGGTCACGGTGAAGTGCTCGGGCACGCCCGTCAGCGGCTGCTGCACGGTGACTTGGCGCGGCAGCGAGGCCAGCAGCTTCTGCCAGTCGGCGCGCAACGTCGGGTGGGTCTTGGCGTTGGCGTCGAGCAGCTTGTCCAGCGCGGCCTGGCCGTCGGTCGAGAAGCTGGCCGGCAGCACCATGTCCGGCGGCGCCACGCCGTCGATGACGGTGCGGCGCACCTTGGCCGGGAACAGGCGCAGGTATTCCAGCGCCGCCCGCGTGCCGTAGCTGGCGCCGACGAGGTTCCACTGCGGCACGCTCAAGCGTTCGCGCACGGCGTCCATGTCCTGCATGGCGATCGTCGTCGTGAAGAAGCGCAGGCCGCCGTCCTGGCCGTACGGCAGCTTTTCCAGCGTCGCGCGGCAGGCCTCGACGCGGCGCAGCTGGGCCGCGCCGTCCAGCTGCTCGGTGAGGGGCAGCTTGCTGTCGTCGGGGCAGTCCAGCGGCGCCGAGCGGCCGGTGCCGCGCTGGTCGATGAAGACGAGGTCGCGGCGGTTGTTCAGCCGCGAGAGCCGGGGCAGCACGCGCGACGCCACCTTGATCGCGCTCTGGCCGGGGCCACCGGCCAGCAGCAGCACGGCGTCGGGCTGCTTGTTGCGGGCCAGCGCCGGCACGACGAGGTAGTGGATGTCGATCTTCATGCCGTCCGGCCGGGCCGGGTCCAGCGGGCGCTGCATGCTGCCGCATTGCAGCTCGTTGGGGATGCCGTCGACGCGGCAGGGCATGAGCGGCGTGCCGGCCAGCGCCGGCAGGGCCAGCCATGCGGCGGCGGCCATCAGGGTGAGGCGGCCGATGCGGCCGGGGACAAGCGACATGCCAGGGGCTCGTGGGAGTCGGGAGGCCCGCAGTATCCGGGCCGCCCTGCGCGGCCGCGACGGGTTCCGGCATGGGTGGCCGGTCCGGCCGCATGAATGGCGGGCCGGCGCGACGAGTGGCGGTTATGCCTTTCGGCCAGGCCGGATGCCGTCGCCCTTGCTGCCTTGCGGCCGAGGCCCCGACGGCGGGTGCGACCTAGCCTTGTTTCGAGCGGGTCGTCCGCTCACCCCACGGGAGATGACGATGAAGTTCGATATCCATCAGATGCAGGCCGGCCTGCGCCGCCACCGCGTCGCGCTGCTCGTGTGCGCGACGGTGGCCCTGTTGCAGCTCGCGCTCAGCGGTGTGCTGCTGCTGCGCCCCAGCGCGCCACCGGAGCCGGTGGCCGTCACGCGGGCCACGCCCGCCCCGACGCCGGCCGGCGACGAAGACACCGGCGCGCTGCCCACGGTCTACCCGGGCGGCTGATCGGGGCGGGGCACGCCGGCCACGACGCCGGCATGAAGGGAGAGATGTCATGGAGATCCTGATCCTGCTTTGCTGTGGCCTGCTGTCCGGCTTCCTGGCCGGGCTGCTGGGCATCGGCGGCGGCTTCGTCGTGGTGCCGGCCATGCTGGCGCTGCTGCCGGCTCACCTGGCGGCCGGCGCGCCGTTGCCGCAGGTGGCCGTCGCGACGTCGCTGGCGGCCATGGTGCCGACGACGCTCAGCGCCCTCGTTGCGCAATGGCGCCGCGGCGCCTTCGACGCGTCGGCGATGCGTTCGCTGGCGCCGGGCATCGTGCTGGGCGCCTGGCTGGGCGCCGTGCTGCTGCCGCATCTGCGGCCGGCCTGGGTGGCGCTGGTGTTCGCCGCCTATGCCGGCTATTTCGCGTGGCGGCAGTTCCTGGCGCGCCCCTGGCGCTGGGGCGAAACCTGGCCGGTGAGCGTAGCGGCGGTGGCCATCGGCAGCGTCAGCGTGCTGGCCGGCGTCGGCGGTGCGGTCTTCACCGTGCCCTATCTGGAGCAGCGGGCGCTGCCCATGCACAGCGCGGTGGCGACCTCCAGCGGCGTCGCGCTGCTGCTGTCCGTGGTGGCGCTGGCCAGCCTGGCCGGCCAGGCGGCGCCGGTGTGGTGGACGGCTGCGGCCTGGATCGGCACGGCCGCCGTGCTGGCCGCGCCGCTGGGCGTGCGCTGCGCCCATGGCCTGCCGGTCAAGCGGCTCAAGCAGGCCTTCGCGCTGCTGCTGGTGGTGGTCGCCGTGTCGGCATTGCGCAAGGCGCTGACCTTGTGAGGTGCTTGCCGCCCGGTCGGCTGTGGCGGGATGATCGCGGCGCAGCGGAGGCCGGCGCATGACGGTGAAGGCGGCAGGTGGGAGCGGCGGGGCGTGGCGCCGGGCATGGGCGGCCCTGGGCCTGGCCGCGTGGGTGTTGCTGGCCGGGGCGGCTGAGCCGCTGCGCGTCGTGGCCACCGCCGAGTGGCAGGACGCCGCCGGCCGCTGGCAGACGGTGAGCCTGCCCGACGGCGGCAACGGCGCGCCGGGCCAGGCCGCCGAGCGCCGCTACCGCTGGACCCTCGGCTTCGACGTGCCGGCCCGGAGCCGGGCGCTCTATTTCCCCGGCATGCAGGCCCAGGCGAGGCTCGTGCTGAACGGCCAGCTGCTGCACGACAGCCTGGCCGCCGGCGCCGAGCTGCCGCGCGCGCCGGACTGGCCGCTGCTCGTGGCCGTGCCCGACGCGCTGTGGCGCTCGGGCGAGAACCAGGTCGAACTGCTGGCGCGCGGCGCGCCCTTCATCGAGGTCTCGCGCCTGGAGGTCGGCCCGCTGCGCGAGCTGCAGGCCCGCCAGCGTGCCAAGCTCGGCGGCACCGTCGTCGGGCCGCTGGTGTCGGGCGCCGTCATCGGCGTGCTGGGCATCGTCATGCTGGCGCTGTGGGCGCGGCGGCACGAGGTCATCGTTGGCAGCTTCGGCCTCGCGGCGCTGGGCTGGGGCCTGCACAACGCCTGGTCGGCCTGGCCCGTGCTGCTGCTGCATCAGCCCCACCAGATGATCTGGTGGCATGTGCTGCTGGGCTTCTGGATCGGCATGGTCGTCATCTTCTGCCTGCGCTATGCCGACTGGGTGCTGCCGCGCGCCGAGCGCGCGTTGTGGGCGCTGGCGCCGGCCAGCGTGCCGTTGCTGTATGCCGGCGCGGCGGCCAACCGGCTGGTCGTGGCGACGCACTGGTGGCGCCTGGGCCTCATCGTCGTCGTGGCCGGCGGCGTGGCGGCCATGCTCAGCGCGATCTGGCGCCGCCGCGACCTCGACGCCTGGCTGATCGGCGGCTCGGCCGTCGTGTCGCTGGGCTTCGGCGTCCACGACTGGCTGGGCGACCCGACCGACAACAACTTCGTGCGCCTGGTGCCCTACACGGGCCTGGTGTTCGTCTTCGTCGTCGTGCGCCTGCTGGTGGACCGCTTCATCGCCGCGCAGCGCTCGCTGGAAGGTCTGAATGCCGAACTGGAGCAGCGTGTGGCAGCCCAGAACGCCGAGCTGCGCCGCGCGCTGGACGACATGCGCCAGGCGCGCGACGCGGCCGAGGCGGCCGGGCAGGCCAAGGCCCGCTTCCTGGCCGCCGCCAGCCACGACTTGCGCCAGCCGGCCCACGCGCTGGGTCTGTACCTCGCCGCGCTGCGCCAGCAGCCGCTGCCGGCCGAGCCGGCCGAGCTGGCCGAGCGCATGGCCCGCTCGCTGGCGGCGCTGGACAGCCTGTTCAACAGCCTGCTGGACGTGTCGCGCATCGATGCCGGTGCCGTCGTGCCGCGTTCGGCCCCCATGGCCTTGGCGCCCCTGCTGCAGCGCCTGGCCGACGAGGCGGCCCCCCAGGCCGAGGCACGCGGCCTGCGCCTGGCGCTGCGCCTGGGCCGGGGAGCCAAGGCAGCCCTGGCGCTGACCGACGCGCTGCTGCTCGAACGCATCCTGCGCAACCTGCTCGGCAATGCGCTGCGCTACACGGCGCGCGGTGGCGTGCTGCTGGCTCTGCGCCGGCGCGGGCCGAGCTGGCGCGTCGAGGTCTGGGACACCGGCATCGGCATCGCGGCCGAGCACCGCGAGCGCGTCTTCGAGGAGTTCTTCCAGGTTGGCAACGCCGAGCGCGACCGTAGCGCCGGCCTGGGCCTGGGCCTGGCCATCGTGCGGCGGCTGGCAACGCTGCTAGGCCTGCCGCTGGCGCTGCATTCGCGGCCCGGGCACGGCACCGTCTTCATGCTCGCGCTGCCGGTGCTGCAGGCCCCGCCGCCCGCCGAGACGCCGGCGACGCCCGTGGCCGCGCCCGTGCCGCTGGCCGGCCTGCGCGTCGGCGTGCTGGAGGACGATGCCGACGTGCGCGACGCGCTGACGCGGTTGCTGCGCGGCTGGGGCTGCGAGGTGCAGGCCGCCGGTCAGGCCGAGGCAGGCTTCGCGCCAGGCATCCAGGCCCTCGTCGTGGACCAGCGCCTGCCCGGCGGGCGCAGCGGCGTCGAGGCCGTGCAGCGCCTGCGCGGGGCGCTGGGCAGCGCGCTGCCGGCGCTGGTCGTCACCGGCGAGTCCGACCCGGCGGTGCTGCGCGAGCTGGCCGCTGCGGGCCTGCCGACGCTGGCCAAGCCCGTGCCGGCCGAACGCCTGCGCGAGTGGCTGGAGGGCGTCGTGACGGGGAGGGCGCGATGAGGGTGCTGGTGGCCGACGACCATCCGCTCGTGCGCGATGCGCTCGCCCGCGCCGTGCGCGGCCTGCGCTCGCGCGACGGCGAGGCCGGCGACGTGCAGGTCTGCGAGGCCGGCGACCTGGCGGCGGCGCTGGCCGGCCTTGCGGAGCCGGTGGACCTGGCCCTGGTGGACCTGCAGATGCCCGGCATGGACGGGCTGGGGGGCCTGCAGGCGCTGCGCGAGGCCCTGGCCGGCCGGCCGCTGGTGGTCACGTCCGGCCATGACGACGCGGCCACCATCCGCGCCGTGCTGGCCGCCGGCGCGGTCGGCTTCATCCCCAAGACGGCGGGTGCCGAACTGCTGCTGCAGGCGCTGCGCCTCGTGCTCGGCGGCGGCGTCTACGTGCCGGCCGAGGCCCTGTCGGGCCTGGCCGCAGAGCCCGCGCCGGCGGCCCCGCCCGCGAGGCTGACGCCGCGCCAGGCCGAGGTGCTCAAGGCCCTGGCCCGCGGCGAGCCCAACAAGCAGATCGCCCGCGAGCTGGGCCTCAGCGAGGGCACGGTCAAGCTGCACCTGGCCGCCATCCTGCGCGTGCTGCAGGCGCGCAACCGCACCGAGGCTGTGGTGCGGGCGCGGGCGCTGGGCTGGCTGGACTGAAGCGCGCCAGGGATCGGAGGGCGGCGTATGCTGGGCCGCCCTTCAGACCGCCACCCTTCGGGAAGCCAGCCATGACCCTCTGCCCCATCGCCATCGTTGCCGGCTGCGCCAAGTGCCCGGCCTTCAAGGTCTGTCCGCTGAAGACCGTCATCGGCGACGCGCCCAAGGCGCCGCCGGCCAAGACCGCCAGGCCGCGCAAGAAGTGACGTCCGGCGTTCCCGACCGCAACCACCCCTGCTGCGGCCGCCGCGCCGCGATGAAAGGCTAGCGTGCAGACACTCGACGAGATGCGCGACCGTTGCCTGCTGACCGATGAACAGCATGCCGAGATCGGTGCCTGGGTCAGCCAGGCGCGCACCCCGGAGGCCATACTGGCCATGCCTGAGGGCCTGTGGCGCACGCTGGAGCTGGCCAGCGTGCTGATGGATGTGGACGCCGACCTGCGGCGCGAGCCGCTGCTCGCAGACGGCTAACCGGTCGTCGCCAGCGCCCCGGCCATGACCAGGGCCAGCAGGCCCAGGCCGATGATGAACCAGTGCAGCACCGCCAGCAGCGCGGCGCGCAGCACCGTCGTCCACCAGCTGGCCTCGTGCACGCGCTTGAGCGCCACCACCGGATAGATGTTGGACCAGGCCCAGGCAGCGAACGCGACGAGGCCCCAGGGCAGCAGCACGGCCAGCAGCAGCATGCCGTACCAGGCCGCGTGCAGGTGCATGGCGAAGACGAAGTGCGCGCCGTAGGGCTGACGCCAGAACAGCAGCTTGAGCAGGCCGGCGAAGAAGGGCAGGGAGCACAGCACCGCATAGGGCGCCAGGCCCATCATCGTGGCGCCCATGGCGCGCACGGAGCCCTGGGGATCGGCGCGCCAGTGCTCCTCGGCGCGGTGGATGCGGTCCTGCGTGCCCTGGGGCAGTTGGGACGCCAGCCCGGGCCCGACGATGTGGAAGTCCCCGCTGTGCTCGGCCATTCTCTTCTTGACCCTGGCCATCTTGGCGGCCGCCACCGACGGCGCCGAAGCACCCTCCGCGGCCACCTGCACGGCCTCGTCGTCATCCAGACCCAGCGTGTTCGTGCTGCCCGGCATCAGCTTGAGCGCCAGGAAGAACAGCAGGCCCAGCGTGAGCAGCAGGCGCAGCGGCAGCACATAGCGCTGCTTGCGGCCGGCGAGGTATTCGCGCGTCAGGAAGCCCGGCTTGGCCATCAGGCCCCACAGACTCTTCCACAGCGTGCCCTCGACGGCGATGTAGTGGCTGACGAACTCGTGCACGAACTCCGTCAGCGAGGGCGGGTGGTTCGCCGTGTCCTGGCCGCACTGGCTGCAGAAGCGGGCGCCCGCGGCCAGCGGGGTGTTGCAGTTCAGGCAGGCGCCGCTGCTGCCGTGGCCGTGCGCGGCCTGCGGCTTGCTGCCGGCCAGGCCGGCCATCTCGGCCGAGGCCGCCACGGCGGCGCCGCCGCCGGTCAGTCCGCTGAGCTCGTCCATGGCCTCAGGCCTTCTTGGTTTTCAGCAGGCCCTCGCAGGCCGAGCGGGCCTTGGCGTCGCCCGCGTCCAGCTTGCCGCAGACGCCGTCGAGCTGGGCCTTGAGGCGGCCGACGGCGGCGGCCTGGGCCGGCGACTGGGCCCAGCTGCCGAGCAGCGACGTCACCTTCTTCAGCGAGCGCTCGCTGCGCTCGTAGAAGGCGCCGGGGTCCTTCCCGGCCTCGGCGAACAGCTGGGCAGCCGTCTTCTCGATGCGCGGCGTGTCCTCGGGCGCGAGCTCGATCAGCGCGCCGAAGTAGTTGGCGCCCCACTGCAGCCGCGTGGCCGGGCCCTCGCTCTTGTCGAAGGCCTCCTCGTACCAGCGCAGCGCGTCGGCCTTCTTGCCCTGCTTCCGGGCGTTGCCGCCGAGCTGGCTCATCAGGTAGTAAGGCGAGTGGCTGCGCGCGAGGGCCGACTTCAGCAGCTCGTCGCTCTCCTTCCACAGCCCTGCGCGGCCCAGCAGGTGGGCGGCCTCGGTGACGACGGCCTGGCGCTCGTAGCCGTCGGTCACCTCACGGTTGGCGCGGCCGGCCTGGTCACGCGCCTCGGTCAGCAGGGCGGCCGGGATGCCCTTGGGGTTGGGGTCGTCCTTGGGCGAGTCCAGGCGCGCCAGGTCGATGCGTGCCTGCAGTGCGTTCAGGCGGTCGGCGCGGGAGAGGGTGGTGTCGGCGTTCAGGCGCTTGAGGGCCGCGTCGAACTCGGCGACGACCGTGTTGCGCGTGTCGCCCGGCTGCGTCAGGGCCTTGACCAGATCGGGCGCCTCGTTGGCCAGCACGTCCATCTGCGCATGGGCCTGGGCGCCGTCGTTGAGCACGGCGCGCAGGCGCGGCAGCTGGGCCGGATCGGCCGGTTTGCCCTCGGCCAACGCGCCGACGGACTTGAGCCACAACCGTGTCGCCGTCTCGGCGTCGGCGCCCTCGCTGGCCTTGGCCAGCTGGGCCAGCGTGGCCGGGCGCTGCTCGACCGGCAGCAGTTGCTGCTCGTCCGTCTCCCAGCCGTAGAAGCCCAGCAGCCGCCATTCGTTGGCGCTGAGTTTCCTTCCGGCCTTGGCGTCGGCCAACACGGCCTTGACCGGGCGGCCGCTGGACAGGCCGAGCTGCAGCACCTTCATGACCTGGGCCGCGTCCGCCTCGCCGGGCAGGCGCGTGATCTCGCTGCCGGTCGGGCCGAACAGGATCATCGTCGGGTAGCCGCGCACCTTGAAGCGCGCGCCCAGCTTCTGCGCGCCGGGCGCGTCGCCGTCGATGCCCACGGCCACGAAGGCCTTGCTCTGCTCGATGAAGTCCGCGCGGTTGAAGAGGGTGGCTTTCAGCTGGTTGCACGGCGGGCACCACTTGGCGCCCCAGTACAGCAGCACCGGCTTCTTCTCGGCCCTGGCCTGGGCGAAGTAGCGGTCGATGTCGGCGTCGGTCGCGGCGGCCTGCCAGGAGACGCCCGGACCGGACGCGGCGTGGGCGAGGGGTGCGGTGGCCAGCAGTGCGGCGGTGACCAGCGCGGCGAAGCGGGGGATGAGCCTCATCGGTGCGGGGTGTCGATCGTGTCGAAGCGCCGATTCTCTGCTGCCTGCGCGCCGCAGAATGCGCGCATGCCGAATAAGCAACCGCCGCGGCTGCATGACGTCGTGGCCATGCTGCGCGCCCAGGCCCGGCCCGGGCAGCTCAATGCCATGGCCCGCTTCGGCCTGACCGGCGACGCCCGCCTGGGCCTGGCCGTGCCGACGCTGCGCGCGCTGGCCCGCGATCTCGGGCGCGACCACGCCCTCGCCCTGGCGCTGTGGGACACCGGCATCCCCGATGCGCAGATCCTGGCCGGCATGGTGGCCGAGCCCGCGACGCTGACCGCCGCGCAGATGGACCGCTGGGTGGCGGGCATGCGGGCCTGGGACGTATGCGACCAGGCCTGCCTCAATGCCTTCGTGAAGAGCCCGCTGGCCTGGGCCGCCATTGCGCGCTGGGCGGCGTGCCAGCCCGAGTTCGAGAGGCGCGCCGGCTTCGCGCTGCTGGCCGTCGCCGCGGTGCACCAGAAGACCCGGCCGGATGCCGATTTCCTCGCCTGCCTGCCCCTGATCGAGGCTGCAGCCGACGACGAGCGCAATTTCGTCAAGAAGGCCGTCAGCTGGGCGTTGCGCCAGATCGGCAAGCGCAGCCCGGCCCTGCGTGAGCCGGCGCTCACCTTGGCGGAGCGGCTATGCCGGCGCGAGGAGAAGTCGGCGCGCTGGATAGGCAGCGATGCACGGCGGGAGCTGGCAAAGGCGGCCTTTCTTAATTGACTCCGACCCCATTTTTCATCCCGCTTTGGAGGGTGATCGGGGGGGATGCCGGGGGGGCTCCTCCCCCTTCGCCCCACCCTCTGGGTGATGTCCGGAAACCGGCTCGGCGCCGATGCTGACGGTGTGGCGTTCTTCACGTCGCCGAACACCTCAAACCCGGAGCCGCGCCATGCAATTCGTCGCTTCCTCGCCGTCGCCCTGGTTCAGCGCCAAGCCGGCCCAGCCCATGCCGACGCGCGGCGCTGACCTCATGGCCGCCGCGCGCGGATGCGGCTGGTACGACTCCAGCTTCGACCTGGCGCAGGGCCTTGAAGCCAGCGAGCAGGACCATGACGCGCTGTACCAGCTCTGGGAGTTGTCCCGGAACTGAAGCGGCTACAGCATGCAGGCCAGCTTGGTGCCCTGCAGGATGGCCCGCTTGGCATCCAGCTCGCCGGCTTCCAGCGCGCCGCCGATCAGGTGAACGCTGGCGCCCGCCGCCTTCAACGGCGCTTCCAGCTCGCGCAGCGGCTCCTGGCCGGCGCACAGCACGATGGTGTCGGCCTCGATCAGCTGGGCGTCCTTGCGTTGCTCGCCGTAGCTGACCCACAGGCCCTCGGGCGTGATCTGCTCGTAGTTGACGCTGGCCAGCATGTCCACTTTCTTCATCTTCAGCGCGGCGCGGTGGATCCAGCCGGTCGTCTTGCCCAGGCCCGCGCCGGGCTTGCCAGCCTTGCGCTGCAGCAGCGTGATCTGGCGCGTGGGCGCCTCGGGTGCCGGCCGCAGCAGGCCCGCCCTCACCTGCTCGGGGTCGCCCACACCCCAGTGGCGGCGCCAGGCTGCCGGGTCCAGCGTCAGTGAATGGCCGGCCTCCAGCAGGTACTCGGCCACGTCGAAGCCGATGCCGCCGGCGCCGACGATGGCCACGCGGCTGCCCACCGGCCTGTCGTGCCTCAGCACGTCGATGTAGCTCAGCACCTGGCCGCGGGCCTGGCCCTCTTCCTGGCCCTTGATCTTCGGGTTGCGCGCGCTGACGCCGGTGGCCAGCAGCACCTCGTCGAAGCCCTTCAGCGCGCCCGCATCGACCCGCGTGTTCAGCCTCAGCTCCACCCCGGTGATCTCGATGCGCCGGCGGAAGTAGCGCAGCGTCTCGCTGAACTCCTCCTTGCCGGGGATGCGCCGGGCCATGTTGAACTGGCCGCCGATCTCGGCCGCCGCGTCGAACAGCGTCACCGAGTGGCCGCGCTCGGCCAGCGTCGTCGCTGCGGCAAGCCCGGCCGGGCCGGCGCCGACGACGGCGATGCGCTTCTTCGCGCCATTCACCGGCTTGACGACGATCTCCTGCTCGTAGGCCGCCCGCGGGTTCACCAGGCAGGTGGAGATCTTCTGCGCGAAGGTGTGGTCCAGGCAGGCCTGGTTGCAGGCGATGCAGGTGTTGATCTCGTCGGCCCTGCCCTGACGCGCCTTCTTGACGAACTCCGAGTCGGCCAGGAAGGGCCGCGCCATGGAGACCATGTCGGCCGAGCCGTCGGCCAGCACGCCCTCGGCCACTTCGGGCGTGTTGATGCGGTTGCTGGTGATCAGCGGCGTCGTGATGCCCTCTTCTCGCAGCTGGGCGCGCAGCTTGGCGGTGACCCAGGCGAAGCCGGCGCGCGGCACGCTGGTCGCAATCGTCGGGATGCGCGCCTCATGCCAGCCGATGCCGGTGTTGATGATCGTCGCGCCGCCGCGCGACACGCGCCGCGCCAGCTCGGCGACTTCCTCCCACGAACTGCCGTTGGGCACCAGGTCCAGCATCGACAGGCGGTAGATGATGATGAAGTCCGGCCCCACCGCCTCGCGCATGCGGGCGAGGATCTCCAGCGGCAGCCGCATGCGGTTTTCGTAGCTTCCGCCCCAGGCGTCGGTGCGCTGGTTGGTGTGCGCCACCAGGAACTGGTTGATGAAATAGCCCTCGCTGCCCATCACCTCCACGCCGTCGTAGCCGGCCTCGCGGGCCAGCCTGGCGCAGCGGATGAAGGCGCGGATCTGGCGCTCGATGCCGCGGGCACTCAGCTCGCGCGGCGTGAACGGCGTGATGGGTGACTGGATCCGCGACGGCGCCACGCACAGCGGCGAGTAGCCGTAGCGGCCGGTGTGCAGGATCTGCAGCGCGATCTTGCCGCCCTCGGCGTGCACGGCGTCCGTGATGATCTTGTGGCGCCGCGCGGCGCCCGAGGTCGCCAGCGTGCCGGCGAAGGGCTTGGCCCAGCCCTCGATGTTGGGTGCGAAGCCGCCGGTCACGATCAGCCCGACCTCCCCCTTGGCCCGCTCGGCGAAGAACACGGCCATGCGCTCGAAATGCTTGCGGCCATCCTCCAGGCCGGTGTGCATGCTGCCCATCAGCACGCGGTTCTTCAGCGTCGTGAAGCCGAGGTCCAGGGGGGCGAGGAGGTGGGGGTAGTTCATCCCGGCGATGCTAGCGACGGCACGGCGCCGGAATTGGAGAGTTTTCCTCAGCCCAGTGGTGATGGCGGGTCGTCAATCGCCAGCAACAGTTCTTCACCCGCTGCTAGTTGGCGGCAATCGTGACATCCTCGGCTTGAGTTCTAATCGCGAGTCCGCGTATTTGGGATTTGGCCCGGCGGTTTGGTTTTTTCGGAGAGTTCTCAATGCGATTCACCCCCTGGGCCACCCGGCTGGTCCTGACGCTGAGCCTGTCGGCCACCGCCTTCCTGACCGCCTGCGGCGGCGGCGGCAGCGGCAGCAGCAACACCCAAGTGCGCCTGCTGAACGCCACGCGTTCCTATTCCCAGCTGGATCTGACGGTCAACGACAAGACCATCAACAGCAAGATCGCCTACGCCAGCGTGGGCGAGTACGGCAGCGTCGACACCAACGCCACCGCCACCAAGGTGCTGACCAGCGACGTGGGCACCAGCGTGTCGGCCACGACGCCCACGCTGACCTCGGGCAGCAACTACACCTTCATCACCTACGGCTTCGCCGGCGCCATCCGCACGACGCTGCTGCAGGAAGCTGAAGTCGTGCCCGATGCCAACAAGGCCAAGCTGCTGGTGCTGAACCTGGCCCCGGATGCCGGCGCGCTGGACGTCTACGTGACGACCGCGGCCGACGACATCAACTCCGCCACCGCGCTGACCACCAACCTGCAGGGCGGTGCCGGCAGCGGCTACATCCAGATCAACTCGGGCACCTTCCGCGTGCGCGTGACCGGCTACAACAAGCGCACCGACCTGCGCCTGGACATCCCGGCCGTCACGCTGGACTCCGCCAGCGTCAACACGCTGGTGCTGACCGCCTCCGAGGGCGGCGTGCTCGTCAACGGCATCTCGCTGGTCCAGAAGGGCGCGGTCAAGAACTTCGCCAACACCCAGAGCCGCGTGCGCACCGTTGCGGCCCTGACCAGCGGCGGCACCGTCGGCTCCACCATCAACGGCCAGCAGATGTTCAGCAGCGCGATCAGCCCGCTGATCAGCGACTACGTGACGACCAGCGCCGGTGCCAGCACGCTCGCCGTGACGGTCGGTGGCGTGACCTACCCCTTCAACGCCCCGACGCTGACCGCCGGCAAGGACACCACGCTGCTGGTCTGGGGCGACGCCGCCGCACCCAAGATGTCGGTGCTGGACGACGACAACCGCCTGCCCACCGTCTCCGGCAACGTGAAGATCCGTCTCGTCAATGCCATCGCCGCGCAGACCGCCGGCGTGTCGCTGAACGTCGACTTCAGCGCCATCGCGTCCAACACGCTGCCCGGCACGGCCTCCGCGCCCAACAGCATCTCGTCCACGACCGCCTCGCAGGTCGACGTGACGGTGCCGACCTCGGCCACGGCGATCTACACCAACACCTCGCTGGCCTTCCCGGCCAACAGCGTGTGGACCTTCTTCGCCGTGCCCAGCGCCACGGCCGTCCAGGGCATGACCGCCCTGCCCAAGCGCGAGCGCCCGTAAGCCCCGGCTTCAGCCCGCACAAGAGCCCCCGCGCCACTGGCCGGGGGCTTTAATGAGATGGTCACCCCATCTCGTGTTTGCCCCGAACACCCCGGTGACATAAGTTGCCGGGGTGTTCTTCTATGTGGCGGAGGTCATCATGGACTCTGTAACGATGGTCGGCATCGACCTGGGCAAGCACTCGTTTCACCTGCACGGCCAGGACCGCAAGGGCTTGGCGGTGTTCCG